>NZ_LMFF01000017.1:0-675815 GCF_001427205.1 Rhizobium sp. Root491
TGGAAAACAACAAGCAGTCAGCTCATCAACATGATTTCTTTAGAACGAAAGACTTCGTCGCCAGCAGCGCCGCCGCCCTCGTTCAGTGAGCGGACTTATAGAGAGCAGTTTGCGCCTACGTCAATGGGCAAAAAAGAAAATCCTTGGAAAAAAAACGGGCGCCAAAATTCCGTAAAATAATCAACACTTTGGCGGCATCGACGTCGTCTGGACAGTTATTTCCAGAATTACGATGGCATTGTTAGTAGTCCGCTTTCACCATACAGAGTCTTAAGCCTACTACGGCGGTGGTTGGGTTGCGCCACGAGTGCAAGCTTGATCGCCGAAACATTTCGAGTGAGTGCTATCCTTGAGGATAGCCAATTCCAAACAGCAGAATGGAAATGCTCGAAATGTCTGATGGTTCTTGGGTAGATTGGTTTCCTTTCGTCTTTTTCCCGGCCAAGGTCATAGTGCTCGGCATAGGCATGTATTATGCGATCAAGTGGCATCACGATCAGGCGAAGAAAGATTGCGAGACCAAAGGGCACTGAGCGAGGCCCTACTGTCCGTCGCTCAAGCCCGCATTGCGTTGCTGGCTGAAGGCGACGAGAGCGGCAAGCAGTTGCAGCGCCTCCCCGGCGAATTATCAGCCTCATAACTGTCGCGGAACAACGGGCGAACTATGTGAGAACATCCGCGCCAATTGATCTACATTAGATTTTTCCCAATGAGAGCATTGGCTTACCTCTATCAAAAGCCGCTCCAGATAGCTGGAAGCGGCATGCTTGATGAAATAAATAGAATACGAGTAGCCAATATTCGGGAAAGTATTTGAGCTAGAAAAACGGTGCTCGTTCCCATTAAACGTGGAGATCAATCGAGACTTTCACTCAATTTGTCAATTAGCTCTCAAGGATATGCTTAATCTGTGAGCCTCCGCCCATGGCGTCAACGACAGTGCGCCAGCCGTTCGGTGCGCCTTTCCGATTGGGTCCCAGGTCGCTATCGCCTCGTAGAGCGGAGGTCGATCCAGATTTTAAGCGTCAAAACACCTGTTTGCAGGTATACCCAGATAGATTATCAGCCCAAAAAGTGTCATGCCCGGGGTGTCACAAGCGTGAGGAGCCCCACAGCTCATGTGGGAGCTTACGGCATAGTAAATGAGATACGCAATCGACCCAGAACCCGCTATGTCGTAACACACCGCTCCGGTTCCAAAATCGCGTTATTCCGGATTTAAGATATCATAAGTAATTCTTTAAATTTGAACTAATCGATTATGGATCATATGCGATCCTAAAACTATCGGCTGTCTCGCCTAGAACGACAGAAGCGTGAATAGAGCAGTCCGGTATAGCTCCGGCCTGTTTCGCCCATCCCGATCCGGGCCGCGCCAACGATACAGCGGACGCATTCATGGTCGTTGTCGTTGAAAACACGCAGCACGCCTCCACTTTTATTCCTTCACAGCAAGACGCACGCCCGTCCTGCCGCTCACTTCGGCACTATGGGGAGCGCGTTCGCGTCAGGACAGGCTGGATCACCGCGTACCATATTCCGTTGCAGTGGGCGCCTGTTCTCGGGGCTTGCCGAGCCATATCCACTTCCCACTAGGGTCAAGGTAGCACGAGGGCCGCGCGTACAATGGTGTGACGGGTTGCCCAACCGCCTTCTGGACACGCTTCCCGTCAGACTGGATCGAACATCTCCCTGAATTCCGGATCGGCAAAGTAGGCAAGCTTTTCAGCGAAAACTGGTCGTTGCCCGGCCAGGAACAGCAACTGTCCGTGCGCCGGCAGATTGCGCACCTCATCAGGGCGCGGCGGCTCGCATCATGTTCTTGAATGCGTCCCGAGAAAGTCGCAACCGGTTCATGGAGCGCCCTGCCCGCTGTCGCCACCCTCTCCCGTGCCCGGCAGTCCTTGTCCGATCAGATCGTCAAACAGCGCCTTGTCATTGTCGCGCGTCAGAAAGCCCGGCAGTTCGCGGCGCAGCCAGTCACCGAGTTGTTTGTTGAACTCCTGATCATCCGAGGTCTCGAGTTGATGCAGAACGAGCGACCCGATCAGGACCTTGCGGCGCATATCGTTGTTGCGCTCGGTTTTCGAGAGCCGGGCCTTGAGGGCGGAACGTTGCGCATCCAATTCAGCCAGGCGCTGTTCGATTGTTTTCCTTGCCACGACCGCGGCTTTGCTCCTGGAAGACAGACCAGTTTCTATGAGGAGATCGACATAGCGATTGTGAGAGTAGGTTTGACCATATGGTTCATGACGCTGTGGTCGCCGTCACCTGAGTACAGGAGACTTTGTGCTACCAGTGAAGCTCAGTCGCTGGCGTTCGCGGCCTGTTCGAGCTTTTCGATGTGCTCGCGGCAAAGCGTCTCAACCAGCTTGTGAAGTTCCGCGGTCCGCTCCTGAAGCCAGCTGAGCGCCTCTTCGGAAACCTCGAAACGCTTCGAATAGCGTGCCTTGACGTAGGCCTCATTCAGGATGTTGTACCATGTGGTAAATCGCTGACGGTCGCGCGGCCAGATGTCGATCAGACGGCGATCCCTATCCTCTGAAAGTCCACGCAGGAATTTGAGGTTATGTGAGGCCGGCGTGTAATTTGTGTGCGTCAGCAGATAGCAGGAGTAGGCTGTTTCAACTGATTGGTGGAGATTGAATGTTGCGAGGTTGATGTTTTCTTCCTGCACAAAGAATTTCGAACCTTTCAGAAAATCGACTGCGTTCCTAAACTGCTTTTCGAAATGCTCCTCGGCCACCCTGATTGCATCGGCAGGGCTGAGTTGTTTCGCCTCGGCGAGCGGCCGGTCATCGAGTTCGTAAAGAACAACACCTTCGCGGGCGAGGTCGACGAAGAAGTACTGGCCATCATGCAAAAAATTGCTGATCTCGCGAGCGCCATGCACGATAAGCCCCACGGGTGTCTCGATCTCCTTGTCCCACATCAACCGGTCTGTTGTCTTGTCCCAGTATTTGGGGTCGGCAAGTTCCTTGTTGCTGACGATGACAAGGATGTCGAAATCCGAGCGATAGCCTTTCGACGTATGCGGTTCATCCACCCAGGTGCCACGCGCGTAAGAACCGAACAGAATGATTTTGAAGATCCGCCCATCCTTCTTGGCGTCAGACTTGGAGCGCTCCACCAGATCAGCAAACTCTTCCTGAATAATTCCGACGACGCGCGCAAGCTCGCGTTGCTTTCGTTCCGGCAAATGTTCAAGGCTGGTCTTCATGTCTGCTCCGTTTCTGGACGGTATCCTGTATGGTCCATTGTAAACTTGTTTGAAACTCCGATTTTTGGTAGCCACCAAGCGAATGCCTGTCTTACGGGACTATCCACTGCGCGTTACCTGCGCCCTCTCCTGTTTGTCGAGCCGCGCCTGCAATATCTTCCTCCACTCTTCCAGCTCGCTTGTCCCTTGTCCTCTGTCCCTGATCAGTCGTGCGATCAGCCTGCGCCTATCGCCCTCCCCTGATTGACGCGATTGTGTCCCTATTCAAACACGAGCAATTGCCACTTGGCGACTACTACTTTTAGTAGTCGAAATCGCTGTTCGATGTTGCTAGCGTCGCCACCGGTAAACAGACAAGGGCGCACTTACGACTTGCAGCGCCTTTGAGCGTTTGGTCTCCCCGTTTGCGTATCGGAGATTTCGTTTGGCGATTTATCATCTCAGCACCAAACCTGTCTCGCGGTCATCTGGCCGCAGCGCTGTGGCATCTGCCGCCTACCGTTGCGCGGTTCTTCTCGTCAATCGTCGCGATGGCCTTGTGCATGACTTCACCCGCAAAGAGGGTGTCGAGCATAAAGAGATCGTGCTGCCGCAAGGCGTGCCTGCCGATTGGGCTTTGGATCGTTCGGCTTTATGGAATGCTGCCGAGTTCGCAGAAAAGCGCAAGGATGCCCGTGTCGCCCGTGAATTCGAAATCGCGCTTCCACATGAGCTTTCGACAGAGGGGCGACTGAAGGCTGCGCGTGCCTTTGCTCAGGATCTGGCAAACCGCTATGGCGCGGCCGTGGATTTTGCAATCCATTCGCCAAGTGAGCATGGTGATNGGGCGACTGAAGGCTGCGCGTGCCTTTGCTCAGGATCTGGCAAACCGCTATGGCGCGGCCGTGGATTTTGCAATCCATTCGCCAAGTGAGCATGGTGATATCAGGAACTACCATGCGCATGTGCTGATGACGACGCGACAGGTTCGCGAAGCCGGCCTTGGCGAGAAGACCTGTCTTGAGCACAAGAACGCACGGCTGCTGGCAAATGGCATGGCGACAACCGACATGCAGCTTCGCGATATCCGGCAGTCATGGGAAGGCATCGCCAACCGTCAGCTTCAACGCGAAGGCCTGGATGTTCGCATCGATCATCGCTCGCATATTGAGCGCGGCCTTGAGTTGTCGCCGACCGAGCATATGGGCGTGCATGCGTCGCAGATGCGCCAGCAAGGAATGACCGTCGAGCGCGGGCNGGAAGGCATCGCCAACCGTCAGCTTCAACGCGAAGGCCTGGATGTTCGCATCGATCATCGCTCGCATATTGAGCGCGGCCTTGAGTTGTCGCCGACCGAGCATATGGGCGTGCATGCGTCGCAGATGCGCCAGCAAGGAATGGCCGTCGAGCGCGGGCGGCTGGATGACGAGGCAGCACGGCAAAATGCCGAAGTGATCCGCCAAAAACCGGAACAGGTTCTGACGCTGATCAGCCATGAGAAGAGCGTGTTCGATCGCCACGATATCGCCAAAACCTTGCATCGCTACATCAATGATGACGCCCAAACATTCCAGAACGCCTTTGCATCTGTCATCGCCTCACCAGCGCTCGTTGAGCTTCAGGCTGAGCGCATCGATGCCGAGACAGGCGAAGTGTCCAATGCGCGCTATTCGACGCAGGACATGATCGACCTGGAACTTGGCATGGCGCGATCGGCGGAGCGGTTGCATCAGGCGCATTCCCATGGCGTCGATCCTTGCCATGTCGAGCGCGCCATGGAGAGGCAGGATCGCTCTCTTCGGAGAAGCTCCGGCGGAATGTTAGCTGCAAGCGATCCGTCAGCGGGATTGTCGGACGAACAGCGTCATGCGATCGCGCATATTACAGGGCCAGAACGCATCGCTGCTGTGGTCGGGTTTGCCGGTGCTGGAAAGTCCACCATGCTGGCAGCGGCTCGCGAGGCGTGGGAGGCTCAAGGCTATCAGGTCCATGGAGCGGCGCTGTCCGGAAAGGCTGCCGAGGGTCTTGAGGAAAGTTCTGGCATAGAGAGNGCGTGGGAGGCTCAAGGCTATCAGGTCCATGGAGCGGCGCTGTCCGGAAAGGCTGCCGAGGGTCTTGAGGAAAGTTCTGGCATAGAGAGCCGCACGCTGGCGTCATGGTCTTACAGCTGGGACCATGGCCGGGATCTGATCGGTCGCAGTGACGTGTTTGTCATTGACGAGGCCGGCATGGTCGGGAGCCGGCAGCTCGCCCGCTTTATCGGAGAAGCGGAAGAGCGCGGCGCAAAGATCGTTCTTGTCGGCGACCATGAGCAGCTGCAGGCGATCGGAGCCGGTGCATCCTTCAGGGCGATTGCCGAGCACATTGGTCATGTCGAACTTTCCGGGATACGCCGCCAGCGCCATGATTGGCAGAGGCAGGCATCGGTAGCCTTTGCGACCCACAAGACGGCCGAGGGGCTGGCCGCCTATCGCGATCACGGCGACATCCTCTTTGCGGAAAGCCGCGAGGAGGCGATGGCGCAGATCGTGCGTGATTATGTCGCCGACAGTGAGAAGCGTGCCGATGGCACCCGGGTTGCCATGGCGCATCGCCGCGCTGATGTGCGCGCCCTCAATGCCGCCATTCGTTCTGAACTTCAAAACAGACAAAAGCTCGAACGCGGCCAAGAGTTGAGCGACGGTGTTGACCGTGGGGATGGTGAGGCCGGTCGCGAACTCACCTTCCAGACCAATAACGGCTCGAAAACAACCGCGACCTCGGCGTCAAAAACGGCATGCTTGGCACGGTCGAGCATGTGGAGCCGGGCAAGATCATCGCCCGGCTCGATGGTCGAGGCGGCGACAGTGTCAGCATTCCGACAGACAGCTATCAGGCAATCGACCACGGCTATGCGACGACGATCCATAAAAATCAGGGAGCGACGGTGGATCGCGCCTTTGTGCTGGCGTCGAGCACCATGGACCGGCATCTGACCTATGTTGCCATGACAAGGCATCGCGACGGCGTGCAGCTCTATGCCGACATCAAGGAGTTCGCCAATGCGGGCCGGCTGGTTGATCACGGCGTTGCGCCCTACGAGCATAATCCCCAGGCGCGAGAAAACTATTTTGTGACGCTGGAGAACGACAAGGGCGAGCGGCGCACGGTGTGGGGCGTCGATCTCAGGCGGGCCATGCGAGGTGCATCTCCCGCGATCGGGGACAGGATTTCCCTGCAGCATGAAGGCGCCACGCCTGTCACGCTTCCGGATGGCACCCAGGCCGAGCGCAATGCATGGCGTGTCGTCAAGGGTAACGCGTTGGCGTACGAGCAGCTGACAAGCCGTCTGTCGCGTTCCGGCGCGAAGGAAACCACGCTGGATTACATCAGCGACTTTGCCGAGCGGCGCGGGATCGCCAGCGACCAATGGATCGCAAGCGGCCAATGGATCGGGCAAGAGTTTGGGGTGAGAAGCGAGATTGAACTTGCTTCCGCCCAGGATGAGCGTCAAGAGGTCTTGTCCCGTTCGGCCCATCTGCAACGGGAGCAGCAGGACCGGCCATCGGAGCGTCAGCAGGTTTACGAGGAACGTGCCGGCGATCTGGCCGGCCCTGTTCACCGCGAAGATCAGCACAGGGCTGAGGACAACAAAGGCTATCGCCGCATTCGGTGGTCCGACGTCATGTCGCAAGACGGCGCCATCCCTGCCCCCACAGAAGATGTCAGCCAGCAATTGCCGACGGAACCCGGCAAGCCCATTCCGCTGGTGCCAGCGATCACCCGTCACGACCGCAGCATCGAACAGGTAGCACGGGAAAGAGCGATGTCCGTCATCGATCACAGATTCGATACGGTGGAATCTCTCGCGCGGCACGTGTTCCGTGATCCGGTCGAAGTCGCCGCAAGACTGCGCACCGCGATGACCGAGAAGGAAGGCAATGGAAAAATCATGGCGAAAGCCATGGCCGAGCAACCCGAGCGGTTCGGGGAGCTACGCGGCAAGTCAGGTCTGTTCGGAAACAACAAGGAGCGGAAAGAGGCGCTGCAATATGCCAGGTCTCTGTCGGCCCATATTGGCTATGTCTCCGAGGCATGGCAGCGCCGGCTTGGCGAAGAACGCGCGAGCGAACAATGGCAGCGTGAGCAGCGTGACGTCATCGAGGTTCCCGGCCTCACCTCCCGTAGCGCCGAGATCATCGCCAAGGTGGAGAAAATGCCGTTGGAGAAGCGGAGCCAGTTTATCTCAGAACTGCGATCGTCACCTGAGGGGCAAGCCGCGCTTGATGAGGCCAGGCTGGTGGCCGAAGCGCTCACGCGGCGGTTTGGTAGTTCTGATCCTCGCAGGTTCGCCGAAGAGCTAGCGGCACGCCCGGAACTCGCAAAGCAGGCCGAGCACATTCAGATGACCGCCCGTATCGTGAACCGAACGCGCATGGCCGAGCTTAGCCATGACCACGCACTCGGACGGCAGCTTAACCGGTCGCAGGGGCTTGGATTGAGCCGATAGTATGCGCCGACGACAACATTGGCGTCTTTTAATCGGTCACCCCTAAAAGTGAGCCGCCCTTCCAAATTTCCTAGGCGTCCCGATGCACCTATCCCCGTTAAGCGCTCGAGACGGCTTCCCTCAGCAGTTCATCAGGACTGAATCAAACAAGCCGAGCTGTCCGGCGAAACGGGGTACACTCCAGCCTGCCTACAGAGGGCCCCCGAAATTGGGTCACACGAAGCCCAAGTAGTCCAGCGGCCTGCGCCCTGCCCGCCATCCTCGAAGTTAACGAGGATATCCGCACGGGCGGCCAGGTGGTGACGGGGATAGGCTTCCTTGGCGCAGGACTAATTATGCGCGACGGCCTCAACATTCGCGGGTTGAGCACGTCGGCGACAATATGGGCTACGGGAGCGATCGGCGTCCTCGCGGGTTGTGGAGAAATTTTCGAGGCTGCTGAGGCAACGCTTCTGATCTTGCTGATCAACATAACCTCCCCCAGAGCTGTTCTGCTCATCAAGCGCTTTGTTCCACAACACCCAGTCGAGTCACAACGTCGTAGGGTTGAGGTCCGCACGACCACGGAAAGCGAAACCGAGGTCCGGTCGAGTTTGATGAGCCAAACGCGTGACGATCAACTAGCAGTCACATCACTCGCACGCCGCGTCAATTCACTGGATAGGAACATCACCATTGATGTCACTATTTCAGGTGATGACGTTAACGACGAAGTCATGAGCGTTCTTGTGCAACCTCTTAGCTTGCCGCCAAACATTCTTTACTGCACCTTCACGTAGTTTGGAGACGCCACGGCCGGTTCAACGACAACGCCATAGCCGCCATGTTCGCGCACACGAACATCACATTCCCTTGACATCTGTTCTCGGAGATTTTTGAGAGCTGTCACGATTTCGGCCGTCTGACGCTTTTTCCAATGACGTTTCCATGAGAGTCTTCACCAGTCTAAACTCAGAGGTTGTGTCGCCGTACTTTTCATTGCACGGTTAGGCAGAATTATAATTTTTGATGTTGACCGGGGAGCGGATGGTACACGGAGAGAAATGCCGGTCTTTTGCATGTGTGCTTGTCGCAACTTCGGTCGCCGTTACGATGTTCGCCGGAACCGGTTTTGCACAGGATAACGATAGTGCCGTTCAAAATGCCGTACCGGTGATGAGAAAATTCGATTTCTCAGCGCCAGCCCTCAATCTTGAAGGGACGCTTTCCCCAAATGCTACGGTCGAAACCGTACCAATGAGTCCGACGGAGCCTGGCACAATCGGTAATGTGAAAGTCATCGGAAAAATAACTTCAGATTCGTCCAGTCCGAAAATCGAGACGACCTTTATCGGGTACAATCTGCAGGCGCCATCGGCAGCGTTCCGGATCTGCACTTACCAGGCAGACACTGCTGGATACACAACGCGCGTCTCAAAAGTTGCATCGGACCTGACAGAAGCTATGCTTCTGGGCACCAAGGATCAGAGCGGCGAACCACATAGCGCCCTTATCAGCTATTGCTTCTCTCGCGGGAAGCAGGCGCTGGGCATAAATTTCGTTGCAGATGTCAGCAACGCGGCGGATGCTGACGCGGCTTATGATCTGGTAGTTCGGGCTGACAAGTATGCCGTTGCGTTCATTGACAGCCTCTCATGGGAAAATGGAGAAGAATCAAGCTTTGGGGAGGAGCTGCAATCGGTTCCTGTTCGGATAGGCAACGAGCGGATCGCACTCCGCATCCCGGACCAGTGGGAAATACCGATCAACGATTTTCATGGCGCTTTGCCGGCCGAGTTGCACATGATCCGGCGCAAGGGCGGAAGAGATGTTGGCCTGGTATGGCTGCTCGTTCAGGACATGAAGGAAAAACCGGACCTGGAAATGGCCGGAGCCACGATCGTGAGGGATTACTTTGTCAGGCAGACACCTGATGCCCGGCCACCCGCACTGATATCGAGTGAGGAAGACAGTCTGCTTGCAAAACAGGGAATCCCCGCACGCACCTTCCGGTTTTCAGTAACAGACAAAAAAGGTCAGGACAGCGGCGATATAGATGCGACAGTCATATGGCGGAATGGGCGCCTGCATGTACTCACCCTTTGGTCAGCGTGGCCCTCCGCCGCCGATAACAGCAACTTCTTTTCCCGTCTTCCAGCTCTTACTGTCTACGATATCGTGCGACAAGCCATGGTAACAACGCAGCAATAAGGTACGGCGCAGATAAAAAACCAAAGCGCACAAAATGAATAAAAACATCAAACTAGGGTATTTTCTTAAAGTAAAAAAAGCCTGTTTCCTTCTGGTGTTTTGAGCCGCAAAAAATGGCGCAAGATAGACAGGTAAACTGGCTTGGAACCACGGCTGGCATTGACACCACAGATCGGAGCGGACTTGGGCGGAACTAAGCTGATTGAACTTTTCCCACTACCCTATGCCCATTGGTATGCGGCCACTCTTTTTGCCGAGGCCGGATATGCTGCGTCACAGATATTCGAGCGTCTCAACATAGATCCCGCGCGCTGGCAACGGTTCCGAGAGCGCTACAGCCAACTTCATTACGCCAATACAAGTTGGGTTACGGCCGCGTTCAGGCGGGACGGACTTCCCGAACCCGAACAGGATCGGGCGCTTTTCCAGCGTCTGACGGGGAATGACGGCATCGGCCTACCGGTAACAGAACCCTTCAGCATGCGCACAGAGCTTGCGGCTTTGCGGCGGGCAGTCGAAGCTAATCCTCGTATCGGCCCCTTCGCCAATGTCGACTGGGTCGCGCATTACATCGGAGAAAGACGATTCCCGACCATCCGCTATATCCACAATGGCCATCAGGTCTATGTGGACGGCGCACCAATCCGCGACCGCAAGGGCGTCCCGTTGTCCGGGGTCGACCCCTTCACCTTTCGACAGCTTGGTGACCGCTGGTTTTGCGACGATAGACATGTCTACGGCCAGGGCGAGACACCAACGAAGCTTTTCTGGTTCTCAGCGCGCGGCGCCGATCCGGACAGCTTCACCGTTCTGAACCAACGTTATGGTGTCGACAAGGCCGCCGGTTATTACATTACCAACTTGCGCCTTCCCACCGAGGAGCCGGGTACATTCGGGATCGTCAGCTATTATTACGGCAGCGGCCAGAAACCGGGCATCCGTATCGAAGAGAGTCACTACGCAAAGGACAGTCGCAAAGTCTATGCTTACGGGGTCGCGATTGAAGGCGCGGATCCGGCCAGTTTCCATTCCATCGGCGACGAAGGCAGATATTTCGCTGACAGGAAGCATGTCTATTGGGAGAAGAGCCTGATTCCCGACGCGGACCGAGAGAGTTTTGCCTGCGCATCAGAAGCAGGTCAGTATCGCGCTTATGACAGCGAGCGGCCGTACTATGCAGGGCAACCTCAATCAGTTTCGGCAGAATTTGAGTCTTGGAGCGGCTATTTCGAGAACCATCCCGAGATTGCCGACAGCTGGTGGCACCGGGAGAAGGCACGCCGTGCGGTAAGCGCGTCTGTGGGGAATGAGGCAGTACCGATCGGCGGTCTCTATTACAGCGATGGACGCCGGATTCTGGTTAGGCCACAGCGTCCGCAGGAAGCCGAATGGGTCTCACTCGATCATTTCGACCACGACAGCTTCCGACACATCGTTGATGTGTTCGGGCAGGATCGGCACGGCCTGCGCTACTTCTTGCCCGGCCTCGAACATTACGGGATGGAGCCCATTAAGAAAGCCGATCCCGCGAGCTTCGGAAAGCTCGACGGCCCATGGTTCAAAGACAAGCAGCAGGCCTATTACATCGACAGTACAGCACCTTTACCAGAGCTTGCTGTCGTCAAAATCGACATGGCGAGCTTCGAGGTTTTGGGCGGCGCCTATGCTCGTGACGCAAAAGGGCTGATCGTGGAAGGTGTGCGCAAGCGCGGCATCGACAATCCCGCAGCGGTGGAATCGCTCGGCTATTCCTTTGCACGGATGGGCGATACCCTGCTTTATCGCGGGAAGCCCATCAACCGGCCCGGCAAGGTCAATCCCGCCACAGCGCGTGGTGTCAACGATCAGCTTCTGATTGATGCGAACGGCGAGATGCTGTTCGGAGGCAGTTATCGCAAAAAGATTCCTGGAATCGATCCAGCCATTCTGCATTTCCTCAACCGTGTATTCGCAGTTGACGCACGACATGTTTACGCGATGACCGATACAGGACTGCTGCTCATTGAGGATATTGAACCGGGCGAAGTCGAGCTGGCCGGCCTCTACTCGATCCGGGTGGGTGACACACAGCTCCACGTTTCCGGTGGCATCGTAAGGCGGTTACGACCCGAAGATACAAGTGGATGAGTAATGCCTGAGATCAAAGCTCCCGGCGAGGCTGGGTGGGTCAGTAGTGACGAGCGGCGTGCGGAGGTGCCAGGGCGGTGAAACCTGCGCCGTTGAAGTCATGCAGGCGCGAGGAAAACTCAATAGGCATGACATCACCGGATCGGAAGTCGCTTTTTGCCAGCCTATAGAGGCACCCGCCGCGTGCAAACACCAGATCGCCGCCATCCCAGTCTGCCCAATCCGTTTCCGGAAGGTCGACAAGCAATGTTCCGTCCCGGTCATACACGCGGTAGTCCAGTCCGTACCACGCCTTTTGACTGCGACCGATCGAATGAAGAACCATCTGAAGGCGCCGGCCGTTTGCACCCGGTTTTTGCAGGACACGCGGCTTATTGAAGCTGTAAAAGGTCGAGGCCTTCAGGCCATTGGTTTGCCCCTCACCGGCGTCGATCACACGCCAACCGTCACGCGCAAGTATGTAGCCGCTGATGGGCTCGTCCTCTCCACGTCCCGACAATATACCGCACGGGTCCACTTGCATGCCTCGCTTCAATCGAAAACCTGGAGCGAGCGAGACGCGGTTATCGTCAAACGGATGGTTGAGAAGCAATTTGTTCTCGTCTTCGAAAACACCGCCTCCTCCCCACGCGTCTCCTTTTGGCCAAAGCGTCAGTGCGGTGAAGAATGGCGGCTTCGATATGGCCGTCCAGCTCCCGTAGGGCGGGCGATTTGTGGCCGCGAAGTAGACCAGAAGTTCTCCGGAAGGAGAAAGATCGCAGCGTCTCTCGTAGACCCGTCCCTTCAACCATTGACCATTTTCAAAAGTGTCGGTGCGCAAGTCCCAGCGAACGAGCTGCACCAGCCGGCTCGGGCCGCGCCGAAATATGACACCTGTTCTCGCTGACCGTGCCAGGATCACATACAGCCTCGGTGCAAGTGCCTTCCGAGAAGGATCTACAGTCTGCTTGCCTTTCTCTACAGCCACCTGAGCAACTTTCTTCCGGCACTATCTGATGCCGTCATGTAGGACGTCACATGACAGTTTATCCCTGTGTCCGCATCGAGCTTGCGGAATTCCATCTCTCACCTCTCCGAAATACCGCGCAACACCATTGTCAGATACTGGACGAAAAAATCGACATTGCGTAGTTTTAAACATCAACTGCATCCATTGAAGCGATTTGACACTTCGTCTCCCACGATTTGATCCAAACCCGGATACGTCGCCGTTTCAACCGATCGCACAGGAGAAACGCTTGCTGATACTTGAGATCGTCATTTTTTCTGCGGCTCTTATCGCGGTTGGCCTTCTGGCTGTACAACAGACTATCGCGCAGGTTCGGGAGTATAATTTCTACAAGAAGAACGGTGGTGATTTTTCTGTCGACAGCAACATGGATCACGTAAGACTTGACAGATCCATGCACTACAACGACCTCCGCCTCACGAACTGGCAGCGATTTTATCTCTTCCGCCCGGCTTGCATCGCGATGCTCGTCTTTGTTTGGGCTATGATGATAGTCTCCTTGCTTTAACTGAAGCGCCAGGCTTAGGTTGCCCTTGGCATTGCTCGTCGACCAGACTGGTTCGGCAAGCCTCCTGCAGCGCCTCACCGGTGCCAAGACAATGCTATTTTGTTCGGCAAGCGGTCGGAGGCACTAGCGATCTTAGTCATTCGGTTTAGGCCGAGGTCGAAATTCGACGTTCCTGCGTATAGCACTGCGATTGCGCGTGGCCACGCGGGCTGTTCAAAGCCACCTCACGTTAAGCGGATACAAATGCTTCTTCTGGCTCCGCAAATCTGCAAGATGCGCCTAAACGCTGACCTCGAGGTCCAAATCGTTTACCTTCGTGATCGCGGTCGTTCCGCTCTTGGTATAGATGACCTTGGTGCCGGCCAGCGAAAAAATTCCCAGACCCTTCCCGCACATCCGTGATCAGCCCTCAGTGGGTTCGTCCGCCCTTACCCGATCGTATAGTTCGATGCTACGCCGCGAAGATGTGTGACCGTCGCTTGCGACAAAACACCACTGCCCAGATACTCAGCAAAGCTGTATGAGAATATGTCACTTCGTTCTATCGTCTGGACCAGATTGGTATCACCAAAAACAACGAGGTATTCGTGATCCTCCGGCGCCCAGATCCAGAGATCATGACCTGAAAAATGGATCAGAAGGCCATAAGGCGAATTTTCAAACAGTGCATCAAGCACCAACCCGACCGGTCGCGGTGCAAAACGGCGCGGAAGCTGACCGAACTCGTAAGCAGCAAAATCAATCTCGTCACTCCCGATACGCGCGGCCACAAGAGCGACTTCCTCCTCGCTTGGAAATTCGGGATAAATCCTCGCCGCGAAATTTCTGTTTCGAATGGCCTGATGATCCAGCGTGCAATCTTTTCCAATGAAGTCCATAATTAAACCCCAGGTCCGTCATTATAGCGTATCTCGGTCTGACGACCGTTTGGCCTACGTATCTGCAACGTCGGACGACCGTCAGAGCTTCCCGGACGGACGGTAACCTTGCTGCCGTCTTCCAGTTCCCCCGTGCGGCCCGGCCCGTATTGTGTTTCGATACCTTTCTCCTTGCCCGGTTTGGGAGCAGCCCACCGGTGTCCAGCCTTGGCCATCGCACAGAATTCTCCATCTGTCGGCCGAGAATTGTAATAGATTTGCCAACAGCTCATGTTGGGTTCTTATCGCTTTCAGCGCGATGTCACGGCTTGAGCCACCCGCATTGAGCATGCGTACATAGTATTTTTCCACTGGCGCTCGGTGGAATGGAGCTCTAGCCAAATTCCCGCCGGCGTAGATCCGTCGTCAAATTTCACTGGCTTTGATAACATGCTGCCTCACCTCCCCTCATAGAATATATGTTGCTTGTCCATAGGCACCCAAGGCATGAACGGGTTACTGTCGTGGGAACGCGCACCCGAATAGAATTTCTCGGTCATTTCTACCGACCTCTGCAGTGCATAGCCGGAATCAGGGAAACCGTATTTAGTGGGATTGACCTGCGTATCCCTAGTGATCGAGTTGATGATACGGTCCTGTTCCGCGATACAATCAAACTGCTTTTGATAGGTATATTCTTCCGACTTCCATTCACGGAAAAATGGATGAACGTTGTAGGCTTGGAATGGGTATTCCTCGCATTTTGACCGGGACAACTCGTTCCACAGCGAGTACCATTTTTTAACTCGCCAAAAGCCCATCATGGAACCCAAGGACGCGCCAACCAGGGTGGCCTCGGTTTTGACATTGAGGGCCGCCGCCCTTTTGAAAAGATTGCGGGCGTCGGCAAGATAATATGTCCCGACCCCTATTGCCGCATCAACAGAAGCCCCTGAGACCCACCCCATGTTGTAATACAGATCGTTGATACAAAACAAATTGAGAGCGCTCATTCCGTTCTGTTGCGCAGCAAGAAAACAGTAAATTTTCTCAGCGGAATCATACTGGTCTCCCGCTGTCGGGATGTCCGATATGTCCTTTGCGGTTTTCATATCCTCTATCGTCTTGAGTTGTTCGGAAGCACCGCTGCCCTGACCGATCCTCATCGACTGCCCGCCGCCGCGTTCAACGCGCTTGGCGGCATTGGACATGCCATAGCCGCGAGGTCTGGATGGGTAGAGAGGTCTCAGGAAACGTTTATCAGCCTCTTCAACCACCCCAGACGTCTAGTGGCGAGATCTGTGAATCGCAAGTCGTCAAACCTCGATCGGAAAGGAGAATCCGGCCTTTACCCGGTCCATGACGACCATGGTCTTGAAGCCCTTGATATCGTGGTTTTCGTAAAAGAACCGCCGGGTAAAGGCCTCATAGTCCTCCATGTCCTTGGCGGTTATGACCAGAATGAAGTCGGCATCTCCCGTCACATAATATCCGATCATCACTTCACGGGTCGCGCGGATGGCCGCCTTGAAGCGATCGACAATATCGGCGCGTTCGCGCTCCAGTGAAACGAGCACGATCATGGTAATGCCGCGCCCAACGGCCTTCGGCGACACGATGGCGACATCCGCTTCGATGACGCCATCTTCGCGCAGACGTTTGAGGCGCCGCTGGCATGCGGTCGGTGAAAGATTGACGAGTTGCGCCAACTCTTCCGACGTAAGGCGATTGTTTTTTTGAACGGCCTCAAGCAACGCCTTGTCCGCTCTGTCGAGAGTATGCATGCACAAATCCTGCGTACGGAACCTAAAATAAGCGAAATTCCGGCTTGAACGATATAATTAACGCAGTCAACCGCTCAATGCGCTTCATTAGTCTCCCTGTAAATCTACCGGGAGCTCCATATGAGAAGTATTGCAAGCACTGCATTAAAAAACCTGCGGCGGCCCGATTTGATCGAGCGACGCGCATTTCTCCATGGCAGTTGGGCTGCTCGTGATGAAACGCTCAGTGTCATTGATCCGGCGACCGGAGAAGATCTCATCGGTGTGGCGGCATGTTCGCTTGAGGATGCGGATGATGCCGTCAGTACCGCGAAAAATGCCTTTCCAGATTGGCGCGACAAGCTTCCAACCGAACGCGGGCAAATCTTGCGTGAATGGGGCAAGTTGATGCGCAACAACGCGCATGATCTCGCCGTCATAATGACGGCCGAACAGGGCAAGCCGCTCTCGGAGTCGCTTGGTGAAATTGCTTACGCTGCCAATTTCCTTGATTGGTTTGCCGGCGAAGGCGAGCGCGCCTACGGCGAGACGATACCGAGCCATTTGCCCGACAGTCGTGTCTCGGTCCAGATGCAGCCGCTAGGCGTCACTGTGGCCATCACCCCGTGGAACTTTCCCTCTGCTATGATCACCCGCAAAGCGGGCGCAGCGCTTGCCGCTGGCTGCACAATGATCGTCAAACCGGCGCCTGAAACACCCCTCTCGGCGCTCGCTTTGGCAAAGCTCGCTGAGGAAGCTGAAATGCCCGCCGGCGTATTCCAGGTCATCACCGGTCACGCAGCACCACTTGCGCACCGCCTGTTGCAACACACCGATGTGCGCGCATTTTCCTTTACCGGCTCGACTGAAATCGGTCGTATTTTGCTGGCCCAATCAGCGGCGACCATCAAGAAAGCCTCGCTGGAACTTGGAGGTCACGCGCCCTTCATCCTGTTCGACGACGCCGATGTCTCCAAAGCCGTAAAAGGTTGCATCGGGGCGAAATTCGCGACATCTGGGCAGGACTGCCTCGCTGCCAACCGGATTTACGTCCAGCGAGGTATTTATGACCGCTTCGTCAGTCAGTTCGGCAAGGCAAGTGCCGAACTCAAGGTCGGCCAAGGTTTCGAGGCTGGCATCGATATAGGGCCGATGACACGCCCCTCCGTCGCTGAAAAGTGCCGCAAGCAAATCGCGCAGGCCCTCTCTGCCGGTGCACAGCTCATCTGCGGCGGGCAGGACAGTCCGCTCGGCGGCAATTTTGTCACCCCGACCGTGCTGGCCGATGTCACAGACGACATGCTGATCGCGCGGGAGGAGACCTTCGGTCCGGTGGCCGCGATCTTGCCATTCGATGACGAGCGGGAGGTCGTGCGACGCGCCAACTCGACGGAGATGGGGCTTGCGGCCTATCTCTACACCAACGATCTCGGCCGGGCGATGCGTCTGACGCATCAACTGGAATATGGCATGGTAGCCGTCAACACGCCGAAATTTACCGGCGCGCCCGTTCCCTTCGGCGGCTGGAAACAGTCCGGCCTTGGTCGTGAGGGCTCGCGTCATGGTCTCATGGAATATCTCGAACCCAAATATGTCTGCTTCGGCAACTTAGCTGCGTGAAAAGGAACTCGCCTATGACAATCGACGTCAAGAATATTGCGGAAATGGATCGAAACGCCGTTTTGCACCCTTTCACGCAGCTCAAGGATTTTGCCAGCGGCAAACTCGGCGAGCCCACCATTGTCGAAACCGGCAAGGGCATCCGCATTCAGGACGCGCACGGCAAGCAGTTGATCGACGGTTTCGCCGGTCTTTATTGCGTTAATGTCGGTTATGGACGTACCGAGGTGGCTGAGGCGATTTCACGTCAGGCCTACCGCCTTGCCTATTATCATTCCTATGCCGCCCACACGACGGATGAGCTGGCCATCCTTTCCGATCGCCTCGTCAGAATGGCACCAGGCAAAATGAGCAAGGTCTTCTACGGCATGTCAGGGTCAGACGCCAACGAGACACAGGCCAAGCTCGTTTGGTATTACAACAATCTGCGCGGCAAGCCGCACAAGAAAAAAATCATCTCCCGCGAACGGGGATATCACGGCTGCAGCGTGGTTTCCGGCTCAATGACCGGCATGAGTTTTTATCACGACCATATGGACCTTCCACGGGCCGGCATCCTGCATACAGGCGTTCCGCATCACTATTGGGGCGCAGAAGCCGGTGAGACGGAGCTGGAATTTTCGACGCGGCGCGCGGAAGAGCTGGACGCACTTATTCTGCGCGAAGGACCGGACACGATTGGTGCATTCATCGCCGAGCCGGTGCTCGGAACGGGCGGTATCACACCGCCGCCGGAAGGTTACTGGCCGGCCATTCAGGAGGTTCTCAAAAAATACGATGTCCTGTTGATTGCCGATGAGGTTATTACCGGCTTCGGCCGCACGGGTTCGATGTTTGGTTCACAGCATTACGGCATCGAGCCAGATCTGATCACCGTCGCTAAGGGCCTGACCTCCGCCTATTTCCCGCTTTCCGGCGCTATCGTCGGGGAGAAAGTCTACAAGGTGATGGAGGAAGGCGCGGATCGCGTCGGCGCCTTCTCCCACGGCTACACCTATTCCGGCCATCCTATCGGAGCGGCGGCTGCAAACGCCGTGCTCGACATCGTCGAAAAGGAAGACCTGCCAGGCAATGCACGAGCCGTTGGGAGCTATTTCCAGGAACAACTGAAGGCGAAGTTCGCTCAGCTTCCGATCGTCGGCGAGGTGCGCGGTGTGGGACTGATGGGCGCTATCGAATTCGTGGCGGACCGAGAAAAAAAGACGCGTTTTGCCCCTCAACTCACGGTGGGTGCACGCGTTTCCAAGGCAGCGCGCAACGGCGGTCTCATAGCACGCGCCATGCCGCATGGCGATATTCTGGGCTTTGCACCGCCGCTCGTTACGACCCGGGAGGAGGTCGACGAGATCATCGCCATTGCTGAAGCCGCTGTCCGCAGTGTCATGGATGATCTTGTCCAGGCCGGCGAGAAAATCTGATCGGCAGCTTCAGTTTTCAACGTCGCAAATGCTGCTCATTTCGACGGCAACTGCGCCTCTTTGCAGCGCAGTTGCTGTCTGCGCTGCATAAGGCTTCATCTTTTCATAGAAGCATGCATAATGTCATGAAATTACCTTCGTCGAAAACGAGACAATTTCATGCGTCGTCAAGCCAATTCACCCAGCCCAGATCCAGTTTCCCCAACGAGACCGGTGGCATGGCGACCGACGCTAGCCAAGCAGAAAGGCGAAACGAAACATTCCGCACTGACGGAACGCATCATTGCTGATATCGACGCCGGCGTTCTGAAGCCGATGGACCGCATGCCGACACACCGCGATCTGGCCCGCGAACTCGGCCTTTCTGTCCAGACGGTCAGCCTTTCCTACAAGGAGGCGGAGCGGCTTGGTTATCTCAGCGGCGAAATTGGCCGTGGAACCTTCGTGAAGACGCGGGTGACGGAGCGGGCAGGTCGCATGATGCTTGATCACAGCCCAACCGAGGTGCTCGATCTATCCATCATCCGCGGCGTTTATCTCGATGACCATGAAAATGCCTCGCGCGCCATTCTTCGCGAGATGGCCGATGGTGACAATTCTGGCTTCATGCGCCCCTGCCGGCCGGTCGCGGGGCTCGAGAGCCATCGCGAAACGGCCAGAACATGGCTTGGCATGATGGGCGTGACCGCCGGTCCGGAACGCATTCTTGTCACCAATGGCGCGGCGCACGGCATTTTTCTCGCTCTGAGCTGCATTATCCGCTCTAATGACGTGGTGCTCTGTGAAAACCTGACCGACCACGGCATTATCGGCCTGTCTAATATCCTCGGCTTCAGCCTAAAGGGCTTACCCACCGACGAAGAAGGCATTTTGCCCGAAGCGCTGGAGGCCGCCTGCGCAGCCGGAGGTGTCCGCGCTCTGGTGCTCATTCCCACGCTTAACAACCCGACCGGGCATGTGTCGGGCGCAGCGCGAAGGCAGGCCATCGCCGCAATTGCCGAGCGGTACGGCATTTTTGTCATCGAGGACGAGGTCTACCGTCCGATGATTGAGGATGATCTGCCATCCATCACCGAAATGCTGCCTGATCTCGGCTTCTTCGTCACCAGCTTCACCAAGACAGTGTTGACAGGGCTGCGCGTCGGTTATCTCGTCGTGCCACCCGCCTATTCCATCCGCGCCGCCTCCATCCTGCGTGTGTCGAGCTGGAGCGGGACATATCTCACGGCCGAGATCGCTACCCGTTGGGTCGAAAACGGAACGGCACGGCTGCTGCTGGATGTCCAGCGCACCGAGGCCCGTGCGCGGCAGAAAATCGCCATGGACATACTGGGCCACCATATAGGGTCGACCCACCCCCTCTCCCTCTGCGCTTGGCTGAAGGTTCCCCAGCGCTGGACGGAGGACGGCCTGGTGCGCGCGCTCACGAACCAGAACGTCGCGGTAACTCCGTCAGAACCATTTATTGCCGGTCCTAGCCATGGCGGCGGCATTCGCATATGCCTCGGCGGCCGCCTCAATCATGCAAGCCTCGCCAGGGCTTTGACCACTGTGCGGCAGACATTCGAGCAACTGCCGCCGGTCTACGATATTGGGTCAATCGGCTGAGGTTGCCAGCCGAAAATCATTGAATCATTACAATATAATAATTGACATGATTTTATTTCGCTCTCAACATGACAATCATGAAGAGCGAAAACCTGTCCATATCCGCCGCCGACAACTTGCTTCCAGTCTCACTGGCCGCGATAAAGCGAGCAGCGGCGCGGCTTGCGGGACAGGTGGAGCGCACACCGCTGGTTCGCTCGGACTTTCTCTCTGAGCGCTGTGGTCATCCCGTTCATCTCAAACTTGAAACCCTTCAGCCCATCGGCGCCTTCAAACTGCGCGGCGCGATGAACGCCATTCTCTCGCTGGACGATACGACGCGCCAGCGTGGCCTCGTCACCGCCTCGACGGGCAATCATGGCCGGGCGGTGGCCTATGCCGCAGACAAACTCGGCATCCCCGCCACAATCTGCATGTCGGCGCTGGTGCCGGCAAACAAGGTGGAGGCGATCCGCGCGCTCGGCGCGGAAATCCGGATTGTCGGCAGATCACAGGATGATGCGCAGGAGGAAGTGGAGCGCCTGACCAAAAGCAGAGGCTTGACCGCTATCCCGCCTTTCGATCACGCCGACGTCGTGGCTGGCCAGGGCACTATCGGCCTCGAGGTCGTCGAAAACATGCCTGAACTGGAGACAATTCTCGTTCCTCTATCGGGCGGTGGCCTTGCGGGCGGTATCGCCGTTGCGGTGAAGGCGCTGAAGCCGGAGGCACGTGTCATCGGCGTTTCCATGCAGCGGGGCGCGGCCATGCATGCGTCAGTCACTGCCGGGCGGCCCGTCACCATCCAGGAAGAAGAAACGCTGGCGGATTCGCTGGGAGGGGGGATTGGATTGAAAAACCGGATCACATTTGCGCTCTGCCAATCTCTTCTCGACGAGATCGTGCTGGTATCCGAGGAAGAGATCGCAGCCGGCATCCGCCATGCGACGCATGAAGAAGGTCTGACGGTCGAGGGTGCCGGCGCAGTCGGTTTCGCGGCGATCCTCTTCGGCAAGGTGGACATCACCGGCCCAACCGCGATCATCGTGTCGGGTGGAAATATCGATCCGGCGGTTCACAAGACGATCATCGAAGGGCCTGCCGCATGAGCCAAATCACCATCCTAACCGAAAAAGATCTGCGCGCTGTCGTGAAGCTCGACCTGTCGGCAGTCGAGTGCGTGGAGCAGGCCTTTGCAGCGCTCGCAACCGAAGCGGTCGCCATGCCGCCGATCTTGCGGCTCGATATACCAGAGTTTCGTGGCGAGGTGGATGTAAAGACGGCTTATGTGCCGGGTTTTGACGGTTTCGCCATCAAGGTCAGCCCCGGCTTTTTCGACAATCCCAAACTCGGTCTGCCGAGCCTCAACGGGCTGATGATCCTCTTCAGCGCAAGGACCGGACTGGTGGAGGCCCTTCTTCTCGATAACGGCTATCTCACAGATGTGCGTACCGCCGCAGCCGGGGCGGTCGCAGCACGGCATCTCGCCCGCGAAGACGCTTCCGTCGCAGCAATTTTCGGAGCGGGCATGCAAGCCCGTCTGCAGTTCGATGCGCTGAAACTGGTGCGACCCATTCAATCCGCACGCATCTGGGCTCGTGACCATCAAAAGGCCGAGGTGCTCGCAGGCGATCTGGCACGCGAACACGGAATAGAGGTCATCGCCGCGGCCGATCCGCAGACCGCTGTCCGGGGCGCCGACATCGTCGTGACCACGACGCCAGCCGAAAAGCCGATACTGTTTGCCGGCTGGCTTGAAGAAGGCCAGCATCTGACGGCCATGGGATCGGACGCCGAACACAAGAACGAGATCGATCCGGCCGTATTTTCCAGGGCGCGCTATATCGCAGACCGGCTTTCGCAGACCCGAATCCTCGGTGAATTGCACCACGCTATCGCCGCGGGGCCTGTCACGCTGGATCAAGAATTCGCCGAGCTCGGTGCTGTCATCGCTGGCAAGGCACGCGGTCGCGTATCGAGGGGCGACATCACCTTTGCCGATCTGACCGGCACCGGAGTGCAGGACACCGCCATCGCCAATCTCGCGTTTACCCGCGCAAAAGACGGCGGCAGCGGCCAAATCATCGAAAACAGTGTGAAAATGGGAGACGCAGCGTGAGCGTAACGCTGAACTTTACGCGCGAGGAATATGCCGCGCGCCTGTCCAAAACCCGCGACGCCATGGAAAAGGCAGGCATCGACCTGCTTGTCGTCACCGACCCATCCAACATGCATTGGCTGACGGGCTATGACGGCTGGTCCTTCTATGTCCACCAATGCGTGTTGGTGCCGCCGCAAGGCGAGCCGATCTGGTATGGCCGCAAGCAGGATGCCAATGGCGCCAAGCGCACCGCCTACCTCGCCCGGGACAACATCATCGGTTATCCTGACCACTACGTTCAATCGACCGAACGGCATCCGATGGATCTGTTGTCGAAGATCTTCGATGACCGGGGCTGGTCAGGCCTGTCGATCGGCGTCGAGATGGACAATTACTATTTCTCGGCTGCTGCCTTTGCATCCTTGCGGAAACATCTGCCGAACGCCCGCTTCAAGGATGCCGCCGGTCTTGTAAACTGGCAGCGCGCGGTCAAAAGCCCGACCGAACTCGACTATATGCGCAAGGCCGGCAAGATCGTCGAGCTGATGCACAAACGTATCGTTGACGTAGTCGAGCCGGGCATGCGCAAATGCGATCTCGTCGCCGAGATCTACGATGCCGGCATTCGTGGCACTGCGGAATTCGGCGGGGATTATCCCGCGATCGTACCGTTGCTCCCGTCGGGTGCCGATGCTTCTGCGCCGCATCTGACATGGGACGACAAGCCGATGCGCTTGGGCGAAGGCACTTTCTTTGAAATCGCCGGCGCTTATCGCCGTTATCATTGCCCGCTCTCTCGCACTGTCTTTCTCGGCAAGCCGACGAAGGCGTTCCTTGATGCGGAGAAGGCCACGCTTGAGGGCATGGAGGCCGGTCTTGCGGCTGCCAAACCCGGCAATACCTGCGAAGATATCGCCAATGGGTTTTTCGCGGTGCTGAAAAAATACGGCATCATCAAGGACAACCGAACCGGTTATCCCATCGGCCTCTCTTATCCGCCGGACTGGGGCGAGCGCACCATGAGCCTGCGCCCCGGCGACCGCACGGAGCTGAAGCCCGGTATGACGTTCCATTTCATGACCGGTTTGTGGCTGGACGACATGGGGCTCGAAATCACCGAGAGTATCGCCATTACCGAAACGGGTGTCGAATGCCTCTCCAATGTGCCGCGGCAACTGTTCGTGAAAGGCTGAGAGATGTTAAGCACCGCGCTACGCCCCTCACCTATCACGTCGTCGGTCGATTTTGACAGGAAAGGCGTGCAGCACGGTCATCTGCGGCTACCATACAGCCGCGATGACAGTGCATGGGGGTCGGTAATGATCCCGATCTGCGTGATCGCCAACGGCGAGGGGCCGACAGCCCTTTTGACCGGCGCCAATCACGGCGACGAATATGAGGGGCCGGCCGCACTTTTCGAACTTGCCCACACACTCGATCCAGATGACGTCAGCGGGCGTATCATCATCGTGCCAGCACTCAACTATCCGGCCTTTCGCGCGGGAACACGCACCTCGCCGATCGACCGCGGGAACCTCAATCGCAGCTTTCCCGGTCGTCCGGACGGTTCCGTGACGGAGAAGATCGCCGATTACGTGACCCGCCATCTGTTACCGCTTGCGGATATCGTTCTTGATTTTCATTCAGGCGGCAGGACGCTTGATTTCCTGCCTTACGCTGCCGCTCACGAATTACCCGACAAGATACAGGAAGCCCGGTGCTTTGAGGCGGTGGCAGCTTTTGCTGCCCCCTATTCGATGAAGATGCTGGAGATTGACGCCGTCGGCATGCTGGACACAACGGCCGAGGAACTGGGAAGGGTCTTTGTCACCACCGAGCTTGGCGGCGCGGGCACGGCCAGCGCAAAATCGATCGACATCGCCCGCAAAGGCACCATCAACCTGCTGCGCCATGCAGGCATCCTGACCGGCGCCGCGGTGCCGGCGCCGAGCCGCTGGCTGGATATGCCCTCCAGCGACTGCTTCACCTTTGCCGAAGATGACGGGCTCGTCGTCTTCGTCCGCGATCTCGGCGACACGGTCAAGGCAGGTGAAACCATCGCTAGGGTCTACCCTGTTGGAAAAACAGGTCTTGCGCCGGTCGAATACCGCGCCTCTATCAGTGGCGTGCTCGCAGCGCGCCACGTTCCCGGCCTCATCAAGGCCGGCGACTGCCTTTCCGTCATCGCCACGGTCACGGAGAATACCTAGTCCGAAGAATGAAGTGAGATCCGAAAACGGACCACGCAACCCAACCAGAGGAGTTAGAACATGAATATGACAAAACTCGCCGGGCTTTCCGCCCTTGCTCTTTCCATCAGCGTGACAGCGGTCAGCGCACTCACCCTTGAGGAGGTGAAGAAGCAAGGCTACATTCGCGCAGCGACTGCCAATGAAGTGCCCTATTCATACATGCAGCCCGACGGCACCTCTGCCGGCATCGGCCCCGATGTCGCGAATGCAGTTCTGAAATCGATGGGCATCGAGGAGGTCAACTGGACGGTGACCCCATTCGGCACGCTGATCCCCGGGCTGAAGGCGCGTCGCTTCGATTTCGCAGCCGCCGAACAGAACATTTCGCCCGAGCGCTGCAAGCAAGTGGCCTTCACCGAACCGAACTCGTCCTATGGCGAAGGCCTGCTGGTGAAGAAAGGCAATCCTAAAAAGCTGACCACCTATGCCGATATTGCCAAGGATCCTGCATTGAAGGTCGCCGTCGTATCTGGCGCCAACAATGTAGACTTCCTGCGCGCCGTCGGCGTCAAGGAAGATCAGATCGTCTTCATCCCTGCCAATGCAGATGCCATCCCCACTGTCCAGAGCCGCGCCGATGCCTATGCCGCCACGGAACTGACAGTGTCAGAACTGGCCAAGGGCCAAGCCAATGTCGAGCAGGTGAAGCCCTTCGTTGATCCTGTCGTGAAGGATGCGCCTGTGCGCAACTACGGCGGTTTCGCTTTCCGGCCGGAGGACAAAGAATTGCGTGACGCCTTCAACGCCGCGCTCGTCGAATTCCGCAAGACCGACGACTACAAGAAAATCCTCGCAAAATACGGCCTCTCCGAACAGAGTATCGCGGCAGCGGCCGAAAAGAAGGTCGCCGATCTCTGCGCCGGAAAATGACGCCAGCCGGCGCCCGTGCGTTACCGGGCGCCGATTACCATGAACTCGGGAACACTCCAGATGGACATGACCGCCTACCTGCCGATGTTGTGGCAAGGCGCCGTCGTCACGATGACGATGACGCTCGCAGCCCTTGTTGTCGGCACGGTACTCGCCTTTTGCTTCGGCATTCTTCGCGTCGAGGGTGGACCAATCCTCTCGACTGTCGCATTGTGCTACACTGAGGTGTTTCGCGGCACCTCGCTGCTGGTCCAGCTTTTCTGGTTCTATTACGCGCTGCCGCTCGTCGGTCTGAGTTTCGATCCGGTCACCACCGGCGTCATGGTGCTCGCCGCCCATGCGGGTGGGTATGGCGCCGAGATCGTTCGCGGCGCGTTATCTTCCGTTTCGGTGCAGCAGCTGGAAGCCGCACGAGCGCTAAACTTCACGCGGATGCAGACGCTGTTTCGCATTTCCTTGCCGCAGGCGATCGTCGAGATGATGCCGTCCTTCGGCAATCTGGCCATCGAAACGCTGAAGCTTTCCTCACTCGTATCGCTGATCTCGATTACCGACCTCACCTTCGCGGCACAGTCTATCCGCAACCTGACGCTGGATAGCACCAGCATCTATTCGATCACACTCCTCTGTTATTTCGCGATGTCGCTGATCCTGATGGCCATCATCCGGGTGATCGAACATGTCGTGCGGCGCGGCAATGTGTTTCCGCGCACTCGCCATTCGTAAGGATATTCAGTCATGATGTATGGTTACGAATGGGACACGACCACCTGGATCACCTACACGACCTCGATCCTGCCCATCATTTTGATCGGCCTGACGGTAACGCTGAAAGCAGCCGCCGCCGGCTTTGCCATCGCGCTTATTCTGGGGCTGGTTTTTGCGCTGCTGCGCCGCAGTCGGGTGAAATTGATTTCCTGGCCGACCGCAGTTGTTGTCGAATTCCTTCGCGACACTCCGCTTCTGGTGCAGCTTTTCTTCCTCTATTACGTTCTTCCGGAATTCGGCATCGTTCTGCCGGCGTTTCTCACCGGCGCGCTGGCGCTGGGCCTTCAATATGCCGCCTATACGTCTGAGGTCTATCGCGGCGGCATGGAGGCGGTGCATCATGGCCAGTGGGAAGCCGCGACTGCGCTTAATCTGACGCGCATGCAGACGTATCGGGATATCATCATCCCGCAGGCGATCCCGCGCATAGTTCCGGCCATGGGCAACTATCTTGTCGCCATGATCAAGGAAACGCCGGTGCTTTCCGTCGTCACGGTTCTAGAGATGATGGGGCTGGCAAACATGATCGGCGAGCGCACCTTCGAATATCTGGTGCCGCTGACGCTTGTCGGCCTGATCTTCCTTCTTCTGACCATAATCTGCTCAGCAGGCCTCAGCCGCCTGCAAAGGGCGCTTCCAAAAGCAGGAATACCCTTGCGATGACAAACAACACCAATCAGCCGCTGATCGAATTTTCCGATGTCACAAAGCGGTTCGGCATTTTGACGGTCCTCGACCAGTTCAATTTCAGCGTGGCAAAAGGTGAAAAAGTCACTCTTATCGGTCCTTCCGGCTCCGGTAAGTCGACGGTTCTGCGCATTCTCATGACGCTGGAACCGTTCCAGGAGGGAAAGCTGACGCTGGCGGACATTTCCTACCATCAGGCCGGCGGCAAAGGCCCCTTCCAAGCCTCGGAAAAACACCTGCGCCAGATCCGTAACCACGTCGGCATGGTTTTTCAGAGCTTCAACCTCTTCCCTCATATGACGGTGCTGCGCAACATCGTGGAGGCGCCGGTGCGTGTACTGGGCATTGCCCGGCCGGAGGCAGAAACACGGGCAATCGAACTCCTGAAGATGGTCGGCCTGGCCGACAAGAAGGATCACTATCCAGTGCAGCTTTCTGGCGGCCAGCAGCAGCGTGTCGCCATTGCCCGCTCTCTTGCCATGCGCCCGCGTGTCCTGCTTTTTGACGAACCAACCTCCGCCCTAGACCCCCAGCTGGTCGGCGAAGTGCTTTCCGTCATCCGTGGCCTGGCCCACGAGCACGATTTGACCATGTTACTTGTTACCCACGAGATGCGTTTCGCTCGGGAAGTGTCGGACCGGGTCTGCTTCTTCGACAAAGGGCGTATTTGTGAGCAAGGAACGCCAGAAGAAATCTTCGGCGCACCAAAGGAAGATCGGACCCGCGAGTTCCTGTCATCCGTTCTGCGGTAACCGCACTCTCACACGACCAGGAAACAGCCATGACCACAGCGACGACGAGGTAGCAGATGTGCTCGATGATGCTGAATAGGGTGGTCACACCGGAGGCGACCTGAAGCAGTTCCCCGAGGCGGCTGAGCAAAATAGCCGTCGCGCCGCAACGTCTCGCCGCTGCGGCTGGATTTGCTCATTAATCAAGTGTTGGCGAGATTGACAACACCGTAAGATGTTGGCATTATAGACAACAAGAAGGCTCTCACGATAACAGAACACAAAAGTGTTGGTGCCGACGGCAGCATTATCCAGTTCGTTATTTGGAAAGTTCCAACGCCTGTTCCCCCAACCGAACATGGGTTCAAATATCGAATGGTCTATGCCCAGAACGGCATTAGGGTTGTGGGCTTCGACAATGAGCGGGGTAAAGGCGATCACATACATCTGGACGGCCATGAGTTTCCTTACCGGTTCACAACAATCCACCAACTGATTGAGGACTTTTTATTTGAGGTCGAAAAACGGAGGCAGTCATGAGAACTTTGACCATCACGACAAATGCCGACTGGAAATCGGCATTACGCGTAGCAGGTAAGCGCGCTGCTATTGGCCTCGAAAGCGGTGAGTATCAGGGTGAAACGCTAAACTTTGAGACACCCGGCACATTCTTTTCGCGTCTCACCGAGCGTCGTTGGGAACTACTGAACGTCCTTCTGGGAAGTGGAACGGTTGGCGTGCGAGAGCTTGCGCGCAGACTGAACCGGGACGTCAAGCGCGTCCATGAAGATGCTGCGGTGCTAGTCGAGCTGGGACTGATTGAGAAGGACGAGCGCGGTGCATTAAGTTGCCCGTTCGAGCATATCCATATCGATATGATGATGGTGTCAGCAAGACAGGTGGCGTGATAGGAGAGAGGGCGCTGACGTGTAGCACGATTAGCGTCGATTATGGCGAGAGGAACCGCCTTCGGCCCTTCGCCTCCCGGTCCCCTCGATACGGACACGGCACTCTGTTGATCTGAACCCTTCATACTGGACCGTTTTTGGTTAGAGTGTTCCGGTGCATTTTCCTGGCTGGGAAAGGAACGGAAGACGATGAAAGCATCGCAGTTTTCGGACGCACAGAAGACGTTCATTCTGAAGCAGGGTCATGAAGGAGTGTCGGTGGCGGAAATCTGCCGGTGCCACTCCAGTTCCGCCGAAGTGCGGACGAAGATTGGCTGGTCGCCAGCACTGGCTGCGCAGCAAACCAGACACGGTTTGGCAGGCCCGACAGATGGCCAGGAGCATTCACATGAAAGTTGAAAAAATCACTTTAAATCCAGGCGATCAGGTTCCCAACAACCAGACCTTCCCTGTCATCATCTATCGACACGACGGCTCGCAATTCGATTCCGCTGCTTTCGAGGCACTGTTCGCACGAAACGGATGGCGCGGCATCTGGCGCAATGGTGTGTTTGCCTATCACCATTACCACAGCGGCGCGCATGAAGTTCTGGGCGTGGGGGGCGGTGAAGCGACGTTGCAGATTGGCGGGCCGGATGGGCAAACCTTGCACGTTACGCAAGGTGACTGTCTGGTCTTGCCAGCCGGCACAGGCCACATGAAGCTGAAATCCTCTGCGGATTTTCAGGTTGTCGGCGCTTATCCACCCGGCCAGGAGGCCGATGTTCAGACGTCTGCACCAACCAGTGCGATGCTTGCACAGATAAAGTCTTTGCCAAAGCCGACGACCGACCCCGTGCACGGAGCATCAGGTGGCCTGATCGATCTCTGGTGAGAATGAGCCGGGTTTTCGACACCTGCCAGCTTCCATCACTAATAAGAAGTATTGAGACTGCTCCGAGATTCAAGCCTCGGAAAGCTCCTGCTTCACCGCTCCCCCCGCAACGCGCGCAATACTCAGGAGTCGCTCTATGTCGCGGCCAATCCGCGCCATGGCGGAGAGACCGACCATGGTCGAACTCACGAAATCCGCCAGACGCTCAGCCTCTTCCGGATGGCGCGCGGCAATATAGGAGCGGATCACGCCCTCTGCCGCCGTGTGAAAAACGCGGGCTGCGGCACGCGCCTCTTCATCGTCGCAGCGCGTGCCTTCCAGAACGAGGCAACCAGGGGCTGCGGAATGAGCTGCATAGCGTCTTGCCGCATCTTCGAGCAACGATGCAAGGCACTCGCCAACCTCACGATCCGGCCGCAGAATATCGGCAAGAGGAATTGCTTCCGTTCCGGCATAGAGATCAAGAACCCTCTTGTAGAGGCCCATCTTGCTGCCAAAAGCGGCATAAAAGCTTGGCGGGTTGATGCCTAACACCGAGGTAATCTCCGCGACGCCCACAGCATCAAAGCCACGCGCGTGGAAAAGCTGCTTGGCCGTGGCCACAGCCTGATCAGGATCAAAACGGCGCGGACGGCCGCGGGAGCGAATGTTTTTTGTATCGGTCATTACATAATATCTTGACGAGTGAGTTATTCGGTATTTATGTATCGATCATTAAATTAATTTTCAAGGTCATGGAGAGTGCTCGTGTTTCAAGGAAAATCCGTTCTGGTTCTCGGCGGCAGCCGAGGCATAGGCGCAGCCATCGTGCGGCGGTTTGCAGACGAAGGTGCAAAGGTAACGTTCACCTATGGCGCGTCCCAAGGTGCGGCGGAAGAGCTGGCGAAGGAGACGGGCAGCACTGCCATACGGGCGGACAGTGCTAACCGCGACGAAGTCATCCGCGTAGTGCGTGACAGTGGTCCTCTGGACATATTGATCGTGAACTCCGGGATTGCCATTTTTGGCGATGCTCTCGAGCAGGACCCTAATGCCATCGACCGTCTGTTTCAGATCAACATCCAGACGCCCTATCACGCCTCTGTGGAGGCGGCGCGGCGGATGCCTGACGGTGGCAGGATTATCGTTATCGGCTCGGTCAATGGAGACCGGATGCCGGTGCCGGGCATGGCCTCTTATGCCGTTTCCAAATCGGCCTTGCAGGGGCTGGCGCGCGGTTTGGCACGCGACTTCGGGCCACGCGGCATCACCATCAACGTTGTGCAGCCCGGCCCGATCGACACCGACGCGAATCCGGAAAACGGGCCGATGAAAGACCTGATGCACAGCTTCATGGCACTCAAGCGCCATGGACGGCCGGAGGAAGTGGCCGGCATGGTGGCCTGGCTTTCCGGGCCTGAAGCCGGTTTTGTGACGGGCGCGATGCACACGATCGATGGCGCATTTGGCGCCTGATAAGCAGATTGCCTGATTGTTTGCGGCCGGTTTCGGGACAGCACGATGGTGTTGCTCCCGAAACCGGCGAATAGAATTCGGCGAAGGAAATTTCGCCGCGATCTTATCGGTTTTGCCTTTGGGTGATCTATCGCGGCATTCGGGCGAAGCCCTTTGCCAAGATTGGGCCGGTTGGCCTGCCTGTTGGTGATCCGCCTGCCTGTTCAAGCGTGATCTCGTAGAGCTGGTCGCTTCTCGGGGTCGGTAAAGCCGGTCCATCGAGACGCGCTGAACGGACGCCATCGATCAGGCCGAGCGAGACCGGGCCAACATCCTTGGACGGCAATGTCCATACCTGGATCGTCTTGTCTCCAGGCACTGCAAAATCGGCCAGCATCCGCACGGTTGCTCTTTCGTTGCCGAAATCCTCAACAACGGCCTGAACCTCACCCGTCTCGTTGACGAGGACTGCGATCACCAGCGGCTCCGTTGTCCGTGTCAGGCTAAACGTAAGGCCGGCGGCGAGCACAACGGTTGCGGCAATGGCAGACACGGCAACGGCGCGCCAGCGGTTTGTGCTGTTGTCGTTTGCCGTGTGGGTGGGCTTAAGGGATGCGGATGTCGACTGAAGCGGCAGGCGGGATTCGATGTTGCTCCACAATTCGCCCTTGATGGATGCCGGCTCAACGGTGGTATCGAGCGGCAGAAAACGCTCACGGCTGGCCGCGATTGCCGCCCGCAATTCGCCATCCGTTTCCATTGCCGCCTCAACAGCCGTGGCTTCGGAGGTCTCCAGCAAGCCCAATACATAGTCATCGGCGATCGCGGGAATATCTTTGCGCTCCATCATCATGCCATGCACTCCCGAAGCGCCGAAAGGCCGCGCCTGATCCAGGATTTCGTCGTTCCAAGCGGAATGCGCAACCGGCCAGCGATTTCGCCGTGGGAATATCCGGCCACGTAGGCCATCAGGATGCCCTGTCTCTTTGTCTCCTCAAGACCGCCGAGACATTCATAAAGGCGTGAATTCCGATCAAGCTTCTGCCATGCGGCCATTACTTCATCTGCCTGCGCGCCATCGCGGAGCGTTTCAACATCCTCCACGGGGAGTTCACGCCTGCTGTCGCGCAGAAGATTAAGCGCCCGGTTTCTGACGATCGCGTAAATCCAGCCGCGCGCCGACCCCTGATCTGCCCGGTATTGGTGCGCATGGGTCCAGATGCGCACGAAGCTCTCCTGTACCACCTCTTCCGCCAGTTCCCTGCGCTTGACGATGCGCTCTGCCACTGCAATCAGCCGGCCTGCCTCGCGATCGAAAATCGCACGCAATGCGTTTTTGTCCCCTTTTGCGCAGGCTGTGAGCGCCCTGTGTAGATCGTCCGGCACGGAGCCCATCTGCATTTGAAACCTTTCAACGTCTGATCGCCAGCATGGTCGACTTGGGCATAATACCCATCGTGGCGGCATATGGATGCATCTCGCAAATATTTTTTCGCTGTCTGCATCCAAATGCACCCTGCCCGGTGTCTTGAACTGTGGAAGCGTCGAAAACCAACCGCTGGACGCCTTCCGAACGGTTCAACGCACGGGAGAAACACCATGAATATCATCCGCTCCACTCTGATCGCCTCCGCCGCTTTCGCAGCATCGGCAAGCATCGCGGTTTCAGCACCGGTCCTCGGGCTGACCGGCGACAAGACGCTCGTCATGTTCGACACTGACAAGCCTGCCGTTACAAAGACAATGGATGTCACCGGCGTCGACAAGCTCATTGGCATCGATTTTCGCCCCGGTAACAAGACTGTCATCGGTGTAACGCCGGACCACCGCATCGTCTCCATCAACCTTGAGACAGGTGCTGCAACCGATGTGGCCAAGATGGACAAGATGCTGACCATGACCGAAGCGCCTGTTGTGGTCGATTTCAACCCAGCAGCGGATCGTCTTCGTTTCATGACCGGCACGACCAATCACCGCGTGCATCCCGACACCGGCGCTGTAACGGTTGATGGAACACTGGCTTTCGAAGATGGCGACATGCACAAGGGAGAAGCGCCAAACATCGTTGCCGCCGCCTATACCAACTCGATCGGCAAGCCGGAAAAGACGGCCATGTACAATATCGACGCGACCATCGGCGCCCTGGTTCAGCAGACGAAGCCGAATGACGGCACACTGAAGGCAATCGGCAAGCTCGGCCTCAAGGACATGCCGGCAACCTACGCATTCGATATCCACGGCGAGGAAGGCGGCAAGAACACCGCATACCTGGCCGCCGGCAACACGCTTTACACCGTCAACCTCGAAACCGGCGCTGCCACCGAAATCGGCGGGATCACAGGCGCAGACAACGGCTTGCGCGACATCACTATTCTTCCCGCGATGTGATTGGGGGTCGTAGACTGGGGATTTTAGTTGTCAGAAAGGGCTGGTCCGGTTGTGCGGGCCGGCCTCTTTTATTTAATCGGTAATGTTGACGATCAGATATTCGGAAACAGATCTTATTGTTGGGGTGTATGACAGTCGTCCGTTAACGATCGAGCGTAAGCCAACGAAAATATTGATAACACTGACACATACACCCACCGCCGTCAAAGAACCGATAAGTCCCCGCGACACCTTACCAGCTCCCTCAGTCCTGCCGTATCGCGCACCACATCGTCTTCGCTATCTTTCCATAGGCAAACACAAATACGGCACACCCTGTTCAAAATGCGTGTCTAACTCGAGTTATTTTTCACCTAATGGTTGACTCCATGTAATCTATTTAAATACCTGCTAGTAAAAGTTTATGCGCATATTCTAATGCTGGGGGGCATGATGGGTGGCAGGTTGAGCTCGTGGAAAGACGCTGCAGGTCGTGCGGTGTCCTGTCTTCATACGATATCCAGAACGGGCGCCATCGCTCTTTCGCTTCTCCTTGTCCTAGCGACACAGGCGCTTGCCCAGTCCGTCACGGTTTCGGCCGTGCCTGCGACGTTCAATGGCCTTGGCGATAACATCCGTTTCGATTACGTTATTGATCCCGGCTCCTACACCATCACCAGCATCAATCCCACAACCACGTCCATCAAGGGTGCAGTAGTATCCTGTCCCAGCGTGGGCAGCGGCCTTGAATGGCCCAACAAGCTGACATGTACTGCGGCTTACCGCGTCGACGAATTGGATGTCATGGCCGGGCAGTTTTCGGATTTCGCCAGTTTCTCCGGCACCCGGGTGGGCGGACATTCTTTCAGCTTTACCAGCAATACGCTCGTCGTACGCGCCGTAGCAGGCGGGCCTGTCGTCCTGTCGGTAACGTCTTCGCCCAACCCATCCTTGCCCGGCCAAGAGGTGGAAGTCACGGCAACCGTCTCCTCCATGGGCTGCAATGCCGGCCAGTCGCCTCCGGGGAGCGTCAGCATTTCCATCGGTTCCCAATCGGCCAATCTCGGTCTGGCGCCGACCGGGCCGGTGAGCCCGGCATCTTCCGCCACCTTCCGGACGACGAGCCTGTCATCCGGAACATATCCAGTAAGCGCTTCCTACACAGGAGGCAGTGGCTGCAGCACATCTTCCGCAAGCGGCTCCAATCACACGGTCGAAACCAAACCGACTGTGACGATCAATCAGGCAACAGCGCAAGCGGACCCGACGTCTCGGTCGCCGATCCTGTTCGACGTCGCTTTCGACAAACCCATTGTTGGTTTTTCCGGCGCCGATGTGCAGCTGTCCGGCACGGCCGGCGCCACCACGGCCACGATTTCTGGTTCCGGTCCCACCTATCAGGTGGCGGTGTCGGGCATGAACCGGGCCGGAACCGTTGTTGCAACGATCCCAGCCGGAAGTGTCACGACACCGGCCGGCCTCGCAAACGAGGCGTCGACGAGTTCGGACAATTCGGTCTCATACGACCCGGTCAAAATCACCCCTGTCGCGATTGCCGATCCAGCCTATCAACAGGTCTATGGTCCGGTGGGCCTGACCGCGAGCGGCGGTAGTGCGCCTCACAGCTTTGCGGTCTCAGCAGGCACGCTGCCCGGCGGGCTTTCTCTTTCCAGCAACGGTGAGCTGACCGGCATTCCAACTCAGACCGGCAATTTCAGTTTTACCGTGACGGCAACCGACTCTGACGGTGCGACAGGAGAACAATCCTATTCCGTTTCCATCGCGGCACCCGTGATAGATATAAGTCCCACTTCCATCCCCAATGCGACGTATGACATAGCTTACAACCAGACCCTAACAGCCTCGGGCGGTGCATCACCACACAGCTTCTCAGTGAGCACGGGCTCGCTGCCGCCGGGCCTTTCATTGGCTGGCTCCGGCGAGCTTTCCGGCACGCCGATCTTGTCGGGCACCTATAACTTCACAGTCACCGCATCCGATGTAAATGGCCAGACGGGCAGCCGCGCTTATTCCATTAGTGTCGCATTCACTCTGCCCGATGCGCCGGTGGGTCTGATGGCAACCGCTGGTGACACCCAGGCGGCCGTGTCCTTCCAGCCGCCGCCACGCAATGGTGGTGTGGCGATCACGGGTTATATCGTGACAGCGACCCCCGCAGATGTGGCGCCGGTAGCAGGGGGGAACAGCCCCATCGTTGTCACAGGCCTAACCAACGGCCAAAGCTACACGTTCACGGTTACCGCCGAAAATGCTGCCGGTCAGAGTGTCGCCTCCGTTCAATCAAACAGCGTCACTCCGAAAGCGTCACAGACGCTCACGTTCAACAATCCGGGGCCGCAGACGTTTGGAACGACGCCCACGCTGACGGCTAGCAGCGATTCCGGATTGACTCCGATTTTTACTTCCGTCACGACCGGCACCTGCACAATTACAAGCAGTGGCCTTCTGACCTTTGTTTCTACAGGCACATGTACGATCAATGCGGATCAGCCCGGCGACAGCGATTATCTTCCTGCGAGCCAGATCACGCGCTCGTTCACCGTCAATCCACAGGCACCTGTGGCCAACGCGGTCTCGGTCAGTGTCGCACCTGATTCGTCCGACAACGTCATCGCTCTCAATGTGACGGGTGGAGACCCGGCCAGCGTCGCCATCGCCACGGCTCCGTCCAATGGCAACGCGACAGCAACCGGAACCATGATCACCTATACGCCAAGACCGGCATATACGGGTCAGGACAGTTTCACCTATACGGCAACGAATGTCAGCGGTGTGTCTGCGCCTGCAACCGTCACAGTTTTGGTCACGGCGACGACACTCGTCTTCTCTCCCTCCGCAGGACGGCTGACGGATGCATTCGTCGATATGCCCTATAGCCAGACCGTCACAGTATCAGGCGGCAATGCACCCTATCAATATACGAGCAGCGGCGCGCTGCCCGATGGCCTCAACCTGAATTCCGCCACCGGAGAGATCACGGGCAATCCGACGACGGAAGGAAATGCGAGCTTCAATATCACCGCACGCGACACCAACGGCGTTACCGCTTCTGCTGCCTACACCATAGCTGTCCTGGTTGCCGCGCCTGTCGCAAGCGACAGCACAGTAACCGTCGTCGCAGATAGTACCGGCAATCCCGTACCTCTCGGCATATCGGGAGGCAGGCTGGACACAATCGCTGTTATCACCGGCCCATCACACGGAACCGTCAGCGTGATCGGCACCAGTGTTACCTACACGCCGAACAGCGGCTATTCCGGCACCGACAGCTTTACCTATTCGGCGAGAAACTCTTCGGGCAATTCGTCCGCCACGGTCACGATCACAGTTACACCGCCAGCGGGCGCCCTCGCCCTTTCACCCGCAGGCGGAGCTTTGACGGAAGCGATGGCAGGAGAAGCTTACAGCCAGTCCATCACGGCTTCCGGCGGCACCAACCCGCTGCTCTACAGCCTTGCCGGCGGTACATTGCCAAAAGGTATGATCCTCAATCTTTCAACCGGTGAACTCACAGGTCCGCTGGAGACCGAAACCGAGGGTGACTATAGCTTTACCGTTCAGGTGCGGGACGCTCGAGGGGCAACCGCTGCAGCAGCCTATACGCTGAAAGTGAAGACCCGCGAAATCAACGTCGCCAACCGGGAGATCAGCGTAGCGCCGGGCGCAACACCGCCGAATATCAATCTCGCCACAGGCGCCACGGGCGGTCCCTTCACCGGCGCCGATCTCACCTTTGTCAGTCCTGCCAACGCCGGTCGGGCAAGCATCGTGAACGGCGAATTCGCTCAGGCCGGCGGTACGCAGGCGACGGGATTGTACCTCAAATTCATCCCCAATCCCGCATTCTCGGGTCAAGCCCGGGTGGGTTTTCGTCTCGTCAGTGCACTGGGTGCCTCCAACGAGGGGACCGTCACCTATAATCTCGGTTACGATGCTGCACAGGTGGCAGACGAGATAAATGATCTCGTGCATGGATTTGTACGCGCCAGACAGAACATCATCGCGTCAACGATCAAGGTGCCGGGCCTTCTTGAACGGCGACAGATGGTCAACGCCACCAGTGCCGTCACTTCACGTGCAATGCCTTCCGGAGAGGGCATGGTTCTGAGTTTCGCCACCAGCCTTGCGCAGATCGAAGCTGCCCGAAACAACGCCGATGGCGTGACGAGAACGGAAATGCCGCTTTTCAACATCTGGCTTGACGGCTCGTTCCTCGTCCACAACCGGGATGAATCGGGAAGCAAATGGGGCAGCTTCGCCATGGTTTCAGCAGGTGTGGACTATTTGCTTTCCGACAAGGCAATGCTTGGTTTTTCCTTCCATTTCGACCGCATGACGGATCCGACGAACGGTGACAACGAGTTGACCGGTAACGGCTGGCTCCTTGGCCCCTATGCCTCGTTTGAAATCGCCAGAAGCGTTTTCTGGGACAGCAGCCTGCTGTATGGCGGCTCTGCGAACGACATCGATACACCCTTCTGGGACGGATCCTTCGATACCAGCCGTTGGCTTTTCGACACGTCGATCTCGGGACGCTGGGACATCAATGACGTCACGACCTTCACGCCCAGATTTCGAGGTGTTTATCTATCCGAGACTATCGAAAACTATACAGTCGGCAATGACGTTGGTGACCTGATCGAGCTGCGCGGTTTTAAGGAAGAGCAACTGCGTGTCAGCCTCGGCGCCGAGATTGCGCGCCAGATTTCCCTTGAAAACGGTTCCATCATGACACCGAAATTCGGCGGAACAGTTGGTGTTTCGGGGCTGGATGGAGAAGGCGCCTTTGGCTCCCTCAGCACGGGAGTAACAGTTGAGACTGCGGAAAACTGGTCCATTGACGCCGGCCTCCTTTTTAACATTGAAGGCGATGGGGAAACCTCGGCTGGCGCAAGAGTGGGTGTCAGCAAAAAGTTTTAGACCAGGGGCTTCGTCACCATCACAATCGTCGGATAATCCCTTGCAGACGATGGCACTCACCATTCGATCCTTGAACCGTCATAGGCAAAAAACTGCCCTGTTTGTGCCGGTGTGAGACCATCGATTGTTTCCATCAGGCGCGCGGCAGACTGCTGCGGGGTGAACAAGTCTTTGCCCTTCGAAAATTGCTTGGACAGCTCTGTTTCGACTGTTCCGGGATGAAGCGCCACGATGATGGCCTGTGGGTTTGTGCGGGCGATTTCGATGGCTGCGGTTCGGATGATCTGATTTTGAGCGGCCTTGGATGCTCTGTAGGAGATCCATCCGCCCAATCTGTTGTCGCCAATCGAGCCAACGCGCGCGGACAGGGAGGCGAAAATGCTTCGCCCGTCTCTGCGCAGAAGCGGGGTGAAATACTTGAGCAGCAAAGCAGGGCCTATGGCATTGACCGCAAACTGCCTCGCCATTTGAACTTCGTCGATCGCCCTTATCGATTTTTCGGGACCGGCACCATCGACCGTCAAGGCACCGGTTGCATTGAATATCAGGTCGAAGGAGCCGCGCTGAGCCTCCAGACGGGCGGCAACTTCGCGCACTCTGGTTTCGTTCGTTATATCGAGACCATCGACGCTTCGCGAGAGCGGCAAGGCGAACGCGCAACGAGGGTCGGCCTCGAAGTGCGACAACAGGGCTCCACCAATGCCGCCGGATGCGCCCAAGACGATCGCCCTGTAGCCATTTTCAAGCGACTGCATCATCCATGCGCTCCATCAGCTGTTATTTCTGGACCGGAAACTCGAGCTTGCTGACGTCGTAGCCAAGCTCACGTGCTTTCGTGATCATTTTATTGAGCTTCGTTTTGGACGGGATGTTGCGGGCGTAGATCCACACATCGCCGGTCGACGGGTTGGCGCTGATGAACCAGGACTTATCAGGCGATTTGTAGAAAACCCAATAATTGAATGTGATGAAAAGAGGGTAGCGAACGCGCATCTTCGCATTGGTTGATCCGAAATCCTCGATCTTGCCGACGCCGTTCACCGTCTTGAGGCGACCCTTCGGATTTCCTGCTCGACAGCCATCTTCTATCAGCACTTCATCCGCCGATGCTCCCTGCCGATAGGTGGAATATCCTGCAACACATCCGTCTGTCAGCAACATGGGTGTACGGCCGATTTCAAGCCAGGTACCGCGGTAATGATCGAGACCGACGGCAACTGGTTTGGGGGCTGCGGAAACCGCAAAACCGGCAAACAGAACCAGCGAAAATGTCAGGGCACCAATCACGCGGTTACAATGTCTAAGCATAAACTCCTCCTGTCGATGGCACGGCTCTTGTTCAGATTTCGGTTCGCCGTGAAATGCCGGCATATCTAAGGGCGATAAAGACCATGAGGCTGGCGGCAGAGAACGCATTCAGATTGAGAAGCGTTGCAAGATCATCTGCCGACCAGGATTGCAGCGGCGCGCCGAGAAACGTCCGCGAGAAAAAGAAAGCGATGAAGACGAGGATTGCCGTCGCATATTGCCAGAGCTTCTCGTCTGCGCGGAACGACATGGCTGCAAGCATGATGCAGGCTGCGAAGAAAAATTCGGTGCCAGAAGCCTGGCCGAATAGTTTGGTTTCAAACAGCGTGTCGATTGTTCCCACCAAAGGGAGAGCGAGGCGCGCGGCCAAAGGGGATTTTTTCGCCAGGAATGGTATCGCGAGAAAGAATGGCACCGACAATAGGGTGACAAGCGATGCCATGGCTCCGTCATCGACCAGATACCACACGTAAAGCGGATAAAATGGCTTGTTGAGGATGATGACCCAGGCAACGGTTATGGTTGCTCGTGTCAGATCATCTCTTGCAGCAGACCCTGCATTTGCGGGCTGGCTAGCGTGGCTTTGAAGCTCCATCGGACCCAGATTCGTCTCCCTTTTCGCCTGAACATTGAAGGCGCAAGCCATGTACGAAAGGCGAGCCAATTTGGTTTCATCCTGCCAAGAAAACTTTGTCATCATGTTCGTCACCATTGTTGCGACGCTGGGACCATACCCCGCCAATGAACCACGACTGAATAATCTCTTCAGCTTCCGTTCCAACGAGACCGTCTACAACAAAGACGTTCAACCGCGGTCTTATCCGCCTGAGGAGACAGTCATGATCCGTACGTCTTTCGTAGCAATTGCACTCTCCGCTCTCGTTGGCTTCACCGCCACGGCCCCCGCCATGGCCAACGATGTGCGCATCGAACAATATGGCTGGTCGAACTCTGCCGGTGGCGCACAGGAAGGTTATGGCAACCGGATCCGCACCTACCAGAACGGCGGCTATAACCGGATCGTCGGCCATCAATATGGTCGTCACAACCTTTCGGCTGTGGGTCAGGAGGGGCATGACAATTACGGCTCCACCTATCAGAACGGCAGCCGCAACGTGGCGGGCATCGGCCAGTTCGGCTCCAACCACACCACCATCCTGACCCAGGACGGCAACGGCAACATCGCGGCCGGCGTTCAGGTTGGCCGTGGCTGCAGCGCCAATGTGAACCAGGGCGGTAATGATAATGTCGCGGCCTTCGTGCAGGCCTGCCCGTAAGCCGCCGCAGGCCTTGACGTGCAACTGGTCGAGATCAAGTCAACAGATCATCAAGGAGACTAGCCATGCCCTACAGCGTCACACATCCACGCCGCCTGGCGGCTATCCTTGCCGTTGCACTGCTTCCCTTCGGCGCCATTGCAGCCATGTCGACCGCAAATGACCTGAGCGAAGGCAAGCTTTGCGAGATCAAGGCAACACCGCAGGCGGGCATGGTCAGGTTGGAGGCCTTCGCAAAGGGTAACACCGGTGCTGGAGGTACCTATGCCTTTCACGTCGAAAATTCAGGAGGCAGCGGGAGTTCCGTCATCAACCAGGGCGGCGGCTTTGATGCCGCTGCCGGGCGTTCGCAACTTCTGAGTTCGGTAACGCTTGGCGCGAAGGGAGCGCAGTACAAGGCAGTGCTAGATCTCGAAATCGATGGCAGGCGCTTCAGCTGCACGAAGCAGGTTGGCGGCGACTAGGCTGACCTCAACTATACATTTCCACCAGAGAGGGCGCCGGTTGAGCGCCCTTTTCTTTGATCCTCGTGCAGCGACTGAACGACATGTGAATGGGCAATTCCGTTCGGGTTCAGTTGCAGGATGCGAGATTGGATCATCGGCAAGGGCACTGACAGAATGGAGATCAGAATGACCCGCAACGTGTTGAAACTTCTCACCGTTACTCTGCTTGTTGGAGGCCTCGCGCCGCTCGGATTTACGGCTCCCGCCCATGCCGGTGGCCGCATTTCCTTTGACCTCGCGCCTGGCAATTCCGGGGATGAGGATCTGTTCTCAACCGGTCTGCGCGCCTACTCGCTTTATCGCGATCTGAAAGACGCAGACATCCGGCAACTGGGCCGGGGAAATGCGGCAGGCATCGCCCAGAACGGTCGCGGCAATCTCGGCTTTATCCGGCAGCGGGGCAACGGCCATTCCGCAACGCTGCAGCAAAACGGCAATAACAATGCCTATGGCATTTTCCAGTATGGGCGGAACACCGAAACCAACGTGGAGCAGAACGGAGACAACGGCAGCGGCCTGACATTCAGCTACGGCTGGTAAGTGATAGTTTAAAGTAAGCTGAGAAACGCGGCAGGCTTCACGTCGTTTCCGATAGCTCGCCTTCGCCGCTCTCATCATTGGCGCCATTGCCGCATGGACCGGCGGCGCTGTCGGTACCACGCGGAGCTGGTTTTACGAGCCGCGTCATGACGGAGATATGCGCAGGACAGCTCTGATCGGGTATCCCGCCGTCGGCAAAAACAGAGAAAGAGCCGCGTCAGCTCAGACGGTTCAAAAACAGAGCCGCCTTTGCTCTGATATCATGGCGGACGTCTTCGCTCATCCGGGACCATGTGGCGTAGGGCTGCGCCAGCCGATGGTTGGATTTCAGCCTTTCACGGTTGCGGGCCAGAAAATCCCAGTATAGCGCGTTGAATGGGCAGGCCTTGTCACCGAGACGCTCCTTGGGGTCATAGCGGCAATTACTGCAATAGTCCGACATGCGATTGATGTAGTTGCCACTTGCGGCATAGGGCTTTGTTCCGAGAAAGCCGCCATCGGTGAACTGGCTCATGCCGATCACATTCGGCAGCTCAACCCATTCATAGGCATCCGCATAGACCTCGAGATACCATTGATGAACGGCCTTCGGATCAATGCCGGCAAGAAGGGCAAAGTTTCCCGTGATCATCAGTCGCTGGATATGGTGAGCATAGGCATTTTCGATGGTTTCCGTAATTACGGTCGCCATGCAGTTCATGTGGGTTTTGCCCGTCCAGTAAAAGCCCGGCAGCGGCCTGTCGTTTTGGAAGAAATTGCTGTCGACATAGTCAGGCCCGGCAAACCAGTAGATGCCGCGCATATATTCCCGCCAGCCGATGATCTGGCGAATGAAACCCTCGACGGCATTGAGCGGTGCCGCGCCCTCGTAGTAGGCGCGCTCCGCCACCCTGCAGACCTCCAGCGCATCCAGCAGCCCGCAATTGATGTAAAAAGACAGAAGCGAGTGGTTGAGATACGGGTCATCCTGCAGCATGGCATCTTGCGTGGCGCCGAAATTCATCAGGAAATCGTTTATGAAGGCACTGAGCGCCCGCTCGGCATCGGCGCGGGTGACGGCGAACCCAAAGTTCTCAAGCTTGCCGAAATTGTCGGGAAACAGCCGCTCGACGGTGTCGATGACATCCCTTGTTATCCTGTCCGGTGCGAAGACCGGGTGTCTTGGCCTCAGCAGGTCCGGCTTGGCGGGACTGCGGTTTTCCGAGTCAAAATTCCAGCGTCCACCGACCGGCTCTTCGCCATTCATCAACAGGCCAGTCTTGCGACGCATTTCCCGGTAGAAATATTCCATCGTCAGGCTTTTGCGCCCGGCCGCCCAGCGCTCGAACTCCTCATGGCTGGCAAGAAAGCGCCGATCAGGGCGGATATCGACCTCGATATTGAAGGCACTGGCGAAGCGCTCGATCTCTGACTTGACGCGCCATTCTCCAGCCTCGGTGACGCAAATCCTGGAAGGGGTCAGGTCGTTTAACGCCCGCTGCACCTCACCCGAGAAGGAGCCCGCATTGTCGGGATCATCAATCCGCGTGTAGCGAACCCGGTATCCTTCGCCACGCAGTTCCTCGGCGAAGTGGCGCATGGCGGAAAAGATGAAGGCGATCTTCTTTTTGTGATGGCCGACATAGGTAGCCTCCGCCATTACCTCGCAAAGCAGGATCGTGTCGCGCGTCTTGTCGACACCATCCAGCGAAGATAGGGAGGGAGATAATTGATCGCCGAGGATCAAGACCAGTTGAGACACCGACAATTTCCTTCAAACCCGACATAATTATCACCTGCGCAAGATCACGGGCTAGACGCCCACTCCCTCTTCAGGGTGGCATAGATGAATTCATCCCCCCAGGTGCCGCCAAACCGGTCATTCTGGATCAAATGCGCTTCTTTCCGCAGGCCTAGGCGTTCAACAACGCCGATCGATCCGTGGTTCAGGGCATCCAGCCGCGCGAAAATCCGGTGATATCCGAGCGTCTCGAAGCCGAGGCTTATCATGGCCCGGACGGCTTCCGTCGCATATCCCTTACCTGAAAAATCAGGATTGAAGACATAACCGACTTCCGCCTGCAAAGCTGCCTTGCTCGCAATTTTAAGCAGGACTTCGCCGATCAACGTGTCATCGTCGCTGCGCGTAACGGCGAGTCGCAACGTATCGCCGTCCTCTTCGAACGGAGCCTCGAGCAGCGCTGCGAACTGCGTTTTCACCGCATCATCCGAAGGCGGTGCGGCATAGAGGAAACGGTAGACGTCATCGCGTGTGTGGTAATCGGCGTATGATGCGAGATCAGCGGCCTGGAATTTACGAAGGATCAGCCGGTCGGTCTTTATCGGTAGGTAGTTCTCAGGGTTCATTTATGCGCACTTTCAATAATGCGCGATATCTGGGGTCGCGTGCACCTGATCGCAAGAGAGCCCTCAATCGAGATCGTTCAGAGTATCTGGTCCACCAATGCGCTAGTCGGAAAGGGTGGCCAGAAGCTTTCCGCCTCTGTTCAGCACGCTTGACCGAGGCGACACCGGTTCAGAACCGGTGGACGCAGGTGATGGTGTTATCAACCATGCACCGGGATAATCAGTCCGGATGTGCCGGGGATTGAGGCGAATTCCAGTGCCGGCTGCGAAGTGGAGCGCGCCCGCCGTTGCTTCCTTCGACAAAACCGCACTTCGGATTTCATAGAGTTTTCTTTCTCCATCGAGGGCGAGCGTGACATCCTCAAGAGCGAAATCATCAATGCGGATAACCTGGCCCGTGGGCGTGTCGAGAACCCACCTGTCGGAATCGATGAAACCGTCGGTATAGACATTGCCGGTGGAGGCACGCAGAAATGTGCCCTTCGGCAAGACAATGCCGTCGACGATGTTCCCGTCGGCAAGGACACATCGGCTGAATACTGATACATCCCCGTCAGCCTTCAGGTCGAACTCCACCGGTTGTGCCGCATCGCAGCGCCAGCCGCTCTGCAGGGTCACGCCTGTGCCCGTCACCCGCATCGTCTCTGGAACAAAGCCGACGGTCTCATAATTTCCGTTGGTTTTTATCGCGATATAGCGGGCGATCTCGACGGCATCGACATTCGCGACCCGCACGGGATGGGGGAAGACCGCGCGGTTGAAGGATTCCCTGGTGTCGGCCACGGCCAGTTCAAGTTTCGTGCCTTTGGGCATGTCGATCTGGCCAAGGCGCACCGGCTCCCCAAGCTCCGGGCGATAGCTAGACGCCATTTCCCTGTCATAGGCACGCATCTGGAGATAGAAATTACCGAACTGCCAAAGTGTAAAAATCGCAATGGCGGTCGCCAGACCATAGGGCAGCATCATCGGGCGCGCCCAGCGGCCTCCTGCGTATCGTGCAACCAACACCACTGTCCAGATACCCCAGACCAGTGTCGTGGCAAGAAGGAAGGCAAGCAAAAGCAGCGTTTCGACGGAGGGTAGTGCTACTGGGATCATGCGAACCAACGAAATGATGCGGATCGGTAGCGATCCTGACAGGCAAGATAGCTCTACCCGACGAATGGTGCATTGTTCAACGGCCTGATCTGCCGGCCGGCACGCCACTGAATTCGATCCGGCTGCCTCAGCCTGTCGCAAAACGTCCGGTCAGGACGATGGACGGGCGGCATATTGCTCGAATTCGACGAGGCTCGTCGGCCTCGCAAAAAGATAGCCCTGAAACAATCGGCAGCCGTAGGACAGCATCATCCGCAGCTCCGCCTCGGTCTCCACGCCTTCGGCCAGAACTTCCAGTGAAAGGTCGTGCCCCATCTGGACGATGTTTCGCGTGATTGTCGCCATACGCCCGCTTTCGGTCACCCCCGTCACGAAGCTGCGATCAATCTTGATCTGTTTGAGCGGCAATTGCCGCAGGTAGCTCAGTGAGGAGTAGCCAGTGCCGAAATCGTCGAGTGAAATCGTAAAGCCGGAACGATCAAGGAGCTTCATTTTCGCGATCGCTGCCTCTATGTCGAATAGGAAAACGCTCTCGGTCAGCTCCAGCTTTAGAAGCTGTGGCTTGATGCCCTGAGACGAGGCGGCATCAAGAAGCTGCCCGGAAAATCCCGCGTCGACGAAATGATCGGCAGTGATGTTGATCGACAAGGTGAGATTCTGGGTTGCCGGGTCCTCTTGCCATCTCGCAAGTGTCTTGCAGGCTTCCGCAATGACCCAAGCGCCGATTGTCGGCATGAAACCGGTTTGCTGCGCAAGCGCGATGAAATCGGCTGGCGGGATGTATCCCCGTTTCGGGTGGTTCCACCGCAACAGCGCCTCTGCGCCAAGCAGCGTGCCATCCGCGCGGACCTGCGCTTGATAGAAAAGTTCAAACTGGCCATTCGAAAGCGCGGAACGCAGTTCCAGGGCTTTTTTCGTATGACTGCGAAACTGCGCCTGCATGGCGGCGACACCCCCACACAGCATCAACGCTGCGAAAACGCTGTTGAACCAGGCGCTGATGCTGCGCACATCCTGCGGCATGGGAGTACTGAACGAAAACCGCGCGGCCGACGCGCAGAAATAAACAAAAGCCACGAGACTTGCCGCGATGACCAGAAACTGGGCGGCGGAACGCTGGCGTTGAAAATTCATGTAGCCGACGAAGATGATGACGAGCAGGTAGAGATGCGTCGTCCTCGGTATGGTATCGTCTGAGACATCGATAGCGACGGAATACCAGCAGACGAACAGGATGCAGGCGCTCTGTGCCAGAATGAGTCCGAGGGAAAAGTGGCCCATCAGGCAAGTCAGCCAGCACGGCACGATCGCAACCCCTAGAATGAGGAGGCTGAGCGCAATGCCCCATCTTTCCGTGAGCATGAAAAACACGAACCAGCCAGTCGCCAGCGCCACGCCCATCCAGGCTGCAACTCGACACAGGAGAAGAAGATGCTGCGAATATTCCTCTCGGTCTTTTGTTTTCTGAAAAGGCATGCTGACCCTTGGCTTGGACTACGGGGCGAGCCCGCTCCTTGATGCAAAAGCCGAACGGAAGCTAGACGAGGTCGCCGAACTTCGCAGATTTCAAAAAACGGGGTTAAGCAAACAGGAATGAAATACACAAATTTTGCACGATCAAATCATGCACAATCAATCGCATATCCATTTTTCCCGCTTCGCCGGCCTCAGCGGCCTGCGCCAACCGAGGAGACACCTTCGCCGCATCGCGACGAAGGGCGAAGCGGCGCCGGATTGGGTTCGCATGCGCGTGTTTGCAGCGATCTAGACGCGCGCCATGAGGTAGTGTCCAACGCCCCAGACCTTACCGTCTTCGTGCCCGAAAAGACCTGCCGTCGCGAGGAAGAACAGTCTCCAACGCCGTTCCCACAAGCGCGCATCGTTGCCATAGACTCTCTGCAGGATCGGTCGGATACGGTCGATCTCCCGGTCGAAATTTCCAAGCCAGTCGAGGGCCGTCCGGCGATAATGTGATCCCGACCAGCGCCACTCCTGTTCCACGGTGAACTGCGCCGGGAAACGGTGAGGAAGATCGAAGGCAGGCATAATGCCGCCGGTGAAGAAATGCTGCGCGATCCAGTCTGCCCGGTTGCCATGGTCGAAACGATAGGATCGATCCCGGTGATTGAAGACGTGAAGGAAGAACTTGCCCTCGGGCGTCAGCCAGGAGCGGACGCGTTCGAACAATGCCTGCCAGTTCGACATGTGCTCGAACATTTCCACCGATACGACACGGTCGAAACGCTCATCAGTTGTGAAATCATTCATATCGGCCGTCACCACCGAGAGGTTCGACAGCCCACGCTCATTTGCACGTTCGATTATATATTCGCGCTGCGAAGCCGAATTTGAAACGGACGTAATCCGCGCATTGGGAAACCGGCCGGCCATATAAAGGGAGAGCGAACCCCAGCCACAGCCGAGTTCGAGAATATTCATCCCGTCCTGCAATCGGGCATGGGAAACGGTCTCTTCCAGCGCCAATGTTTCAGCCTCATCCAGAGTTGTCTGAGCATTGGGATAAAAGCAGCAGGAATATTTTCTTTGCGCGCCAAGGACGATTGCAAAGAATTCAGCCGGCACCTCGTAGTGCTGCCTGTTCGCCTCGTCGGTGTGCGTGGCGACGGGAAATTTCGCCATATCAGTCACAAAAGCGTTTTCTTCCGCCGCCGGAACGCCAGCAAGTCGCCGTTTGGTGCGCGCGCAGAGCATGTCGATGCCGGCAAGCGTCATATTGTCACTCAGCGGTGCGCGTTCGGCAGCATTGATGGCGAATGCGAGCATGTTCATGGCGTGTCCTCATTCTTGCGTGGCCCCGGAAAGAAGGCGTTGACGCGGTTTTGCAGGGCGCGGAATTTCTCTCCGCGTGATTTCAGCATGTGTTCTTCGAGCGGGGGAATGCCGGAGACGTGGACGAGCAGCCAGTACATCATGGCTGGCGCAGCAAGCGACAACCATGACCACGGCTGCGCATGGATGGCCAACAACGGAAAGCCGCACCAGAAAAGCCACTCGAAAAAGTAGTTGGGATGACGCGAATAACGCCACAGACCAGTCTCGCAGACGCCGGTTTTGGCCTCCGGGGTTTTTCTGAACTGTGAAAGCTGTGCATCGGAGGTCGCTTCTCCAACAAGCGCACCAGCCGCGACGATCAACGCTATCACATCGATAATGCTTGGAAGTGGCAGAGGATTGCTGGCGGCAAGATAGACGGCGAGAACCAGCACAAAGGCGGCAACGGCCTGAATCTGAAGAAAGGCGAATAGCCGCAACGAGGCATTGCTGCCCCATTCTTCTATAAGCTTCGCGTAACGTGGATCTTCGCCACCTCCCCTCGTCCGCATGCCGATGTGTCCCGCGAGCCGCAGCGACCACACCAATACGAGAAAGAGAACCGCTCCCCGGCGCCAGCTATCTCCATCGGAAAACAAGACGGCAACCACGCCGCCGACCCCGACACTCGCAGACCAGACGGTGTCGATCCAGCCACTCGATCCTGTGTAACGCTGCAACGCCCAGGCTGCCGCCATCAGAAGCGACATCAGCACGGCAAGGGCCACCACAACAGACATCATCACCATTCCGCTCACTGTATTCGAAGGACTTCAGACCAAGTTTCCAGTGGCAACTACGGGCGAGACGGCAAAAGAGTTTCAAGCGCCTGACAAAATTCTGAAAAATTTGCGCGCCGCTGAAACTTATCGATCCGCTCCTTCGTATCTGTCGCAGGCCGTAAAACTGAATTGTGAATGCAATAGCGAGGAACCATGTTCGATACCGAAGCCAAAAGAAAAGACAGCCGGCGAAACATCGCCGTGATCGGAACAGGCATTTCCGGTCTGTCTGCGGCCTGGCTTTTGTCGAAACGGCATGATGTCACGGTTTTCGAGGCTGCGGACCGCGTCGGCGGCCACAGCAACACCGTGACGTTCAAAACTGAACAGGGTGTGGTGTCTGTCGATACGGGGTTCATCGTCTATAATGAGGTGACGTATCCCAATCTGACGGCACTTTTCAAAACGCTGGGAGTGACGACCGCGGCATCCGACATGTCCTTTGCCGTTTCACTGGATGATGGCGGTTTCGAATATTCCGGCGGCTCTGGCTTTGGCCTTTTGGCGCAAAAGAGAAATGCCGTTAGACCGCGCTTCTGGGCAATGCTTGCCGACCTCTTGCGCTTTTATCGCAATGCCCCGCGCGATCTGCCGATGATGGGCGACATGTCGCTCGATGAGTATCTTTCTCAAAACAACTATGGCGACGCCTTTCGCAACGATCATCTTTACCCGATGGCAGCAGCCATCTGGTCTACCCCGGCCATGGAAGTCGGCCGTTACCCGGCAGCACATTTCGTGAAGTTCTGCAGCAATCACGGCCTGCTGTTGCTCCGCAACCGGCCCGTCTGGCGCACCGTTGTCGGCGGCAGCCGGGAATATGTGAAACGACTCACTGCGCCATTCGCCGATCGCATTCGGCTCTCGACACCTGTGACGCGCATCCACCGCCTGGCGGACGGGGTCGAGATCGCCAACACTAACGGCGAATTCGAACGGTTCGACGATGTGGTGATTGCCACACACGCAGATCAGGCGCTGGAGATGCTGACGGACGCGACGCAAGCCGAACGGCGCATTCTCGGCGCGTTTGGCTATACGAAAAACAGGGCGGTACTGCACACGGACAGCAGTTTCATGCCCCGCAGGCGCACCGCCTGGTCAAGCTGGAACTATGTGGCCGATACACGCATTGAAACGGGGCAGCCGAGCATCACCTACTGGATGAACAAGCTTCAGCCTCTGGGTGCAATCCCTGACACCTTCGTAACGCTGAACCCGACACGCGAACCGGAAAAGGGAAAAATCATCACCGAGGAAACTTACCACCATCCTGTTTTCGATGCCGGCACCGAGCAGATGAGGCAGGAACTGTGGGCCTTGCAGGGTTTGAGAAACACCTGGTTCTGCGGCGCCTATTTTGGCTCGGGTTTTCATGAAGACGGCATTCAGGCAGGGCTTGCCGTCGCCGAGGATCTGGGCGGCCTGTCGAGGCCCTGGAAGGTTACCGATGATAGCGGCCGGATCGTCCGTCTGAATTTGGCTTCGCGGAAAAGAACGATCAAACTCGTTGAGGCGATCCCATGACGTCTCATTTCTCCTCCGCGCTTTTTCCCGGACATGTCATGCATGCGCGCTTCAAGCCGAAAGCGCACCGGCTCGCCTATCGCATTTACTCGCTGCTTCTCGACCTTGATGAACTCGATGCGCTTGACCGTAAGCTGCGGCTGTTCTCCGTCGATCGTTTCAACCTGTTTTCCTTTCACCGCCGGGACCGCGGCGACGGGAGCAAGATGGAATTGCGCAACCAGATCGAAAACGCCATGACGGCCGCAGGCATGACCGTCGATGGTGGTCCGATCCGTCTGCTCACCATGCCGCGCATCCTTGGCTGGGCCTTCAATCCACTCAGCGTGTTTTTCTGCCACGGCCGGAACGGGTCTCTCAAAGCCATTCTCTGGGAAGTCGACAACACGTTCGGCGAGCGGCATTCCTATCTGATCCCGGTGGAGACAGAAGGTGCGGCCGAGATCGTCCAGCGCTGCGACAAGGCCTTCTATGTCTCGCCCTTCATGGACATGGATCTCCGTTATGTATTCCGGGTCATACCACCCGGCGACAAGCTGAAGATCGTTATCGATACATTTGACGACGAGGGGCCAGTCCTGACTGCAAGGCATCTGGCGCGGCGTGTCGAGCTGACCGATGGCGCGCTGCTGAAGGCTTTTGTCACCATCCCCTTTCTTACCCTCAAGGTTGTTGCCGGCATCCATTGGGAAGCACTTAAAATATGGCTCAAGGGTGTGCGGTTAAGAAAACGACCGCGTCCACCTTCTGCCCCTGTCTCCTTCATTCACCCATCACCATCGCAAATCGAGGCCAAACTTCATGACCCCGTTTGACAATCTCAACGAACTATCGCTGGAAAACACGCAGATGCGGCAACGCACCGGTCCCGAAGGCTGGCTCATGGCCAAGCTCTTGAACAACGTCTCCAAAGGCAGACTGCGCGTCATGCTGCCCGGTGGCGGCGTGATTGAGAAATCCGGGGAACATGAGGGCACCGAGGCGACGCTTGTTCTCCATCGCTGGCGCGCGCTACGGCGGCTCATCCTCAATGGCGACATCGGTTTTGCCGAGGGTTACATCGAAGACGACTGGTCCACACCGGATCTGACCGCCCTGATCCGTTTTGCGGCACAGAACAACGACGCTTTCGGGGGATCGACGCGCGGTAGCCTGCCCATGCGCCTCATCAATCGCCTTGGCCACCGCCTGAACGCCAATACAAAGCGCGGCAGCCGCCGCAACATCGAGGCCCATTACGATCTCGGCAACGAATTCTACCGGCAATGGCTCGATTCCTCGATGCTCTATTCGTCGGCGATTTTCGACGATACGACGCCAACGCTTGAGGCGGCCCAACTCAAAAAACTCAACCGCATCGTCGACAAGCTGCAATTGAGCGGCGGTGAGAGCGTATTGGAGATTGGCTGCGGCTGGGGCGCGCTTGCAATCCACCTCGCGACCCAGGCGGATGCCAACGTTACCGGCCTTACCCTTTCGCCATCTCAGTTGAATTGGGCAAAGGCGGCAGCGGAGAAAACCGACAAGGCTGAGCATATCGATCTCAGGCTCGAGGACTACCGCGATGTCGAAGGCAAGTTCGACCGCATCGTTTCCGTCGAGATGTTCGAAGCGGTCGGTGAGGCCTATTGGCCGAGCTATTTCGAAACACTGAAACGCTGCCTGAAACCCGGCGGGCGCGCGGTGCTGCAAATCATCTCCATTGAACCTGCCCGGTTCGATAATTACCGGCGAAACGCGGACTTCATCCAGAAATACATCTTTCCGGGCGGCTTCCTGCCATCTGACGAAGCCCTTGAAAGAGCAATCGGCAGGGCGGGTCTGAGCCTCGCCGATACCGAGCTTTTCGGCCAGTCCTATGCCCGCACGCTGGCGGAATGGCGCCAGCGTTTCCATGCGCGCTGGCAGACAATCTCGCTGCTGGGTTTCGATGACCGCTTCAGGCGGCTCTGGGATTATTACCTCTGCTACTGCGAAGCCGGCTTTACCGAGGGAACCATCAATGTTGGCTTCTACACGATCGAGCACAAATAAGGCGGGGCAACAACTGCGGAGAAAGACGATGAAAATCAATCCCTTGATAATCGCATCTGTCCTGGGTCCGATGCTTGCGGCCTCTGGTGCCGGAGCAGCCGACATCGACGGAAACTGGGCGCGCGGCGACGGCAACGCGAAAGTGCTAATCGCACCCTGCGGCGACAATATATGCGCCACCAATACCTGGATCAAACCGGGCACGCCCGAGGAAAAGACCGGTGACCGGCTGATCATGACCATAAAGCCAGATGAAACAGGCGTCTATTCGGGCACTGCCTTCGATCCGCAACGCGACAAATCCTACAAGATAACCGTGACGGTTGATGGCAACAGCATGACCACCAAGGGCTGCATCGTCGCTGGTCTCCTGTGCAAGGGCATTACCTGGGCCCGCATCAACTAGACTCTGGAAAGGACAAACCGATGAAGACCTATATCTCAGCCTACTTCTTCACCCTCATCGCCTTTCTGGTGATCGACTTCATCTGGCTAAGCACCATGGCGTCGCGACTTTATCGCCCGGCGATCGGCGATCTTCTGGCTGAGAACTTCCGGCTGGCCCCGGCGATCATCTTTTATCTCATCTACGCGGCAGGACTGACCTTTCTTGCGGTTCGTCCGGCCCTCATATCAGGCCAGTGGACGACCGCGTTGGTTTATGGTGCAGCCGTCGGCTTCATGGCCTATGCCACATATGATCTCACCAATCAGGCAACGTTGAAAAGCTGGTCCACGACATTGACCATCGCAGATCTTCTGTGGGGCACCTTCGTGTCCGCAGCCGCTGCCATCATCGGTTACATCGTCACCGTACGGCTGGTCGGTCCACTGCAAAATCCGGCAGGTGTGTTATGACAGCGACCATCCCTGCCGCCTGCTTCCACCCGGCCAATTTTTGGCCGGGAAGACGTGAACTTCATTTCGCGCATGCCTTGCCTTCCCACAAAGGACAACCCTATATAGGAGGCGCAAGAAGGGATGTTCGAATGCAGGGTACAGAGATAGCAACGCTCATAAACCGCGTCGGCATGGGCGACCGCTCGGCATTCGTTTCCCTCTATCAAGCCACCAGCCCGAAGCTTTATGCGATCTGCCTGAAAATCCTGCGTGACAGGACCGAAGCCGAAGAAGCGCTTCAGGAAGTCTATATCAAGATCTGGCAAAGAGCCCTCACATTTGCAGCAAGCGCCGGCACACCGTCGACGTGGCTCGCCGCAATCGCCCGCAACCATGCGATCGATACGATCAGGGCGCGCAAACCCGTGGGCGACGACATTGACGAAGCCTATGACCTTGCCGATGACAGCATCCGCAATCCGGAGCAGCAGGTCGTTCTGGCCGATGAGGGTCGCAGGATCGACAATTGCATGCAGGAACTTGAAACGGTTCATGCGCAGGCGGTGCGTCGTGCCTATATCGAAGGGCTGAGCTATATCGAACTCGCCAAAGAATTGCGGGTGCCACTCAACACGGTCAGAACCTGGCTGCGGCGAAGCCTTCTCAAACTCAGAGAGTGCATGCAGCGATGACCACGAGCGAAAACAGCGAGGGCATGCATTCGCGCGACGAAATCCTCGCTGGCGAATATGTGCTCGGCGTGCTGCCGTTTGAAAAGCGTCGTGAGGTCGAGCGGCGCATGCAGGACGACAGGGTCTTCGCGCAGCTGGTCCACCGTTGGGAAAGCGAATTTTCAGACTTCAACGTGGATTATGAAGAACAGGCGCCGAGTGCGGCCATTCTCGCCCGCATTGAAGAACGCCTGTTCGGCAGCAAGACCAGCAACGCCAATGGCAGCCTGTGGAGTTCCGCATCCTTCTGGCGATGGATATCGGTCGTCACGAGCGCGACTGCCGTTGCGGCAATCGTTTACGCCGCATTTCCCGAAAAATGGCAGGGCACAGCTCCGCTGGTAGCCGAACTTTCGACAACGGACAGTCAGGTCAACCTGCTTGCATCCTATGATGCAGAGACCGGCAGGATGCACATTATACCGGTTGCGACCGGCAAGGCCGATGAGAAATCACTGGAACTGTGGCTTGTGATGGATGGCGGCAAGACCCGCTCGCTCGGTGTCTTCCAGCCCGGAACGAATGGCGATCTCATTATCCCGGCGGATATGCGTAACAATATTTCGGAAGGCACGACCTTCGCGATCAGCGTGGAACCCTTCGGTGGATCACCAACTGGTCAGGCAACCGGACCTGTAATCGCGATCGGCACTGCACGAAGGCAGCTTTAAACGTCACGCCTTCATGCGCTTTTGCCAACTGCTGAAACATGATTTCAGTCTGCGCACCGTTTAGTGGTTGCGCAATCATCGAGCATTGCCAGCGCGTTCTTTATTGCGGCACCGGAGGCGGTATTGTCGAAAACGCACCAGGATTCGGCGGAAAGGCTTTTTCTAAACGAGAGGATTTCGGCGGCGCTGTATTCGGAATAATAAATCCGGGGAGCGCCGTGGAGCCGGACATATTTGGGCGGCTCGGAAAAATCACTCGCCGGCCAGACCGGTGCAGGATCGGCCAGCACACGATCAATGGCATAGCGTTGCAGAACCTCTTGCGCTGAATGCGTAGCCCAACTTGTGTGACGCGGTTCGAGTACCAGCATGCCGGGAAAGGTCTGACGCACAGCATCAAACGCGACCTCCGCGTCGGAGGCATCAAATATGAGATTGGGTGGCAACTGGCACAATAAGGGTCCAAGCTTGCCATCCAGCGCCGCAAGTTCCCCAACGAATGCCTTGAAGACTTGTCCGATTTCCCGCAACCGGCGCTCATGCGTGATCTCGCGCGGCAGCTTCACGGCGAAGCGGAAGTCATCGGGCACCGAATTTGCCCAACGCTCGAACGTCGTTGGCCGGTGGTGGCGATAAAAGGTGGAGTTGATCTCGACGCCGTTGAACACGGCAGCATATCGGTTTAGCCCACTTCCCGTTTCGGGAAAACGGTGCGCCACAGTCTTGGGGATCGACCATCCAGCTGTTGCAATTACCGGCACTTTCACCTGCCCCTAGGCTATCAAAGAGAAGGCCGGCACATGCCGACCTTCCCTGTTTCTAACGCTTAGCGTCTGTAACGCAGACGTTCCTGTTCGATTTCAGTGGGCTCATAAGGGTCGAGCGTGTCGTCAAACCGTGACCAACCGTCTTCGGCATAGGCCGCGCGCCGCTTGTCCGGATCAACCCAGTTGGACTGGCGCAGGACTTCTTCGGCGTCCGTGTAAAGGCTGTCCTCGACCTTCGCGGTCACGAGCGTGCCACCCCGGCGAACGCCTTCTGCGTAAACATGGGCGTGGTCTTCGGAAACGCCTGCGTCCGTCAGCGCGCCGATAAGGCCGCCGGCGGCACCGCCTGCAACGGCACCGGCAACAGCGCCTGCAGCCGTCGCAGCAAGCCAGCCTGCCGCAACCACCGGTCCGACGCCGGGAATTGCCATGATGCCAAGGCCTGTCAACAGGCCGCCGACACCACCGACGGCAGCGCCGATGCCGGCACCCGTGCCAGCGCCTTCGGCAGCTTTTGTATCATTGCCATGGCGTTCGTCTGCATTGTTGGAAACAATGCTGATATCTTTAGACGGCACGCCGCGTTGTTCCAGTGCAGTAACGGCGGCGCTGGCATCGGAGTAGTCGTCGAAAAGTCCGGTAACGGTCTTCATAGGATTCTCCCAAAGATTGAATTAGTTAGCGACAATATTGCCCTGATAGTCGAGCGCCACGTTTACGGACTTGCCGTCTTTCGAGGCCTTGGCTTGCCACACGCCCTTGTCGTCGAGCGTAAGACCGGTCACTTCGGCATATCCGGCGTCCATAAGGCGTTTATTCGCCTGTTCCTCTGTAAAGCTGTTTGCGCCTTCCACAGGCGCAGTCGCATTCTTGGTGTCTGGCGTAGCGACGGCAGGCTTGCTGCCATCGGTGGCTGGAGCGGTGGACGTCTGAGCGAAGGCGCCAAGGGTCGACGCGCCGAGAAGCGCGGCGGCTAAAAGAAGCTTTTTCATGATTTTTCCTCGTTGTAGCCTTCAGTGCAGGCTCGACAGGGAAACAACATGTCGGGCCTCATGGTTCCGCCAATCTGAAAATAGAATTTGCAGGCCTTGCCGTTCCATCATCGTCGAAACGCAACCGAACTATCTCTGCCGGATGAGGAACGTCCGCCTATTCAACCGGTTACTGGCATCGCTGTGATGCCACCGCGGACCGGAATGTGAATTCTTTTCCGGGAGCAGGAACATCGTCTCCACTCAGGGGTTGTCCAAGTACATCATTCAAAGTTGATCGGATTCCCACATGCCTGCGGAAACTACATTGCATGACCTGTTCCTCGATACGCTCAAGGACATCTGTCTCGCCGAACAACAAGTGCTGAAGGCTCTGCCGAAGACCGTGCGGGGACCCTTCCAAGCTTAGGCCGCCTTTTGGGGCGGCTTTTTCATTTCCGGGTCGGATAGGCCCCTTCCAATTTCAGGAGTCACACCATGGCCAAGACCACATCAACATCACCAAGCGACAAGACCGAAACCGTGACGATCCATGACCAGAAGCTGGAGCGCGGTGCTGGCGGCGAGCTGCATCAGACAGCCGAAAACGACGCGCCGGTGCTGACGACCGCTCAAGGGGGGCCGGTCGCGGACGACCAGAATTCTCTAAGGGTCGGGCCGCGCGGGCCGCTCGTCGTTGATGATTTCCATTTCCGCGAAAAGATCTTCCATTTCGACCATGAGCGCATTCCCGAGCGCGTCGTGCATGCGCGCGGCTACGGCGCGCATGGCTTCTTCGAGACCTACGAGTCCTTCTCCGCATACACAAAGGCGGATTTCCTGCAGCGCGCCGGCGAAAAGACACCAGCCTTCGTCCGTTTCTCGACGGTTGCGGGCAACAAGGGCTCAGCCGACCTTGCGCGCGACGTGCGCGGTTTCGCAGTGAAGCTCTATACACAGGAAGGCAACTGGGATCTCGTCGGCAATAATATTCCTGTCTTCTTCATTCAGGACGCAATCAAGTTTCCCGACCTGATCCACGCCGCCAAGCAGGAACCTGACCGGGCTTTTCCGCAGGCGCAGACGGCCCATGACAATTTCTGGGACTTCATCAGCCTGACGCCGGAAAGCATGCACATGGTCATGTGGGCCATGTCGGATCGTACCATACCGCGGTCTTTCCGCTTCATGGAGGGTTTCGGCGTTCATACCTTCCGCCTGGTGAATGCAAAGGATCAATCGACCTTCGTCAAGTTCCACTGGAAGCCGAAGCTCGGGCTTCAATCGGTCGCCTGGAACGAGGCGGTCAAGATCAATGGCGCCGATCCCGATTTCCATCGCCGCGATCTGTGGCAGGCGATCCAGTCCGGCAACTTCCCGGAATGGGAATTGCAGGTGCAGCTCTTCGATCAGGAGTTTGCCGACAGCTTCGATTTCGACGTGCTCGATCCGACAAAGATCATCCCCGAGGAAATCCTGAAGCCGCAGCCGGTCGGACGACTGGTACTCGACCGTATGCCCGACAACTTCTTTGCCGAGACCGAGCAAGTTGCGTTCATGACGCAGAACGTGCCGCCGGGTATCGACTTCAGCAATGATCCGCTGTTGCAGGGTCGCAACTTTTCCTATCTCGACACCCAGCTGAAACGCCTTGGTGGGCCAAACTTCACCCATCTGCCGATCAATGCACCGAAGTGTCCCTTCGCGCATTTCCAGCAGGATGGCCACATGGCCATGCGCAATCCTGTTGGCAGGGTGAATTACCAGCCGAACTCGTTCGGTGAAGGCCCGAGAGAGTCGCCGAGCCGGGGGTATCGTCATTTTCCGGCAGAAGAACAGGGGATCAAGGCGCGGCTGCGCCCCGAGAGCTTTGCCGACCACTACAGCCAGGCACGGCAATTCTACATCAGCCAGACCCCGCCAGAACAGCGTCATATCGCGGCAGCCCTGACATTTGAACTGAGCAAGGTGGAAACAGCCGTGATCCGCGAACGCATGGTGTCGCATCTCATGAACATCGACGAGACGCTGGCAAACACCGTCGCGCAGAAGCTGGGTTTCAAGTCCATGCCGAAGCCGGCGGATGCGGCCATGCCGACACGTCAGGATCTGGAACCCTCGCCGGCGCTCAGCATCGTTGCGCGTGGTCCGAAACGCTTCGAAGGCCGCAAGCTTGGTATACTCGTCACCGATGGTGTCGACGCCAAATTGCTGAACGGCCTGACGTCGGCGATTACCAAGGAAAAAGCCGTCTGCGAATTGATAGCCCCGAAGGTCGGTGGCGTCACCGCCTCAGACGGGAGCTGGATTGAGGCCCATCACATGATCGACGGCGGGCCATCGGTTCTCTTCGATGCAGTTGCACTGTTGACTTCTGCCGAGGGGATAGACGATCTGGTCAACGAGGCGACGGCGCGTGACTTCGTGGCCGATGCTTTCCAGCACTGCAAGTTCATCGGTTACGACCAGTCGGCGCTGCCATTGCTGGAAAAGGCCGGTATCGCAAGCGATCTTGACGAGGGCACGATTATCCTCCCAGGTGAGGAAGGCCTCGCTGGCTTCGTGTCGAACCTTGGCAAGCTGCGTGTCTGGGGACGGGAACCTTCCGTAAAACTCGGCAAGGCGTCACCGCCGGTAAAGTGAAATCACAGGCGGGCGCGGCTACAATGCCGCGCCTTGATGACGCACGATCGCCCGCCCGAGGGCGTGAAAACGTTTCAGCGTGAACAACATCAAGATGGCTCATGAAGGATGTACTGAATGAAGATTCGCGCCGGGTTCGATATTGCTTATGAATGCGAGAATGAGACGGCAATGCTGCTTGTTCTCAATCTCCACCCCAGCCGGCGCGCAGATCTGCTCACCGAACAGGTGCTGACCTTCGACAGGCCGATCGAGGCCTGGGGTTATATGGATATCTTCGGGAACGCCTGCAGCCGCATAACCGCACCGCCAGGCGTGACGACGATCTCGACGCGGTTCGACATATATGACGGCGGCCTGCCAGATCCCGTTCCTGAAAACGCTTTCCAGCACGATATCAAGGATTTACCAGACGATGTTCTAGTGTTCCTGCTAGGCAGCCGTTACTGCGATACCGACCGCCTGGCGGACTTCGCCTGGAAAAACTTCTCGGCAACACCGCTCGGCTGGCCCCGTGTGCAGGCGATCCTCGATTTTGTGCATTCCCATATTGTCTTCGACTACGAGAAAGCCGATCCGCTCAGGACAGCATATGGCGGCTTCATCGACCGGACCGGGGTTTGCCGCGATTTCGCACATCTTGCGATCACCCTCTGCCGTTGCATGAATATCCCCGCTCGCTATTGCACGGGCTATCTCGGTGATATCGGCGTGCCGAAAGACCCCAATCCGATGGATTTCAGCGCCTGGTTCGAAGTCTATCTCAGCGGCCGCTGGTATACGGTCGATGCCCGTCACAACAGGCCCCGCATCGGACGCATCTTGATGGCGACAGGACGAGATGCGACGGACGTCGCCCTGTCCACCGCCTTCGGGCCGGCTATCCTGAAGCGGTTCGAAGTCATTACGGAAGAACTGGCCGGATAGCGACGGGTAGCGTCAAGACGCTCAGGTCTCGCTCAACCTAGACCGACGCGACCTGAATGACCTCGGGAGCGGAGCCGTATGTCGATTTGTTCTTACGGTGAAAGGCGATGAATTCATCGGCTGGAAGCGGCTTGGAAAACAGCCAGCCCTGACCAAAATCCACACCATGTTCCCGCAGATAGGCCGCCTGCTCCGGCCTCTCGATACCTTCCGCAACCGAAAACAGTCCAAGCTCGCGCGCCATCTCGATAATATGGAGCGTCACGGTGCTGGTTGCCGTGTTCCTGCCGATCGTATCAACGAAGGATTTATCGATTTTCAGGGCGTCCAACGGCAGTCCCTGCAAATACTGAAGGCTGGAATAGCCGGTTCCGAAATCGTCAATTGCCACGGAATGCCCGGCCTTGCGAGCTCTGTCCAGCGTGAAGCGCGCCGCGTCAATGTCGATGAAACCGCGCTCGGTCGCTTCAAGCCATATCTGCTCCTTGCGTATATCCGCGCGGACAAGGCGTTGATCGATGAAGTCTAGTATCCGGCCTGATTTTACATCTTCGGCGCAGAGATTGATGGCGATATGTGCGCTGCGATCCCCAACGAGCATGGTACCAAGATCTGCAATAATGGCTTCAACGACCTGATCGGTGATGGGCTCTATCAGCCCTGTTTCTTCCGCCAGCGGAATGAAGAGGTCTGGCCTCACCAGCGTGCCATCAGGCCGCCGCCAGCGGACAAGCGCTTCGGCGCCCACGCATATATTGGTCTTGAGTTCGATGATTGGTTGATAGTGGACGATGAATTCACGGTTCTGGACTGCGATTTCCAGTTCCGTTTCCGGCGACAACCGCTTGCGCGACATCCAGATGACGATGCCGACGATAAAGAGCGCAATGAATGCGCCAATGGGCAAAAGGATAGTCAACTCCCGCACCAGCCTCGTTCGCAACGCCGCCCTTGGCTCGAGAACCACCGCCGTCAGCGCATTCTCCTTTACCACCGAATAAAGCCATGCGTCCGTCGTGCCCTGTCCCTCTTTTGTCGGCAACGTGGCCAGAACCCCTGTATCGGGAAGGTTCTGCGTGCTGATGACCGCAGCTTTATCGTTGAGGATCGCGAGAGACATCCCGTCCCGCAGCACAATATCAGCAAATCTCGAAGGTGCGACGAGCGCGTTGTGGTGGCCGAGATGCAGGCTCGTCATCTGGTCGCCGTGGCTGATGCCGGGTTGGATACGCAACGTCACTTCAAGGCCGTCCGGTGTGACGTAGTCGACATGGGATTTGGCTACGTCGCCAGCGGCGCGGCCCCAGGAGGTGCATTTTATGAAGCCGTTTTCGAAATAGCCAATCTCCTCGATTGAGGGGACGTTGATCGTCACCATCCGCATTTGTGCAATATGCTGATCCGAACATGCGGGAGGGTGCGCCGTTTCAATTGCTTCCAATGCCCCTTGCGCTTGCCTGAATGTATTTCCGGCACGAACAAGCGATCTTTCGGCGACGAGGTCGAGAATGAAGAGTTCTTTTTGAATGGCGACACGCCAGGACGTCCAGGCCATGGCGGCAATGGGCAGCGCGGCGCCAACTATGGCCAGAAATATCCCCACGGCTATCACACGCCAACGTCGTGACTGCATCATCACTCTCCAAAAGGTAGTCGAGACATCAGTGTCGCAATCTCCTTAATTTTTGCTGTGTGCGGAACGGTGAAAACCGGGTGATGCAAATTATGATTTCTGCCGTCAACGCAATCTGAACATCACCGTGACGGCAGGAACGCGGGGCCGATAATCCAGTTACCCCGGGAGGGTATCACGCCCTGTCGAAGTTCAGTCCCGGTGCGATTACGATGCGAAAACAAAGCGTTCAAGTTTGCCGAGCGTCTGCTGACCCAGTTCGATAGCCCCAAAACCCTTCGCGTCCTGGAACTCGGCTTCCGTGCTGAACACCATGCCGAGCACGACCTTCGTCGCGCCGTCCTGATCCTCGAACGAAGCCCAGGCGTCGGCATGTTTCGGCCCGTTTTCGCCCCAGAGCAGCGTGTAGCCGATCCTCTCCTCAGGCCTGACCTCGATATATCGATGATGGTTCGGGAAGACAGTGCCGTCAGGTCCGATCATGTCGAACACCCACTCGCCGCCGGTTCGCAGATCGATCCTCTTCGTGCGACACGAAAACCCTTCCGGTCCCCACCATTGCGGCAGCGTCTCGGAATTCATCCAGGCCTTCCAGACGATGTTGCGCGGCGCCCTTATCGTTCGCTCCAGCACCATTGTTCGTCTGGCCACCTCGGCCAGATTGTTAAGACCGGCACCGAAGCCCTGCCGGTAACCCGCCTGCATATCCGCAGCCAATGAGGAAAGCTGCACGGTTACGACAACGCGACTGCCCTGCTCCGTCGCCGAAAAATCAGCGGTCACCAGCGCCGCAGACTGCGTCACGTCACCGGACGACACCACCTCGTAATTGACGCTGCGCAAGGCTGGCTGCAATTCCAGCCACCCGCATTCGCAGCGAATATCCGGCTGCCCATCGACCTTGCAGAGCGAAACTTCGCGTCCGCCAACTCTGGTATCGGCTTCCAGAAACTCCACGGTCACGGCGGGCGTGGGCGCTGCCCAGACAGCCCGCGCGGCAGGCGACGTCCACACTTGCCAGAGGACCGACAATGGAACAGCGACCACCCTTTCGAAGCTCAGTGTTGCAAAGCGGCCATCGCCAAGATGGGGTTCAGCACGGGTGCCGTCCTGATTGAGTTTCGACATCATTCCGTGCGCTCCTTCGCAGCCTGCATTGCAAATGCCTCCAACCGGTCGAGCCGGCTCTCCCAAATGGCGCGCTGTTCATCAAGCCATGTCCGCACCGGCTCCAGAGCCTCGGGCACGATAGTGCAGGTGCGCACCCGCCCATCCTTGGAGGTGCGGATAAGCCCCGCCTCCTCCAGTACCGACAGATGCCGCATCACGGTCGGCAGACGCAGCCCCGTGGGAGCGGATAATTCCATGACGCGGGCAGGCCCTTGCGCGAGCTTCGTTAGAATAGACCGGCGTGTCGGATCGGCCAGAGCCTGAAAGATCAGCGATAGTTCGGGCGAATGCTTAGTCATAATGCTAACTATCATGCAGCACGGCTCTAACGCAAGGAAAACTTCGTCGATTAGCTAAGTGTTCGGCCGTGAGCATTTGTTGGCCGCCGCGAAAAAGAAAAACGCCGGAGCATTGCCCCGGCGTTTCATTTTTTAAGCCACCAGACCCTTGGTTAGTTCCAGCGCCTGCCGCTCGAAGAGCCGGCGATAGATGCCGTCGTTCAGACGGATCAGCGCCTGGTGGTCGCCCTCTTCGACAATCTTGCCCTTGTCAAACACCAGCAGACGGTCAAGCGCCCGCACGGTGGAAAGCCGGTGCGCAATGACCAGCGTGGTGCGGCCATCCATCAGGCGTTCCATGGCCTCCTGGATCTGCACTTCGCTTTCGCTGTCGAGGCTCGATGTCGCCTCGTCCAGAATCAGCACCGGCGCATCCGCGAGGAAGGCACGGGCGATGGCGACACGCTGCCGCTCCCCGCCAGACAATTTCACGCCGCGCTCACCTACCATCGTCTCATAGCCCTTGGGAAGGGACATGATGAAGTCATGGGCGCTTGCCTGCCTCGCCGCCTGCTCGATCTCACGCCGCGAGGCGCTCGGCCGGCCATAGGCGATGTTTTCCGCCAGCGTGCGGTGGAACAGGATGGGTTCCTGCTGCACGATGGCGATCTGGCTGCGCAGGTCTGCCTGCTTTGCCTTGGCTATGTCCTGGCCGTCAATGCGGATCGAGCCGGAATTCACGTCGTAAAGCCGCTGGATAAGCTTGACGAATGTCGTCTTTCCCGACCCCGAATGCCCGACCAGCCCCACACGCTCACCCGACCTGATGGTGACTGAAAAGTCCTGATAGAGCGGGCTGGGATGCGCGCCGTATTGAAAAGTGACGTTGTCAAAAACGATTTCGCCCTTCTCTATCCTGATCGGCCTGGCATCCGGCCTGTCTTCGACACCCAAAGGCATCTTGTCGAGCAACACCAACTCTTCCATGTCGTTGACGGCACGTTGCAGATTACGGATGTGTTGACCGACATCACGCAGATAGCCCTGCAGGACGAAGAACATCGCCAGCACGAAGGTGATGTCGCCCGGCGTCGCCAGTCCCTGCTGCCACATGACAAGGCCTGTTCCCAGAATACCGGCCTGCATGGACACCATCATGAAGCCCTGGATCGTGCCGTTCAGCGTGCCGCGTTTCCATGTCCTTCGCGTACGGTTGTCCCATTTGGCCAGCACATGGCGCAACCGCGCCTCTTCGCGGGTCTCTGCGCCAAAAGCCTTGACCACCGAATTGCAGCTGACGGCATCTGCCAGCGCGCCACCAAGCTTGGTATCCCAGGCGTTTGCAAGTCTTGCCGCCGGCGATACGAAGCCCATGGAGAGCAACACGGTGACGCCGACATAGATCAGCGACCCCGTGCCCACGATCAAGCCCATGATCGGCCAGTAACTACCCAGCACGACGGTTGCGCCCACCAGCATGACGATGGAGGGCAACAGGGCGATAAGAAGCACGTCATTGAGTGAATCAAGCGCCCACATGCCACGCGTGATCTTGCGAACCGTGGAACCGGCAAAGCTGTTGGCGTGCCAGTCGGTTGAGAACCGCTGCACCCGGTAGAAACCGTTATTCGCCACATCCGCCATGGTTTTCAGCGTCAGCCTGATGATGCCGTTAAACACGAACCAGCGCAGGACTACGCTGGTCAAGCCCAGCGCCACGACGACGACAAAAGCGCGCAGCGCCCGGTCAGCCCCGTTGCCGCCGGCAATGGCATCGACGATCTGGCCGGAGAAAACCGGCACCATGACTTCGGCCAGCGTGCTGGCAATCACCAGCACAACAATAAAGCCCACCAATGCCCGCCGGTGGGTCCAATGGTGGAAAACAAAGCCGAGCACATGGCGATAGGCATCGGCGCGGAAATCGAGCTTCTTGCGAGACATTTTAACCAGCACGGCGCCATGCGTTCGGCAACCGGTCCTCAAAAACGGAAGTTGGATGGCACAGCCCGGGCGGAAAACAAAAATGATCCCGTCAGATCAATCGGGCTATGAAGGAAAACAAAACCGCATGTGGGGCGCGCTCGGGGCGGGCCACGAATGGAAATGACCTAGTGTCGGTTCATTCCACGCGGGAGGAACTTGATGAATGATGATGTCATGCAACGCCTCCCTATGTTCGATCTGACGCGGTGAGAAATTTGTACCTGAGCTGTTCGCCGTTGCCAACCGGGTAATTGCAACCTTATGGCAAGTGATGCGAAAACGACACATCAGCTGGTGTGACGGCAACGAACGTGGCCGATGCCAATGAAAGCTTCGGCCACGGTTTTTGCGTGGTGGCGCTTCCCGCCGCACCCAGGCTCCGGTGCGCGGCGAGAACATATCTGGTCAATCCATCTGGACGTTTGCGTTCTTGACGACCGGTTCCCATTTGGCGATTTCGGCTGCAACGTGGCTTTTCAGCTCATCGGGCGAAGAGCCGACGATCTTGGCGCTGAATTCGGCCATGCGGGCCGCCACACCCGGATCGGCAAGCGCTTTCTTGGCCGCCGCATTCAGTGTGTCCACCACATCGGCCGGCGTGCCGGCAGGCGCAAACAGCGCGTTCCACGTGTAGGTTTCATAACCGGGTACGGTTTCGGCAATGGTCGGCAGATCCGGGAATGATGACGCCCGCTCGGCGGTCGTTACGCCAAGCGCCCGCAATGTGCCGGATTTGATGTGGCCGGACGACGACGGCAGATTGTCGAACATGATCGAAATCTGGTTGCCGAGAAGATCGTTGAGCGCGGGGCCGGCACCTTTATAGGGAACGTGCTGCATGCTCACACCGGTCATGCTCTTGAACAATTCCCCTGAAAGATGCAGCGGCGTGCCATTGCCGGACGAGGCATAGGCATATTTGTCGGGTTCGGCTTTCAGAAGCGCGATCAATTCCGCGACGCTGTTGACGTTCAGCTTCGGATTGACAACAAGCACATTGGGAACCACGACCAGAAGCGAGACCGGGGCGAAATCCTTTTGCGGATCGTAAGGCTTTGTCTTGAGAATGAGCGGGTTCAAGGCATGGGTCGCAACGGTGCCCATCAGGATCGTGTAACCGTCAGGGTCTGCGCGTGCGACACGGTCGGCACCGAGATTACCGCCTGCACCGGCAACATTTTCAACGACGATCTGGTGACCAAGCTCATCACCCATTTTCTGTGCGATGACGCGCGCAACCACGTCGGTTGAGCCACCTGCCGCGAAGGGAACGACCAGCGTAATCGTTCGATCAGGAAAACCCTGCGCGCTCGCCGTCAGTCCCATCATGCAAAAAGAAGCAGCCGTAGCCGCAAGTTTCAACACCATACGCCGTTTCAAAGACCGGTAATTCATGAACCCTCCTGTAGAATGGCCTCCCCGCCATCAGCGCATAGTAGCTCAAATGGACTTGAGAGCAAGCAACCGGCATCGCAAACCATGCGGGAAGGCCACGCGACACGTCTGCCCTGCAACGCTTGGCGGAACCGCGCGTTATAGCGGGCACAAAGCATTGAAATACCGGGGGCAACATGGACGACAGCGTTAACATTCCCAAGATCAACCGGCTCGTGTTGCAAAACCTTATAGCTGGCCTCAGCGACGGATTGATCCTGCTCGAAAACGACGGAACGATAGCCTGGGCCAACAAGGCCGCCCTTCAGATGCACCGTATAGAAGCGATGCCTGAGCTTGGGGAGGATGCCGCTGCCTATCGGCGAAATTTCACGCTTCGATACCGCAACAACCACCTGCTCGACGAGGGGCAATATCCGCTTGAACGGCTTCTGGCGGGCGAGACCTTCGAAGATGTGACGGTAGAGATATCGCCAAGCGGCGATGAAGCGGAATGCTGGGTCCACACGGTGCGCGGGCTCGTTCTTGAAGATGCTGGCGCAAAACCGGATATTCTGGTCTTGATCATCAGGGACGAAACGCCGCGTTTTGAGGCGGAGGCGCGCTTCGAGAGCGCCTTCAATGCAAATCCGGCGCCGGGGCTGATATGCCGGCTGGAGGACAAGCGTTTCATCCGCGTCAATCAGGGTTTTCTTGAGATGACCGGGTTCAGCCGTGAAGAGATCATCGGCATAAGTGTCGAGGAACTCGGACTGTTTTCCGAGTGCGATACAGGCGAGGACGCCCTGAAAAAGCTAGAGGATGGCCGGCTCATCCGTCAGCGCGAGGCGCTCATTCCCATCCCCGGCGGCGACAGGCTGGTCATCGTGGCCGGCGAAACGATCGCCGTTGCCGAAGAACCCTGCATGCTGTTCACCTTCGCCGATCTGGACGGCCGCCGCAAAGCCCAGAACGCTCTGCGACAGAGCGAGGAGCGCTTCTTCAAGTCCTTTCGCCTGTCGCCTGTCCCGGCAGCGATTTCGAGGCTGGACGACTTCGTGCTGATGGAAGTCAATGACGCGTTTCTGGTCCTGTGCGGACGCAACGAGGCCGAAGTCGTGGGCAAGACGGCCAGCGAATTGCGGCTCTGGGAGGACGCGGGCGCGCGCCGCGATCTCGAAAAGCGGCTGAAGGACAACATCCCCATCCGCGATGAGAACATGCGCATGAATCTTTCCGGTGGCGGTTTGGCCGAATGCATCGTTTCCGCCGAACGCGCCGAGATCAACGATCAGCTCTGTGTCATCTGGGCGATACAGGACGTGACTGAGCGGCGTAGAACCGAGAACGAACTGATTGAAGCGATCGAAAGCGTCATGACCGATACATCCTGGTTCAGCCGGACGGTTGTCGAGCGGCTGGCGGGGCTGCGACAGAACTCCCGCGGCACAACGTCTTCAGCCTCCCTCAAGGATCTCACCGAGCGCGAGGAGCAAATCCTGTCACTGATCTGCGATGGATGCAGCGACAAGGAAATGAGCGACAGGCTGAACCTGTCCAAGCATACGATCCGCAACCATATCGCCTCACTCTACGGCAAGATCGGCGTCAACCGCCGCACCGCCGCCGTGATCTGGGCACGCGAGCGCGGTTTTACCGGCCATAGGGAAAAATAAGCGCAGCCGAACGCGAAAATAGGTCAGTTTGTACCAGTTCAACTAGTAGCTATTGCTCTGCAAACTGTGATTTTCCCGAACTACCTTACCATCATGCCGTTACCAACAGCGGCACCCTCTAACGATGGAAGGAGTTCGTCATGGACAATAACCGTATCGAAGGTATCGCCCGTCAAGCCAAGGGCACAATCAAGGAAGCAGCCGGCAAGATCACTGGCAACGACAAGCTTCAGGCAGAAGGCAAGGCCGAGAAACTGGCTGGCCAGGCGCAGGAGAAGCTCGGACAGGCAAAGGACGCCGTCAACAAAGTTCTCAAGTGAACCATCTATGTTCAAGGCAGGAGGTTTCACGATGATGCTCTCGTGCGATGCAAACCAGGTGTCAAGCTGCGATCCCCAGGAGATCAGCCTGTGCGCCGCGTTGCAAGCCGTGATCGCCTATGCGGACGGGCAGGAAAAAAGCTCGATCTCCATCACCTCCGTGGAGGGCCGTATCGTGCTCTCCGGAGAGGTGGAAACACTCTCTGCCTTCGAACATGCGGTCATCATCGCAGAATGTTTCGCGTCGCGGCCCATCATCGCCGATCTGGCGATACGGCAGCGGCCTTGCACCTATCTGGAGACGCCGTCCAAGCGCATCCATCTAGCGAATAACAACAGGAGTGAAAAACAATGAAGACATTCGTTCTCGCAACCGCGATTGCAACCCTGGCCCTTGCCCCGATTGCTTCAGCCGAAACGAAGCACAATGCAAAGCGCCCCATGGAAACCGCGCAGAAGGAACGCGTCGGCACCCTGTCGTGCGAAATTGCCGGCGGCATCGGCCTTGTGGTCGGCTCCAGCAAGAGCGTGGCCTGCGAGTTTCGCCAGCGCTCCGGCAAGACCGAGCGTTATACCGGCACGATCGGCAAGCTCGGTCTCGATATCGGCGTAACCGGCAAGACCTATATGAGCTGGATCGTGCTGAACACCGCAGCCAGCCGCGTGGGTGACGGTGCGTTGAGCGGCAACTATGTTGGTGCCTCCGCCGCCGCATCGGTCGGCGTGGGCTTGGGCGCCAATGCACTGATCGGCGGCAATGCCAAGAACTTCGCGCTTCAGCCGCTCAGCGCCGAAGTCGGCACCGGCGTTAACATCGCTGCGGGTGTCTCGCGTCTGCAGTTGAAGCGTGCGGGCTAAACCTTAAAAAAACCGGCGGCGCGGGCTCGGGACGGTTATCGTCTTCGAGCCCGCGCCGTCTGGCGCAGATCAGGCCCCAATATCAGGGTTTGGGGTGAGGCATCATCTCGCCCATCGGGCCGTCGCCTTTTGGCCCGCGCATCATATCCTCTTTAGGACCATGATGCGGCGGACGGCCTGCCGGTCCGAGTGCCTCGATACTGCCATCCTGACGGACGACATAGCTTGCCCGCAGGACACCCCTGTCGAAACGGCCCTGAACGCTGACCGCTTCATCGACAGTCACGACCTTCCCATTGTCGCCCTCGGGGCCGGTATCGATGAGTGCGCGGCCGCTATCATCCTGAACGATGAACTTGTTGCCGAAAATCTCGGCGACCTTGCCCTTCAGGGTCACGAGATTCCCTTCCTTGACGGTGGAAATGGCAACGGGCGTCATCGGCGCCATCTCAGGTGTCGGGCGTGTCAGCTTCACCGCACCGGCTCCGGCAGCTGCCCCAACGGCCAGCATGGCAACGGCCGCAAAGGCGAAAGCTGCGGTTTTACGGCGATGTTTCCGGTGCGGCGGCACGGGAGTGTCAGAAGTGGCCTTCGGTGCTGCCATTTCGTTATTCTCTTCAGAGTGGGACATGGTGGTCTCCTGTTTGATTGACAGGGCCTTTTTACCTGCCTGGCACCACCAGCAGCCTGAACCTTGTGGTTCAGGTTGAGTTAAGCCTTCCGGGCCTAGTTAAAACACCGCCCACGAAACCGAAACGGCAGGACCATGCGCATACTTCTCGTTGAAGACGATACCGATCTTTCCCGGCGCATCGCAACCAGCCTGCGGGCGGAAAATTTTGTCGTCGACATCGCGCAGAATGGCGAGGATGCCGAACATGCCGGACTTACCGAACTTTACGACGTGGCCGTTCTCGATCTGGGATTACCGAAAATCGATGGCGTATCGGTTCTGAAATCATGGCGGGCGGCGCAGCGGAACCTTCCCGTGCTCGTTTTGACCGCGCGTGACGGATGGCCGGACAAGGTGGCAAGTTTCAAGGCGGGAGCAGACGATTTTCTCACCAAGCCGTTCAAGGTAGAAGAACTGGTGCTGCGGCTGCGTGCACTCGTTCGCCGCGCCACCGGCCACGCCGCCTCCGCCATCACCTGCGGTTCGCTCATCTTCGATGCGCAGCTCGGAACCTTCGAACAGGACGGCTTGCCGTTGAAGCTGACCGCGCTGGAGTGGCGGGTCCTCTCCTGCCTCATCCTGCGCAAGGAAGTGGTGGTCGACCGCCGCGAACTCATCGAACGGGTCTATGAGGGCGATGCGGAAGTGGATTCCAATTCCATCGAAGTGATCATTGCCCGCCTGCGGCGCAAGATCGGTGCCGGGCATATAGAGACCGTTCGCGGGCGCGGTTACATGCTGAAGGCAGAGCCATGAGGGAGTTTTCGGCCATTCCGGGTTCGTCGATCTCGCGCCGACTCACGGTTTTTTCCGTGGTTTTCGTCACCGCGACCGTGATCGTCGCCTCGATCATACTCTATCTCATCGTTGCCGGCGTGGTGCGTGAACAGATCGACCAACGGCTCGACACGCAGATAGAGGGATTGCGGAGCGCACTCTCCGGCAGCGCAAGCGGCGGCGTGACACTCAACGCCGCGCTGGACGGCCCGCCATTCGACAGGCGCGGCTCCGGCTGGTACTGGCAGATCACCGGCGAGGGTGTAGCTATCGTCTCTCGGTCGCTCGCGGGGCAAACCATAACCAACCCGCCCTCCCCGTTCGAATGGCGCAAAATGATGGGCCACGGCCCTCGTCCCGGCGCGAATGCCGATTTTCACGGCGAGGAGCTCTATCTCAGATCCATTCAAACAATGGTCGGACAGCGCCTCGTCGAAATCACTGCCACGGCGCCGCAATTCGCGCTCGTTGCACCCGCCCGCAGCGCGCTTCTGTGGTTGATACCTGCCATGACCCTCTTGGGCGCGAGCCTCGTCGGCGGTATTTTCCTGCAGGTCAGATATGGTCTGCGACCACTGCGGCAACTCACCGCCGATATTTCCTCGATTTCGGCAGGCACACTCGACAGGTTGCCGGAGGCGGATGTCGAGGAACTGCGTCCCGCCTCGAGCGAAATCAACCGCCTCGTGGAGCAGAATAGCGAGAGGCTTGCGGAAACACGTCTGCACTTTGCAAATCTCGCCCATGGTCTGAAAACCCCCGTGACAAGCCTCTACCTTGCGCTCAACGAAACCAACGACCCGGATCGTGAAATGCGTGCGCTGGTGGACAGGATCGACCAGCGCATCCGCCACCATCTGGCAAGAGCCCGCAAGACCGCAGCAGGCGGCACGGCCACGGTGACCGCGCTCAAACCGAGGATCAACGATATCGTTGATATCATGTCGCGTATTCATGCCGACCGGGGGATTGTCGCTACAGTCGATGTGGACCCCGAGTTGCTATTGCAGGTCACCCCTGAGGATCTGGACGAGATCGTTGGCAATATCATCGACAACGCATTCAAATGGGCAAAAAGCGCGGTTCGTATTTCCGCGAAAAAGACCGGACGCGACGTCTGGATCGTGATCTCGGACAATGGACCTGGCATCGAGGACAACCGTATTTCGGAGGCTTTCCAGCCGGGTAGACGCATGGACGAGGCCGTTCCGGGTGACGGCTTCGGTCTTACCATCGTCAAGGAACTTGTGGAGCTTCATGGCGGCAGCATCAGGCTGGAGCGCGGCGAAAATGGCGGGCTTACCTGTTCGCTGACCCTGCCGGCAGGATCTTGAGGAAAGCCCGCCTTTCCCTTTGTTGACGCTGTTGCGCGGCAGCGGTAAATACAGGTTTCGAAGCAGGGAGATTTATGCGCAGAGGTTGAAAATCTGACCGCCCATCGCGGTTTCAGCCGGCTCTGAAAACGGAGCTGACCCTTTGGCATGTCTAATTCTGCGGAATTTCCATGAATATCAAATCTATCGACATCCGGCCGTTTGACACGGCAGCGGATACGCAAATCCTGTCACGCATCTGGCTCGATGCCTCGCTGCTGGCACATCCCTTTATCGGCACGCAGCGTTTGCGCGAGCAGCAAAGACTGATCGAAGATACCTATCTGCCGCTATCGGAGACTTTCGTCGCGGCGCAGGCCGGCGACCCTGTCGGCTTCATCAGCCTGCTCGACAGTTTCATCGGAGGCCTGTTCGTCGCACCGGCACAACAGGGCAAGGGTATCGGGCGCAGGCTCATCGCCCACGCGCTTGATCTCAAGGGTGAATTGTCGCTTGAGGTCTATACCGCCAATGAGCAGGCGATGCGGTTTTACCGTTCGCTCGGCTTCCTTGAAGTCTCGCGCAGGTCGACTGACGATGACGGCCTGCCCTTCGAGAATGCCCGCCTGTCACTCAAGGCCTGAAAACAAATCCGGGCAGCCACAGGGCTGCCCGGACGATCTAATGCTTGTCGCAATCAGCCAAACAGCACAAGGCTGCTTTTGACCGTGACCCACACGCCCCAGAGAAGTGGTATGCCGACGGCTGCCCAGGCGAGTGCGGCCTTGGCGTCCAAGCCACCCCTGCCGATACCGAAGGAACCGGTGGGCCCTGCATTGGCGGCTGCAGTCTTGGCCTGAAGTGTCGCAACCTCCGCATCCGACATGAACCATTTCTCCGGCAACGGCCGGACAAACGCGTTGGCGATGAGGCCGATCGCGAGCATCCCCGCCAGGATGTACATGGTGCTGGTATAGAGTGCGGGACCCGGCGCGACACCGGCCGCGATCTGTGCTTCGCGGATGTAGTTGACGACAACAGGCCCGGCGATACCGGCCGTTGCCCATGCCGTCAGCAGACGGCCATGGATAGCGCCGACGAACTGCGTGCCGAAGATGTCGGCAAGATAGGCGGGAATGGTTGCAAAGCCGCCGCCATACATCGACAGGATGATGCCGAGGGCAAGAACGAAGAACGCCTTGGAACCCATCGTTGCCAGCGTCGGGGCCAGCGCATAAAGAATGATGCCAAGCACGAAGAAGCAGAAGTAAGTGTTCTTGCGGCCGATTTTGTCGGACATGGAAGCCCAGAAGAAGCGGCCGCCGATGTTAAACAGCGACAGCAGGCCGGTGAACCCGGCCGCGATGGCGGCGATCGATGCTTTCTGCTCGATATTGAGGTCAGCAAAGCCAACGCCGGGCAGACCGATCAACGACCCCGCGAAAATCTCCTGCAACATTGGCGATGCCATGCCGATCACGCCGATACCCGCCGACACGTTGAGGCACAGAACCGCCCAGATGAGCCAGAACTGCTTCGTCTTGTGCGCATCACGCAGATGAACGTGACGATTGGTGATCATGGCACTTTTGGCCGCCGGGGCCGTCCAGCCTTCCGGACGCCAGCCCGCCGGTGGAATGCGGTAACCGAAGGCACCCGCCATCATGAAGACGAAATAGATCAATGCCATGACGACGAACGTTTGCCAGACACCGACTGAAGTATCCGTCTTGAAGGTATTCATGAGCAGATTGGCAAGCGGTGCGCCGATCATAGCACCGCCGCCGAAGCCCATGATGGCCATGCCGGTTGCCATGCCGCGCCGGTCCGGAAACCATTTGATCAATGTCGAGACCGGCGAGATGTAACCGAGACCAAGACCAACGCCGCCGATGACACCTGCCCCGACCCACATCAGCCAGAGCTGGTGCGTCATCACGCCAAGCGCTGCAACCAGAATGCCGCCGCACCAGCAGCAGGCGGAAACGAAGCCGGCCTTGCGCGGCCCGACCCTTTCCAACCAACCGCCCCAGATCGCCGCCGAGCATCCGAGCAAGACGAAGAAGAGCGTATAGATCCAGCCAAGATCGGCCACACGCCAGTTGCACTCCGTGGTGAACAGTGCCCCGACAAGGGTAAGGCTGGAGCAACTGGGGTCCGTTGCCGGCAATGCCTTCGACAGCGGCAGCCAGAAGACGCTGAAGCCGTAGGCCATGCCGATACACAAGTGAATGGCCAAAGCCGCCGGCGGTACCAGCCAGCGGTTGAAGCCGGGTTTTGCTATGATCCGTTCGCGGTCTAGAACCCCGGCTTGCGCCGGCCCTCCCGCAGATACGCCTGCTACTGCCATCGACACTACCTCCCTCGTGAATGTCTGGACAACCATGATACGCCCGCATTGGCCGCATCGACCGGGCGTTACCGAGATCGCCGGATGTCCCCCATCCGGCAACACCTGTTTGCGGCGTGTTACCGCCTGGCTTTACGTGGTTTCGGGAATGCTCGGTTCGGACAAGGACTCGCCCGCAGCAACGCCCTTGCCCTCCGGCGTTCCCGTGGCATCCTTGCCAAGCCCGACCGTATCGGCGGCGGGCACCCCGGGCCTCTTGATCTTGAGCGCTGCTGCGAGCACCAGCGGCAAAAACTCCCCGGCACCGGCATCAACCATCTCGAAAAACCGTTTGCGCATACGGGGTTCCCAGAATTTGTTAATGTGGGTGGCGACACCCTCAACGCGGATATCCTCCGGCTGGGAAAGGAAAAAAGTCGCGATCTGGTTCGCCATTCTCACCAGTTTTTCGTCGGTGTGATTAAGCAACATGGCTGTTTTCCCCGCGCCGCCTGACGGACGACGTTCACGTTTTCGAAAGGCCGGGATTGCCCCGGCCCCGATTATTCGGCCGCCTCGAGCTTGCCAGCGATCCGCCGCGAACGGCGGCTGAGCGCGTCATATCCTTCCTGCCATTCGGTCGGCCCGTTCGAGGGCGAGACCTGAACCGCGGTGACCTTGTATTCCGGACAGTTCGTCGCCCAGTCCGAGTAGTCGGTGGTAATGACGTTTGCCTGCGTGCCCGGATGGTGGAAGGTGGTATAGACCACCCCCGGCGCGACACGATCGGTGATCAGCGCCCGTAGCGTCGTATCGCCCGAACGGCTGGCGAGCTTGATCCAGTCACCATCCTTGACGCCACGCTGTTCGGCATCATGCGGATGGATTTCGAGACGATCCTCCTCATGCCAGACGACGTTTTCGGTGCGCCGTGTCTGCGCGCCGACATTGTACTGCGACAGAATGCGGCCGGTGGTGAGCAGCAGCGGAAAGCGCGGGCCGGTATGCTCGTCCGTCGCCACATATTCGGTGCGGATGAACTTGCCCTTGCCGCGCACGAACCCGTCCACATGCATGATCGGCGAGCCTTCCGGGAATTTTTCGTTACACGGCCACTGCACCGAGCCTCTGCTCTCCAGATAGTCATAGGAAACGCCGGCAAAGCTCGGCGTTGTCGCCGCGATTTCATCCATGATCTGCGACGGGTGCGTATAGTTCCAGTTCAGCCCCATGGCCTGAGCCAGCTTCTGGGTGACCTCCCAATCCGAATAGCCGTTTTTCGGCGACATGACCTTGCGCACACGATTGATGCGGCGTTCGGCATTGGTGAACGTGCCATCCTTTTCGAGGAAGGTGGAACCCGGCAGGAAGACATGCGCGTAGTTCGCCGTCTCGTTCAGGAACAGGTCGTGCACGACAACACATTCCATCGCGGCAAGACCGGCTGAAACATGCTTGGTGTCCGGGTCCGACTGGAGGATGTCTTCGCCCTGAATGTAGATGCCCTTGAAACTGCCATCAACGGCTGCATCCAGCATGTTGGGGATGCGCAGCCCCGGCTCGTTGTTGAGGGTAACACCCCAGAGCTTTTCGAATATTTCGCGGGTGGCATCGTCGGATATATGACGATAACCGGGAAGCTCATGCGGGAAGGAACCCATGTCGCAGGAACCCTGCACATTGTTCTGGCCGCGCAACGGATTGACGCCGACACCGGGGCGACCAATGTTGCCGGTCGCCATGGCAAGATTGGCAATCGCCATGACGGTCGTGGAACCCTGGCTGTGTTCGGTAACGCCAAGCCCGTAATAGATTGCGCCATTGCCGCCCTTGGCAAACAGCCTGGCGGCACCGCGCAGCTCCTCGGCGGGAACGCCGGTAAAGCTTTCGGTTTCCTCCGGGCCATGCTGCGGTTCGGCCACGAAGGCGGCCCAGTCCTCAAATTCCGACCAGTCGCAACGCTCGCGGATGAAGGCCTCGTCGAACAAACCTTCGGTAACGATGACGTGGGCAAGGGCTGTCAGCACCGCAACATTCGTTCCGGGCTTCAGCGGCAAATGGAACGACGCCTCCACATGCGGCGTGCGAACGAGATCGATGCGGCGCGGATCGATGACGATCAGCTTTGCGCCTTGGCGCAGGCGCTTCTTCAGGCGTGAGCCGAACACCGGGTGCCCGTCCGTCGGGTTGGCGCCGATGACGAGGACAACATCCGAATGTTCGACGGAATCGAAATTCTGCGTTCCGGCAGAGGTGCCGAACGCCTGCCCCAACCCGTACCCCGTCGGCGAATGACAGACGCGGGCGCAGGTATCGACATTGTTGTTGCCGAAACCGGCACGGATGAGCTTCTGGACCAGAAAGGTCTCTTCATTGGTGCAACGAGACGAGGTGATGCCGCCGATGGATTCGCGGCCATAGGTTCCCTGAATGCGCTGGAATTCGGAGGCGACATGGGCAAATGCCTCGTCCCACGTCACTTCGCGCCACGGGTCGCTGATCTTTTCGCGGACCATCGGGTTGAGAATACGGTCGCGGTGGCTGGCATAACCATAAGCAAAGCGACCCTTGACGCAGGAATGGCCACGGTTTGCCTGACCGTCCTTCCACGGCACCATGCGAACCAGCTCTTCGCCACGCATCTCCGCCTTGAACGAGCAGCCGACACCGCAATAAGCGCAGGTGGTGACCAGCGAATGTTCCGGCTGGCCAATGGCGATCACCGATTTTTCAGTCAGCGTCGCCGTCGGACAGGCCTGCACGCAGGCGCCGCAGGAAACGCATTCGGAATCAAGAAATGCCTCGTGCGCGCCGGGCGAAACACGGCTTTCAAAGCCGCGCCCTTCGATCGTCAATGCGAACGTTCCCTGCACTTCCTCACAGGCGCGCACGCAGCGGGAACATACGATGCACTTCGACGGATCGTAGGTGAAATACGGGTTGCTCTCGTCCTTGGGCATCCAGTTGGCGTTGAGGTCGCCATCGCCGGCACGGGCCTTCACATGGTTGTCACCATCATAGCCGTAACGCACGTCACGCAGGCCGACGGCGCCAGCCATATCCTGCAATTCACAGTCGCCATTTGCGGCGCAGGTGAGACAGTCGAGCGGGTGGTCGGAGATATAAAGCTCCATCACACCCTTGCGGATCTGCTTCAGGCGTTCCGTCTGGGTGTGGACGACAAGACCGGCCGCCACTGGCGTGGTGCAGGAGGCGGGGGTGCCATTGCGGCCCTCCACCTCGATGAGACAGAGGCGACAGGAACCGAAGGCATCGACCATATCGGTGGCGCAGAGTTTGGGAACATCGATGCCCGCTTCTCTCGAAGCACGCATGATGGACGTTCCCGCCGGCACGGTGATCTCGCGGCCGTCTATCGTTAGCGTGACCATCTCTGTCGAGGTGGATTTTGGTGTTCCGTAGTCGATTTCAGATATAAGGGCCATGGTCTTACTCCGCCGCTTCGACACGTGGGATGGGTGCAAAATCCTGCGGGAAGTGCCTGAGCGCGCTCATCACGGGATAAGGCGTGAAACCGCCTAGCGCGCAGAGCGAACCGAACTTCATGGTTTCGCAGAGATCCTCAAGCAGCGCCGTATTTCGCTCTGCTTCTATTCCAAGGGAAATCTTGTCCACCGTCTCGACACCGCGTGTCGAACCGATCCGGCATGGCGTACACTTTCCGCAACTTTCGACGGCACAGAATTCCAGGGCAAAACGCGCCTGGCGCAGCATATCGGCGGTGTCGTCAAAGACGACGATGCCGGCGTGACCGATCAGGCCGCCTGCAGTGGTAAATGCCTCGTAGTCGAACAGCGTATCAAACAGCGACACTGGGAAATAAGCGCCCAATGGGCCGCCGACCTGAACCGCCTTGACCGGCCGGCCAGTAATGGTGCCGCCACCGATCTCGTTGACCAATTGCCCGAGCGGCAGACCGAAAGCGGTCTCGTAAAGCCCGCCATGTCTGATGTTTCCGGCAAGCTGGATCGGGATCGTGCCGTGCGAACGACCAATGCCGAAATCCCGGTAGAACGCCGCGCCGCGATCCATGATCACAGGGATCGAAGAAAGAGAAATGACATTGTTGACTACCGTCGGTTTGCCGAACAGCCCCTGCAGGGCGGGAAGTGGCGGCTTGGCGCGCACCGTGCCGCGCTTGCCTTCGAGACTGTTGAGCAGCGAGGTTTCCTCACCGCATACATAGGCTCCGGCGCCCATGCGCACCTCGAGATCGAACGCGCGACCCGAACCCAGCACAGACGCGCCGATCACCCCTTCTCGCAGGGCAATGTCGATGGCTTTTTCCATCGTCCTAACGGCATGGGGATATTCGGAGCGGGTGTAGATGTAGCCCTTCGTTGCACCAACCGCGAGGCCGGCAATGGCCATGCCCTCAATAAGGACAAAGGGATCGCCTTCCATGATCATGCGGTCGGCAAAGGTGCCGCTGTCGCCCTCATCCGCATTGCAGACAATGTATTTCTGATCGGCGGTGGCATCCGCCACGGTTTTCCACTTGATACCGGTCGGAAAACCGGCGCCACCCCGTCCGCGAAGGCCGCTATCGGTGACCTGTTTGACGATCTCCGCGGGGGTGAGTGCAACGGCCCTCTCCAGCCCCTTCATGCCCTTGTTGGCACGGTAGTCTTCCAGCGAAAGCGGATCGGTCACGCCGCAGCGCGCAAACGTCAGGCGCGTCTGATTCTTCAGGAAAGGGATTTCTTCGGTCAGCCCAAGACAGAGCGCATGATCGCCGCCATCAAGAAAATCCGCATCGAACAGCCCGGAAACATCAGAAGCTTTGACCGGACCATAAGCAACGCGGCCATGATGGGTGTCGACCTCTACCAGCACTTCAAGCCAGAGCAGGCCGCGCGAACCGTTGCGGACAAGGCGAATATCAAGATTGCGGGCCGCGGCCTCACTCTGGATTGCATCGGCAACGCGGTCGGCACCAACGGCGAGTGCTGCGGAATCGCAAGGCACGAAAACGGTCACGCTCATCGACGCACCTCCGCCAGAATGTCGCCAAGACAGTGCTCATCCACTCTGGCATGAACCTCGCCATCCAGCATCAGCGCGGGTGCCTGGGCGCAGAGCCCGAGACAGAAGACCGGCTCGAGTGTGACCGAGCCATCCTTTGCCGTCTGGTGCCAGTCGAGACCAAGTTTCCCCTTGATGGTGTCGGCAAGAGACTCGCAGCCCATCGACTGGCAAGCCTCGGCCCGACAGAGCTTCAGCACGTGGCGCCCGCCGGGATGGTCGCGAAAATCGGGATAGAAGCTCACAACACCATGCACTTCGGCACGCGATACGTTGAGGGCCAGGGCGATCACCTGTTTGACGCTATCAGGCACATAGCCGAATTCTTCCTGCACCCTGTGCAGGATGGGCAGCATTGGCCCTTCCATATGCAGACAGTCGTCAATGATAGCCTGCACACGCGTCGCCTCATCTGCGGCGACAGCACGAATATTCATGAGCCAGTCCTCCCAAACTGACAGGTGGCGGGCGTTTGAACCGGAGGACCTCCACATCCTTGTCCGGCGCGCCGCGCTGCCTGATGGCGAAAGAATGGCGAGCGGAGCAAGATCAGGTCAATATCGTCTTTCCGTCAGTCGATAGGAAATTTCTATCAAAAGCGGAGGCCGCGACGCGCAATCGCGCCTCATGCAGCAGTGCGGAAACAAGTGGCGTATGGGGTTCACGATAGGTGGCGATGAGGCCGACAAGATGCTCGGCATCGGGCTCGACAATCGGGATCATTCGAATTTGTTTTGGAAAACCAAACGATTCCGCGATGTTACGCGGCATAATTGAAGCCCATTGTCCGGTTCGGATATGGGAAAACAGTACAATCATCGAATTGGATTCGAGCGTGGGTTTTGCTTCAACACCCGCTTCGGCCATGTGCTTGTTGATAATGCGGCGGTTTTGCATGTCGGAAGTCAATAGGCAAAGCCGAAGACCCGAAACCTGCTTCCAGGTCACGCTCTCTTGATCGGCAAGGGGCGTGCCTGCAGCCGCAATCAGGTGATATCGCTCCGAGTAAAGCGGAACCGTCGTTACCCGGCCCAGAGGTTCGTTGTCGAGATAGGTGATTCCCGCGTCGATTTCGAGATTTTCGATCTGGCTGAGAACCTGCAACGACGTGCGGGAGGTGACGGAAAACGTGACTGCCGGGTGACGCGCCTGAAAGGGTTCGGTGAGCCTGGGCACCATGGCGAGAGCGGTGGGGATGACGGCCAGCCGGATATGGCCGGCGAGACCTTTACGCGCAGCGCGCATTTCCTCCCGCATGGTACGTGTATCGGCAACGATGCGCCTTGCCCATTCGAGAACCCGCTGCCCCTCCGGCGTCAGGCCCTGATATCGCGCCGCACGTACGACGAGCACGACACCGAGCTGATCTTCCAGTTGCCGGATGGCCGCAGACAGCGTCGGCTGCGAGATGCCGCACTCCTCTGCGGCCCGCCCGAAATGCTCCGCGCGCGCAAGTGCAATGAAAAACTCCAGCTTGTCGATCATCCTGCCTCCCATCCCGCGCGGCCATTCTGCGGACCGGCGCGAAAGCAGACACTAGAGCGAGGCGGGCTTTGTCGCAAACGCCGTGGAGGCGCTTTGCCGCACCCGCCTTTCCCGGTCAGGCGACGAGCTTGGTTTCCTTCACCCGCGGATAATCATAGGCATTGACCTTGGATGTCACGTAACCCGCGCCCACTAGGGCTTCGGCCAGCTTGACGGCGGCTGTGACACCATCGATGACAGGGACGCCGGTTGCCTCGCGCAGCCTGTCGCACAGTGCGGACATGCCGGCGCAACCGAGGATGATGGCTTCTGCCGCATCTTCTTTCTTGGCCGCTTCGATTTCGCGGATCAACATCGCCTCGGCTGCAAGCGGATCCTCTTCAAGACCCAGCACCGGCAGATTGATGGCACGAACCCTGCGGCAATGCCGCTGTGCACCGTAGCTATCGACGAGATCTTCGATAATGGGGATGGAGCGCGGCAGCGTTGTGATGATGGAAAAGCGGCGGCTGATCGTCATCGCCACCTGAATACCGGCCTGGCAGATGCCGATCACGGGACCACGCGCGACTTCGCGCGCCGCATGCAGGCCCGGATCATCAAAGCAGGCAATGACATAGGCATCGACGCCCAGCCGCTCGCCCTTGCGGATTTCCTCCAGCATGCCGGGAACAGCCAGCGCCTCATCGGCCCCGCCTTCGATACTGACCGGCGTATCGACAGGATTTGCAGCGGAAATCTTCGTATCCGCCTGCCTGACGCGCAAGGCGCTCTCGAGCGCCTGCGCCGTCATCGAGGCGGTTGAGTTCGGGTTGATCAGACGAATATGCATTCAGGTCAGCCTTTCGGGACTGTCACTTGCCATCTGGCTTGATGAAGTCGGTAATGGGTGGCGCCTTCAAGACGAACTGGCGATCCGAGGTAATGTAATTGTCGGCATGGAGGCGTGCGATCGGCTGGTATCGATCCGGATCGACATAATGCCCCTCCTTGTCGAGGCAGTCCCTGTGGACATGCATGTGCACGACCTCCCCCAGCACCAGCGTCCGCCGCGGATAATCGATCAGACGCTCCACCCGGCACTCGAAGGCGCAGGGCGATTCCGCTGCAAAGCTCGCATCGATCTTGTTGCAGGGCGCCGGCGTCAGCTGCGCCATGGAAAGTTCGTCGACCTCGCTGTCGAAACCGAGACCGCAGACAAGCATATGTTCGGAGATAGTCATATCGACCATGTTGACGACAAACTCGCCGGTGCGGCGAATATTGGCCATCGTGTCCTTCTCCTCGCCATTCAGACGCGGCTGGATTCCGAGAACAACGATGGGCGGATCATGGGAGAAGACGTTGAAAAAGCTCATCGGCGCTGCATTGTTGTGGCCCGCTTCCGAGCGGGTCGTGACAAGCGCTATCGGCCGCGGACCAATAAAATTCGTCAGCAACCGATAGCGGCTCTGTGGCTCAAGCGTGGTGAAGTCGAATTCCATGACGTTGTCCCGTTTATAGTATACAATATTGTTTCATATTGTTGACAATTATGCAACCAAAACCCTGTTGAAACAGTTGACTTTTTCGGCGGCATCACGCTTTTCTAACCCTAATGGAGAGCGAACAAAATGACCGAGCAGAACGGCCAGTCCACACAGCAAATTGTCGAGAAAGTCTGGCTGTCCATCGCTGAGCGGCGGCTGCGTCCCGGCGTGCAGCTGAAGGAAGAACAACTGGCGACAATTTTCAGTGTCAGCCGTGCACGTATCCGTCAGGCCCTGTCCGTTCTGGAGCGCGACGGTCTCGTCACCATCGTTCCCAATCGCGGCGCCTTCGTTTCGAAACCATCGGTCGAAGAAGCCAGAGACGTGTTCTTCGTGCGTCGCACCGTGGAGCAATGTGTCGTTGAACGTCTGTGCAAATCGGCAACCAAGGCCGATCTGAAACGGCTTCGCGACCATGTTGCCAAGGAGCGCGTGGCCAATGCTCACAACATCACCACCGATATCATCAAGCTCTCCGGCGGGTTCCATCTGCTGCTTGCGGAAACGGCCGGTTCCGATTTCCTGTTCACCACCATGCGCGACCTCATTTCACGTTCCTCCCTCATCACCGCCGTTTACCGCAACACCGACCGCTTCAATTGCGGACCGGACGAGCATGCGGAAATCGTCGATGCGATTGCCAATAACGACCCGGCGAAAGCCACGCATCTGATGACCCACCATCTGGAACATGTGGAAGCGGAACTCGATCTCAGCGAAATCCGCGACCTTTCCCACGATCTGCGCGCCGCACTCGCCTGACTCGACGGTCAGACGAGTTCTCTTTCCTTCACAACCCGCTCTTCTTCGTCCGCCACCAGATGGCAGGCGACACGTGTGCCGCCGACAAGCGTGCGCACCTTTGGCACCTCCGCCGAACAGCGCGCCGTTGCAAGCGGGCAACGCGGATGAAACGTGCATCCCGATGGCGGTTTGAGCGGGCTTGGAACTTCGCCGGCAACCAGTTCCCGATCACGGCGCGGCGCATCGATATTGGGAATGGTCTGCAGCAGAAGCTGGGTATAGGGGTGACGCGGGCGGGCGAACAGCTCCTCCGTGTCGCCCTCCTCCACAATGCGGCCAAGATACATGACCGCGATGCGATCCGACATGTGGCGAACCACGCTCATGTCATGGCTGATGAACAGATAGGTCAGCCCCAACTCGTCCTGAAGGCGTCGCATCAGGTTCAGTACCTGCGCCTGCACCGATACATCGAGTGCCGATGTCGGCTCGTCACAGACCAGAAACTCGGGCTCACTTGCCAAAGCGCGGGCAATGGAGATGCGCTGACGCTGGCCGCCCGAAAATTCATGCGGAAACTTTTCGCCGTCCGAAGCAGACAGACCAACCGTCAGCAACAGTTCCTCCACCCGTTCCATGGTCTCGGCCCGGGTCGCACGAAGTTTCAGTTCGCGGATGGGTTCGGCAATGATATTCTTCACCCGCCAGCGCGGATTGAGCGAGGCATAGGGATCCTGAAAGATCATCTGCGCCGAAAGCGGTGTATCCTTGCGACCCTTGGCGAAGTGGAAATCACCCGCGCTTGGCCGGAACAGCCCGGTCACCAGACGGGCAACCGTGGACTTGCCGCAGCCGCTTTCCCCTACGATGCTGAGACAGCCGCCCGCCGGAACCGTAAAATCGATGTCGTTTACGGCCTGGACGAATTGCCGGGGCTTGCGCTCAATGATCCGGTTGAGCCATGGGGCAGAGACATCGAAGGTCTTGGTGAGGCCCTTGACCGTCAATGCGGGTGTTCTTTGAACGGGCGTGTTCATGCTGTACCTCCTGCATTCATCCAGCAAGCGCTGGCGCCATCACCCACCGCTTCCAGTTCCGGCCGCTCGCGAAGACAACGCGGTCCTGAGAACCCGCAGCGCGGATTGAAGGCGCATCCGGGCGGGATGGCGTCGAGACGCGGCATGGCACCGTCGATCTGGTTGAGCCGTTCCACTCGCGCGCCGAGCGAAGGAATGGAGGCCATCAGGCCCTGCGTATAGGGGTGCCTCGGCGCATGGAGAACCTGTTCGACCGGCCCCACCTCTATCAACCTGCCAGCATAAAGCACGGCAACGCGATCGGCCGCTTCGGCGATGACGCCCATATCATGGGTGACCAGCATGACAGCCGTCTGCTTTTCCTTGCAGAGCTTGCGCAGCAGCGAGATGATCTGCGCCTGGATCGACACGTCAAGCGCCGTCGTCGGTTCATCGGCGATGATCAGTTTCGGCGACGCCGCAAGTGCGAGCGCTATGACGACGCGCTGGCGCATACCACCGGAGAATTGATGCGGATGGTGATCGACGCGCTCTTCCGGAGATGGAATACCGACATCACGCAAAAGCTGGACTGCGCGTGCCTTTGCATCCCTTTTCGAAAGCGGCAGATGCTGGCGGATCGTCTCCACGAGCTGCGCGCCAACCGTGAACAGCGGATTGAGTGAGGTGAGCGGATCCTGAAAGATCGCGCCGATTTCCCGGCCACGGATGCTTTCCATCGCCCTGTCATCGAGTTGATCGATACGACGCGACCCAAGCCATATTTCGCCATCCGCGATGCGGCCTGGTTTTTCGAGCAGGCCCTGTATCGCAAGGCCGGTCATGGATTTTCCGGCACCGGACTCCCCGACCACACCGAGGATTTCGCCGGGGCGGATGGAAAGGCTGATATCCGAAAGTGCCGTCACCGTTCCCCGGCGGCCAGGGAACTCGACTTTCAAATTGCGGACATCGATAACCGACTGGTTCATGTCATCCATTGGTATTCACCTCCACCGGGTAGCTCGGGGGGAAGATTTCCGAAACGGGCGGATTGGCCCAGCTTCGCTCGGGATATTTCGCGATCAGCCCATCGAACTGTGCCTGCGCCTGAACGCGGGCGCTCGCCATGTCGATGTTCGCGACCTTTCTTTCCCGCATGGAGAGACGGCCATCGACAAACACGGCGCGCGTGATTTTGCCCGAACCGCCAGTGACAATCGTCGTGATCGGATCGAGGCTCGGTGCCATGACCGTGTCATCCAGATCGAAGACCGCGATATCGGCGCGCGCACCCTTGGAAAGATGCCCGAGATCGGAGCGACCCAGCGCCCGAGCGCCGCCGAGCGTGGCGGCGTCGAACAGATCGGCTGAGCGGACCTTATCGGGAGCACCGTCATTGATGCGGCAGGTTATGAGACCGACAAGCAGGTTCATCAACATGTCGGCGGGCGCCGTATCGGTGCCCATCGCAATGTTTATTCCAAGCTGCCGGCACGCGGAGAAGGACGACAGCGTACTGCCGCTTCTGGCCGACACCAGCGGACAGTGGACGATGGACACGCCATTTTCCGCATAGAGCGCCAGATCTTCCTGCGTCGCATTGGTGGCGTGCGGCGCGATAAGGCGGTCGCTAAGCAGGCCTGCCTTGGCGAGCCACACCGGTGCAGTCGAGCCATGCAGCTTGCGAACCGTGTCGACCTCCATGGTACCCTGCGCCATGTGCAGCCGGAATTTGCAGCCGAGATCACGGGCGGCCGCATCGGTTCTTTCCAGCAGGGTGAGCGTCGATGTTTCAACCCTATCAGGTGCGAGAAGGCCGCGGACGAGGTCGCCGTGTCTTCCGGTCTGCCGTTCGATGAACGACACGGCTTCCTTCAGCCCCTGAAGACCTCGTTCCTCATCGAACACGGGCACCATGCGCCCCGGCTCTTCCAGCACCATGCCGCCGGAGCGGAAGGCGGGGCTGAGATAGACCCGGAGACCAAGTTCGCCGGCAGCATCGGCCGCAGCCTCGAATTCAGCGACCGTTTCTCCCCATTCACGATAAAACAGCGAGGCAATGGGTGCCGCCGTGGTGATGCCGTTGAGGAGAAGCTGGCCAAAGGCGAAACGTTTCTGGAAGGCAAGCTCCTCCTCGGAATACATCTCGTAAGGACCGGCCTCGACATAGGAGCGCGGCCATACACGGCCCTTCGCCCAGCCGGGGTGATTGTCGATCCCCAAAATAGTCGTATCGAAATCGGAAAGCGCATCGAGGTCGATCAGGCCGGGGCTGATCAGGGCATTGCCGAAATCGACGCGGCGCGCGACCTCGCCCGGAAAGCCATGGCCGACAAAAAGGATTTCGCCGTTCTCGAAAACCACTTCGCCGTTTTTCAACAGCCGGTGAGACCCGTCCTTATGACCGACCACCCAGCTTGCGGTGAGCAGCGTGCGACCGGAGGGCCGTTCACCGAGAGCGATAGACTGTATCGGATTGTTCATCATGGTGCCTCCACCACCGCCTTGCCGCCTCTGGCGGTCACGCGTCCGCCCTTTACGACCAGCGGCCGCGGCGCGACATCGACAACGGCATGGGCCAATGTTTCGCCGGTCAGCAGCGTGAAGTCTGCGTCACAGCCAACCTCAAGACCGTAATCCTTGAGGCCCATGACATCGGCACCGCCCTGCGAGACGACATGGAGGACATGCGCAAGCTCGATATCCGAGCGCAAGCCGTTCTTCATGCCGATGATCTTGGCCCGGTCGAGCATATCCGGCTGACCCCAGGGTCCCCAGGTATCGCGAATGCCGTCACAACCGCCGCCAACGCGAACGCCGGCTTCCTTCAGCCGCATGATCGACGGCACGGTTGCCGAGGGCGCGCCCGTCGTCAGGATCGCCACATCGAGCCGGGCGATTTCATCGATCAGCTTGCCGACCCTGATGTAATCATTCATGCCCAGCGCAAAGGCGTGGCTGATTGCGACCTTGCCTTCCATGCCATTGGCACGAATACGCTCGAAGATCAGCTCCATCGTGAAGGCGCCGAGATCGGCAGCCTCATGCAGGTGAATGTCGATCGGCACGCCGTGCCTGACCGCGAGTTGAAAGAGGATATCGAGCTGACCTTTGGGATCGCGATCGATGCCGCAGGGATCGATGCCGCCAAGGACTTCGCATCCCTGTTTCAGGGCCTCGTCCAGCAACTCCACCGTGCCGGGCGTGACCATGACGCCGGACTGCGGGAAGGCAACGACCTCGATGTCGATGATGCCTTTCAGCTTCTCACGTGTTTCCCATATGCCTTCGACAAGCTTCAGGCCGTGGGTCGGATCGATATCCACATGGCTGCGGATATGCGTGCCGCCGTTTGCAGCAAGGCCGATGGCGTGGCGCATGGACTGGCGGTGCGGATCGATACCGATCTGGGTGCGGTTCTCGCGCTCGAAATCGATCCGTCCGCGCAGGATGGCGGCACGGTTGTTCTCATGCCAGGGCATGCCCCATGTCGTCTTGTCGAGATGGGTGTGTGCATCGATGAGACCGGGCGCGACGATTGCACCGTTGCCATCCTCGACCGCCATGCCGGGTTCGGCCTCGAACTTTCCAAAACCGGCAATCTTTCCCTGTCTTACCAGAATATCGCAGGTGTCGCCCGCCATGGGCCTGACGTTGCGGAGCAGAAGATCGTACATGGAACTCACCTCAGTTTCGGATTGAGCGCATCGCGCAGCCAGTCACCCAGAAGGTTGACGGTGACGACGAGCAGGCAGAGCTGGAAAACGGGAAACAACACGATCCACCAGGAACCGGAAAACAGGAACTGGTTGCCGATGCGGATCAGCGTTCCGAGCGACGGCTGGCTGGGTGGCATGCCGATGCCGAGGAACGACAACGTCGCTTCAGTCAGGATCGCCATGCCGAAGTTGAGCGTGGCGGCAACCATGATCGGCGTCAGCGTATTGGGCAGAATATGGTTTGCCATGATGCGGCGCGCGGGAACGCCGATCAGCTTCGCCGCCTGCACATAGTCCTTGCCGGTTTCGACAATCGCCTGGGCACGCACGGTGCGCGCATATTGCACCCAGGCGGAAAGCGCGATGGCGAGAATGAGCACGGCAGATGCGCCGACCTCGCGAAGATTGTCCGGAAGCATCTGTCTGACGACCGTGGAGACGAGAATTGCCACCAGAATTGTCGGAATGGAGAGCGTGATATCGCCGATGCGCATCAAGAGATTATCGGCAAAACCGCCAAAATAACCGGCCACAAGCCCGGCAGTCATGCCGATGACCAGGGAAAGCGCCACCGAGGCGACACCAATGACGATCGATATGCGCGTGCCGTAGAGGATAGCGGAGAGCATGTCGCGCCCTTGCGTATCCGTGCCGAGCAGAAAGGGCCATTCGCCGCCCTCCTGCCACACCGGCGGCAGTTCGGCCTTCCACATGTCGAGCGAAGCGCCGTCATAAGGGTTCTGCGGTGCGATCAGGGGCGCGAAAACGGCGGCGAGGATGAGGACTGCAAGGATCAGCGCGCTCATCTTGGCCGATCTGCTGTGGCTGAACGACCAGTAGAGATCGCTGTTGCGTATGCGCTTGATGAGCGACGGGCGGGCAGCTTTTGCCGTTTGCGGAAGGTCTGTGGCCATGAAACCGGCTCCCTTCGGTTAGCGCGCAGTGCGCAGACGCGGATCGATCACCGCATAGGCAATGTCGACGAACGTGTTGAGGACAACGAAGATGAAGGAAATGATGCAGAGATAGGCCGCCATGACGGGGATATCGAGAAACGTCACCGCCTGTATGAACAGCATGCCCATGCCCGGCCACTGAAACACCGTCTCGGTGATGAGCGCAAAAGCGATGAGCGAACCGACATTCATCGTCGTCAGCGTCACAACAGGCATAAGACAGTTGCGCAGCGCATGGCGGAAATAAATGCGCCAGCGGGGAATGCCGCGTGCACGGGCGAACTTCACGAAATCGGACCGCAGCACCTCCAGCATCTCGGCGCGGACCAGACGCATGACGAGCGTGATCTGGTAAAGCGAGAGCGCGATGGCAGGCAGAATGAGTGCGGCACGCCCCGATGAGGTGAGCAGGCCGGTGGACCACCAGCCGAGCTGCACGACATCACCGCGACCAAAGGCCGGCGCCCAGCCGAGGCTGACCGAAAAGACGAGAATAAGCAGAATGCCGACAACGAAGCTTGGCAGCGAGACGCCGACAATCGACAGGAATTGCAGGCCCTCCGTATACCATTTTCCGCGCCTGATCGCCGTCAGCACCCCGAGCGGCAGGCCGACGACAAGCGATATGATCGTGGCCACCAGAACCAGTTCCAGCGTGGCCGGAAACCGCTCCGCGATCAGCGGCAGCACCTGCTGGCCGTTGCGATAGGAAACGCCGAAATTGCCCTGGGCGGCATCTTTGACAAACCGCAGATATTGCGTTGGCAGACTGTCGTTAAGACCGAGACGCTCACGCAAGGCGGCGCGATCTTCCTGCGACGTCTGCTCCCCCACCATCAGCTCGACGGGGTCTCCGGCAAGCCTGAAAATGAGAAATGCAATAAGCGCGACGGAAAGCATGACCAGAATGGCATTTCCCATACGCTTGATGATGAAAACCAGCATTGTAACCTCTCGGATGCAAACCCGTGGCCAAAAGGCAGGCAGGTTTGCCCATTTTTGCAAGAGACGGGGTACGGGCCGCATGCGCCCGTAACATTGTCAACAATTGCACCGGCAGCGGAGCATTCAGGGAGGCGTTCAGCGAAATGCCCAATGCCTCCCTGATATTCCGGATTACTTGCCGACCTGCGTCAGCCAGTGGCGCGGCTTGTTGTCGGCGCGGAAATCAACGCTCTTGACCTTTCCGAGCATGGCCCAGGCGATGGGCTGCTGGTGCAGCGGAACAAGCATCGTCTCGTCCTTGGCGATTTTCAATGCAGCTTCTTCAAGCGCGAGACGCTTGGTATTGTCCTGCTCGTGTGCTGCCTGATCCACCAGCTTGTCGATCTCGGGGTTAGACCAGCCGCCATAGTTGGATACGCCCATCGCGCCCTTGCGGGTCGACAGGATCTGCGACAGGAACGAGAAGGCATCAAGCGTCGGCTCGTTCGCCCAGCTAAGGTTGAAGACATCGGCCTTGCCACCATTGCGCTTGGGAGACTGTACCGAACGCGGGGCGATGTCGATTGTCGGCTGGAAGCCGCCGCGTTTGAGCATGTTGGCAACGCCGGAGCAGATGTCTTCCTCGTTGATGCTTTCGTCATTCATGCAGGTATAGGTGAATGCAAGGTTCTTCATACCTGCATCGGCAAGCAGCTTCTGCGCCTTTGCCGGATCGGCAGGCTGGTAGGTATCAAGCGACTTGGCGTAACCCGCAATCTCAGGCGCAATAAGCGAGCCGGACGGTCTTGCAAGATCGCGCATGACCTTCTTGTTGATGAGATCACGATCGATCGACGCCTCGAATGCCTGGCGAACGCGAAGATCGTTGAACGGGTTAGGCTTGCCGTCTTCCAGCTTTTCGCGGCGATTGAAGCCGATGAACAGCGTGCGCAGCTCGGTGCGCTTCTTCACCGTGATGTTCGGCGAGGATTCCAGACGCGGCAGATCCTGGATCGGCGCGGAATCGATCAGGTCGATTTCGCCGGAGAGCAAAGCTGCAACGCGGGTTGCGGCAGAGGCAATCGGCACGAATTCGATGCGGTCGAGATTGTGTTTTTTCTGATCCCACCAGGCATCGTTGGCGACAAGAACCGTCTTGCTATCGGGAACGCGGCTCTCAAGCTTGAACGGGCCGGTGCCGTTGGTGTGCATCGTCGTGTAGCCATCGACCTTGGAAGCGAAGTCGGTCGGCTTTTCGCTGTTGTTATCTTTCAACCACTTGGCATTGAAGATGAAGATATTGGTGATGTCGTTGAGGAAAAGCGAGGTGGGCGCGGTGACGTTCAGATCGACGGTGTAGTCATCGACCTTCTTCACGCCGGCGAAAACCGGAATATTGCCGCGCAATGGCGAGGTGGCATCCGAAGCGCGCGTGAAAGATGCAACGACATCGTCAGCAGTAAACTCAGCACCGTCGTGGAACTTCACACCTTTGCGCAGGGTGAAACGCCATGTTTTTTCATCAACAAGTTTCCACTCCGTCGCAAGCGCCGGCTCAATCTTGAAGTCCGGCCCGTAACGCACCAACCCTTCATAGATATGATTGAGAAAGGCGAGGTTGGAGGTGGAGGGCACCGAATACGGATCAAGCGAGTAAAGATCCGCACGACCGCCCCAACGCAAGGTTTCTGCGTGTGCGGGAACGGCAATGGCGGCGGCAGCCATGGCGGCCAGAACGAAACTTCTAATTCGGGACATTTGATCCCCCCTTTTTATAAATCATTGGATAGCCGGCAGACCTACCGGCCGGACAAGGCGGAGTATTGTTTCGCACAGGCGTATTGTCAATAATATTGTTGACAATTATCGTATCCAAAATCGCGAGGTTCTGGATACAAGCTGCACTTCAATGAGGGAGAGGACGAAATGGGGAATTTTCTGCTGCTGCACGGCACGATGGTGACGGTAGATCGCGAAAGACGCATCATCGAGGATTGTGGCCTTGCCATTCAGGGCGACCGTATTGTCGACATCGGTACAGCAGCGCAGCTGGCGCCACGTCACACCGACAAGCAGATCATAGATTGCCGGGGAAAACTCATCATTCCCGGCCTCATTGACGCCCATGGCCATGCAGGGCACGCGCTGATCCGCAGCATTGCGGCCGACACCAACGCCATGTGGATGAAGGTCGTGACGCCGACCTACTATCACTACGTCACACGCGATTACTGGTATGCGGACGGCCTGGTCTCCGGCATCGAGCGGCTTCGCGCCGGCGTGACGACAGGTGCCAGCATCATCACCTCGATGCCACGCGCCGACGACCCCGTCTTTGCCATCAACCACGCCCGCGCTTATGACGAGATCGGGCTTCGTGAAATCATCTGCGTTGGACCTTCCGGCCTGCCCTGGCCGCACCCGGTGACCCGATGGGAAAGCGGCTCTCCGGAGCGCCGAAATGTAAGCTTCGAGGAAATGATTGAGGGCAGCGAAGCCACGATCGACGCCCTGAACGGAACGGCAGACGGACGCATCAGTGTTTTTCTGACACCCTTTACCATCGTTCCCTCGGTGGAACCCTCCAACGCTTCAAGCCCCGACCAGGCGGTGAAACTGACGGAAAACGACCGCATGCAGGCACGCCGAATACGCGAGACGGCCCGGAAAATGGGCGTCAGGCTACATTCGGATGCATTTGCGGGACAAATCCGCATGGCGTTTCAGGATAAGGAAAATGCGCTTCTCGGCCCGGATATCCACCTCCAGCACTGCTGGGGCATCTCGCATGAAGAAATCGACATTCTGGCGGAAACCGGCACGCGCGTGACCCACGCCCCGCCGGGCCGCTCAACGCCGATCATGGAAATGATGTCCAAGGGGATTCGAGTAGCCATCACCACCGACGGCGCGGCACCCAGCCGTCACTTCGATATGCTCCAGACCGCCCGTCTGGCGCAATTCACGCAGCACCTGCTGCACAATCACGATCGCTACCTTTTGCCGCCGGGCAAGATATTCGAAATGATTACCATCGACGCCGCCCACGCCATCGGCATGGAAGATGAAATCGGCTCGCTCGAAATTGGCAAAAAGGCCGATGTCGTCGTCATCGACATGCGCAAGCCACATCTGATGCCGATGTGGATGCCGGTGCACCGTCTCGTGCATCAGGTTCTGGGAAGCGACGTCGATACCGTTTTCGTCGATGGCAAGATGCTGATGGAAAACGGCCTTGTTCTGACGACTGACGTCGATGCGGCTCTCTCCTTTGGACAGGAAGAGGCACTGGCGCTTGCCGCCCGCGCGGGTCTTGAAGCGCATATGCATGATCCGGGCTGGGGCCGTTTGCTGCGAACCTTCGAAGAGCCAGTGCACCCTCCCCAGCCGCCGGTACCAATGCCTGGCGAGCGATAGCGCAACCTGATCTCCAGGACCGGCAACCCGCCAACCCAGCGACCCGCCCGCAAATGCCCGCAACGACATTGTTGACAAAAATCTGCCGGAACTTTCCTCAAAACAAAATCTCCCCGGCCTGGAGGGGTCCGGGGAGCAAACCTGACATCATGTCAGGAACTTTGACTGGAGCTAGCACTCACCCGCTCAAGAGCGGGGTGGATCTGAGTCATCTAATCCGGTTTAGGCTTTTTTCTTATGGCTATTAGAATGCGCGCTGCAGGCGAACGAAACCGGTCCAGGCTTCAGGCTTGGTGTCGACGTCGAGGTAGTTTGCAGCAACCTTTGCCGAGAGGCCGTCCGTGATCTTGTAGTCAACCGTCAGGCCAGCCTTCCAGGCGTCGTTGTTCGAGAATTTGTCGAACGAGACGAGGCCGTAGCCACTGTAGTACTGGAAGCCGGGGGTGATCTTCAGCTTGTCGGTTGCGTTGATGGCGTATTCGGCAGCAACAGCCCACTCGGAAGCATTGTAGTAAGCGTTTGCGCCGGAAGCCCAAACACCAGACAGGCCAAACGTGCCAGGACCAACACCAGCTGTTGCGATCAGGCGAACAGAGCCGTTTTCGCGGTCAGTGTCATAACCACCGATGAGCTGAAGAGAGACGCTATCGATCTTCGCGCCAGCGCCAACAACGACGCCGACATTGTTACTTGTGTTGTTGTTCTTGTTGAACGTGCCGACCGCGATACCTTCGAGTTCGTCAACCGAGACACCAGCCCAGAAAGAACCCGCTTCATAGGTGTAACGAACGGAATTGAACAAAGCGTTGGTCGCCACATCGTCCGTTTCACCGGAGAGACCATCATCCCACCAGCTCAGGAACTTACCGACCTTCAGGCCGGCGATTTCGATAAAGGCCTGATGAACGAAAACTGCGGATCCCTTGTCGCTGGAACCTGAAGTGGTGGAAGCAGCGGCAGAACCGGTATCAGCATCACCACGCAGGCCGATGAAGCCACGCAGAGCGCCGAGTTCAGTGTCGGTACGGGTGTCAACTTCGAACTGGGCGCGCGTGAATGCGTCCCAATCAGACTTGCCAGCCTTGTCACGGCCGAAGTCGGTCTGGAAGCGAACGTAGCCCTGGAACTTCAGGCAGGTTTCGGTGCCGGGGATGTAGAAGAAGCCGGTGCCGAAGGCGTCGCAGACGCGAACATATTCCATGGGCTCGGGTTCGGCAGCGACGATAGCGTCAGCGGCCTGTGCGCCGGATACTGCTGCGAGAGCSGCAGCGGAGCCGATGAGRAGGCTCTTGATGTTCATTTTTAATCTCCAGTCAAAAATTTTTCAACGAATGCGCAAAACCGAGGGCTGGTCTTTTCCCTGCCGCCCGCTTCTCTGCGCCGATTCAGCAAATGGCAGAAATTACGGGAGACTCGCAATTCAAATCTAAAGAATACAAATACACTTATAGAATACATTCAAATCACGTAGTAAAATTACAACAAATTAACAGATTAATATATAATACATAAATGGTTTATTTGGTGATTTCGATATTTATTACTTAGTTATAGCGCAAATTAGTTCTAATATTCTTGAATTATAATACTAGAACAAACTTGCGCCCAATCCCGCAATCGCTTGGGAAAGGCATCAAGTTTCATGAATGAAGATGAGGGGATGCGGGCTTTTGATGCCGCGTGGGGTCGCAAGAAGGGTGATATAGCCGCACTCCCTCCCGACGCCACTACGCGGCAAAGACAGCACAACGTGCCTTCCGCCTATTCGCGCCCGGCGAATTCGGTTAGAGGCAGGCCACCGAGGTGGGAATTATTGCATGTCGTTCGATAGACCAGCGGGGAAAGTCATCATATTCCCCAACATTGCCTCGATCGCATCCGCCTGCACCGGGCGGCTGAAGTAATAACCCTGCCCATAGGGGCAGCCGGCAGCGCGCAGAAACGCTGCCTGCTCGCCGGTCTCGACGCCCTCGGCAATGACATCGATGCCCAGAGACCCCGCAAGCTGGATCATGATGGAGACGATGGCGCTGTCCTTGGTTTTTTCCGGCAGATGGGTGAGGAACGACCGATCTATCTTCATGCACGACAGGGGGAAGGTCTTGAGCATGCCGAGACAGGAATAACCGATGCCGAAATCATCCAGTGCCAGGCTGACACCCATCTCCTTGATGACGCGCATGATCCGCACGGATGTTTCCACATCCTGAATGATGAGGGTTTCGGTGATCTCGATTTCCAATAGAGACGGCGCAAGGCCGGATTGCGTGAGCGCAGACCTGATCTGCTCCACAAGGCCGCCCTGAAATTGCCTGGGTGAAATATTGACCGCCATTTTGACGGGCGGCAGCCCGGCATTGCACCATGCCTGCGCCTGAAGGCAGGCTTTCTTCAGAACGCTTTCCCCAAGTTCCACGATGAGGCCGGTTTCTTCCGCAAGGCCGATGAATTCCGCGGGGCCGAGCAGACCTTCCACCGGGTGCTGCCAGCGCACCAGCGCCTCCACGCCGCTGATGCGACCGGTCAGAAGGTCCACCTGCGGCTGATAGTGTAGAACGAATTCGTCCCTTTCCACCGCCTTGCGCAATTCCTCGATGCGGGTGAACTTCTTCCTCAGATCATCCGACATGCGCGGCGTAAAGGTTGCAATGCCATCTCGCCCGCTATGCTTGGCCTCATACATAGCAAGATCGGCCGCAGCGACAATTTCCGCCGTGGTTTCCCCGTGCTCCGGGAAAAATGCCATGCCAATGCTGCATGTGACCTTGATATCGTAGTTGCCGAGGCGCAGCGGCTGCGAGACCGCAGCCCGGATATGTTGCAGGCGGCTTTCGAAATCGTCCTTGTGCTTATGCAGAATGATGACGAACTCATCCCCGCCCACCCGTAGCACCAGATCGTTTCGACCGAGACTGCGCGAGATGCGCTCAGCCGTTTTTGACAACAAAGCATCGCCAACGCTGTGGCCGAGCGTATCGTTGATCTGCTTGAAATTATCGAGATCGAGAAAGCCGATGCCGACATGCCGCTTCGCTTTTGCCGATGCTGCCAGTATTTCCGGCAGTCTCGTATCCAGAAAGCGGCGATTGGGCAGCCGTGTCAGCATGTCGTGATCGGCAAGAAACGCGATATGTTCCGCCGCCCGTTTGCGATCGATCGCAAGACCCGCCATGCGCGCGGCGGCGGCGATGAACTCCAGAAGCCCCGCATCCGGTTTGCGGCCCGCCAACATGCACCAGACGAAACCGTGCGCATTGCCTTCGCTGGCGGGAATATCGAAACTGAAGGCCACATTACCGGCGGGATAGGTCAGGCTTTCGGGATCGCTGACGCTGGAGATGAGTGCTGACACCCCCGCATGCTGTGAAAGCGCCGGTGAGGCATAGACCGAGGGTTCGCCGGCCGCGGCATCGAATACGCGAACAGCGCACGCAAGACCCGTAGCGAGGTTTTCGATGGCTTTCACGAATTCTTCGAGAAAATCCTCGATACGCGCCGCCCCAACAATCATTTCGAGAATATGCGCCTGCGCCTGAAGCAGTCGCTCCGAGGCCTTCTTCTGGGTAATATCCCTGGATGCACCGACCACACCGATGATCGCGCCGTTCTTGTCCTTAAGCGGCACGCGAGACATCATCAGCCAGCGGTCGATATCGCCGCGCATTGCGCGTTCCTCAAAACCGAGATCCGGCTCTCCCGTGCGCATCACCCGCGCCTCGGTCTCTGGAATGCCGGCACGCTGCGCCGCATCGCCGTTAATATCGTAATCGGTAAGACCGATCAGTTCCTCGACTGTGTCAAAGCCGTTTTCGGTGACGATGGCACGGTTGGCGAAGAGAAAGCGGCCTTCCAGGTCCTTGGCATAGATGAAATCCGGCACATGATCGATCATCGCTTCAAGCAGCGCATGCCGGTCGGATGGCGGCGCATCGGACTTCGTCCGCGGCGGCCGGTTCTGCAAGCGTGACTTCGGGCCTTTGGAACGCAACTATCCGCCTCGTTACTGTATAAGGAAGCAGAATAGTAGGATTATACATATTATATAAATATGAACGGCGGCGGGGGATTGAAGCGAAATGGCGCGACAAATACCGCGCGATCAGATTGTCGGCAAAGGCAAAACCTCTCCTGCAACATACCGGCCTTGAGCCGGCATTGAGCCACGGCGCATCTGCGCCGTGAAACAAGCTTTTCCCATTCAATACTTCATAGCACTGAACCGTGAGCTGCAGGACTTCGTAGCCAATCTCATGAGCTGCAACGGCTGCAGCGTTTGACTGCAACCGTCAATTGCTTATCCATCACACGACAGGTGTGGGGAGCTCTTTACCGGCAAAATGCGCGTCGAGATTGGCGAGAACCAGATCGGCCATGGCGCGCCGGGTCTGGTGCGTGCCGCTGCCGATATGCGGCGCGAGCGTGACGTTTTCGAAGGTGAAAAGCGCCTCCGGCACACGTGGCTCATCTTCAAAGACGTCAAGCGCTGCGCCACCGATCGTGCCACTCGAGAGCGCCTCGACCAGTGCCTTTTCATCCACAAGCGAACCACGCGCCACGTTAACGAGCACACCCTGGGGACCGAGAGCCTTCAGCACATCCGCATTGACGATATGACGCGTTTCGGCGGTGGCGGCGGCGGCGATGATCAGCACGTCGCAATTGGCGGCCAGCGCTTCGATGCTGTCGTGATAATCATAGGGAACATCGCGACGGTTTCTGGCGGTGTAGGAAATGCGCGCATCAAAGCCTTCCAGTCTTTTGGCGATCGCCTGACCGATGCGGCCAAGGCCAAAAATGCCGTAGCGGCGGCCGGCCACACGGGTGGAAAGACCCATATCACCCTTCAGCCACTGCCCCGTGCGCACATGCTGGTCAGCCTGCGGCAGCTTACGCGCCTGCGCCAGAACAAGACCGAGCGCGAGGTCAGCGACATCCGCCGTCAGAACATCCGGTGTGTTGGAAACGCGGAAACCGCGTCGCTTGGCTTCCGCCAGATCCACCTTGTCGAAACCGACGCCGTTGATGGCGACGATCTCGAGATTGGGGAGTGCGGCGCCGATATCCGCCGGCAGGCCGATATGGCCACCGGTGACGACGCCGCGGATTGCAGCACCCTTTTCAGAAAGGAACGCCGCCTTTTCTGCCGCCTCAAACAGGCGATGAACAGTGAAGCGCTGCGCGAGTTCTTGTTCCAGTGCCGGGATCAGCGGGCACAGTTGTACGATTTCAGTAGTCATGGATATGTCCTTGTGGATCAGGCGCTATTTCACATCGGCCTTGACGAATTGCCGGAGTTCCGGTGTTTGCGGATTGGCGAAGAGTTCTGCCGAGCGGCCCTGTTCCCAGATCTTACCCTTGTGCATGAAGATGGTTTCGGTCGCCACACGGCGTGCAAAGGCCATTTCATGGGTAACAAGGATCATGGTCATGCCACCCTTGGCGAGGTTTTCCATGACCGTCAGCACTTCCTCCGTCAGTTCGGGATCGAGTGCAGAGGTCACCTCGTCGAACAGCATCACCTTCGGCCGCATGGCAAGCGAACGGGCAATCGCCACGCGCTGCTGCTGGCCGCCGGAAAGCTGGTCGGGATAGGAATCGAATTTCTCCGACAGGCCGACGAGTTGCAGAACCTCGCGGGCAATGTCCTTCGTTTCCGACTTTGCCACGTCCTTGACGATACGCGGAGCGAGCATGATGTTATCGCCGACCGTCAGATGCGGGAAAAGATTGTAGCTCTGGAACACGATGCCGACATCGGTGCGCAGCTTGCGCAGCGCTGTGGCATCTCCGCCCAGCGCATGGCCGGCAATTTCGATGCGGCCCGAATTGATCTTCTCCAACCCGTTCATGCAGCGCAGCAGCGTGCTCTTGCCGGAGCCGGAGCGGCCGATGAGGGCGAAAACTTCACCACGGCCGACCGTCAGCGACACGCCTTTAAGGACTTCCAGAGCGCCAAAGCTCTTGTGAACGTTTTCAACGATTACTTCCGGCATGAAGCCTCCTTTCCAGCCAACGAGACAGCTGGGACAACGGGTAGCAGACGATGAAATAAAGCACGGCCACCGCGACGAAAACGCGGAACGGCTGGAACGTGGCATTGTTGATAAGCTGCCCCGCTCTCGCCAGTTCGACGAAACCGATGATTGATGCGATGGACGTATTCTTGACGACCTGAACGGCAAAACCGACGGTCGGCGGCAGGGAAATGCGGATCGCCTGCGGCAGGATGACGTAGCGATATTGCTGGGCGCGGGTGAGAGCCAGCGACTCGGACGCTTCCCATTGCTGCTTCGGCACCGCCTGGATGCAGCCGCGCCAGATTTCGGCGAGATAACCCGACGTATAGATCGTCATCGATGCGCCGGCAGCAATCAGTGGCGGCAGTTCAAGTCCGGCAAGGCTTAGGCCGTAATAGGACAGGAACAGGATCATCAGCACCGGAATGCCCTGGATGACCTGGATATAGGTGCCGGCAGCGATACGCAGCGCCTTCAGATCCGAGGTGCGGGCAAGCGCCACGAAGAAACCGACGAGGCCGCCGCCGATGAGCGCAATGATCGTCAGAAGCACGGTCCATTGCAGGGCGGTGAGCAGGAAGCCGAATTCGTTCCAGCCGAAAGTTCTGAGTGTCATGACTGCACCTCCGGCAAGGCGGTCATCGTCTTGCGCGCCACGCGGCGGCCGAACAGCCACATGCCGACAAGGGCAAGGATGAGCCGCAGGCTGAGCGCCAGCGCAAGATAGATGAGCGTGACGACGATATAGACCTCGAAGGAGCGATAGGTCTGCGATTCCACGAAGGCAGCGGCGGCCGCAAGCTCATGGGTGGAGATGGCCGAACATATGCTCGATGCCAGCATCATCAGCACGAACTGGCTGCACAGCGAAGGATAGACCTTGGCGATGGCAGGCACGATGATGACGTGACGATAGATCTGATATTTGGTGAAGCCCAGAGCCTCGCCCGCCTCGATCTGCGACTTGTGAACCGCCTCGATGCCGGCGCGGATGATTTCCGTGGAATAGGCGGCAAGATTGATCGTCATGCCGATCAGAGCTGCCGTATCGGCTCCAACGCGAAAGCCGAGCCCCGGCAGACCGAAATAGACGATGAAAAGCTGCACAAGAAATGGCGTGTTGCGGATCACCTCAACATAGCCGTCCACGATGATGCGGACGATACCGCCATTGATGGAACGCAGCGAGGCTAAAAGAATGCCGAAAGCGCAACCGAGCACGATGGAGAGGACCGATAGCTTGATCGTCAGCCATATGCCGCTCAACAATTCGTTCTGATATTGGGCAAGTGCGCCGAATTGAAATGTATAGGACATGCGTCACTCCGTGGACATTTCCCGGCCCGCCGGAATTTCTCCCGGCGGGCGCGTTGAATGGCTCAATCAGAAGCTTGGCAGTTGCGGCAGCGGACGGCCGGTCCACTTCACCGAGATGCGGTCGAGATCGCCCGACATCTTCATGAGATAGATGGAGGTGTTCAGCCACTGACGCAGCTCGAAATCCTCAATCTTCGTCGCCATGGAATTGCCCTGCTGGAAGAAGGTGAAACCGACCTGCAGACCGGCTTCCGGACGCTGCTTGATGATCGCCTCACCAACAGTAGACGGCAGGGCGACGGCATCCACCTGACCGGCAAGCAGAGCCTGGGCGCTGGTGGAATCGTCTTCGTAGACGACGATTTCGAGACCTTCGACATTGGCCTTGCGCAGCGCGGTTTCCTGCGAGGAACCGCGATTGACCGAAACACGCTTGCCCTTGAGGCTATCGAGATTTTCGAATTTCTGGTCCTTGCCGGAGATGATGTCCATGTTGAAGGCGCTGTAGGGCTGCGTGAACATGACGGTCTTGGCGCGTTCACCGGTCGGAGCGAGCGTCGCGACAAGGAAATCGACCTTGCCGGTCTGGAGCGCCGGAATACGGGCCGGCGGCGTCAGCGGCACCAGTTCGACCGGCAGCGACAGGTAAGAGCCGATCAGATTGGCGACATCAACGTCGTATCCGGAAGGATTGCCCTTCTCGTCCACCATACCCATCGGCGGCGCGCCGGTGAGAACGCCGATCTTGACCTTGCCGCGCGCGGTGATCTCGCTGAGCGAGACGGCATGGGCCGAGGTGGTGGTGGCTAGCGTTGCTGCGGCAACACCGACTGCGACGGTCATGTTCTTCAAAAATCTGGAAATGCTCATGGTTTCTCCTCCAACCCTTTATTTGCCGTCCGCACGGGAACAGCGGCCTTTGCGCAAACCGAAAAATGTTCTCGATAACATTTCAACCCGATTTGCAAAAAACTCCTCCCAAGAAGACGCGAATATCCAAAACTGTTAGAATTCCCCATGAAATTCAATGATTTTGGCTGGTTATCGATTTTCCTCTGGTCGACAACATTTCGCGTTCTTGGCAGGATCAATAATGCATGTTATCGGTATCATTGCAAGTCCGATCTACAGAACTGTTGCATCGGGCATTCATTCGGGAGGGAACCATGTATACACGCTCGGCAATTTTTGAAGGCAAGATCCACGCCGGTCGGGAGGAGGAGTTTTTCCGCATCGTCGAGGAAAAGCTTCTGCCGGTCTGGAAACGCATGCCGAACGCGCAGGCGGTGCGCGTCATGCGCACCGAGCGTACGGACCCGGACGCGGCGGCCATCATTATGGTGCAGGAAATCGACTATCCGTCGATTGAGGCTGTGGAAGAAGCGCTGGTTTCGCCGGTTAGACTGGAAGGCCGGGTGCTGACGGACGAGATGATGAGCATGTGCGACGGGCGTTTCTATCACCTCGTCTACCGCCGCATCGCATAAATCCGGTGCACGCCGCACCGATCTGCAATCATGCGGCGTGCTTTCCCTTGATATCTTCGTGTATGTCTTGTCCTGAACCGGTTCTAATTCAGGGAGACATGCTTTGGTGGAGCGCACGCCCTTGGCCGCAGCGTTAGTCACGTCAAAAAAAGCAACCATGAGCGACGTCTCAAAACTCGCGGGCGTCTCCAAGATGACCGTTTCGCGGGTGCTGGCCGATCCGGCGCTGGTGTCTGAGGACACGCGCCAGAAGGTGATGAAGGCCATCGAGAAGCTTGGCTATGTGCCTGACCGGATCGCCGGTTCGCTGTCTTCCCGGCGCACCAATTTCATCACCGCCATCCTGCCGACGCTCACCAACTCCAACTTCGCCGACAGCGCACAGGGGCTCGCCAATGCTCTGCGCGCCGCCGACTATCAACTGCTGATCGGCTATACCATGTACGATCTCCAGGAGGAGGAGCGCGTCATCCGCACCATGATGGAGCGCCGGCCCGACGCCATAGTCGTTGCCGGAACGGTGCATACCAAGATGGCGAGCGAAGTTTTGATGCGCGCCGGCATCCCGATTGTCGAAATCTGGGACGTTCCCGAACATCCCATCGACCATGCGGTAGGCTTTTCCAACTACGAAGTGGGAAGAAACGCCGCCAAATATCTAATATCGCTTGGATTTAAGAGAATTGGCGCACTGGGATCGCGTGCGGATGGCGATGTAAAGGACTGGCGCGGCGAAAGCCGTCTGCTCGGTTTTGGTGCTGCACTTCGCGAAGCCGGCATTGCCGACGACCTCATCATCCGCGAGGGCAGCGCCCCAGTCTCCTACGACCATGGGGCCAAAACGCTCGGCTCATTGCTGGCGAAGGCGCCGGATGTCGAAGGTATTTTCGCGGTCTCCGATATTTCCGCCGTCGGCGCACTGATGGAGTGTCATCGTCGCGGCATTCATGTGCCCGAACAGATTTCCATCCTGGGCTTCGGCGATTTCGATATCGGCCGGCAATGTTATCCGGCGATTTCAACGATCCGTGTAGACGCCCAGATGATCGGCCGCAAAGCGGGCGAATTGCTGCTTTCCATATTGGAAGCGGAAAAAGGCGCTGCCGTTCCCGAAGGTGCGCGGGTGGATGTCGGGTTCGAGTTGATCGTCAGGGAGACAACGAAGCGGGTGGGCGGGTGAGGCGCTCCCTACCTCATCCCTGTGCTGGTCACAGGGATGAGGTAAGTACAGTGTATCGTCCTTATCGAGCGCCCCAGGTGTCCGTCAGACGATATCCTTCCGGCCATGGATCGGAAGGATCGAGCATGTGCTGGTGAATGCCGGTGATCCAGCCGCGGCCGGAAATTTCCGGCAGGATGGCCGGGCGGTCGCCCACCGTTGTCGTTCCCAGAATGCGACCGGTAAAGGTGGAGCCGATGAGCGACACGGCCGTCAGCGTCTGGCCTTCTTTCATCTCACCGCGTGCATGCAGCACCGCCATTCGGGCCGAAAGCGCCGTACCGGTCGGTGAGCGATCCACCTTGCCAGGCTGGATGGCGACGGCGGCACCCGCCCGCAGGCCCTCAGCGGTGCGCTCCACCTTGCCCGCAAACAGGCAGAAGGAAAAATGACGCCAATCGGGGTTTTCGGGATGCTCGAAACCCAGAGCCTTGTTGGCGGCATTGGTGATGCGCACGCCGAGACGGGCAATCTCGTGCGCTTCATCCGGCTTCAGGCTGAAGCCCATCGCCTCGGCGTCGACGATGACGAAACTGTCGCCGCCATAGGCCGTATCCACCTTCAACGTACCGAGACCCTCGACCTCAAGCTCTACATCGAGCTTCGCGGCAAAGCTTGGCAGGTTCTGCACGAAAATGCGTTCGGCCTTGCCATTGCGGCATTCGGCACGCACCTTCACAAGCCCGCCCGGCGCTTCAAGCAGCATATGGGTTTCCGGCTCCTGCATTGGCACGATACCGCCATCCAGAAGCACGGTGGAAACGCAGATGGAGTTGGAGCCCGACATGGGCGGGGTATCTTCCGGCTCCATGATGATGAAGGCAGCATCCGCGTCAGGATGTTTTGGCGGCACCAGAAGATTGACGTGGCGGAACACGCCACCGCGCGGCTCGTTGAGCACGAAATTGCGCAGGGTCTCATCGCTGGCGATGAAACGGCTCTGTTCCCAGATCGTCTCGCCCGGCGGCGGCCTGACGCCGCCCACGATCACATCACCTACCTCGCCTTCCGCATGGGCGGAGATGACGTGAACTGTCTTGATACTGCGCATTTAGTGCTCCTCAGGAAAGCCAGGATGGAAGACGGGAAATAGCACGGCCGGTCAGTGCGCTTTCGACACAGTCGGCAAGGCTGCCGAAACGCACCGCGCGACCGCTGAGTCCAGGGCCGTAGTGGGCGTACTTGCCCGAATTGGTCATCAGCGCGCGCGTCCTGGTCGGAAAGACCGGTTCGGAAATCGAGCACCAGCACAGATCAGGCAGTACCTGGACGCCACTGTCATGCAGGCTTTGCAGGGTGCCGTCCCGTTCTGCTGCGTCGATGACCTGCTGTCCGGCAGTGACGATGACGGCAACATTTGCATGACGCCTGCGTCCGTTGAAGGCGGACGCCAGCGCGCGGCATTCCTCCAGCGAGGCATGCGGGCTGCCGATTGCAACCAGTTGCACATCCTCTGGTCCCTCATTCAGAAGCGACCAGCCTGCGGCCATATCAGCAAGCGAAACCGTGACGGTTTCCGCCGTCTCGACCGGCTCCAGTCGCGCTTCCGGGGTGACGCCCTCGATATGCAGCATGGGAGCCGCAGACGTGGTGCCGAAAGCGGCGCAGAGCGCCTTCAGATCATCCCGCGAAGGCTTTGCTGCGCCAAGACCGCGCAGAAGCGGAATGCAATCGGGGGCTGCCTTGCCAGCGAGATAACCGATGAGCGGCCAGAAGGCGTCATTGATATCCTCAGGCAAAGCGACATCGACAATGCGTTGCGGTCGGCGGTTTTCCTCAAGATAGACGCCGGACAATGGCGCCCTGCCCGTCAAGGCAATGCAGAGATCGAGAAAATCCGGATGTTTGGCCGTGCGTGCGCCGAGAACCGTATTTACGAAAATCACGGCATTCGATTCGGCCCAGGCGATCATGTCGCCGGCCTGCGGCGCGCTGTCGAGCAGATATGGCGAACAGGTGAAGGTGGGGCGACAGCCCATGCGTACATAGGCATCTGCCAGCCTTGCGGCGGGATCGCCGAAATCCTCCGGCACGCCCTGCGCGCGCCAATGCGCCTTGTCCACCGAGATGGCGTTCATGGTCGTCGGCACGCGCACGCTTGCGCCCATCTCCGCCATCTTCTCTGCAAAGGTGAGATTGGCGGGGCTGGCATAAATGCAGCCGTCAATATGACCCTGCGTGACATCGACGAGCGCTGACGCCCCCTGCTGGGCGGCCATGGCGACAATGATGCGCATGGCCTGCTGCACGGCAATGCCATCGCGGCCCTCGACCATTGCCCTGTCGTCATTCTTGAGATCGAGATGCGTCGTCGCAGGCGGCGCGATCGCGAGGGAAACGCCATCAGCCTCAATGGTATTTTCATCGATACGCACATGAGAGGCTTGGGAGAACCGCGCGAAATTCTCCGCGTCCAGGCGCAGCACCGGCATGGGCTTGCAAAACATTTCCGAAGCGATCAGTGCGCCTAGCGTTAGCACGTCTTCGGCCTCGCAGAAGACAAGCGCTGAGGGTGCGCGGCCCGTCAGGATGAGATCGAGCAAAACGCCAGAACCGGTGCAGGAGCCACGGCTTGACGGCATGAACAGCACACCGCCGGTGAGACAGACGCCGTGCAGCGGGTGGTGCACGTCAATCACCTTGCCTGTGGCGGGATCGACACCGCCCCAGAAACTCAGCGCCTCAGTCGTGGCGATCACCACGCCTTCAGCCGCGCCCGGCAGGATGCTGCGCGCCTGAGGAACGGCTGTTGTCGAACCGGAAGAAGACATCGAAAATCTCCCCAAAAGCATTTCCAGTAAAAGTGCGTAGCGGTTTTACGTCTGGAAAATGCGTAAAAAAAACTAGAGAATTTTTGCGTTTCGGAGAAAAGCCAAAATTCTCTAGAAACGTTGTGGCGAAAATGCCCTTGTATCGATGGCGGGTTTTTGCCCCGTCAGTAGATCGGCGACGATGCGGGCCGTGCCGGACGATTGCGTCAGCCCCAGATGGCCGTGACCGAAAGCATAGACCACCCGCGCCGTGTGGCGCGCCGCACCAATCGCCGGCAGGCTGTCGGGCAGCGAGGGGCGAAAACCCATCCATTGTTTGCCGCCTTCGGTTTTCAGGCCTGGCAGAAAACTTGCCGCCTTGGCGAGAAGCGCCTCGGAGCGGGCGAAATTGGCCGGAAGCTCGAGCCCGCCCAGCTCCACTGCACCGCCGACGCGAATGCCGGTCGAAAGCCGCGTGACAACGAAACCATGACCGCCGAAGGTCACCTGCGTGCGCAGATCGAAGGCGCCTGAAGGCAGGGTGGTATTATACCCCCGTTCCGTTTCCAGCGGAATTTTTTCCCCAAGCGAACGGGCAATGCGATGCGAAAATGCGCCAGCCGCCAGCACCACCTTGCCGGCCTTGCGGGTGCGCCCGTCATGGCTCACCACTTCCACACCGTCTTCCAGCGGCCTGAGCGCTGCGATGTCGAGACGTTCGATACGACCGCCGATGCTGCGGAAATGCTCGGCAAGAGCCAGCGTATAAAGCTTCGGGTCGGCGATGGAATGCCAGCCGGGCGTGAAGGTGCCGCAGGTGAAACGCGGTGCGATGCCGGGCTGTATCTCGGCCATCTGCTCGGCATTGACGTGCCGGAACTCGATGCCATGACGCTCGCGCGCCTTCCAGCCGGCAAGCGAGCCTTCGAATTCGGCTTCGCTTTCATAGACCTGGAGATTGCCCTCCTTGCGCAGCATGGCAATCGTGTCGGTTCTCCTGAGAAACGGCTCAAGTTCAGATTTCGACAGGTCCATCAGCGCCGTCTGGGCGGTGGTGGAATGTTCAACCTTCGAGGCGGCACAGGCGCGCCAGAACCGGAACATCCATGGTGCAATCTTCAGCGCATAGGCAGGCGGGACGCTGAGAGGCCCGAGCGGGTCGAGAAGCCACTTCGGCGCTTTCCAGAGAATGCCGGGGGATGCGAGCGGCAGGATATCGGTGAAGGCGAAGGCACCGGCGTTACCGGCGGAAGCGCCGGCCGCCGGGCCTTCGCGATCGATAACCGTGACCGAAAGGCCGCGTCCCTGCGCGGCAATAGCTGCCGAGAGGCCGACAACGCCGGCCCCTATGACGATGACATTGTTTGCAGACATTACCGCACGCTCGACAGGAATTTCTGCGTCTCGGGGTGCTGCGGCGCGCCGAAAAGCTGATCCGGCGTGCCGATTTCCGCCATCACGCCCTGATGGAAAAAGGCGACACGGTTCGACACATCGCGGGCGAAGGCCATTTCATGGGTGACGCAGATCATCGTCATGCCCTCGTCGGCCAGCATCTTCAGCGTATCGAGCACTTCGCCCACCAGCATCGGATCGAGCGCTGAGGTGACTTCGTCGAACAGCATATATTCCGGCGACATGGCAAGAGCGCGGGCAATCGCCATACGCTGCTGCTGACCGCCAGACATGCGGTTCGGATAGACCTTCAGCTTTTCGGCAAGACCGACATGGGTCAGTTGCTTGACCGCGATTTCCTCGGCCTGCTCTTTCGAAATGCCAAGCACCTTGCGCGGCGCCAGCATGACGTTTTCGAGCACCGTCAGATGCGGAAAGGCATTCCATTGCTGGAAGACGATGCCGACCTTGCGACGCAGCTTGTTGAGGTCGGTCGATTTGGCATGCACCTCGGTGCCGTCGATGACGATCTTGCCGCTATCGATCGGCTCCAGGCCGTTGATGCAGGTCAGCAGCGTCGACTTGCCGGAGCCGGAACCACCGATGATAGTGACGACCTCGCCGTTGTTGACGGTCAGGTTGATCCCTTTCAGAACCTCCAGCGGGCCGAAGGATTTGCGGACGTTTTCGATCTCAATCATTGGGGGACCACCGTCTTTCGAGATACCCGCCGAAACGGGCGATGGGGAAGCTGATAAGGAAATAGATGGCGCCGCAGATCATGAGAATGGTCAGCGGTTCCTGCAGGCGCGTGACTAGGATCTGCGAGGCACGCAGAAGCTCGATAAGTCCGAGCCACAGCACGAGCGCCGAATCCTTCATGACGCCGAGTGTCAGGCCGATCCAGGCGGGCAACGACACGCGAGTTGCAAGCGGCAGCACGATGTAGCGCATGTCCTGCGACCAGGTCATGCCGAGTGAACGGCAGGCACGGCGCGTGTTCGACGGCACCGCTTCGATGCCGCCACGCACGATCTCGGTGCAATAGGCCGCCGTATAAAGCGACAGAACCACGCATGAGGTGGTGAATGGCGGCCAGCCGAGCTTGGCGATCGACTGGAAGGCATTGCCAAGGACCAGCTGGATGAGGAGCGGCACGGAGCGGAAAACATCCAGCACGAAGGTCAGGGGCAGCGACCAATAGGCCCCGAGCTGGAAGCGGATGACACCGAAGATGATACCCATGAGGGTGCCAGCCGTCACGGCAACGGCGGTGACGGCAAGCGTCATCCCCGCGCCCTTGGCAAGGAAGGCAAGATCACTCCAGGTGAGAGCGGTTTCAAACATGGCGCACCTCTCTCAATAACGAAACAGACGAGCGGCCAGCAATCTGGCGGCAAGCGTGACGATCTTGGCGATCACGTAATAGATGACCGCGGCAAGCGCGAAGAATTCGAAGGTGCGGAACGAACGGGCGTTCAAGGCCTGCGTGACACCGGCAAGATCCGTATTCATGCCGACGGTGACACCGAGCGAGGTCATCAGGATTGCCCAGACCATCTGGTTGGTGGCAGGCAGGAAGGCGACGCGCAGCATCTGCGGCATGATGATGAGGCGGAAGGTCTGCATCGACGTCATGCCGAGCGAACGGCCGGAGCGCGTTTGCGTATCCGGTATCGCTTTCAGCGCACCACGGAAGTTCTCCGCAAGATAGCCCGCATTGTTGAAGGCGATGCCGGCCAGAAGCGCCGTATAGGGGCTGAGATGAATGCCGAAATTGCCAAGGCCGAAATGTGCCATGTAAATCTGGAACAGCGCCGGCGTGTTGCGGGCGATTTCCACCCAGACGGCGGCAATGGCACCCAACATCCGGTTACCGGAAAGCCGGAACAGGGTCAGCACGATGGCGCAGGAAAGACCGATCACCATTGACAGGATCGCGATCTGCAGCGTCACCACCGCACCGTCCAGCAGCTGCGGCAAAGCCTTCAGCGCCTGATTCCAGTGGAATGTATAATTGAACATAACCGTCTCACCTTTTCAGAAACGATCAACGGCGCGATCGATCCGACCGCGCCGTTTGGGAAAAGTTCCGATCAGCGATAGACGCCGTTGACGGTGAGCGAAGGAACTTCGCCGCCAACCCATTTTCCGTAGAGTTCGGCGTAACGGCCGGTGCGAACCTGCTGGTTGATGAACAGGTTCAGGTAGTTGATGAAGCCATATTCATCGCGGTTGGTGAAGAGAGCGACGTAATCGATGTCATAGGGTGCCTTGCCGACCACCGAGATGCCGGCAAATTTGCCGGTCTTGACGTTGGCCTGTGCAACGGTCGAGGTCGAAACGGTGGCGTCGATCTGGCCCTGGCTGAGCGCGAGGAACACATCGGCCTGCGTCTGGTAAGGACGGAACTCGCCTACGCCCCATTCCTTGACGGTCTTTTCGAGCGCAATGGCTTCGAACGTACCGGCAGTCGCGCCGACGGTCTTGCCCTTCATGTCCTCAAAGGACTTGACGCCGGACTTGTCATTGGCGGTGACAGCCATTTCGAAGGCGAAGTAAGGCACGGTCATGCCAACCGTCTTGGCGCGCTCAAGCGTATCGGACGTGGAGGCAACGCCAACATCGACGCGGCCGGACATCAGCGCCGGAATACGTTCCGGGAAAGGTGTCTCGACGATTTCAGCCGTGACGCCGAGCGCCTTTGCGAGATCGTTGCAATAATCGACATCGAAGCCGATCGGGTTGTTGGCGTCATCACGCGCGCCCATGGGCGGGAAGTCGAGCACGACCGCACAGCGCAGCGTACCGGACGAAATGATGTCGTCAAGCTTGTCGGCCTTGGCCGGAGTAATAGCGAAAGTGGCGGCCAGCAGGCCGGCGACGATGACCGATTTTTTCATTGTTGATTTGCTCCCAGAATTGCTCTGCCATTGAAGGCGAGGTCACTATTTCCCCATGGAGGCGATAAATCAACATAAAAATACAATGAGTATACAAAAAGAATTTTTGCAGCAGCGAACAGTGCTACGGCAGCGAGCTTGCAATTCGGGAACGAAGAGCACGTGAAAATGACGCCCTGGTTGGGCAAGTCTGCCCTACTCTCACCCCGGCGCCTGTGGCAGGAATGGGCACCGGACGCAGAATGCCGAAAAGACGAGTTGCAATAGAATGCCCGTTGTATACTTTATGTATTCAAAATGTGCGAGCCCAATATCGGAGGATTATGATGAGCGACAACACCACATTAACCATCGACGGGCTTTTTCAGCGGGTCGAAGCTATTTTCCGCAAGGCGGGGCTCAATGCCGTGCAGGCGGGAGCGCTTGCGCGAGTTATTGTTGCCGGTGAGCGCGACGCCTGCAAATCGCACGGCATCTACCGCATCGAAGGCGCCCTGCGCACCGTCAAGGCAGGCAAGGTTAAACCCGATGCGATGCCGGAGGTGGCCGCAGACGACGGCACATCGATCGTGAAAGTCAGCGCCAATGGCGGTTTTGCCAACCCCGCTTTCGAGCTTGGCCTGCCTGTTCTGGTGGAGCGGGCGAAACGCACCGGCATCGCCGCGCTCGTCATCAATGATTGCACGCATTTCTCGGCGCTCTGGCCGGAAGTCGAGGGGCTGACAGCGAACGGTCTAGCGGGTCTGGTCATGTGCCCGAGCTATTCCACCGTCGCCCCCACTGGCGGAACCAAGCCGCTGCTCGGCACCAACCCCTTCGCCTTCGGCTGGCCCCGTAAGAACACTTCACCCTATGTCTTTGATTTCGCGACATCTGTTGCGGCGCGCGGCGAGATAGAACTGCACCGTCGCGCGGGAAAATCTTTGCCCGAAGGCTGGGCCGTGGATGCCGACGGAAACCCGACGACCGACCCGGAGGCTGCGCTTGCCGGCGCCATGCTTCCGTTCGGCGGCCACAAGGGTTCGGCGATCGGCACCATGATCGAGCTTCTAGCGGGTATCATGATCGGTGACCTGACCAGCCCTGAAGTACTGGAGTATCTCGGCACCACAACGCTTGCGCCGTTCCATGGCGAGCTGATCGTCGCCTTTTCCCCGGAAGCCTTTGCCAAGGGCCGTCCGGGCGATCCTTTCCAGCGGGCGGAAATCCTGTTCGACGCCATTATCGGACAGGGAGCCCGCCTGCCCTCCGGCCGCCGCTTCACTGCACGCGCCAAATCGGAAAGCGAAGGTATTACCTTGACCGCCGCCGAAATCGCCGGACTCGACCGGCTGCTGGAACGGGGGATGGACGCCGTCTCCTGACATCAGTCCTTCGTCATGCCGAAGCCAATCAGGCATGACGAAGGATATCTATCGAACCTCATAAAACGAAAAAAGGCCCGCAAATGCGGGCCTTTTTCAATGCAGAAAGTAATCAGGCAGCCTTGCAGGCCTGAACCGCACCCGGAAGCTTGCTCCAGTCGGCGTACCAGCTGTTGAACAGCTTGAACTGCGCCTCGACATAACCGCGCTGGCTGTCGCTGAGGGCATCTGTCTCGTTGAAGTGCAGCGTATATTCCTTGTCGCCCTTCAGCACCATCATGTGCTTGAAGTAGAGAACCAGATCCGGGCCTTCATCGAAGGAGGAGAGGACGGCGAGCGCCTGCTCCAGTTCCAGCGCGCGCGCGCGGGCGTCCGCATCGCCCTTGGCGGCGGCCTGCGACAGCTTGCAGAGATGAATGACTTCCTTCGGCAGGACATTGCCGATGCCCGTGATCGCGCCGGTTGCGCCGCAATTGACGAAGCCGTGGACAACGGCAGTATCGACGCCGATCATCAGGGTGACTTCATCATCGCGGCTGGTGATGTTTTCAGCGGCGTAACGCATATCCGCCGGACCACCGAATTCCTTGAAGCCCACGAGGTTCTTGTGTTCCGCACGCAGCGCGAAGAAGAGATCGGCGCGGGTGGCGAAACCGTAATAGGGGCTGTTGTAGATGACAGCGGGCGTTTCGGGAGCGGCCGCAAGGATGGCCTTGAAATGCGCCTTCTGGGCAGCGATGACCGAGCCGCGCGAAAGAACACGCGGAATGACCATCAGGCCCTTTGCGCCAACCTTCTGGGCATGGGCGGCGTGCGCAACGGCAGATGCCGTGTTGACCGCGCCGGTGCCGACGATGACCGGAATGCCGGCTTTTACCAGACGTTCCACACCTTCCATGCGCTGCTCATCGGAAAGAAGCGGCCAGTCGCCCATGGAACCGCAATACACGACGGCAGACATGCCATCGGCGATCAGCTCTTTGCCCTTGCGGACAAGCGCGTCGAAATCGGGGGTGCGATCATCTTTGCAGGGGGTCATCAAGGCGGGAATCACGCCGGAAAAAATGCTGGCCGTCATTACTAGCTCCTAAGGGACAGTTTTTCGGGAATGGACGCACCTCCGCGCCACCCTTTCAACAAGGACATTACAATCTTGTATTTTATTTGTCGACAAGAAATCGACAAGCTACAGATTTATTTCCAGCCGCTCATTGCGCACCAGTAGTTTCTGCACCTGCTGCACGATCTGTTCGGCATGCTCGCGGGCCAGTTTCTCGGACAGAACGGTGTCGCGCGCGGCGATCGCCGCGATGATCGCATCGTGATCGTCGACGAAACGTTTCGGCAGGCGATCATCATAGGACTGGTAATACAGCCGCAAGATGCGCCGTCCCTCATCCAGCAGACGCTTGAACAGACTGGTGAAATAGGGGTTGCGTCCGGCTTCGGCGATGGAAAGGTGCAGGGCGGCATTGGTGGAAATCATCGCCAGCGCATCCTGCTCTTCAACCGCAATGGCAAATTCCGCATTATGGGCGCGGATGCCGGCCAGATCTTCCGGACGGTGATATTGGGCAGCAAGCTGGGTCGTCACCCGGTACATCAGCACCAGCGCATCGAAATAGGTATGCATATTGAGGAAATCGATGTTCGACACCATGGTCGAACGGTTCGGCAGCGTATCGATCAGCCCCTCGCCCGAGAGCCGGACCAGCGCTTCGCGAATGGGCGTGCGCGACATCTTGAACCGCTCGGCAAGCTGCACCTCATCGATTGGACTACCCGGCGGCAGAACCAGATCGAGAATCTCGTCGCGCAGCAGATCGTAGACCATCTTCACGCCGGAGCCACGCTTACGCTCGGCAGAAGCAATTATATCCGTCATAACCAAATCCCTCTTGTCGACATAAAGAGTACTATTATATTTTTTCCATATCAACGCCGCGTTGCAGCACCTGCCCCTCGAATGGCGGAATAATTGTTCAAAAACAACAAAAAGCCGTCACGAAAATTACCCGCGACGGCTTCAATAATTCAATTTGTGACATCGCTGCTTTTTTACAAAGCGCCGCTTCGAGGTAGGGACCTCAGTTACGCAGGCCGGTGGCCACGACGGAAATCTTGAAAGCGCCGTCCAGCGTCGGATCGAAGGACGCGCCCATCACCACATCGGTCTCTTCGCTGACTGCCTCGCGTACAAGCGTCATCGCCTCGTCGATCTCGTAAAGCGTCAGGTCGTTGCCGCCAGAAATCGACACAAGTGCGCCGCGTGCCTCCTTCAGCGACGGTTCGCCGAGCAGCGGGTTGGCGATGGCGGCTGCTGCCGCTTCCGAAGCGCGTTTTGGACCCTTGGCCTGCGCCGTGCCCATAAGCGCGCGTCCGCCATTCTTCATGACGTAACGCACATCGGCGAAGTCGAGATTGACCAGGCCTTCGCGCAGGATGAGATCGGTAATGCAGCGCACGCCGAGGGACAGGACCTTGTCCGCCGTCTTCAGGGCACTTTCAAAGGTCGTGCCGGCATCCGCAATACGCAGCAGGTTCTGGTTTGGAATGACGATGACGGTATCGGCGGTATTAAGCAGATTGGCGAAACCATATTCGGCAGCACGCATGCGGCGCGCGCCCTCGAAGCTGAACGGCAGGGTGACGACACCGACGGTCAAGATATTCTTCGCACGGCACGCTTCCGCGATGACGGGCGCAGCACCGGTGCCGGTACCGCCGCCCATACCGGCGGTGATGAAGCACATGTCGTAACCGTTGAGGTGATCCATGATCTCGTCAAGCGAATCGATTGCCGCCTGCCGGCCAACCTCCGGATCAGCCCCGGCACCCAGCCCGCCTGTAAGTTCGGAGCTGAGTTGCACGAGCCTTGGCGCGTTGGTTTTCTTCAGCGCCTGCGCATCCGTGTTGGCGGCGATGAAATCAACGCCGCCGATGCCCTCGTCGATCATGTTGTTGATCGCGTTTCCGCCGCCGCCACCGACGCCGATAACAGCGATATTGGGCGTATTGCGGGCGATTGGAGCGCGCGGAGACTGGGTCATCGTCTTATTCTCTTTCTAAACTGATAGGGTCTCGCGCCGTTTTTTAACCGCGGCACGCGAATGATCGGCAACGTTCCTGCATTTCCTTCCTGGCGCGTGAAGGACGCTGTAACGCTTTGAATTTGCATGCAAGCCTTTGCCCCGCTTGCGGCTAAAGGCTTGTGCTCCAGGGGCGAAAGATGCGCTACGGCGACTGTCTCCGACCCCTTCCCCGGATGAAAACCAAACCGAATCAACTGCTTCGCTATCTAGAGGTGATAGCCGAAAAGCCGGTCCGTTTACACTGTATTCACCATGTTTATCTCACTTTGGAACGAGTTGCTTCGGCAGGTGTTTGCCTTCCGACCGCGCTAAAGCGCATGGAATGGAGGCAGTCATATGTCCGCATACATCCTGCAAAACGAACCGGGTTTCCGCACGGAACAACCGCGTGTGCTGATCGTGGAGGACGAATTTCTCATCGCCATGGATATCGAAGATTCCATTATGCAGGCGGAAGAGGAAGCTGACGTCATCGGCATCGCCAACCGGCTGGATCAGGCCGTGGCACTCGGCAGCCGCGCAGATATTGCCTTTGTAGACGTCAATCTCGCCGACGGCCAGACCGGCCCGGAGATCGGGAGGCGGCTTTCGCAGGATCACGGCGTCGTGGTGATCTTCATGACGGCAAATCCGGAAGTGGTGGTCAATCTCGGTATCGGCGCAGGCGTTATCGTAAAACCTGTGCCGCAGGACGCCGTGGAACAGTGCCTTTCCTACGCACTTGCCAAGCGCGCGGGCACGCGTGCCATTACGCCCATCGGCATGATGGCTTTCGACTGAACCATTCTTGTGGAGATAAAAAGCGGGTTGCCTGAAAACGGCGCCCGGCGCTGAAAACAAAAAAGCCTGCCGCGGGAGGAGGTGCGGCAGGCTTCTTGAAAGATTGAACAGCGATATGGGAGGAGGAAACCGCTGTCCCCGGGGCAATCCTTGGGAGGAGGAGTAGGATCACCCGCATTACCGAAAGGATGTGGGAGGAGGTACATCCGTTTCGATGATTTGAAGATATCATTTTTTTCTGCATTTCACAGACACAAGCTTGCACCTCAGACATGCATCAAACGCATGGCGATTTTTCCAACGCGAAACATCGATGCAACAGCTTGATTTGCGCCTTTGCACACCATGCCCCGTGGGAGACACAAGCGTCGACGGTTCGCCAAAAACAAAAACGCCCGCGAAGCGGGCGTTTAGTCATTCAAAAGCGGCAATAGCTGCCTGATTACTTGCCGACGGCGGCGCGGGCGACGCTGTTGATCTGGCTACGGTCGATACCGAGATCGTGCAGTTCGCGGCTGCTCATGCGGCCCAGTTCGTTGACGGTCTGACGATACTTGCGCCAGTTATTAAAGCTGCGTGCTACGTTCATGACATTACCCTTTCAAGGTGTTGGCGACGTCAGTAACGTTTCGTTCCGGCGTCCTTTGATGTCCCTTATATGCGCCTTGTCGGGACCAAAGAACAGACAGAATAAGGCAGGCCACCCATGCGCTGAATGCAAGGGTCATCCTCCGAGGGGCGCGGAAAAACAGAAGTATGGCGTAAAATCAGTCATATCGGGGGCCGCTACCGGCACCACGTCGTCAGAACTTGTAGCGAACGCCAAACACATTGGCATTCGTCGCGCCCTTCATATTGCCCAGCGTCTTGCCGCCGCCGGAACGGTGGTGAAGCCGCCAGAAGAACTCCGTCGAGGATTCTTCGCTGAAGGAAACGTTGATTTCCGGGCCGAGGTAAAACAGGACATTTGCGTTGCCGTTGTCCTTGATTTCTTCTTGCCTCTCCCGCCCCGGCTGCGCATCCGACACAAGGCTCAGACCCGCCGTGAAACTCGGCGAAACGAACAACCGTTCCCCGAGCCTGATCTTGTCATATCGCGCGACCGGCCCCGCCCAGACTTCACCAGTGAAACCCTTGCCAAACCTGACGGCAACGCCGATTTCACCGCCCAGCTTCACATTGCCGATGCGATAGGGATAGAACTGATAACCGCCACCCAGAATGGCGTTCTTCTCATAGTCGACCGGAATGACTGCTGCGCTTTTCAGCATGTCTTCCGTGGTGAGGGCGCCGCCAAAACCGAATATCGCTTCGCTTGTCTCCGAGCCCATGTCCTCCGAAGAAAGAGACGGTGTCGCGACCAGGGCAATCATGGCTGCCAGTGACAGACTTGGTGCGATATTCATTTTGCTACTCCTGAACATGGCCGCTTTTATCCGCTCTCATAAGGGTATTCACGTAAGGCGAACATACCCTTACCGAACACAATTAATTTAACACATTCGAAAATGGGCGAGAAAAGCCGTCCTCCGTTGCCGTCGTGGGGGCATAGGTGAAACAGAAAAAGGCCGTGGATGAAACCCACGGCCTTTTGCATTCAGCGGTTCGGCGAAGCGAGCTTACACCGCGCGAGCGCGCTTCACCTCCACCTGCGTCCATTCCGGCAACCAGTCCCGGTGCGCGACAAGCAGATCATCCACCAGCGACCAGATCTGGTCGAGATCGAGTTCCGCTGCCGTATGCGGGTCCATCATCGCCGCGTGGAAGATATGCTCGCGGTTTTCGCTCATCAGCGCCCGCACCGTCAGCTCCTGCACATTGATGTTTGTGCGCATCAGCGCGGTCAGCTGCGGCGGCAATTCTCCGATGAAGGTTGGTTGCACGCCGTTATGATCGACAAGGCAGGGCACTTCCGCAGCGCAATCTGATGGCAGCGAGGTGATGCAGCCATTGTTGCGCTGGTTGCCGTAGATGACAGACGGTTCGCCGGTCCAGACCGAGTTGATGATGGAGGAGGCATATTCCTTGGATTGCTTGACCTCGATCTTCTCGGCTGAGCGATAGGCAGCCGCCTGCCCCTTCCAACGCTCGATCTGCTCGATGCAGCGCTTGGGATATTCATCGAGCGGAATACCGAATTTCTCGATCAGATCCTCGCGCCCCTCCTTGATGAAATAGGGTGTGTATTCGGCAAAATGCTCGGAGCTTTCGGTGACGAAGTAGCCGAGACGCGTCAGCATCTCGTACCGCACCTTGTTGGGGCAGCGCGGGTTCCAGCCGGGCTTCGGCGCACGGCCTTCGCGATAGCCGCGCACGAGATCGGGATAGAGGTTCTTGTAGCTGCCATCAGGCTGGCGGTGCTCGAATTCCAGGAAAAACGCCATGTGGTTGATGCCGGCCGAACGATAGCGGATTTCCTCATAGGGAATATCGAGGTCATGGGCGAGTTCCATGGCCGTGCCCTGCACCGAATGGCAAAGGCCGACCTGCCGGATGGTCGGATATTTCTCCGCAATCGCCCAGGTGTTGATCGCCATCGGGTTGACATATTGCAGCATGATCGCATTGGGGCAGACGGCGAGCATATCCTCGCAAATCTTCCACAGATGCGGCACGGTGCGCAGGCCTCGCATGATGCCGCCGACACCAAGCGTATCGGCAATGGTCTGGCGCAGGCCATATTTGCGCGGCACCTCGAAGTCGGTGACTGTGCAGGGCTCGTATCCGCCGATCTGGAAGGCGACGACGACGAAATCGGCACCGGCGAGCGCCTTTTTCTGGTCTGTAAAAGTCTCGGCTTTCGCCTTTGCCCCGAGCGTCGAAATCAGCTTGTTGACGACGATGGCGCTTTCTTCCAGCCTTTCCCGGTTGATGTCCATCAGCGCGATCGTTGCTCCTGAAAGGGCCGGACGTTGCAGCACGTCGCCGATGATGTTCTTCATGAACACCGTGGAACCTGCGCCGATAAATGTGATCTTGGGATCTCGTGCCATATTTGCCTCCGGCATCTTGAACTATGCGATTTCAAAGGCGGCCCGGACGAGCCGCTGGGTGTATTCGGTTTTCGGGCGGTTCAGCACCTCCTCGACGGGGCCTTCCTCCACGATCCTGCCGCGCTGCATGACGATGACGCGATGGCAGAGAGCGCGAACGACCTTCAGGTCGTGCGAGATGAACAGGTAACTCAAGCCGCGCTCGTCCTGCAGCTTGCGAAGCAGGTCTATGATCTGCGCCTGAACGGAAAGGTCGAGCGCCGAGGTTGGCTCATCGAGCAGGATGAATTCTGGCTCCAGCGCGACTGCACGCGCAATGGCGATGCGCTGGCGCTGGCCGCCGGAGAACTCGTGCGGGAAACGCGAGAGGATGTTGCCGGGCATGCCTGCCGCCTCCAGCGCGTCGCGCACCCGCTCCAGCCTTTCGGCCTTTGTTTTACCAAGCCCGTTGATAACCAGCCCTTCCTCGATGATCTGGCCGATGGTCATGCGTGGATTGAGCGAGGCGAAAGGGTCCTGAAAGACGACCTGCATGCGAGAGCGCAGAGGCCGCATTTGAGACCGGGACCGGCCGTCGACCCTCTCGCCATCGAAAATCACCTCTCCGGCCACCGGCTCGTTCAGCCGCAACAGGGATTGGCCAAAGGTCGTTTTGCCGGACCCGGATTCGCCGACAATTCCCAGCGTTTCATGGCGCTTGAGGGCTAGACCAAGATCGTCGACGGCAACAAGCTCCTTCAATTCCGGCTTGAACAGGCCACCGTAGCGCATCATGAACGACACCCGCACGCCATTCGCCGTCAGCAGCACGCCGGAATTTTCCGGTAGTGGTTTGGCGGTGCCATGCGGCTCGGAAGCAAGCAGCTTTCGGGTATAGGGGTGCTTCGGCGCTGCAAACAGCCGCTCAGTGGTGTTGTGCTCACGCATCTCGCCATGCTGCATGACGTAGACGTAATCGGAAAACTGCTTCACGATCGTCAGGTCATGGGTGATGAGCACCACGGCCATGCCGCGCTTCTTCTGCAGATCGCGTATGAGGTTGAGGATCTGCGCCTGAACTGTCACATCCAGTGCAGTGGTGGGTTCGTCGGCGATCAGCACATCCGGATCGTTGGAGAGCGCCATGGCGATCATGACACGCTGCCGTTGACCGCCGGAAAGCTGGTGCGGATATTGCTTCAGCCGCGCCTCGGGTTCTGGAATCTGCACCTGCCGCAAAAGATCGAGCGCCCTCGCCTCGGCCTGCTTCCTGCTCAGCTTCGAGTGGACGCGGATCGCCTCGACGATCTGACTGCCGATTGTATAGATCGGGTTCAGCGAACTCATCGGCTCCTGAAAGATCATCGAGATACGGTTGCCGCGCAACGCCCGCCGCTGGCGGCTTGAAAATTTCAGGATGTCGTCGCCGTTGAAGCGCACGGTCGCGGTTTTCGAAACCGAGGCCCGCTTCGTCAAAAGCCCCATGATGGTGCGGGCGGTCACCGATTTTCCCGAACCGGATTCGCCAACGATGGCGATCGTCTCCCCACGGTAAAGCTGGAAGGAAATGTCCTTCACTGCCTCCACCGTGCCGTGCTCAACCTTGAAAGTCACGGCAATATTGCGTGCATCGATGATGGCCTGGTCGTTTCGATTATCAGCATCGAAGCGGATGGCAGGGGCGTAGGTGTTCTGTGCAGCAACCATGTTACGCTCCTCTCAATAGGGATCGACAGCATCGCGAAGGCCATCGCCCAGCGCGTTGAAGGCAAAAACGGTGACCAGCACAAAGCCGACCGGCGCAAGGATCCATGGATAGGAACCAATGACGGAATAGGTGGCCGTATCCTGAAGCATCAGCCCCCAGGAGATCAGCGGCGGCTTGACCGCGAAACCGAGAAAGCCAAGGAAGGATTCGAGCAGCACGACGCTTGGAATATGCAGCGTGACGGCAACGATCACATGGCTCATCACATTCGGCAGGATGTGCTGGAAGATAATGCGCCGGTCGGTGGCGCCGACAGCGATCGCGGCGCGGACATAATCGATACGCGCCAGCGCCAGCGTCTTGCCGCGCACCTCGCGAGACATCTGCGCCCAGCCGAGCGCCGACATGACGCCGACTACGAAGAGGAGGAAAACAGTCGTCGGGGCAGTGACCGGGATGAGCGACGTCAAGGCGAGATAGAGCGGCAATTGTGGAAAGGCCAGAACCACTTCCACGAAACGCTGCACCCAGGCATCCAGCGGCCCGCCGAAATATCCTGAGATCAACCCGACGCTGGTGCCGATGACGGTAACGATGGTGACGACACTGAGCGCGATGGCAAGCGAGATGCGCGAGCCATAAATGGCGCGTGACAGCACATCGCGTCCGAACTTGTCGGTTCCGAGAAAATGCACCGGCTGCCCGTCCGTGGTGCCGAAGAAGTGCCGGTTTGCCGGGATGAGGCCGAACAGCCGATATTCCGCGCCTTTCACGAAAAAGCCGAGATAAAGCGGATTGTCGTAATCCGGGCCGACGATAGGCTGGAAGGTCACCGGATCGAGCTCGTCCGTTTCAGCGGTGGCATAGACCCGAGGGAACAGGCTGATATTGCCGTCCTTGTCGGAGAACCGCACCACCTGCGGCGGGGAGAAACTGTCATTGGTTTCAAGCGGGTTCATCGGCGCGAAGAAATCGGCGAAGACTGAGATCGTGATCAACAGCACCACCAGCACCAGCCCCACCATGCCGGTGAAAGAGCGTCTGAGGCGCCGCCACACCAGAGCGAGATAGGTCTCGTTACCCTGAACACCCCGCTCGGGCTTCGCTGCGGCAGCCGATTCATTCTTGAGTTCGTCAACGGCCACCATCTCAAGCCCTCCCGAATTCGCGCACACGCGGGTCGAGCATGGCGAGCAGCATGTCGGCGATGATGTTGCCGATGATGAGCGTGGCGGCCAGCACCATCATGAAGGTTGCGGTGACATAGACATCGCCGACCGCCATGGACCCGACGATGGCGGGACCGACGGTCGGCAGCGCAAAGATGATCGCAGTTTCGATTTCGCCGCTCAGCATGTAGGGCAGCACGACGCCCTGATACATAATGAGCGGATGCACGGCGTTCGGCACGGCGTGGCGCATGATGACCGCACCTTCCGAAAGACCCTTTGCGCGCGCCGTCTCCACATATTGGGCGTTCAGCGTATCCAGCAGATTGCCGCGCATCACCCGCATATTATAGGCAAGTCCACCGAAAACGGCGATGGCAACCACCGGCCAGACATGGCTGACGAGATCGACGAACTTCCCCCATGACCATGGCGCACCGCCATATTGCGGCGAAAAGAAGCTGCCGATTTCCGACACGTCGAAATGAAACACCATCAGGTAGACGAGGATCAGCGCCATCAGGAAGCGCGGAATGGTCATGCCGAGGAAGGCGACGGTCGAAAGCAGATTATCGATCCAGGAATATTGTCTGGTGGCAGCCCAGATGCCGAAACCGATGCCGAGAAGCGATGAAAGAATGTGGCAGACAAGGGCGAGTGCGATGGTGCGCGGCAGGCGTTCGCCGACCACATCGGCAACCGGCTTGTTGTAATAGAAGCTGTAGCCGAAATCGCCGCGTGTGATGATGCCGCCGATCCAGTTGAAATATTGCACGACGATCGGCTTATCGAGACCGTGTTCGATGCGGTAGGCCTGCGCCTGCGCTTCCGCCTGTTCGAAGGACGCGCCGCCCTGGTTCATCAATTGCGAGCGGATGTAGTCAGCATAGTCGCCGGGTGGCGCCTGAATGATGGCGAATGTCACCACGCTCAGGATAAGCAGCACCGGAATGGCGGAGCCTATGCGTATCGTCAGGAATCTCAGCATCGAACGGGTATCCTCCGCTTGGCTAGTCCGTGTGTCTCCGGCCGCGCTTCACGCGCGACCGGTACCGGGTTTTCTCCGGGAGGAGTTCTAGTTGATCGGGCCGCCCTCACCCGGCTTGCCGGGAAGCTGCTCGGGGAAAAGCTCGTATTTGCCCTGCTTGTCGGCCGCGACCCAAAGGCGTTCGCGGATGATGGCGTCTTCAGCCCAGTTGAACATGAAGATCGGCGTACCCTGCGGCAGATTCGAGAACCGCTTGTTGACGATGAGCGCGCCGGGATATTCGGTAAGCCCGATCGTGTAGAGGTTCTGCGTGTAGACCTTCTGATATTGCTTCATCAGTTCCGCCCGCTCGGCATTGTCCTGCGAGGAGATGAATTTGCGCACGATATCGGCCATCTCCTTTTCGAACGGCATCAGATCCAGTTCCTTGCCTTCAGGTGCGCGATGGTTCCAGCTGGTGCGCGGGCCAACGGGTGCCAACTGCTCGGTATTCTGCACCACGGACGAAAGCTCGGTGGAGTTGCGGCGCACCAGCCAGTCGAACTGACCGCCATAATGGGCCGCATCGCGCTGGTTGGAATCAAGGCTGTTGATGACGAGGCGAAGGCCAAGTTTCGCCATTTGCCCGACAAGGCCTTCCGCGATGCTCTTGTCCGTTGTGTAGCCGTTATTGACCAGAAGAATGATCTCGACGTTTCGTCCGCCCAGTGTCTCCTTCGGGAAGTTCAAGAAGCCGTCGCCATCGGTGTCCTTCAGGCCGATTGATGCAAGGGCGGCTTTCGCTTCCTTAAGGTTGAAGGGGTAATAGACCGTGGAATTGCGATCGTAAAAACCGGTGCCCGAGGAAATGCCACCCGGATAGATCGCCGTGAACGGGCCCTTGACGAGGGAGTCGCCGATTGCCTTGCGATCGAGGGCCGAGGTCACCGCCTGACGGAACACCTCGTTGCGGTTCAGCTCGCGAATGGCCTGCCCGCGCTCGTCCGGATTGCCCCAGCCATTGGCGGAAAAGTTCATCTGCAGATTATAGCCGATCAGGCGTGGCCCGAAGGCAAGGCGAGCCGGCGCATTCGGGTCAGCTGCGCGTTTCAGCGAAGCGACGAAATTCTCCGGCTGCTCGAGATTGGAGAAATCGCCCGATCCCGCCACAGCCTGCACATCGCGATCGGCCCAGGTGGAGAGCTTGTAATGAAGCTCGTTGAGATAAGGCAGCTGCTGGGCCTTCTCGTCGACCTTCCAGTAGTATGGATTGCGCCTGAGCACGATGATGTCGTCGGGGCGATATTCCACCGGCACCCAACCACCCATGACAGGCATGTTCATATATTCCGGCGGAAAGGCGTTCTTGAACTGGTTATACGTGTTCTTGGAATATTTCGGGTGCTGTGGTTTCAGAATATGCGCCGGTCCGGGGCAGAAGCTCGGATAAGCCATGGTATAGAGATATTGCTTCGGGAAAGCGGTCTTGAAAGTCCACTCCACCGTATAGTCATCGATCTTTTTGAGCGTGGTGCCTTCGCCGAAGGCTTCAGGCGACGCGCCGCCGCCGAGCGGCGACACGTTGGGATCGAGAACCGCGTCTTCCCAGTAGAACATGACGTCATCGGCGTTGAACGGCACACCGTCAGACCATTTGGCACCCTTGACCAGATGCATCGTTAGCTTGTGGCCATCCTGCGACCATTCCCAGCCTTTGGCGAGATTGGGCAGCGGTTCGGTGTCCTTGGCATTCACCTGAAACAGCGGCGCTGTGCGCGTCAGGCATTCGGAAAGCGCAATATCGATGCCGCCCCAGCCCTGGCTCTGGCCGGCAATGTAGTTCCAGCCCTCGGGCCGTCCGCCGATCACATGGCGCATCGTATCGCCATAAACGCCGATGCCATCAACCATGTTGCCGGTCTTGTAGACCAGCGGCTCCTCAGGCAAGCGTTCCTTCAAGGGCGGCAGCTTGCCGGTCTTCTCGAATTTTTCGGTGATCCAGTCTGGCTCGCTGTAATCAGGCAGGGCCTTGAATTCGAGGATCGAGTCGCGCGCCACATAATTGATCTTGCCTTCCGCCGGAAACTGCGGCGGCTCCGGCGGCGTCGTGGTTTCGAAGGCGTTCGCACTGAGTGCGATCATCGAAACCCCAAGACCCAATGCCGAGATGATACCGATCTTGCGTTGAAGTTGCATCGTCATTCCTCCCAAATGGCAGCTCTTCGACCGCCCACCCTCTGTTGTCGCGATAGCCACGGCGGCGAACTCCCTTTTCACCACCGGCCTGTTCCCATGCCTTTTCCTTCAAACGGCCTTTTTCAGCGCCGATTTCTCGGCCCGTAGTTCCTCGATTGAGCGCACATTGCGGCGCGCCGCACCCGCCCAGTCGCGGGTCTTGACGGTGGATTTCGCAAGCCGCTCCTTGGCATCAGGCACGGCATCCGCATATTGCGGCAGCCAGCGCGCCTGTGCGACGACCATCTCGTCCACCATCTGCCAGACCTCCTCCGGAGTGGCGACGGCGCCGACTAGCGGGTCATGCAGCACGGCAAGCTTCAGAAGATCGATATCGCCGCTGACCGCCGCATGTACCGACATGCGCTGCACGTTGATAGACGCCATGCAGGTCGCCGCGCAGGCTTCCGGCAGCGTGATACCCGAGACCATGTTGATGCCGAAACGATCCACGAAACCGGGCGACTCAATGATCGCATCAGAAGGAAGGTTGGTTATGACGCCATTGTTCTTGACGTTGAAGTGGCCGCGATAGACACGCCCGGTTTCAAGCGCTTCCAGAATGTGGCTCGCATGTTCGTTGGAGCGCTTCTCCGGTTCGATGGGCTTGGCGGCTGACGCCAGGAACTGCGGGAATTCCGTTTCGAACCAGTTCCGCGTCTCGGTGGAGTGGCGCAGATAACCGCCGGTTTCGCCGTGAATCCAGTCCGACATATCGATCCAGCGGGCGATTTCATCCGGGCGCTTGCGGTACCACGGCAGATATTCGGACAGATGGCCGTTGCTCTCCGTCGAATAGACACCGAAGCGCTTAAGCACGTCGATGCGCAGCTTTTCCTGCTGTGAGAAAACCGGATGCGCCTCGAAAGCGGCGACCAGCTCTTCTTTGCCGATCTTGCGGCCATTCAGCCTTAGATCGATGAACCATGTCTGGTGGTTGATGCCCGAGCAGATGTAATCAAGTTCGGACGGGGATTTTGCGCCGAGAATTTCAGCGATCTGCTCCGCACCGTGCTGCACACCGTGGCAAAGACCAACCGTATCCACCTTGCCGTATTCGATGGCTGCCCATGTATTCATGGCCATGGGGTTGGCGTAATTCAGGAACTTGGCACCGGGTGCGGCAACCTCGCGGATATCCTTGCAGAAATCCAGAATGACCGGAATGTTACGCTGGCCATAGAGAATGCCGCCGGCGCAGATGGTGTCACCGACGCACTGGTCGATCCCGTATTTCAGCGGAATACGGATGTCGTCCGCATAGGCTTCCAGACCGCCGACCCGCACACAGCTTATGATGTATTTCGCACCCTCAAGCGCGCGACGGCGGTCGGTATGCGCCGTCACTTTCACCGGAAAACCGTTGGCTTCCACGACCTTGTCGAGGATCGCCCTGATCATATCCAGATTGTGCTGGCTGATATCCGTCAGCGCGACCTCGATGTCGCGAAACTCCGGCACGCACAAAAGATCGGTGAACAGTTTTTTCGTGAATCCGACGCTTCCGGCGCCGATTATAGCGATTTTGAAACTCATAACGCCACCTCTGTTGCAAATCGAACGGGTGAAACGGGCCAAACGATCATGATAAGGCGATGCGAGAATATACCTGTAAGAACCCCGGAAAACCGGCACTCCTGAAAAATTCTCCGCAACAATATCGCGCTGGCTGTCTCCTCGGTTCGGGATTATGCGTATAATGACGAGCGGAACCAGAGAAGGATTATGCTTTCATGGGTAATTTTGTGCTGCGCGATTTGATCGATCAGGGGCCGGGGATGCGGACCGTCTCGCTGCCCCGCGGCCGCCAGACCCTGCACACAATGCCCACCAGCAGCGGCTATGAAATCCGCAGCAGTGGCAATTATGACTGGGACGGACGAAAGCGCGGACAGACACCATTCACTGTGCTGCAATATTGCATTGGCGGACAGGGAAACCTTCGTTACGAGAACCGTCATTACGTGGTGAAGCCAGGCGAAACCCTCCTGTTGCTCATCCCGCACAATCATCGCTACTGGCTGGAAGCGGGAAAGCAATGGGAGTTCTTCTGGATCTCCATGAATGGCGAGGAGGCCTTGCGCATTCACCGCAATATTCTTGCCGTCACCGGGCCTATCCTCAAGCTGCAACAGGAAACCGTCGATCATCTCGCCCATTGTTGCTCGCGCCTCGTCAACGGCGCGGAAACACCAGGGGCGGCCTCCGCCGTCGCCTATGAAGCGGCGATGACGCTTTATGACGACGTGTTCGGCTCGCATCCCTCCTTTGGCGGTGAATATCGCACCATGCAGCAGGTGCTGAGCTATATAGACGGGCATCTCGGAGAGCGTCTTTCCGTCAGCGATCTTGCCGCCGTCGCCGGCCTCAGCCGTGCGCATTTTTCCCGCATCTTCACGGCAAGCGAAGGCCTGCCACCGGCCGAATTTGTATTGCAGCGACGGTTGAGGCGGGCAGCCAAGCTTCTCACCACAGCCGAAAACATCCCCATCAAGGAGGTATCCGTGCTATGCGGCTTCGAAGACCCGAACTATTTCTCGAAGGTCTTCCGCAGGCTATATGGCATCAATCCAAGCGAATTCCGCACCACCGGCATGTATGCGAGCGTTCAGCAGAGCAGATCGTAAAAAACAACTTCGTTTTGCCACGTTTCAGGCGATTAAGAATTGGCCATACAGCCCCTTTTGGAGACCGAATGAGGTGAACAACAAAATCAGGAAGATCCTCATCTTTCCGCTTCGGGCAATCATCGTGTTAGCCCTGATCCTCGACGGCATTTTTCGCCCGCTTTATCGGCCGATCATCAAGGCGATATCCAGACTGACATTCATCAGGAAACTGGAAAGCCGGATTGGCGGATTGCCGCGTCTTGCCATTCTTCTTTTGCTGGCGGTGCCATTTGCCATCGCCGAACCGATGAAAATCATCGGCCTGCTCCTCATCGCGCACGGCACCGTCAAAACGGGAATTGCGCTGACGATCCTCGCTCACCTCGCCACATTCCTGATTGTCGAGCGCATTTACCACGCCGGTCGGGAGAAGCTCCTCACCTACGCCTGGTTCGCATGGATCATGCGATATGTGCGCTTTGCCCGTTCGTTTTACGATCGCTTCAAGCGCGCGACACTGGGCTGGATCCGGCTGAGCGTTCTGGCGCGTCAAAGATAAAAGCGGCACCTTTCACCGCCGGCCGCGCAACTTCCTCAAAAGATATTCCGCAAAGGCGGTTGCCTGCAAGGAGACGAGAATGATGGCAATGCCAAGAACAACACGGGCTTCAGGCACCTCGTCAAACAGGAAGTATCCCACAGCGATCACGAACAAAATCGACAAATATCCAACGGGCGCCAGAACACTGGCGTCAGCGATGCGATAGGCCCGCAGGAAGCAATATTGCCCCATTTGCGCAAGCAGTCCGATGGCGAGCAGCGCCACCCAGTCGAGCGGCATGACCGGTTTCCACGTCCAGATCGCCGGAACGGCGGTAATGACGGCAAGACCCACCGTGTAGAACACCATCATGACAGTGGTGTTTTCCTGCCGCAGCGCCCGGGTCTGGATCACCGCAAGCGCGCCGAACACGACGGAGACGAGGACGACGAGCACGCCTGCGTTAATCTCCGCGCCGCCCGGCCCGATGACTACAAGAACGCCAACAAATGCGAGGCAAGCGCCGACCCAGCGATATCGGCTTACCTTTTCACCGAGAAAGACAACCGCCATGGCCATCGTCACCAGCGGGCGTGAGAAGCCGACAGCATTGACGGTGGCGAGCGGCAAGAGGGTGATGGCGACGAAGTTGCTGGTGAGTGCAATGGCGTTGCAGCAGATTCGGAAAAGGTTGCGCCAGGGATATTTGACGCGCGCCATTTCCCCCCGGTGTCGCCAGATAAGCGGCAGGATGAAGATCAGGCCGATCATCGCTCTTATGAAGACGAGCTGGAATGCCGGATAGGTCACACCCTGCGCCTTGACGAGGGCTGTCATTCCACCCGAAACGAGGGCCATATCCATGAGCAGCCAGCCGATGCCCGCGCGAGCATCGTTTTCGCGCGGGTTTTCCTGTTTTTCACTCTGGTCCTGGCCATTCACGCGGGTTGCACAAGGTTGGCCATGAGGCGAAAGGCCCCCGGCACCAGCTTGTCCATCTGGTGGTGCAGCACGAGGCTTGTATGCGTATGCCGGCCCTTGCCAATGGCCGCCGAGACCAGCGCCCCTTTCAGAGGCTGTTCATCGACATCGTGCATGGCGAGCAGGGGTTCATAAGCATCATCCCAGCGCGCAGCGAAATAGAGCCCTCTCTCCTTGTCCCAGCCCGTCCAGTCGGCAGCACCGATCGTGTTGGGCCCGACAAGCAATGGATGATCGGGCAATAGCACCGTCACCTCCGCATTTGGGTCCGTCACCCGCCAACGCAGGGAAGGCTTACCGATCTCAAGCCGCCTGATGGGCGTCGTCTCGGGATTCCATCCGTCGGTTGGACGGTGATAGAGCGTGACAAGATGGCCGCCTTCTTCGACGAAGCGGTGAAGCCTTTCGGTTGCCGCAGCCAGATCCTTGCGAATGCCGAAGGCGAAGATGCCGACAACGATTGTCGTGAAGGACGAGAGATCACCGCCAAGCGCCTGCGCATCGAGTTCGGTGACATCAAGACCCATGCGCGAAAGCCATGACCCGACCCGGTCGGCACCGCCGCCGACATAACCGACGCGCGCGCCCTCGGGCAGCTTGAGATCGAGCGAGAGGATTTTCAGAGCGGAGGGTGCCAGAAACCGCGCCCGGCCGATATGCGGATATGCGATGGGCGTGATCTGGAAGGCAGGTTGTGAACCGACAAGCGCTTCGATCTGGGCAAGGCCAACCGCTGCCTCACCGGTGCGCTCGGCAATCCAGTCATTGCCGGTCTTGCGCAGGTTCCAGCCACCCGTACTCCTGAAAGACAGCGGTGCATCGGCACCCTTTATGTGTGCCTGAAAAACATGGGAATCCTGCCCCTGTCCAAGTGGAACCAGAAGCGCATCGGGCGAAATCGTCAGCGACTGCGCCGGCGTCACGAAAAACGGCTCCTCCAGATCGAAAGCGGCCGAAACCTCCCTGCCTCCAATCCTTACGGACAGGCGCACCGAGGCATGACCATTGCCGCCTGAGGCTTTCCAGTCGGGCTGGTAAAGCCCGGAAACGGCCGCGTCCTGATCGGCGGCAAGCGAGAAGACCATTGTCTGGCCACGCGACTGAACTGAAGACGATACGCCAGCCGGAAGGACCGGGGTAACCTCGACGTCAAATTCAGCCGCCTTTCCCGCGAGTTCCACATAGAGAGATGACGTCCCACCTGGAACGATCTCGGCTGGCTCGGCATAGGCCCGCTCGAAAAGATCGAGTGCCGTCAGGATAGCGGCATCGACCTGCGCCCGTTTGCGCGCGATCCGGTGCCCATGCAACTCCCTGAAGTCCTGCGCTGCGGCCTCGTCGACCTCTTGCAAAAGGGTTGCCGCCGTCAGAAGTGAGGCCGTGATCCGCTGCGTGTCGGGAAAGGCATCGATTGCGTCAGTGATTGCCTGTTCGGCTGCAACCAGCGCCTTTGCCAAATCGGCGGTAAGACCCGGAAAAGCCGAGAGATCAGCCAGCGATGACGGCAGGCTGTCGAGGATCGAGCTTTCCTCACCGACTGCGACGTTGGAGAGTTCCAGATGCAGTGGCCATGCTTCCTGCGCCCGCTTCGGCCAATGCCCCATTCCCTGTGAGGCATGATAGTAACGCGACCACTCGCCGATGCGGTCATATTGCGCGCCGGTTGCCCGCTCCTTGCCCACCGCGTTGACTGTCAGCGTCGTTTCCGGCGGAGGCACTTCGTCATCATAGGTGTCACCACCACCAGACCATGCGGGAAGATAATATTTGGCCACCTTCCACGGCTTCAGCCCCTCGGAGAAATGCTCGGGATAGGCGGCAGGATCAGCCGCCAGCGCGATTGCGCTTTTCGCCGCGCGCGTCATGGCGCGGTGATGCCCGTGTTGTCCCGGCACATCGAGAAATGTCGGAATGACGATATCGGGCCGTTCCTTGCGATAGGCGCGCACCAGCCTCTCGACGATGCGCTGCTGCCCCCATCGACCGAAGGTCTGGTCGCCATCCTTGGAGAAGCCGAAGTCGTGGATGATATCCGCCGGCCCATGGCCGAGCCAGCTTATGTCCGCATCGATGATGCGGGCCGCCTCCTCCAGCTCCCGCGACCGGATGACGCCAAGCGCGCCCAGCCGCTCCGGCCCAAGCGCATTCTGCCCGCCTTCACCGCGCGTCGAACAGGCGACGATGGTCCGCATGCCCAGTTCCATCCGGAAATAGGCGAGAAGCCCGTTCTGCTCGTCGTCCGGATGCGCACCGGTGTGCATGACGGTGACAGTGGATTTCAGTGCGCTCAGTTTACGGTGCAGACGCACGAGCCATGGATCGGCCATCTGCCGTTCGATGCGCTCCCGGGGGTTAAGCATGGGCGGTCTCCTCCAATATTCAGCCGGGCACCTGCGCTGCGGCGCCCAGGGACGTCTCAAGTTTTGGTGTGACAATGTCGAACAGCGGCAAGGCGGCAGCACCAAGCGCCGCCGTCAACTGTCCGGACTTGCCGTGGATGACGCGCGGCAACTCTCTTTGCCGCCGGCTTGCAACCGAAGTCGGCAGATGCCCCATCCGCGCAATGATCTCGCTGATGATGTTTTCAGGCAGCGCACCGCCGAGAATGACCGTCTGCGGATCGAGAATGTTCTCGAGCATCGCCACCATGGGCGCCAGATGGACGGCTGCCTCGTCGATCCATTCCATCACGACCGGATTGCCCGCGCTGAACAGGGCTTCAAGATCATCAAGCTCCGTGTCCGCAACACCGGCGCAGACGAGCTTTTCCTTGAGCACATAGACGGAAGCATAGGCCTCCAGACAACCTCTTTGCCCGCAAGACGGGCAAGGCCTTCCCTTGGGCGAGACCGTCACATGGCCGATTTCGCCGGCGTTGCCGAAAGCGCCGCGATAGGGCGAACCATCCTGGATGATGCCGAGACCAATGCCGACGCCGAAATAGATCATGCAGAAATTCGGGATAGCCAGCCCTGCGCCGAACAGGCGCTCGCCGACGGCAGCGGCCGTCGCATCGTTTTCCACCACGACCTGTTGGCCGCAGGCATCGCTCAGCATCTGGCGGGCATCGATACCCACCCAGCCAGAAAGCGTCGTCGGACCGACAGAGGTCATGCCGTCAATCTCGAAAGGTCCGGGCATGACGACGCCGGTGCCAAGCAGCCTGCACCCGACATTCTTCGCAACCGCTGCATGCTCCGCCGCAAAGGTTTTGAGTATGGCGTCCGGCGTGGTGTCCTTGAGCGGGGTAACGCGCTGCGTGCGCAACACGCCGGCCAGATCAAGACCGACGGTGACCATATGGTCTGCGGCAATCTCCACCCCGATCGTTGCGCCACCATCCGGGTTGACAGCAAACTGTATCGGCGGCTGGCCCCTGCCGGTGCGCCGGCGACCAAGCTCTTTCAGGAGCCCCTCGCCCACCAGCTCATCGACGATATTGGCGACCGCCTGGGGTGTGAGATGCGTGATCTTGGCTAACTGGGCGCGACCGAGCGAGCCGTGCCGCCTGACGATGTCGAGGACGACTCGCCTGTTGTGTTCGCGGCTGCGCTCAGGATTTTTTCCGATTGCTACGGGATAGGTATCCACCGTGTGCACCGTCATCTCTTCAACTTCCCGTCCGTTAGAAAATTCATAGCGTCGAAGTGAGGATAAGCGCAATATAATAATTCAAGTAAATTATGTTATTGACAAATGCTCGCCTTCAGAGAACCGTAGAGAGCGACCGGGGGTCAGAATTGCAAGGGGCGGAACGCCTAAAAATCCCGCTGCCGGCAAATCGATGAGCGCGCGCGAAAGCGCGGATAAAGGGAACGATCACTCCGCATCCGGAAGACCGGGCGGAGAAAATGGAGGCTTACATGCGCAGGGCAACTTTGTTCGCCGGCTTGGTCGCCGGTTTCAGCACATTTGCATTCAACGCCGCGCAGGCGGTTGAAATCGAATATTGGCAATATGTCTTCGACACACGCGTCAAAGCGATGGACGAGCTTATCGCCGAGTTTCAGAAGGCCAATCCGGATATCACCGTCAAACAGGTGACCTTCCCTTATGCCGACTACCAGACGCGAGTGATTGCCGCCAACATGTCCGGTAAAGGCCCTGACGTGATGCAGCTCTTCTACGGCTGGCTCGACAAGTTTGCAGCCGGCGGTATCTTGCAGCCGCTGCCGACCGACGCTTTCCCGCATGACAAGATCGAAAGCGAATTTTTCCCCATCGTCGGCGCCATGAAGCGCGGCGACGATTATTACGGCCTGCCGACGGCGGTTCGCTCGCTCGCACTTTTCTACAACAAGAAGCTCTTCACGGAAGCCGGTCTTGACGCCGCCAATCCGCCGAAGACGCTGGACGAATTTGTTGCCGCGGCGGAAAAGATCGCCAAGCACGATGCCGCCGGAAACCTGACCGTTGCAGGCTCCACGCTCGATATGGGCGGTCAGGACCACCAATGGTGGCGCGAAGTTCTTATCCGCCAATATGGCGGCGAGCCCTACACCGACAACGACCAAAAAGTCACCTATGACAGCGAGGCGGGCATCCAGGCGCTGAAGTTTTATACGAGCCTGCAGCTTGAAAAGAAGATCGGTCAGGTAGGCTTTATGGACGAAGGCCAGGCTGCCTTCCGTGCGGGCAAGGCAGGAATGACCATCGACGGCACGTTCAGGCTTGGATCTTTCAGAACCATCAAGGACTTTGAGTGGGGCGTGACCGAGCTTCCCACCAACGACAAGAATATCCGCTCCAACTATGCCAGCTATTTCGCCAATGGCATCAGCGCCAAGACAACCGGTGAAGAACTGGAAGCGTCGAAGAAATTCCTCGCTTACATCTCCTCACCGGAAGCCATGGCGATCTGGCTGAAGACGGTTGGCGAGTTGCCGGCGCGGCGATCTGCGGCGTTGACCGAGGAGAACCTGAAAGACCCGATCTATGCACCGTTCCTGAAGGGTCTCGAATACGCCCATACGACACGGTTCATGGATGAGGCGGCCCAGCGGCAGAACGCCATCGACATGACGAACCGGATTTTGCTCGAGGGTCAATCCGTCGAGGAGTCCATCAAGCAGGCCGCCAGCGCCGAGCAGGAAATCATCGACGCGGCCAAACCGTAAAACCGCAGGTCCAATCATGACAGCGATCGATCAACAGGGGGCGGCATCCGGCCGCCCCGGCGGCTCCTTCGGGGATCGCTTTTCCATGCGCACGAAACGGCTTGTATGGATCTGGAGCTTTCTGGCTATCCCGATCCTGTTTTACAGCATCATCCGTTTTTACCCGACGTTGCAGGCCTTCTGGTTGTCCTTCACCAACTGGGACCTGCTGCGCCCGGCAAAGTTCATCGGCGTTGCCAATTACGTCAAGCTGTTCAAGGATCCGCAATTCTGGAAGGTTTTCAAGAACACCTTCACCTATCTCATCGTCGGCACGCCCATCAGTCTGGTTCTGGCTTTCGTCATCGCCTTTTATCTGGATCGGGTGCGGATCTTGCACGGTTTCATCCGCGCGCTTTATTTCCTGCCCTATCTGACGACGGCAACGGCAATGGCATGGGTCTGGCGCTGGTTCTATCAGCCGCCGCCGATCGGCATCATCAACGACGTGCTTGGCATGATCGGAATTCCGCAGCAGCCATTCATCCGTTCCACCGATCAGGCGCTTTATTCGGTCATGGTGACGTCCATCTGGGCCGGGCTTGGTTTCCAGATCATCATCTTTATGGCGGGCCTGCGCTCCATTCCGACGACATTTTATGAGGCCGCGCGCATCGACGGACTTGGCGAATGGGCGATCCTTCGAAAGATCACGCTGCCGCTCCTGAAACCAACCACCGTTTTCCTGGTCGTCTTCTCCTCAATCGGGTTCCTGCGCATTTTCGATCAGGTCTACAACATGACCACCAACGATCCGGGCGGACCGCTCGGCTCAACCAAACCGCTGGTGCTGATGATCTACCAGACTGCGTTCAATTCCTATGCGATGGGTTATGCCGCCGCGCAGACGGTTGTCCTGTTCACCATTCTTCTTGTCGTGTCGCTGGTCCAGCTCTGGGTTCTGAGGGAAAAGAAATGAGCGAAGCGTTGCCACTCTCCCACGCCCGCGTCCGCCCCGGCCGCATCCTTGCCTGGACGCTGCTGTTCATCGGCGGCCTGATCATGATTTCGCCGCTGCTCTTCATGTTTTCGACCTCGTTCAAGACCGCGGATCAGGTCTACGATCTCAGGCTCATTCCCGCAGCACCGACGCTTGCGAATTACATGACTGTCTTGGCCGACGGCCGTTTTCTCCGCTGGTTCTTCAACTCGATGTTCGTTGCGGTCATCGTCACCGTCTCCAACTGCTTCTTCGACAGTCTGGTCGGTTATACGCTGGCCAAATTCGAGTTTCGCGGTCGCTACTTCATCTTCCTCGCGATCCTTTCCACGCTGATGATTCCGACCGAAATGCTTGTTATCCCCTGGTATCTGATGTCCAGCCAGCTTGGCTGGCTCGACAGCTACTGGGGCATCATGTTCCCGGGAATGATGACGGCCTTCGGCACCTTCCTGATGAAGCAGTTCTTTGAGACGGTTCCGAACGACTTCCTGGAGGCAGCGCGTGTCGACGGGCTGAACGAATTCCAGATCTGGTGGAAGGTAGCCCTGCCGCTGGTGACGCCTGCCCTTTCGGCGCTTGCAATCTTCACCTTCCTCGGCAACTGGACAGCATTCTTCTGGCCCCTGATCGTGACTACCAGCAAGGAGCTGTACACGCTGCCCGTCGGCCTATCGAGCTTTGCGGTGGAACAGCAGATCCAGTGGGAAATGATCATGACCGGCGCTGCCATTGCGACCATCCCAACCCTTATCGTCTTCATCGTCCTGCAACGCTACATCGTTCGCGGTGTGATGCTGGCAGGCCTGAAAGGATAACATCATGGCCGATATGAACCCGCGCCTGTCGGATACCAGCAAGTTTCCCGACCCAGTTTACAAGGAAACCGTGCTGCGTCCGCTTTTCGATGGCGCCAAGAACCACCATGTCGACGGTTTCCGCCGCATCGACCGCGCCCATCTGGTCATGCTGCGCGAGACCGGCATTCTCGATGCGGACACGGCAGCAAAAATCGCCGGAGCGCTTGATGACATCGACAGGACCATCAATCCGTCGGAGCTGGTCTATACCGGCGAGGTCGAGGATTTCTTCTTCCTGATCGAAAAGGAGCTGAAAGCCCGCATCGGTGTCGATGTGGCAGGCCGCCTGCACACGGCACGCTCGCGCAACGACATCGATCACACGCTTTTCAAAATCGGCCTGAAAGACAAGATCGACACGCTCACTGCCAAGGCGCGGCTTCTGCTGGCCGCCCTGATCGACGCCGCCGAGCGCAATGAGAAGACGTTGATCGTCGCCTATACGCACGGACAACCGGCCCAGCCCACCACCTTCGGCCACTATCTTTCCGCCGCCATCGAAGTGCTGATCCGGGATATTGACCGCTTCACTGAGGCCCGGCGCATCGTCGATCTCTCACCCATGGGCGCTGCGGCCATCACCACGTCCGGCTTTCCCATCGACCGGGCACGTGTCGCCGAACTTCTCGGCTTTGCGGCACCCTTGCGCAATTCCTATTCCTGCATCGCCGCCGTCGACTATACGACAGCGACCTATGGCGCCATCGAATTGATGTTCCTGCATCTCGGCAGGCTCATTCAGGACTTCCAGTTCTGGACGAGTTTCGAAGTCGGGCAGATCTACGTACCGAATTCGCTGGTGCAGATTTCGTCGATCATGCCGCAGAAACGAAACCCGGTCCCGATCGAACATCTGCGCCACCTCGCAAGCCAGACATTCGGGCGGGCACGGACCATGCTCGACGTGATGCACAACACGCCCTTCACCGACATGAACGACAGCGAGGGCGAAACCCAGGGCATGGGTTACGAAGCCTTCGCCTCTGCCGGCCGGGTGCTCGATCTCCTTGCCAGCCTCGTCGGCAAGATCAGTATCGATCCGGAAAGGGTCGACCAGAATATTCGCCGTTCCTGCATCACCATCACGGAACTGGCAGATTCTCTTGTCCGCATCGAAGACCTGTCATTCCGCCAGGCCCATGAAATTGCCGCAACCGTCGCCAAAAGCGTTGTCGCGCTGAAGGGCGACCTGCCGAACGACGGTTACCAGCCGTTCCGCAGGGCGTTCGAGGAACTGGCAGGACGCGAGACCAGTGTCGATGAGGAAAAGTTCAGGCAGATCGTCTCGCCTGAGCACTTTGTCGCCGTGCGCAGCCGCTTCGGCGGCCCTGCCCCGGAGCCGATGCGCGAGGCGATTGCGGCCTATCGCGACAAACTTGCTGCGTTTGAAGCAGAAGCACAGCGATCCACCGACTACGAAGCGGCAAAAGCTGCTGAGCTTGCAGAGAAATTTACCGCCCTGACGGGAGCGCGATAATGGCGACAATCGAACTCAATCAACTCGTAAAGCGCTACGGCAAGGTGGAGGCAGTCAAAGGCATCGACCTTGCCATTGAAGACGGCGAATTCGTCGTATTCATCGGCCCTTCCGGCTGCGGCAAATCCACGACACTCAGAATGATCGCGGGTCTGGAAGAGATTTCAGGCGGAACGCTGAAAATTGCCGGAAACGTCGTCAACGAGAAAGAACCGAAACAGCGCAACATCGCCATGGTCTTCCAGAACTATGCGATCTACCCGCATATGACGGTTCGCCAGAACATCGGCTTCGGGCTCTATACCTCAAAGCTCGACAAGGCGGAAAAGAACCGGCGTATCGAAGAGGCCGGTCGGGTGCTCGGACTTGAGGCATTGCTAGACCGTCGGCCCGCGGCTTTGTCGGGCGGGCAGAGGCAGCGCGTCGCCATCGGCCGCGCCATGGTGCGCGATCCCTCAGCCTTCCTTTTCGATGAGCCGCTGTCCAATCTCGACGCCCAGTTGAGATCGCAGATGCGCATTGAAATCAAGCGCTTGCACCAACGTCTTAAGACAACCACCGTCTACGTCACTCACGATCAGGTGGAAGCGATGACCATGGCCGACCGGATTGTCGTGATGAAGGACGGCCATATCCTTCAGGTCGGCACGCCCTCGGAACTTTACGAGACGCCGGTGGACGTCTTCACTGCGCGTTTCATCGGCAGCCCGTCGATGAACCTGCTGCGGGGCAAAAGAACGACGAACAGCGTTACACAGTCTGCCGATGGGGATCTGCTGATTGGCATTCGCCCCCATGATCTGCTGGTTGGAGAAGGCGAGACAACTCAAGGGTCCTTCTCGCTGGAGGGAACGGTGACAGCCGTGGAGCCGCTCGGCCCGGAAACGCTGGTTCATATGGACACGCCCACGACCTCGGTCATCGCGACAGCAAGGGGCAAGGCCATTCCCCAGGTGGGTAGCCGCTTGCAATGCGAGGCGCAGGCAGGCGCGCTCTATCTTTTCGATGCCAAGACGGAAAAGCTTCTGGGCCGCGCATGATGACGACAGACACGGAAAAGTCAGCGGTCATCAGTATCGGCCGGATCTATTGCGACCTCATTTTCACCGGGCTTGACGAATTGCCGGTGCTCGGCCGGGAGCTGTTTGCCAGCGACATGGAAATCGCCGCCGGTGGCGGGGCTTTCATTGCGGCTGCGCATTTCGCCCATATCGGCCGCACGGCCACGCTGCTGGCAAGGCTCGGCACCGACACCTTCTCACGCGCCATCGGCGAGAAAATGCAGCAAAGCGGGGTAGACCTGCAATTTCTGGAACACTCGGCAGATGCGGGCCCGCAGGTCACTGTCGCGACGGTGGTTGGCCATGACAGGGCGTTTTTGACACGGCGCGCCGGTATCGCCCGGCCATCGACCCTTGATGCCGCCTTTTCGTGGAACGGGGCCTGCCATCTGCACATCGCGGAATTCGCCACGCTGCACGAAATCCCCGATCTCGTCGCCCGCGCCAGGGACAGCGGACTGTCCGTCTCGCTCGATCCCAGCTGGGATGCCTCGCTGATTTACGACAAGGGCCTGCTCAAGGCGTGCGATGGCGTCGACGTATTCTTGCCCAACCTCGAAGAAGCTGAGGCGATCACAGGCCATTCTGACCCTGAGTCGGCGGCCAAGGCCTTGTCCGGGTCGTTTCCCGTTGTCGCCCTGAAAGGCGGCGCAGAGGGCGCCTGGGTGTCCTCGCAAACCGGCCTGCACCATGCGGCGGCGAAGAAGGTACCCGTCGTCGACACGACGGGCGCGGGTGATGCCTTCAATGCCGGTTTCATCGATGCGTGGCTTCGGCGGGCGGACGAGAAGCTATGCCTTGAGGCAGGCGTCGCTGCGGGTAGCCTTGCCGTGCAGGCCACGGGCGGCGCGCCGAGAACGACCGCCGCCGCATAATCCTTGCCAGCGTTATTCCCCGCGTGGAAAACGCTGGTTTTCCTCCAGCACGTTCAAGTCCATGTGGTTGCGCATGTAGCGTTCCGAGGCTTTCTGCAACGGCTGATAATCCCACGGGAAATAGGCGCCGTTTCGCAGCGCCTTGTAGACCACCCAGCGCCGCGCCTGACTTTCCCGCACCGATGCGTCGAAAACGGGCAGCTGCCAGCGTCGGCCGATTTCAGCCGAAAGCGATGACAGCACATCAGCGAATTCAGGATTGCCGGCAAGGTTTATCTGCTCTTCAGGATCCGTCTCGAGGTCGTAGAGCAACGGCGGATCCGCTTCGCAGACCGAGAGCTTGTAACGGCCATCCCTGATAGCGACCAGTGGCGCGATCGAACCTTCGGCGGCATATTCCATCGGCACCGGCCCGCGCTCGCCTGTTCCCGCAGCCAAAGCCGCGAGGTCTTCGCCATCCGTCCAGCGTTTCAGTGAGGTAATATCGAGGCCTGCCAGACCGCATAGCGTCGGTGTGACATCCAGCGTCGAAACCGGCGCGTCGATAAGCGCCGGTTTCCAGCCGGGTGCTGCGATCATCAAGGGCACACGGGCCGAGCCCTCGAAAAAGCACATCTTGAACCACAGGCCGCGCTCACCCAGCATATCGCCATGGTCGGAGAGGAACAGGATGATCGTGTCCTCCTCCATCCGCGTCGCCTTCAATACGTCGAGAATTTCGCCGACCTTCTCATCGATATAGGAGATATTGGCGAAATAACCGCGCCGCGCCCGGCGTATCTCGTCGGGTGAAATATCGAAGGCCTGATGATCACAGGCTTCCAGCAACCGTTTTGAATGCGGATCCTGCTGCTCGAAGGGAAGCGCCCCTATCTGCGGATCGAGCGCCGGGCAATCCTCATAGAGATCCCAGAATTTCCGCCGTGCCACATACGGGTCATGCGGATGGGTGAAGCTGACGGTCAGGCACCATGGGCGGTCATCGAGCCGGCGCGACAGATCGTAGAGCTTGCGGGTTGCGTGATAGGCAACCTCATCGTCATATTCCATCTGATTGGTGATTTCGGCAACGCCCGCGCCGGTGACCGAACCGAGATTGTGATACCACCAGTCGATCCGCTCGCCCGGCTTGGTATAATCAGGCGTCCAGCCGAAATCCGCCGGATAAATATCCGTCGTCAGACGCTCTTCGAAGCCGTGCAGCTGGTCCGGTCCGACAAAATGCATCTTTCCGGAAAGGCCGGTGTAATAACCAGCTGCCCGCAGGTGATGCGCATAGGTCGGAATATCCGACGCGAATTCGGCGGCATTATCGTAAACCCGCGTCCGGCTGGGCAATTGACCGGACATGAACGAAGCCCGGGCCGGCGCGCAAAGCGGGCTTGCCGTATAGGTATTGGCGAAACGGACAGACCGCTCCGCCAACGCTTTCAGATGTGGCGCGTGGAGAAAATCGGCCGGGCCATCGGGAAAAAACGTCCCGTTGAACTGGTCGGCCATCAGGATCAGGATATTGGGACGCGGCATTTCACCCTACAGTTTCAGAGGCCAAGCTTGCCTTTGACGGCATCCGCACCCGGCTTGCCATCCAGCGTGGTAACGCCCTGCAGCCAGCCATCCAGCGATGTCGGATTGGCCTTCAGCCACGTCGCCGCCGCCGCCTTGGAATCCTCGCCACCAAGAATGGAACCCATCAGGGCATTTTCCATGCCGATATCGAATTTGAGGTTCTTGAAAAGCGTCGCCGCATTCGGGCATTTCTGCGGCCAGCCGGTACGGGCAAGCGTATAGACCTCGGCGCCACCGAAATTCGGGCCGAAATAGGCGTCACCGCCGGAGAGATAGGCGATATCGATCTTCTCGTTCATCGGGTGCGGCGCCCATGCTAGGAAGACGACCGCCTTTTTGTCTTTTCCGGCCCGTTCCACCTGCGCCAGCATCGCCTGCTCGCCGGATTCGACAAGCTGCCAGCCCTTCAGGCCGAAATCATTGGCATCGATAATCTTCTGAATGTTCTGGTTGGCGGGTGCGCCCGGCTCGATGCCGTAAATCTTGCTTTCAAATTCGTCAGCGTGTTTGGCAAGATCCGAAAAATCCTTCACGCCCTTTTCGGCCATATAGGAAGGCACTGCCAGGGTGAACTTGGCGCCTTCGAGGTTTTTCGTCATCACGTCGGCCGCCTTGGCGGCATTGAGGTCGTCAACGAAGGATTTCTGGGCGGGCATCCAGTTGCCGAGAAAAACGTCGATCTCGCCGTTTTTCATGGCCTGATAGCCGATCGGCACCGACAGCGTCTTGACGTCAGCCTCATACCCCAAAGCATCGAGCAGAACCGAGGCGACGCCATTGGTGGCGGTGATGTCGGTCCAGCCGGGATCGCTGAGGCGGATGGTCTTGCAGGCCGCATCATCGGCGGCATAAAGCGGGGTGGAGAAGGCCGCCACGGACAAAAACAGTCCGGCGGCGATGCGGTGCATGCGAGAAACGGTTTTCATTGCGGCTCCCCTTTTATTAGTCCAGTTTATTGAACACCACATTGTTTTTGCCTGTGAAGCGGGTATTTTTCGATGACTGATATAAGGAATTTCTATGACAGAGCGGCCGCTCGATCTTGGATGGATGCGCATTTTTACCGAGGTCGCCCGGCGCGGCAGCCTGACGGCAGCGGCGGCGTCCCTGCGGCTGACCCAGCCAGCTGTCAGCTATCAGATCCGCCGGCTGGAAGACGATCTGGGCGTTGCACTGGTGCGGCGTAAACATCGCGGCATCGAGTTGACGGCCGAGGGGCTAAAGCTGTTCGAGATTGTCTCACGCAATGTAGATGCCATCGACCTTCTGGCCCAGCAACTTCGCCGAACGGAGGAGCGGCAGACAATCCGCCTGCACACGGACTATGCCTTCTCCTCTCTCTGGCTCATCCCACGCATGCATGGTTTTCGCGCGCTCAATCCTGACATCAACATCCAGATCGTCGCCACGCAGGATCCGCTCGGACAGGGCAAACACGACAGCGACGTGATGATCATCTTCGGCACGCGGCAGGATGCCGGCGACGGCGCGGTGCTGCTGCTTTCGGAGAAGGTCACGCCCGTCTGCTCGCCGGCGCTTTTGGCGGAGCAGCCGGCACCCGAAACCGTGGCTGATTTTTCGCGGCTGAAACTCATCCACCTCGAAAATACCTCACAGGCGCACTGGTTCGACTGGGCGTCCTATTTCAAGCATTTCGGCGTGCTGAGAGGCGCGGAAAACGAAAGCGGAGACATCAGCTTCAACAATTACACCATGGTGGTTCAGGCAACGATCGGCGAACAGGGTTTTGCCCTCGGCTGGGCGGGACTGGTCGATCCGCTGGTCGAGGCAGGCGTGCTGGTGACCGCAGGCCCGAGTCTGGATGCGCCGGGTCGCGGCTACTGGTTGCTGAGGCCGAAAAGCAGCGACAGTGCGGTCAGAAAACTCACCGGCTGGCTGATCGACGAGAAGCGTTGACGTGACCAGCCAGCCGGTGATGCTTCCGGCTTAAATCGGGTAATGCAACGGTCCGTCCTGCAGCGTGACCCATCGCAGTTCGGTGAATTCCGCAATGCCCGCCGTGCCGCCGAAACGGCCGTAACCGGAGGCCTTCACCCCACCGAACGGCATCTGCGCCTCGTCGTGAACGGTGGGTCCGTTGATGTGGCAAATGCCGCTTTCGATGCGTCCGGCTACCGCGAGTGCTTTTGCCTGATCCCTGCCGAAAACAGCAGCGGAAAGACCAAACTCGGTTTCGTTGGCGATACTGACTGCCTCATCGACGCTGCCGGCGCGAATGATGGAAACGACCGGGCCGAAGCTTTCTTCGGAATAGAGCCGCATCGCAGAGGTCACGCCATCGACGGCAAGCGCATCCAGCATGGTGCCATTGCCGCCTCCGCCGGCCACAAGGCGTGCGCCTTTAGAAACCGCGTCATCCACCAGCGCCCGGATGCGGGACGCGGCCTCGGCGCTGACCAAGGAGCCAAGCGGCATTTTTCCCTCGCGAGGGTCTCCAGCCTTCAGGCTTGCCGCTTTTTTGGCAAAGGCCTCGACAAAGGTGTCGGCAACGCTGTCGAGTACGATGATGCGTTCCGTCGACATGCAGATCTGGCCCTGGTTCATGTAAGCGCCAAAGGCGGCCGCAGCCACTGCCGCATCGATATCGGCATCATCAAGCACGATGAAAGGTGCCTTGCCGCCAAGCTCCAGAAGCGCTGGCTTCAGGTAACGGCCCGCCGTTTCCGCGATGACACGACCGACGCGGGTCGAACCGGTGAAATTCACCCTTCTGACAGCGGGATGGGCGATCAGTGTTTCAACGATTTTCGCCGCATCTTCCGGCGCATTGGAGACGGCGTTCAGCACCCCTTTCGGCAGACCTGCCGAAGCGACGGCCTCGATGATCAGCGCATGGGTGCGCGGGCAAAGCTCCGAGGTCTTCATCACCACGGTGTTGCCACAGGCAAGTGGCGTGGCGATGGAGCGTACGCCGAGAATGACCGGTGCATTCCATGGCGCGATGGACAGAACCACGCCTGCCGGCTGGCGAAGTGCCATCGCCGTGGTTCCCGGGCGGTTGGAGGGAATGATTTCGCCCTTTATCTGGGTCGTCAGGCTGGCCGCCTCGACCAGCATGTCGCTGGCCAGCATCACGTTGAAACCGGCCCAGGCATCCGTCGCGCCAATCTCCTCTTTCATCGCCAGCGTAATCTGCGGCCCGGCATCGCGGAGCGCCTGCGCCGCGGCAAGAAGCAGGCGACGGCGTTCGCCGGGCGGCGTTGCCGACCAGACGGGAAAGGCTGCGGCTGCGGCATCGGCCGCACGTGTGGCATCCTCAGGCGTTGCCGCCGCCGCACTGGTTGCCAGGTCCCCGGTAATCGGATTGTTGCGCTCGAAACGCTTGCCGTTTGCGCCTGGGCAATGGTCGCCACCGATGAAAAGATTGACAGTCTGCATGGTCTTCCTCCTGAATTCAGAAAATGGTGGCGGCGGCACCGCCGAAAAACGCCCGTTGCAAGGTGGGACGGGAGGAAAGGGCTGCTGCCGTCCCCGCCCCTGCGATCCTTCCGGCTTCCAGCAGATAATCGCGATCGACAAGGGCAAAGCTTCCGCGAACACCCTGTTGCGCCAGCGCAAGGCAGGACAGCGTTCTGCGCTTCATACCATTCATGATTTTCCTCCAACGGCGCAGTAGCGGGATTGCCATTCTCCTCAAGGCTTCCCTGCGCTGATGGAAGTTTAGCAACGACAGGCGCATATAAAATCCACTAATGTAGTGCATTATTGTACTTTTGGAGGGTGAATGCCGCGTCACGGCCAGATAGCTGCTAACAGGATCGAAACGACGGCGCGCATGCTGACTTCGTCCCTGCGCGTGTCGGAGTTCAAGCTGGAACAGGGCGCAGCCCATCTTGTCCTCGTCTCAGCCGGTGAAGCGGAGATCATTCAGGGCGAAAAGACACTTGTGGTTACCGCGCCGGGGCTGGCCTGGCTGCCTGCCTCCGGCCCCGTCGGCCGCCTGCGGCTGAATGCCGGAAGCCGCGGATCACTGCTGAAAACGACCGAAATCGGCCTTGCGCATGCCATGCCAACCGGAACGAGCGCAATCATGGTGCGCAGCACATTGCAGCGCGTTCTGACCCGGACGTTGGCTGAAAAGGACAGCCAGGAACTGGCGGGTTATCTCGACACCATCGCGGATGAGAATTTCCGGTCATCGACAGCGTCGGATACGATCATCGCCAGCCTGTTATCCGTCACCCTTATCCGCATCTGCCAGCATGCCATGGCCGACGTCGCGGGCGCGGCTTCCACCGCAGGCAGCCTTACCGAGCGGTTTGTGCTACTTGTCAGTCAGCACAAACGCGACCAATGGGGCGTGGAAGACTATGCGGGTCAACTCGGCGTCAACCGTGAACGTCTTGGATTTGTGGTGCGCAAGGCAACGGGGCTTTCACCACAGGCCTATATTCACCGCGAACTGCTTTCCGAAGCGCGTGACCTTCTTCTTAACTCTTCACTGCAAGTCGCTGAAATTGCGTTTCGATTGGGATTTCAGGATCCTGGGTATTTCAACCGCTTCTTCAGCCGCAATGAAGGCACGTCTCCCGGCCGTTTCCGGCGAATGGCGGTGCGCATACAGAACGTAGCACCGCCGTCCTATGCCGCATGGCCTTGAGTTCTGCCCGGCAGGTGCAAATCAGGAGCGGCAGAAGAGACAATGGAGCGAAGTGCCGGCCTGTTTGCCCGGCACTCCAACGGGGCGTTAGCGGGCGCTGTCGATAATCTGGCCGCCGTCGGGGGTCAGGCTCGAGCCTGTAATGAACCTCGAATCGCTGCTTGCGAGGAAGAGAGCCACCGGAGCGACATCCTCTTCAGGGGAACCGTAACGACCAAGGGCATTCGTGGGAGCAGGAGCGTCGACGCCCGCACCCCAGGTGTCGGCAACGGGAAGCAGGTTGTTCACGGTGATATTGTCAGGACCCCATTCGCGCGCAGCAGATCTCGTCAGGGCGCGGACGGCCTCCTTGGCAAGGTTGTAAGGTCCATACGGCGACATGCCGAGAATACCGGCCAGCGACGCGAAATTAATGATCCGGCCCTCGCCACTGGCCTTCAAGTACGGATAACAAGCCTGCATTGTGCGAAGATAGGCGATCGGCCCCATATCGAGGTTTCGTTGCAATTGCTCGACTGTCAGCTCGAGGATCGGGGAGTGCACGACAGTCGGGTCGAACGCGACGTTCACGAGAATGTCGATGCCGCCAAATGCATTCGCTGCCTCAGCCACAGCCCGGGTGATCTGTTGGCCATCGCCAAGATCACAGACGATGCCGAGCGCGGTGCCACCACTGGATTGTATCTGACTGACGACCGCGTTCACATTTGCAGGCGTCAAGGACAATACCACGACCTTGGCGCCCTCCCTTGCAAAGAGTTCTGCCGTCGCACGGCCAATCCCTCTGCCTGCGCCCGCCACGATGGCTACTTTTCCGGTCAGTTTTCCCATTTTGATTTCCTTTCGTGATGAATGCGTCAGAGCTGCCGTGTAAGGGCATAGGGGGATGGGACTTCGCGTGCAGCGTTCTGCATGGCGAAGGAAACGACGAGCAGCCCGAGGCCGATGGCGGCAGGCAGTGCGCCGGCAGGTTTGCGGACGCCGATATGTGCAAGGCCGGACAGCAGCAGGTGAAACAGTACCCCCGCATACGCCAGATCGCTGATGGCGACGTTGAACCGCGCAAGGATGGCGATGACGGCGGCGATCTTCACCGCCGTTAGAAGAGGCACAAGGTAGGCAGGGTAACCGAAGCCGGTTATCGTCTCCCTCACCCAGTCGGATTTGACGACGTAGGTGACTGCCGACGCCAGATAGAGCAGGACGAGAAGGGTTGTTGCGACCCAGTAGATATAGAATGAAGACATGGGATATCCATTGCCGCCGAATGTCTTCGGCAGCTTGATTTGTTCAATATTTTCGTTGTTCCGGAACAGCTTGGGGATCATGATCCGGCGTTCACATGGAAAATGTGCTATTGAATGAATATGCGCAAGTAGGATGAATTTGGCGTGGTAAGTATGGAAAACCAGACTAATGGCGGTGATACCATTAATATGCACGAGGAAATGCGTCGCGCTTTCGCGCTGCTTTCCGGCAAGTGGAAGCTCGAAATCATGTGGCTTCTCAACCAGCGGATCTATCGTTTCAACGAGCTGCGCAAAGCCATTCCCGGCATCACACAGCACATGCTGACCTCCCAATTGCGTGAGCTTGAGGCCGATGGACTGGTCTCTCGCACCGTCTTTGCAGAAGTTCCGCCACGCGTGGAATATGAAATTACGGCAAAGGCGAAAGGACTTGGCCCGACCATGGAGGCATTGATGGCATGGTGGAACGAGTACGGCGCGAGCGTTCCGGTTAAAACCACCACCCGTGGACGCAGACGGTCACCGCAAAAATAGATGGATTATTGCGGCCGTTGCGCCGCCGTCCTGTGCCGCCCGATCGGCAGCATCATTGGTTTGCCCGACGTCGGGTCTTCGATGACACGGCTTTCTATGCCGAAGACGTGCCGCACGTTTTCTTCCGTCAGCACCTCCTCCGGCGTGCCGCAGATATGCAGCTTTCCACCGGTCATGGCGACCAGATGATCAGCGTAGCGCGCCGCGAGATTGAGATCGTGCAGCACCATGACGATGGTGGTCTGACGGGCATGGTTGAGGTCCGTCAGAAGATCCAGCACTTCCACCTGATGGCTGATGTCGAGGAAGGTGGTGGGTTCGTCGAGCAGCAATATCTCGGTCTCCTGGGCGAGCGCCATGGCGATCCATACGCGTTGCCGTTGCCCGCCGGAGAGTTCGTCCACCGGCCGCTCGGCAAGTTCGACCGTATCGGTGGCGACGAGGGCTGCAGCCACGGCCTCATCATCCTGGCGCGACCAACGCGCGAAAAGGCCGTGATGCGGGTGCCGGCCGCGGCTGACCAGATCGGCAACGACAATGCCCTCGGGCGCAATCGGTGACTGCGGCAAAAGACCCATCCGTCTTGCAAGTTCGCGCGAGGGAAGACGGTGGATCGACTTTCCGTCGAGCAGGACCTGACCGGCGCGGGGAGAGATAAGCCTCGACATGCTGCGAAGAAGCGTGGACTTGCCACAGGCATTGGCGCCGACGATGACGGTTATCTGGCCGCGCGGAACGACAAGATCCAGCCCTTCGATGATGAGGCTTTCACCGTATCCGGCCGAAAGACGGTTCACGGAAAGGGAGTGGCTGGTCATAACGAGCCTCCGCTGCGGTTCACCCGCACGATAAGGTAGATCAGATAGGGCGCGCCGAGCGCGCCGGTGACGACGCCGACCGGGTAACGGCCCGGCAGCAGGAACTGGCCGCAATAATCGCCCACCAGCACCAGGGCTGCCCCAACCAGCGCGGCCGGAATGAGCAGCGACCCATTGCTGCCAACGATACGCGCGGCAATCGGCCCGGACAGAAAGGCGACGAAAGCAATCGGCCCCGACACTGCCGTGGCAAAGGCGATCATGCCGACGGCGGCGATAATCACGGTGATGCGCGTTCTCCCCACCTGGACCCCAAGCGCCGCGGCCGTATGATCGCCAAGCCTCAATGCCTCGAGATCGCGCGCGCGACTGAGCAGCAGGCCGCCAAAGAGGATGAGCGCGACGAAGAGCGGCAGCGTCTGGGCAAGTTTTGCGCCGTTGACGCTGCCCGTCAGCCAGCGCATCGCCTCCTGCAGCGTCCAAGCCGGTGCAACGGACAGGATATAGGCGATGAAACTTTCGAGCATGGCCGAAACGCCGATGCCGACAAGGATCAGCCGCGTTCCGGCAACGCCGTTGCGGAAGGACAGCAGATAGACCAGCAATGCGACGCCAAGCCCGGCGACGACGGCGAACACCGAAACGAGCGGTCCACTCAGATGCAGGACAACGATGGCAAACACCGCTGCCACGCTTGCGCCGGAACTGATGCCGATAATGTCAGGGCTCGCAAGCGGGTTGCGCAGCATGATCTGGAAGGTGACACCACCCAGCCCGAAGCTCAGACCCGCGAGAACGGAGAGCAGCGCGCGTGGCAGGCGCAACTGCCCGACCGTGAAAGTGACCCCGGCAATGTCCTCTCCGAGCAGCACCCGCAGGACGTCGCCAGGCGGCGTGAAGGATTGTCCCAGCATCAGCGTCAATGCGAAAACCGCGATCAAAAGAGCTGAAAGGGCTGCAATGACAAGGCGACGCCGGCGCTGGCGGTCGTGACGATTGGAAACCAATGTTTCCATGACGGACGTGTGCATGTTCACAGTTCGCGTACCCGCTGACGTCTGACGATCCAGATGAAGAAAGGTGCGCCGACAAGGGCGGTGACGATACCGACATCGAGTTCGGATGGCCGCGCCACGATGCGCCCGACAATATCGGCCGCAAGCAGCAGACAGGCGCCGCCGAGCGCGGAAAATGGCAGAAGCCAGCGATTGTCGACGCCAACGAGCAGGCGGCAGAGATGCGGAACGACCAGCCCAACGAAACCGATTGGCCCACAGATGGCAGTCGCCGCACCGCAGAGGAGGATAGCTCCAAAGGATGCGATGGCTCTCGCGACCACGACATTCTCGCCAAGACCAGCGGCCAACTCATCACCAAGCGCCAGCGAATTCAGCTTGCGTGCCGAAAGAAGGCTGATGGCAAAACCGGCGGCGAGAAACGGCAGCACGGTCTCAATCCGGTCAAAGGTCGCACCACCGACACCGCCGATCTGCCAGGAACGAATGCCACCGGCAATATCGCTGCGCGGCAGCACGACGGCAATAACGAGTGAGGAGAAGGCGACAGAGGTGGCGGCACCGGCCAGAGCGAGTTTCAGCGGCGTTGCCCCACCTCGTCCGAGCGAGCCGACGACATAAACGAAAACTGAAGCCGCACCTGCCCCGACAATCGCCGTGATGATAAAGGCCTGCGCCGAGGCAATGCCGAACCAGACGATGGCGATAACGACGGCAAGTGATGCGCCCATATTGACGCCAAGAATACCGGGATCGGCAAGCGGATTGCGCGTAACGCCCTGCATGATGGCGCCAGCGAGCCCGAGCGCTGCCCCGGACAGCAGGGCAAGCAGCGTTCGCGGCAGGCGAACCGCAACAGCCGCTTCCGCCACCGTCTCCACGCGACCGGCAAGCGCTGCCGTGATGTCAACTAACGTGACGTCACGGGTGCCAATCGCCACGGAAAGCGCACATAGCAGCGCCAGAAGCGCCAGCACGGCGCTGAGCCATGCGGTCCGCATGCGGTTGGAGCGGCCGCTCGGCAGCACGGCCGGACCTTTGGCAGGCCCTTCCATTGTCATTTCGCTTTACCAGAGGACTTATCCGCTGCTTTCGCCAGAAGATCGGCGTAATCCTTCATAACCCAGGAAATCGAAAGCGGTGTGGGATTGGATGCGGTGCCGAGCGGATCACGCCCCAGCATGACGATGGCGTCATGGGCAACGGCGGGCATGCGGGCAAGCAGCGGGTCGGCCCGCATCGCCTTGAGCAATGGCTGGCTGCCATAGGTCACGACGATATCGACATCGTCAAAGGCATCGACGTGCTCTGCGCTGACGCCGGCGGCGAATTGCCCCGGTTTCGTCGCCTCCGCGACGCTCTTCGGCGAGGTCAGCCCAAGATCGGTGAAAAATTTCACCCGGCTGTCATTGGCGGTATAAAAATTGACGACACTGAGATTGGTGGCATCGAGGTGGGTGACGAACATCGCCGACTTGCCCTTCAGCTGCGGATGGCCGGCAGCCACCTGCGCGATCTCACCCTCGATGCGTTTGATCAGCGCCTCACCTTCCGGCGCCATGCCAAGCCCGGCACTGTTCAGCCGGATCATCTCGCGCCAGTCGGTTGCCCACGGTGACACGGGATAGGCAACGACCGGTGCGATCTGGCTCAGCGTATCGTGATCGGACTGGCTGAGGCCGGAATAGGCGGCGAGGATGACATCAGGCTGCGTTGCCGCCACGGCCTCGAAATCGATACCATCCCCCTCATCGAACAGAACAGGCTTTGCAGCACCCATTTCAGAAAGCTGCTTCGCTACCCACGGCAGCAATCCATCACCGTCATCATCGCCGAAATTGGCAGCGGCAAAACCGACGGGCACGATGCCGAGCGCCAGCGGCACCTCGTGGTTTGCCCAGGCGACGGTCGCGACACGCTGAGGCTTCCTCGCAATCGTGGTCGTACCGAAAGCGTGTTTGATGACGACGGGATAGCGCGTCGCCTCTTCCGCCGAGGCAATGGTCGGCGCGATCATAGACAGGAAAAACACGAATGCCGGCGCGAGGCAGCGAAACAGGAAAAGCATGGGCGAAGCTCTCAACGGTTCAAAAGTGGACTTGAACTCTCAGCTTCACATGCCCCCGTCAACCCCGGTGAGGAAATGCCGCCACAACAGTGGTGAAATTTCCGGGGTTTTGTACAAAACCGCAAAAAGTTACAATACCGGACAAACTTTCTCAAGTTATTGGGCGCTTCGAGAGCGGGCCGTGGAAGCGGCGATTGGGGCATCAACTTCTGGAATTTAGCAATGAACACTGAAATGAATGGCGTCAACGGCAGGACCGCGCGACTGCGCTACGGGCAGGCAACCCTTCTTGCCTGCACGGCGCTTGTGACGGTACTGCCCGCTCGTTCGCTGGCGCAGGAGGCCGCCAATACGGGCGGAAGCACGGTTCTCGAGCGCATCACCATCGACAGCGGTGACAATGACCAGAAGTCGATCGTCGCAACCCGCACGACAAGCGGCAGCAAGATGGCAACCGACATTCTCGATACGCCGGCCGCCGTTTCCGTCATCACCGCCAAGGAAATGCAGCAGCGTGGCGTGCAGACCGTGGAAGAAGCCTTGCAATACACGGCAGGTGTGACCACGGATTTCTACGGCTCGGACGACCGTTTCGACTATTTCAAGATTCGCGGTTTCGACGCCTACACTTATCGCGACGGGCTGACGCTCGGCCGTCCCTTCGGCGCGCTGCGCGAAGAGACCTATGCCTATGAACGCGTGGAAGTCCTGAAGGGCGGCAATTCCACGACCTTTGGCGTATCCGATCCCGGCGGTTCGGTGAACTACTCGACCAAGGTTCCCAAACGCAGCCGCTTTGGTGAGGCCTATGTGACTGGCGGCTCCTATAGCCGCGCAGAAACCGGCTTCGATTTCGGCGACAACATCACCAGCGACGACACCCTGTCATACCGACTGACCGGCAAGCTCAGAAATGCCGACGCGGAATATGACTATTCCCGCGATGATGAAAAATTCTTCATGGGCGGCCTGACATGGCGGCCCACCGATGCCACCAGCCTCACCGTCGTTTACGATCATCTCAACAAGGACGGCGTTCCCGGCGGCGGCGGCCATCCGGTCGGCTCGCATTTCGACAGAAGCCGTTTCTTCGGTGAACCGGACTATAATTACCGCGGCACCAACCGCAATTCGCTGAGCGTTATGTTCGACCATGATTTCGGCTCTGGCCTGACGCTGAGTTCGAACGCGCGCTACAGCAAGGCAAATACCGATTTCGGTTATGCGTATATCTCGTCCACACCGACCAATGGCTCGACCATCGCCAACCGTTCCTATTTCGGCAACGAGACCGAAACCGAGAATTTCCTGATCGACACCCGGCTGCAATATGACGCGACGTTCGAAAGCGTCGAAAGCCGCAGCCTTGTCGGCGTTTTTTATAACGACTACTCGTCCGGCAGCAAAAGCTACTTCGGTTCTGCGCCAGGCATCAACTGGCTGAACCCGGTCTATACCGGTGCACCAGCCTCAGTGCCGCTCTACGCCAGCTCGCTGACCGATCAAAAGACAAGGGCACTCTACCTCCAGCAGGACCTGACTTTCTTCGACAGGCTTACCGTCAGCGCCGGTCTGCGCAATGACTGGATCGACACCGACCAGACCAACAGGCTGAACGGCACGACGGCAAGCGGCGACATCAGCGAACTGACAAAGCGCATCGGCCTGTCTTACAAGGTCACGAACGAGATCGCGCCCTATATCAGCTACGCCGAATCCGTGGTGCCGGCCTCGGGCCTGACCGTGGAGCCCGAACGCGGCGAGCAGATCGAGCTTGGCGTGAAGTATCGCCCGGATGCCTTCCCTGCCCTGTTCACGGCATCGATCTACGACCTCAAGAAAAACAATATTACCGTCACCAGCCCGATCACCAGCCTGCCCACCACCATCGGCGAGGTGCGCGTGCGCGGTCTCGACCTCGAGGCCAAGGCGGAGGTTACCGACGAGCTGAGCCTGACGGCGGCCTATTCCTATCTCAACGCGGAAATCACCGAAAACGGCATCGCTGGCAATGTCGGCAACCGCCCGCAATTCGTGCCTGAACATCAGGCCTCGCTTTGGGTAAACTACACGCTGGCCGGCAACGACAAACGCGGCGACATGACCTTCGGGCTCGGCGGACGCTTCACCGGCTCGTATTATTTTGATGACGCGAACAAGGTTTCGACCGGCAGCAGCGTGACCATGGACGCAGCGTTCAGCTACAAAATCCAGGAAACCACCTCGCTGGAGGTGAATGTTTCCAACCTCTTCAACGAGAAGCACGTCTCTTATGGCGGTTTCGGCGCAGACTTCTACAACCCCGGCCGAGCGTTCTCAGCTACGCTGCGCAAGACGTGGTGAGGGTAAGTATATCTCTACTTTTCAACATACTACGTAACCATCCTAACGTTCCACGTCATCCCCTGGGGTGACGTGGAACGAAGCTCAAGGCATGCGCCGAACCCGCTCCGCGCGCACGGCAAGGCGACCATTCAAAGCAGCCTGTGCATGCGCCGCCAGGCGGCTGGCGTATTGCCCACGGACTGGCGGAAGGCTTTGGTCAAATGGGCCTGATCGGAAAAGCCTAGCTGGGCGGCGATATCGGCCACCGTGAGATCGCCTTCGAGCAACAGTTTCTGGGCAAGGCTTATCCGCCGCTCCAGTTGCCATTGCAGCGGCGTCTGGCCTGTTGTCTGGCGGAACACGGTTGCGAACCAGCTTTCCGAAAGCCCGACGATGTCGGCCATTTCTGCAACCGTCATGCGGTCGTCACCGCGGCTTTCGACACGGGCAAGCAGCTTGTTCATCTGCGCCTGCGTCAGCCTGCCATTTACCTGTTCCGGCGAAGATCCGGGAATATCGAGAAGACCGGCAACGATGCTGCCAACAAGGCTTTCCGCATAGACCGCATGTTTCGAAGGCTCGGCGAGTTCATCGACAAGCAGTCCAGCCAGTGTTTCGACCGAACCGATATCCTGTATCTCGACCGGGCGGCGCAAGGCTGTCATCGCCGCCGAACTGCCGACCGATGGCGACAGGAAACGCAGCAGGCGGTCCTTGTGGATATGCAGATTGAGGTGCGAAAACCGGTGCGTAGCATTGCTGCTCGTCCACATCGGAACACCGGCCGGAACATAGACCGCCCGCGTCATGGGGCGGGAATGCTGCGTGAACTCGCCGTCGCGGTTGGAAATGCTGATGCGCGACGAGACATCGTTGAAAAATATCATGATACGTGGATCGGCGGCCAGGTAATAACCCTTCGCGCCCATCTGGCTCTCTGCCTCCCAGAAAGCGCTGACGAGCCCGTCCAGCTGGCGCCATTTGACCGGCGCAGTGACGCTGATCCCTTCCGTGTGCCAGGTCATGGAGTGCCAGAAACTCAATGCGGGTACCGTTCAGTTGTCGAGCCGAGGTTGAAGCCATGTAAGACATGCGCGTCACGATAACGGCGCCGCACGCTCCACCATATGAGGCCGCAATAACATGACTTATCAATTCATGTTAATAGCAAAGATGGTTGTAATGCAAAACATTGCTGTGCTGGCAGACGATCCCGCTCCAATGTGAGCCTTGGAACCTCTGCCCCGACCAGCCGTTTGATCTCCAGACAAATGAAATCACGAAGGGAGATCACTATGAACGACAAAAAGGAACCCGGCGATTTCGCCGACAAGAAGCGCGAAGAGCAGGGCCGCGGCGTCATCGTCGCTGGGCCGGATGCGCATGAGAATGAAAAGGGCGGCAAGGCGCCGGGGGATAGTGGCGAAAAGCCATCACCCGGAAAACCGGTTCCATCCTCAGACCGCAGATAGAAAATTGCCCCTCCCTGATCGCTCAGGGAGGGGCTTTTTGGACTAGTCAGCCTTATCAGACAAGGTCAAAACGGTCGGCGTTCATGACCTTCGTCCAGGCGGCGACGAAATCACGCACGAACTTTTCCTTGTTGTCGTCCTGCGCGTAAACTTCCGCATAGGCACGCAGGATGGAGTTGGAGCCGATAACGAGGTCCACGCGGGTCGCCGTATATCGGGTTGCTCCGGACTTGCGATCGCGAATCTCATAGAGATTGCCGCCGGTCGGAACCCAGGAAAAGGCCATATCCGTCAGCGTTGTGAAGAAATCGGTGGTGAGAGCACCTGGGGTCTGCGTGAACACACCATGCGCTGCGCCGCCGTAATTGGCGCCAATGACGCGCAGGCCACCGATGAGAACTGTCAGTTCCGGCGCCGTGAGGCCCAGAAGCTGAGCGCGGTCCAGCAGCAGTTCTTCAGGGCTGACGACATAGTCCTTCTTCACCCAGTTGCGGAAACCATCCGCCAGCGGCTCGAGCGGGGCAAAGCTGTCTGCATCAGTCTGCTCGGCTGAGGCATCGCCACGACCGGGTGCAAAAGGCACGGCGACATCGAAGCCGGCTGATTTCGCCGCCTGCTCAACACCGTGGTTGCCGGCGAGAACAATGACATCAGCGATGCTGGCGCCGGTTTCACGGGCAATCGGCTCCAGCACCGAAAGCACATGGGCCAAACGGGCGGGCTCGTTGCCTTCCCAGTCCTTCTGCGGGGCAAGGCGGATGCGCGCACCATTGGCGCCGCCGCGCTTGTCCGAGCCACGGAAGGTACGGGCGCTGTCCCATGCGGTCGAGACCAGATCGGCGACCGCCAGACCGGAAGCGGCGATCTTTGCCTTTACGGCAGCGACATCGTAGCTCGTGGAACCTGCCGGGATGGGATCCTGCCAGATCAGGTCTTCTGCGGGAACATCCGGGCCGAAGTAGCGGGACTTCGGGCCCATGTCGCGGTGGGTCAGCTTGAACCATGCGCGGGCAAAGACCTCGGAGAAGTGGTCCTGGTCATCCTTGAACTTCAGCGAAATCTCGCGGTAGATCGGATCGACCTTCAGGGCCATGTCGGCATCGGTCATCATCGGGATGGTGCGGATCGAGGGATCCTCGACGTCAACAGGCTTGTCCTCTTCGGCAATGGTGATCGGCGCCCACTGGGACGCGCCAGCCGGGCTGTGCGTCAATGTCCACTCATGCTTGAACAGCATGTCGAAGAAGCCGTTGTCCCACTTGGTCGGTTCGCTTGTCCAGGCACCTTCAATACCGGACACAACGGTGTCACGGCCGATGCCGCGACCCTTGGTGTTGATCCAGCCGAGGCCCTGAAATTCGGGGCCTGCTGCTTCCGGATCGGGGCTGAGGTTGGCGGCGCTGCCATTGCCGTGCGACTTGCCGATGGTGTGGCCGCCTGCGGTGAGCGCAACGGTTTCTTCGTCATCCATGCCCATGCGGGCAAAGGTTTCGCGCATCTGCGCGGCTGTCGCAAGCGGATCGGACTTGCCGTTGACGCCTTCCGGATTGACGTAGATGAGACCCATCTGCACGGCGGCAAGCGGATTTTCCAGCGTCTCGGGCTTGGTCACGTCACCGTAACGACCATCGCTCGGTGCCAGCCATTCCTTTTCGTCACCCCAATAGGTGTCTTTTTCGGGAGCCCAGATATCCTCGCGGCCGAAGGCGAAACCGAACGTCTTCAGACCCGCGACATCATAAGCGATCGTTCCGGCAAGCGCGATGAGATCGGCCCAGGAAATCTTGTTGCCGTATTTCTTCTTGATCGGCCACAGCAGGCGGCGGCCCTTATCGGTGTTCACATTATCAGGCCAGGAATTGAGCGGTGCAAAGCGCTGGTTGCCGGTGTTGGCACCGCCGCGTCCGTCCGTCACGCGGTAGGAACCGGCTGCATGCCAGGTCACGCGGGCCATCATGCCCACATAGCTGCCCCAGTCGGCCGGCCACCAGTCCTGGCTTTCCGTCATCAGGGCGCGCAGATCAGCCTTCAGGGCTTCCACGTCGAGCGTCTTTAGCGCTTCGCGGTAATTGAAGGAGGTGCCGAGCGGATTGGTCTTGGTGTCGTGCTGATGCAGGATATCGAGGTTCAGCGCGTTCGGCCACCATTCGGTAACCGATTTACCGGAGGCCGTATTGCCTCCATGCATGACGGGACACTTGCCAGCCGGTTTTGAAGTTGCGTCCATTTCGCCCTCCGATGGGTTTAGTAATTAAACGACATAGTCAATTCGACATGCGCAGCATGTTGGAACCACAGCCCACAGCAGGTCATTCTTACGGAAACCGCGCAGTGACGCTGGTGATACCGAACAGCTACATCCTCTTTCTGTCATGACGATGACTAACAGCCGGGTTCCATAATTTCCAATTGTATATTCTAAAGGCTGCGATATGCTCAGCTTATGATTGGACTATCGATGAAACACCTGCGTTATTTCGACGCCTTGGCGAAGATCGGCCATTTCGGGCGGGCGGCGGAGGCATGCGCCATTTCCCAGCCAGCACTTTCGCTACAGATCAGGGAACTGGAAGAGCTGATTGGCGCGCCGCTCGTCGAACGGGGCAGCCGCCAGATCAGGCTGACCGCTCTCGGCGATGAATTCGCCGAACGCACCCGCCTGATCCTGCGTTCGGTGGATGAATTGCAGGATTTGGCGAGGGCAAGGCACGGCCCGCTCAGCGGCCGCCTGCGCATCGGCGTCATTCCAACGGTCGCGCCCTATCTTTTACCGCAGGTCATCAAGACGCTCACCCGGCATTATCCGGGATTGGAAACGCGTCCGCGCGAGGCGGTGACACAGAAACTGATCGAGGACCTCCTGGAAGCCCGGCTGGACATGGCAATCGTCGCGCTTCCGGTGTCTGAAGCGTCGCTGGAAGAGGTTCCGCTGTTTTCCGAGGAATTCATTCTGGTGCGGCCGATGGAGGATGCCGGGATGCCGGTGCCAAGCGCTGGCAAGCTCGGTGAGATGCGCCTGCTGCTGCTCGAGGAAGGCCATTGTTTCCGCAATCAAGCACTGTCTTTCTGTAGTACCACGAACGCGCCGCCGCGCGTGCTGATGGAGGGCAGTTCGCTCTCGACACTGGTCCAGATGGTCGGCGCCGGCATCGGCGTCACGCTCATTCCGCAGATGGCTGTCGATATGGAAACGCGGCAATCCACCGTCTCGGTATTTCGGCTGGCAGAGCCAAGACCATCCCGCACCATCGGCATGGTGTGGCGCAAGAGCAATCCGCTCTCGGCGCAGTTTACCCACATTGCCGAGATCGTCCGCGAATGCGGCCTGCAAAAACTCGGCCGTGTTGCCGATGCAGCGGCATGACGGTGTCGAGGGCCAACTCGGATCTGCGGCCTCAACTCTTCGCAGCACTCCCAGCTTTACCCTCGCAAAGCCGGCCGGCCATGGCAAAGAAGGCAAGCTTCATCTTGCTGCGTTTGTCCGCGCCCTCGAGGCTTGAAACCGGCACCTGAAAACCGAACACGTCGTCCGGCTCGGCGGAACGTTCCCGCCAGAATGCGTCTATGTCGGAAAGCAACATTTTCTGCCGCCGCGCGCGACGATAATTGATCGGATGTCGGGCGTGGGAGACTGCGAAATAGGAACCCGCTTCCGTCTCTATTAGACCTTGCAGCAGCATCAAAACGGCATCCTTCGGGCGAAGACCCGCAAGGTCGCGCGTTACTGCCACCATCTCCTGCTTTGCAGCGCGTGGCCCCTGCATGCCGCCAACGGCAATCGTCCTGTACCCGCCCCCATCCTGCGTCACGAAGATAAACTTCGTCGTCCACAAGGTGACGTCGTCACGGGTTCTGATCAGCCGAACCGCGAGAGCGCCTTCGTGGCGGCCGCCACATAAATCCGCAAGAGCAAGCGTGCAGCGATATTCGTCAGCACGACCGCCTATGGTGCCGATTTCGATCGTTTTTCCACTCCAGAGCGCAGCCATAACCTCTCTGGAAAAACAACCGCCGGCGATGACGAAATTCTTCATGAGAAAATCCAACCGTCTTCCATAGGAGATTTTGCCGACGAGGAATTTCGACAGGGGTTTCTGAAGAAGCTCGTCATGCGGCGGTGGCAGTTTTTGCGTCGCTGAGAATCGGGACAGAAACCGCCACCACCGCAGGGTTACAAGCGGATGAGCCAAAAAACGCATCCAGAAAAGGAAGCCCCGTTTCCAGTGGGCGCGCATAGCGAAGGTCGCAACGCTCCAGGCCAGGGGAAAACGGAGGAGTTCCAGCCCATCGCCAGTCATCGTTTGCGCAGCGATGACCGGCTCGGGTTTCGCCGAGTTTTTTTCCGCAGCGAATGCGGCGATTTCAGTATGCGACATCGTAAAATTCCGGGGAGTATGACTGTTTGGACTGGGGCGTGGAGTGATTTGATCGGGACTGTGCGCGCCCAGGATGAACCGAATATGAAATCGGATTGGTGCTCTGCTGCGATCATTGACGCTACGGCATTGCGCGAGGTTCCGGGCCGGCGACGCGCTTTCTACGCGCCGTCTTCTCGCCGGCAATCCGGAAGAAAACGATCCGGTGGGTGCGTCACTGTGAGTACTCCGGTTGGCACGGTTGATCCCGTGCCCACACATTATGACCGCGAACGTTGCGGCAGCATTACAATCGCCGCGACCGGTCTACAGCGCGCAAAGCGCAATCAGAATCGAACCCGGAACGTGCTTCCAGAGGGGTTGCTTTCCAGCACGATACGGCCGTTATGATTGGCGACGATCTTCTTGACGAGGCTGAGGCCAAGTCCGGCACCCGTGCTTTTCGGCGTGACCCGATAGAAAGGTTCGAATATCCGCTCCTGCTGGTCCTCGGGTATGCCCTGCCCCTCGTCGGAAATCGCGATTTCGCCGTTTGTGAGAACCGAGACATGGATCAGCCCCTTGTTTCCACCATGGTCGATGGCGTTGCGCACGATATTGCTGATGGCGCGCGGCAGGGCGAAGGGGTTGCCTTGCATGTCGTATTTTTCGATCTGCGTTTCGAAGGAGATGTCGTAACCTGCCGAAAGCGCAAGCGGCGCGAGCTCTGCCACCACCGTGCGGGCGATATCGACCAGGTCCACCACCTCGCGCCGGTCGTTCACCTGATCGTTTCGCTCAAAGGCCAGAAGCTGTTCGGCGGTTTCACCGAGCCGCGCTACATCCCCCATCAGGCGCTGCTGGTCCGGTCCGGGCAGGCCCTCTATCCGGGTCTGCATGATTGCAATCGGCGTCCTCAATTCGTGCGCGGCATCGATCAGAAAACGTTGCCGCGCCTGGAACTGCTCTTCGAGCCGCTCGAGAACGCTGTTGAAGGAAACGATCAACGGAACGACTTCGCGCGGCACATCTTCGACGGGAAGCTTCGAACCCGGTCGTCGCGGGTCGATCTCCGGTGCTTTTTTGACGACGGAACTTAGGCCGGCAAGCGCCCGGCGCACAATGTGTGGCACGGAGAAAAACACCGCAGGCAAAAGAACCGCCAGCAGGGGGACATAAATCGGATAGGTGCCGGCAAGAAGCGTCAGAAACGACGCTCGTGCATTAGAGGTTCCGCCGAACATGATCCTGACGGGTCCCGACGTCGTCTCGATACTTTCAGCCGAAGCAACCTCGGATATGCCGCTGCCGCCGCGAATATCGGCGTCCGTCATCAGATGAACGTAGCGCGCCAGTTCGGCATAAACAGCCGGTACGGTTCCGAACGTCGCCGCGTGACCGTCAGGTGTCGAGACCACGAACCACAACGTTTCATTCTTCGCCTTCAAGGCGCGTAATGCCGGCCCCTCGGTAATGACCAGACCCTTTTGCGGATCAAGCGAAAGCGACTCGTCAAGTGTCGCCGACAAATCGTTCCAGAGCCCGATATTGGGCGAGAGCTTCATCACCCCGTAAACGCAGAGCCCGACGATGACGACAGCGATCATGGAGGAGACGACAATGCTGAGCTGCCAGCTCAATTGCCACCACAGGGACGGATTGGACTTGCCCTGCGCCTTCATGTGTCTTCCCTGAGCAGATAACCGATGCCGCGAATATTATGCACGCTGACCCCGGCAGAAGCGTCGAGCAGGCGTTTGCGCAGTCGCGATATATGCGCATCGAGCGCATTGGACTGGATTTCCTCCTCGTAATTGTAGACGGCGGCCTCAAGCGTCGAGCGCAGCACGGATTTGCCCTTTCGTTTCGCCAGCGTGATGAGGACCATCAGCTCGCGCCTTGGCAGATCAAAGGGAAGCGAGTTGATCGTGACGCTGAGATGAAGCGGATCGATCACGATGCGGCCTGCAGCGATTTGCGACGGGGCGATGCTTGCCGGCCTTCTCAAAACCGCGCGCAGCCGCGCCAGCAGTTCGCCGACGAGAAACGGCTTGCCGAGATAGTCGTCGGCGCCGCCATTCAGCCCCTCGATCCGCTCCTCCGGTTCGTTCATCGCCGTCAATAAGATGATCGGCGTATCGATACCGGCGCGGCGCAGCTTTGGAATGAAGGTAAGCCCCTCCCCGTCCGGCAGACGACGGTCAAGCAGAATGGCATCATAGACATGCTGGCGCGCCAGCTCCATCGCATCGCCGAGCCGCATCGTATGGTCGATGACGATCCCCTGCTTGCCGAGCGTCGTCGACAGCGCATCCGCCATTTCCTTTTCGTCCTCAATCAACAGAAGTCTCATTTGCCACCGTCCCTTCGCCCCCTCCTTGTCTGCCAGAAAGGTTGCGGCAGTATTGCGTCGCAGAAGATGCGGGCGGGTAATGCTGCTGCAATTATCAACACTTATCCAGAAGCCATCAGCCTGGAAGACAGGCGACATGACCGCTCGATCGGCGGTCACAGGATGAGTTTTGCCTGGAAGGATTATGTTATGTGGGTGAAAAGAACGATCAAGGCGGGGATCGCGCTTGCGGGCTGCGCTCTCGTCGTCACGGCTCTTGATCCGGCGCGCGGAAGCGTCGATGCGAACGAGCGCGTGAAGGAAATCGTGGCGTCAACCTCGATGAGCCCGGCCGGTATCCCGTTCGAACTGACGGCTGCGGAAATCGCAAGGATCGGCACACGAGCGATGGCGGAGCGGCTCAGCATCAGTGGCGAACTTCAGCCGGTCAGCCGTGTCGTGATCCGCGCCCGCGAGGCCGGAAAAATTCTGGATATGAATGTCCGGGACGGACAGGCGGTGCGGGCGGGCGACCTGCTGGTACGGTTCGAAACCGAGGAACTGCAATCGACTCTCCTGCTGCGGCAGAGCGACCGGGATGCGGCCGAGGCCGAACTGACACTGGCGATGCAGGCACTCACCCGAACCGAACAGCTAGCGTCAAAAAACATCGCATCGGCTGAACAGCTCGACAAGGCGAAGAGCGATGTCGTTGTGAAAACGGCAAGGCTGCAGAGCCTTTCGGCGCAGGTGGATATCGCCCGCCTTGCCCTTCGCAATGCCGAAATCCGCGCGCCTTTTGAAGGTACCATTACCCGCCGGCAGGCAGAAGCCGGCTCCCGCGTCAGTGCCGATGGTGAACTCATGACGCTGGTCGATACAAGCATGCTTGAGGCGAAGGTTCTCGTTGCCACGCGCGACATCCCACGTGTCGCCGTTGGCCAGACCGCCGAACTCGATATTGACGGCATCGGCGGCCAGCCTCTCAGAAGCACCGTTGAGCGCATCAGCCCGGTTGCCGAAGACGGGACGCGCTTTGTCGCCGTCTATCTGCGGCTTGCCAACCGCGACGGTCGGCTGTGGGGAGGAATGTTCGCCAGCGGGTCCATCCTCGTGCGCGAAAAAAACGATGCGCTTGTCGTTCCTGCAATCGCGCTTCGCAAAGACGAAACCGGCTACCATGTCCTTAAAGTCCTGAACGGCCATCTTCGCCGCCAGACGGTGGCGGTGGGATCGCGCTGGAACGATGGCAGCCTGATCGAGATCGGCGCCGGTCTACAGGACGGTGAGACGATCCTGACCGCACCGCTTCCCGAATTGCAGCCCGACATGGCTGTTACGGTCGACAAGGCAGGCTGAGATGTTTCTGACCCGCATATCCGTCTCCCACCCCGTTTTCGCCACCATGATGATGGTGGCGCTTCTGGTCATGGGTCTTTTCTCGTTGCAGCGGCTGGGGCTCGACCTCTACCCCAATGTCGACGTTCCGGTCGTTGTGGTGTCCACAGCTTATCCGGGCGCCACACCTGAAACGGTGGAGACAGAATTGACGCGCCCGGTCGAGGATGCGCTGAACGCCATCGGCGGTCTGGACGAGATCACGTCAACCTCCTACGAGGGACGCTCTGTCGTCGTCGCAAAATTCAAGCTCGAGGTTAAGAGCGCGACCGCGGCACAGGAGGTGCGCGACAAGATCGCCGCCATCGACGCGAATTTCCCGCAAGAGGCCAAAAAGCCGGTCATATCCCGGTTCGATCCCGCCGCCGAGCCTATCCTGTCGGTGGCGATAAGCTCGACGTCGCTCGACATATCCGCACTCACCGCCCTTGCCGACCAGAAGGTGCTGCGGCAACTGACGACTGTTCCCGGCGTGGGGCAGGCAACGCTGGTTGGCGCCCGCAAGCGGCAGATCGACATTGTGATCGACGACACCCGCATGCGCGCGCTTGGGATCGGCATCAACGAGGTGGTGAGCGCGCTACGCACCGGCAATAGCAACAGCCCGGCTGGAAGCCTTGTCGATACCGTTTCCGAACGCACGATCCAGGTGCAGGGCCGCATCCCCGAACCGCAGGCGCTGCTGGACATGGTCGTCGCCCGGCGCGGTGGCGCAGCCATTTATCTTCGCGACATCGCCGCACTCTCCGAAGGGGCTGCCGACGCCGAAAACCGTGCCGTCTATAATGGCCAGACTGCGCTGGCGATCGACATCGTCAAGGTTCAGGATGCCAACACGGTTCAGGTTGTCGCGGATGTGAGAAAGCGCCTGGACGCCCTCAATGCCGACCTTGTTCCGCAAAACGTGCAATTGCGGGTCATTACGGACACATCCATTCCCATCCGGGAATCCGTCACGCAGGTGCAGACGACGTTGATAGAAGGGGCGGCACTTGCCGTAGCCATCGTCTTCCTGTTCCTCAATTCCTGGCGCAGCACCGTCATCACCGGACTGACGCTGCCGATTGCGATCATCGGCACGCTGGCGGTCATTGATGTTATGGGCTTCACGCTCAATACACTGAGCCTCCTGGCGCTGACGCTTTCCATCGGCATTCTGGTGGATGACGCCATCGTCGTGCGCGAAAACATCACCCGTCACCTTCACATGGGGAAATCCCATATCCGCGCAGCACTCGACGGCACGAACGAAATCGGACTTGCGGTTATCGCGACAACGGCGACAATCGTGGCGGTTTTCCTGCCCGTCGCTTTCATGGACGGCATCGTCGGTCGGTTCTTCTATGAATTCGGCATCACCGTTTCAGCTGCCGTGCTGATCTCGCTTTTCGTCGCCTTCACGCTCGATCCGATGCTGTCGAGCGTCTGGTACGATCCGGATGCGCAACCCAACGCCCCGCGCGGGCCGGTGGGTCGGCTGATCGCCCGTTTCGATCACGGCTTCGAATGGCTCGCCGATCAATATCGGCACGTGATCGGCTGGACATTGCACCACCGGCTCGTCACCCTGCTCGTCACATCAGGCATTTTTGTCGGCAGCCTGCTGATGGTGCCGTTGGTCGGTGCGGAATTCGTCCCGAATACGGATGAAGGCCGCTTCCAGATCAACGTCACGGCACCGGTCGGCTCCTCGCTGGATTACACCACGGCGAAGGTGCGGCAGGTCGAGAAGGCACTCCAGGAATTCCCGGAAGTCGAGATGCTCTATTCCACCGTCAATACCGGCGGCACCGTCGGTAAACATCGCGCCGCCGTTCTGGTGGGACTGGTGCCGCTCGAGATGCGCACCCGAACTCCGGTCACGCTGGCCGATCCGATCCGCAAACGCCTGTCGGCCATATCGGGCATAGAGGTCGCGATCCTGCAAAACGGCCTCGGCGGTGGCGAAAGCCCCGTCCAGCTCAGCATTCTTGGCGACGACCGGACAATCCTCGAAAAGATCGCCGACGGTCTGATGGAAGACATGAAAAAAATCCCCGGCCTCGTGGATGTGACCTCAAGCACCCGCGACGTGACCTCCATCCTTTCGGTACGCCTGAAACGCGAGGCGGCAAGCGATCTCGGCATTTCCCGATCCGATCTTGCCGCAGCGCTCTCGCCGCTCATCGCCGGTGAGGACGTGTCGAAATGGACGGATGCGGGCGGTAACAGCTACGACATCGTCGTGCGCCTGCCCGGCGAGCGGCGTGCCGACACGACGAGGATCAGCGAGTTGATGATCGCCACCAGCCGCACGGCATCCAACGGCTCGCCCCTGTTGGTACGTCTGGATCAGGTCGCCGATATCACCACCGTGGAAGCACCCGCCGAAATCCGCCGCATCGACAATCGCCGCGAGGTGCTGGTTTCGGCCAACATATCCGGACGAGCGCTTGGCGAAGTGACAGACGTTTTGAAAACCCTTACCGCCGCCCGCGACCTGCCGGACGGCTACCGTATCCGCTTCGGCGGCGACGCCGAAACCATGGAGGAGACGGTTGGCCACATGGTAACCGCGCTCGCAATGGCGGTCATCTTCATCTACATCGTGCTCGCCTCGCAATTCGGCAGCTTCCTGCAACCGCTCGCCATCATGGCGTCCCTGCCGCTATCTCTCATCGGCGTCCTCGTCGGGCTCTTGGTTGCCGGCAGCACGATCAACATGTTCTCGCTGATCGGCTTCATCATGCTGATGGGCCTCGTTACAAAGAACGGCATCCTGCTTGTCGATTTCGCCAACCGCGAAAGGAAGCGTGGACTTTCGCTCAACGAAGCGCTGGCGAGCGCCGGCATCATCCGCTTCCGCCCGATCATCATGACGACGCTTGCGATGATTTTCGGCATGATTCCGCTCGGGCTGGCTGTTGGCGGTGGCGGGGCACAGCGCGCGCCGATGGCGCACGCAGTAATCGGCGGCCTCATCAGCTCCACCCTGCTCACCCTGATCGTCGTGCCGACAATCCTGTCTTACATCGACAGCATCACCCGGCGTTTCGCCCGCCTGCTACCGAAGGCACCGGACGAGATGGGGGAGACGGGATCGACCGAACGTCCATCTTCACCATCCTAGGTTCGCCGGTGACGTTTGCCGTTAGGACTTTTCTTCGGTCAGGCGTTTCCTCTTCCCCCTCGGGCGGAAGTCGACCAGAAGCGATTTCAGTTCGATTTCCCGGACGCGCCTTGCTGCCTCGTCCGGGCGAACCCATTCCAGAAGGCGTTCGCCGCGCTCCTTGAAACTCGTTTCCTCCCCGGTGATCTCGATCTGGAAGACATCGACAACGCAGGGAACGACATCGCCATTGTCGAGCATCTTGAGATAGGTGTAGCGGCCAACGGCGTCCTTCCTCACGCGGCCACGAACGCCCGCTTCCTCCCACGCCTCGATCGCGGCAGCCTCATGCGGCTTCTTGCGTTTCATCGGCCAGCCGCGCGGAATGATCCAGCGTGCGCTGGTGCGGGAGGTGACGACGAGGATTTCGATCTCTTCGCCGCTTCCGGTATAACGGAAGCATAAGGCGGCATATTGCTGCCGGAAAGAGCCGGTGAACAGCTTTTCAGGAACAGCAGCAAGTTGCTGAAGCAATGTCAGGGAACGCGCCGGACGGGCTTTCCGACTTTTCTTCATGGATTTCATATCCGTTGATACTGCCGATTTTCCGGGTTGCATCAATGCCCCGCGTGCATTTATGACAGTTTTATGACAATCACCCCCCACAACTAATAAAGCGCCATTGAGGGCCAATTCGCATGATGAGCATTTTTCGCAAGCTGATGCCGCGCGAGGACCGTTTCTTCGACATGTTTAGCAAACATTCGGAAACGGTCGTCAAAGCCGCCGCAGCTCTGGACCACCTTCTCAGCGGCGTCGACGTCGAGAAAAACTGCGACCTTATCGTCGCCCTCGAAGACCAGGCGGATGATATTACCCGCGACGTTCTGCTTGCGGTGCGCCGCAGCTTCATAACGCCCTTTGATCGTGGCGATATCAAGGACCTCATCCAGTCCATGGATGACGCCATCGACATGATGCACAAGACCGTCAAGACGATCCGGCTGTTCGAGCAGACCGAATTCGACCCGCTGATGCGCGAGATGGGCCACGAGATCGTGCGTGCGGCAAGCCTCGTCGCCGAAGCCATCCCGCTTCTGGAAAAGGTCGGCACCAATGCCCAGCGCCTGTCGGTGATTGCCGAAGAGGTTACCCGCGTCGAAGGGCGCTCCGACGAGCTTCATGACCAGGGCCTGAAGGACCTCTTCCGGCGCCATGGTGCGACCGGCAATGCCATGGCCTATATGATCGGCAGCGAGATCTACGGCGAACTCGAAAAGGTCGTCGACCGCTTCGAGGACGTGGCGAACGAGATCAGCGGCATCGTTATCGAGAACGTCTGATGGATGTCGCGCTTGCACTGCCACTGCTTGTCGGCCTTATCGCCATCGCGCTGTTCTTTGATTTTCTGAACGGTCTCCACGACGCCGCAAATTCCATCGCCACCATCGTTTCCACCCGTGTATTGCGCCCGCAATATGCGGTGGCATGGGCGGCCTTCTTCAATTTCATCGCCTTCCTGTTCTTCGGCCTGCATGTGGCCGAAACGCTCGGCACCGGCATCATCGATCCGGCCATCGTTTCCCCGCAGGTCATCTTTGCGGCATTGATGGGCGCCATCGTCTGGAACATCGTCACCTGGATTTTCGGCATTCCCTCCAGCTCGTCACATGCCTTGATCGGCGGTCTCGTCGGTGCGGGCTTTGCGAAGGTCGGTTTCAATTCCATCGTCTGGTCGGGTCTTCTGAAAACCGTGGGCGCGATCTTCATGTCGCCGGCCATCGGCTTTTTCCTTGCACTGCTGCTGGTGCTTGCCGTCTCCTGGCTGTTCGTCCGCCAGACGCCCTTCGCCGTGGATCGCACCTTCCGCATCATGCAATTCATTTCCGCCTCGCTCTATTCGCTCGGCCACGGCGGCAATGACGCACAGAAGACCATGGGCATCATCGCTGTGCTGCTCTTCAGCCAGGGGCATCTTGGAGAGAGCTTCTACGTGCCGTTCTGGGTGGTGATCTCGTGCCAGTCGGCCATGGCGCTCGGCACACTGTTCGGCGGCTGGCGCATCGTGCACACCATGGGGTCGAAAATCACCAGGCTGAACCCGATGCAGGGGTTCTGCGCCGAAACCGGCGGTGCGCTGACACTTTTCGGCGCGACGTGGCTCGGCATTCCGGTGTCCACCACCCATACGATCACCGGCGCCATCATCGGCGTCGGTGCCGCGCGTCGCGTCTCGGCGGTGCGTTGGGGCCTCGCGGGCAATATCGTGATTGCCTGGGTCGTAACCATGCCGGCCGCTGCCCTGATATCCGCATCTGTCTATGGTCTTACATCGCTGTTCGGCTGAGACAGAGTCCCGCCCTCTCTGCCAAAGCTCCCGGAACAAAAGCCACCCTGTGGTTGTTGATCCGGGAGACAACAGGCGACAAGGCGGATCGCGGATCATGGCACGGCAGGTTTTCTGGAAGGGCTATCTGAAGCTGTCGCTGGTGACGGCCGGAGTTTCGCTGACGCCTGCCACAACCGAAAGCAACAAATACCGCTTCCACGTTCTCAACCGCAAAACCGGCAATCGCGTCGAAAGCCGCTATGTCGACAGCGTTACCCACAAGCCGGTGGCCGCAAAGAACCAGGTGAAGGGTTTTCCCCGCGCCGAAGACGATTATGTGTTGCTGGAGGATGACGAGATCGATGCGGTCGCTCTCGAAAGCACCCGCACCATCGACATCCAGACCTTCGTGCCCACAGGCTCTATCGACTGGATATGGTACGACCGGCCGCACTTCCTGCGACCGGAAGACAAGATCGGCACGGAAGCCTTCAGCGTGATACGGGAAGCCATGCGGGCAAACGGCGTTGTCGGCATTGCGCGGCTTGTTCTCTATCGCCGCGAAAGAGCGGTTCTGCTGGAACCGTCAGGCAAGGGCATCATTCTGTGGACCCTGCACTATGGCGAGGAAGTGCGCGAAAGCATCGACGCGCTGGACCCGAAGATGAAAATCGAAAAGCCGCTGCTGGACGCGATGGAAAAACGCATCGGCAAACAGATGACGGGATGGAAACCGGCGCTGGTGCAGGATCCGATCCAGAAAAAGATCAGCGCTTTGCTAAAAACCAAGAGCAAGACCGTATCTTCCCCGGAAAAGAAGACCGGCACGAAAACCCGGACCGGCGGCAATGTCATCAACATCATGGATGCGTTGAAGAAAAGCCTTGCCTCGGACAAGAAAGGCTGACGCTCATCGGGCCTTTTTCGGCAGGGGTCGCGCGGCAGCGAAAAAGCCGTCCCATGGATCCTTCTTCAGGGCAGTAAGGCGCGCGCCGATATTGCTGACCGTGAAGTGTGCCGGACCTATCTCATCTGAGAGTTCCGTCCATTCGATTGGCGCTGAAATGGCGGCTCCGGGTCGTGCACGTGTCGAATAGGGCGCAACAGCCGTATTGCCCCTGCCATTACGCAGATAGTCGAGGAAGATGCGGCCCTGGCGTTTCGCTTTGGTTGCCACCGCAAGATATTTCTCCGGCTCCGCCTTGGCCATGTCATCCGCCATGGTCTTTGCAAAGGCCTTCAAGGCCGGCCATCCCGCTTCCGGTTTTAAGGGTGCCACGACATGCAACCCCTTGCCGCCGGAGGTTTTCACGAAAGCGGCCAGACCGGCATCTTCGAAACGCCGCTTCAGTTCCAGTGCCGCGTCGATTACCTCCTGCCATGACACGTCCTCGCCGGGGTCTATATCCATGGTGATCATGTCAGGCTTTTCCCAGTTCGCGGTTGTCGCCCCCCATGGGTGAATTTCAAGCGCAGCGGACTGGACCAAGGCCATCATGCCATCGAAATCCGTAATCCTGATAAGCGGTTCGCCGCCCTTGTCCTTCGGATCCTTGATCTGTTCTATCGCCTTGTTCACACCGCGCCAGGCGTGTTTCTGGAAGAAGCGCTGACCATCGATCCCTTCAGGACAACGCAGCAGCGCCAGAGGCCGGTTAACGACAAAGGGGGCCATATAGCGCCAGACCTGGGTGTAATAATCGGCAAGCCCTTCCTTGGTCACGCCATCGTCCGGCCAATAAAGCCGTTCCGGATGGGTGAACTTGATCTTTGACTGCGGCGTCCCTTGTTCCGACACTGCTTTATCCTCGCGTTCGATTTCACCCACCGGCTTGTCTTCCCGCAAGCCGCGGAATGATGCATGGCGCAGATTGCCATCTCCGGACCAGGCACGAAACTCCACTTCTGCAACCAGTTCCGGCTTGACGTAATGCAGGTCGCGGCGCGCAAGTGCCGTGAGCTTTTCGCCGTACGGGCTATCATCGATGCCCAGCGGTTTCAGGCGGCCAAGCAGCATTTCGGCAATGTCAGCGGTATAGCCGGTGCCGACGCGGCCGACATGACGCAGCTTGCCTTCCTCATAAACGCCGAGCGCCAGTGAGCCGATGGCATGGTCCGACGCGGAGGAAAGCGTATAGCCGCCGATAACGAATTCCTGCCGCATCGAGCACTTGGATTTCACCCAGTTACCCTTGCGGCCCGAGACGTATTTGCTGTCCTTGACCTTGGAGATAACGCCTTCGAGGCTGAGGCGGCAGGCATGATCGAGAACAAGCCCGCCACTTTCCTCGAAATGTTCGCTGTAGCGAAGATGCGGGTTGCTGGCGGGCAGCAGCTTTTCCAGTAGCGCCTTGCGATCCGTCAGCGCCGCCCCGCGCAAATCCGTGCCATCCAGATATAGGAGATCGAACGCATAAAAAACAAAGCGGTCGCTGCGCCCTTCGCTCAAGTCCTGCTGCAAGGCTGAGAAATCCGAGGCGCCGCTGTCCCGTTCCACCACGATTTCGCCGTCGATCATCAGCGTTTCGCCTGGCAGCGACTTGAGCGCTCCCGCCACGGCATCGCCGAACTTTTCGGTCCAGTCCAGTCCGCTACGGGTCAGAAGCTGGAGTTTGCCGTGGTCGATACGGACCTGCAGGCGATAGCCGTCGAACTTGATCTCATGCAGCCAGCGGGAGCCTTCCGGTGGCTTGGGTTTCAGCGTCGCAAGTGCCGGCGGCACGAAGGATGGCAGCGCCTGTTTGCGGGCACCTTTCGGCAGGGCATGCGCCTGTTTTTTGCCCGAGGAAGAACTAACGGTCTTTTTCGATACGGGCTTCGAATTCCAGGTGTCCTTCGGCTTGGCGGCAACTTCTTCAACACTTCGGCCAGTCTTCACGGATTCCGGCCGCTCCTCCAGAATATCGGCGCCGCCATCATGCCTTGCCTCTTCGTCGTCGCCCTTGATCAGCAGCCAGTTTTCACGGCTTTCACCGGGCTTTCCATGCATACGTACAAGATGCCAGCGGCCTTTAAGCTTTTCGCCCTCCAGTTCAAAGTCGAGATGGCCTTTGCGGTAGCCTTTCTTCGCGTCGCCAATCGGGCGCCAGACACCACGATCCCAAAGAATGACGGTGCCGCCGCCATATTGACCTTTCGGGATTACGCCTTCGAAGTCGCCGTAGCTTAGAGGGTGGTCCTCGACGTGGACCGCAAGGCGCTTGTCCTCCGGGTCAAGGCTCGGCCCGCGGGTAACCGCCCAGCTTTTAAGGACGCCGTCCATCTCCAGCCGGAAATCGTAATGCAGTCGGCGGGCATCGTGCTTCTGTATGACGAAACTCGATCCCTGCGCGTCGACCTTGTCGCCCTTCGGCTCCGGCGTCTTGTCGAAACTGCGCTTGGCGTTATAGCTCTGCAAACCCATGGATCAGCTCGCTTTCCGGGAGGATTTGCGCCCCGCACCAGCGGTAGATTTTCCGCTGTCGCCGTCACCGGCGCTGCGGCGCAAAGCCTCCTTCAAGTCGATGATGTTATCTTGCTTGCGCGGCGGCTGTTTGCTGATTTCCCTGCCCTCGATCTTCGCCTTCACCAGTTCCGCCAGCGCATCATTGTAACGATCGGTATATTCCGCCGGATCGAATGTGCCTGCCCGTTTCCCGATGATGTGACCGGCGAGTTCAAGCATCTCTTCATCGAACTGAATATCTGGAATGGACTTGAAAACGGTGGTTTGCGAGCGAACCTCGTAGCCGAAATTCAAGGTCGTCGCCACGAGCGCCTTGCCGCTTGGACGGATCAACAGCACGCGGTTTCGGCGAAAGAGTACCGCTTCGCCAAGTGCCGAGACCTTCTCGTCGTCCATGGCTTTTGCCAGCAGCGTCAAAGCCTCTTCGCCACCCTCCTGCGTCGGCGCCAGATAATAGGATTTATCGAAATAGAGCTTGTCGATCTCGTCGTGGCTCAGAAAATGCTTGATGCGGATGACCTTGTCGTTTTCCGGCATCAGCGTTGCGATCTCATCTCCCTCAATGACAATATGGTCGCCATTGTCGAGTTCATATCCCTTGACCTGATCCTCGCGGTCGACAGCGTCCCCGGTATCGCTATCGACATATTGCCTTTCGACGCGATGGCCGGTCTTTCGGTTGACGATGTTGAAGGAGATCTTTTCCGATGAAGTGAGCGCGGAATAGAGACCGATTTCACAGGTGAAATCGCCGAATGTCAGATGACCCTTCCAGCTCGCTCTCCGGTTCATGATGGCCGCCCATGGTCGTCTTGAGAGGATTGGCCTCTGCCCCGGTCCGCAGCAAGGATGCGCTCGATAGCGGGAACGTCCCCATCCGCCAGCACCGGAACAGGGTCGGATGCCATCGCCTCCAGCACCTCTGGCGAAAGCCCGCCATTGCGGATGACCCATTCCATGGCCTCGCGCGTTTGCCGCTCGGCCTTCAGCTGCGCATAAAGCGCCAGTATCAGCCGGTCGCGGACATCGAAGGGCTTCACATCTCTGTCTGAACGTTCTGTCTGTCGTTTCATGTCAAGTCCTCAAAGCCGATCAGGCAACGCCCCGGCCTCCGGTCACACCATAGACCTCGCCATTGATGAAGCTGCCATCCTGCGAAGCCAGCAGCACATAGACCGGTGCCAGTTCCACAGGCTGGCCTGGACGGCCAAAATCGCTGTCCTTACCGAAATTCCCGACCTTTTCGTCCGGCTGCCCGCCGCTTGGCTGCAAAACCGTCCAGAAAGGACCAGGCGCGACGACATTTGCCCGCACGCCTTTTTCGATAAGCTGTTTGGCGAGCGCTTTCGTATAGGCAACGATGCCGGCTTTCGTAGTGGCATAATCAAGAAGAATGGGAGACGGCTCATAGGCCTGTATGGATGCGGTGGTAATCACCGACGATCCGGGCTCTAGATAAGGAACGGCGGCCTGCGCAATCCAGTGCAGCGCGTAGAGATTGGTCTTCATCGTCCGGTCGAAATCTTCAGTCGACAGCTCGGCGATACCCTCGCGATATTGTTGTCTTGCGGCATTGATCACCAGAATATCGAGGCCGTTGAGATCACCTACCGCTTTTTCAACCAGTTCGCGGCACCATGCCTCATCGGTAATATCTCCGGGTAAGGCGACCGCCACGCGGCCTTCCGCTTCGATAAGTGCTACCACCTCTTCGGCGTCCGATTCTTCCTCCGGCAGATAGGATATCGCGATATCTGCACCTTCTCGCGCAAAGGCAATTGCCACGGCGCGACCGATGCCGGAATCACCGCCGGTTATAAGCGCCTTGCGCCCGGCAAGCTTGCCGCTGCCGCGATAGGTCTTTTCACCATGATCAGGGAAAGGCATCATGTTCGTGACCAGCCCCGGCATTTCCTGAGTCGGCGTTGAAAAGGGCGGGCGCGGATACTGGTTGCGCGGGTCCTGCGGCTCAAGGCGGTCTGTCATTGGTTTCTCCCAGAGATAGAATTCCATCCTTGGTGCGTCTCATGACCAGCGAATTCATCATCGGAAGGTCAGGGCTGTCGTCTGCCGCCGGCTGCGGCGGTGGCGACACGGACGCACCACACACAATCCTAACGATCTGCGTTCGCTCTCGTTCCATAGGCGTAGGAGAATGGAGTTACGACGGCATCACGCCGCCGCACTCCTCTTTCAGACGGAATGTTTCTTCCGCTTGCCGGTACTTGCCGCCGCGGCAGGAGCCACATCCGGCCTGCCGAAGAGATAGCCCTGCGCCTGCGCGCAACCTTCATCGACAACCATGCGATATTGCGCGTCGGTTTCGATACCCTCTGCCGTCACTGGCAGATCGAGGCTGCGACCGAGGCCGATCACCGCGCGCACGATGGCGCGGGCATTATCATCTTCGCTCATGGCGGCGATGAAGCTGCGGTCGATCTTGATCTTGTCGAAGGGGAAGCTCTGCAAGTTGCTGAGCGAGGAATAACCGGTGCCGAAATCATCCATGACGATGGCCACACCCAGCGCCTTCAACTGGTTGAGGATGATCAGCGTCGCCTTGCGGTCCTTCAGCAACGCGGCTTCGGTGATCTCGAGTTCCAGCCGGTTCGGCGAAAGGCCGGACTGCATGAGAACCGTGCAGACCACATGGCCGAGATTTGCGAGCGAAAACTGCAATGGTGAAACATTGACAGCGATTTTCAAGTGCGGCGCCCAGGTGCTCGCCTGGCGGCAGGCCTCGCGCAGCACCCATTCGCCGAGCGAGATGATGATCCCGCTTTCCTCTGCAATCGGAATGAAGACATCCGGAGGTACGACACCCCTTGTCGGATGCTGCCAGCGTACCAGCGCTTCATAACCGACGACCTGACCACATTCGACGGAAAGGACAGGTTGATAGTTCAACACCAATTCGTTGCGGTTGATGGCGAGTCGCAGATCAGTTTCGAGCTGGCGACGCTCGCGGGCCTCCTGATCCATCAGGGGATCATAAAAGGACAATATTCCGCGCCCACCCATCTTGGCGCGGTAAAGCGCCAGATCAGCGGCGTGCAAGATGCTTTCGTTGCTGTTCCCGTCCCGCGGAAAGACGGCGATGCCGATGCTGACGCCGACAGCGGTCGGGTCGTTGGCCGCATTCATTTTCAACCCGAACATGGCAAGGATTGTCTCGGCAAGCAGACGTGCCTCCTCCGATTTGGTGTGCCGGGCAGTCAGGATAACGAATTCGTCGCCCCCGAGACGGGCGACGATATCTCCCGGCCTTGCGCATTCATCGAGGATGGTCGCAACTTTTTTCAGCACCCGGTCGCCCTCGGCATGGCCGAAAATGTCGTTGACCGCCTTGAACCGGTCGAGATCGAGCGCCAGCAAGGCAAACTCATCCTCCGCGTCGCAATGTTCGATCTGCTGGTGCAGCCGCGTCTGGAACATGGTGCGGTTCGAAAGGCCGGTCAGCACATCGTGGCGGGCCAGATATTCGATCTCCCTTTGCGCCTCCCGCTTTTCCGTCAGGTCGCGAATGGCCAGCACTTCGCAAGGATGGCCGCGATACTCGATGGTGCGCACGGCAAGCTCGAACACCTGCGGCCGGTCGGTGCGTTCTCGGATTGCCTCAACCGGCGCGAGGCGCGGCAGATAGGTGGGCTGTCCGTCCATGGCCTTGAAGAGATCATCTGGATTTTTACCCATCAGCGATGCCTCATCGCTGCCGACAAGCCCGGCAAAACGGGTATTCAGCTCAACAATGCGGCCATCACGGACCACGGCAAGACCATCCAGCGTCGCATCCACAAGCCCCTTGAGATCGACAAGGTAACGGTCAACGAGAGCGGCGGTGGCAGTGGCTGCGAGGACCAGGAAAGTCACGCCCGAAACGGCAGCAATCATGATCACTCTGGCGAGATTGTCGGGATCCGGGCCAGCGACGGACGGATCCGGCGACAGGATCGTGGCCGACATGGCGGTGAAATGCAAAGCGCAGATTGCCACGATCGAACATCCGGCCGGAATGACGATGCGTTTCCATGCGGCGGAACGAAGGAACAGGAAAAAGGCCAGCAGAAAAGATACCCAGGCAACGGCAAAGCCACCCAAAACGGGGCCCCAGCGATAGCTGATCGTAGCGGCCACATCCATGCCCGCCATTCCGACGAAATGCATGACGGCAACAGAAAGGGTAACCAGCGTTCCGACGATAACGGGACTGTAGCTCTCCTGCGAGCGCGCCCTGAGCGCCAGCCAGAACCCCAGAACGGCCAGAACCGCCGACAGCGCCGTGAACTGGAAATCAAAGCCGATCGGGACTGAACCCTTATAAGCAAGCATGGCAACGAAATGCGTGGCCCAGACGCTGAGCCCCGCTGCAAAGGCGGCAACCAGCACCCAATAAGGCTTGCGGCCAGCCGGGCTTTCTTCCGCACGCAACAACAAATGGAAAAAAGCATGCATGCCAAGCAGGCAAATAACCGCTGCAAGCAGTACGATCGCATGATCGTGTTGTACCGCAACGCATTCCAGAACCGTGAACATGATGCACTCTCCCAGCCTCGAGAACCGCCCACGATCGCACTATGGAGTTGGTTTATTTATAAATCTCTAATGCAACTTTGGATAATTGATCGATCTCATCGACAAAGAGCCAGCAGACGCCGGGCCGACGCGCCAGCCCATCAAGCTCTTGCGACCGGCCCGATAAACGCCAAGAGAGAAAGCCTTTATTTCCAGCTTCTAAAATCGTCCCCGGCACAACCGAAAGGTGCCGGACCATCAGCAAAACGCTCCTGCAGACGCGCGCAGCCCCACTCGTTGAGCGCCGCGGGCATCATGTTGTTGAGGTCCATGCCCGGAGAGTTGAATTGCGAAGGCGCGCTGGTGACGTACCACAGCCAGTACCCCAAGGTTGCAACGACGATAAAGGCGACAATTGCAACGAACGTTGCCAGCCGTCGCGCAAGGCTTGGGGCCTTTGTCACCGCCGCGCCGGGGGCGGATACGCCCTCCTGCCCACGGTTCGCAAGCACCGGTTCGAGCGAGGCAAGTGCTTCCGCTCTTTCCTGTTCCGATAGGTCAATTCGCTCCAGCCGATCGTCAAGCAGAACGGGCAGCGGGGTTTCACCGTGCCAGACCGCCAGTGCGACATCGTGTTTGCCTGTGTGGCCAACGACGACCGGGATTCGCCCTCTCTCTAGGTAGGTAAAGGATTGCCTCTTCGTCTTCCCTTCCCTGACCGTATCGGCATAGGTCACGAAGAGACGGCTGCGTTTTTCGGCGACCGCCGTCAGCGCCACCGGAATAACAGTCAATGGCGCCGGGTGCCGCAGACCCAGACGAGCCCGCAAGGTGCGGATAAGTGCAAGCAGCAGTGCGAAACAGCCGAAACCGAGCAGGGCAACGAACACGCCCAGGGTTATGATCCGGTTCCAGAGCATATCGAGGCCAAGTGAAATCGTTGCAAGTTCGGGATTCTTCGCCGAAATGACCAGACCGGTTTCATAGTCGCCGGAATGGAAATCGACGAACATGACCTCGACATCCTTCTTGTAGCTCACACCGCCATGCTCGTAGGAAAGCTCAGCTTCGCAATTCGTGAAGATCGCCTTGCGGGTCTTGCAACTGCCGTTGATATCGCCGCTTTCGATCTCCAGCGGGTCGCGGCTGATCTGATAGTCGCGCAACACACCCGGGCCTTCGGCCACGAGCAGGACGACTGTAATCACCAGCAGCACGGGAATGGAGAAATAATAGGCCGCCGGTACCGAAATGACACCGCGCTTCAAACTGAGCGGCCTTGCGGGAAGTTTTATCTGTGGGAAGCTCATGGTGCCAACGCATTTAATGGAATGTGAGCGAGCGGGGTTTGGGAATCCCGCTCTGGGAAAGAGTCGATCGCTGCACGGTCTAACCCGCTAGAGCCATCGCGAAAACCCTAAGAATTCAAGGATGCGGACGTAATAGTTCGCACGGCGGCCCTGTCTTAATTGGCCAGCAAGCAGTCGAGGGACCCACAAAAAAACGGGCGGTAAAGTCACCGCCCGTCACATGTTTTCCGTCTAGTGGTTTGCAGTCACTGCTTCGTCACGTTTTCCAGTCGCGTCGTCTGGCTGGGGTGACCGACATAATCCTTGACGCGCGACGTCAAAACGATCGGCTCGTATCTCTCGAAGAGAGGCAGAACGGCTGGCTTCTGCGCGACGAACATTTCCTGCATCTGGGTGTAGATTTCCCCACGTTTCTTGGCATCGGGCTCAAGGGAAGCCTTTGCGGTCAGAGCCGTCAGTTCCGGAATGTCCCAGGCAGAGCGCCAGACGAAATTGCCGGCATTGTTGGCAGCAAGCGAGTTGTCGGGGTTACTGGAGAACTGCTCCATCGAGCCGAGGACGTTGGGCATATAGGCGCCCGTCTGCGGAATGAGCAGATCGAAGTCTCGCGCACGGTGAGCGGCAATCACATCCGAACCGTTACCCTGCTGAATGTTCACCTTGATACCGACCTGGCTGAGCGATGCCTGGATGGCCGTAGCAAGATCGATACGCGGCGTTTGGGCAATTGTCTTCAGATTAAGCGTGAAGCCATTCTCATAACCGGCTTCCTTCAGGAGAGATTTCGCTTTCTCGACATCAAGCTTCCAGTCGGGGCTTGGAATGGCATATTCGAAATTCTCCGGAACCGGCACCGTGCGCGCCCTACCATAGGGGCCCATGATGGTCTTTTCCATTCCCTTGTAGTCGATGCCGTAAGCAATCGCTTCGCGAACCTTGGGGTTGGAAAGAGGCTCCTTGCCGGCATTCATGGACAGGACGTAGAAACCACCCGTCGGCACGCGCTGGATCTGAAAACCTTCCTTGTTGTTGAAGGTCGCAAGGTCGGATGCCGTCAGCGCGCTGGCAATGTCGATGTCGCCTCGCTCCAGCATCAGGCGCTCCACCTGACTTTCGGGTACATGCCGCACGATCACGCGACGCATTTTCGGGCTGCCAGCCACATAGTCCTTGTTGGCCTCAAGAATAATGATTTCGTTCGGCGACCAGCGATTGAGGGTGAAGGGGCCTGAACCGGCGGAATTTGTTCTCAGCCACGCGTTGCCCCAGTCGCCGTCAACTTCATGGGACTTGAGCTCCTTGCTGTCGACAACGCTGGCAATGACCATCGCCAGACGATAGAGCAGCAGTTCGGATGTCGTTTGCCCCGACAGTTCGATGCGGACGGTCTTTTCGTCCGGGGCGCTCACCAGCTTGTCGACATTTTCCGCGTTGTAACCAACGCGCTTGAGGTTGGCGGCCGCCGCCTGATTCATCTTCAAAAGGCGGCTGAACGAATATACCACATCTGCGGAGGTAACGGGATTGCCCGAGGCAAAGTTGGCGGCGCGAAGATGAAACGTGATGCCCTTGTCATCTGTCTCCCAGCGCTCTGCCAGCTGCGGCGAAACCTTCCCCGAGCCATCGACCGAGATCAGCCGATCGTAAAGATTGGCCATGATTTCGTTGGCTTTCGCTTCGGTGGCCTGATGCGGGTCTAGCGACAGCACCTGGGCAAGCGATGTCCCGACGACGAGCTGGTCGTTGGGGGTCTTGGCCGCCACCGGCGACGCCTGCACCAACATGGCGCCCAGAACGGTGGTGAATGCGAGACGGATCATTGATTTTTTCATACCTGCTCCTCCTACAGATCGGTAATTGCAAGCCGGCAGCGCCACGTGCGCAAACCGGCCTGAAACAGTCAAAGATGGTTGTTATTAAGCGCCTCAATGAGCGCGGCGATGTAGCCGTAGCAAAACGCAAAGGCGACACCGACGGGATCGCGGCCCGCAATCGTCGGCACATGATCGGGCATGATCATGTAGCGATAGCCGAGTTCATGGTAGAGCTTCAGCGAACGGACCATGTCCATGTCACCCTCGTCGGGAAACGTTTCCATGAACGACAGCTTGCCGCCGCTGATGTTGCGGAAATGGACATTGAATATCTTGTCGCGGCTGCCAAACCAGCGGATGATCTCGTCGATCTCCTCGCGCGGATTGTCGAGCATCTCGCCGATCGATCCCTGGCAGAAATTCAGGCCGTGATAGGGGCTTTCCCGCATCTGCACGAATTTCTTCAGGCCCTCGACGGTGCCGAGCACCCGGGTGACACCCTTGTAGCCGGGCGGGGTGTAGGGGTCATGCGGATGGCAGGCGAGCCGGACCTTGTTGCTTTCGGCAACCGGCACCACGCGTTCGAGGAAATAGTCGATGCGTTCCCAATTTTCGTCCTCGGATAGAACACCGGCAAGGCCCGGAGCCGCATCATGGTCCGCCTTGTCCCATCGCCAGGCTTCATTGAGCGAACCACCGCGCCCGCGCTCCATTTCAGTGCGCGGGATGCCGATGAGATTGAGGTTGTATTTCGCCGCCGGGATGCCGGCCCTGGCGATATCCTCAATCATTCTGCAGACGGCATCGATCTGCCGGTCGCGCTCTGGCCCGGCAAGCAGGATATCGGGAAACGATGCCTGTTCGATCGGCCTTGATGGCAACGGCAATTGCACCATGTCGAGCACGAGGCCAAAGCTCTCGACCTTGTCACGGTGACGCTCAAAATCCTCAAAGGTCCAGCTTGCGGGTGCACCAGGCGGATCGGCGTTGATATTATTGACGCCAAGCTGCGCCCAAACCTTGAAATCCTCGTCATCGCGCGCTGTCACCTGGGTGCCGACATACATCGATTCTCTCCTCACTCCATGCTAGTCATCATATGACATCGCACGAAATAAGATGAGTGTCGAGATGCTATTGCGCCTCGGAAAGCAACCTGTATCGACGCTGGCTCGCAAGCATATGATCGCGCATGGCTTTCCGCGCAGCATCCGGATCCTGCTCTACGATGGCGCGCAGGATTGCCTCATGCTCGGCCTGCACTTTGCGCAGATAATCCGCGTCGCCCGTCTCCGGCAGGGTTGGAAACTGACCGCGCGGTATCGAGCGTGACCCGAACTGGCGCAGTGCCTCGAGATAGAACCGGTTGTTGGTCGCTATCGCAATTGCCGTGTGAAACTCGTAATCGGCACTGACGGTGCTTTCGCCCGCATCGATGGCCCGGCCCATTTTCCGATGGGCTGCGGAAATCGCCGCTTCCTGCTGGGCTGTGCGGCGATAGGCGGCAATTGCCGCTGCTTCGCCTTCGGTTGCGAGCCGAAACTCAAGCATTTCCAGCGTTTCTGCAATTGTGCCAACTTCGGATTGCGTCAGCTTCACACCGGCCCACTCGCTGACATTGCTGACGAACACGCCCTTGCCGTGGATGGGAATGACATAGCCGGAAGAGCGCAGATCCGCGATCGCCTCGCGAACCACTGTGCGGCTCACGCCGTAGGTGCGCTCAAGCTGCGGTTCCGTGGGAAGCTGATCGCCGTTCTTCAGTTTTCCACTGCGAATTTCTGCACTGAGATTATCGATGATCTGTTGTGCCCGCCGCTCCCGCGGCTTTTCCCTATCGCCCATCATGCCACTCTTCCCTCTTGCAGAAAACGAATCCCTTCGTTACTCATATGATGACGTGGCGTTACGTCATATGTTTTCATGTTAGCTCAGGGAGGAGTTGGGATGAAGTACCATCAAAAGTTTTTGCAGGGTAGAATTGCTCGTCTGCGGCGAGCCGTTCAAAAAGTGGCATCGCTGACAGCGTTTTCTCGTGGAAGTGCGATTTGCGATGACTGAAATTTCATTGCGCGGGCTTGGACATCGCTTCCTGCAACTTGTCGTCAGCCTCTTCATCCTGCTCTGCATCACCTTCATCATTGGCCGGGTGATGCCGACCGATCCGGTCGGGGCAATCGTCGGTGAGCTTGCAGATCCCAAAGCCTATGAAGCCATGCGGGCTCGGCTTGGGCTTGATCTCCCTCTCTACCAGCAGTTTTTCATCTATCTCCGCGGCCTGCTGCACGGCGATTTCGGTATAGCTATCCTGACCGGAAACCCGGTAACGCGGGACCTGGCGCAAGCCTTCCCGGCGACGCTTGAGCTTGCAACGCTGGCAATCATCATCTCCACCGTCATCGGCGTCCCGCTCGGTCTCGCCGCGGCCCTGTTTCGCGACACGTTTATCGACAAGTTCGCACGTGTCTTTGCGCTGGTGGGGCATTCGATACCCGTATTCTGGTTCGGTATCGTCGGGCTCGTGATTTTTTATGCGAATCTCAACCTTGTCGCCGGGCCCGGTCGCGTGGACGTCTTTTACGAAGGCCTCGTGGAGCCGAGAACAGGGCTGATGCTGGTCGACACTCTTCTCGCAGGTGAGACAGAGATTTTCTGGAATGCGCTCGCGCATATCATGCTGCCGGCGATCATCCTTGCCTATATGGCAATGGCCTACATTACCCGCATGACCCGCGCCTTCACCCTCGAACAGCTCAGCCAGGATTATGTGATTGCGGCGCGTGCGAAAGGCGTCAGCCCGGCGCGCACCGTAACCCGCCATGTACTGCCGAATATCGCGGTGCAGCTGATCACCGTTCTCGCCATCTCCTATGGCAACCTGCTGGAAGGCGCCGTTGTGACCGAAATCGTCTTTTCCTGGCCCGGCATCGGACAATACATGACGAATGCACTGCTTATCGGTGACATGAATGCGATCCTCGCAGCCACGATCGTCATCGGCTTCATCTTTATGATGCTCAACTTCCTCGCAGACGTGGCCTACACCACGCTTGACCCGCGGACACGGGAGGTCGCTCGATGACCGATATAACTCAGAACACTCCGGTGCGGAGCCGCAGCGCATTGTCTCGGATATCCACAACGACGGCGCGGACGCTGCGGAAGCTTGGCGACGAGCCGCTTGGAATGTTCGGCTTTGCCATTCTCGCCATTCTGGTCGTGGTTGCCATTTTCGCTCCCCTGATTGCGCCATATGATCCGGTGCGCCAGGTGCTCGACAATGCGCTTCAGCCTCCCAGCTGGGCGCATCTGGCGGGAACCGACGAATTTGGCCGCGACATTTTCAGCCGCCTCGTCTATGGCACCCGCATCACGATCCAGACCGTCTTGTCGGTCTCGGTCATCGTCGGCCCTATCGGCCTTGCAATCGGTGTCATGGCCGGTTTCTTCGGCGGCAGAACCGACGCCATTCTGATGCGCGCGACCGATATTGTCCTTTCCTTCCCTTCGCTCGTTCTGGCACTTGCCTTTGCTGCTGCAATGGGAGCCGGTCTCGGCACCGCAATCATCGCGATCTCGCTGACCGCCTGGCCGCCCATCGCGCGTCTGGCGCGTGCCGAAGCGCTGGTCGTGCGCAACACCGACTATGTTGCGGCCGCACGCCTCTACGGGGCCTCGCCGATGCGCATCCTGTTTCTTTATATCGCTCCGATGTGCATTCCTTCGGTCATCGTCAGACTGACATTGAATATGGCCGGTATCATCCTGACGGCCGCCTCGCTTGGCTTCCTCGGTCTTGGCGCTCAGCCGCCACTTCCTGAATGGGGGGCGATGATTTCCAGCGGCCGTAAATTCATGCTCGATTACTGGTGGGTCGCCGTCATGCCCGGCATCGCGATCCTTTTGACGAGCCTTGCCTTCAACATCGCTGGCGATACGCTGCGCGACCTACTGGATCCGCGTCATGCCCGTTCCTGATAGCTCTCCCATTCTTTCGGTCCGCGATCTTAACGTTCGCTTTGGCCGCAACGCCATCCCCGCCGTCTCCAATGTCAACTTCGACGTCGGGCGCGAGCGTGTCGGTATCGTCGGCGAATCCGGGTCCGGAAAGTCCACGACCGGTCGTGCCGCCATGCGCCTTCTGCCCAAGAGTGCCACGGTGACGGCAGAACGGATGGATTTCCTCTCCGAACCCCTGCTTGAAAAATCCGAGCGCCAGATGGGTGCGATCCGCGGCAGCGAGATGGCGCTCATCATGCAGGACCCGCGTTATTCCCTCAATCCGGTCCTGCCGATCGGAAAGCAGGTGGCGGAAGCGGCCGAGCTGCATCTGGCCCTCAAGGGCAAGGCCGCCAGAAATGCCGCGCGCGACATGCTGCTGCGCGTGCGCATCAACGATCCTGACCGCGTGATGGGGCTTTATCCCCACCAGATTTCAGGCGGCATGGGACAGCGCGTGATGATCGCCATGATGCTGCTTGCCAAACCCAAGCTGGTCATCGCCGACGAACCGACCTCAGCACTCGATGTCAGCGTCCGCAAGGATGTCCTTCTGCTTCTGGACGAGATGGTGCGCGAAAACAATTCAGGCCTCATCCTCATCAGTCACGATATCCGCATGGTCGCGGCCTTTTGCGAACGTGTGCTGGTCATGTATGGCGGACGCGTCGTGGAGACGCTTTCCAAGCTCGAAGATGCGCAACACCCCTATACACGGGGCCTGATCGCGGCCATGCCCGATCCCCGCAATCCGGTCCGGCGCCTCAAGGTGCTGGATCGCCAGGCAATCGATGCGGAGGTGATGCGATGATCACGGTAGACAAGCTTGATGTCGTCTACGGCACGAAGGAAAACCGCAATCATGTCGTGCGCGACGTCAGCTTTCGGGTCAACCGAGGCGAGACACTCGGCATCGTTGGCGAAAGCGGTTGCGGCAAGTCGACATTGCTGCGGTCGCTTGCCGGCCTGGAATCCGGCTGGACCGGATCGATCTCTTTCGAAGGCAAGCCTGTGGGCAAAGTCCGTAGCCGCGACGAGCTGAAGCTGGCGCAGATGGTGTTCCAGGACCCCTATGGTTCCCTGCACCCACGCCACCGCATCGGCCGGGCTCTTGCCGAACCGATCCGCTCCATGGGGCTTGGTGACGGCTGGTCGAAGGTTCCGGCCGCGCTGCAGCAGGTTGGCCTGCCCGCGCATTTTGCCGAGCGCTTCCCGCACGAACTGTCCGGAGGCCAGCGTCAGCGTGTTGCGATCGCCCGCGCGCTTATCCTCGAGCCGCCGATCCTGCTTCTCGACGAGCCGACATCCGCTCTCGACGTCTCCATTCAGGCGGAAATCCTGAACCTGCTGGCCGATCAGCGCGACGAGCAGAACCTCACCTTCGTTCTCGTCAGCCACGACCTGTCGGTTATAGCCCATATGTGCGACCGCGTTCTGGTCATGCAGAATGGTGTTTTTGTCGATGAGTTGACCAAGGCCGATCTTGAAGCGGGCATCACCCACGCGGCCTATTCAGGCGAACTCTTCGAGAGCAGCTTCCTTTGAAAGCCGTCATGGGGTGAGCCATGGGAACAGCTGGACTGCGAGGTTTTCCCTGGCAGTCCAGTAGTCGATCAGGCCGTCGGGCCGCGCAAGAGGCAGATGGCCCCGTGATCAGTTCAGCCGTGCTCCGTCTTCACTCGAAAACAGATGGACGCTGTTAAGCGTCGGCGAGACCATGATGCTGTCGCCGACTGCCTGCCCTATGCGTTCCCGAAAGACGCCGAGCACCTTGGTATCGCCGAGTTTCATGGTGACCTGCGTTTCCGATCCTAATGGTTCAACCAGCATTATCTCGGCAGGCACGCCGCCGGCATCAAGCAGGAAGTGTTCCGGGCGGATGCCGTAAACGGCCTGTTTGCCGGCAAAGCCGGCCGCGGAAACTGGCAAGGGCAACACGATACCTGCGGTTTCAAAACCTCTTTCAGTTATCGTGCCGGTCAGGAAGTTCATCGATGGCGAACCGATGAAGCCCGCAACGAACTGATTTGCCGGGCGGTCGTAAAGTTCGAGCGGCGTGCCGATCTGCTCGACCCTGCCGCCATTGAGAACCACGACCCTGTCGGCCATCGTCATCGCCTCGACCTGGTCGTGCGTCACATAGATCGTGGTGGTTTTCAGCTTCTGATGCAGCGCCTTGATCTCGCCGCGCATGACGACGCGCAACTTCGCATCAAGGTTTGACAGGGGCTCATCGAACAGGAACACCTGCGGATTGCGAACAATGGCCCGGCCCATCGCGACGCGCTGGCGCTGGCCGCCGGAGAGCTGGCGGGGATAACGGTCGAGCAGCTGCGCAAGGCCAAGAATATCCGCTGCCCAGTTCACCTTTTCAGCAATTTCCTGCTTGCTCGAGCCCCGATGCTCCAGCGAAAAGCCCATATTGCTGGCCACCGTCATATGCGGATATAGGGCATAGGACTGGAACACCATGGCAATATCGCGGTCCTTGGGATCGAGATCGTTGACGACCCGTTCGCCAATCCTGAGCTCACCGCCGGTAATCGTTTCGAGACCGGCTATCATCCGCAAAAGGGTCGACTTGCCGCAGCCGGAAGGCCCGACAAGCACAACAAACTCGCCGTCCTTAATGGCGAGATCGATGCCGTGAATGGTTTTCACCGCGCCATAGCTTTTGCGGATGTCGGAGAGAGTAACGTGAGCCATCAATCGGTTTCCGGTTCTTCAGCCCTTGAGGCCGGTATGGGCGAGGCCTTCGACAAACTGCTTCTGGGCAATCACGAAGACGATGAGCACGGGCAGCGCAGTCAGCGTCGCTGCGGCAAGCTGGATGTTCCACATCGGCCCGCCATAGGCGTCGGTATATTGCGTCAGCGCCTGCGGCAGCGTGAACATCTCGGCGCTGGAGAGAAAGACGATGGGTTCGAGGAACAGGTTCCAGGAATGCAGGAACGTAAAGATCGCGACCGAAGCAAGCGCCGGCTTTGCCAAGGGCAAGGCAATCTTGCGAAATATCTTGAAGCGTCCAAGACCGTCGACGCGTGCGGCCTCCTCCAGCTCTCCTGGCAGCGTCACAAAAAACTGCCGCATGACGAAGGTGGCAAACACACTTGGCGCCCCGAAAATCGGCACGAGGATCAGCGGCCAGTGGGTGTTGACCATGCCTGCCTTCAGGAACATCTGGAAGAGCGGCACGATCGTCACTTCGGACGGGATCAGCAGGCCAAGCAGCACGATCATGAAGATCACATTGGCGCCCGGAAACCGGATCCGTGCGAAGGCATAGCCTGCCATTGAGGAGATGATCATCGTGCCAATCGTCACGACAGCGGCAATGTAGGCGGAGTTCCAATATTGCCGCACGAAGGGCTGCAACTCGAACACCTTCGCATAGGTCGTCCAGTCGTGGCTCTGCGGGATGAGCTGCGGTGGGAAGGCGAAGATGTCGCTTATGGGCTTGATGGAGGAGGTAACCATCCACCAGGTCGGAAAGACGAACGGGATCAACAGCACGCACAACAGCCCGTAAAGCGCCACCTGCATGCGGGGGGAAAGGTCAGCTTTCATAAAAGACGATCCTCTTGCGCATCTGCCACTGGGCAAAGGTCAGCACTGCAACAATCAGAAACAGCAGGATGGACAGCGTCGAGCCGTAACCGAAGAAATGGAACTGGAAGGCCTGCTGATAGAGGTAGTAGACCAGCACCGTGGTCGACAGACCCGGCCCGCCCTGGGTCAGAACCGCGATCTGAGCAAAAACCTGTAACGAGCCGACAATGGTGATGATGGAGGTCAACAGGATCGTCGGGCTGATCAGCGGCAGGGTGATGCGACGGAACTGTTTGAAGGCTGGCGCACCGTCGATGCGGGCGGCCTCGTAGAGTTCCTTCGGCACGCCCTGAAGTGCCGCCAGAAACAGGATCATGTTGAGCCCGACATTTTTGAAGACCTGCACGACGATGACCGAAATCATCGCTGTCGTCTCCTCGCGCAGCCAGTTGGGGCCTTCGATGCCGACCATCAGCAACATGCCGTTGATGCCGCCGTTCTTCTGCAGCAGGAAACCCCAGACGATCGTCCAGGCAACCAGAGACACGACGACGGGCGAGAAGAACAGCGTTCTGAATATCGCAATGCCGGCAAGCTTCTGGTTGAGCAGCACGGCAAGCAGCAGCGCCAGCGACAGGTTGAACACGACGAGGCCGGCTGAGAATATCCCGGTCGCGCCCAGCACCTCCAGAAGATTGCCGTCTTCGATGAGCATCCGGTAGTTCTGCGCACCGGTATAGGTGAAGGTATTGGCGAGCACGTTCCACTCGTGCAGCGAATACCAGAACACCAGCCCCAGCGGGATCAGCACGAAGATGATGATCCCGATCAGCTGCGGGGCGATGAACAGAAAGCCAGCAAGACTGTCGCGCCGCGCGATGGTCCAGAACGCCGATACCGGGCGATGCTGGGGACGGGTAATCTCCTGCACGACAGCCATGGCTTTCTCCTCAGCGCTTCAGGAGCGGCGCGATCTGGCCGCAGATTTTTTGAAGCGCTCCCGCGACATCGGCCTCCGGCCGCCAGACCGCATCGAGGTTTGAGCGCACGATCTGCTGGATCTGGGCAAAGCCGGTGTGGCCGGGCATGACCTTGCCCGTGGCGATGCCTGATATGACGACCTTTTCGATCTGTTCCTGGCTGAGTAGCGGATTGGTTTTTTTCAACACCTCCGCATTCAAAAGCGACTTGCGCGCCGAGGGGAAGAACTGGCTGAGCTTTGCCGAATTTTCCGGATTGGTCATGTAAGCAACGAATTCGGCCGCCGTCTGCGCATTCTTTCCGGACTGCATGACGCCGATGCCGGCCTGTCCGATCAGCGCGTATTCACCGGCAGGTCCCTTTGGCAGCGGCACGAGGTCCCAGCCGAAAGGCTTGTCCTTCGGCAAAAGCGAGGCCCGGCTGATCTGGGTAATGGTCATCGCGGCATTACCGGCGAAGAAATCGACCGTCTCGCCGGGGCCGGGCATGGCCTTCTTGCTGAAGATGGCATCATGGATGAACGATACAGCATCCGCCATCGGCTTTTCCGCCATGGTGCAGGTTGCGCCATCCGCGCTCCAGGGCGATGCGCCCCAGCCGTTCCACACGGAGGTCAGATATTGCCAGCTCTGGTAATTGAAGTCGCGGACGACAAGCCCGCCCTTGCCGGATTTTGCGACCGCCGAGGCGGTGGCGATGGCGTTTTCCCAGGTCCATTCGCCGGCAGCGATCATCTCCGCCGGCGTCTTTGCACCTGCGGCCTTGATGAGATCATTGTTGACGAAGACCGCAAAGGGCGAGGTCGAGAACGGATAGGCGAAGAGCTTTCCGTTCTGCGACCAGCGTTCCGTGGCCCCGGCGCTGACTTCGTCGAGATTGTAACCCTGCGCGGCCTTCAGCGTGTCGGTAAGCGGGTAGAGCGCGCCTGATTTGACGAAATCATAGGCCGAGGTCTCAAAAATCCAGGCCATGTCAGGCGCATTGCCGCCCGCAATCTGGGTCGTGAGCGCAGTGGTGTAGGTGTCGAAAGGCAGGGACTCATAGGTCACGCTGACATTCGGATGGTCCTTTTTGAAGCCGGCTGCGATGTCGTTGAACAGCTTTAGATGCGCCTCGTTGGCACTCCAGATCGTCATGCGCAGCTTGACCGCATCCTGTGCCGCCGCTGCCCCTGCCAGCGCAAACGAGCCGATAAGGGCCAGCGCGCAGGCCGTGGTTTGCATTTTCCAATGACTATTCATTCCCAGTCCTCCTCCAAAGATGGGTTCGATCGAACGACAGTCCGCCGTCCTAATAGGCCGCGATATCCGGCCAGCGTATTTCAATGCCTTCGCGGGTCAGTGCCGTCTGGAAGGCATGAAGATGGTCATCGTCTTCCTGCACCTGATGCGGTGTGAGACCTTTTTCCAGGCAATAGGCCGCCAGCATTCCGGCCACTTCGCCGATATTCCATTCGACTGGATGCAGGCGGTAGCAGCCATTGGTGATATGCGTCGTGCCGATGTTCTTGCCCGCCGGAATAAGGTTCTTCACGCGCTCGGGTATGAGTGCGCCAAGCGGAATCTCGAACGGGCAGGAAGGCACATCGATATAGTTGTCGCCACCGGTCGATGGGTGCAGATCGATGCGGTACATGCCGATGCCGATGCTGTCGCGATAGCGGACAGCCCCCCTGTCACCGCGAACCGTGTAGGAAAGATCCTGTTCGACGATGCGCGTGACGGGCTTGATGCGGCGGCTTTCCCGGATATAGGGCGCCATGGCAAGGCCGTGTTCGGTGCCGGTAATATCGCCTCTGAGACGCAGGCCGCGAAAACCCTGTCCGCCATCAAGGCGCGGCGCTTCGGTCTGCAACCAGTAAAACACCGAATAGGAAAGTTCGGCCGCCGCCTTCAGATGCCGCGCCTTTTCTTCTTCCGACACATCGATGATGGTGCCGTCCATATAGTCGATCATCGGCCAGTTCACGAGGCAGATGTCGGATTTATAAAAACCTGGCGCAAAGTTCTTGCGTGCCGCGATGCGACGGAAAATCCAGAGGTTTTCATCGCCACCGCCCTTGCGCTGGTCGGCATCAACCAGCAGCGGATCGTCGTCCGGATTGGGCGTGAAGGAGCGGGTCGTGTGTTCCAGCGTGCGCGGATGCGGCGCGGTGAAACCGAGCATCGGCCCACCCCAGAAATGCGGCTGGTACTTGCGCCAGTAGTCGTAATTATCAGGCTTGTCGATCGTCTGATCGCCGTCGACATGATCGATTGCAAAGCAGATCGACACGGCCTGCACATTATCAGGCTGGGCGCTGGCCGGCGCACTGGGCTCACCCGTGTCCGATTGCGCCTCGAACCCCTTGGCATATTCCGTGCCCGTCATCGGCAACAGATCGCCAAGCTCGGTGGCATCAAGAATGTAGTCGGCGGAAATGACGATCTCGGCTCCGCTGTCGCGATGCCGCACGGTGATCGCGCGCACCCGGTCGCCATCCACATCGGCAGCAACCGGCCGATAGGGCTTGAGCACCGTCAGCCGGTCGGCGCCGATATAGGGCATAAGCATGCTTTCCATCACCGCAAGGCTGACGCGCGGCTCGGCGCAGATGCGGCTGACCCAGCCGCCACCCGGATTGAGGTCAATCCAGGAGCGGGCGCCTTCCCTCAACGGATAATGGTCGCGGTAATATCGGCGCACGCCGTTGCGTAGTGCGCGATAAGAGCGGGTGATGCCGAACTGCTCGACCCAGCTATGTTCGTCCGATGGAACGGCCTGGCTGGTCAACTGACCGCCGATCCAGTCATATTCCTCGGTCATGATCACGCGCTTTCCGGCACGTGCGGCACCGAGCGCCGCCGCCACGCCGCCAAGGCCACCACCGACCACAAGAATGTCTGCTTGCATCTCTTTCACGTCGTCTCATCCGTTTCGTTGACTGGGGACTTATCTGGGGAGGCCACTGGAGCCGGCCCCAATGTTTCACCCTTGACGGGTTGGCACTTGAGTAGAATTTGACTTCCCGGGCTGCCGGTCTCGATGCGGTTCACCAGCATTGCAGTCGCCTGCCGGCCCATCTCTTCACGTGGAATTTCATAGGATGTGAAACGCACCGGGCTGCGGCCGGCACGAATATGGCTGCCAAGCACGACCATCGAAAACACGTCGGGCACCCCAATTCCGCGCTCCCGTGCCAAAGTCTCGACGCGCACCGCATCCGCCAGTTCTATGAAAAATGCCACCGTCGCGCCCCTTTCGATGATCGCGTCGAGGATCTTTTCGGCAGGCCGGTTTACCGCCTTTATGTGCAATGCAAGCGTCGCCGCTGTGCCGAGCGCATCACTGAAACCTCGCCAGCGGTCGGCAATCGATTCCGCCGGACCCGCAGGGCCGATATAGGCGAGCTTGGAATGCCCGAGCATCATGGCATCTTCAACAAGCTGCCGTGTGCCCGCGGCATAGTCGCCGCCAACATAGGGCACGGGCCCGCCAGCATCGTCGCGTCGGCCGATCGCCACGAATGGATAATCTTCCGAGACCAGCCGGGTAAGCTCCTTGCGGTCAAATTCACGGCCCAGGACCAGGCAGCCATCGGCGATCCGGAGCCTGTTGCCCTCGGAAAAAATCTTGCGGTTGTTGCCGACGCCGGCACTGGTCAGCAGCAGAAGATCGTATGCCTGCTGCTGCGCCTCTTCCTCGATGCCCAACAGGAACGGCGTAAAGAAGTCCGCCTGTCCGCTTGGAAAAGCAGGCTCGTAGGTGAAGACGCCGAGGATGCGATTAAGCCCCTTGGCCATGCGGCGCGCGATCGGGTCCGCGACATAACCCGTCTTGCGAATGACCGCCTGTACGCGTTCGCGTGTTTCTGCCGGGATACGTGCAATCGCGGTCGGCGCGCCGTTCAGAACAAGCGATACTGTTGCCTGACTGACGCCGGCAAGCTTCGCAATATCGTTCTGAGTAAGGCGTTTATGGCTGGTCACGCAATGCCCTCCCCGACATTCGTTGATTGCTAATACGTATTAGCTGTTAATGCGTATTAGCACGACCGCCCTACTCGGTGTCAAGAGGGGAAACACACGCTTGCGGAGAGATGTTTTGACGAAGGCTTATAACGTGGCCAGCCCGGCCTTATGACGGCCGCGCTGGGTTATGGGCTTTCATACCATCGGTAAATGGTGCCCGCTGGGGGTTCAGGGTGCCGAAGGCGTCTTTGCGTCTGCAAGCTTTTGCTGGAGAAGCCAGGTCCACATCGCCTCATCGCCGAGCACTTTTGCTTCCACCTCTTCATGGTTCGTATCTTCAAAAACCGTCAGCCGCACATTACGTTTCAGTTCCTGGAGACGCTGAACGAGGACAACAGTATCGGACAAAGGGATCACCTCGTCCCTTGAGCCGTGAAAGGCCCAGAAGGCTGTCTTTTCATTGGTGCGGTTGAGGTAATGGCGGATGCCGCCACCGGCAATTGGGACGACCGCAGCAAAAGTTTGTGGAAACTGCTCGGCCATTGACCAGGCGCCGAACCCTCCCCGGCTATATCCAATCAGATAGATACGGCTGCGGTCCACCCGATGATCCGCCACAACGGAAGCCAGGACGCTTTCGACGCGCTCGATCGGATAAAGCAGTTCCTCACTCGGATTTTGTGGCGAAAACACCATGAAAGGAGAATCACGGCCCCCTTCGATCAATTTTGGCAGACCGCTGCGGCGCAGCTTTTCGACGTCGCTCCCGCCCTGATCGCCGCCATGCAGCCAGACCACGAGAGGATAGGTTTTGTCCGAACCGGCATAGTCTTTGGGCGTATAAAGCAGATAATTGATATCCGACGCGATCGTGGCGTCAGACCTCATGGCCTTCTGCTCGGCAAACGCAAATGTCGATGTGGCCAGTGCCGCAACAGCGATCAGGCATAGTTTCAGATGCTTCATGCTTTTGTCCTCCCAACAAACACGTCTTCCAAGACGCGACTGGTGAACTCATCAGCCGCCGGGTTGGTTCAGTGGTTTGAAAAGCATGCCGGTCAACACGCCATGCGGAACCCGATTGAGGCTGCGAATATCGATCAGCCAGGTTTGTCCACCGCAGTGTGTAGGACAGAGACATGCGTTCATTATTTGTTCTGGCCTGCTGTTTGAGTTTTTGCTAATCATTGCAACAAGAGTGCTTTTGAAAAATGCCGTCGTCGTGCGGATAGGCAAATATCAAGGATGCAGGCATGGCGGTTGCCTATCTGGACAAACTGAACGAGCAGCAACGCAAGGCCGTGGAACATGGCGTTGGGCCTTCAGGCGGACACACGGCGGGACCGTTGCTGATTATCGCCGGTGCCGGTTCCGGCAAGACCAATACGCTGGCGCACCGGGTGGCGCATCTGATCGTCAATGGCGCCGATCCTCGCCGCATCCTGCTGATGACGTTTTCACGGCGTGCCGCTTCCGAAATGTCGCGTCGTGTCGAGCGTATCTGCAAGCAGGTCATCGGCGCCAACGCCGGAGCCCTCACGGATGCGATGGCCTGGTCCGGCACGTTTCACGGGATCGGCGCGCGCCTCTTGCGAATCTATGCGGAACAGATTGGACTGGACGTGGATTTCACGATCCACGACCGCGAAGACAGCGCTGATCTGATGAACCTTGCCCGACACGAGCTGGGTTTTTCCAAGACCGAGAGCCGTTTTCCGACAAAGGGCACCTGCCTTGCGATCTATTCGCGCGCCGTCAATTCACAAACGCCGCTGAAAGAAATCCTGCGCCAGCACTATCCATGGGTGTCCAGTTGGGAAGAAGAGCTCAAGCAATTATTCGCCGCCTATGTCGAGGCCAAGCAGGCCCAGAACGTTCTCGATTACGACGATCTTCTGCTCTACTGGGCCCAGATGGTCAGCGATCCCGACCTTGCAGGCGATATCGGCAATCGTTTCGACCACGTGATGGTCGACGAATATCAGGATACCAACCGGCTGCAGGCCGCGGTGCTGATGGCACTGAAGCCGGGCGGTCGCGGGTTGACCGTGGTGGGTGACGATGCCCAGTCGATCTATTCGTTCCGGGCAGCAACGGTGCGCAATATCCTTGATTTTCCGGCATCTTTCAGCCCGGCTGCCGATATTATCACCCTTGATCGCAACTATCGCTCGACACAGCCGATACTGGCTGCCGCCAATGGTGTCATCGACCTTGCCCGTGAGCGGTTCACGAAAAACCTCTGGACCGAACGACAGTCACTCGAGCGGCCGAAGCTCGTGACAGTAAAAAACGAAACCGAGCAGGCGAACTTCATTATCGACCAGGTGCTGGCCAATCGTGAGACCGGCGTGACGCTGAAGCAACAGGCCGTGCTGTTTCGCACCTCCAGTCATAGCGGGCCGCTTGAAGTTGAACTTACACGCCGCAACATTCCCTTCGTCAAATTTGGCGGCCTGAAGTTTCTCGACAGTGCCCATGTAAAGGACATGCTGGCGGTATTGCGTTTCGCGCAAAACCCGCGCGACCGCGTCGCCGGTTTCAGGCTACTTCAGATGCTGCCGGGTATCGGGCCAAAGAAAGCCGGCAATATTCTCGATACGATTGCGGCAGATCCTGAACCTCTGCTCGCCCTTGCCGAAATTCCGCCGCCACCCAAAACCGGTGATGACTGGGTATCCTTCGTGCAGTTGCTGGCGAACATGCGAAAATCGCACGGCGGCTGGCCATCAGATATCGAGCAGGCGCGGCTCTGGTACGAGCCCCACCTCGAACGCATCCATGAGGATGCCGAGACGCGGAAGGCCGATTTGCTGCAACTCGAGCAGATTGCCGGCGGCTATCCTTCCCGCGAACGCTTCCTCACCGAACTGACGCTCGATCCGCCGGATGCCACCAGCGATCAGGCAGGCGTGCCGCTGCTCGATGAGGATTATCTGACGCTTTCAACCATTCATTCGGCAAAAGGCCAGGAATGGCGTTCCGTCTTTATCCTGAACGTGGTCGATGGCTGCATACCCTCCGATCTGGGTGTCGGCTCCACGCATGAAGTCGAGGAGGAACGCCGGCTGCTCTATGTCGCCATGACGCGCGCCAAGGACAGCCTGTCACTGATAACCCCGCAACGGTTCTTCACCCATGGCCAGAACGCGCAGGGCGACCGGCATGTCTATGCCGCTAGAACCCGCTTCATACCGGCAACTTTGCTGCAGTTCTTTGAAACCGCCACCTGGCCCCTGGTTTCGGCCGCAGCCTCCGAGCGCAGCGCGCAGCAGATCCGCATCGATGTAGGCGCGCGGATGCGGGCGATGTGGAAATAGGGAAGATCGTACAGGCTGGAACGATGGATAACACGGCTGTTCGAAAGATCATCCATATCGACATGGATGCCTTTTATGCATCGGTGGAGCAACGCGACAACCCCGCACTTCGCGGCCTGCCGGTCGCCGTCGGCGGATCGGCCGCACGAGGCGTGGTGGCTGCGGCAAGTTACGAGGCGAGAACCTTCGGCGTCCATTCCGCCATGCCGTCCGTCACTGCCAAACGGAAATGCCCGGATCTGATCTTCGTACCGCCACGCTTCGAGGTATACCGGCAGGTGTCGCAACAGATACGGGAGATATTTGCCGAATATACCCCGCTGATCGAGCCGCTATCGCTCGACGAAGCCTATCTCGATGTCACCGAAAACCTGAAAGGCATGGAGATCGCCACCGAAATTGCGCTGGAGATCCGCGCAAAGATCAAGGCGGTCACCAGCCTCAATGCATCTGCCGGCATCTCCTACAACAAGTTTCTGGCCAAGATGGCAAGCGACCTGAACAAACCGAATGGCCAGGCCGTCATTACGCCGAAGAATGGGCCTGGCTTTGTTGAAGCCCTGGCCGTCAAGAAATTTCATGGCGTAGGACCCGCCACGGCCGAGCGGATGAAACGGCACGGCATCGAAACAGGGCTCGATCTCAAGTCGAAATCACTCGGTTTTCTGCAACAGCATTTCGGGAAGTCCGGCCCTTATTTCTACAACATCGCCCGCGGTATCGATGAACGGCAGGTCAAGCCCGATCGCATCCGCAAATCTGTCGGCGCCGAGGACACATTCGTCGAGGATATCGACGATCTCGACTTAGCGAAGGCGGAGCTTGGCCCTTTGGCTCAGAAAGTCTGGCGTTATTGCGAGGCCCACGACATCACGGGAAAGACGGTGACCGTGAAAATCAAATATTCGGATTTCAGCCAGGCGACACGCAGCAAAACAGTGTCGGGAGCCGTGTCTGACCTCGCAACGATTCAGGAGATGTCAGAGACCCTGCTTGCCTCCGTCTTTCCATTCAAACGTCCGGTAAGGCTGCTGGGGATTACCCTTTCCTCGCTGAGCACCGAAGAGAGTGAAGAGGAAGCGCAGCTCGCGCTTGCCCTGTGATGCCCCTGTCCCGAAAACGAAAAAGCCCGCCGCGGGAGGAGGTGCGGCAGGCTTTCCGAAATTTCGAACAACGGCTGGGAGGAGGAGTGCCATTGTCCACAGGACAACCCTTGGGAGGAGGATAGGGTCATCTCAATCCGAAGCTTTGCGGGAGGAGGTGCATCGCTTCGATGAAAACAAGATACCCGGTTTTGCCGCATATTAAATAGGCTTTAATGCAGCGCAGCCATGCAAGAAACGCAGGAGCGCGCTTGCGACAGAGAATCACATCTACGCGCCATTGACAAAGGTCACCGCAAAGCGTCGTCATGATAACCGTCTCCTGCATATAATTATGTATGGAAATGCAGCACATCCACTGTGGAGAAACCTCATACTGACTCCGAAAACCGGTTTATATAACCCTTCTTTATACTGCTTACGTTTGCAATCAATGATTGAATCCATGTCCGGAGGGGGAATTACACTTTATGATCATGAAATTGATCAAATCGCTAAGGCGCGACTCAACAGACGTCAGGGAACGCCTGATTCACATTGAAGAAAAAATCGATGCCGTCATGCGCGAGCAGAAAATCGAACGTGAACGGGAGGAGTCGCAAGAACATAAAGAGATATTATGGGGAGGGCATCCGGACCAACAATTTGGGGGATTGACTTTCAGCCAACACGGGGAAGACTTAATAGTACTAAGTATATTTCACCATCTCGGCATAAAAAATCCTGACTATATCGACATCGGAGCTCACCACCCAATCAATATAAGCAACACTGCTTTATTGCACAAACTCGGATCAAGAGGCATCAACATCGAGGCCAATCCAATTCTCTCCGAAGAATTTACACGAGTACGACCCAACGACATAAACCTGAATATTGGGGTAAGTGACGTGAGCGGTGAACTCGATTTTTATATGATTGACGAGCGCTCGGGACGTAATTCTTTTTCACGAGAGGTAGCAGAGCGTTTTGTTCAAGATCATCCGAAATTTTCCATAACTGATATTCGAAAAATTCCCGTCACAACGGTGCCGGACATTCTTGAGAAATATTATAATGGGAAATGTCCGTCCTTTATGTCGATCGACGTAGAAGGGCTCGACTACACAATATTGAAAAGTATCGACTTCAACAGATACAGGCCTGTAGTTGTGTGTGTAGAAGTCGTTTTTGCTGGAGCTGACGAGCAAAAAGACGAAATATTCCTGCTAATGAAACGGGCAGGATACTACGTTCATTTTGCCACTTCAGGTAATCTCATTTTTGTTGATCAAGCATCCAGAGCCCAGCTTCAACCTTGGTCTGATTAAGCTTCGCCAGCTTTCGCACCCCGCTCCAAATGTCCTGCCACTGAGAATATCCTCCAGAATGGCTTAGAGGCCGGCCAATTGTGACCTACACCCCTTCAAACTAGACCATTTTTTGTTAAGGTTTACTGGTGCACGAGCCGCTCCCAAACGCCGAGGCTCTAATCACAGCCGGATGAAATTTCATTGGCAGGTCAATATCTGCTAAACTATTTTTTGTGCTGAACGCACCCCGATCTGGGTTATAGTCAGGATCGGGGTACGGCCAATAAAATCAGGCGTTCGCAGGCAGCTTCAATTCTAATTTTTCTGGCGGCAGAGCTATTACGTTTATCCGATCATCATATGATTTTCTCCGACCGAGATCGAGCTTTATCAGGCGGTATGAAAATGTGAATTGGCTCGTCTCGCGCAGTTCCATGATGAAAAACTCGTATCCAAGGGACAACCGGAGTAATTCTTGGAACGGCGCAAGTGTTTTTTCCTCTGATTGATCAACCCAGTTTTCAAATATGATCACAGGATTGAATTTCCTTATTGTATTCTCGGCGCCTCGCAAGACAGCATCTTCAGCACCCTCAACATCGATTTTTATCAAATTTACCCTTGAAAAGGTGTCACTCTCGAGCAAATCGTCAAGCGCAATGCACTCTACTTCATCTGCTTCAGAAGAAGCCTCATTTTCGACCGTAAATATAATGTTGTTCCCGGTCCACAACTCATCTGATATTCGGACTTTGCCCGCATGATCGGACATTGCTACGGGATGAACCGTGATCATTTCGCCTAGGTCTAATGAGGCTACGACTTGCTCTAGGTCACGGCTTGCTCGCGGAGCGGGCTCTATAGCTAAACAATGACCGGAAAATCCGGGCCGCGCAGACAAATACACCGGGAAATATCCCCAATTTGCACCGATATCTATGTAGACTCCATCGTTGGGAACAAATTGGTCGATACAAAACAAGATATCAGGTTCATAGCCATTACGAAAATGTGCAACATCTAAATCAGCGCCGATAAATTGGGTATTGCGCATATCCACGGTGACGGCTTTTCGAACTCCATTAATTTCAACACCAAGCTCATCATTATAAATCCATTCGGGCCTGTTATTACGCAATGCCTCCTGGATATCTCTGTGAAGAATCCAAAACGATTCCTGAGTGGCTGGGAAATCACCACTGTAGCCAGAGTATCGAATAATACGCGTCAAAGCAGAGAATGCTTTGAGAGAAATACAATTCCGAACGTGAAAAACACTTGACGAATCTTCCAACGTTCCCCCAATTTTATCTTCCATCATCAAAACAACCCTTGATGTTAATCATTACAACTCATGCGAAACATTTTGAATTCGCCACCAATCGTAGATGTCTCGCGCTAAAATTCCCGGATCGTAAGCAGCCATACAGGACGGAACAGAATCCCCTTTTGGACACATCATCATCCAAGTCTTTTCACTCCACCAGCAATCTCCACATTGCAGAGGTGCAAAATTCAAATTCGACGGATAACCAAAATAATCAACCGACGTAGGCCCGAAGACGACACAACTTTTTTTCCCGAACGCAGCGGCTGCGTGCACAAATCCTCCCTCGTTGTCCATATGAAAAGCCGTATGCTCGAGGAGGCCTAGGGCCTCGATTAGTGAGGTTTTGCCAATCAGATTCAGGTGGACACCGGCGATAGGCTCACTCGTTTTCGCCGTACCGATTTGTACAAATTTAACGTCATCTCCGAAGCGTACTCTCAAGTCCGAGACAACATTTGCCCATCCCGGGTAGGCTTTGGTCGCGCGTTGCCCGGGAAGACTTTGCATAGCTTCATCATAACCATTGTGAAGCGTGATATACTTGCCTGCCACAAGGCCATGCCGATCTAAAACCGTTTCGTCTTTGCTCAAGGATAGCGCATCTCCTCCGTACGCTATACCTGCTGCATAATGGAGGAAATCATTTCTGCTCCGCCCCTTAATGGCGGCGTATCGACCTAGCGTTCCGTCAAGATAGGGATGATGAGAACGCATGAGATCAAGCGGCTCAATCTTTTTCTCGTGAGCTTCCAGTATTCGAACAAGCTCAAATATCTTCTTGTCACCATTCGCTAGTGCACGGTGGGCCGGCCACTTTTCGACGTAGATAAATTGGTTGATTTTGAGCCCGTATAGACAGATGTCTTTGGCATACTTGAAAAAATGCGATGGATATGCGCCCTTAAAACCAGGCACACTCTTAAATACTATTTCAGCCACCGCAGGTGAGTTGTAAAAAATAGAGAACTTTCCGCCGCCCAAATGCATCGACAAATCGCGTAAGAAACGGGCGACGACGATGAGATCCCCGAAGCCGCCCGTTATCAGGATCGCGCCATCATCATTCTGGACTATCCCTGCCGACGCCAATTTACGGCGTTTATATGCTCGCCTGAGCTTTTGCTCGATAGTTTTGAAAACTGCCACCACACTCTCTACTTTCTTACGAGACCCAACTTCGGCAAAATCACTTAAAGCTTCAGTTTTCCGCAGACATCAAACTTTCCACAGCTTTGTAGACATGATCGACCTGAATATCGTTCATACAAGCGTGTCCCTGAACGCAATTTTCTATTTTGGCGATGTAGCACGGCGAACAAGGAATTGGCCTTCTCACAACCTCGACTTTAACGCCTACAGGCTGCCATAGGTTCACATCAGCAACGCCACTGAAAACTGCGACTGTTGGTGTACCGAGAAGAGCCGCGAGCTGCGTTGCGCCGGTATCGCTACCCACAAAAACCGCCGCACCTGAGGAAACCGCCGCCATATCTATGAGTGATAAGCTGCCGGTCAGGTCAAACACGCTCCCCTGAGGAAGAGCCTTGGAAATCGCCTCGCCATACTCCTTTTCCTGACCTCCCCCAAGGACGACAATTTTCAGGTCGTGATATCGCGCCAAACGCATTGCCAGTTCCGAAAACTTCTCAGCCGACCACTTTTTTGCGAGTGTTCCTCCGCCCGGAGCTAATATAGCGTATTTTTGTCCACCCCAAGGAAATTCAAATTGGCCAGATGAAACAAGAGCCGGCCCCGCGTCGAAGTCCAACGGTTTCACCGAATTGACGACGTGACTGCAAAGCAGCATCAACCTGCGGATATTGTGGGGGCTTTTGTGAAGTCCGGATCGCTCGGGGATGGGCGGCAGCGAAACATCAAGCGGAACGAATTGTTTCCCATGGGTCTGATACCCTGCCTTTATTTTTGCGTCGATAAAGGCCAGAACAGGTCGGGTATCCTGATCGTGCCGCAAATCGATGGCGATATCATACTCTTCCCCAACGATGTCCCTGATGTTGGAAAACATCGACATGTCGGCTTTCTTAACATCCTGCGAAAGCTGAGCGAAGAAATTATATTCCCTTACTTCATCGAAGTAACCACAGCCTTTCGCTAAACCGGAATTGGTTGATGAACATACTATAGTGTAGTGACCATCTGGCCATGCTTCCCGAAGAAGACGAACGGCGGGCAGAGAAAGAATAAAATCGCCAATATGATCCAGTTTTACAATGAGTATTTTGGGTCTAATAATATTGGCAGCAAGGCCCGCGCCTTGTTGCGTTGTCGTTACAACCGGCTGTACGTCAGTCTTAGGCCGGTCAGGCGGGAGTTTTTTTTTTGTGTCGAAACGGCCAGCTCGTTTTTTTTCCTTGAAGCGCGCCAACATCCCGGCTACTCCGGCGATCACCATAGACATTGGATACGTAACCGGCAAAAATATAGCACCCTGCCAAGTTAACCTACGTATACGACGCTCCGCTTTCGAGAGGCGATGGGAAACACTCCCTGCTTCAAGCGCCGCGCTTGAAAGATCAGCAATAACGTCTGCGCTCATCTTCGACTGGCTGCGCCAATCACGTATTGCAGACATCACTTCTTTAGAATCGACGGACAAGATACCTTCGGGTTGGACACCTGTCTCTAAACCAGAATTGTCAAAGCGGTATCCGGCAATCGACCTAATTGCATAGCCGGTGGTCGATGCCACGCGCCCCAGATCACTGAAAGACTTCTGCGAAATAATCGCGACCACAAATGACGGTTCCGTTTTCCAAGTGGAACGCTTCGGAAAATACCGGGTCTCGACAGGTGCGAAACCCAAATATTCTGCAGCACCTGCGAGAAGGAATTCCGCCGTGTTTTTCCCTGCCGATGCAGACTTCGATTCCAATGCGGTCGGACCGTCTAACACCGTTCCAGCCACCTCAAGAATAAATACGCCACCTTGTGAAAGGCGGCGTTTTATACCGGACACAATCTGATAAGCCGCTTTGGAACCAACGTGTTGATCCGGGAGGCGACAGATTACGAGCGTAGCAGTCGGAATTTTAGGATTGTCACTATCTCCCGTCAGCGATTGATAGTTTTCATTGGTCGTCGCCTCCCATCCCTGGGCTTGGACCCATTTAATTTCGTCATCTGACCACGCTCCGACCAACACAATGGCCAATGGCTCCGATGACTCCGAGGCAATTGTACTGATGACTGCCTCATATGTCTTCAGACCGTTATATTTAGGATAACGCGATTGCGACAAATAGGCTTCGAAAGCTTCATAGGAAACGCCTTCACTCATGCCCTGAATTTCCCATAAGCTGATGACTTGATGAACTTATTTTCACAGAATATCTTGCTCTGCGACGAAAATCATCAAATTCGATCCAGTGAAAAGACGACCGTCGATCCAAGCTGCGCCAGCAGCCTCAACGTCTGACACTTTGTCCCCAATGAGAACGCTGCGCTCCCGATTCACGTTCCATCGCATGATGATATCTTCTATCATTCCTGGAGACGGTTTTCTCCAATAGTGATCACCCCGGTATTTTTCGACCGTGGCATTCTCGTGGAAAGGACAGAGGCGTTCATCGTCAATAGATGCGCCTTGTTCATGAAGCAACTTCCCAATATGAGCCCGCAAGATGATATAGTCGAGATCATCGTAATAACCGCGACCGATGCCAGACTGGTTTGTTACGACAAATACCCGATATCCCCGATCTCTGAAAGAACTTATAACTTCCGCTGCCCCAGGGATAAGTCGGACGTCCTCAATCTTACCAGGATATCCCGTGTCTTCGATAATCACACCGTCTCGATCTAAAAAAAGCGCGGGTACGCTTTCGGTATAAGGCTGCAGCAATCTGTGCATTTCTTCGACAGCACAGACGATATGATAAAGAGACGACGCGGGCGCATGCTCCTCGACTGGGGTACCATCTTCGTGAAAACGATCCACCCAAAGGCCGGGTAGAACTCCCTTGAAAAAACCCTGCAAGGCACCGGCCGCCTCAGCAACCTTTGCGTATGCCACTTCTCTATCTTCGAGAGTTATCGCCGTCTCGGCCATCATAAGCCAAGCTTTGATCCGCTCCGTTTGCGGCCACAGACGAAATGCTTTGTCGTTGAGCGTCAGATCAAAATTCAGACCGTTGCGAGCCAGACCACGGGACTCATCGACACCTTTCTCGCCAATCTCCACGAGTTTGCGCGCAGCGATAAGAGCGTCTTTCCGCCCTACCATCTTACCCCATCGCGTGAGCAACCATGCCCATTCGAATTGGTGCCCCGGCTCGATTGGCGCCAGGGTGTGATGCTGCATTACCGACCAGTCGTGATTATAATATTCACGAAGAGCCCCGTTTTCAGGCGAGACAAATGCCGACAGGCACAATTCGCCTATTTCATTGAGGCACGACAGCCAGCGTTCAGGCTTTTTTACCGAAGGATTTTCCATCCATGCAAGAAACGCCTCAAAGAGATGCATATGCGGATTGGAACGCAGAGGCACGATAGGCGGCGCGGCCTCTTCAAAACCTGAGGCCGGATGCTTCCAACCTGCGATCATCGCCTCGAGACAATGCAGCGCGGCTTCGGCAATGGCGTCCTCGTTTTCAAGCGTGTCAGCAGCATAGCTCAGACCGAACAACGCAAAGGCATGGTCATATAGATCGAATGAAGTATTCCTGACCCCACTCGCCAAATCGACCGTAGTAATCAGGGAACCGTCCGCATTAAAACAGTGCTGTTGAAGAAAGTCCCATCCGTGCTGAACCACCCCTTCAGCATCGCCGGCCCAACCCATTCTCTTAGCCGCAGAAAAGCTATAGATCTGACGGCAAACGACCCGCGTTCTTCTCGCCGCTTCAACTGCAGCACCGCTTCTATCGATTTTTTCGAAAAAGCCACCACTCACATCATCTCGCCCAACCGAGGACCATAGTGGAAGCGCCGCTTCGAAAAGCCATTTTTTGAGTTTCAGATACTCATTCTGAGCGGATTCGAAGCCCGGCTGTGTCATCAATAATTATCCTTAACCAGACTGGTTTGGCTGACATGAGTGATAGCTATCCAAATCCGTTTTCGAAGGACGCCATTCAGCGGTTGCGATTTTGAGGGTGTTCAATCCAGCTTCATCTGAGCGCATACAGTCTTTTCGCATCAATTATGTCTACTGCTAGCGATATCTGTCTTCGCGGCTTAGATACGAATTGATGTAATCGTCAAGCCCTTCTTCGAGCGATGATTGGGGACCGTTATATCCGATTGACGCGACTTTCGACATATTTGCCTCGGTAAAGTACTGATATTTACCGCGGATCGCCTCCGGCATTTCAATGAAATTAATATTCAGCTTCTTGCCGAGAAGATCGCCCATGACATGAACGATGTCTGCAAAAGATCGTGCCTTGCCAGATCCACAATTAAAGATCCCGCTATATTTCTGATTGTTCAAAAGCCACAAGATGAACGATGTGCAATCTTTCACATATACGAAATCCCGACGCTGTTCTCCATGTTCGATATCAGGTCGATAAGACTTGAACAGGGATACCTCGTTGGTGGCCTGCACGACGTCAAAGAGTTTGCAGGCGACACTGCGCATATCATCCTTATGATATTCATTTGGCCCGTAAACATTGAAAAATTTTAGGCCAGCCCACTGCGGAGGGGCATTCTCACCACGCGCAACACGGTCGATGAAAATATCATCGGTCGTCTTTTTGCTCCAGCCATAGGCATTCAGCGGTGCAAGAGAGGCGCGTGCCGATGCAGCCTCGTCGTCATCAAACCCCTCCTCGATGCCACCATAGGTCGCAGCGGAAGACGCGTAAATGAAAGGAACGCCATGCTCAGCACACCAGTCCCACAACATTACAGAATAGTTGATGTTCAGCTCGATCAGTCTGTCTACATCAGCTTCCGTGGTGGCGGAAATCGCGCCCATATGTATGACGGCTTTCACATCCACTTTAATGCTGCGAAGATAGTCGGGCAGTCCTTCGGGTGACACATAAGCTGCGATGTTACGCTTTGCGAGATTGCGCCACTTATCGCCACGGCCAAACCAGTCAACGACGGTAATCGGCCCCAGACCCGCCGCCTCCAAATCAGCGACAATGTTGGACCCGATAAATCCAGCAGCTCCGGTTACAATATACATCAAACTGCCTCTTTTTTGCTGCGCGCAATCGTCGCCGTCGTGCTTTTTCCGGGCACTATTTCGAATGTAACGACCTTGCCGCCATCCGCCATCACGACATCCGCACCAACAATGTTGTCGATTGTATAGTCCGCCCCCTTAACCAGCACATTGGGGCGTATCGTCTTAATGAGTTCAAGCGGCGTGTCTTCGTCAAACACCACCACCGCGTCGACGAAAGCCAATGCGCCCAGAAGTTCGGCGCGATCCAGTTCGGTATTTATCGGTCTCGATGGACCTTTAAGCCGCTTTACCGAGCTATCTGCATTAACGCCAACGATCAGACGATCACAATTATCCCTCGCAAACTGCAGAAGCCTGATGTGGCCAACGTGCAGGATATCGAAGCAACCGTTCGTAAAGCCGACCTTCAGATTATCGCCCCGCCAATCCTCTGCCAGCGCCTGGACATCTTGCCTGTCAAAAAGCTTGTCCGAAGGGCTGACTTCCCCCGACGAGGTGTCGTGAGACAAGGCATCTCGGAGTTCGGCAGCAGAAACAGTTGCCGTGCCTTTTTTCCCAACCACGATGCCAGCAGCTGCATTTGCAATCCGTGCTGCATCGGCACGTGAAGTTTGGGAGCCCAGGCCAACGGCGAGCGTCGCAATTACCGTGTCGCCGGCACCAACGACATCGAACACTTCTTTAGCTTCCGTGCGAATATGGAAAGGTGGATGGCCTCGCTCAACAAGGGTCATCCCTTTTTCCGCTCGCGTAATGAGGACCGCCTCGATGTCAAAGCGCGACAGGATCAACTCGCCAGCCAATTCAGCTTCCTCATCGGTATCCGGCCATACACCCGTTACGGCCTGCGTTTCCTTTTGATTGGGTGTTACAATCGCGGAACCTGCATAGCGGGTAAAATCAGACGTTTTTGGATCGATAATGACCGGTTTTCCCTCAGTCCGGCACGCAGCAATAATTGCTTTCACAACCCTTTCGCTTAACAGACCTTTGGCATAGTCCGACAAAATGACAACGCTGTGAGATGCGATCAAGGAAAGCGCAGTGGAGATGACACGATCCTCTTCCTCGTGGGAAATCGGAGTGGCATCCTCAAAATCAACGCGCAACATTTGCTGGCCGTGACCGAGGAACCGCGTCTTGATAGTTGTCGGGCGCTCATCCAATGTCACGAAGGGCGCCGAAACGCCATGAACATTGTTCAGCAACTCAAGCAGTTTGCTGCCATTGTTGTCTTTGCCCACCGCTCCCAGCAATGTACAACTTGCTCCAAGAGAAGATATGTTGCGCGCAACGTTAGCTGCGCCACCGGCAAAATATTCCTCTGATCGCGCGCACATAACCGGGACCGGGCCTTCCGGGGAAATGCGGCCGACATCGCCGGAAATAAAGCAGTCCAGCATTACATCGCCAATGCAGAGAACCTTAACTTCAGAAAATCTCAAATAGTCCAACATCACCAGTTATTCATCCTGTCGCTGTCCTACACGTGAGCCACAACACACGCAAAACGGAATGCCCAATTCAACTGCTCTGCAAATTGCAGAACTGCCATCGCCCCCAAGACGATTCAACTGAATCGAATTAGCTGCCCAATGTGCCCCAATTGCGCTTAAGACATTTAAAAGGGCATGATTATCAAAATTTTTACGGCGACCCTACAACTCCATGAATCGAACTTTTGTCTGTCGTAAATCAAAATTTACAAAAGCAAAAGGCCAACCAACTTAGCCATCACGTCTAAAAACCATCAGGAACATCGAAAAACGATCGACTATATGCCTTGAAGAACATTTTCTTCTGCCAGCATTTCATTCAGACGGCTCAGACAGTTCTTGAACATTATTTGCATGCATCAAGATTTTACGGGTTTAATTGACTCAAGAATTCCTTGCGCAACATCTTTCCAGGTCCGCATTTGTGGACGAGAAAGCGCGATGGTTTTTTTCCACTCCGAATATTCCGCAGGATTTTCCAGAAGCTTCTGGAGCTGACCCGCTAACTCTTCCGGTCTTTCTGGATCGAAATAGCGCGCCAAATCTCCTCCTGCCTCTCGAAGTGCAGGAACATCTGCAGCCAGAGCAGGCGTTCCACACCACAATGCTTCACTTACCGGCAGGCCCCAGCCTTCCATTCGACTGGGCAAAAGAAGCGCGTAAGCCTTTTCATACAGCGCGTGCAATTCCGCCTGGTTAGGATTGAAAACGAAGTTAAACTTTCCGGATAGCGGCGCAAATTTCTCTTTCTTAAGAAATTTTTCCACTCTTTTACGGCGCGCACCCGCCAAGACAAGTTCAGGCACCTGAATGCCCCGTTGATGCAAGGAGAGCATCGCTTCAACGACGCACTCAAGGTTTTTCCTTCCGTTGTAGATACCCACGCATAAGAGATATGGCTTTTCCGGGCCATGTTTATCAACCGGCTCGTTAGTCGGGCGCAATTCATGACATAAGGGAACGGCAACAACAGATGACACGGCCGGCAAAATCCCGGCTTCCGAAAAATGCCGGACTTCTGACGCGGTAAACTCCGAGTTGGTCAGAACCATAGACGCAGCCGTGATCGCCACCTGATTGTCATAAATAAAGTTTCTCGGGAACGAAAACTGATTTCGATGGGTGAAATCATGCAAGGGGATCATGTCGTGAAGAAGCGGGATGAAAATCGGCTTGGTGCCATTTTCAGCGAGAGCCATCAGATAGTCTGACATTATCTTCGGACGCCCAAGCGCAATCAAGATTTGCCCGTCGAGGTCTACATCCTTAACCGCCCCAACGGGAACGGTAGCCCAGCGCTTCTTGTTGCGATGCTGAACGATCTTGTGGAGAATCCGGTAAAGCGCGTTTTTAACGACGTTTTTATCATATAAATTTTGACGAAGGCGCAAAGGCGTTGCCGAAGAAGGAATATTCGGATCAAGAACGCCCGTTGGAGACGCATCGCCTACGCGTGGAAACACCTCAAAGAAACGCCGATGCAACGGTGAGTATATGACGTATCGAATGGACGCATCAAGCTTTGTAAGCTCGTATGCAACTTCCATGACGGTTCGCGCTATACCGTAATATTTGAATTTCACACCGGAATTCAAATACAGTTCTGATAAATCAAAAAATACATCGGACATTCACTGACCTGCCTGCTTTTAACTGGCCCGACGACGGTCATCGGGGATGCAACCAAAAATTCTCCTGCAATCAGTGAATGGGATAATGCACCGTTCACCAATAAGCCAGAACGTTTCAGGTGAGAGCTTTCGCGACTTTGCGTCGATATAGATTTTAGCGAGCCAGCTTGTCAATCGCGCAGCCAGTCAAACGCCCGGAGCCACATTACAACTGGAAAAAATGCCGTCCTTAGCCTTGTAGACGTAAATTTCGGTTTCGCCAGACGCAGTCGCTCCCAATCTATTGCTCTGAGTAACGATATTTGCTCGTTCTTCCTTGTGTTCCGATCACGCCTTTTCATGGCCGCATCAACGCTCAATGTTGACACTTTAGATCGCTAGGCTTATTGGCGTGATCTCAAATCAGTCGGGCTCTTTACCTACCAGAGCCTTTCGCGCAGTTTTGCTCGGCGCGAGAGAGATTATCGAGCTTGGCACGGCAGCGAGTGGAAACTGAGAAAGCCATCCCGCATGAATAACATGCAGCTGAATGTGCAATTTGGAATCTGTGTGGGCGTCGACACCAAATAAGGATATTTCTGTGATCGGATCGTTTTTGTCGCCAAACGACAAGAAGTTGCTGGTGCGGCTTTTCAAAGAGAACTTCAAAAAACATGTTGGTTGGTACAGTGCAGCAATTGCGGCGATGGTTGTCGTTGCCGGCACAACCTCTCTCAGCGCATGGATCATGCGCGATATCGTCAACAGTGTTTATCTGAAACAGGGTTTTGACGTTGTTCTGGAGATTGCGTTTGCAGTGGCTGCAATCTTCATTGTCAAGGGTCTCGCCACCTTCGTACAGAGCTACTATCTCAGCAAGGCAGGTAACAGTATCGTAGCTGAACAGCAGCGCAAAATCTATGACAGGCTTTTAAAGCAGGGCGTTTCGTTCTTTCAGAACCTGCCATCATCTGAATTGCTGGTTCGCGTTACCTATAACGCGCAGGCTGCCCGTAGCGTCATCGATACCATTGTCACATCCTTTATCCGCGATCTGCTTTCGCTCCTTGGCTTGATCATCGTTATGTTCGCCCAGAATTTCCTCCTGAGCGCGATCTCGATGATCATAGGCCCGTTGGCGATCTTCAGTGTTCGCCTGGTTTTGCGGCGCGTGCGCCACATCATGGAGGCCGAGCTTGCTTCGCTCGGCGAGATCGTCAACGTCGTACAGGAAACTAGCATCGGCGTGCGCGTTATCAAGGCATTCTCTCTTGAAAAGCTGATGCGCCAGCGCATGAACAAGGCGGTATCTGATGTCGAGCAACGCGCTAATGGCATTGCGAAACTTGAAGCGGCAACCAGCCCGATCATGGAGACACTGTCTGGCCTCGCCATTGCAGTCGTCATCGCCGTATCCGGTTACACCGTTCTTGAAAAAGGCGGTTCGCCGGGTGACCTGATGGCCTTCATTACTGCCCTGCTTCTCGCCTATGAGCCGGCCAAGCGTCTGGCCCGCATGCGCGTCCAGATCGAAGGCGGAATGATCGGTGTGCGTATGATGTTCGAGGTTCTGGACGCTCCGTTGACACTTGCCGAGAAAAAAGATGCGCAGCCGCTCCCCAAGGCAAGTGGAAACGTAGAACTTAAGAACGTCAGCTTCGAGTATGTTGCCAACCAGCCGGTTCTGAAGGACATCAGCGTCCTCTTCGAGGGTGGCAAGATGACTGCGCTGGTCGGGCCTTCCGGCAGCGGCAAGTCGACGATCATCAACCTTATAATGCGTCTTTATGATCCGCAAAGCGGTTCCGTCGAGATCAACGGAATGGATTTGCGCGATGTGTCCTTTGCCAGCCTGCGCGAGCATGTTTCTTACGTGGGCCAGGAAACCTTCCTCTTCTCGGGAACGGTGAAGCACAACATTTCTGTTGGTCGCGACAACGCTACCGATGAGGAAATCATTGCTGCGGCCAAGGCGGCCAATGCGCATGATTTCATCATGAACATGCCTAATGGTTATGACAGCAAGCTTGGCGAAAACGGCTCCGGCCTGTCCGGTGGCCAGCGTCAGCGTGTTGCCATCGCCCGCGCCATGCTGAGAGATGCGGACATATTGATCCTCGACGAAGCAACGAGCGCGCTCGATTCGGAATCCGAAGCGCTTGTTCGGGACGCGCTTGAACGGTTGACGTTCAACAAGACCTCGATTGTCATTGCCCACCGGCTCTCCACGATTAACCGCGCCGACAAGATTGTCGTGATGGATAATGGTCAGGTTGTCGAGCAAGGAAGCCGTCGCGAGCTGCTCGCAACGGATGGTCTCTATAAGCGCCTGCACAGCATCCAGTTCGATGCGGACGTAGCCTAAGTCAACCATTTATCGGGCGGCATTGCCGCCCGATCCTTATTGAACATCCCCGTGATATCACGTGCTTTCGGCCGGTTGACGCCGATTACCAGGTGATTTCCATATCGCTCGCTGCCCTCACCAGAAGCGGCAGAATTTCCGCCACACGCTCATCGGTCAACCGCGTGAGCGGCGCGGCAACGCTCATGGTGCCCACAACTCCCTTATCCTGACGGATGGCAACTGCGATTGCCCCTACCCCTTCCTCGGCTTCGCCAACCGCACGGCCGTAACCGAGGCGAGAAACAGCGTCCAGTTCCTTGTTGAGCGCTTCAATCGTGTTGATGGCGTTGGCAGCCTGCTGGCCGGGTTGGCCAAGTCCGGCCTCGAGCGCAATCCTGAGCGCCCGCTCCCTTTCGAGGCTGGCCAGCCATATCTTGCCGTTCGCCGTAGCGTAGGGAACGATGCCGGCGCTCATATCGGGCTCGAATACCAGACCGGAACGGCGGCCGCGCGCCGAGCCGACCCACACGAGAGTGTTGTTCTGCACGGCGGTCAGGCGAACGAGTTCACGGGTGCGCTCCGCAAGATCGTCGAGGATCGGCTGGCGCAGATCCGATACCTGCAGGCGCGCCAGCTGTTTCTGACCCACCAGCGCCATGCGCATGGTCAACGCATAACAATCGCTTTCCTGGCTCTGCCACGCCCAGCCGTTGTCGATGAGCGATGTCAGGATACGGTGGCAAGCGCTTTTGGGAATATCGAGTTGGTGTGCGACATCGGAAAGCTTCAGCGGCTCCTCGGCCAAGGCAAGGAGCTCCAGCATGGCGATCGTCCGCTCGACACCGCCGCTTGGTACATTGATCGTCTTTTCCATCTCACTCTCCGGTCGACGTGCACGGCCACTATCGGGAGGGAACCCCAAGGCGATGCGAAAATAGGCTGTTGCGGCGTCTTTGGCTTCAACGAAAACCAGGAGACGCCGCCGGTTCAGGCATGGCGCTGCAGAATGCCGCGCGATAGGAATATCTCGGTGATCTCCTCGGATTTTTCGATAAATTCCGGCTCGCGCCGTGCCGCCAGTCCACGCGGACGCGGCATGTCGATCTCCAGCACTTTTTCAATTCGGCCCGGCCGCGGCGTCATGACTATGACGCGGTCCGCCAGAAGAACCGCCTCGTCGATGGAATGGGTGATGAACACCACCGTCATACGATTTTTCAGCCAGAGAGCTTCAAGGTCGATACGCATCTGTTCGCGCGTCAGCGCATCCAACGCACCGAAAGGCTCATCCATCAGCAAAAGCCTGGGCTGAAGCAGAAGCGCACGCGCAATGGATGCGCGCTGTTTCATGCCGCCGGATAGTTCGTGCGGATATCGATTGGCAAAGTCTTTCAGGCCAACGGATTGAAGAAGCGCCAATGCGTGGGGTCTCAGTTCCTCACGGTTTCTGCCGGTCATTTCGGCCGGGAACAGAACATTATCGATAATCGTTCTCCAAGCCAGAAGCACGTGATTCTGGAAAACGATGCTCATGCCGGGCGGCGGGTTATTTGAAACATCGCCAAAAACGGAAATCTGGCCGGTGCTGGCGCGCGAAAGCCGTGAGATCAGCCGCATCATCGTTGATTTGCCGCAGCCGGAAGGGCCGACAATTGCCACGAACTCCCCGTCGCCAATCGTCAGGTCGAGCTTTTCCAGCGCCACGACCGGCGCATCCGGGTGCCCGAAATATTTACTGACACCCTCCAGCAAGACGCCCTGCTCATAGGTCTTCCTTTCGGTTTTCTTCTGCAACATGCACTCCTCCCGCTGCATTCCAATCCTCTTGTCCGGCCTGAATTACCACTTGACGAAACATCAGTCCATATGGAACATTGTTCCAATATTAAAATTGCGCGGTGAACGGCCGGGCAATTTCGGGAGGAAACATGTTTTCGAAAGTCATGGGGGCCGTCAAAGGCCAAGTCCACACGATGGCCAGTCTCGTGGGCGCAGGGGTCGTGTGGGAGATTGCGGTGAGAGCGCTCAAGGTGCCGGAATATATTCTGCCGGCCCCGAGCAGAGTGTTTGCGGACCTTTTTAACAATATACCGATCGTGTTCACGGCATCGCTTTATACGCTACAACCGATGGTGCTGGGCTTTCTGGTGGCGGTGGTCATGGGAACGCTTCTTGCGCTTCTGGTGGTCTATTCGCGTGCCTTCGAGGCGATATTTTACCCGCTGCTGGTGATCCTGCAAATCATCCCGAAGATCGCCATCGCACCGCTTTTCATCATCTGGGTCGGCTTCGGCCTGCCGTCCAAAATCCTGCTGGTCTTCCTGCTTTCCTTTTTCCCGATCGTCGTCAACTCCATCGTGGCCTTCAAATCCATCGAGCCGGAGGTCTACGATCTCGCCAAAAGCTATCGGGCCGGACGCCTGACGATTTTCTGGAAAGTGGAACTGCCGGGCGCCCTGCCCTCCCTTTTTGCGGGATTTAAGGTCGCTGCCGCACTTTCGGCCACTGCAGCCGTGGTGGCGGAGTTCGTCGCCTCCGATAACGGGCTCGGATATCTGCTTCTAAATTACAACGGCAACATGAACACCAGCATGACCTTCGCCGTCATCATCGTGCTGAGCCTGCTTGGCCTGCTTCTCTACGGGATTGTGGAATTGATCGAGCGCTTTGCCATCCCCTGGCATGTTTCCCAGCGCCGAGATGATTTCACCGTGGGCAAGAGCACGACCTGAACCAGGACTTTAATTAAAAAGGGAGGATAAAATGTTTAATACAATGAAGAAAACACTGGCGGGCGGCGTGCTTGCCCTTACCGTCGGCCTGGCGGGTGTGCAATCGGCCGCAGCCGAAGACAAGGTGACGCTCCGCCTCAATTTCCTTTTGAGTGGCGTCCACACGATCTTTTATTACGGCGCGGAAAAAGGCTTCTACAAGGATGCCGGCATTGATCTGCAAATCGGCGAAGGTCAGGGTTCGGCACGCACCGTGCAATCCGTCGCAACCGGCGGCGATATGTTCGGCATTGCCGATGGCGGCAGCGTGATTGCCGGCGCTTCGAAAGGCGCGCCTGTCAAATCCGTGCTTGGCCTGCTCAATACCTCGCCTTATGCGATGACGTTCCGGGCGGATTCCGGCGTGAACTCCATAAAGGACGTGGAAGGAAAGACGGTCGCCGCCAGTGCCGGCGAAGCATCTCTCGCCCTCTTGCCAGCCATCTGGAAGAAAAACGGCGTCGACTCCTCCAAGGTCAACATTCTGAATGTGGATGGCCCCGGCAAGATCATCGCCATCATGCAGGATCGCGCAGCAGGCATCCTCGGCGGGCTTGAAAACCAGGTGGTGGTTCTGAATTCCAAAGGCCTGCAACAGAAGGTGTTTTCCTTTGCGGAACTCGGTGTGAACACGCAGGGCCTGACCATCGTCACCAACACGAAGCTCATCGACAACAATGGGGACCTCGTCAAACGTTTCGTCGCGGCATCGCTGAAATCCATCGAAGCGGCCAAGGCCGATCCTGATGCGGCGGTTGCGGCAGCGGTCAAGGAAAAGCCTACCGGCGATCCGAAACTCCTCAAAGAGCAGCTTGAAATCTCGCTCAAGCTTCTGCCGTCGCCCACGGCCCCCTTCGCACCGCTCGGAGAAATGGCTGTTGCCGACTGGCAGCAGACACTCGACCTGATGAAGGAATATCAGGACATCAAGACCGATATGCCGGCAAACGCCTTCTTCACCAACGGCCTGATCGCCAAATAAGCACGGATGCTCCCAGTCCGGCGGATGCCGCCGGGCTGGCACGCGGAACAATGGTTTAAAACATGTCCACATATTATGATTTAGAGGGCAAGGTGGCGGTTGTTACCGGCGCTGCGGGCGGCTTTGGCACCGCCATCAGCCAGCGCCTTCGCGACTGCGGAGCGACGGTCGTCCATTGGGACCTGCCAGCCTGCGTAAAACAACACCAGTTTGCCGGCCTTCCGTCATCCGGTGTCGACATTACCGAACCTAAAAGCATCGACGTGGCTACCGCCGAGTTGCGCAGCCAACTCGGCAGGCTCGATATTCTTGTCAACAATGCCGGCATTGTCGGCAATGTCGCGCCGCTTTGGAAAATCCCGGTGGAGGAATTCCGTCGGATCATCGACGTCAATCTCATCGGTTCGTTTCTTGTCTGCCGTGCCCTCGTACCGCTGATGATCGAGACGGCGAAGAGGAGCCGCGCCGGCCGCATCGTCAATGTCGCTTCGATCCAGGCAAAAGAGGGCATGCATCAGGCCGCCGCCTACAGCGCCGCCAAGGCGGGGTTGGTGGCGCTGACGAAAAGCCTCGGCAAGGAACTGGCGACATCGGACATCCTTGTCAACGCCATCACACCCGCCGCTTCCTTGACGGCGATGAGCATCGACGCGCCGAAGGAACGGCTGGACGATATTCTCTCGCGCATCCCGATGCGCCGATTTCTCGAACCCGCCGAGGTCGCCAGTATGGTGGCCTGGCTCTCTTCTTCCGAATGCAGTTTTTCGACCGGCGCGGTTTTTGACCTGTCCGGCGGTCGTGCAACATATTGAGGTAACCTATGTCTCTTTTGGGAAAAGCCGTCGTCGCCATCTGGAACGACATCTTGCCGGAAGGCCGCGAAAACTTCATCGAATGGCATAATCGCGAGCATATTCCGGAACGCGTGGCGATCCCCGGCTTCCTGCGCGGACGCCGCTATGTCGCCGAACAGGGCACGCCGGAATATTTCACGCTCTACGAAGCGGCGGACGCACAGGTGCTGGTTGGCCAGCCCTACCTGGAGCGGCTGAACAGCCCCACGCCCTGGACTAAAAAATCGACCGCCGACTTTCGCAACACGACGCGCGGCGTGTGCAACACCGAATACTCCCATGCATGTGGTGACGGCGGCTTTATCGCCACCTTCCGGTTTGATGCCGCCGATGGGCGGAAGGCAGCGTTGCGATATGCGCTATCACAAGCGCTGACCGAGATCGGCAAACTGAACGGCGTCAGCGGCGTGCACCTGTGCATTGCGGACAATGGCGCAAGCAGCCTTGCGACAGCAGAGCGAAAGGGTCGGCAGGTGGGCGTGCCCAACTGGATCATCCTCATCGAAGGCGGCTCCGCCCTTTCCGTAACGAATGCCAGCGACGCGTTGGCACATAAACTGTCGAAACAGGAGCTGACGGGGTCGGTGGAAAGCGGGCTTTACCGGCTCGAATTTTCGCTGGGCGAAAACGCCCTTCAGCAATCGGCAGCATAAGGAAAACAGCATGAAACTTCTCCGTTGTGGCCCATCCGGTCATGAAAGGCCGGCAGCAATCGATGCCGATGGAAATATCCGCGATCTCTCTTCCGTTATCACCGACATCACCGGTCAGACGCTTTCGCGCCGTTCTCTGGCTGACCTTGGCAAAATCGACCTCTCATCACTTCCCATCGTGTCACCAGATGTCAGGATCGGCGCCTGTGTCGGCGCAGTCGGAAATTTCGTGGCAGTCGGCCTGAATTACAGCGACCACGCACTCGAAACCAACACGCCGATCCCGGAGGAGCCGGTGCTGTTCAACAAACACACCTCCTGCATTTCCGGGCCGAATGATCCGATCGTGCTGCTGAAGGATTCGGAAAAAACCGACTGGGAAGTGGAAATCGCCTTCGTAATCGGCGAGCCCGCCTACAATGTCAGCGAAAAGGACGCGCTTTCCGTCGTCGCCGGTTATTGCGTCTGTCACGACGTTTCGGAGCGCGCCTTCCAGATCGAGCGCGGCGGCCAATGGACAAAGGGAAAAAGTGGCCCTGGCTTCGGCCCGCTCGGCCCATGGCTCGTCACCCCGGACGAAGTCGACGATGTGCAAAACCTCGGACTCTGGCTCGATGTCAACGGCCAGCGCATGCAGACCGGATCGACCGAGAAGATGATCTTTCCTATCGCCACTCTCGTCTCCTATATCAGCCGTTTCATGCGCCTCATGCCAGGTGACGTGGTCACGACCGGCACACCACCGGGCGTCGGCCTTGGAATGAGGCCGCCGGTCTTCCTGAAAGCCGGAGATGTCGTCGAACTTGGCATTGATGGCCTTGGCAAGCAGCGCCAAATCGTGACAGCATTCGGCCAATAGACAGAATGAGGGATGATGACTGGAATGACGGCGATCGAAAAACTGGCCCAGGGCCTTGTGAAAGCAGGCTTGAACAGCAGCAAAATTGCGCTGGCGACAATCCAGGCGGATGGCCTCGTTCCAGACGGCCTTGAGGAAGCCATTGCCGTTCAACGAGCTTTCGTTGAAGTTTCCGGTAAAACAGTGGGAGGCTGGAAGCTGGCGATCCGGCCGGACGGGAACGCGGTCGCTGCGCCGATGGTCGATTGTTATGGCGTCGATGAGGATAACGTCGCGTCTTTTACGGGAAGAGACGTTGAAGGCATCGAGGTGGAAATCTGTTTCACCCTCGCCTCCGATATACCCGCGGCAACCGCAACCCCGCTAAGCAGGGCCGATATATTGACACATATCGACGCCGTTCACCTCGGCGTCGAGCTGCTCGGCTACCGGTTGGTGGAAAAGAACCAGGTCCCCTTCCCGCTCTTTCTGGCGGATCGCCTTGCCAATCGCGGGTTTGTTCTCGGGCCGGAAATCGACGCGGCAATCATTAATACCTTAGCCGAAAATACCGGGGATCTGCCGCATCTGACGGTGACCGAAGGTACAGAGCTTCGTTTCGATGCGGTGGTGAAACACCCAAATATCGATCCGCTCGCCCCGCTCGTCGCTTTCGCCAATTCCAAGCTCAATAGGAATGGAACGCTGAAGCGCGGACAGATCGTCACCACCGGCAGTCTTTGTGGTGCGATAACAAGCGACCTTGCCGCCGAAACCTATATCGATATGAAAGCGGTCGGGGCTTTCACACTTTCATGCTCTTGATCGTCGCCTTCGGCCATCGACGCGAATAGTGCTTCCGCGTCGATGACGATTTTGGTCGAGACGTTACGGATCTAAGGCGTCATGTTTCGAAGAACCCCTTTCGGGCTGCTTCATATCCCGTCGGCCAATCTTCGTCCGGCGATCCTATCCGGCTTTCGTCGTCGCCGTCGTGTCCACGCGGCCCGAAAACCAGTTGGCCAGCAACGCGCCGGAGATATTGTGCCAGACGCTGAAGATGGCGCTGGGCACAGCTGCGAGAGGCGAGAAATACGCTGTCGCAAGAGCGGCACCGAGACCGGAGTTCTGCATGCCCACCTCGATGGCGATTGCCTTGCGCTTGGTGAGTGAGAGGCCGGTCGCCTTTGCCGCGAAATAGCCGAGCAGATAACCGAGCCCATTATGAAGAACCACGACCGCAAAGATCATCAGGCCGGACTGCACGATCGCGCCCTTCGATGCGCCGACAACCGCCGAGACGATCAAAACGATACCGATGACGCTCACGAGCGGCAAAGCCGGCACGGCCGCCTTGACGACACCTGGCAAAAGCTTCTGCAAGGCAGCACCAAGGGCCAAGGGAACCAGCACGACCTTGACGATGCTCAGGAACATTGCCCAACCATCGATCGGCAGGAACTGGCTGGCAAACAACCAAACGAGGAAGGGCGTCACCAGAGGAGCAGCAAGCGTCGTCACTGACGTGCAGGCGACGGAGAGGGCGACGTCGCCCTTCGACAAATATGTCATGACATTGGAGGATGTCCCTCCCGGGCAGCAGCCAACTAGGATCACGCCTGCTGCCACTTCCGGCGGCATGGGAATGATCCGGGTCAGCAGGACCGCAAGCAGCGGCATGATGAGGAACTGGCCGAGCACCCCGATGGTGACATCGACCGGGCGCTTTACGACTTCACGAAAATCGTCGACCGAAAGTGTGAGCCCCATGCCGAACATGATGATCGACAAAAGCGTGACGATCCACGGCCCAATCTGCTTGAACGTATCTGGAAAATAAAAGCCGAGCACGGCAAACAAGATGACCCAGACCGCAAAGGTTTTGCCCACAAAAGCCGAAACGGCTGCCAGCGATTTCATGTCTACACTCCCAAAATGAACATGAGACCCCCTCTAGACTCCTAGGGTGCTCTGTCAAGGTCATTACGCCGTTGCTCCAACCTCGCGGTCAAAAACGATACGTCGCAAATCCGGGAAGATCGAATACCTCTAGGTCAACAAGCTCAGTTGGCCAAATCTAGCCAACATTCACCGCAACATCTGCCCCACCAAATATGAAGCCAGATTGGCTGCAAAACTCATCGGGACGCAACCATATCTAGCGCGACTCGAATTTTCATTTGGCCTTGCTTACGGGAATGCTAATCTTATCAGCGACTTCGATCCGCCTCCCCGAAAAAGCGCGCCTGGGCGCATAAGGATCATGACGGCCTATGTCATCGACGCCAAAGGTCTTGTTTCGAACCGAGGCAGGTCCATAAGCCGCATCCCGTGGACTTCATTTCGGTTCATCTTCACTATACGAGTGGCGTCGGCACCACTGGGTTACCAGTCTACAGCGCGTCTGCGGACGCTTATCGCGGCAAGCGCCAGCAGCGTTAAGAAACCTGGGTGATGTAGACAAGCGAGCCGCGACCGAAACCTGTTTGCTCGAGGAAATGACGGCCACCCATGCCGACCAAAACGAGACGATGAACAGGATTGAAAGAATAGGTTGTACCCTGTGGTTCATCACCCTGCGGTGGCTGCGACCTGAGCTCAAACGAGTTTGTGCTACGGGTGAAGCTCAGTCGCTGGCGTTCGCGGCCTGTTCGAGCTTTTCGATGTGCTCGCGGCAGAGCGTCTCAACCAGCTTGTGAAGTTCCGCGGTCCGCTCCTGAAGCCAGGTGAGCGCCTCTTCGGAAACCTCGAAACGCTTCGAATAGCGTGCCTTGACGTAGGCCTCATTCAGGATGTTGTACCATGTGGTAAATCGCTGACGATCGCGCGGCCAGATGTCAATCAAACGGTGATCACGACCTTCGGAAAGTCCACGCAGGAATTTGAGATTGTGCGACGCAGGCGAATAGTTTGTCAGTGTCAGCAGGTAGCAGTTGTAGGCGCTCTCCACTGCCTGATGGAGATTGAAGGCCGCTAGGTGCAGGTTACCTTTCGCAACGAGATATTTTGCCACATCAGCGAAATCTCGCGCATCCGGGAAGTGCCGCAAAAAATGATCTTCTGCCACCCTGAGTGCATCGGCAGGGCTGAGTTGTTTCGCCTCTGCGAGCGGCCGATCGTCGAATTCGTAAAGAACAACACCTTCGCGGGCGAGATCAACGAAGAAGTATTGGCCATCATTTAGGAAATTACTGATTTCGCGAGCGCCGTGCACGATGAGGCCCACGGGCGTCTCGATCTCCTTGTCCCACATCAGCCGGTCTGTTGTCTTGTCCCAGTATTTGGGATCGGCAAGTTCCTTGTTGCTGACGATGACGAGGATANTGGCAACCTCATATGCCTGTTGCCCCGTGAGGCTTTTCGGCTCGGCGAGTTCCCTATCGTCGAGTTCGTAGAGAGCAATGCCATCACGTCGGATATCGCTGAAGAAATATTGCCCTTCCTGCAGGAAATTGCTGATCTCCCGAGCACCATGGACAATGAGGCTCACGGGCGTCTCGATCTCCTTGTCCCACATCAGCCGGTCTGTTGTCTTGTCCCAGTATTTGGGATCGGCAAGTTCCTTGTTGCTGACGATGACGAGGATATCGAAATCCGAGCGATAGCCTTTCGACGTATGCGGTTCATCCACCCAGGTGCCGCGCGCGTAAGAACCGAACAGAATGATTTTGAAAATCCGTCCATCCTTCTTGGCGTCCGACTTCGAGCGCTCCACCAGATCAGCAAACTCTTCCTGAATAATTCCGACGACGCGCGCGAGCTCGCGTTGCTTTCGTTCTGGCAAATGTTCAAGGCTGGTCTTCATGTCTGCTCCGTTTCTGGACGGTATCCTGTATGGGCCATTGCAAAGTTCTTTGAAACTCCGATTTTTGGTAGCCACCAAGCAAATGCCTGCCGTCTTCGACGATGCACATTCGATCCTGGGGGCAACCGGCTCTGATCTGAACCGAGCGGTTAACGTTACACGGGCACGATCACTACATGGATCCTCCCGCTGCAACTGCCCCAGTACAAACGCCCCAGGCAAAACCTTCCGACGCGTCGACTGCGCCCTCTCCTGTTTGTCCCAGTCGCGCCTCCGGGCGAGCTCCCAACCTTTCGGCAAGTCGTGCGCCGGAACGAATTTCTGGCACCAAACTGATATATCTCGCAGATTGTCTGCCATCTCGCGGTATCCTACCTAAATACGCACAACATTGGTGGGGCAAACGCCACTTTCGCCTCAAAAGCCGAACGGTGGTTCCAGCGCGGTCATTTCGTAATAGCATCTCATGCTAGGTGGAAATTCTGCTAGTATCAGACGTTCCATTTCCAACAACCGCCTCGCTTCGAGTCGAAAAAAGTTACCTGGAGTTGCCCCATAAAAACCGGACAGGATCAGATTTCTGTTTGACGGTTTAAGAACTCGCGCGGTGAGCGATATCCCAAAGCTTTGTGCGGGTGAAGCGTGTTGTAATGCTCGAACCACAATGGCAGTTGGGCGATGACGGTTTTGGCGTCCGGAATGGAATTGACCGAGACGTAATCGCGCTTGAACGTCTTTACGAAGGCTTCAGCCATTCCGTTGGACTGTGGGCTGCGGACCGGCGTCGTGCGAGGCTCCATCCCGATATCCAGCAGCAGCGATTTCGTGTCTGACGCAATGAAGCACGATCCATTATCAGTCAGCCATTCGATGGGCTTAGGAAGGATATTGATGCGGCCGAAGCGGTTTTCGACGGCCGTGATGACAAGGTCCTGAACGTCTTCGCTTTTGATGCCTTCAGTAGTGGCGACATGGGCAATTGCCTCGCGATCACAGCAGTCGAGCGCAAAGGCAACGCGGACCTTTTCTTTGTTATCGCAGCCGATTTCGAAACCGTCCGAGCACCAACGCAAATTCGATTGAGCGACAGCGACACGACCATCGTGGCGACGGCTATCAATGGCTCCAGTATGGCGTTCGAGAAGCAGGCCATGCACCTTCATCACCCGATAAACGCGTTTGACGTTCGGCCATGAGCGGCTTTCCCAACGGGCTTTACGGCGTAGAAGCGCATGAACCCGGCGGTATCCATAGGGTGGCATCTCGGAGATGATCGCTTTGATTTCATCGACGAGATCATCATCCGCAAACGGCGGCCGACCACGGGCTTTGGAAGGACGCTGTCTCACCCGCTCCGCCATGTTTGACCGGGCAACACCAAAAGTCTCGCACACGGCCGTCATCGGGAACTTCCCTTCGGCAATGACAGCGAGCGCAACAGGTGTTTTTTTGGGCCGGTGGCGATATCAAGCGCCTCTTTGAGAATCTCGCCTTCCATCGTCTTCTTGCCGAGCAGACGCTGTAGTTCTTTGACCTGGTTTTGAAGGGCGCGATATTCGGATGCTGGAACGACATCTTCCTCGGCAGCAGTTGCCGTCAGAGCTCCTTGGGTGGCAAGCTTACGCCAAGTGAATAACTGGTTCGGCTGGATACCGTAACGCCGAGCAACGATGCTCACGGTTGCGTCCGGCTCATATGTTTCCTGAATAATGGCGAGCTTCTCTGCCGTCGACCAGCGACGGCGGCGCTCAGGGCCGGACAGGACTTCTATCTTAGGACTGTGACTGGTCATAATGGGCACATTACCTCGCACACTTGTTAAGTGGGAGATCGTGTCCGGATATTTATGGGGCCATTACAGTCGAAAAAAGTTAGCTCGCATATTACTTCACCATTTTTCAACTGAATATGGCGGACTACCAAGGAAATTTTAATGCTGTTCCGTATGCTATTAGATAATTTAACTGACAAAAACTCATCGGGATGCAGCCATATTTAGCGAGACTTGCAATTTAATTTGGCATTGCTTTTCAGACCCATTTTGTATTCAGAAATACTTATCTTATCAAAGACGTCGATCTGTTTTCCAGAAATTTCTATATGGCAAACAGTCATGCCGTTCACCTGCAAATTACAGGTGCGATAGTCTTGAAGCTCGTAACCACTCAAATAATAAGCGCTTTTAACGGCTCCGATTTCTCGACGAAGCAAATCCAGCACTCCGGGATCGCCTCCGTCTTCCAGAAGATAACGAGCCCCTTCCTGAAGCTCCGTTTTACACCGTTCTTCAACTGCGCTACCGATCGATTTCATTCGCTCAGTTTTCCGATTGGGTTTCTAGAAATGATTCCACACCGTTTTCGCGTGCCGTCGTAATTAATCACGCTGGCACGAGCCGACTGCACGGAGGTCGACTTCCTGCTCCTCGGCCCAAGTGTTTCCGTGTTGGTTGAAATGGGACGAAATCTCCGATGGTTTTTACTACAATGATTTAACCTCTTTGATTAGGCTTAAAAATTCGGTTTCACTTAGTTCAAACTCTGGCCCCTCCTCCATTGCCATTAATGTGAGGATTATGCCGTCCATTTTCGGTGTAAGTTCCAAGCCATGTTGCTGATAAATGCGGGTTGCTAGTCTCGAAACTCTCGTCGGATTGAAACCACCAAGCAGTTCCCTCTCAAACATTACAGCTAATTCGCCAGGTGCCAGTGTCATTTCCATCCTTCCAGTTCTGCCCCCGTTGGAGGATAATGTTGTGCGTTTACCGGTCTCCCATCAATGCTCTTGGGATGAACTCGAATGACTTTCCCTGAATGATCGTAGCTTTCCATCCACTGCCTTGTTGAGCCTGTGGAGGGATTATACTCCGTGACAAACGATGCACCGCGCGTGGGGCCGTCAGTTCGCGCTTGAACTTCCTGCGTATAGTAACGAACTCTACCATCAGGCAGCGTTTTTGTGACGACAGCTGACTGTTGTGCTTTCTGCAAGCCTGACAATTTAGCCTTCAGCGCAGCCTGGGCATTTGCGTTGCTTGCAGCGGATGTACCTGATGTCGTGCCGTTTTGGTTATTTGTAGCCTCACCAGAGATTTGACCAGCGTTGCCCTTCGGCCCCGTAGCTCCAAGCTTTTCAGCAATGCCAAATGTGAGAACAGCGATGGCTGCGTTGACAATTGACTGATTAACAAAACCCTTGAGAGCCGCCTGGACGGAATCCGGATATTGCGCCAGCAACTCGATGGTCTGAAGACGTTCGGCGTAGACGGCTGCGGCGAGATCCTGACTCGACAAGCCACCGAAGCCTCCATTGACCAGCCGCCTTTCCATGTCGGCATAGCCGCCCGGAACCATGGATGAAGGGTCCATGGGGTTGGCAGGGTCACGCAGATACTCGACAGCTTTCAGCGCATCGGTGATGGTGGCAACGCAGGCCGGACTTGTCCGGTTAGCATTACAGGAATCCGCAAGAACCGTATCGCGGTGCGTATCAAGCTGATCCCAATATCCAATCTGCTCCTGCAGCGCTGCGATTTGGGTGTCTGTACAGGTGTTTGCCGCCTCGCATTTTGCAAGCTGCTCCTTCGCTTTTTCCCGGGCCAGTTGTTCATTGTGATATAGATAATTGTACTGATATTCCGCAGCTCCGTATGCCGCGCCTTCTCCGCCGCCCACTGCCGCGCCGACCCCGGCGCTCAAACTTGCGCCGATCAACGTGGCAAGTATCTGCTTGTCCTGATCGGACATACTGCTGTCCTTGAGCATGCCCTTGACTAGGTCCGCAATGGCTGGCGCCATGAGCGCCGATGCGGTACCGCCAAGCGCACCCCTGAGCGCCCCTTCCCATCCATTGACGCCGCCAAGGATACCGCCTCCGATGGCGTGAAGTAGGGCTCGACCTGCACCACCTTCATCCCAAAGATCACGTTCGGCCTGAGTCGTCGCGTTGTTGTAGAAACTGGAAGCAATATCGCCGGCCAAACCAGCCATTGTCTTCTGCGCTTCCTGGAGATCGGCCTGCGTTTTGTATTGCTGACGCAGAATGTGTTCGAGATCTGGCAAACCGGGTAGTGAGGTGTTGGTATTGGCGGTATCGCGCCGGATCGTGCCAATGTCCTGCTTCTGGTTGTCCTGATCGGTAATGGTGATCGGGATGTTGCCGCCGATCGCCGAATAGGCCTTGCCGGTCTCGCTCTCGCCAGCCTTGACCGGCGGTGCGATGGAGAGGCCGCCAGTACCAATCGAGCCGCCATAGGTTTCGGCTTTCCAGCTTGAATGCGTATCGATGTCGGTGGCGTCAAGAGTGCCAGTAGAGAGGTTGTTGCGTCCGGAGCCAGCCTCGCTGGTAATTACTCCACCGACAAGGGAAGTGTGCTGCTCAATGTTAAGATCGATGCCACCCGTTCCGGCGCGGATGCCGGATTGCTCGGTAACGACCGCCGCATCGCCTTTGGCCTTCTGCGTGGAGCCGGAGACGCCAGTGTTTCCAAAGCCGATCTGGCCAGACGCATTGAGCTGATCCGCCTTTGCCGTGGCCGTATTCACCTGGCTTTCGATCGTCAGGTTTCTGACCTCGGCGGTGACCGAGTTGCCGGCGACGGTCGCGCCCTTGAGCGCCAGATCATTGGTGACAATGGTCACATCGCCAGTGCCGTTGACATGTGTATTGGTATGGCTGGTTGCGGAGGTGGTGGAACCGCCCTTGCCGTAAGAACCGTTGACACCGACACTGGCATTGCAGCCGCCCGACGTCGTGCAGCCCATATTGATGCCGGCGCTTGCACTCCAGGACTTGTTTGAACTTGCCGCGTCAGATGTGCTTTTGGCCGCGTTGAGATTGATGTCACCATTCTCTGCGGACAGGAAGATGTCGCCGGTCAGCTCATCGGAAGAGATGACCGGCAGGCCGTCCTTCCCGTAGCCGGCGAGGATCTGTGCTCCCTCGCTTGTTATATTACCGTTTTCTGCCTCGATGTTGATGGAGCGACCAGCACGAATATCGGTGACGACAGGCGTGGAGAATGAAGAAGAAGCGCTATTCTCCTGGTGGCTGACGCCGGCATTGATACCCACGTTGAAGGACAGGCCCTTGCCCGCGGAAAGGTCTGACGAGACGCCCTGCAGATCCTTATAGGCCTGATAGAAACCAAGGCCGGCAATGGCGGTATTTGTGATGGCGTTGACCCCACCGCCGTCCGACAGCCGTTCGGCCGAGCTCATGATGCTCTGGGCGGCCTTGCCAACCTGGCTGGACACGGAAACCGTAACTCCGGCAAAGGTTTTCTCGTGCATCTCCTGATAATTGGTGCGGTCTTTGGCCGAGAGGAGATTGATGTCATTCCCGGCAAAGAGGTCGACGTCACGTCCGACGGAGGCTGTTGCCGCCTGCAGATTGACGTTGTTTCCTGCGGAAACAAGGAGGTCACGACCGGCAGTGAGAACAGAGACCGCGTTCGTGTTGGTCTGCTGCTCCTTACTGTCTTTGGTCTTCTGTACTCCGAGACCCACCGAGAAGCCGCCACCGCCGGAGGAGACGCTGATACCGAAGCCCGAGCGTTTTTCCTTCTCCTGTGACGAGGCACTTTCTGCCCCGGGAGTGATATTGACATCACGGGCAGCCTCCAGCGCAATGTCACGCCCTGCCATGGTGGACGAGCCGATGACATTCACGTCGTTCTCGCGTGCCGTGAGCGTGACATCGGTTCCAGCGCTGAGCGCGGAGCCAACGTTGAGGGTAGACGACTGGCTCTTTTCTTTCTGCTCCTTGCCCCAGAGCGAAAGGAAGCCACCGCCAGACCCCGCAAACAGACCGGATTTCTTGCTGCTGCTTTCCAGCGCATGCTGCTCCTCGGCCCCGATCACGGCGACGCTGTCACCCGCGACGCTGATCGCATCGCCTGCCGTTATGTTCGAGCCGGCGATGACAGCGTTGCCGCCAGCATCCAGTTTGATGTTGCCAGACGCGGAAAGCTCGGAGCCGACTGTCGCTTCGTCGTAGTTGTACTGCGTGGAGCTTTTCTTGGAGAGGAAACCCTTGGCTGATGAACTCTGCTCGAACTCCGCCGTATTCTTGCCCGACGCGATCAGCAGATCTCCACCTGCGCTGACGTTAATATCGGCTTTGTTGGTCTCATCGCCGGCAGTCACCGTCGAGGCCGAGAGGACGGTATCTCCACCCGAAGTAATGGCCACGCCCTTCCCGCCGCTGACCGATGATCCGACGACGGTCTGCGTTTCCGTGTGGCTCGTCGTCTGTTTGCTTCCGCCGAACAGACCGCCCTTTTTCTTATAGGCGTAGTCAATCGTGGTAGTGTCGACAGCTTCGGCGATCGTCACATCACCGGTCGCTTTCAAGCCAACGGTTCCATCGGCGGCAATCGTGCTGCCGATGACGTTGAGGTTGCCGCCTGCATTGGCTGAGACCGAACCGCCCGCGGTGATCTCGGAACCCTGGCTGGTGGTTCTGACAACCGTCGTCGAACTCCGCTTGTCGCGCAATGTGCTGGTTGTCGACCTTTCAGTCACGGAGATATTGATGTCTCCATTCGACGTCAGGCCGAGATTGCCACCTGCATTCACCTTCGCATTGGCCAGCAGAATGCTCTCGTTCCCCTTCAGCGAGGCATTGCCACCCGCCGTGAAGGTGCCGCCGATCGCCGCGATCGACGAACCGGAAACAGTCAGATCACCAGCCGATGCAATCATGCCTGATGTTGCAAGCAGGCCAGTATCGATTGTCACCTGATTGCCGGCGATCAGCGCGCCCGCAGAATTCAATCTTTCCCTGTCATTGGCGGCGAGATGTAGTACCGGCGCAAGAACGGTCGTACCGTGCACCGTCTGCCACTCATATACGACGACGGATTCGGTGAGGCTGGCGATCTCCTCAGCCGACAGCGGTTCGCCAAGCGGGCGCTGCTGCGCTCCCAGATAGGCAGCGCCGTTATCAAGGAGCTGCTTTATCTGAGCGATCGAATCCTGCCCGGTAAAGCCGGAACCCGTCGCCAGTCTGAGCTGCTGCTCAATATATTGGTTCTCGAAATAGGCGTCCCCAAGGAACTGGATCTGCCGGTCCGGCTGGTAGCCGATGCGGCCAAGGAAATAGCTCGATCCATAGAATTTCGAGACATCGAGGAAGGCGGCACGCGTTTCATAGAGGAACGTCTGACCGGGAATGGTGCCGCCAAAGCCACCGGACTGCGGGGTTGCAACGGAGCCGAGTGTGAACAGCGCACCGCTTGCGGTCATGCCAGCGAGCAATCCGGTGGGATCGCTCGAAGGCGCAGGCGCTGCCACAGCGACATGGTCGGCGATCGTACCTGCTGCGGCGGTATTGTTAACGGCACCAAAACCGGTAATGCTCAGCGCTCCGCCAGAGCGGATCTCCGCGGGAACACCGCCGATCGCCTCGACACTTTCCACGGTCCGTCCCGGCCCGATATCCTTTGACGCATCCCCCGTTCCAAAGGGACTGGGACCAGGCATAGAGACCTGCCATGAGCTCTCGTGGCCTCCAGTATCGCCCGTTGTCTTCGTTTCCTGCCACTCATAGATGACATCGGGAAAATACTGGCAGCCGCCTTGTTGGTTGCAATTGAGCGAAGTGGTACGCTGCAATTGCAAACCGAGATTGTTCAGCGTGCCGGAGCCAACAAGTGTCATGCCGGAGCCGGCTTCGATGTTGCTATAGGCATTGGTAAGATCGACGGTATCGACAAAAAGCGTATTGCCCGCCTCGATTGTCGCTGCGGGGCTACCAGCCGATGTGAGACGGTCTTCAGTCACATCACGATAGACATGGCGAATGGGCGCACCAATGACGAACTGCTTGCCAGCAAAAGAGACGGGAGATGAACAATCTCCACATTCGCGTGCATAATAGGTGTCATAAGCCGACACGAGTGCGTTTGAGATTTGCTGGCTCGTATAGGTCGGAGCCACGCTTTTCTCGTTACGCAGATTTGCCGTCAGGATCGAGATATTGCGACTAGCGGAAATTAGACCTGAACTGTTGACCGTAGCAGCGTTGCGCGCGCCAGAAGCACTTCCAGCAATTGTGAGGTCACGACCTGCGACAATCGCCCCCTGATCATTGGCAAGCACGCCGCCCACGAAAAGTGCCGCGTCGTTACCGGCATAGATGAGCCCCGTGGCGGTGTTGGTGAGGTTGCCAGCGATATTGAGGGTAAGATCATTGCCAGCAGCCAACTGACCGGCGTTGGCAAGTTGCGAAAGCGACAGCGTCAGATTATGGGCCGCAAGAATATTGGTGACGTCATTTGCAGTGAGGCTACCCGCTTGGATCGCGATGTCACCTGACCCCTGAACGGAACGAGCTGTGCTGCTCGCGGTGACAGCATTGAGCCGCGCACCCGTCAGATCTGTCGTTCCAGATGAGGTGAGATCAATGCCACCTGACGTTAGCGTGCTGTTGGTGAGATTAATATTATTGGCATCGATGTAGAGCGTGCCGGATGTGGCAAGTCTGCTCCTGTTATTGGAAAGGTCGGCATTTTGCTGCCTGATCCTGATGTCGCCCCCGGCGGCCGTGCGTTTATCGAAGCTGATGACACCATTTGTCGAAGACAGCAAAACGTCTCCGTTTGCCTCCAGACTGTCATAGCGGATGTCGCTGCCAGCCGAAGCCTGCAAATTCCCTTCTGCAAGCACGAGCCCGGAAATCCCGAGATGAAGGCCGGAAAGCAGCGCCAAATCGCCTTTCGAAAGCAGCGAGCCCGCTGTGATCGCGCCTGAAGCCGCCGTTAGCGACATCGCCGTGCCAGACTGGGCCGTGCCGCTGATGGCAATGGAGCCAGCCCCGGACCACAGCGAAACGGGTCCGGTAGCCGACGCGTCGGCCAAGGCAATACGCCCATCTGCCAGAAGGTTGACTGCACCACTGGTCCCGAGAGTACCGGCGACATCTATGAAGCCGGCCCCACCATTGATCAGAATATCCTCTTCAGCACCGATCGAAGCGACCTTGGTGTCCTTGCCCGCCTTAACCGACACCGACTTTTTCGAGGTCAGACGACCAGTTGAAACACTTCCCTTAGAGGAAATGTTCACACCGTTATTGCCAGAGGCATTGCCGATCGAGATTTTGCCGTCGGCCGACAGCGAGAGCTCCCCGGCATTGGCGGCCATGTCTCCGCGCATGCGAACGCCAGCGCCCTTTTCCGTGACGACCATCTTGATACGGCCGGCCTGCATGGCCCCGAGTGCTGAACCGTCGATTGCGTATTCAGGTGTTCCGGAGGTCGCATCAAGTGGAGTTGCATCCCCCGTGGCATAATCGAACTTGCTCTTGCCGGCCGTCAGGCGCAAATCCTCGCCATAAATCGTACCGTCAATATGGATGGTGCGGGATACGATATCGAACAGATCGACTCTCCCGTCCCCTGTCGCAAAATTCGCGCCCTTCGGACCAAACGTGACGTCTCCGCTATTGACCGTGAAGCCATTGAGACGTCCATCAGCGCCGATGTCAGGCACACCCGTCGTCAGCGTGGCGCGTGGCGTGTTGATGAAACCGCAGCCGTCGCAGGTGATTCCGTTCGGATTGGCGATAATGACGTCGGCGCGGCCGCCGAACACTTCGGTCGGCCCGACGAGAGAACTGCGATTTTGCGACGTCACCTCATTGAGGATGACCGTGGCAGCACCCCTGCCTTGAAGGTTTGGATTGCCAGGTGTCGCGGCACCCAGCTTCGACGTACCGATCTCACCATTGTAGTTGTTGAGAATAACGCCCGGCGTGCCGACGTTGAAATTGTTGTATTTGTTGTGCGACAGACCCTGGCTGTTGGGTCCGACGATATCGATGAGCGGCACGCCGTTCGGAGCAGCCCCTATCCCGGGGCGATTTGCAAAAGATCCTCCAACTTCCGGCGATATGTCCTGTGCGTGAAGAAGCACTGGCTGAAGCACGAGCGTAAAACTGACAACGGTGGCAATGATTTTTTGAGCCAGCGTCCCGGCATTGGCGAACAATGCGAGGTCGGTTGTTTTGCGTGGAAGACGCTTAAACTGTGATGTCATTGTTGTTCGCCTCTCGTGGCAGACGGAATTTGGGGCTTAGCGGTCTTTTCTGCTCGTGTCGGCCTGGGACGGCTTGGCGTCGAGTTTCTTGTAGACATCCGCCAGCTTCGACTGCGGGGCCGGGCATTTTTTGCTTTTGGCAATCTCGCCAAGGACCTGATTGCGGTTACGCAATGCGTCGATCTCCAGTTTCTCTGGCGATTTCGGATCCATAAAGAAAAGAGCCGGCCAAAACAGAAGAACACCTGTCGCACCGAGGACGACGTTTTTACCCTTCGCATCGGATCGTTCTTTCACCGTTGCCAGGACCTGCCGTTCGTTAGCCTCGAATTCGCGCTTGATGCCGGCGCAATCGAAAGCGCTGTCGGCAGGGTTTGTCGAGGCAACCGGATGCGCTGCCCGGCCACCGCAGCCGGAAACGACACTGGCAGTCGCCACCAGCGCGAATACGACAGACAATTTGGGGGCGTGAAAAGAAGATCTGACCATAATATTCTCTTTTGAAGCCTACCAGCGTGCCGTCACGCTGGCGAAAATGAGATTGCCGCGTCCGTGACTGACGCTGCTGGAAAATGCCTGGGAGTAGCCGAAATCGGCACTGATGTTTCCGCCAACGAGTTTCGCACCAACGGTCCAACTCGCGAGATAGCCGTCTGGAAAATCGAAGCGATGCTGCGAGAACACGCGGCCATAATCGAGGGCCATGTAGGGGCGTAATTCGCCCAGAACGGGCGCCAGACTTGTGCCCTCCCATGGCATTGTCCGCCAAACCAGTTCGTTGCGGCTGAAAAATCCGTTGTTACCGAATATGACGCTTTCCCTTGAGCCCCGTACATTGCTGGAGCCACCAAGCCCGATCTGTTCTGCGCCAAACATGTTATCGGGCGAATATTGGGCATTGAGGAGCGTCGTTAATTCGAACCGCTGGCCAGCCGCCTCGAACGGCCGCGTCGCGCTGACGGTAGTGTTGAATTTCAAAAACCGGGGATCCGCCGTGCCCGCCCCCGGCTCTCCGGCCTCCACGGCGTCGAAGAGATCAAGACCCTTATCAAGGGCAAAATCGAGAGCGATGACGCCACCCAGAATTCTCTGTGAACGCGACAAGCCCAGACTGCCAATCGTGTATCGACGGCTTCCCACCTCAATTCGATTGCCGAGAAGAAAGTTGTCGGTCTGCTTGTAGGTGAGACCGCCTCTGAGCGTCGTGATAGAATCCTTGTCGCGCAGAATGACGCGATCTATGCCAAATCCAACCTGACCGGAATTGCCCGAGGTTTCGATCGGCCCAAAATTGCCGGGAATGGTGCTGTTATATTCGTACCAGGAGCCATTTGTTGAAAACGTCCAGTATCCATAAGGTATGCTTGTATTAACCGAATAGCTGTTGCTGTGCCCGCGGCCATCGTCGTCCCAAGGATAATCCGGGCCGCTCCGACCGTAGGAGAACCCCAACTGATCATTGATGCCCAACAGGTCGTCGAAGCCGACGGAAACATTGGTCTGGGAGTAACCGGTACTCTCTTGACCGAGGTTGTTGTTGGAAATGCTCGCGTACCAGCGCTTGCGCGGCTTGTTCTCGACGTTGAGGATGGACGTGCCGTCCTCTTTGCCCGGCAACATGGAGGTTTTCGCGTCGTTCGATGACAGGCGGTTGATCTGGTCCAGCCCCTGTTCAATATCGCGAATATTGGCGACCTCACCCTTCACGCCGGGAAAAGCCGTCGCGAATGCGCCGTTTCTCGCGACCGGGTGGCCATTAAGGTAGATATCCGAGATCCTACCCTCGACGACGACCAGCCGCAGCAATCTTGTTCCGGCAATATCCTGTGGGGGAACATAAGCGCGCGAAGTCACAAATCCCTTGTCCAGATAAAGGTCGGTGATGGCCTTGAGCAACGTGGTAATATCCGCAACGCCGACGCAGCGATTGTCGTAGCGCTTCGTGACTTTTCCGACCGCAATGGCGGACAGACTTGCAGCACCTTCTATCTCTACACGCGAGATATTGAAGCATGGACCAGCGGACTTCGCGCCGCCTCCTGGCGCTCGGCTCTCACGACCAGCGACGCCATCAGGAGTTATCTGTTTCAGGTTTTCAAGCCGCTGCAACTGCTGTTGCTGGTCCTGCCGGCGGGAAAAATCATCGGCGGGCGACTGTGCAGTTGCCTGCCCTGACGCGAGCAGGTTTGCAAAAATCGCAATGGCAAAGGTTCGCTTGAAACCATTCGCCGCGCTCCTCGGGGAATTGGCTGAGATTTGAGCGGCCGGCACAATTGCGAGACAAAAGTCAGGAGAGACTAGCCGTCGGAAACCAGGAATGAAAGCAGCAAGTGGCATATTTCGGAGGCCTGCATTTGAAATGAAGTTTGTCGCGGCAATGCCGCCCATGCTTCACTCTGCAGCTGTCCTTGCTGTCGATCCCCTACCGGGTACATAGATCAGTTCATCTGATCCAAGAAGCGTTAAAGTAGTAACTTTCTTTACGAGACGATAGTCTTTAGTCATTTTCTGAAAGAACCGTACACATTAGAAATTCACGAAATAATCAATCCTGCCAACACCATGGCATGGATATTATTTTTCATCCGTGAATTTTAAGCGCGACCCGCCAATTTCATGCCCTTTGGTTCTTCGAGTCAAATAACAACCAGAAGTTACTGCAATGCGCATCTCCCTGCAAGACCGAGATGAAGACCAAAGTTAAGGAGAAACTAAAATTGTTTCTGGGATGGGTGTGAAAAGGCGATGAGACTCGCGACAACAGTCACTAGAACCGGTACGTCAACCCGACAACCGGTCCACTCAGCCGTGAATCGAAGACATAACCATCGCGCGAGTAATCAACGTCGAGCACCTTATAGCCTGCCGAGACCGACAATGTGTCGGTAAAGATGTAGTTCACCGTCGCGAGTGCTGACCAGGTGAGATCGGAACCCGCGCCGAAACCGCCGATATCCACCTGCCCCTGAACGGACAGCTTGTCCGTGAGGCTGAAAAATGCGCGCGCGCCGATGACGGGGTCCACCCAGCCGAAACTCTCCCTATGACTGGCGGAAACGCTGCCGATCAGTGGGTGGCTGGCAGTAACCGCAACGTCATTGGAAATATGCCAGAAGCGCCCGCCGGCAAGCGCGTCGAGAGAAAATCCGTCCGCGTCGATAAGACGATAACCCGCCTGCAGTGTTGCCATGAATTCCTGTGTGTCGACAGTCGCATCAATGGCGGCACCGGCCGGCAAGGTTGGCAAACCTGGAATTTGCAGCGCAGGCAGCGGACCGGCTGCCTTGCTGTCGGTGGTATCGACATACATTAAATCGCCGGAAAGAACGAAACGGTCGTAACGTCCCCAGATGTTGAGAAACCCACCGAAATTGAGATCATCCATGACATCTGAAAAGGATTTCTCCACATGGAGGGTCGGGGCACGCTGGAACGGCGACACGTTGCCATTCAAGCCGGTCGCCCAGAGATAACCCGTCGCCTGAAATGCCCAGTCTGGTGCCACATCAACCGGCGCGGGTGTGGCAACAACGTCGTCCGCAGCTGTGGCCGCGGTTGCGGAAAAAGCCATAAGGGCCGAAAAAATTGGTAATTTTAGCAATGCCTTCCCCCCCGACAATCGTCCGCAGCTAAGCCTATTTGACTTCCGGCAACAAGTCCGATTTTCTATCATACGCTGCATCTTGTGCCGCGAACACCGGAGGCTTTTCCATGCACCTGAAGACCTTGCCGATTTTTTCCGCCTGCACCGCCGCGATATTGTCTGTCGCCACACTGACGACATCTGTGGCCGAAGCCTGCACGCGCTTCGTCTATCTGGGCGAAAATGATCAGGTGATGACGGCCCGGTCGATGGATTGGAAGACGGATGTCGGAACCAACATCTGGGTATTCCCGCGCGGCATGGAACGCGCCGGCGAGGCCGGGCCGAATTCGGTCAAATGGACCTCGAAATACGGCAGCGTCATTGCTTCAGGTTACGATATTTCGACGACAGACGGCATGAATGAGGCAGGCCTTGCTGCAAATGTTCTCTGGCTGGTCGAGTCGAGCTATCCCGCTTATGACGGGAAATCGCCGGGCCTCTCCATCGCCGCCTGGGCGCAATATGCGCTCGATAATTTCGCAACGGTGGACGAGGCCGTCAGCGCGCTCGAGAAGAACCCTTTCACCATTGTCACCGACAATGTTCCCGGCGAAGAACGTCTGGCGACCTTACACCTTTCCCTTTCGGATGCGACCGGTGACAGTGCGATCATCGAATATATTGACGGCAAGCAGGTCATCCACCACGGTCGTCAATATCAGGTCATGACCAATTCGCCGACCTTCGATCACCAGCTGGCGCTCAACGAATATTGGAAGCAGATCGGCGGCACCGTCATGCTGCCGGGCACCAATCGCGCCGCGGACCGGTTCGCCCGGGCTTCATTCTACGCCAATGCCATCCCCAAGAGCGAAAATCCGGTCGAGGCGATAGCCAGCGTCTTTAGCGTCATCCGCAATGTTTCCGTTCCCTACGGTATCACCACGCCGGACCAGCCGAATATTTCCTCTACCCGCTGGCGCACGGTGATAGACCACAAGCGCAAGCTCTATTTCTTCGAATCCGCATTGACGCCGAACATCTTCTGGATCGACATGACAAAACTCGACCTTTCGAAAGAGACGGGTAAGGTCAAGAAACTCGACCTGGGCCCCAATCAGATGCAGATTTATTCGGGGATGGCGAATGACAGCTTGAAGGACACCAAGCCTTTTAAGTTTCTCGGGCTTTGACGGCGGAAACCGCGCAGTTAGGCCGGGAGCAGCTGGCACGGTCTGTATCGACCATTCCTCGCCACCTCACTAACATCATGAACCCGAGAGCATCACGAGAAGCGGTAGTGCAATCGAACGCAGCCCTTTTCGATTGCCGTTGCGCTCACGAGAGTGGGACTGGCCCGATGCCCGGTGAGCGGAAAAAGGGGCTCACCTGAGCCAAGGATTTCCGGGATGACATAAATCTCGATCTCATCCAGTGCATCACGCTCCAGAAAGGCCATCTGCAGCTTTCCGCCGCCCAGCATCCAGACATCGCCATCATCGAGTGCGCGCAATTCCTCGATCAACGAGCCCACATCGCTGCGCGCCTCCAGAGGTCCCTTGGGGCCCTCGATCGGCCTTGAGGTGACGACGATAACGCGTTGATCTCCGTAAGCCCAGGGCGCCTGTTCACCGGCGATGAAATCATAGGTCGCCCGCCCCATGACCACCGTTCGAATTCCTTTCAGGAAAAGGCGATAATCGTGTTCGCCGAGGTCCATATCATCATATTTGTAGAGCCAGTCCAAGGAGCCGTCTCCAGAAACGATCCGCCCGTCCAGACTCGCCGCGATATATCCGCGAATGACCGCCATATTATCCTCCTTGATTTATAAATGAATATACGTTTATATATATGTCATGCCAAGACACAAGTCGGTTTCAGATGATCAGGTGCTGGATGTCCTGCTGCCCCTCATGTTGCAGACAGGCCCCGACGGGCTGACTTTTGCCGCAGCCGCAAAGGCCTGCGGCCTATCTGCGGCAACCCTGGTGCAGCGTTACGGCAAGCGCGAAGACCTTGTCGAAACCGTGCTTCTGCGCGCCTGGGACAAGCTGCAGGCGGAAACGGAAACAGCCGATGAGGAGGAACCATTGACGCCGCAGGGCGCCATATCCCTTCTCATGCGCCTCATGCCCCCCGAAGCCGCAGAACAAAACGCCAGTGACGGGTTGCTGCTGCTGAGAGAAGACATTCGCAATCCACAGCTGCGCGCGAGAGGAGCACTCTGGGGACACACCCTCGCCCAGGCGCTTGGCTGCCGCCTTACCCACGACAAGGCTAGAGAGGAACGGCTTGGCTGGCAGATGGCCGCCTTGTGGCAAGGCGCACATACATGGTGGGCATTCGTCCGCGGGGAAGATGCGAACTCGGCAATTCGCAGGGCACTCGAAGAATGGGTCGCCGCGGTGAACGTCGACGAGCGATAATCCGCGCCATCGTGGCGCATGTTTCATAAGCCCGCCAGTTCGTGGATTTATCCCCCGAAAAACCGCTTGACCTCAACTGTGATTGAGGTCCTAGAAGTATTGTCACCTTGTTTTCGCAAGGCTTTTTCCATGCTCTTGAGCAAACAGTGACAAAGGAATACCCCATGGCTTTCCAGCTTCCCGACCTCCCCTATGCCCATGATGCGCTCGCCCCTTCTGGCATGTCCGAGGAGACGCTGAAGTTCCATCATGATCTTCATCACAAGGCCTATGTCGACAATCTCAACAAGGCGATATCAGGCACCGAATGGGAAAACAGCAGCCTCGAGGAGATCGTGCGCGCCACCTATGAAAAAGGTGCGGTCGCGCAGTCCGGCATCTTCAACAATGCCTCCCAGCACTGGAACCACAATCTCTTCTGGGAAATCATGGGGCCACAAAAACATGCGATTCCCAAGGTGCTGGAAGATGCGCTGACGCAGTCTTTCGGCTCGGTGGCGCTGTTCAAGCAGAATTTTGCCCTCGCTGGCGCTTCGCAATTCGGCTCGGGCTGGGCGTGGCTGGTGGCGGATACCGATGGCACACTGAAGATCACCCGCACGGAAAACGGCGTTAACCCGCTGTGCTTCGGCCAGAAGGCGATTCTCGGCTGCGACGTGTGGGAACACAGCTATTACATCGATTTCCGCAACAAGCGTCCGGCCTATATTGAGAACTTCCTCGACAATCTGGTGAACTGGCAGGCAGTGGCCGCCCGCCTCTGATTTGAGCCCCACCGAGCCGACCGGTCTCGCTGCCATGGGGGCGACCGGGTCAGGCGCAGCCGGACAGCCGCCGTCCGGCTGCAACTCCATGCGAGCATCCCCATGTCCTATGTCGTCACCGAAAACTGTATCGCCTGCAAATACATGGACTGCGTGGAAGTCTGCCCGGTCGAATGTTTTTATGCAGGCGAGAACATGCTCGTCATTCACCCGGATCAATGTATCGATTGCGGCATCTGCGAGCACGAATGTCCGGCCGCGGCAATCCGGCCGGATACCGAGGCGGGTCTGCATGTCTGGCTTGACCTCAACCGCCACTATTCCGGCATCTGGCCGCGCGTGCACCAGAAAAGAACGCCGCCTGATGATGCCGACATCATGAATGGTGCTGCGGCCAAGTTTTCCATTTTTTCGAAGAACCCGGGAGCGGGCGGTTAGCCCGGCACTGCATGTCTCATAATTTCATGCTGATCGATGGTGGTGTGGTCAATCACGCGCATGTCCCGCTGAAAGCACCCCCCTCTCCGACAATCTCGCCGCGTGAATTCAAGGACGCTATGGCGAGCCTCGTCTTCACCGTGGCCGTGGCCACGGCCTCCCATGCGGGCGAGCGGATCGGACGTACGATCACGTCCTTCATGCCGCTCAGCGCCGAACCGCCGCTTCTAATGATCTCCATCGATGCCAGCAGCCGTATGGTCGATCTTGTCGCAGCAAGCCGGCGCTTTTCAGTCACGACGCTGTCCAGAGGGCAGGAGGAGATCGCCGATGTGTTCGCCGGAAAAGGAAACCTGCCGGACCGGTTTTCCGTCGGCCACTGGGATGTCTGGCCGTCGGGAAGCTCAAGGCTTGCTGACGCGCTGCTCTCGATGGATTGCGAACTCGTCGGCTCCATTGATGCCGCCGACCACATCCTGTTTGTTGGATCGATCATCGAAGCGAGCTTCGATCCGCTGCGCAAACCCTTGCTCTGGAGTGAACGCAACTATCTAGGTACGGAGGTAAGCCGTTAGCTAAACCATAGACTTACCTTCCCATGATCTCATGTGCGCAGCGTCTTTCTTCGCCTTCAAGGGCAAGGCCTTTCGAATTGGGGGCGATAGCGGACGACAAACACTGCCAACGAGCGGTGGAATTTTCGCGGTTGTCACTTCGAAAGACGGACAGCTTCGAAATACTTTTCGGCGCGGATATCTCTTCACCGCGCCTTCATGCACACCACGGTCCTGTCGTCGCTGAATTCGCTCGATGTTGACCCCTTCACCGACGGGTACTCGTTGATCTTGTGAAAATCTGCCGTCTCGACGCGGGCAAATTCCGCTTCCCAGTCAGCGACATCGGTTCCAGCCGGCAGAGACAGATAACCGTCGGAAAAGATTTCAAGGCTCACAAGCGTGTCCTTGGCGATGCTAAGATCGACCGTCCCCTCTTCTATGACCGTTCCGCCATTGACCGAGGCGTATCCCAGTACGTGTCCCTGCCTGTTTGCGAATTGCGGCTGGACGCGAATTCCTCCCATCAGAAATTCCTCGACTGCTTCGATATCGCTCTCAAGACCGCTCATGTGGGCTGCGGCAATGACAACATTCTTCGCCTCCTGCGCAGTCATGATGCCGTTTTCGACAGCGGAACGCAGGCCGGAAAAGATGGTCGCACGCGTGCGTGCCTCGGCTGCATCACCATCCCTCAAAGCGGCAAAAAGCTGTTTGAAGACAAGGATGCGCGCCGATGTACTTACCTTGTCTATAAGCTTGGCATGCTGCAGCAACCGGGAGCCGTTGATACGCACACCGGAATCGCCAGCCAGAAGCAGGCGGAAACTGTCTCCCAGGTCGGCAACAATTGCCAGGGTTGTCGACGGTGGATGGCTGGCATTGATGCGCTCGGCCTCCTGCTTCAAGATATCGCTGATGTTCTGAAAAAGCTTGGGCGCGGCAATTTTTTCCAGCGTGCCATCGAGGCCCATTTTCGCCACGGCATTTGCGGCAGCGAGTGCTGCGATACGGCCCGAGCTCAAGCCGCCGTAACTTGCACCGGTCGGGTCGGTCGCACCGTCAAAAACGGCCAGAACCCGTCCCGGTATGATCAGTGCCACATCGTCCCCGGGCGTTGCGGCGTTCTTGTATTTCGATTGCGAAAAGCTCGCGATATTCATCGTCGTGTATTCCTTGCAGAGGGAGGCTGGGCAGAGGGAGGCTGGCGGCGACACGTATGTCGCCGCTACTGCAGGCTTTTGGTGAGGGCTGGTATGGTTTCAGACGAAAGAGGCTTCTTTGTCTTCCGAGAGGCGGAACACGATGAAGACGCAAAGTCCGGTGCTGACCAGAAGGACGGTTGAAAGCGCCGCAGCCGTGCCAAACTCGCCGTCAATCACCTGAACATAGATGAGAACCGGCATGGTAATCGTTCGTGCCGTGTAGAGGATCAGCGTCGAGGACAGCTCGTTGATAGCCGTTATGAAGCTCATCAGCGAACCGATGATGAGACCGGGCAGCATCAGCGGCACCGTCACCGACACGAAGGTCTTTGCCGGCGAAGCCCCGAGATTGACCGCAGCCTCCTCGATGGACGGTTTGATCTGCCTGAGGATCGATGTCGTGGAGCGGACGCCGTAAGGCAGCCGGCGGATAAACACCAGGACGATGATGATGAGCGCCGTCCCAGTGATATCAAAGGGTGGATAGCGGAACGTCGTGACGTAGCCGATCGCCATGACAACGCCGGGAATGAGGTAAGGCACCATCAGCAGAAGATCGAGCGAGCCGGAGACCGCATTGTCGCGTCGCACCACGATGAACGACAGCAGGCCGGAAACGATCGCAATCAGTACCACGGCAGCCAGTGCAAACGTGAAACTGTTGGCAATCGCCTGCGGTGAATCACGAAGGATACGGGCATAGCTGTCCAACCCGAAGCCGCCGGTGAAGACGGGACCGCTGGTTGCGAGGAACGAGGTGTAGATGACCGTGAGCGACGGAAGCATGGCGATGAAGACGACCAGATAGCAGAAGCCGTGCACGATGAACGACTTCAACGGGCGCATGGACTGCTTTACCGGCCTGTTGGTCAATGAACTGGCGTAGCGGCGCTTGGCAAGAATGTGCCGCTGCAACAGAAGTGCCGCCATCGAAATTGCAATCATCACCATGGAAATCGTAACCGCCATGGTCGGCGTACCGGCCATTTCGGAGGTGTATTGTGCATAGGCGATGGTCGAAAGCGTTCTGATGCCCTTGCCGAGGATTGCCGGCGTTCCGAAGTCGGCGATGGACAGCACGAAGCAGATGATCGCGCCGGTGCTGACTGCCGGAAAGACCAGCGGCAAGGTGATCTTGCGGAAACGCTCGAACGCCGTGCAGCCGAGATTTTCCGCCGCGTCCTCATAGGACTTGTTGATGGTGTTCAGCGCGTTCTCCGTCATCAGGAAGATGTAGGGAAAGAACTTCAGGCTGAAGACCATCACGATACCCGGGATCCCGTAGATCGTCGGCAATGAAATGCCGGCGAAGGACAAGAGATTGGTGACAGCACCGTTGGCACCGAACAGCATAATCCAGGCATAAGCACCAATGAACGGCGGTGCGCACAGAACCAGAACCGCGAAGGTGGCAATAAAAGTGCGCCCCTTGATGCGATAACGGGAGGTGCAAAAGGCAAGCGGAATACCGAGAAGGCAGGCGCCCAGCATGCCCAGCACACCGATGAGAAGCGTATTCCAGAGTGCGACGGTATAAAAACGCCGTGTGAACACTTCCGCATAGTTTCTGAGACCGAACGCACCGGTTTTGGCATCGAAGAAACTGATGAAGAAGACGCTGAAAATCGGCAGGATCAGGAAGATCGCCAGCAGGATGACGGCAAATACCGTCACGCTTGTCCAAAAACCTGGCAGTCGCAGGCGGAAACCGCCGGGAGTTGCAGTCGCAGTCATATCCGTCATGACAGGCGCTCCCCGGTTACGCCCTCGCCGAACAGCTTCGCATCGGCCGCGCGCCAGGAGAAAGTGGTCTTCTGGTTGGGCTGCAGTGCAATGATCTCAGGCGATGGCTTGGTGATCGCCTCGATTTCCTCGCCCGACGAGAGAACGGCTGCAACGTTCATCTCACGCCCCGTGAAACTGACCAGTCTTATGGTCACGGGCAGTTCGATGCGCTCGTCACCATCGATCGCGGCAGGACCGACCGAAATCGCCTCCGGGCGGATGGCGGCGACGATCTTCCGCTGCGGGGAAATCGCACCCGCCTGCGGCAATGCGACCTTGTGGCCGGAAATGGATGTCTGTCCGCCTGCACGGTCAAGCGTCAGGAAGTTGTTTGCGCCCACGAACGACGCGACGAAGCGGTTAGCGGGATTGTTATAGACTTCCCAGGGTGGTGCCGCCTGCTGAATGACGCCGCCATACATGACGCAAACCAGATCGGACATGGCAAGCGCCTCTTCCTGATCATGCGTGACATAGACGGTGGTGATGTTCATGGCCTGCTGGATTTCACGCAGTTCCCGGCGCAGGTCCACGCGAAGTTTGGCATCGAGGTTGGACAGCGGCTCGTCCATCAACAGCACTTTCGGGTTGATGACGAGTGCGCGCGCAAGACCCACACGCTGCTGCTGGCCGCCGGAGAGTTCGTGAGGCATACGCTTGGCATAGGGAGCGAGCTGCACGACATCGAGAATCTTGCCGACCCGTTCGCGGATCTCGGCTGAAGACGCCTTGCGCTGTTTCAGACCGAAGGCAATGTTGTCAAACACCGAAATATGCGGAAACACCGCATAATCCTGAAAGACCATGCCGACATCGCGCTTATGGGCGGGCACATGTTCGATCGCCTGTCTTTCGATGCTGATGCTGCCGCTATCCTGCTGGTGAAAACCGGCAATCGTGCGCAAAAGGGTCGTCTTGCCACAACCGCTGGGTCCAAGAAGCGTAAAAAACGATCCGGAGGGAATGGAGATGTTGATGTCGGAGAGGGCAACGACATCCCGGTAACTTTTCTTGATGCTGGTAATTTCTACGGCGGCCATGTGCTGCTCCATGACATATCCTGCGCGGCACACGACCACGGTGGACGGAACGAAAATGCTGTTGTGAAAGAGGTAAGCAGGGGACGGTTGCCTGACGCACCGCCCCCGGCAATGTTCTTACTGGACGTCGAGCAGGATCTCGTTCCACTTTTCCATCAGACGCGAGCGGTTGTCCGCAGCCCACTTGAAGTCGTATTTCGCATCCGGAACATCGGACAGCGGAACGAGCGCCGAATTGGCAGGAACATCGGTTCTGACCGAGCGACGACCGGCTTTCACCACGACTTCCTGCGCTTCCTTGGAGACGATGAAATCGATGAAGGCCTTGCCGTTTTCGGCGTTCGGCGCACCCTTGACGAGCGCCATGCCGTCAGGCGCGATTGCCGTGCCTTCTTTCGGATAGACGATCTCTACCGGGGCGCTGCCAAGCTTGTAGCGCAGGGCGGCGTCTTCGAGCGTGATACCAACCGCCTGCTCGCCATCATTGACGAAACGCGGAACAGCGCCTGAAGAGGTGGAAAGAACGGAGTTGCCGAGAATGCCGGTATAAACTTCCCAACCCTTCTCCTCACTGTCGAAATCCTGCAAAACCGTCGCCATCTGGATATAGGCGGAGCCGGACTGATCGGCACGGGCCGAGGAAATCAGGCCCTTGTATTCAGGCTTGGCAAGATCGGCCCAGGATGTCGGAACCGGCGCACCTTTCAGCGCTTCCTTGTTGACGATGAAGGCCGTAACGACTGCGGTAAAAGGAACCCAGTTGGTGCTCGGCGAAAAGGCAGGGTTGATCGATGCTGCCTCGACAGGCTTGTAAGGTTCGAAGAGGTCGGCGGAAAAGTCGATGACGGTGCCATCAACGCTCCAGATCACGTCGCCAGCCGCCTTGCCGCTTTCCGCCTTGATGCGGTTCATCAGCTCGCCGGACCCGGCTTTGACAAGCTCGACCTTGGTGCCGGTCTTCTTTTCAAACATGGGCAGCAACTCATCCATGAGCTGCTGCGGCGCTGCCGAATAGACCACGACGGTACCTTCCGCATGGGCAAAAGCCGCACTGGCAAGGAAAGTTGCGCCAGCAACAAGGCGCGCGAAAATAGTGCATGATTGACGCATAAAGGGTGCTCCGTTTTTTTGTTCCCTGACTGGCAAGGCAGTACGACATAATTTCTTATTGATTTTGCGTGTCGCTACCCGCCGTCTGCTATTTATTTTCTTTACGTAAATTAATTAGTCAAGCTGCAATTTATCTTGAATACAAAAATCCAATATCCGTCTGAAAAAACTCAACATTTGAAGACAGCCGCGCTTAATCTGCGAACCTGAAAAGTCAGGACGTTCCGGAAAACAAGGTGCACAGCCACTGAAATTGCGCTAATCATCCGACTTAACTTCTCGTGGGAGACCTGGTTGATCGACCTCGGCTACAATGAACGGCGTCTGCTCGAAATCCTGCGCGGCAAGGGAGGTATGTCGCGCATCGAACTGGCGCGCGAGATGGATGTTTCCGCACCGACCCTCACCCGCCTGACGGCCAATCTTCTGGAATCCGGCCTGATCCTGGAAGCCGAGGAAGCGCGCAGCGACGGCAAACGGGGGAAGCCATCCACTGCCATCGAGATCAATCCGAACGGACTTTTCACGCTCGGGGTCTATTTCAACCCGGACGATCTGCGTGTCTGCCTGGCCGATCTCAACGGCACGATCAGGCAGGAAATCAGGTCCGAGCTTGAGGGACACAGTTTCGAGCATATCATGGAGATGGCCGAGACGGCCGCCCGACAGGTGGTTGAAAAGGCAAAGATCAAAAAGAAGGATGTGCTTGGCTGCGGCATCAGCTTTCCAGGCCACTTCAAACGTGATCGAGGCCATGTCTTTCGCATCAAGCAATTCGAGAGCTGGCGCGACATCGACGTGGACAAGGACTTCCAGCCCTATTTCGATTTCCCGGTCTTTCACGAAAATGACGGCAATACCGTCATCCTCTCGGAGCTGTATTACGGAGCGGGTCGAAGCATCCGCAATTTTGCGATGATCTGGCTGACATACGGCATAGGCGGCGCCGTTGTGGTTCAGCGCCATCTCTATCGCGGCACGAACGGCAATGCCGGCGAGTTTGGCGGCCTGTTTCCCAAATCCCATCCACGTCCCTCTGGACAGGACCTTTGCGACACGCTGGCCGCCCACGGAGTGGGCATCCGGCGTTTGAAGGATATTGATGAAAGCTATTGCGACCACCCCGCCGTGGTTGCCTGGCTGGAAAGGGCGACCGACCAGCTTCGTCTGCTGGCGCTGACGGTTGCCCGGACGATGGATCCCGGCGCCATCATTTTTGGCGGATCGCTACCTGACTGGGTTCTTGAACACATCGTGCAGCGCATCGGCTCGCTGGAAATGCTCGGCGAAGACTTTTTCGTCGAGCCACCTGAAATACGCAAATCGATGATGAGCGACCTGCCCCATCTCGGTGCCGCCAGCATACCGATCTACCGCGCCACAACGCCCAGCTATTATTCCGGCCGGGCGCTGAAGGGTTGGGCATAACCACCAGTCGTCAGAGGCTTTTCGGTCCAGTTGCCGGTGGAAGGCGCCAAGTGTCTGGATCTCTCACCCGGCACCGATTTTTATGGGAATTTCAGGCAAGTTCGGCCGGCACCAATTCCGCGATCTCCGGCCAGAGAGTTTCCGTCGCGGCCATCAATTCAGGCGTTGCGGCGGCAACCCAGGGAATGCCGGTTTCGCCGCGCGTTCCAATCCGAACGTCAAGACCCGCCTCCCGTGCCAGGACAACGCCACCGGCGATGTCCCACATGGTCGTCAGTTTTTGCAGATGGCCATCAAAGATGCCGCGCGCTGCAAAAACCAGTGAAATCGAGGTCGAACGGATGGATTCCACCACCCAGCCCGCATGCCTCAAGCCGACATTGAGCGCCGCCACCTCCGCGGCATCGGCAGACGCGCTGTCACCGAGCGACATCACCTGCACTTCCTTAAATGGAACATCGCGCGCAAGCGGCTTGCCGTTCAGCAACAACCCTGTTCCTTCGGCAGCCGAATAGATCTCCTGGAAGACTGGCATGGCGACGACCCCGATTTCCGGGACGCCGTTGCGCACGAAGCCCAGCGAGATGCCCCAGAGTGGTGAGCCGCGAAGGAAGTTTGCGGTGCCGTCGATGGGATCGATGATCCAATAGGCGTCATCTGCGATCCCGCCCATCTCCTCGCCGAGAACGGTTTCACCCGGAAATGCCGCCGCCAGCCGGTCGCGCACCAGCCTTTCAACCGCGGTATCCGCTTCCGAGACGAAGTCCTGAAAACCCTTGGTGCGGGTGGCGATGCTGCCGCGCGCTTCGAAAAAGCGAAGGGCAAGCCCCATCGCCTCCTCTATGATGCCGGCTGCACGCTCGAGGCGCTGGTTCATCGTGTCCATGACCTGCCCGTCTCGCCTGCATCAGCCTTCAGCCAGCCCGTGAAGGCCTCGACTTCATCCGTCTGGATTGCACCGACGCCGACCTGCGCCAGTGCGCCCCACACACCTTCTGCATCGGAAAGTGCGCGCGTGTCGTTGAGATCGAGGCAATGGGAAACGTCGAGCGTGTTAATCCAGAGGCGGATATTCTGACGCTCCATTTCGGCGCGGCCTTCGACCAGATCAGCGATATCGGTAAATTTTACCTCTATCATCGGCGCGCGCAACGCTTCGATGCGGCGCAGATCCTCGGCAAACTTGCCCTTTCTCACCGGAAACATCGGCATATGCGGAATTTTGCCGAACCAGTCGGTATCCAGCACATCGAAATGCTCGGCTTCAGGATCGATATCGGTTTTCACCAGAACCTGATCCGCGACGCCGAGGCGCAGTACGGTTTCCATGACCTGCGGCAGGTCACGGGTGAACTTGGTATCGATATTGACGGTGATTTTGCCACGCGCCTCTTCCAGCAATTCTTCCAGCGTCGGTACGCATTCCTCCGTCACATCGGCTGCATCGCCGCCAGCACCTGCCTTCAGCCGTGCGGAACGGACGACATCAAAGGCCAGTTCGCTCACTGTCCCCCGCCCCGTCGTCGTGCGGTCGAGCGTCTCGTCGTGAATGACGACCAGCCGACCATCGGCCGTCGCCTGCGTGTCGATCTCGATCATCTCGACCCCGGCAGCGACCGCTGCGCGAACCGAAGCCAGCGAATTTTCAGCGGTCGCGGTCCAGAACCCACGATGGGCGATGGTGAGGATCGCGGGATTGTCGCGCGAGCAGAGGGCGAGAACGTTGCACGGATTGGAGACTTTTCGTTGGGCTGCAAGGGCTTGAGGCATTTTTTTCACTTTCGGATGTTGCGTTTACCGGAGTTGGGTTGCCCGGATCAGATTTTCCCCATGCCCGCCGCCATCAGGTCGTCACGCAGAATGCGGCCGGCGATGATGAAAACGACGAGTGCGGGAAGAAGCAGGATGAAGGAGACGATGGAGGCGAGCGGGATCTGCATCGAATAGGGGTCGAGATACATGTAGAGCTTGATCGGCAGCGTCTGCACGACAGGCGCACCGACGATGAAGGACTTGTCGAATTCCTCGAAGCTGCCGATGAAGGACATCAGGCCACCGGCCAGAAGGCCGGGCACCGCAAGCGGCAGGATGATGTGGATGACAATGCCGGCCGTTCCCGCGCCGAGCGAACGGGCGGCATGGATCAGGTCGTCGGGAATGGTTTCTAGCGTCGCCGTCATCAGCCGTATCATCAGCGGCAGCGTGCCGACGATCTGCACAAGGATGACCCCGGTGACCGAATAAGCGAGACCAAAAAGAAGAAACACCTGGCCGATGCCGACAGCGACGACCAGCCCCGGAATGATGATGGGGGCCAGAATGAAGATCTCCACCAGCCGTTTCAGCCGGAAGGGAAAACGGGCCATGGCCCACGCGGTCGGCAGTGCGATAGCGGCCGTGGAGAAAGTCACGACGATGGCGATGAGGATGCTGTTGACGGCGGCCTGGATGAGGCTGGCATCGCCAAGAATGCTCGCCCAGCGCGTGGTGGTGTAATCCTTCGGCACCACCAGAGGCGGCGTCCATCCATCGGCAATGCTCCACAGGAACATCAGCGCCAGAGGCACGGCGATAGCGAGCGCCAGCGCGGTGAAGAGCCCGATGGAGACGAAAATCCGGTCGTCCGGCGTGAAGGTGCGGCGGCGTGTCATGGTGACGGGTTCGAGGGCAATGGCGCTCATTATGCGTCTCCTCGGGTTTGGCCGGGGCCGATGCGGGATGTCAGGGAGTAATACAGAAGCAGGACGGAGACCGCGAAGAGGCTCAGCACCATGCCCATGGCATAGACCTGATTGAATCGCCCCTGATTGAACTCCGTGACCATGAGAACCGAAAGCGGCCGGGCAGTGGGCGGACCGACAATATCGGGAATGGCGTAGGAGCCCATGGAGCCGATGAAGGTAAGAAGGATGGCGGCGGTGATGCCTGGCATCGCGAGCGGAACTTCGACGAACAGAAAGGTCTTCAGCCTCGAGGCGCCGAGCGTGCGCGACGCGTAACGGATGTCCTCCGGAATGGCGGCAAAGGCACTGGTGATGATCAGCGTCATGAAGGGTATCTGCTTCCAGACACTGGCGAGAATGACGCCAATGCCCCAGTCGTCACGCACGAGTTTGGGCAATTCAAGCCCGAGCGGCGCGACCAGCCGGTCGAGAAAACCGCCCCTTTCGAAAACGACGATCACCATCAGGCCGACGATGATGCCCGGCACCGCCATCGGCAGCTTGTAAAGGCCGCTGAACAGCTTGCGGCCGAGAAAGCTCTTGCGGATCAGAAGCGCCAGCGGCACCGAAGCCGCAAGCGACACCATCACCGGCATGACACCGTAATAGATGGAAGTCGTCAGGCCGCGGATCATCGAGGGACGTGTGAAAATCCGCTCGTAGAACATCAGCGTGAAGCTGCCATCGTCCTGCCTGAAGCTGCCGATCAGTGCCGAAAGCAGCGGACCGCCGAAGAAGATCAGCAAATAACCCACCCCCGGCGCAAGCAGGACCAGCAGCTGGGCGCGCCTGTCGCGAAGCACCCCGCGCATCACGCCGCCTCCCCTGCCTGCCCGTCATCGAGCAGATGCACCGATCCGGGAAAACGCAAGGCGACCCTGCGTCCCGCATCGATAAGATTTTCCGCACCGGACTGGCTGATCTTGATCTGGTGGCTGCCGATTTCGACCGTATAAAGCGCATTGGCGCCCATGAAGGAAACGGCAGAGACCGTGCCGGCACCCGCCTCGTCGGCGCTGATGTGGATGTTTTCCGGGCGAACCGAAATCTGTGCGGAGCCGGCAGCAGTCGCATCCAGCGTTACGGACTGCTCCCAAGGCAATTGCGCGTGCCTACCCTCAGCCAAAACCGGCAAAAGGTTGGTCTGACCCAGAAAACCGGCGGTAAAGGCGTGTTTGGGCGCACGGTAAAGTTCGAGCGGTGTTCCCACTTCAACGACGCGGCCGGCATTCATCACCACGATCCGGTCCGACATCGCCATGGCCTCGGCCTGATCATGCGTCACATAAAGGCTGGTCGCGCCGATCCGGCGGTGAAGTTCAGTCAGTTCATGACGCAGCGTGTCGCGGAGCTTGGCGTCGAGGTTCGAGAGCGGCTCGTCGAACAGCAAGAGGCTTGGCTGCATGACAATGGCGCGCGCCAGCGCCACGCGCTGCTGCTGCCCGCCGGACAATTGCCGCGGCATGCGGTCCACCAGGCCGGCAAGATTACAGATTTCAAGCGCATGGGCGATGCGGCGCGCGCGCTCGTCCTTCGGGACCTTCTTCATCTTCAGGCCGAAGCCAAGGTTTTTGGCAACCGACATATGCGGGAAAAGCGCATAGGACTGAAAAACCATGGCGATGTCGCGCGCTTCCGGCGGCGCCTGATCGATACGCTTGCCGCCCAGCCGGATTTCGCCTCCCGAAGGCTGGCTGATGCCGGTGAGGATGCGCAAAAGCGTGGACTTGCCGCAGCCCGAGGGGCCGAGAATGGTGACGAATTCGCCCCGCTCGACAGTGATCGACACGGGATGAAGCGCCCGGCTCAAACCGTAATCCTTGCTGATATTGCTGATCTCGAGTTCACTCATGGCGAGGCTCCCTCATGGTTTCGACCAAGGCTCCCGGACCGTTTGGCGGTTTCCAGCCCCACGGTCCGGTCGATCCGGGCAGGTGTTACTGGTTGAGCACTTTTTCATCGAGCGCTTCGGCAAGGGCCGTCGACATGTCCCAGAACGCCGGAACCGACAGGCGCGGATAAACGCTTTGCGGCAGAACATGCTCCTGTACGGCTCTGGGCATCAGGTCGTTGGTGACATCCGCCCGCGGAGACCGCGAAGCCTTGTTCTCCAGCTTCCAGAGCTGGAACTCCTTGCTCATCGCCATATCGATCAGAAGCAGGGCGGACGCGACGTTCTTGGCATTTGCCGGCACGAAAATGGCATCGCCCGAGCCGACCTGGCCTTTTTCCAGCAACGTGACGCGGAAGCTCTCCGGCAACTGCTTGGTGCCGAGGAAGCTCATGACCTGGTCTTCCCAGACGGTGCCCATGTAGAGCTGCTGGTTGTTGATCAGGTTAAGCGTGTCGGCGTTGCCGTTTGTCAGTTCAGCCACGGCAAGAAGACGACGGTAATAATCCCAGACCGGCGTAAGGCACTCGGACGACATTGCCCAGTCTTCGGCCTGCTGCAGCGTCTGATTATAGTCGGTAAGCTGCTTGCGGCAGTCGCCGGTGAGATAATTGAGCGCCACCGAATAGATGAAGCCGCCGCCGGAGCCGCCCTTGGCTGGCAGGGTGACGCCAAGGCGCTTCGGGTTCTTTTCAGCCCAGACGAGAAGATCGTCGAAGCTCTTCGGCACGTCTTCGGCTTTCACGAAGGCGGAATCGTAGCCGAGTGCGGTCTGGTTGAGATGCACCAGAGGGAAGCTGCCGCCATGCGCCTTGCCGAAAACGGTCTCGGCCAGTTCCGGATTGTAATTGGCCATGTTGGGCAAGATCTTCGTCAGCGGAATATTGCCGACGACGCCCTTGGAAGACAAAAGCGGATAGCCGCCGCCGCCAGCGAAATAGGCGTCGACAGGCGAATCTTGCCCAGCCGCCTGCACGGCGATGAGCTGCTGGTTCGCCTGATCTCCCTTCACGTCGCTATAGGTAACCTTGATGCCATATTTGGCCTCGAACCGGGTGATCAGTTCTTTCCACGTATCCGCGAAACTGCCGGCGAAATTGTACATCGTCACCGTGCCTTCCGCTTTGGCAGCGGGAACGACGATGTCATAGAAATTTTCGCGCGTGACCTTCGACAGATCGAAGTCGAGGTTCTTCATGTTGGTATCCGCCGCAAGGCAAGGCGCTACCGTCGTCGCCAGCGCAAGCGCGGCGATCGCAATAAATTTCATGCTCATTGAATGGTTCCTCCTGGGGATCCGTTATTGACCGGCTTCTTATTACTACACTCTAAGTGTATTATTTGTGACAGTCCAGTGAAAAATGCCGTCCCCGGCGCGCGGCCCGAGTTGCGAAGGCCTTGTGCAGCCGCTATCCAAGGTCATGACAACAGATAAGACACCGCGCCAGACCTTCGACCGCCAGCCGCTTGCCAGCGAGAATGAGCGCCTCATTCTCGATATCGTGCGCCGCCACGGCCCCATTGCCCGTGCAACAATCACCGGTCACACGAACCTGACGCAGCAATCCGTGCATCGGTTGATCGAAGGCCTGCTGGAACGCGGCCTTTTGCGTACCGGCGCACCGCTTAAAGGAACGCGTGGCCAGCCGAGCCCGACCATTGAACTGGTGCCTGAGGCGGCCTATTCGCTCGGAATTTCCATCAACACTGACTCCGTGGTGATCTGCATCGCCGATTTCCGCTGCATGGTGGTTGTCGAAGAAAAATTGCGGATGCTTCCCAGCGATCGCGAAATGACGCTTGCCGCATTGTCGCTCGCTCTGGAACGGTTGCTGGCGGACCACGGCATCCCGCGCGAACGCCTGCTCGGCCTCGGCTTTTCAATGTCGGGATTTTTCGTGTCGGAAGATCGGGCGTTCAACGCGCCGGAACCATTGCGCGACTGGTCGCTGATGGACCTGAAACCGATCCTTGAAGAGAAATTCCGTCTGCCAGTCTGGCTGGAAAACAACGCAACCACCGGCGCGATCGGCGAAAGCCTTCGCGGCGTGGGACTGTGGTGCCAGACCTTCGCCTATCTATCCTTCAACTATGGTTTCGGCGGCGGCCTCATTCTGGGAGGTCAGCCTTTCTACGGTTTTCACGGCAATGCCGGTGAATTCAGCGGCATCTTCAACCCGGATGAAGCCGACAGGCGGCCGGCGCTGCAATATCTGATCGCGACGCTGCAGAAACACGGGAGCGAGATAGATTCGATCGAAGCGCTCTATCAGCATTTTGACCCTGCCTGGCCGGGCGTCGAGGAATGGCTTGAGCGGACCATGCCGCAGGTGGACCGGCTGGTGGCGAGCCTGATTGCGGTTCTCGATCCACAGGCGATCGTCTTTGGTGGACAATTGCCGCGCGCACTCGGCCGGATGATGATCGAACGCGTACACATGCCCTCGCAACGCGAACACCGTTACGGCATCGGCCCGCAGGAAGCAAAACTGGTGCTCAGCGAGACAGAAGGCGATTCCTCGGCACTCGGCGCCACCCTGCTGCCGCTCAGGGTCCGTTATTTCCTGTAACCGGGCCGGCCGGGCGCGGCGATTAAACCGCGCCCGCGAAACCTTGGCCTCGCAGCCTATTCGACCACCACGGACAGCGACGAGCCGGTATAAACCGGCCGCACCTTCAAATTGCCCGCGTCGATCGCAGCGAAGGTGCCAGTCAGGCCGTCTGCGGCGATGACGTTGAAGCGCTTGCCGGCAGCGGGTGCGGCGCCATCGAAGGCGAGCCGCAGGGTTGCGCCATCAAGCGTCGCGTTGCCCTTGACCCGCAGCGGAGCCTTTTGCGGATCAAGCGCCAGCGTGCCGCCCGTCTGGGCATAATCGCCGCCAATGACGATGTCACTTTCGCCGTTCAGCAAAAGCGTTCCGCCGGAGACAAGCACGCCGCCTGTACCAAGCGCATTGGCGGAGGATGCCACAAGCGTTCCGTCCTGCAAGACGGTGCCGCCGCTATAGCTGTTGGCGCCGGTGAGCGTGAGCGCGCCACTGCCTGATTTGACGAGACGCCCTGCCCCGGCAATATCGTTCGTCCAGCGGTCAGCCGCATTGAACCCGCCGGCTGCAGCATCCATCGTCACGTCGACATCGCCGTTGAAGGCACCATAACCGGCAGCGGCGGCCACCAGATTGATCCGGCCCCAGCCATTGCTGTCGTCAAGCAGCGGATAACCGGCCTCGATACCGGTGGAGAACAGGACGGCGCGGCGTTGCGCGGCATCGAGATAAGGCAGGCGTGTCTCCAGCAGAACTTCGGCACCCTTCGGCACCACCATGGGCGCATCGCCAACTTTTTTGTCGCGGCTGAAGGACATGGTCATACGCCGGCGATAATCAGCCTCGTTGATCGCCGCATCCGCAAAAGGGTCTACATCCGGTTTCGCGCTATGGGCAAAGTCGATCAGGGACTGTCCCGCTGGTAAGCGTTTGGCAAAATAGGCCTGCAATTCATCATGCGCGGCCTTCTTGAGATCGGCGTTTTTCGGATCCTCCAGAATAGCGGCGGCTATGGCGGTGGCCGTAATGCGGCCGCCGATCACGTCGACTGGGGAATGCATCCCTGCAACGATACGGCTTTCGCCAAGCTCGGAAGCGGCAGTCAACAATTCGGAAAACCGCTCCGGCAAAACGTAGGCATAAGTGATGGCAGCGAGATAGGCGGCATTGGTGTGACCGCTCGGAAAGCCGCCATCCTTGCCGCGTCCACGGTTCTCGCGCGCATATTTGAGCGCGGGCACAATGACGCCGGGATCGGTTTCGTAAGTTTCAAACTTGCGGTCGCCGATGGTCTCGGTGCCTGTCTCTATCACCTCGCCCTTGGCATTCATGCGCCATGGGCGCGGCGTGGAATAGAAATATTTCGCTGGCGACGTCGTGCCTTCCGGGCCACGCATTACCTTCATGAGGGCCACGACATCCTTCAGCTCGGAATCGGCCGCTCCAGCCTCGGTGCCCTTGTCCTCTTCCTTGCGCGTGATGACCTCGTTCGGATCGAAATCCGCCAGGGTGTGGTTGATGGTCGTCGTCGCGCCCGCGCCTTCGCGATACCACGGAGCAAGCGGCCCCATCCCGTCGATCATGCTGTAACCCTGCGAGCGGCGGTCTTTCATATAGGCGTTCAAGGCCGCGGCGGGGGTGCGGTTCTCACCGGTTACGGAAAGCACGTAACGCATGTTTTCCTGCCAGACAGCGGGATTGACGGCCTTCGCATGGCTGAAATCACTCGGACCGTCGCCATTGGCGCCGCCATCCGCCCATTTTTTATCGCCCAGCGTCCAGATGCGATTAAAACCCGAGAGGATTTCGATGACGGGATTGTCGCGGTCGTCATAGGCACGGACGTCTTCGCCCTTGGCATTCTTGCCAGTCTGGTTGCGATAGGTGTCGGAAAGCGGCAGCGGATATCTTGCTGCGGGTTCGGGTACCGTGATGGCATAACCCTGACCTGCGGGTTGAGTGCGCTCGAATGCCTGTGCGTTCGGGACAAGAACCAGCAATGCGACGGAGGCAAGCAAGGCCGACCGCACGAACGGAAAAGACGACATCTTCAGTTTAGCCATGACGAATCCTATGATTTCAGCGAATGACGCGTGACGAAGCGGGCACGCAGCTTCCGGCACGCCTCGCCGTCAGCTTTTATGCCGGGCGTATTGCAGTTTTTTTTCGACTTGCTGATTAAGTCAGATCGCATATGCCACAACAGCCGGCGAACAAGCGGCGACGTATGCCCGGAGCATAACTCCGGGCAGATCGAGAGCATCGTTATTTCGTGATGAAAGAACGGGCGCTCATCATTTCTTGACCGCAACGGCCTCATTGATCTTGGCGACATCGTCTTCCAGGACCTTGCAGGTCTGGTCGAGCGTCAGTTCGCCGACGATGAGCTGGCTCATGCGCTGGACGATCTGCTGATACATGGCAGTGCCACCCTTGGCGTGCTCGAATTCGCGGGCGGCCTGCGGAACATTCTTCTTGTTGTCCAGAAAGACCTTCATCGCCGCCTTAGCGTTTTCGCTCTTCAGCTTGTATTGCGGATCGACGATTTCGGCACCCGTCAGGATCACGTAATTTTCGGCGATTTCCCGCTGCACCTTTTCAGAGCCGAGAAATTCGACGAAATGGGCGACATCTTCGGGATATTTGGTGCGCTTGAAGCCGACAATCGCCGTGCCGCCGGGCATGGCATAGCAACCGGCATCGCCGCAGGGGGCGTTGATCGCGGTCCATTCGAAGCTGTCACCGATCTTGTTCTGGAATGGATTGACCATCCAGTTGCCGGCCAGATAGGTCACGACATTGCCGTTGACGAATTCATCGCCCATGTTCTTGTATTGCGAGCCACCCGCAGCACCCCACATTTCCTTTGGGAAGCTGCCGTTCTGCGTCCATGAATAGATGTCGGAGATGTATTTTTTCGCCGCGTCGTCGGGGAAGCTGAACTTGCCGTCCTTCACATAGGTCGCACCATAAGCGAAGGCGCCGCCAGAGAAGCGGTGGCCGGAGCGGTCCATGGTGAAGGGAATCTGCACGCCGGTCGACTTGGCAACGCGCGCGGACGCCTCGACGATCTCGCTCAATTTCGCTGTCGGGCCGGGCAAGGGTTCACCCGCCTGCTCGAACAGCGTCTTGTTGACGAAGGGCAGGTTCAGCGTCTGCGAGGCCATGTAACCGTTGATCGACTGCGGATCGTTGACACCAGGCAGACGAAGCTGGGCAAGGCTCGAACCGTGCAGTTTGGCAAAGCCGTCCGCATCCTTCATGTAGGGGCGCATGTCGAGATAGTAGGAAGCGAGCTGCCAGTCGGTGATCTTGGCAACATCCGGCCCCTCGCCCACCGCTAGCTGTACCGGCAGCTGCTTGGAAACGGCATCATAACCGGAAGACACGAAGTTGATCTTCACGCCCGGATTGGCCGCCTCGAACTCCTTGCTGAGTTCAGACATGCGCTGCACATAACCCTGGTCGTCATCCGTAAAAAGGAACGTGATCGTTCTTGTCTCGGCCTCTGCGACCGAAAGGCCGGCGATAGAGGCCAATACGAGGGCGCTGACGCCCGAAAACAGTTTCAGCATGCTCATCCTCCCAATGAAAAACTTTTCACAAATCGAATTGAAGCTCCTCGTCTTAATTCGATTTCGTTTGTTTTGCGACTTGACAGAATAAACGTCAAGCTGTTTGTTTCGGCTAAATCGCACAAATCGCCGCAACAAAGCGAAAATGGATTTGTGAAAATAATTTCATAAAGGTCGACGGGAGGCGATCCATTATGACGGATGGACCATTGGCGACGGGCACGTCGCAGCCCACGTATACCGTGCCGCCAGGCGAAACGGTTACCGCCTGGATCGTCTCGGATCTGGTGGAAACCTCATTTCCAGGAATTGCGGCACCGGCGGAAGACCGGGTCGATTATCGCTTCATCAACGGCTTTGTGGATGTTGGCGACCTGCCCTGCCGCAAGGCCTTTCAAGAGACGATGATCGGCCGTGACATCGCGCCCGACTCCAGCTTTACGGTTTCGCACCTCAACCTGCCGGGTTCTAACCGACGCGTTGAATTCACCGGTTTCTGGCACGTTCCGACCCATGTGCAGCGCTGGCTGAAGGGCACGTTCCGCAGCGACACCACAAGACAGGCGCATTTCCGGCTGCGCACCTGCGGCGGCGTGCGCATCTGGGTGGGCGGCGTGGAACAGGTCCGCTTTGAGCCCTTTATCCGCAATGTCGAAAGCAGCCGCGATATCACGCTCGAACTTGCGGCCGGCGATAACGAAGTGCTGCTGCTTTGCGAAGATCTGGCGGAACGTGACATCATCTGGTTCTTCGAGCTTGAGGTTACGGACGCCACGCCGCTCACCGTCGTGCTGCCGGTGCCGCTCGACCGGGGAGAAACGAAACGTCTTGCCGCACTGGTGCGCGATGTTCGCCCCGCACGCGACGTTTTTTCCGGCGCGGCCCTCGAGCTGGTTTTCGGGGCAGCACCTGCCAGCGACCTTCCCGTCCACATTGCGGTGAAAAGCCACGGCCACGAGCGCGCCGCCCTTGCCGAGGTCGATACCGTGCTGAAAGCCGGGCAATCGACCCTGACGATCCCCGAGACGGCAGGCATTTCGGACGGATATCATGGCGTCAGGATCACCATCGGTTCAGGTGCCGGAACGGTAACGCGCGTCATCGACGCAGCCTTCATGGGCGATATGGCGCCACAACCGGCCGCCACCGATATTGCCGAGCGAAAGAAAGCGGCATTGTCCTTCAGCGCCCGCTTTGGTGCATGGCGCATCGGCCGCGCGCTGGCAATGGTCGCTACCGGCAGCGGTGACATGAAGACGATTTCCGGCATCGTCGACGCAACGCTGCGGTCCATCGACCGGCGTGAGGATTGCTCCGATTTCGTGCTGGTGCCACTTCTCTGGCTGGTGCGCGCCTATGGTGACCGGCTTCCCCCTCAGATGCTTGAGCGGATCAACTCTTCTATTCTCTCCTATCGCTACTGGGTGGACGAACCCGGCAACGACGTCATGTGGTTCTGGAGCGAAAACCACGTTCTGTGCTTCCATACCAGCCAGCTGCTCGCGGGAGACTATCTGCCGGACGCCATCTTCAGCGCCTCCGGGCGCACCGGCAGAGGACAGGCGGCACTCGCCACTGAGCGGCTGCAGCGCTGGTTCGGCAGCGTCGAGGCGCACGGTCTCGCCGAATGGAATTCGGCCGCCTATTACCCGGTGGATTTCATCGGCCTTCTCGCCATCGAACATTGGGCCGAACCGGGACTTGCCGCCCGCGCCCGCCACCAGCTCGATCTCATTTTCGAAATGATCGCTTTGCACACGCTTGGTGGCGTTCCCTCCGGTTCCCAAGGCAGAGCCTATGACAAGGAGCTGCGCGCCGGGCCGCTGACGGAACTTGCACCTTTTGCGCAAGTTGCCTTCGGTCAGGGCTGGCTCAACAATGGCGTCGCCTCGCTGCCGATGTTCTGCTGTGGAGATTACCTGCCGCCTCCGCATCTTGCCGCCCTGTCGCAACTGGCAGGCGGCCGCATGGTCGAGGCGCGTTATGCGCAGGGACTGGAGCCGGGCAAACTCGTGCTTTTCAAGAACGAAGCAGCCCAGCTTTCCACTGTGGTGGACCACAAGACAGGTCGCAAGGGCCACCAGCAGCACGTCATGGACATCAAGCTTGCCGGCCATCCGATGGCGCGGCTGTGGGTCAACCATCCCGGCGAAGACGACCCCTGGGGCACGCAGCGCCCCTCTTATTGGGCCGGCAGCGGCATCCTGCCGCGCGTGGCGCAGCACCGGGATATCGCCATGATGATCTTCGATACGGATGATCACCGCAATGATTGGACCCATGCCTATCTCGGTCGCGACGGGCTGGACGAGGTGGTGACGAAGGGTAACTGGCTCATCACCCGCGCGGGCCGCGGCTTTGCAGCACTTTATGCGACCAATGGGCTTGAACCTGTAACAGCAGGCGCCACCGCCGACCGCGAGATCAGATCACCTGGCCGCCGCGCTGGCTGGATCGGCATTATCGGCTGCGGAGATACGAACGCATTCGCGCACTTCCGCGAAAGAATTCTCGCCACGCAGGTCATGTTCGACGCCGACAGGCGCCTGCTGTCTGTCACACCGCCCGGTGGCCCCGAACTCTCCCTCAACTGGGACGGCAACTTCACCATCGGCGGGCAAGCCATGGCCTTCGACCACGAGCAGCCACAGCCACAGATCACCTTCGACAGTGCCAAAACCGCCGCAGGCAACGGCGTGGCACAGCCATTTTACTCCTAAGCGGAATGACCAGATGAACCAGCAAAGCATCGAGAAAGACACTCTCAGAACGACGATCGACAGCGTCGCCGCCGCCTTCAGCCGCCTCAAGGGCATACAGGAAGGCCTGGCAAGCGGCAGTTCCGACGGCAAGATCCAGTTCGATGAATGGGATTGGGAAGTGGGCGTTGGCCTTTACGGCTTCCTGCGCCGGGCGCTTGCCGCAAACGACCAGAAAGCTCTGGACGATCTCGTGACCTGGTACGGCTGGCAGATCGATCGCGGCCTGCCGCCACGCCAGATCAACAGTTCCGCGCCAATGCTGCCGCTCGTCATCCTCACCGAACATGTCGACCGGCCGGATTTCCGGGCGCTGGTTGAAGACTGGGCCGACTGGCTTGTGCACAAATTGCCGAAAACCGAAGATGGCGGCTTCCAGCACGTGGTCAAGGAACGGCTTAACGAGGGTGAACTCTGGGACGACACGCTGTTCATGGCTTGTCTGTTCCTTGCCCGCGCCGGTGTGGTCTGCAAACGCCAGGACTGGATCGATGAGGCAGTCTACCAGTTCATGATCCATGCGCGTTACCTGTCAGACCCCGTGACCGGGCTGTGGTATCACGGCTGGACCTTCATCGGACGCCACAATTTTGCGCATGCCTTCTGGGCACGCGGCAATTCGTGGATCACCGTTGCAATCCCCGAACTCTTCGAACTGGTGCCGACGCTTGCCGAAAAGGACAAACGTTTCCTCGCCAATGTGCTTGCAAGCCAGGTGCGTTCGCTGCGCCAGTATCAGCGCGAGGATGGCATGTTCCACACGCTCCTCGACGATCCGACTTCGCCGGTCGAGACGTCGGCAACCGCTGGCATCGCCTATGGCATTCTGCGCGGCATCGAGGCAGGTATTCTCGGCGAAGAAAACCGCGCCCATGCCGAGCGGGCGCTGAAGGCAGTGCTGGGCAATATCGATGACGAAGGCGTCGTGCACGGTGTGTCGGACGGGACGCCCATGGGCCACGACCTCGATTTCTACCGCCGCATTCCCAATTTGCCGACACCCTATGGGCAGGCGCTGACGATGCTGCTGCTGATCGACGTCTTTCTGAAGAGGCCGCAGGCATCATGAGTGCTCACACCAATATCACCATAGCCGCCGAGGGCCGTGACGCCACTGCCGATATCCAGCAGGCAATAGATACAGCATCGGCTGCAGGCGGCGGCGTCGTGTCGCTCTTGGCCGGACGGCATGTCAGCGGCGGCCTCCATCTTAGAAGCGACGTGGAACTTCACCTTGCACAAGACGCTGTGCTCGCGCCGATTTCCGACTACGACGCCTATGCCCATACGTCCGTTTCTGTCATCGCCGAGGATTCCGATCGCGGCATGATCGTCGCAAAGGGCGCGAGCAACATCGCCGTCACCGGCCCCGGCCGTATCGAGGCTGGCGGTGAGAACTTCATCATCGGTGACGACGAAGCCATGGGAACCTATGTGCCCGCGAAAAAGAGGCCGCGTGTCATGGTTCTGGAATCCTGCCGCGACGTTCGCCTTGAAAACCTCGTCGTCAGCGGTTCGCCAATGTGGACCCTGCACATGGTCGATTGCGAAGATCTGAGTTTCCGCAACATCCGTGTCGAAAACGATCGCCGCCTGCCCAACACCGACGGCATCGTGCTGGATGCCTGCCGGCGCGCACTGATCGAGGATTGCTCCATCTCCACCGCCGATGACGGTATCTGCCTGAAGACCAGCGCCGGACCGGATGGCAAGGCTGTTGGCGCCTGCGCCGATATCACGGTTCGCCGCTGCACTGTCTCAAGCATGAGCTGCGCCTTGAAGCTCGGCACGGAATCCTTCGGCGATTTCACCGATGTGGCGTTCGAGGACTGCAAAGTCATCGCATCCAATCGCGGCATCGGCCTTTTCTCCCGCGATGGCGGCGCCATGCGCAATATCCGCTTTTCGCGGATCGAGGCGGAGTGCCACGAAACGCCGGGCGGGTTCTGGGGATCGGGCGAAGCCGTGACTGTCACCGTGGTAGACCGCCGGCCGGAACGTCAGGCCGGTAAGGTTGAAAACCTTGTGGTGGAAGACCTGAACGGCTCGATGGAAGGGGCGATAAACCTCGTCGCCACCTCGAGCGCCGGCATCCACAATGTCACGCTCGCGCGCATTTCGCTGTCACAGCAGCCCGGCAAACTCGGCACCGGCCTGCAATATGATCTTCGCCCGACCAATGCGGATATTGCGCCAAGTCCGGAGGCTGCCGGCCGCGCCAATGCCTGGACACGCAGCGCCGACGGCAGGATCGTCGGACTTGAAGATTACCCCGGCGGCATGCCTGCGGTCTATCTGTCCGGCGTTCACGGATTTTCTGCGCGCGACGTTGCCATTGGAAGAACGATGCCCTTACCCGAGGGCTGGAATGCAAAAGAGATCGTCGCAGAGACGACCTTGCCCGAAGGGAGCAGGTAATGGGAAGTCTAAAGCTGGAAAACCTCAACAAGGCATTCGGTGCCGTTCATGTCCTGCATGATATCGATCTTCAGATCGAGAACGGGGAATTCGTCGTTTTCGTCGGTCCTTCCGGCTGCGGAAAATCCACGCTGCTGCGCATCATCGCCGGCCTTGAGGATGTGACGTCAGGCACCATCGGCATTGGCGGACGCGATGTCAGCGCGCTCTCGCCGGCCGAGCGCAAGATCGCCATGGTCTTCCAGTCCTATGCGCTCTATCCGCATATGAGTGTGCGCAAGAACCTCGCCTTCGGCCTTGAAAACCTGCGTTTCAAGCGGGCGGAAATCGAAAGCCGCATCAACGAGGCGGCGCGCATGCTGGCTATCGAACCCTATCTCGACCGCAAGCCGAAACAGCTTTCCGGCGGCCAGCGCCAGCGCGTCGCCATCGGCCGCGCCATCGTGCGCGAGCCTGACATTTTCCTGTTTGACGAGCCGCTGTCGAACCTCGATGCGGCGCTGCGCGTGCAGACCCGCGCCGAAATCACAAGGCTGCATCGCGATATCAAGACGACGATGATCTATGTGACCCACGATCAGGTGGAAGCCATGACCATGGCCGACAAGATCGTGGTGCTGCGTGCAGGCCGCATCGAACAGGTGGGCAGCCCGCTCGAGCTTTTCGACAATCCGCGCAACCTCTTCGTCGCCGGCTTCCTCGGTTCACCGCGCATGAACATACTAAAGGGCACATTCGTCGCCGGCAGCGACGGCGGTTTCGCAATCGACACCGGATACGGCGTGTCCCTGCCCTGCCTCGTCGATCCCGCCGTGGCTACCCCCGGAAAGGCAGTTCTGGCGGGCATCCGCCCCTCGCATTTTGTCATCACGCAGGAAATGGGCCTGCCCTTCGAAGTGCAGTATCACGAGAGCCTCGGCACCGAGACCTATCTCTACGGCAATCTTCAGGGCCAGAAAGAGCAGATCATCGTGCACCAGGCTGGCCACTTCGCACCCGCTTCAGGCTCAGTTCTGAACATCATGCCGGCGCGCGAAAGGGTGCATGTCTTCGACCCCGAAACCGAACTGGCGCTGCCGCGCCTTGACAGCCACGGGAGAGATTAGCATGGCCAATCCGACGCTTGCGAGACTGTCCGACCGCGTGCTCGACGCCGTGATGGCAATCGCCGAAGTGCCGCTCAACCTCATAGAGCGGCTGATCGGCAAAAGACGCATGCCCTATATTTTCCTGATGCCGAACCTCGTTCTCTTCGGCATCTTCACCTTCCTGCCGATTGCCATTGCCGTCGGTTACGCCTTTACCGGCGGCACCGAGCTGCTGATCACCGACCGTCCCTTTGTCGGTCTGGAGAATTTCGGCAAGCTACTCGATTGCCAGAGCTATATGGACCCCGGAAGCTGCCGGGAATCGCTGTTCTGGACAGCGATCTGGAACACGCTCTGGTTTGTCGGCTTCAACGTTGTCGCCACGCTGTTCGTCGCGCTGGTCACGGCCCTTATTCTTAACAGGGCGATTGCCGCGCGCGGCTTCTTCCGCGCCATGTTCTTTTATCCCGTGCTGCTGTCACCTGTCGTCATCGGCCTCATCTGGAAATGGTTTCTTGACCGCAACGGACTGCTGAACGCCTTCTTCCAGATGCTCGGCGTGCCGCCGGAAATCTTCCTGCTGGATGTCGGCTGGTCGCGCTTCTTCGTCGTGGTCGTATCCGTCTGGTTCCACATGGGCTTTTACACGCTCATCCTGCTGGCCGGGCTGCAGGCCATTCCCAAAGACCTTTATGAAGCAGCCGCAATCGACGCCGCTTCGCCCCGGCGCACATTGCTGCGCATCACCCTGCCGCTGCTGGCTCCCAACCTTCTCGTCGTACTGATCCTTTTGATGATCCGCTCAGTGCAAATATTTGATGAAGCCTGGGTTTTGACCAATGGCGGCGGGCCGGGCACGGCCAACACGTTCGTGGTGCAATACATCTACCAGATGGCCTTCGGCAGCGATCTCAGGCTCTTCGGCCTCGCATCCGCCGCATCGGTTCTGATGGGCCTTGTTCTTCTCGCGCTGACGCTCGTGCAACTGCGCCTCGGCAAAAAGATGGAGTCCTGATCATGTCCGGCAATATAAACGCAGTCACTTTCCTGACGCGAACCCGCCGCCCCGGCAGGATCGGTCTCACCGATATTCTCTCCTGGGTGTGGCTCATCGGCGGCACGCTCGCGGTGTTGATACCCGTCGTCTGGGCCGCCATGTCTTCGCTGAAGCCGGAAGCCGAGATCACACGGTTTCCGCCGAGCCTTCTGCCGCGCGCCGCCGTGCAGGTGGAAGTTCCAGGTTATGACAGGCCGCTCAGCCTCTGGACCGTCACCATCGACGGCATGGAGCGGGAGATGGCCATGGTCCGGCGCGTTGGCATCAAGGCGCAGATGGTGGATCCGGCCAATCCCGGCCCGCCGGTCAGCGTCGACACGCGCGAAATGTCGCCCGTCCAGAAACTGACGATCGCGACGCAGAATTTCACCGATCCCTTGACCCAGTTCAACTTCCTGACTTTCCTGAAAAACTCGGTCTTCGTCACCGTTGTCGCGACCGTTTTAACCTTGATCGTCAACGCCATGGCGGCGTTTGCTCTCTCGAAATACCGCTTCCGCGGCGAGAAGGCGATTTTCGTGCTGATCATCTCCACGCTGATGATCCCACTTACCGTCGTCATGGTGCCAGCCTATCTTGTTATCGTCGGTGTCGGCCTCGTCGACAATCTCTGGGGTGTCATCATTCCCACCGTCGCGACGCCAACCGGCGTGTTCCTGCTCCGGCAATATATGCTGACGATCCCGGACGAACTGATCGAAGCCGCACGCGTCGATGCGGCCAGCGAATTCCGCATCTTCTGGCGCATCATTCTGCCGCTGACGGCACCTGCACTAGCGGTTCTCGCAATCTTCTCGGTGCTGTGGCGCTGGAACGACTTCCTCTGGCCGTTGATCGTCCTCAGCAGCCGCGAGAACTTCACACTGCAGGTGGGTCTGAACGCCTTCCAGGGCGAGTTCTCGGTGCAATGGCACTATATTCTCGCCATGACCTTCCTCAGCCTGGCGCCGGTTACCGTCGTGTTCCTGTTCCTGCAACGCTATATCACGACAGGCATTGCTGGGACGGGCATGAAGTAAAAGCTCGGTATCACTTGGGGGGCGGTGCGATGCTGCCCCTCAGCACAAGTCGACAGCCAAGTTCCAGCCGGTGCGCAGGCCGGGTCGGGTCGGCGGCGACAAGCCGCTGCTCCAGCAGGGAAAGTGCCGCACCACCCAGCCTGTCGGCGGGCAATTGAATGGTGCTGAGCGGCGGCGCACTGAAGGCCGCCGGCATGATGTCGTCAAAACCCAATACCGAAACGTCATCGGGAACCCGGACACCGGCTTCCGTCAGTGCTTTCAGACAACCGAGGGCCAGATTGTCGGCAGCGCAGAAAATCGCCGTTGCATTTCTGAGCGGGCGCTCCTCGGCCAGCAGGCGACGAATGGCGGTTTCGCCCCATTGGGGTTCATAACTCTCCACCTCAATGACCATATCCGCAGGCACCGGAAACCCCGCCGCAAGAAATGCGTCGCTATAGCCGTCGTAACGGCGGCGGATCGTCGTGCGCCCCTTCCAGGTAATGTGCAGAATATTGCGATGCCCAAGGGAAAGCAGGTGCTCGATGCCAAGGCGGGCGCCGAAACGGTTCTCGGCCGTCACCGTATCGACGATCATGGCCGGGTCCTCGCCATTGATCAGCACCACCGGTTTGCCGAGCGCCGAAAGCGCCTGAACCAGTTGCGACCGGTCATCGTTCAACACCACGATGCCATCCACATTGTCGGCATCCGCCGCCTGCGCCACCGCGACAGGGTCAAGCCGGCTTGTGGCGCTGACGAAGGGCACGATGCGAATGCCGCGCCGTTCGCATTCGCGCCGGAAGCCGTTCAGCATCGTCCAGCTGACCATGTTGAGATCACTTTGCGGAGCCGCATCGTTGGTCATTGCCAGCAACACCACGCGCAGGGTCGCAATCGTCGCCTTCTGCCGGCGGTTTTCGAGATAACCGAGCGAACGGGCCGCTTCCAGCACCCGCTCGCGCACCAGCGTCGTCAAGGGGGCCGTGCCGTTAAGGGCGTGCGAAGCGGTGCTAAGCGAAACATTTGCCTGCTGCGCCACATCCTTAAGCGTCGTTTTCCTGTCTATTTTCATAAAAGGGAAATTCACCCACTCTTTTAAGGATGGGGCGGGCAAGAAACCGGCACAAAGCAGTTGATTTCAAGAATACCCGAGCCCGATTGCTGCTCTGTTTTGTCACGCAAAGATTACAGCATCATCCGTAAAAGCGGAATTGATTTCTCTGTGTTTTCTACCAATCAGCCTGTATTCGAACGCAAGCACCGCCTGCAGCAAACCGCAGGCGGTGAGGCGGTCATAGCGCCTGGGAGATATGGTCGATACTGTCTCTGACGGCAGCAGCCGGGTCTTTCAACTCATGCACCTCAGCCGCGAAAGGCTCGAAGCTGTAAGGCCCCTTGTAGCCAGCGGCCTCCAGCGTCCTGATCTGGGCAAAATTCTCCAGCCGGTCGTCGCTATCCACCAAAACGCGGTGGGCGTCCAGCATGTCGGCGACGGAGACAGCGGGGTCTGTCACGCCTGATATGTGGACGAGGCCGGTGCGTTCGGGGAAAAACACCGTCTCTCCTGCCAGATGGTGATGGAAAGTGTCGTGCACCAGCCTGTAGACATCGCCTCCATCTGCCGCGTCGATGGCCTTGACGGCCTCAGCCTTGGTGCGCAGCGACGAGACGGGGAAACCGAGTGGTTCGACAAGGCCGGTCAGCCCACGTTCCTCAAGGATGGGCTTCATGGCCTTCAGCGCGGCCACGAGATCGTCGAAGGGTACCTGTCGGCCCTCGTTGAGCGGGCACATGACAAGCGCCTTCGCGCCACTTGCGGCGGCGTAATCAGCCATCACGACTGCCCTTTTTGGCAGATCGCCCGACCAGACGTTGAATGGGTATAGCGCGTTGATGGAGATGATGGTCACGCCGGCCTTTTCGGCCGCAGCCTTCACGGCAGCCGGGTCCACCGTGCCGACGATGTCAGGCAGGTCGTTGCGGATTTCGACTTCGCTAAGGCCAAGATTGTGCGCTGTCGCGAAGAAATCCTCGAGGGAGAGTTTTGGTGCGGTGATGTGGTTGATGGCAAAACGCATGACATATCCTCACTTATAAAGGGCAGGACGCGCGGGAAGGTCGATGGCGACCGCAGCGCCACCGGTTTCCTGCGCGGTGACGCAGGCATCGGATGTGATGGCGGCCACGTAACCGTCCCAGGAATTTGGTCCGGCCGCAGTCCCCTTCGCCGCCGCATGGATGAAATCCTGCAGCTCGACATCATAGCTCGCGATAAAGCGATCCTTCCAGTCTGTCAGGATATCGTTCTGCTGCTTGGCGCCAAGGCGGGTCTGGACGGACATCGGCTCCGGCAGGCTGGCGATGCCATCCTCTCCCACCACCTGGCACTGAATATCATAGCCATAATGGCAATTGACGAAAATTTCGACGTCGATGAGCGTGCCCCTGGTGGTCTCCAGAATGACGATCTGCGGATCCTTCAGCTGTGCATGGCTTCTGGCCGCCGAGCGGGGAAAGAGAACCCGCGCCGAAACATAGTCATCGTCGAGCAGCCAGCGCAGCACGTCGATCTCGTGGATCATCGTGTCGTGGATGGCCATAGCAGTCACATATTGCTCCGGAACCGCCGGATTGCGGTGGGCGGCGTGCACCATGATCGGCGCGCCGATCTTGGTGTCGACGGCCTGTTTCAACGCCACATAACCGGCGTCATAACGGCGCATGAAGCCCACCTGAACCAGCCGCTTGCCCTGCGCCACCTCGGCGTCAACGATGCGTTTTGCCCCTTCCGCCGTTGTCGACAGCGGCTTTTCGCAAAAGCAGGGCTTGCCGGCGGCAATGGCGGCCAGCACATATTGCTCATGCGTTGCACCCCAGGATGTCACCAGAACGGCGTCCACATCCGGCGATGCAATCAGTTCCTCGCCGGTGGCGAAAATGACGGCGTCCGGAGCAATGTCGTTCTTCACCGCCTCGGCGGATGCAGGGTTGACGTCACTCAGCGCCACGACCTTTGCGCCTCCGAGGACCTTGTTGATGCGGCGGGCATGGTCACGGCCAATCGCGCCGGTGCCGATGACACCAATTCTCACAGTCATGGGAAAAACCTCACTTGCGGTATTTTTCGATATAGTTGTTGATCTCGGCGCACATGAACCTGCCCGATTCATCGGCCCTGTCCTCCCAGGCAAAAACACAGGAGGTCATGATGCCGTCGAAGCCGATTTCGGAAAGCGTGCCGAAGAAGTCGTCCCACGGCACCTCACCCTGGCCGATGTTCAAGTGCTGGTGCACGCGCGCCTGCGTGCCGGGCGGGTTGAGAATGTAGCGCAGCCCTGAACTGGCCTTGTGATTGAAGGTATCACCGACATGTACGTGGGCGAGCACATCCTTCGCTTCGCGCAGCATCGCCTTGGTGTCGTCGCCGAAATAGAAGGTGTGCGGCGCGCAATAGAGAAACTTCACATTCTTCGAATTGACGGTGCGGATGATGTCGAGCGCCGGCTGAAGCGTCTCGCACCAGTCTTCCGGATGCGGCTCAACATGCAGATTGATGCCTTCGCGCTCGAAGATCGGCACCAACTCTTCCATTGAACGCCACCAGGCGTCCTCGCAGGCCTCGATCATAGAGCCGGTATGGCAGCAATAGCAGGAACCCTTGTCGGGATGCGGTCCACGGCCAAATTCGGAGTTCATCGTATCGACCTCCAGTTCGACGGCGATCTCGATGGCGCGTTTCCAGTGTTTTACTGCTGCCTGCCGCTCGGTCTCGTCATTGGAGGCCCAGCGATACATCGGCAGCAGCGAGGCAATCTTGACGTTTTCGGCCGCCAGCGCCTTCTTGAACGAGCGGATCCTTTCGGGAAACACGCGTGGCGCCTTGAACCATTCGAGGAAATCGGCGCGCGGGCTGAGCTCGATCCAGTCGTAGCCGAGCTCCCTAACTTTGGCGGGAAGGGCTTCGAGGCTGAGATGGCGGTGCATGAACGGGTCGATGGCGATGCGCATTTACGCTTCCTTGTCGTCGGTATCTGTTGAGGTCGTTGCGGACAGGTTAGGCCGCGGTCCGGGAGAAGAGACCGCGGCCTTGGGCCTGCTTGTCCATGAGCGGCCCCTTGGTTTATTGCCGGCATTCCCAGTGAATGCTGGCCTCAGTTCTTCGCCTGATAATCCTTGAGGTTGGCGGGCGTGACGAGTTCGAAGGGCACGAAGACCTTCTTGTCGATCGTCTCGCCCTTGGCGAGTTTCAGCGCGGCATCCACCGCGCCCTTGCCCTGGCCGGCGGCATTCTGAAAAACACTGACATCCAGTTCGCCCGCCGCCATCGCGGCAAGTGCATCCTGGGTCGCGTCGATGCCCGCGATGATGACGCCATCCATCGGCCGGCCGGTCGCCTTCAGCGACTGGATCGCGCCGATCGCCATCTCGTCATTGTTGGAAATCACCGCATCGAACTCAACGCCAGCCGAGAGCCAGTTGGTCATCAGGTCCGACCCCTGCGTGCGCGACCAGTTGGCGGATTGCTCCTCAACGAGCTTGATGAAGCTGCAATCCGGAGTGGCGACGACCTCCTTGATGTCCTCAGTCCGCATGCGCGCCGCCTGGTTGGAGAGCTCGCCCATCATCACCACGGCCTTGGCTTCCGTCTTGCCGGCAGCTTTCAGAAGCCGGCAGACTTCCTGCGTCTGCAACGTTCCCGACTGTTTTTCATCGGAAGCGACGAAGGCCTGTTTGTCCGGCAGGTTGTCGAGATTGACCGGCTGGCGGTTGACGTAGACAAGCGGAATGCCGGCTGCGGCAGCCGCCTGCGAAAGCGCAACCGTCGCATCCGTATCGACGGGATTGACGATGATGGCGTCGACGCCAGCCGCGACAAAGTTCTGCACCTGGCTCAATTGTTTGCCGACATCGTTCTGGGCGTCCTCGATCTGCAGCGAGACACCGTTCATGCCCTTCGAATAGTCGATCATGCCGTTACGCAGCACGGTCAGGAAATTGTCGTCGAACAGGGCCATCGAAACGCCGATGGTCTGAGCCGAAGCCGTGGTCGCCAGCATGGTGGCCAGAGCCGCAATCGCAAAATGTCTTTTCATGTCATCCTCCTCCGAAACTCTTGAAAAGAAACCGGTCGCACAGCCGCAAGTGCATCGCGCCACAGCCGATCGCCGGCAAAAGGATACCCGTCGCCGAAGATGGAAATCTGCGGCGTTTGGCAACCTTGAAACATCGTTATTGTCGTGGATCAGCCTCCTGCCCGCTCCACATGCCGGCAACATGATCCTAGTCCGGGGCCGGCGTCAACGCGTCTTCGGCGGGCAAAACCATCATGCCTGATAGAAATAGACGCGGCATTTATGATAGAATCTATCAAACGATCAAAGGCTCTCAGGAACCCATAGATGAGCGGGCACAAATCTCTGTCCCGGCGTTTCCGCCATGCCGTGTTCGATGGTGTGAACCATCGTGGCAACAAGGTCCGTGCACAGTTCGCGAAGAGGCGTCTGGAACACGCCGGTAATACGCCGCTCAAGCAGCGCCTGACGGGATTCCGGCGTCAACTCGTTGACGAGGCAGACGATGGTTTCCTGGCGGTTCTCCTGCTGCAAGGCCTCGATCACACCTTCCATGCCGCCGCCGATGCAATAGATGCCGACGAGATCTTGGTGTTTGGCGATGGTGTCCATGACAAGCTCGTAGGTCAGCCGCCGCGTTTCCAACGTGATCAGCGCATCCATCACCTCGAATTCCGGCGCATATTCCCTGATATAGCTGCGAAAACCGGTTTCCCGCAGTGAATGGCCGTGAAAACGGTGGCCACCGAGCAATAGCAGCACCTTGCCCTTGCTGCGCGCCAGCCGCGAGATCATCCACGCCGCCGTGCGCCCAACCTTCATGTTATTCGCGCCAAGATAGGCCTCCCGCACACCCTGCGCGAAATCGGAAAGCAGCGAAAAGGTGGGAATACCCTTCGCCTTCAGCGCCTCAACGGCCGCCGTAACGTCATGATGGTCAGGCCCGGTGGCCGCCACGGCCTGCACCCGACCTTTCATGGCCGTCAGAAGGCCCGCAAGCTCGCTCGGCTCTCCCGACTGCGCAAATTCGATGCGCAGGTTCAGATGGCGATCCCTCACGTTGCGCGCCGCAAGCTCCAGCTCATCGGCAAATGTCTGGTAAAAGGAGTGCCGTTCTTTCCGCAGAATGATGCCGAGATTATAGGACGGCAGATCGGCCAACATGCGCTGGCGGATGATGTTGGTGGCATGAAAGCCGATCTTTTCCGCCGCCTCGAACACCCGCCGCGAGGTTTCCTCCCGCACCGGCAGGCGACCATTCAATACCCTGTCGACAGTCGCAACGCTGACGCCGGCGGCGTTTGCAACATCTGTGATTGTCGGACGCTTCATGAAGACACCCCTTACACGGAAAGAATCCTGTCATACCCCGCAAAACATGTCACGGATCATGATAGAATCCAACGCATACCGACATTTCGGCGAGGGGTGCCATAACGCGCGGTATAAATATTGATGGCTGGGGTGTCCGGTGCGAGGCCTGCTTTTCCACTTCCCCCATCTCTGTGCTTGTCACAGAGATTCAGCCAGCCCAAGTCCTTGGGCTGAAAAGACTCCCTCCGCCGCGCAGACCCGCGTCGGCTGGATTCCTGTGACAAGCACAGGAATGAGGGGAGTTGGAATGCACCAACGCGAGAAAATCATGCGTGGAGTTCCTGAGCACCTGCCGACATAGGTGAAGACACGGCGGCAGCGGCATCCGGACCGTTCAACAGAACCGAATGCCGCGGTCCCGTCAGACCCGCTCGAGCGCCACGGCAATGCCCTGCCCGACGCCGATGCACATGGTCGAAAGCGCATAACGCTTGCCGGTCAGAGAAAGCTCGAGTGCTGCGGTGCCGGCAATGCGCGCACCGGACATCCCAAGCGGATGCCCAAGCGCAATCGCGCCGCCATTTGCATTCACCCGCGCATCGTCATCGGCAATACCGAGCTGGCGAAGCGTTGCGAGACCCTGGCTGGCGAAGGCTTCGTTCAGCTCGATCACGTCAAGCTCTTCCTGTTTCAGGCCTAGACGCGCCAGAAGCTTGGCTGAGGCAGGCGCGGGGCCGATGCCCATGACGCGCGGCGGAACACCGGCAGTTGCTCCGCCGAGAATGCGGGCAATCGGCGTCAGGCCGTATTTCTTTGCGGCTTCAGCCGAAGCGATGATGAGAGCCGCCGCACCGTCATTGACGCCGGATGCATTGCCCGCCGTCACTGTCGCACCGTCGCGCTTGTTGACAGGCTTCAGCTTTGCAAGGGCCTCAAGGCTCGTCGCGCGCGGATGTTCGTCTTTAGACACCACCAGCGGATCGCCCTTGCGCTGCGGGATCGTGACCGAGACGATTTCCTTATCGAGGCGGCCATTGGCCTGCGCGTCGGCTGCCTTTTGCTGGCTGCGAACGGCAAAGGCGTCCTGATCTTCGCGGGAGACCTGATAATCGACGGCGACGTTATCACCGGTCTCCGGCATGGAATCGACGCCATATTGCGCCTTCATCAGCGGGTTGACGAAACGCCAGCCGATGGTCGTGTCGTAGATTTCGGCGTTGCGTGAAAAGGCGCTTTCGGCCTTGGCCAGCACGAAGGGCGCGCGGCTCATGCTTTCCACGCCGCCTGCGATCATCAATTCCGCCTCGCCGGATTTGACGGCACGGGCAGCGGCGATGACAGCGTCCATGCCCGAACCGCACAACCGGTTGATGGTGGTTCCGGTCACCGAAACTGGCAGGCCGGCCAGCAGCAGCGACATGCGGGCAACATTGCGGTTATCTTCGCCCGCCTGGTTGGCGCAGCCGAAGATCACGTCCTCGACGGCTTCCCAATCCACGGACGGGTTACGCTCGACAAGCGCCCGCAAGGGCACAGCACCGAGATCGTCAGCCCGCACTGAAGACAATGCACCGCCGAAACGGCCGATCGGTGTGCGGATATAGTCGCAGATGAATGCATCGGTCATCGGTTGTTCCTCAAAGTTCCGGGGCGACAAGATCGGCGACTTCGCCATCGACATGGAGAGGCGCGCCGGTCATGGCCTGCAATTCATCGAAGCTCATGTCAGCCAGTTTTTCGCGCAAAACGAAACGGCCATCCACGACGTCAATCACCGCATGGCTGGTGTAGATGCGGGTGATGCAGCCGACGCCGGTCAGCGGAAAGGCGCATTTTTCGACAAGCTTCGGCTCGCCGTTCTTCGTCACATGTTCGGTGATGACGAAAACCTGCTTGGCGCCATGCACCAGATCCATGGCGCCGCCAACGGCGGGCACTCCCTTGGAGCCAACGCGCCAATTGGCGAGATCACCATTCTGCGCCACCTGATAGGCGCCGAGGATCGCCACATCCAGATGCCCGCCGCGCACCATGGCGAAGCTGTCGGCATGGTGGAAGAAGGAGGCACCCGGCTTCAGCGTCACGGCCTTCTTGCCGGCATTGATGAGGTTCCAGTCCTCTTCACCTTCCGGCGGCGCTTCGCCGAAATTCAGGATGCCGTTTTCGGTGTGGAAGATAGCCTGACGGCCGGGCGGCTGGTAACGGGCGACCATTTCGGGAAAACCGATACCGAGATTGACGTAAGCGCCATCCTCGATGTCCTGCGCCGCGCGCCAGGCGATCTGGGCGTTGGAAAGCTTGATATCGTCGCGAGTGTTGATTGGCTGGGTCATGCGTAGGCTACTCCCGCGCGAATGAGAATTTCTTCCTGTTGCGGATCGGCGATCTCCACGACGCCGTTGACGAAAATGCCTGGCGTGACGACATGCTCGGGGTCGATCTCGCCGGCAGCGACGATCTTGGAGACCTGGGCAATGGTGGTGGCTGCCGCCATGCACATCAGCGGGTTAAAATTGCGCCCCGCCTTGTTGTAGGTGAGATTGCCGTAGGTATCGCCAAGCTCAGCCTTGACGATGGCGAAATCCGCCTTCAGCCAGCGTTCCTGAACATACGACCGGCCGTCGAATTCGGCGATCGGCTTGCCATTGGCAAGCTCCGTGCCGAAGGCAGTCGGGGTGTAGAATGCCGGAATGCCGGCGCCACCGGCACGGATGCGCTCGGCAAGCGTGCCCTGCGGCACAAGTTCCAGCTCGATTTCGCCGGCCAGATATCTGTCGGTGAAAGCGCGCGGATCGGAAGAGCGCGGAAACGAGCAGATCATCTTCTTGACCATGCCCGCATCGATCATTGCGGCAATGCCGATACGGCCATTGCCGGCGTTGTTGTTGATGACCGTCAGGTTTTTCGGTCCCTTGTCGATCAGGGCGTGGATCAGCTCGATGGGCGCGCCGGAGCCGCCAAAACCGCCGATCATCACCGTCGCGCCGTCGCCGATACCGGAAATGGCATCAGTCGCGCTCTTGATTGTCTTGTCCATATCAATCCTCCATCCAACCCAGCAATGGGAACTCGCAAGGCTGCTTGGCGCAGAGCTAAATCCGAATCCGCCTCGACGGCAACAATTTTGTGCGTTATATGATTTTTGTTCGTATATCGCACAAATGGAGCGTGACATGGCCGTCAATGAAAGAGACATGATGGGCGGTCTCGCCAAGGGGCTGAAGGTGATCGAGGCGTTCAGCGCCGAGCGCCCGCGCCTGTCCATATCAGATGCCGCTGACATCGCAGGCCTTGACCGCGCCACCACGCGGCGCTGTCTGCTGACACTGTCGGAAATGGGTTACGCCGCCTATGACGGCAAGTTCTTCACTGTGACGCCCAAGGTGCTGCGGCTTGGCACCGGCTGTCTTGCCACCATGCCGCTGCCGCGCATCGTCCAGCCCCTTCTCGACCGTCTTTCGGAAGAGATCGGCCACAGCACATCAGTCTCCATTCTGGACGATACCGAAATCGTCTATGTGGCGCGCGCCGCCCAGCAGAGGGTCATGTCCATCGCCCTCATGCCTGGCTCGCGCCTGCCCGCCTATTGCACCTCCATGGGCCGCGTTCTCCTCTCAGCCCTTACACCGGAACGGCAGCGCGAGGTCCTGGAACACTCGCGGCTGGTGGCACGGACGGAAAAGACGATGACCGGTATCGACGCCCTGCTCGACGAACTTGAGGCGACCCGCAATCGTGGTTATGCCCTGATCGATCAGGAGGTGGAGATCGGCCTTCGCTCCATTGCCGTGCCGGTGAAAACCGTGCGCGGGCAGACGGTCGCAGCACTCAATGTCGGGCTTGCTGCCTCGGTAGCGTCCATGGAGGATCTGGTGGAACGTTATTTGCCGCCACTGCTTTCCGTCCAGCGTGAGCTGGGAAGAATGCTTGCCTGAGATGAGGCCGAAGCCGCGCCGTCATCTCCCATTTTCCGCCGTTCAGCCAATCGCCATGCCCGCGGTGTCATGCCTGTTTCCCGCTTGAAGAAGCGGTTGAAATAGGCCGGGTCGGCAAAACCGAGATCTTCCGCAATCATCTGCACGGTCGATACGGTGAAGATCAGTTCCTGCTGGGCGATCTCGATCTGGCGCCTGGCAACAAGCCGTTGCAGGCTGAGGCCGGAAACGGAACGGACGAGACGGTTGAGATGGGTCTCGGAAAGGCCGAGCTTCTGCGCATAAAACGCCGCCTTGCGCGGCTCGCGAATATGTCGGGCGATCAGTGACAGCAGGAGTTCGAAGCGCTGTTCCGCAGGGCCTTCCCCGGTTCTTTCCAGTAGAGGCCGCGCCGCTCGTGCAAGAAGTGCAGCCACGGTGGCAAGCTGACCTTCGATCATGGCCTCCCGGCCTATCTCGTGGCTTTCATACTCCGCGGAGATATGCTCGAAATCCCTGCGCAATCGCTCGCCCTCGGAGAAATCCTGTAACGGCAACAACACGGGCTGCTGGAAATTCCGCAGCAGCAGCGCCTGCACGGATGCGGCAAGCGCGCCGGGCAGCACGGTGACGATCACCCCGCCAATATCGCGCGAAAAACGAAAGCCATGCTCGAAACCCGGCGGCACGACAATGGCGACCGGTGGGCGGATAGCCTCGGTGCGGCCATCCAGCAATGCATCGCCCTCGCCGCCCCAAATGTACAAGATTTGCAGGAACGCGGCATGCCGGTGCAGGCCGATTTCAAAGCGATGCAGGCTGCTTCTGGAAAAAAGCGTCTCGCAATGAAAGCGGAAAGCGGTTCCTTGCGCTGTCTCCTCGCCATATAGGCCTTCATTCGCCGCAACCCGCATGTCACCCCCGGCTCCCCGCATCATGGTCGAATTGTGCAATTTACGGATCAGAAAGTCCATTGAGCTTGTCGCGCGCTTTGGTCAATTTCCTGACAGGAGACAATTCCGGGAGGAAACTAATGCGCACCAAGGTCGTCATCATCGGTTCCGGTCCTTCGGGTCTGCTGCTTGGTCAGCTGCTTGCCAATGAAGGCATCGATACCGTCATTCTCGACCGGGCCGGCAAGGACTACATCCTCGGTCGGGTCCGCGCCGGGGTGCTGGAAGAAGGCACAGTGCACCTTCTGGAAAAAGTTGGCGCCGACAAACGCCTGCACAAGGAAGGTCTGCCGCATGACGGTTTCTCGCTGGCCTTTGACGGGCGCGATCACCGTATCGACCTCTTCGATCTTACCGGCGGCAAACGGGTAACGGTGTACGGTCAGACGGAGGTGACGCACGACCTGATGGATGCCCGCGAAAAAGCGGGGCTCACCACAATCTATGAAGCCTCGAATGTGAAGCCGCATGATTTCGATGGTACCAGCCCCTATGTCACCTATGAGAAAGACGGCGTAAGCCACCGGATCGATTGTGATTTTATTGCCGGATGCGATGGGTTTCACGGCGTCAGCCGCAAATCCGTGCCTGAGCGCTCGATCAAGGAATTCGAAAAAATATACCCCTTCGGCTGGCTCGGTATTCTGGCCGAAGTGCCGCCTGTCAGCCACGAACTCATCTATGCCAACCATCCCAGTGGTTTTGCGCTCTGTTCCATGCGCTCGCACACGCGCAGCCGCTATTACCTGCAATGTTCGCTGGAAGACCGGCCGGAGGACTGGAGCGATGAGCGCTTCTGGGATGAAATCCGCCGCCGCCTGCCGGAAAACCATGCCGATGCCCTGGTGACCGGACCGTCGTTTGAAAAATCCATCGCACCGCTTCGGTCCTTCGTGTGCGAACCGATGCGCTTCGGGCGATTGTTTCTGGCGGGCGACGCCGCCCACATCGTGCCGCCGACCGGCGCCAAGGGCCTCAACCTTGCTGCCAGCGACGTGCATTATCTCAGCGAGGCGCTCATCGAATTTTACCGTGAAGGGTCGGAAGCGGGCATCGATTCCTATTCGCAGAAAGCGCTATCTCGCGTCTGGAAGGCCGTGCGCTTTTCCTGGTGGATGACGACAATGATGCACCGCTTTCCCGATACCGGCGAATTTGGCCAGCGCATTCAGGAAGCGGAGCTGGATTACCTCGTGCATTCCCGCGCGGCCTCCACGGCGCTTGCGGAAAACTATGTCGGGCTTCCCTATTAGGAAACAGTTTCGGGCTTCGGGTCGAGCAGTTCGCGCGCAGCTTCGCGAATGGCCTGTATCAGTAGCGACAGCGGCAGTGAGGGCTGCGTATCGGCCCGCACCGTCAAGCCGACCGGACCGCTGGTATCGCCGGTATCGACCGGCAGGATCGCCAGAGTTCCATCTGCCACATCGCCTGCGACCACGCCTTCCGAAATGATCCAGACGGCATCACTGGTGCGCAGGAACGCGCGACCAAACGCATCCGATACCGTTTCGATGCGGATCGGCAAGGCCGGCACCCCATTGGCGATCAGGAACTGCTCGACGATGGGACCGATTACCGACTGGCGGGTGGGGATCAATACCGGGAACTCGTGCAGGTGATCGAAAACCGAAATGCCCGGCGACAGCAGCGGATGGCCGGCGCGCACGACGAACCGCACCTTTTCGGAATAGAGATGCTCGAAGGAAAAGCCCGCCATCTTTTCCGGCGCAGCCAGGCGCCCGACGACGAGATCCAGATCGCCGACGCGCAACTGCTCCAGAAGAACGGCATTGTCACCGGTGACGATCTTGACCGGGCTGCCGGTTTTTTCCGAAAGAAATCCCGCCATGGCTTTCGGCATGATCCTCACCGAAACGGTCGGCAAGGCACCGACGCGAACCGGCGGGCCGGCACGCGCCGCCTCCTGCGAGACGGAATCGACCGCATGGCGAAGTGCCGTCATCGTTGCCCCGGCATGGCGCAGGAACACCTCGCCATAGCGGCTGATGCGGATGCCGCGCCCCTCGCGGTCGAACAGCGAGACGCCGAGAATCTCCTCGAGTTCGCGGATGGTTTTCGTTACCGCCGGCTGGCTGACATGCAGGATTTCCGCCGCACGAATGACGCTTTTCTGGCGCGCCACCTCCACGAAGGTCTGAAGATGCCGGAACTTTATACGCTGCTCGACCATCGAACATATAATCCATTGGTTATATTTTTCACCGATAATGTCATTTTACTTAACCGGAACGCGCTTGCAATATCGTCAACAGGAGGACGTACATCATGCATTTTCTGCGCTGTGGCGAAAACGCGATCCATTATCGTGCGCACGAACTGGAAAGAGGCAAGCCGGTCATCGCCTTTATCAATTCACTTGGTACCGATTTCCGTATCTGGGATGCGGTGATTGCGGAACTTGGCGACAACTATGCTTTCGTCCTGCACGACAAACGTGGCCATGGCCTGTCCGATATCGGCCGCCCTGCCTATTCGATAGACGATCACGCGGACGACCTGATTGCCATCCTCGATCATCTTTCCGTCGACAATGCGGTCATCTGGGGTCTGTCAGTCGGTGGACTGGTTGCACAGGGACTTTATGCCCGGCGTCCCGATCTCGTGCGTGCCCTTGTGCTCAGCAATACCGCCCACAGGATTGGCACCACCGAGATGTGGAACGCGCGCATCGACAAGATCGCCGCAGACGGCCTTGCCTCGCTGATCGATCCGGTGATGGAGCGCTGGTTCACACCAGCCTTTCGCCAGCCGGACAACGTGGTTTATGCGAGCGCGCGCAACATGCTTTCCCAACAGCCGGAGGCCGGTTACAGCGGCACCTGCGCCGCCATACGCGATGCCGATTTCACGCACGAAGCGGGTCGCATCGCTGTTCCGACGCTCTGCGTGGCGGGCGATGAAGACGGGTCGACACCGCCAGCACTGGTGAAATCGCTGGCGGACCTCATTCCCGCAAGTCGTCTCGCCACCATTGCACGCTGCGGCCACATTCCTTGCCTTGAACAACCGCTCGCCTATGCGCAGGCGGTCGGTGATTTTCTGAAGACCTTGCCGGAGCACTGACAGATGGCGGACAATATCGACAAGAACGAGAGATTTGAGCAGGGCATGAAAACGCGCCGCGCCGTGCTCGGTGACGCGCATGTCGACCGCGCGCAGACGGTGACAACGGGGTTCGACCAGCCGTTTCAGCAGCTCATCACCGAAGCGGCCTGGGGCACGGTGTGGTCCGGTAACCACTGGACGAAGCGCGAGCGCTCGATGGTCACCATCGCCTTGCTTGCCGCACTCGGTCAGGACGAGGAGCTCGCCATGCACGTGCGCGCCACCGCCAATACCGGCGCCACCGAAGCGGATATTCGCGAAGCGCTGCTGCATGTCGCAATCTATGCCGGCGTTCCCGCCGCCAACCATGCTTTCAAGACCGCCAAGCTTGCTCTGGCCGGCATGAAAGCCGATAGTTCCCGCGACGAGGAGGAGACGAAATGAGTAATACAAAGCCCGAAACCGGGCCGTTCTTCGCACGCGACCGCGACATTCATCCGCTGGCCTATGCTCCCTGGTACAAGACCTCTGTCCTGCGTTCTCCGCAGCGCGCCCTGATTTCGCTGGAAGGCACCAAAAGCGAGATCACCGGGCCGGTTTTCGGCCACAGCCTGCTGAACGAGCTGGATAACGACCTGATCCTCAATTATGCCCGCCCTGGCGAAATGCCGATTGGCCCGCGCATTCTGGTCCACGGCCGGGTGCTGGACGAGCGCGGCCGCGGCGTGGACGGTGCGCTCGTGGAATTCTGGCAGGCCAATGCCGGCGGGCGGTATCGCCACAAGAAGGAAACCTATCTCGCCGCCATCGATCCGAATTTTGGCGGCGTCGGCCGCACGATCACGGATGAGAACGGTTATTACTGGTTCAAGACCATCCAGCCGGGCGCTTACCCTTGGCCGAACGGCGTCAACGACTGGCGGCCTGCCCATATCCACTTCTCGGTCTTCGGCCACGGCTTTGCCCAGCGGCTGATAACCCAGATGTATTTCGAAGGCGATCCGCTGATCTGGAAATGTCCGATCGTCAAAACCATCCCGGACGAGGATGCGATCAAGCGGCTGATCGCGCCGCTGGATATGAATTCAAACATTCCCATGGACATGCTGGCATACAAGTTCGACATCGTGCTTCGCGGCCGCCGCTCCACGTTTTTCGAAAATCGCAAGGAAGGCAACTGATCATGGTCCAGCCGCTCGGTTATCTCAAGGAATCAGCGTCGCAGACGGCAGGTCCATATGTCCATATCGGCTGCACCCCCAATTTCGTTGGCATCGAGGGCGTGTTCGAAAAGGACCTGGGCTCCGGCGCGCTCTATAACGACAAGGCTCGCGGCGAACGCATAAGCGTGCGTGGCACGGTCTACGACGGCGCTGGCATGCCGCTTAAGGACGCCCTGATAGAAATCTGGCAGGCGGATACGGACGGTTATTACAACAGCCCCAGCGAAACACGCGGCAAGGCGGATCCAAATTTCACCGGCTGGGGCCGCTCGCCCGGCGACATGGATACCGGCGAATTCATCTTCGACACCATCAAGCCCGGCAAGGTGCCCTTCCGCGACGGCCGGTGGATGGCGCCGCACATCACTTTCTGGATCGTGGCGCGCGGTATCAATATCGGCCTGCAAACCCGCATGTATTTTCCCGAGGAGCAGGAGGCCAATGCCGCTGATCCGGTCCTCGCCCGCGTCGAGCAGAAAAGCCGCATCGCCACCCTTGTCGCCAAAAAGGAGGAAGGAAACATCTATCGTTTCGATATCCGCCTTCAGGGCGAGGGCGAAACCGTGTTTTTCGATATCTGAGCGGAGCTGTAACCTGAGATGAGCCTTTCCCCCTTCGAACATCCGTTTCTCTCCGGCCTTTTTGGCGACAGCGAAATCGTTGAGCTGTTTTCGGCCAGAGCGGATATCGATGCCATGATCCGTTTCGAGACGGCGCTGGCGCAGGCGCAAGCCGGGGCGGGCGTCATTGAATCGGATGCGGCGGATGCGATCGTCTCCCGCCTTTCCGATTTTGCCGCCGATACCACCGCGCTTCGCCATGGCGTCGCCAAGGACGGCGTTGTGGTGCCGGAACTTGTCTGGCAGATGCGGGCGGCGGTTGCCGGTACTGCGGCGGAAAAGCTGCATTTCGGCGCCACCAGCCAGGATGTCATCGATACCAGCCTGATGCTGCGGCTGAAGGCGGCAGCGGAAATCATCGCGGCACGGCTCGGCCGCCTCATCGATACGCTGGGTGATATTGCGGTCCGCGATGGCAGCAACCCGCTGACGGGATATACCCGCATGCAGGCCGCCATCGCCATCACGGTCGGCGACAGGGTGGAAAGCTGGATCGATCCGCTGGAACGGCATCTGGTTCGGATCGACACGTTTTTGCAGCACGGTTTTGCCGTCCAGTTCGGCGGCGCGGCCGGCACGCTGGAAAAGCTCGGCGACAATGCCGGCACTGTCCGCGCCGATCTCGCAAAGCGCCTCGGCCTTTCTGACAGGCCGCAGTGGCACAGCCAGCGCGACGGTATCGCCGAGCTTGCCAATCTGCTGTCGCTCGTCACCGGCACGCTTGGCAAGTTCGGGCAGGATATCGCGCTTCTGGCCGAAGTCGGCGCCGAAATTCGCATTAGCGGCGGGGGTGGTTCCTCGGCGATGCCGCACAAGCAGAACCCGGTCAATGCGGAAACGCTGGTGACGCTGGCACGCTTCAACGCCGTGCAGATTTCGGCATTGCACCAGTCTCTCGTACACGAACAGGAACGTTCGGGCGCGGGCTGGATGCTCGAATGGCTGTCGCTGCCGCAAATGGTGACGGCAACGGGGTCCTCACTCCTGATCGCCGAGCGCCTCGCGGGGCAGATCGACCGGCTGGGAGCAAGCGAAGAATAAAGAGGGAATGACAGATTTTCGCGAGGACTGAGCGGCCTTCGGGCGCTTTTGCCAGCGAGATGGGAATGGCGCGGGCGGGCGATGAAAACGCTTGCGACCAATCACATTAGTCGTTGATAAAAAACGACTTTCTTGAACAAGATGAATGAAGAAAAAGTGATCTTTAAGCTGTTTCTAACCGGAGTTGGCGCTTGACACAAAATTGAACTAACTGGTACAAACATTCAGGTTAACGCTATGCTGGCACAGAAGTGTGGAGCTTCCCCGGCACGGTAAAAACAAACGGAGGGCTTTGGAGCCACAGGGTTTCCAAAGCGATGCGAACAAGGCGAAACGTCTGTTCGGACCCGAACGGGTTGGGAGGAAATATGTCTTACAGTCTCGATTTTTCGGCGGTCATAGACCGTCTGCCCGAGCTGCTTCTGGCCTGTCTTGCAACGATCGGCCTTGCAATCGCCGGCATGTCGCTTGCCACCGTCATCGGGGTTCTCGGCGTCGTGGCCCGCCGCTCGCGCTTCAAGCTGCTGCGCGGTCTGGTCATCGGATTCGTGGAAGCCATTCGCAACACGCCGTTTCTGGTGCAGATATTCTTCATCTTCTTCGCCCTGCCGCAAATCGGCATCAAGCTTAACCCCACGGTCACGGCCATCATTGCGCTTGCGTTGAACGGCGGCGCCTATGCCATTGAAATCATTCGCGGCGGCGTCGATTCCATTCCCAAGGGCCAGGTTGAGGCGGGATTGGCGCTTGGCTTGCACCGGGCGCAGATCTTCCGGCACATCATTCTGAAGCCGGCGCTTCGGGCGGTCTATCCGTCACTCACCAGCCAGTTCATCATGCTGACGCTGACCACTTCGGTCTGTACCTCGATTGCGGCTTACGAGCTGACCTCGGTGGCCCAGCAGATCGAAGCGGACACCTTCCGCTCCTTTGAGGTCTATTTCTCGATCACGCTGCTTTATCTGGTCATTTCCTCGCTGATGATGGGGGTATTTTCCCTCATCTCCCGCACATCGTTCAGCTATCCGGTCAAGTGAGGAAAAGACAATGGCATCCATCGGTTCCAACGAATTGTTCTTCCTGCTGCAGGGCCTGAAATGGACCCTTGCGCTGACACTGATCGGCTTCATCGGCGGCGGCATTTTCGGCCTTTGCGTCGCGCTTGGCCGCGTTGCCGAAACCCCGGCGATCCAGCGCGCCAGCACCGGCTTCATCGCGATTTTCCAGGGCACCCCGCTCCTGATGCAGCTTTTCGTCGTTTATTACGGCGTGGCGCTTGCGGGCCTGAATGTGGATGCCTGGATTGCGGTCGCCATCGCATTCACCCTGCATGCCAGCGCCTTTCTGGGTGAAATCTGGCGCGGTGGCATACAGGCTGTGCCGAAGGGTCAGACCGAAGCCGCCAACGCGCTTGGCCTGCACTACGTGTCGCGAATGAAGGACGTGGTTCTGCCGCAGGCCTTCAAGATTTCGCTGCCCGCCACCATCGGTTTTCTGGTGCAGCTCATCAAGGGCACGTCGCTTGCCGCCATTGTCGGCTTCGTCGAACTGTCCCGCGCCGGCCAGATCGTCTCCAACCAGACGTTCCGTCCGCTGACGGTCTTTGCCATCGTCGGCATCATGTATTTCCTGATCTGCTGGCCGCTTTCCCTGTGGGGCGCCAGTGTAGAAAAGCGGATGCAAGCCGCTTCCCGCTAATACCCATCAACATGTCATCAAGCTTTGTAAGGAGGAGCAAAAGATGAAATCCAACGGTAAATTCTCACGTCGCACCCTGCTCGCGCTCGCCGCAGCAACGGTCGCCCTGCCCTTTATCGCACCGGTCGACGCCTTCGCCGGCACGGTGGATGAGGCCAAGGCCAAGGGCAAGGTCGTAATCGGCATTCAGGGCGACAATTCGCCTTGGGGCTTCGTCAATTCGAGCGGCGTTCAGGACGGCCTCGATGCCGATATCGGCAAGGCGTTTGCCGAATATCTCGGCGTCAAGGTCGAATTCGTACCGCTTGCCGTGGCAAACCGCATTCCGGCCCTTCTGACGGGCAAGGTCGACCTGCTGTTCGCAACCATGGGCATGACCGCCGAGCGCGCCAAGACCATCCAGTATTCCAAGCCCTATGCCGGTAACGTGCTTTCCGTCTACGGCCCCAAGGACAAGAAGATCGGCAACTATGACGATCTGACCGGCGTCTCCGTCGGCGTTCCGAAGTCCAGCGCCATGGACACGGCGATCACGGCAGGTGCAGGCTCCAAGGCCAAGATCCTGCGCTTTGACGATGATGCCGCCAACATTCAGGCACTGATTTCCGGCCAGGTCGAGGTTGTCGGTGGCAACCAGTTTTATGGCGACCGCCTCAATCAGGCTGCCAACGGCAAATACGAGCCGAAGTTCGACCTGACGACGCTTTACAACGGCGCCGGCACCCGTCCGGGTGAAAAGGACTGGAACGAGACCGTCAACGCCTTCCTCGACAAGATCAAGTCGGATGGTCAGCTTGCCAAGATCTACGACAAGTGGATGAAGCGCGAAGTTCCCGCTTTCCCGGAAAGCCTGCCGGATATTCCTTTCACCGTGAAGTGAAGACCGGAAGAGGCTGGATTGGGAGGAGTAACCAATGGGAATCTTTAACAAACAGACGCGTTGGCGAACAGCCATCGCCGTCGGATTGGCAGCAGCTTTGCTGCCAATCCTGACACCCGCAGGCGCAGAAGCCAGAACACTTGAAGAAGCAAAGTCCAGCGGCAAGATCATCATCGGCATTCAGGGCGACAACGCGCCCTGGGGCTTCATAAATTCCTCTGGTGTTCAGGAAGGTTATGATGCGGATTTGGCCCGCGGGTTTGCGGACTATCTTGGACTGAAAGTGGAGTTCGTACCGCTTGCAGTCGCCAACCGCATCCCGTCGCTTCGCACCGGAAAGGTCGATGCCCTGTTCGCGTCGATGGGGATGACGCCGGAACGCGCGAAAAACGTACAATATGCGCAGCCTTACGCGCATAACGTCATGTCGGTCTATGCCACCAAGGACAAGAAGATCGCCAACTTCGACGATCTCACGGGAATGACCGTCGGCGCGCCGAAATCCAGTCCGATGGACACGGCGTTGACCGCAGGTGCCGGTACCAAGGCAAAAATTCTGCGTTTCGACGATGACGCCGCCACCATTCAGGCGATCCTGTCGGGCCAGATCGAGGCAATCGGCGGCAACCAGTTTTATGGTGACCGTCTCGCAGCCGCTGGCGGCAAGGATTACGAGGTGAAGTTCGACCTCGTGACCCTCTACAACAGCGCCGCCACGCGCCCCGGTGAAAAGGACTGGAACGAGGCACTCAACGCTTGGCTCGACAAAGCCAAGGCCAATGGCGAGCTCGCAAAAGTCTATGCCAAATGGATGAAGCGCCCGGTTCCGGACTTCCCGGCCTCGCTTCCTGACATTCCCTACACCGTTAACTAACGCTGCTTCCCAGCATGAAGGAAAGTTCCATGTCGCAATCCTCCGCCGCACAGGCTCCGCTGATCGCCCTTGAAGGGGTTGGAAAGTGGTATGGAGCCTTCCATGCGCTGAAAGGCGTCAACATGACGGTTCGCAAAGGCGAAAAAATCGTTCTTTGCGGCCCGTCCGGTTCAGGAAAATCCACCCTTATCCGCTGCATCAACCATTTGGAAGAAATCCAGGAGGGCAAGATCACGGTCGAAGGAACCACGCTTTCGGATTCGACCCGCGCCATCGATGCCGTTCGGCGTGAAGTGGGCATGGTGTTCCAGAGCTTCAATCTCTTCCCGCACAAGACCATCATGGAAAACTGCACCCTGGCGCCCATGCGGGTGAAGGGCCTGTCGAAAGCCGATGCGGAAGCGACCGCGCGCAAATATCTGGAGCGCGTGCGCATTCTCAATCAGGCCGATAAATATCCGGCGCAGCTTTCCGGCGGCCAGCAGCAACGCGCAGCGATTGCCCGTGCGCTCTGCATGGAGCCGAAAGCCATGCTGTTCGATGAGCCGACTTCGGCGCTTGATCCGGAAATGGTCAAGGAAGTGCTCGACACGATGATCGGTCTTGCCCGCGACGGCATGACAATGATCTGCGTGACCCATGAAATGGGCTTTGCCCGGCAGGTTGCCGACCGTGTGGTCTTCATGTCGGAAGGCGAAATCATCGAGGAAGGCCCGCCGGACGAGTTCTTCCGCGATCCCAAGCACCAGCGTACCCGCACATTCCTCGGCGAAATTCTCGCCCATCACTAAGGCTCACCCGGAGCCGACAGGCAGGCGGGGATGACCCCCGCCTCTCCCACCACGTTCGATGAGCGATGACCTGATCATGACAGACACCAAATCCTTCAAGGTCGGCCTGATTGGCGCCGACATCCAGCTTTCCAAATCTCCCGCGCTGCACATGCGCGAAGGGGCTGCCCACGGCCTCGATTATTCCTACGAGCTTGTCGATGTCGTGGCGCGCAAGCTGCCGGAAAGCGCGCTTCCCGATCTGCTCAATGAGCTGGAATCGCGCGGCTTTGCCGGCACCAACATTACCCATCCCTTCAAGCAGGCGGTCCTTCCGCACCTGCATGAATTGTCTGATGATGCCCGCATGCTCGGCGCGGTCAACACCGTCGTCTTCAAGGACGGACGTCGCATTGGGCACAATACGGACTGGTACGGATTTTACGAGAGCTTCATGCGCGGCCTGCCGGATGCGAAACGAGACCGGGCGCTGCTGGTCGGTGCTGGTGGTGCAGGCGTTGCGGTGGCCCATGCGGCGCTGAAACTCGGCATTACCCATCTCGATATCTGCGACCGCGATTTCAGCCGCGCCGAGCATCTGGCTGCCGAACTCAACGCCCGTTTTGGCGAAGGCCACGCCTTTGCCGTGAAAGACCCGGCAGATTCCCTGCCCTTCGCGGATGGGTTGATCCACGCCACACCGATGGGCATGCCCGCCCATCCCGGCATGCCGGTCAAGGCCGACCTCCTTGAACAACGGCACTGGGTGGCCGATATCGTTTATATGCCGCTGGTGACCGAGCTTCTGGCGACGGCGGCCCAAAAAGGCTGTCGCACCCTGCCCGGCGGCGGCATGACGGTGTTTCAGGCTGTTGGCGCGTTTCGGCTGTTCTGCGGCCGTGAACCTGATGCAGAGCGCATGACGGCACATTTTACCGAAATTTGCACGAAAGAGGGTGTGGCGTGAGCCTTTTCACCATACTTAACGGACCGAACCTCAACCTGCTCGGCCAACGCCAGCCGGAAATCTACGGCTACGAGACGATGGCCGATGTGGAGGCCAATTGCCGCGCGATTGCCGAGGCGGCGGGGCACGAGATATTCTTTGCCCAGAGCAACCGGGAATACGAGCTGATAGACTGGATCCATGCGGCGCGCGGCACATCGGCAGGCATCGTCATCAATCCCGGTGCCTTTACCCATACCTCGGTGGCGATCCTCGATGCACTCAATACCTTCGAGGCACCGGTGATCGAGGTTCACATTTCCAACATCCACAAACGGGAGATCTTCCGCCACCATTCCTATATCTCGACGCGCGCCGAAGGCGTGATCGCCGGTCTCGGCATCGAAGGTTACGGGGTGGCGCTCAGCCACCTCATCGGCCGTCTTTCCCGATCTTCGTGATATGGTCCGGGCTCAGCACATATCGCAACACCATGTCGCTGACGTGATGCGACAATGTTTGCTGACCCTTCTCGGTAAACAGCCCGTCGCCGAAGATGAAAGAGAAGGTTGCGACGTTCGAGACGTTGAAAAAGGACAGCGCGCTGATCTGCCAGTGCAGTTCCAGCGCATTGATGCCGTTGCGGAAAATGCCGCTCTTCTGGCCGCGCAGCAGCACGCTTTCCAGGGCATCGATGGCCGGCCGGTTGAGCTGGCGGATCGTTCCGGACGATTGCATGTGCCGGCCGTGATGAATGTTCTCGATCATCACCATGCGGATGAAAGCCGGGTTGCGGCGATGGTGATCGAAAGTGAACCGACAGAGCTTTTCGAGCGCCGCAACCGGCTCCAGACCATCCAGCTCCAGATCGCTCTCGCCGCCACGCACCTTGGCATAGGCTTCTTCAAGAACGCGCTGGTAAAGCCCTTCCTTGTCGGTAAAATAATAATAGATCATCCGCTTGGACGTGCGCGTGCGGGCGGCGATCTCGTCGATGCGCGCTCCCGACAGGCCGTTTTGCGAAAACTCCTCCATCGCAACGGAAAGAATGTCTCGGCGCACGCCTTCCGGATCGCGCTTCGCCTGCCGGGTTTCGCTGGTGCCGTTCGAAGTTGCGCTTTTTGTCATGATCCATCCATCAGCAGGGTATACGGCTTGCCGCCGCACCCCTATTATTAACCAATTAGTACATAACGCTGAAAAGGAACGCAATATGGCGAGCTATGACACAGGCAAACAGGGCGTGCCAATGCGTACTTCCATCGCCACCGTCTCCATCAGCGGCGAATTCCCGGAGAAACTGGCGGCCATTGCGAAAGCCGGTTTCACCGGCGTGGAGATTTTCGAGAACGATTTCCTGACCTACGACGCCTCGCCGCGCGAGGTTAGGGCCCTTGCGGCGGATCATGGGCTGGATATCACGCTTTTCCAGCCGTTCCGCGATTTCGAAGGCATGCCGGAACCGCACCGCGCCCGCGCCTTCGAGCGCGCAGGGCGTAAATTCGACATCATGGGCGAACTCGGGACCGATCTGATGCTGATCTGCTCGAATGTCTCGCCGGTGTCGCTGGGTGGAATAGACCGCGCCGCCGCCGATTTCCACGAGCTTGGCGAGCTTGCGGCCAGGCATGGTGTTCGCGTGGGTTACGAGGCGCTGGCCTGGGGCCGGCACATCAGCGATCATCGCGATGCGTGGGAAGTGGTGCGCCGCGCCGATCACCCCAATGTCGGTATCATCCTCGACAGCTTCCACACGCTGTCGCGCAAGATCGATCCCAACTCCATCCGCTCCATTCCCGGCGACAAGATCTTCATCGTGCAATTGGCCGACGCACCGCTGATCGACATGGACCTGTTGTACTGGAGCCGGCATTTCCGCAACATGCCCGGCGAAGGTGATCTGCCGGTGGTGGATTTCATGCGCGCTGTCGCCGCAACCGGTTATAGCGGCCCGCTGTCGCTCGAAATCTTCAACGACCAGTTCCGCGGTGGCTCGGCGCGCCTTTTGGCTGAGGACGGCCATCGTTCGCTCATCAACCTCATGGATCAGGTGCGCCGTCTGGAGCCCGACATCCGCATCGAGGCGCCCGCCATGCCTGAGCGGGTGCAGACGGAAGGCGTGGAGTTTGTCGAGTTCACAACGGCACCGGAGGAAAAGGCCAATCTGGAAGCGCTGCTCGCCACACTTGGTTTTGATAAAACCGCGAGGCACCGCAATCGCGATGTCGATCTCTACACGCAGGGCGACATTCGCATCGTCATCAATACCGGCGGTACCGGTGAGAGTTTCGCCGGTGCATCCTACTCCATCCACGGCACCAATGCCTATGCATTCGGCCTGAAGGTCGATGATGCGCAGGCAGCGCTTGCGCGTGCGGCAGCTCTGGGCGCGCCGACATTCGCCGAACCGCGCAAATCCGGCGAAGTCGCGGTTCCAGCCATTCAGGGCGTGGGCAATGGCGTCATCTATTTCCTCGACGGGTCCACGGCGCTCGCCTCCATCTGGGACAATGAATTCGCACCGGTAGATGCGACGGCACCGGCAGGCAATACCGGACTGACCCGCATCGACCATCTTGCGCAAACCACGCATTACGATGAAATGCTGACCTGGCTTCTGTTTTACACATCGCTGTTTTCAACGCGCCGCACTCCGATGGTGGATGTGGTCGATCCCGGCGGTCTGGTGCGCAGCCAGGCCATAGAAAGCGTGCCCTCCCCGCGTTTCCGCCTGACCATGAACGGCGCCGACAACCGAAAGACCTTCGCCGGCAAATTTCTGGCGGAAGGTTTCGGCACCAGCATCCAGCACATCGCGTTCGCCACGGACGATATCTTCGCCACCGCCAAGGCTCTGCATGCGCGCGGCTTTCACGCCCTGCCGATCTCGCGCAATTATTATGACGATCTGGAGGCCCGCTTCGGGCTGGAACCGGAATTCTCCGACGCACTCCGGGAAGCAAGCATCCTCTACGACAGGGACGACAACGGCGAATATTTCCAGATCTACAGCCGCACCTTCGGCGAAGGGTTCTTCTTCGAAATCGTCGAAAGGCGCGGTGCCTACGGCGGATATGGCGCGATGAACGCCCCCTTCCGCATCGCTGCGCAGCGGCGTCTTGCGCCACCGATCGGCATGCCGAAGGAATAGGCGCAGACACCAGTCCACTGGTGCTTCAAAAATCCAAACAGGCCGCAGCCGGCAGGAATGCCGCTGCGGCCTGTCTTTATTTACGCCAGCGTCACTATCTCATAGTCCCGTGGAATGGCGGAGGTGGCCACAAACCACTTAGATGCGCGCGTGCGCTGCTGATGAAAATCGAAAGCAGCGCGGTCCACAAAAAGCTCTTCCACCCTCCAGATCAGGGGGTCTTCGGTCTGCGATACCTCAAAAGAAATACAGCCCGGCTCCGCTCTGGTCAGGCGAATGTGATCGGGTAGATGGCTTTCCACAAGTTGGACATCCTGCACCGATGCGCAACGGAGGAAGCCGGATAGCCTGACCGCACCCGTTCTATTCGTCATACCCGGTATCCTTTTTCAATGGTCTTCGTCCGGCCTGTATCACGGGCAGCGGCACCCACAACCACTGAAATCGATACATCCTCAATACAGACTAAAAACATCCCTTAATCGGGGTCCGGCCCTTCGGCACGCCCGCGCCCAAAATAAATGCACTTGCGTATTTGTAGAGCAGTATACAAAAATTGTTCAACACTCTGGACATGATTGTCCTGTTTTGTTAGCTTTTTTGTAAAACAAGGGGTGGGGAATACAAGTTCATGCGCATCATCGATTCTGAGACTGGCAACAGGCATTTTACCGGCACCGGTGAGGTCGCCCGTAGCACTTCGACCAGGTCGCAATTTCCGTATCGACCGGCAGCAGCCAATCTACATCGCGCCTGAAACGCCATGCGCTTTCTTTTTGACACTCCCATCCTCCGGCACAGCGTTTCATCCCGCGCGCCTGCCCCACGCCCTTGCCCCCTCACTATTTCAGATGGCCGCGCCGGCATTGCCGCGCATGCCAAGCCGGAGACGCTGACATGACTGCCGCAAACCGCAACGCCCTCCTCTCGGTTGAAAACCTGAGCGTTGAGTTCGGCGACAGCCGCGTCGTGGACGATATTTCCTTTGCCGTGGAAGCCGGCAGGACGGTGGCGATCGTCGGCGAATCCGGATCGGGCAAATCGGTCACGTCGCTCTCGACCATGCGTCTTGCGGATATGATGGGCGCGACTTACCCCGCCGGTCGCATCATGTTCGAAGGCAAGGATCTGCTGAAGGCATCGCAGAAGGAAATGCGGTCGATCCGCGGCAAGGAGATCGCCATGATCTTCCAGGAGCCGATGACGTCGCTGAACCCGGTCTTCACCATCGGTGACCAGATCTGCGAAGTGCTTGTCCTGCACGAGAAAATGGGCAAGGCGGCGGCCATGGCCGAGGCAAAAAAGTTGCTCGACATGGTGCGATTGCCGGATGCGGCCGAGCTTCTGCACCGTTATCCGCATCAGCTTTCCGGCGGCATGCGCCAGCGCGTGATGATTGCCATGGCGCTTGCCTGTCGGCCGAAGCTGCTGATCGCCGACGAACCGACGACGGCACTTGATGTCACCATTCAGGCGCAGATCCTCAACATCATGCGCGACCTGCAAAAGAAGCTCGGCATGGGCATGGTCTTCATCACCCATGACATGGGCGTGGTGGCGGAAATGGCCGATGACGTCGTCGTGATGTGGAAAGGCAGGAAGGTTGAGGAAGGCCCGGTCAAGGACATCTTCGCCAATCCGCAGCATCCCTATACGCGGGCGCTGCTTTCCGCCGTTCCGCGCCTCGGCAGCATGACCGGCGAAGAGTTTCCCAAGCGCCTTCCGCTCACCGTCCTGCAGGATGGCCAGCCGGTCGTGGTGGGCGAGGAACGGGTGCAGAACACCGCAAAATACGATGAGAAGCCGCTGCTTTCGGTTCGCGACCTGTTCGTTCGCTTCGATATTCGCAAGAACCTGTTCGGCAAGGCGACGCACCGTTGCAGCGCCGTGCAGAAGGTCAGCTTCGACATCCACGCCGGGGAGACACTGGCGCTGGTCGGTGAATCCGGTTCGGGCAAATCCACCATCGGCCGCACAATCCAGCAGCTGCAATCGGCGGTATCAGGCGAAATATCCTTCAACGGCCGCAGCTATTCTGAGATGTCGGCGGCGGAACGTTTCCGCATGCGGCAGGAAGTGCAATATATCTTCCAGGACCCCTTCGCCTCGCTCGATCCGCGCAAGACGGTAGGCTTCTCGATCGCCGAACCAATCAACACCCACAGCCTGATCAACGATGCCAAGGCGGTGCGCCGCCGGGTGGATGAGCTGCTGGAACGGGTGGGTCTGAGTTCGGAACATGCATCGCGGTATCCGCACGAGTTTTCGGGCGGCCAGCGGCAGCGTGTCTGCATTGCCCGCGCGCTCGCCTCCGATCCTAAGCTCATTATCGCCGACGAAGCGCTGTCGGCGCTCGATGTCTCCATCCAGGCGCAGATCATCAATCTGTTCATGGATTTGCAAGCGGAACGTGGTCTTGCTTACCTGTTCATCAGCCATGACATGGCGGTGGTGGAAAAGATGAGCCACCGCGTCGCGGTGCTTTATCTCGGCCAGATCATGGAAATGGGCAGCCGCCAGCAGGTCTTCGAAACGCCCACGCATGATTATACGCGCCGGCTGCTTTCCGCAGTGCCGGTTGCCGATCCCCTGATCGAGCGCCGCATCGCCATGATCGAGGGCGAAATTCCCAATCCCGTGCGCCGCGTCGGCGATGAGCCCGCCATTCTCGCCCATGAGGAAATCAATCCAGGCCACTTCATCGCGAAGAGTGCCTGAACAATAACCAAAACCGTAACCATCTGAAGAGGAACAGGTAGATGACAAAAATCAAAAAGGGGATGACGGCAACGTTCGTCGCGCTTGCGCTGGCCGGCACGGCCTTCACCGCAGCGCCGGCTTTCGCCGCTGGCAAGATGACCATTTCCAGCCCGCAGGACCCCGGCAGCTGGGATCCGATCGACACCTTCCTGGTGCAATGGGCAGCTGTCGCCACCAACATCTTCGATGGCCTGACCTATCGCGGTCCGGACCTGAAACTTGTGCCCGGCCTTGCCGAATCCTGGGAAGAGCTGGATGAAGGCAAGCGCATCCGCTTCAAGCTGCGCCAGAACGTCAAGTTCCATAATGGCGAGCCCTTCAACGCCGCCGCCGTCAAGTTCACCTTCGAGCGCCTTCTCGGCGAACAGGGTGCCAAGGGCCCGCAGCGCTCCAACTATGTCGCCATCGAAAGCGTCGACGTCATTGACGACTACACCGTCGACATGAAGCTCAAGGCGCCCGATCCGGTGCTTCTGACCAAGCTTGCCGGTTATGGCGGCATGATCGTGCCGCCGAAATACATTCAGGAAAAGGGTGAGGATAATTTCAACCTCAACCCGGTCGGCACCGGCGCGTTCAATTTCGTCTCCTATGCGCCGAAGACCAACATCAAGCTTGAAGCCAACCCGGATTACTGGGGCGGCGCACCAAAGCTCTCCGAACTGGAATTCCGCTTCATCGCCGAGCCGGCGACTGCGGTTGCCGAATTGCAGGCCGGCCGCGTCGATCTCGTCATTCCGCCCACCATCCCGATCGGCATGATCCCGGTCATCGAAGGCGATTCCAAGCTGGAGATCGTCAGCGTTCCAGGCCCGACGGTGGATGCGCTGCGTTTCAACACTCGTGACGGCATCACCGCTGATCCCAAGGTGCGCAAGGCCATCATCATGGCCGTTGATCGCGGCACGATCGTCAAGTCGATCCTTGCCGGTCAGGCCTCGGAAATCGCCAGCTTCCAGAGCGCGCTGTCCTTCGGTTACGACGCCGATCTGAAGCCGCTGCCTTATGATCCGGAAGGCGCAAAGAAGCTGCTCACGGAAGCCGGCGTCAAGCCGGGTGCGGCACTGCAGATCGATATCAGAGGCAACGATGCGACGATGAACGAAGTCGCGCAGGTCATCTCCAGCTATCTGTCCATGGTCGGCATCACCGCCACCATCAAGCCCTATGAGACCAACGTGCTCCTGAACGACATCATCCCGCAGGGCAAGACCGGCGCCATGTTCCAGCAGAAGTGGGGCGGCTGGACCTTCGATTACGACAACACAGCCTATTCCATGTACCACTCGGGTGAAAAGTGGAATCCTTACGACAAGGACGAGAAGCTGGACAAGCTGCTGGAATCGCAACGCCCGCTGACTGACCGAGCCGAGCGCGAAAAGATCCTCAAGCAAGTCGGCGCCTATGCCGCCGAGCGCGCGCTGGAAATTCCGCTTTACAACACCAATGCCATTTACGGCATCAACAAGCGGGTCAAGGGTTTCGTGGCACCGCCGGATAACCGCCTGAAGCTGACCGACGTCACCGTCGAATAATCAGGCTTATCCTCCCAAAAAGCGCCTTGCCCGCCATCCCGCGGGCAAGGTCGGGTCTCTCTTCAAGGTAAAAAACGTGGCCGGTTTCCTCATCAAGCGATTGCTGCAGGCGATTTTCGTCGTCATCGCCATCACCCTTCTCGTTTCCTTCGCCATCCGCCTGACGGGCGATCCGGCTGTCACCATGTTCCAGGGCGGCGGCAGCATGACGGAAGACGATCTGGCGCGCATTCGTGCGGCGCTTGGAACCGACCGGCCGTTCTTCGTGCAATATTTCAGCTTCCTGAAAGGCCTGGTTACGCTCGATTTCGGCCGCAGCTTCACCGGCAGCACGCCGGTATCGCGGCTCATCGCCGATGCCCTGCCCGCCACGCTGCTTCTCGCCTTCATCTCCATGGCGGTGTCGATTGCGCTTTCCATTCCGCTCGGCATCAAGGCCGCGACCTCGCGCGGCAAGACGGCCGATCAGGTGATCCGTATCTTCTCGCTCGTCGGCCTGTCCTTCCCCAATTTCTGGCTGGCCACCATGCTGGTGCTGCTTTTCTCCATCACGCTCGGCTGGCTGCCGCCAAGCGGCATGGGCGGCTTTGCAAGCTACATCATGCCATCGGTCACCATGGGCGTTATCCTGACGGCTACCAATGTGCGTCTGGTGCGCACGGCGATGCTCGATACGCTGCGCTCGCAATATGTCATGGTGGCGCGCGCCAAGGGCCTCAGCGAAAACAAGGTGCTTTACAAGCATGCGCTGCGTAACTGCGCCATTCCGCTGATTACCTATTTCGGCCTGCAATTCGGCGGACTTCTCGGCGGCATCGTCGTCATCGAGCGCGTCTTCAACTGGCCGGGTCTCGGCACGCTCGCCTTCGATGCGGTGGGCGCGCGCGACTATCCCGTGCTTCAGGCCGTCATCACCGTGCTGTCGCTGATGATCGTCGGCATCAACCTTCTGGTCGATATCGCCTACGGGCTGGTCGATCCGCGCATCCGCACGGAGTAATTGACGATGGCTGCCAAAACCTCGCGCCTGTCGCGCTTCAACAATCTCGAATTCATCCTCGGCGCCCTGCTTACCGTCGTCATCTGCCTTGCCGTTCTTCTTTCCGACGTGCTGTTTCCGGGCGGTGCCGAAAAGATCGACCTGATGGCGCGCCTTGCCAAGCCCTTCACTAGCGCCGCCCATCCGCTCGGCACCGATCCGCTCGGCCGTGACGTACTGGCCCGTGTCGTGGCCGGCGGCAAGATTTCGCTGCTCGTCGGTTTCACCTCGGTCATCGGGGCCGTGGTCTTCGGCGTGATCGTCGGCCTGGTCGCCGGTTATTATCGCGGCTTCTGGGACATGCTGGTCATGCGCTTTGCCGATATCCAGCTCGCCATGCCCTTCATTCTCTTGGCGATCACCTTCATCGCAATTGTTGGCGGCAGCCTCACCAACACCATCATCCTCCTGATCGTCTCGCAATGGGTACAATATGCCCGTCTGGTGCGCGGCTCGGTGCTGACGCTGCGCGAACGGGAATTCATCCTGTCCGCCCGCGCCATTGGCGTGAAGGACTGGCGCATCATCCTCCAGCACCTTCTGCCGAACCTGATCGGCCCGGTCATCGTGCTGATGACGCTCAACGTCGCCAACAACATCCTGCTGGAAAGCAGCCTCACCTTCCTCGGCCTCGGTGTCGATCCGACCATTCCGAGCTGGGGCGGCATGCTGGCGGATGGCCGCACCTATCTGCAGACGGCATGGTGGGTCAGCGTCTTCCCCGGTCTTGCCATCCTTCTGACCGTGCTTGGCCTCAACCTTCTCGGTGACTGGCTGCGCGACAGCCTCGACCCCACCGGCAGAACCTCAAGGTGATCGTGATGAGCCAGATTTTCGACCAGACCTTCAAGCGTACTCTGGATGTGCTTCTCGCCAATGCCGCGCCCGGCCAGTCCTTCGAGGCATGGACGTTCGATGACGCCAAAAGCCGCCGCGAGGCCGAAGAAAGGCTGAAGAAAAAAGGCGTCAGTGCCCGCATCCGCAGCGCCTACAAGCCACTTCTCTTCACCTTTCTGGAAGAGATCAATCTTGGTGGCGTCGATGCCATCGAGGTGCATTACCCGGTGCACGCCAATGCACCCGCCAATCGTTTCCGGCTGGAGGCCTATCCGCTGGCGGCACTAGCCGGCGACGCGAAGATCGATTTTATCGCCCGCGACGACGACGCCCTTCATTATGACGTTACGCTGAGCCGCAACGGCAAGAAGGAAACCCTGAAGGTTCTCGCTCCCAACCGGGTTCATACCGATATCGTCGGCGAAACCAATGTCTCGCCAACCGGCTGGTTCCGTCCGGCCGGTGACGCTACGGGCGAGCGGCTGGAGACGGATTACGAGCAGCTTTTCGAAGCGGCAATCAATGCCGTTGCCAATCACGGCTGGGGCGATGAAGAACCCTATTTCGAGGAATTGAACATCCGCGTCACGCACCCGTCCGAAGACATGGCGCTGCCGGTCGGGGAAGAGGTGGTCAGCCTGCGTGAAGCGCTGCATGAGGATTTCTATTTCTCCCTCCTCGAATTCTTCCAGAAGAAGTCCGGCCGGCCGCTGGGCGACCGCGGCCTGAAACCCGGCCAGATCGTTCCGGAAGTCGTCAAAAGCAACGGCGACGTTTCGGTCCGTATCGAGACCCGTGCACTCACCACCGCTTTCCTGGATGGCGGCGAACAGCGGATCGACGAGGCCCGCGAACCGGTGGCGGCGGGTCAGATCGCGCGTATGCTTGCCGAGATCGACGGCGAGGCGTTCGAGGCCCGCTCGCGGTCGGGCCGCGTTCTTGCCGCCCGTTATGTCGCGGGCAGCGATGCCGCCGTGATGATCAGCGGCGGCCAGCATCCCAATGAAACCACCGGCATCGTTGGCGCCGTCCGCGCCGCCTGCAAACTTGCGGAAAGACAGGGCGCGCATTTCACCATTTCGCCGCTGGAAAACCCCGATGGTTATGCCCTGCACCAGCGGCTGCGCGCCGACAATCCACGCCACATGCACCATGCGGCGCGGTACACGGCGCTCGGCGACGATCTCGAATATCGCACGCGGGAAAATTCGGGCGTCCATCTCAACGAGAAGGCAATCCGTTTCAGCGCGCAGGAGATGAGCGGCGCGAGCCTGCATGTGAACCTGCACGGTTATCCCTCGCACGAATGGACCCGTCCGCTTTCCGGTTATGTGCCGCGCAATTTCGCCATGTGGACCCTGCCGAAGGGTTTCTTCCTCATCATCCGCCACCATGCGGATTGGGAAAAGCAGGCGGAAGCCCTGCTCGACCGGGTTACCCGCCATCTCGGCGCCATTCCGGGCCTGCTGGATTACAACAACCGCCAGATCGCGCTTTATGAGATTCACGCCGGTGAAACCGGTTTCCGCATCATCAACGGTTTCCCGTGCCTGTCGTCCATCGACGACCGCCACACAGTGCCGATGACGCTGATTACCGAATATCCTGATGAGACGATCTACGGCGATGACTTCATCACCGGCCACACGGCGCAGATGGAAACGGTTCTTTCCGCTTACGACGCCTGGCAGGATATTTTCGTCGCGGACGTTGCCTGATTTTGAAGCGCCCCCGATTGGGGGCCTCAGAATGATGACGAAGTCCCGAAGCCCTCGTCCGTCATGCTTGGACTTGTCCGGAGCAGCTGCAACGTCTTGGTCTAGTTGGACGTGATTGGATCCTTGGGGCAATCCAGCGATGACGCCGGGTGTGAGGGAGCTTTGTCATCACCCTCAGTTGCCTTGTACGGCTTACTTCTCAGCCGTGGCGGCAAGCTTCTTTTCCTGCTGCTTCTGCAAAAGCCGCTTGCCCTTGCTCAAAATATGCAGATTGGCGGCATCGAGTTTGTTATATCCGGCCTGAATAATATCGAGATCGGCGACGTGACCGATTGCTGCCAGTTCATGCATCACGTCGCCAACAGCGACATCGACGCTCGGCTTCGGCAGGTGCACAACATCTTCCACCGCGGCGCGCATGCCATCCGCCGCGCCGCCCATGACGTGATACAGCGCCAGCGCCTTGCGGAGAAAAGCTTCGCGGCGCTCGATCTTGTTGTTGAGTATACTGTCGCCAACGCGATTCCGCATAAGATCAACGGCTTTATTCTGATATTCGCCCATCAAGACACCAAATGAAATTCAAAATATGCTTCGGGAGACTACGGACAATCCCCTTAGAACTGGTTAAGGCACCGGGATTACGTGCATATTATCGTCATTTTCCGGCCCCGTGGAGCAGGGCATTTTTCATAACGGCGGCATTTGGAAGCAGCATGCTGCAACGGGACCTTTCGTGATGGCTGCAGCGGCTGCGGCAATTGAGAATCGCCAGACTATCCCTATTGTATGATCCAATATCGGGCAGAACCGGATAAGGTAGCAATCCATAACCATCAGGTTATTTATTGCCCCCTTTTTTTTCATTTTACTTTGGCCATCGCACTTACCAGTTTGACTGGCTGGATCGGTGGAGGGAGCCACGGATCAATTGGGAGGAAATCATGAAATTACGGATCACCGCCGCAATCGCGGCCATCTGCTTCAGTTCCGTTGCCTATGCCGAGACGATCAAGGTCGGCGTGGTCGGCCCGTTCTCCGGCCCCTTCGCGCTGCAGGGCAAGAACTTCAAGGCCGGCATAGACGCCTGGTTTTCGCTTCACGGCAACAAGGTGGGCAATGACACTGTCGAAGTCGTCTACCGCGATGTGCCGCAGGCCGATCCGGCGCAATCCAAGGCGCTGGCGCAGGAGCTGGTTGTAAAGGAAGGCGTGCAATATCTCGCGGGCTTCTATTTTACGCCCGACGCCATGGCGGTTACGCCACTTCTGAAACAGGGCAATGTGCCCATGGTCATCATGAATGCGGCCACCTCGGCCATCGTTACCAAAAGCCCCTATGTGGTGCGCACCTCGTTCACGACATGGCAGACATCCACGCCCATCGCCAAGGTGGCTTTTGATGGCGGCGTCAAGAAGGTCATTTCGCTGGTCAGCGATTACGGCCCGGGCGTTGACGCGGAGAACGCCTTCAAGGCAGCCTTCACCGCCGCTGGCGGCGAAGTTGTGGAGAGCATTCGCATGCCGCTTTCCACCAATGATTTCAGCCCCATCATGCAGCGCGTGAAGGATTCCGGCGCACAAGGCGTCTTCGCCTTCCTGCCCTCCGGCCCGACGACGCTCGGCTTCGTGAAGGCCTTCAACGACAACGGCCTGAAATCATCAGGCATCAAGCTTTTCGCGCCGGGCGATCTTACACAGGAATCGGATCTGCCGGCCCTTGGCGAAGCAGCACTCGGCATGCAGACTACCTTCCACTATGCCGTCTCCCACGATTCAGCCGAAAACAAGACCTTCGTGGAGGCCGCAACCAAGGCCATTGGCAATCAGAAGGAACTGTCCTTCCCCGCGGTCGGCGCGTTTGACGGCATGTATGTCATCACCAAGATGATCGAGGCGACCGGCGGCAAACAGGATGCGGAAAAGGCTGTCGAGGCGGTGAAGGGCCTTTCCTGGACAAGCCCGCGCGGCCCTGTCAGCATCGATCCGCAGAGCCGCCACATCACGCAGAACATCTATCTGCGCGAAGTCTCCAAGGGCGATGACGGCAATTATTACAACAAGGAAGTCCAGACTTTCGAAAAACAGGGCGATCCGGGCCTTGCCGCCGCCAAGTAAGTATTGAGACGGAAATGACCGGCGCCGCCTTTTGCGGGCGGCTCCGGCACGGGCGCAAACGCATCGGGAGGAGCTTTCGAACATGCAGACGGTCTTCAGCATCCTTGTCGATGCGCTTGCCTATGGCATGGTGCTTTTCATCATCTCCATCGGCCTATCCGTGACAATGGGGCTGATGCGTGTGGTCAATCTCGCCCACGGCGCCTTCGCCATGATCGGCGGGTATCTCGCCTCCTATGCCGCCCATGGCCTCGGCCTTGGTTACGCGGCGGCAATCCTCGTTGCGATTGTCGGCACCATCGTGATCGCCATACCGCTTGAACGGTTTCTCTACCGGCGCATCTACGGCGCACCTGAACTGACGCAGGTGCTGATGACCATCGGCATCACCTTCTGCATCATCGGCATCGCCAATTTCGTGTTCGGGCCAACGCTCAAAACCATTCCGCTGCCGCAGGAACTGGCCGGTCCCACCGATCTCGGGTTTCGCACCATCGCCACCCACCGCATCTTCGCCATCGTCGCTGGCCTCGTGGTGGCGGCGGCACTTTGGTTCACGTTCGAAAAGACCGCCTTCGGCATCAAGCTGCGGGCAGCGGTGGACAATGCGGCCATGGCAGCAGCCCTCGGCGTGCGCACCGAAATCATCTATGCCGTTAGCTTCGCCATCGCCGTCGGCCTTGCGGCCATGGGCGGCGTCATCGGCGCAGAATTGCTGCCGGTCGAACCCTATTATGCGCTGCGCTACATGGTCACCTTCCTGGTGGTCGTATCAGTCGGCGGCGCAGGCTCGATCCCCGGCGCGCTGATCGCCTGTCTGCTGCTTGGCGCCATCGATACGACCGGGCGGTATCTTGCCCCCGAATATGGCGAATTCTTCTTCTATCTGGCGGTCATCGTGATCATCACGCTGTTTCCGCGCGGCCTTCTTGGAAGGGCGAAATGAGATGGCGGTGCTCATGAACGACCTCACTGAAACGGCAAAACCGCCGAAGGCCCGCTCGCCCCTGCGCGCGATTGGCGGTCCGCTGCTCATCATCATCGCCGCCATCGCCGGTTACTTCCTGTTTCCGGATAATCTGGCGCTGTTGACGCGCATCATCGCGATAGCGCTTCTCGTGCTCTCCATCGATCTCGTTACCGGCTATTGCGGCGTGGCGACACTTGGCCATGCGGCCCTTTTCGGTGCTGGCGCCTATGCCGCCGGCATTGCCGCTGCCCACTACGGTATCACGGACCCGCTTCTCATGACCCTCATCGGCGCAGCAGTGGGCGGCATCGCGGGATTGCTGTCCGGCACCATTCTGTTGCGCGCGCACGGCCTGCCGCAACTGGTGCTGTCCATCGCCGTCGTCCATCTTTTCCATGAGGCGGCCAACAAGGCGTCGGACTGGACGGGCGGCAGCGACGGGCTTGCCGGCGTCTCGCCCGATGCGCTGTTCGGCACCTTCGAATTCGATCTTTACGGCCGCACCGCCTATATCTACGGCGTCTGCCTGCTGCTTCTTGTTTTTCTGGCACTTCGCGTCGTCGTCAATTCGCCCTTCGGCATGCTGTGTCGCGGCGTCAAGCAGGACAGCATCCGCATTCAGGCCATGGGCGGTTCGGTCAATGGCACGATTTTGAAGATGTTCGTGATATCAGGCATCGTCGCCGGAATCGGCGGCGCGCTGAACGCCATCTCCACGCAGGTGGTCGGCCTCGACAGCCTCAGCTTCACGCTGTCTGCCGAAGCGCTAGTCATGCTGGTTCTCGGTGGCGCGGGCTCGCTTTATGGCGCGCTGATCGGCACCGTCACCTTCATGTGGTTCGAGGACGTCGTTTCCGCCGCTAACCCGTTCCACTGGCTCACAATCGTCGGCCTGCTTCTGATCGCCGTCGTGCTGTTTGCGCCACGCGGCCTTTATGGCGCGGGCGAACAGATCATCGCGCGCCTGCGGGGAGATCGCAAATGAGCGCTATTTTCGAAGTTTCCGGCCTGCAGAAAAATTTCGGCGGTCTCGTCGTTACCAACAATGTCTCGCTGTCGCTTTCGCCCGGCGATCGCACCGTGCTGATCGGCCCCAACGGCGCCGGCAAGACCACATTCGTCAACCTCGTTACCGGAAACATCAAGCCATCCGCCGGAACCGTGCGGATTGCCGGAGAAGACGTGACGGGGCTCAGCGCCAGTCAGCGTGTGAAGCGCGGACTTGTCCGCTCGTTTCAGGTGACGCGGCTGTTCCAGGACATGACGCCGGAGGAACATGTCGCACTCGCCATTCTGCAAAGGGAAGGCAGAACGGGCCGGATTTTCGGCCGTTACCGCGCCATGCCAACGGTGATGAGCGAGGCGCGCGACATTCTCGGAACGCTTGGCCTGCTTGCCATCGCCGAAACCCGCGTTCGTGAAATCGCCTATGGCCAGCAGCGGCTGATCGAGATCGCGCTTGCCATGGCGCTCAGGCCCAAAATCCTGCTGCTTGATGAACCTGCCGCCGGCGTTCCCTCGACGGAGACGGCGCGTATCGAACAGGCGCTCGATCGCCTGCCCGCCGACCTCGCCATATTGATGATCGAACACGACATGGATCTGGTCTTCCGTTTCGCCAGACGTGTGGTCGTGCTCGCCGCAGGCGCCGTCATATTCGACGGTTCGCCTGGCGAAGTCACCAGCAACGCAGAAGTCCGCCAAGCCTATCTCGGAAGTTACGCCAATGCCCGCAGCGCCGCTTGAAATCGCCAACCTGACCGCCGGTTACGGCCCCACCCGTGTCATCGAGGGTCTGTCGCTCTCCGTTCCCGCCGGTTCGCGTTTCGCGGTGCTCGGGCGTAACGGCGTTGGCAAGACGAGCCTGTTTGCCACGCTTGCCGGGCAGACGAAACGATTTGCCGGTGATATCCATCTCGGCGAGCAGGACATCACCGCCCTGCCGAGTGCTGCCCGCGCCCTCGCCGGTCTCGGTTACGTGCCGCAGACCCGCGATGTCTTTCCGACACTCACAGTCGAAGAAAACCTCTTCGTCGGCCTCAAGGGCCGGCCGAAATCAGCCATCGAGGAAGCCTACACGCTGTTTCCGCGCCTGAAGGAAAGACGCCGCAATCTCGGCTCGCAACTCTCCGGTGGCGAGCAGCAGATGCTTTCCACCGCTCGCACCATCCTCGGCCAGCCGCAGGTGCTGCTTCTCGATGAACCGCTCGAAGGTCTCGCCCCTGTTATCTGCGAGGAACTGATGGCGGCCTTCTCGAAACTCGCGCAATCGGGCGAAATGACCATTCTTCTCATCGAACAGCGCATCCAGATGGCCATCGACTTCGCCGACCACGCCATCATCATGGAACGCGGCCGCATCGTCTGGTCAGGACCGTCCGACGATCTTGCGGCGAACCCGGATATTGTTGATACGCATCTTGGTGTGGGTGGATTGCACTGACCCAAAAGCGTCAATCACCCCCTCTTCATCGTTCCGGCCTCGAGCCGGAATGATGAAAGTTAACCCGATCACACACCGCAACAAACCCCGATCCCGCTTCATGATCCGTTCGTAAAAAACACAATGGAATAAAAATTCCATTGCAGTTAAAGTGCACACGATTTCAATCTGCACAAAGGAACGACAATGACGGCAATCGATGCGCCAGACTCCGTGAAGGCTTTTGAGGAGCGGTTGCTTCAGGTCGCGGAAGGCCTGCCGAAACGATTACGTCAATGTGCGGATTATGTCGCGTCCAATCAGGATCGCATTGCCGTTTCCACCGTCGCCGAAATGGCAGAAGGTGCCGGCGTGCAGCCGTCTGCATTCATGCGCTTTTGCCAGATCATGGGTTTTTCCGGCTTTTCGGAGATGCAGCGCCTGTTTCGCGATTCCTATGTCGGCGGCTGGCCGGATTATGCGACCCGGCTGGACCACCTGCGCGAAAAGGGCGACGAGAGCGCGTCGGGCCTGTTGGCGGAGTTCGTGGAGGCTGGCCGTTCTTCATTGGAAATGCTGCTGAAATCGGTCGATACACGGCAGCTTGACGAGGCGGTCTCGGCGCTGGCACAGGCGCGCACCGTGCATATCATCGGTTTGCGGCGCTCCTTCCCCATTGCCAGTTACCTCGCTTACGCCTTCGAGAAAATGAAGGTACCTGCGGTTTTGCACAGCGCCGTCGGTGGCCTCGGCAACCTCAGCGCCATCTCCCGCGATGACGCGCTGATTGCGATCACCTTCTCCCCCTATTCGGCTGAAACGCTGGAACTGGCGGAAATGGCCCGCGCCAATGGTATTCCGGTCGTCGCCATGTCCGATTCGGCCGTCAATCCGCTGCGCAAGTCCGGCGCGACGCTACTCACGGTAACGGAAATCGATTTTGGCGCATTCCGCTCGCTTTCCGCCACGCTCTGTCTCGCCATTACACTCGCTGTCGCTGTGGGAACGCGCAAAACAGCCTGAATATTTTTATTGAAAACATAAAAAATAGAATTTATGATCCAAATTCATGAAACGGGCATTCCATAATTGTCCGTCTCGTGAATGCACCCGAAGGTGGTGAGACAGAAAGTGGGCGGAGGAGGCCCACTGACATCAGGCTCCCTCAATGCGGGGTCCGAAGGAGGAAGCTTTTGAAAAAACTTGACCTTATCACGATCGGGCGCTCGTCGGTCGACCTTTATGGTTCACAGGTCGGCGGCCGGCTGGAGGACATGGCCTCCTTTGCCAAATATATTGGCGGCTCCCCCACCAATATTGCGGCCGGCGCTGCGCGGCTCGGCCTTGCCAGTGCCGTCATCACCCGCGTTGGTGACGAGCATATGGGCCGCTTCATCCGTGAACAGCTGGTGCGCGAAGGCGTGGACGTACGCGGCGTGAAAACCGACCCGGAGCGGTTGACGGCGCTGGTGCTTCTCGGCATTCGCGACCAGAACCAGTTTCCGCTGATTTTCTATCGCGAGAACTGTGCCGACATGGCGCTCAGCGAAGACGACATCGATCCCGCCTTTATTGCCGAAGCAGGCTGTGTCTGCGCCACCGGCACGCATCTGTCGCATCCGAAGACGGAAGCGGCCGTACTGAAGGCGCTGAAACTTGCCCGCGAAAACGGTGCGAAAACAGCGCTCGACATCGACTATCGACCCAATCTCTGGGGTGTTGCCGGCCATGGCGATGGCGAAAGCCGCTTCGTGGAATCGCAGAAGGTCACCGCCAAGCTGCAATCCACCCTGCATCTCTTCGATCTGATTGTAGGCACGGAAGAAGAATTCCACATTGCCGGCGGCTCGACCGATACGCTGGCCGCACTGAACGCCGTACGCAAGGTGTCGAACGCGACGCTGGTGTGCAAGCGTGGCCCGATGGGTGCTTCGGTTTTCGCCGGCGAAATTCCGGCAAGCCTGGACGATGGCGAGACGGGCGAAGGTTTCCCGATCGAGGTCTTCAATGTTCTCGGCGCGGGCGATGGTTTCATGGCCGGGCTTTTCCGTGGCTGGCTGCGCGGCGAGGACTGGCCGACAACGCTGAAATACGCCAATGCCTGTGGCGCCTTTGCCGTTTCCCGCCACGGCTGCACGCCCGCCTATCCGAGTTGGGAAGAGCTGCAATATTTCTTCAAGGCCGGCATCCGCAACAAGGCGCTGCGCAAGGACGAGGCGCTGGAACAGGTGCATTGGTCAACCAATCGCAAGGGCGAATGGGACACAATGCGCGTCTTCGCCTTCGACCATCGCATGCAACTGGAAGCGATCGCCGACGAACTCGGCATTAAACATGAGCGCATCGGCGCCTTCAAGAAGCTCTGCCTCGAGGCCGCGCAAACGGTCGCCGGTGGCAAGGCGGGTTACGGCATTCTCTGCGATGGCCGCCTCGGACGCGATGCGCTTTTCGCAGCCAGCGGCTCCGGTCTGTGGATCGGCAGGCCGGTGGAATGGCCGGGTTCGCGCCCGCTGACGCTGGAACCGGAACTCGGCAAGGATTTCGGCGGGCTTTCCGAATGGCCGCTGGAAAATGTCGTCAAGGTTCTGTGCTTCTATCACCCGGATGATACCGACGAAATGCGCGCCGCGCAGGAGGAGACGGTGATGCGTCTGTTCCAGGCGACACGCCGCAACCGGTTGGAAATGCTGCTCGAGGTCATTCCCTCCAAGGTCGGCCCGACCGACGATCTGACCGCCGCGCGCATCATCGAACGCTTCTACGAGATCGGCGTTTATCCCGACTGGTGGAAACTGGAGCCGATGAAAACCAAAGCCGCCTGGAAAAATGCCTGCGACGCCGTGCATCGCAACGATCCTTACGTGCGCGGCATCGTCGTTCTTGGTCTCGACGCACCGCAAAGCGAGCTGGAGGAGAGCTTCCGCCTTGCCGCCGGTTTCGATCTGGTCAAAGGTTTCGCGGTTGGCCGCACGATTTTCGCCGACGCCGCGCGGGGTTGGCTCGGTGGCAAGATCACCGATGAGGAAGCGGTGAAGGACATGGCGCAGCGCTATACCAGCCTGTGCCGCATATGGGATGAGGCGCGCGCCAAAAAGGGAGAGGCAGCGTGAAGACAATCAGATTGACGGCTGCGCAGGCTATGGTTCGTTACCTCGCCGCGCAGATGAATGAGCATGGCGAGACCTATATTGCCGGTGTCTGGGCCATCTTCGGCCATGGCAATGTCGCCGGCATCGGCGAGGCGCTTTATGGCATTCGCGAGGAACTGCCGACCTATCGCGGCCAGAACGAGCAATCCATGGCGCATGCGGCGATTGCCTATTCCAAGCAGCTGCGTCGCCGGCGGGCAATGGCGGTCACCTCCTCCATCGGCCCCGGTGCTGCCAACATGGTAACGGCGGCAGCGCTCGCCCATGTCAACCGCCTGCCGGTTCTTCTCATCCCCGGCGATGTCTTCGCCAATCGCGGTCCCGACCCCGTGCTCCAGCAGCTGGAGGATTTCGGCGACGGCACGATGACGGTGAATGACTGCTTCCGCCCGGTTAGCCGTTATTTCGATCGCATCATGCGCCCGGAACAATTGCTGACCGCCCTTCCCCGCGCCATGCGCACCATGACCGACCCTGCCGATTGCGGCCCGGTAACGCTTGCCTTCTGCCAGGACGTGCAGGCGGAAGCTTATGATTATCCCGTCAGCTTCTTTGAAAAGCGCGTCTGGCGGCAACGCCGCCCGGAACCGGATGTGGTGGAATTCGAAGAGGCCGTCGCCGCGCTGAAGGCTGCGAAGAACCCCGTCATCGTTGCCGGCGGGGGTGTGCATTTTTCCGGCGCCACCGAAACGCTGAAGCGTTTTGCGGAAACCCATTCCATTCCGGTCGTCGAAACGCAGGCCGGCAAATCGGCACTGGCGTGGGATCACGATCTCAATTTCGGCCCGGTCGGCGTCACGGGTGCCGAAAGCGCCAATATCATAAGCGAGAAAGCCGATCTGGTGTTCGGCGTCGGCACCCGCTTTCAGGACTTTACCACCGGTTCCTGGGCGCTGTTCAAGAACCCGGACCGCAAGATCCTCGCCCTCAACGTGCAGCCCTATGACAGCGCCAAACACGATGCGATCAGCCTGACGGCGGATGCGAAGATCGGTCTCGAAAAACTGTCGGCCGCCCTTGGCAGCCACCGCTTCACGGCACCGGATGCCAAGCTCAAGGCGGCATGGTTCGAGAAGGCCGATGCCGATACGGCGGCACCGGGTGAGGAAAACGCCAACAGCCTGCCCACCGACATGCAGGTGATCGGCGCCGTGCAGCGCCAGTCGCGCGACAATACCGTCGTCATGTGCGCGGCGGGCACCATGCCGGGTGAGCTGCACCAGTTGTGGAAATCCAAGCTGCCGCTTTCCTATCACATGGAATACGGCTTCTCCTGCATGGGCTATGAGGTTGCCGGCGGCCTCGGCATCAAGATGGCGGAACCGGACCGGGACGTGATCGTCATGGTCGGCGACGGCTCCTATATGATGATGAATTCCGAGCTTGCGACATCGGTTGCCATGGGCGTCAAGATCACGCTCGTCATCACCGATAACAGGGGTTACGGCTGCATCAACCGGCTGCAAATGGAAACCGGCGGCGCGGAGTTCAACAACCTTTACGCCCACACCAACGTCAACCCCATCGCCATCGACTTCGTCGCCCATGCCGGCTCTATGGGCGCGGATGCGCGCAAGGTTTCCACCATCGCCGAGTTGGAAGCGGCGCTTGCGGCTGCTCGCGAATCCAGCCGCACGACTGTCATCGTCATCGATACCGACCCCTATCCGACCCCGCAGGCCGGTGGCCACTGGTGGGATGTGGCGGTACCCGAAGTTTCCGACCGGGCCGAAATCGGACCGGCGCGCGCGCGCTACGAAAACCATATCAAGGAAAGACAGTAAGATGATCCGTTACGGAACCAACCCGATTGCCTGGTCCAACGACGACGACCGCACGCTGGGCGCCCATATCAGCCTTGAACAATGCCTCGACGAAACCGCCAAGATCGGCTTCGACGGCATCGAGAAGGGCCACAAGTTCCCGACTGACCCGGAAGGCCTGAAGGGTGTGCTTGCGCCGCGTAGCCTTTCCTTCGTCTCCGGCTGGCATTCGCTGAACCTTCTGACCGACAGCATCGAATCCGAAAAGAAGGCCATGCAGCCGGCGCTCGATCTGCTGAAAGCCATGGGCTCGAAAGTCATCATCGTCTGCGAGACCTCGAACGCCGTTCACGGTGCCGACGACACGGCGCTGGTTGACCGTCCGCGCCTTGCGGCCGAGGACTGGGCGAAGTTCGGCGCGGGTGTGGAGGCGCTGGCGGCCTATGCTGCCGAACAGGGCATCACCCTCGTCTACCATCACCACATGGGAACCGTGGTCGAGAGCGAAGACGAAATCGACCTTCTGATGAAGCATACCGGGCCGAAGACCCATCTGCTCCTCGATACCGGCCATTGCCTGTTCGGCGGCGGAGATCCCGTGCGCGTCGCGCAGAAATACATGCACCGCGTCGGCCATATCCACGCCAAGAACGTGCGGCCGGTGATTGCCGATCAGGTTCGGAACGAGCGGCTTTCCTTCCTCGAAGGCGTTCGCCGCGGTGTGTTCACCGTGCCGGGTGACAGCGAGGGCGGCGTAAACTTCCCGCCGGTTCTGAAAATTGCCGCCGAGCACAATTACAGCGGCTGGCTGGTCATCGAGGCCGAACAGGACCCGGATGTGCGCAACCCCTTCGAATATCAGAGCCTCGGCCTGAAATCGCTGAAGGCTTTTGCGCGTGAGGCCGGACTGGACAAGGCTCAGGCGGCTTGAGGCCCTTTACTCCCTCATCCCTGTGACAAGCACAGGGATGAGGGAAACGCGGGAATAGCCGCCCGAAAAATTGAACGACTGACCAAAAAGGAACACCAACATGACCTCACTTCTGCGCAAGCCGGTCGCGACAAGCGGCAAGGTGCACGACATCACGCCCCAAAGCGCGGATTGGGGTTATGTCGGTTTCGGCCTTTATCGTCTGAAGCCCGGTGAAACCGCAGCCGAGAAGACTGGCGATACGGAAGTCATTCTGGTGCTTGTCGAAGGCAAGGCGAAGATTTCCGCCGGGGGCAAGGAGTTCGGTGAACTCGGCGACCGCATGAACGTGTTCGAGCGCAAGCCGCCGCACTGCGTTTATGTCCCCGCCGGCTCCGAATGGTCGCTGACGGCCACGACGGATTGCACCGTCGGTGTCTGCACCGCACCGGGTGAAAAAGGTAGCCGCGAAGCGCAACAGATCGGTCCCGATGGCGTGCAACTGACCGAGCGCGGCAAAGGCGCCAATACGCGCTACATTTTCCCCATCGCCATGGAAGAACGCGATGTCGCCGATAGTCTCCTGGTGACGGAAGTGTTCACCCCGTCGGGCAACTGGTCGTCCTATCCGCCGCACCGGCATGACGAAGACAATTACCCCGATATGACCTATCTGGAAGAGACCTATTATCACCGTCTCAACCCGGCACAGGGTTTCGGTTTCCAACGCGTTTTCACCGAGGATGGGTCGCTGGACGAGACCATGGCTGTAGCGGACGGCGATGTCGTGCTGGTTCCCAAGGGACACCACCCCTGCGGCGCGCCTTATGGCTACGAAATGTATTATCTGAACGTGATGGCCGGGCCGATGCGCAAATGGCGCTTCAAGAACCACCCCGATCACGACTGGATTTTCAAGCGCGACAATCCCTGAGGCATGCCAGCGTCCACGGCACCCTCCTCATCCCTGTGCCTGTCACAGGAATGAGGGGCGAGGAAAGTCCGCGTCGCGATTGCCGTAGAGAAAAAAGCAATCGAACGTATTGATTTCATCGTAATGATTTAGGGGAGAAGAGACCATGGCCGCTCTTGGCGTTGGCCTTATTGGCACGGGTTACATGGGCAAGTGCCACGCTTTGGCGTGGAACAACGTCACCAGCGTTTTCGGCGATGTGGAGCGTCCACGACTGGTCACACTGGCAGAGGTCAATCCCGAGCTTGCGGCGAAGAAGGCCGCCGAGTTCGGTTTCGCCCGCTCGACCGGCGACTGGCACGATCTGCTTGCCGACCCTGAAATCGATGTGATCTCGGTCACCACACCCAATGCCTTTCACCCCGAAATGGCGATTGCCGCCCTTGATGCCGGCAAACACGTCTGGTGCGAAAAGCCGATGGCGCCTGCCTTCACGGATGCCGTGAAGATGCGCGATGCGGCCCGCCGTTCGGGCAAGGCGGCGGCCATGGGCTACAACTACATCCAGAACCCTGTCATCCGCCATATGCGCCGCCTTATCGACGAAGGCGCGATCGGCAATGTCTACCATGTCCGTGCGGAAATGGATGAGGACTTCATGGCGGATGCCACCCAGCCCTTCTACTGGAAGAGCGAAGCCTCCTCCGGCTATGGCGCGCTGGATGATTTCGCTGTTCATCCGCTGTCACTTCTGTTTTCCCTTTTCGGCCATGCCGAAAGCGCGATCACCGATATGGTGAAGCCTTACGAGACGCGGCCGCTAAGTGGCGGCGGCGAGCGCGCTGTGGAAACGCATGATCTTGCCAGCGTGCTTCTGAAGCTCGAAGGCGGCATTTCGGCGGTGCTGATCGCCAACCGCTCGGCCTGGGGTCGCAAGGGCCGTATCGCCATCCAGATTTACGGCTCCACCGGCTCGATCCTTTTCGACCAGGAGCGGATGAACGAATTCCAGCTCTACACCACGGACGGGCGCCCGGAGGAGCAGGGTTTCAGAACCATTCTCGCCGCCCCTCACCACAAGCCGTATGACCGCTTCATCCCCGCACCCGGCCACGGGCTCGGCTTCAACGATCTGAAGGTCATCGAGTGCCGGGAACTGATCGCGGCCATCGAGGGCAAGACGGCGCATATCATCGACTTCGAGGAAGGCCTGAAGATCGAGCGCAGCATTCATGCCATGGCCCGGTCCTTCGCCGAGGGACGATGGGTCGCGACGAGTGAGATTGCGGAATAGGCAGAGGCGGGGTTAGCGCGGAACTTTGCCTCTTTCGTCATGCTCGGGCCTGTCCCAAGCATCTGCAACCGATTGATTTAACGCTACGTAGTTGGATCCTCGGGACAAGCCCGAGGATGACGGCGGAGAGGTGTTATCCCTTAACCGGCGTTTCCGGCACCGGCGTCAGCACCTTGCCATCCCTAAACCAGCCGAGAATATTGTCGGCCACCAGATCGGCCATCGCATTGCGCGTCGGGATGGACGCAGAGGCGACGTGCGGCAGCAGGGAAACGTTCGGCAGTGACAGGAACGCTTCCGGCACCTTCGGTTCAGCGTAGAACACATCGAGACCGGCAGCACCCACCGCACCGCTCTTGAGGGCCTGCAAAAGCGCATCCTCATCGACGCTGGAGCCGCGTCCGACATTGATGAACACGCCCTGCGGACCAAGTGCCGAGAGGATTTCCGCGTTGATCGCCTTGTGCGTTTCAGGGGTGCCGGGCACGATGCAGATCAGCGTGTCGACAGCCTGCGCCATCTCCTTTAGCGAACCGTAATAGGTATAGGGCAGGCCGTCGCGCTTGCTGCGGGTATGATAGCCGATCTCCACCTTGAATGGCTCCAGCCGCTTGGCGATTTCCTGGCCAATGCGGCCCATGCCGAACAGGCCGACCTTGCGGCCGCGCAGGGAAAACGGCGAAAGCGCGAAGGGGCCTTCGCCAACCCATTTTCCCTCACGCAGCCAGGTTTCGGCCTGATAGAGACGGCGAACCGTGTTGATCAGCAGCGCAATCGTCGTGTCCGCAACTTCGTCGTTCAGCACATCGGGCGTATTGGTCACCACGATACCGCGCGTGGCGGCATGTTTGGCATCAACGCCATCATAACCGACGCCGAAATTGGCGATGATCTCGAGTTTCGGCAGCGCATCGATCCATTTGGCGTTGACGACGCCTGAAACGGCGATGGCATTAATGCGCTCAGCCGCACCATCAGGCAGAACCGGCTCAGCACCGGCGGGCACTGTCACGATCTCGACTTTGCCTTCGAGGCGTTCGAGCACGCGCGGGTTGATCTTGCCGGGAACGAGAACGACGGCTTGTCTGTCAGACATGGGTGGATATTCCTCCTGATTGCATTCCGATATCGTCAGAGCGGATTCATGGGCGAACCACTCGCCATCCCGCTCTTCTGGGCCGCGATCTTTTCAAACAACGGCGGCCGTGAAAAGGGCAATAAGGGGAAGCTATGGGGGCAGACGGAAGTTTCATGCCGTTTTTTTACGCGCCCGCCTCCGTCATGCCGCACTTGAGGCGCGCGTCGGCGGGGCGCAAAGAGTCTTTCCAGCTCAAGGGCTTGAGCTGGCTGGCTTTAGGCTGAAGGCCGGAATGACGAAAGAGAGGGAAACGCTGCTCAAACCCTCGGACGCACCGGCCCTGTCGACTGGCGGATGCGCATTTCCGGCTTGATGAGGTGCACGCCATCCGGCTCGTGGCTGCCCGCCAGCCTGTCCAGAAGCGCGCGCGCCGCAAGGCGCCCCACCTCGGCCTGTCCATTGGACACCGTGGTCAGCGCCGGCGTGGCGATGGCCGCCTCCTCCAGATCGTCGTAACCCGTCACGGAAATATCCACGCCCGCCACCAGTCCGGCGCGCGAAATGCCGTTCATCAGGCCGATGGCGACCAGATCGTTCCAGCAGACGGCAGCGGTGGGCTTCTGCGGCAGCGACAGGAAATGCACTGCGGCCTCGAAACCGCCCTGCTTGGAGCGTGGGCCGGGAATACGCAGGTTCGGATCGACCTCGATTCCCGCCTTGCGCAGCGCGTTGACATAACCCTGATAACGATCGCGGCCGGTCGAGGTCTGGTCGGTACCACCAACCATGGCGATGGTGCGATGGCCAAGACTGATCAGATGATTGGTCGCAAGCGAAATGCCATAGCTGTCATCGCCGCGATAGGTCGGCATGTCGACGCCCTCGAGCGAGCGGGCCACCAGAATGGCGGGCATGCCGTTTTCCTCAGCCAGCGTCATGTCCTCGATCGGCGTGCCGATGGCGGGCGACATGATGATACCATCAGAACCAAGTTGCAGCAGCGTTTCGATGAAGGTGCGCTGTTTTTCAACCGAATCATAATGGTTGGACAGAATGAAGGTCTGGCGGCTGCGATCCAGCTCGGTTTCGATGGCCTTGAGAATTTCCCCATAAAACGGGTTCATCACATCGTGGAACACCACGCCGATAATGCCGGAGCGCGAAGTGCGCAGGCTGGCAGCCCGGCGGTTGTAGATGTAACCGAGCGCCCGGGCCTGTTCCTTGATCTTGTCGCGAGTGTCAGAGGCGACCAGCGGACTGTCGCGCAATGCAAGGGAGATGGTGGCAGTCGATAGACCGAGGCTTTCGGCGATCGTCGACAGTTTGATCTTTTGTGCCACGGCATTTCTCCCCAAACCCATGTCATTGACAGACGTTTCTGTTTAAATCGCAATTAAACAATTTAAACAAAATCCGCAACCGGTTTAAGGAATATCAACAAAAAGACAGTGGTTTTTTAAAAACTCAACAAATTATTGAAGGTTGGTATCGATCACCTTGAGAAGTTTAACCACCGTCCTGATGTCCTTGGCCGAAAGCCCCTCAATCGCCCGCGCACCGCAATTTGCGATGGATACGTTGATATGTTCGACGCTTTTCAGGCCCGTCTCCGTCAGTTTCACCAGTGTTACGCGGCCATCCTCGTCATCGCCACTGCGCTCCACGAAGCCCTGGGCTTCCATGCGGCCGATGGTTCGCGTCATGGTCGGCGCCTTGACACCAAGTTTCTGGGCGATCTGCCCAGGCGTGAGGCTGCCTTCCTGCGCCAACGCCAGAATAACGCCGTCCTGCCCGGCATAAAGGCCGCTTTCGGCAAGGCTGTGGCTCAGCGCCGTGCGCATGGAACGGGCGGCCTGGGTGATGGATTGCGCCAGTTCCTCAGGGTTGAAATTCTCATCCCTCTTTTTGGCGTCCTTTACTTTCTTGGTGCCCTTGTCCTTTTTGGCGCCCTTGTCCTTATGCCCAGTTTTGTCCTTGCTCATATGCGAGTGCCTTTTACCCTGTGGCGGAACCGATATATGTTGCTGGAAATCCTTACCGAATGCACGCGCGGACTGCCAGATGCCAAACTCATACACGCATTATCACGACGAAAACGTAACAGACCCTCATCTTCGCGCAACAGGTGCAATTTCAGTGCTGCCGCTCGGTGCGCACGAACAGCACGGGCCGCACCTGCCCTTCGAGACAGACACGCTGATTGCGGCGGGCATTGTCTCCCGTTTGGCTGCTGTTTTGCCCGCCAGTCTGCCGGTCTCCTTCCTGCCGGTGGAGCCCGTTGGATATTCCATCGAGCACATGAATGTGCCGGGCACGAAGTCGTTGCGTTACGATGAGGCCGTTGAGCGCTGGCTCGGCATTGCTAAGGCCGAATATGAAAAAGGCGTGCGCAAATTCGTGATGTTGAACGCCCATGGCGGCAATTCGCCATTGATGACCATCGTCGCCACCGAGGCGCGCGCCCGCTTCGGTATGCTGGCGGTCGCCACCAGCTGGACTCGTTTCGGCGTGCCGGTGGATATCGTGAAGCCTGAAGACAAGGCGATCGATATCCATGGTGGCGATATCGAGACGTCGGTCATGCTGGCGCTTTGCCCGGAGCGGGTGGCGATGGAAAAAGCCGCCAACTTCCCCTCCCGCCAGAGCGATTTCGCCAGCCGTTTCAGGCATCTGCGTGCCTATGGTCCACACGCTTTCGGTTGGCTTATGGGCGACCTGAACCCGGATGGCGTTGCCGGAAACGCCGCCGCCGCCTCAGCCGAGAAAGGCGAAAGGATCATTTCCCATGCCGTTTCGGGCCTTGTCGAACTGCTTGAAGACGTCCACGCTTTTGACATAACGTTATTTCATAACAAAATTTGAAAAACTGCGCCGAAACCAGCCAGAATCCCTTTGAACTGCCCGAACGTCGCGCCTATATGGACGTCGACACTTATTCCTTGAGGCCTCAACCGGCCTTTCTCCACGCGAGGTTTCCATGACCGAAACAGCACCAGCCAAGCCCATTCCAGTCACCGTCCTGACGGGATATCTAGGCGCCGGCAAGACGACGCTTCTCAACCGTATCCTGTCCGAGAACCACGGTAAGAAATACGCTGTCATCGTCAACGAATTCGGCGAGATCGGCATCGACAACGATCTGATCGTCGAATCCGACGAAGAAATCTACGAAATGAACAATGGCTGCGTCTGCTGCACGGTGCGCGGCGACCTCATCCGCGTGGTCGAAGGCCTGATGCGCCGGCCCGGCCGATTCGACGGCATCATTGTCGAGACCACTGGCCTTGCCGATCCCGTTCCGGTCGCCCAGACCTTCTTCATGGATGACGACGTGCGCGCCAAGACCGAGCTTGACGCGGTGGTCGCACTTGTCGATGCCAAGCACCTGCCGCTGCGCCTGAAGGACAGCCGCGAAGCCGAAGACCAGATCGCTTTTGCCGATGTCGTTATCGTCAACAAGACCGATCTCGTTTCGCCGGAAGAAGTCGCCCGCATCGAGGATATCGTGCGCGCCATCAATCCCTCTGCGCGCATCTACAAGACCACCCGTTCCGGCGTCGATCTCGCCCGCGTTCTCGACCAGGGCGCCTTCAATCTGGAACGTGCGCTCGAAAACGATCCGCATTTCCTCGAGCACGGCCACGAGGATCACGCATGCGGTCCTGATTGCGACCACCACCACCATGATCATGGGCACGATCACGGCCATGACCACCATCATCACGACCATGATCACGCGCACCACGATCATGACCACGGCCACGATCACCACCACCATGGCGCCGCCTCCCCGATTCATGACGTAACGGTGCAGTCGGTGTCGCTGCGCGGCGGCGAAATGAACCCTGAGCGCTTCTTCCCGTGGATCCAGAAGGTCACCCAGACGGACGGCCCGAACATCCTGCGCCTCAAGGGCATCATCGCATTCAAGGGCGATGCGGAACGTTACGTGGTGCAGGGCGTGCACATGATCATCGAGGGCGATCACCAGCGCCCGTGGAAGGAAGGCGAAAAGCGCGAAAGCCGCCTTGTCTTCATCGGCCGCGAACTCGACCGCGAAAAGCTGGAAAAGAGCTTCAACGCCTGCCTTGCCACGGCTTGACATCCTTGACGGGGCACCGTGTCACCCTTGGTGTTTTCGGTGCCCTTCCTCACTTTCGACGTCATCCTCGGGCTTGACCCGAGGAGCCATTGCGGCCAGCATATGGATGGTCGAGTGATCCCCGGGTATGACCCGAGGACCGACCTTGACGCCACGGGTTGAAACCGCACCAACGGGTCTTCCCGACCTGGTCTGCGACCGAAATCCATCAATGACAAACACATAGACGAAAGACCGATGCCCCATGCCGACTGTTGCCCCGCTTGATATCGAAGGCCACGTGGTCTCGACCCATTTTCTCGGCGACATTCCGCTGTTTGCCACCGCCGCCGGCACCATTCACCGGCTGGATGGCGGCGAGAAGGTCACTGAGGCGCATGAGGGTCTGCTGACCTGCATCCGCGATCCCTATAGCGCCACGCTGCTTTCCGGCGGCGAGGACGGGCGCGTGCTGCGCATTGGCCATGATGGCAGCCTCAGCGAGATCGCCAATGTGCCGCGCAAATGGGTGGGCGTCGTTGCGGGCGGACCGCAGAAGGCGGTCGCTTATGGTGTCGGCAAGTCCAGCTTCGTGCGCCTCTCGGACGGCACGGTCAAGGAATTCAAGGAAGAACGCACGGTGGAGGCAATAGCCTTCGCGCCCAAGGGCCTGCGCATTGCCGTTGCACGCTATAACGGCGTGACGCTGCATTGGGTGGCGAGTGCAGGCGATCCGGTCGATCTGGAATGGAAAGGTGCCCATACCGGCGTCACCTTCTCGCCTGACGGTAAGTTCCTCGTCACCACCATGCAGGAAAACGCCCTGCATGGCTGGAAGATGGAGGCCACCAAGGGCGGCATGGAAGCCCGCCATATGCGCATGACGGGTTATCCCGCCAAGGTGAAATCCGTTTCGTGGTCGGCAAAGGGCAAGTGGCTCGCCTCATCAGGTGCCCCGGCCGCGATCGTCTGGCCGTTTTCTGGCAAGGACGGCCCGATGGGCAAGGCACCCGAAGAACTCGGCAACCGCGCCAACATCATGGCTACCAATGTCGCTTTTCACCCGCTGGAAGATGTGCTGGCCATTGGCTTCATTGACGGCATGATCCTTGGCGTGCGGCTTGCGGATGGCAAGGAAGCCCTGCTTCGCCGCCCCGGCAAGGGCGCCATTACCGGCATGGACTGGAGCGCCACCGGCAAACTGCTCGCATTTGCCTCCGAGGCAGGCGACTGCGGCATTGTCGATATTTCGGCGTAAGGACAGCAACAGGCGCACGTCCGGTTTCGACGGATGGCTCGATACGGCTCAATATCCGCCCTCATTCCTCTGCTCGTCACGGGAATCTAGCCAGCCCAAGTCCTTGGGCTGAAAGGGGCTCTTTTCGGACGCAGACGCGCATCGACTGGATTCCTGTGACAAGCACAGGGATGAGGGCTGATAGGTGTCAGCGCCAGAAACCTCGGCGTTGTCTCGCTATTCGCTGACCTGACGCCGCGTCAGGAACAGCAGCAGCAGGGCTGCCCCTGCACCAACCGAAGCAAGTCTGATCGACGTACCGAAGCTTGCATATTGCGACACAAACCCCATAAGCGGCACCGCAAACAACCCGGCAAGGAAAATGGAATTCATGTAGAGCGCGGTCGCCCGCGCGGTGCGTCCGCGCGCAAAGCCCTGCACGAAGGTGAGGCACGTGCCGGCGCAAAGCCCGTAATAGGCCCCTTCAAGTGCTGCTCCGAACAACATGGCCGGAAGGGTCTGGACCGAGGCTATGACGTTGAAGGCGACGATTGCCATCACCGCAGAGATGCAAAGAAGGATGCGGGCGCTGACCCGGCGCATGATCCTTGGCGCAAGCAGGATCAGCAGAACCTCCATCGCGCATTTGACGCTGAGCGACAGGCCCGGCACGTAATCCGGCAGGCCCACCTCGCGCACCAGAAATACCGGCAGGGCCGAGGCGCACAGGGCGTGGGCGAAAGACATGCAGAAGCTGGCCGCTGCCGCCATCAACAATGGCAGGTTGCGCCGCGTATCGTTGTCGCCCTCTTTCCGTCGTTCCATCGGGCACGTCTGGCCGCGCGGCACGAAGGCAAGGGCAAGACCGCCCCAGATGGCCGCCATCAGCATGGCATTCATGAACACGGCCTGCGCACCGGCAAGATCGAGGATCAGATAGGCGGCGGCCGGAAGCAGCATCCATGCCAGCGACACCATTGTCCGCAGAAAGGCGTTATAGGCAGGTGCATCCAGTGCTTTTACCCGGCCATAATAGCGACCATAACTGAAAATCAGGGTACTGGCGGCGTTGGAAAGCCCCATTCCCGTTGCCGTCACCGCCACGAGCAATGCCAGATGCCCGGAGGTCGCCGCCGCCGCTGCGATAAAAGCACCAAACACAGAGAGCAGCAGCAATGGCCGCACCCGCACACCGGCATCGACACGTTCGCCATAAGTGCGGCTGGCGATGATCGAAGCAACCATTGCCGTCACGCTGTAGAGACCAAGCGTGGCCGGCGGGTGACCAAGGACCTGTATGATGTAAAAACCGATAAATGGCACAACAGCCGCATTGGTGCCGCCGGCGATGAAGACCAGCACGGCAATCATATAGGCCTGACGATCAAAAACGCCCGGCGAGGTGTTTTTCTGTAGCATGGGAGAATCGACTGGAGATCGGCAGCGGGAAGTGGATTGATGCCACCATCACACCAAAAGGGTATGCTGTTCAAGCCCGAGCGGAAGGCGATGTGTGTTTTCGTTCCTCACGAAGCACACCACCCCTGTTTCCTTAAGCACCGGGGCGTCGCAGCGCTTGCGCCGCCCCTTGTCGAAGACGGAAAAACCGTCAGAACTTCACGCCAAGGCCAACCTTGACGACATGTTCGCTGACATCGCCGGTCGAAGTGATCGGACCGGTATGGTAGGTTGCCTTGCCGAAGTCGTTGTAACGATATTCGACGCGTCCAAACAGGTTGTTGGTAAAGGCATAGTCTACACCCGCGCCGACCGTCCAGCCGTGCAGCACCTTGCTGTCCTCACCGAAGGGCGCCTTCACTTCGCTGTCCGTCGCGGTGTAGCCGGCAGCGGTGTAGATCAGCGCCCGGTCGATCGCATAACCGGCGCGCAGACGCGCGGAGCCGTTCAGGCCTGCGGAAACCTCGCTGGTGACGATGGTCTTGTCGCCCCAGGCATAACCGAGATCGCCCTCGACACCCAGAATGATGGAGGGGGCCACTTCAGCGTTATAACCAGCGAAACCGGAAAAACGGCCGCCGTCAAATTCATGCTTCGTGGTGACACCGAAAGTGGTCGACTTCACGCGGTTCCAGCCATAACCGGCGGAGGCACCGACATAAACACCGTCCCAGGAAAAGGCAGGCGCAACATCGTTGACGACCGGTGCCGCTGGAATATCGCCGACGGCGTCGGCGGCAACGGATGCGTCAGAAAGAATGCCGAGCAGGCCGAGGGCGAGAAGAGATTGTTTCAACATGCGATAGCTCCTTGAAAATACCATCCCGGCACCTGCGTGATGCGAGTTTTCGCGACCAGAAACGCAGCGTAATGACGGGGTTGACGCACCCCTAGATTGAAGAACATCGTGGTTAAAATCGAGTAAACGGCACGGACAAAAAGGCCCTTGCAGAACGTATTCCCGTTAATATTGCCAATATTTATCAAATATAAATCAGAACTCACGCGGATGATCCCGAACCGTGAGTCCCGACATATGACGACAGCGATCGCGTCACAAAACCCTCATGAGTAGTGGCCATCCCGCAGTTTTGTGTGTGCAGTCATTGGCGGCCACACAAAAAAAAGGGAGCCCGAAGGCCCCCTTGCAGTCATGCGATGCGCCGTTTGTTATTTCCGGAAGCACCGTGTGTCATACACACGTAGCTGGAGGACAGCTTCCGGCTTATATCCTGCGCGCATCGTTCACGCCGAAAATCCCTGTCGATTTTCGATCTGCACCATTAGTGGCGACGCTTTTTGCCGCCATCGTTCTTGTTGTCGATGACATCGACGGAAGTCTTGTTGCCGTTGAGAAGGCCATTCAGGATACCGGTCTTGTTGCCGTTCAGAATCCCGTTATTGGACAGGATACCGCTGACACCCAGATCGATGCTTGGCGACACGACGACGAGTGCGCCGCCCTTGTTACTGTTTCCGGACAGGATACCGCCCAGCAGACCACCGGCATTGGCTTGACCAACGGAAGCGACAGTAAGAACAGCGGCTATGCAAGCAAATTTGGCAATCATTTCTCTCTCCTCTTATGTTTGATCACGCCCCATGGCGTAGTCGAACTGTATATTTAGAGGATTCTAATTCAAGCAAAGCCTAATATTACAATAAACAATTAACTTTAATACTGATGATTTTAATCAAGTTTTACGCGATTGGCGCCGGTCTATTCTCCTGGAATTTTCGTGGAATACACCATGAATTCCGGCCTCGACAATATATCGCCCCTGAAACTTTATTAACCATCCAAATATAAGATATTGCTTAATTAGAGACCGGAGATGCAAATGCGGCTGGGAGGATACATCGCGCTTGTTCTTGGGCTTGCCTGCACCTGCGGTGCGCAGGCGGGGGAAAACGCCGATGATCACAATATCACCTATAAAACCGGCATCGGCTACGACACCAATTACTTCGGCGATACCAACCGGCTGAAGGCGATTTCGCTGCGCGCGGGCTTCGGGCTTAACGGAAAGTTCGTGCTTGATGGCACGGAACTGCGTTATTCGCTCGAGCATGAGGAGGTTCGCCTCCCCCGTTACCGTTTTGCCAATGAACACAACACCATTGCCAGCCTGGGGCTGACCAGGCGTCTGTCGGAGCGGCTGGAATGGGCCGTGGAACTGCGTGGCACACGCAGCGATGCCGGCGATATCTTCCTGCATCTGCCGGAAGAAGACATCGGTTACCGGCGACTGGACCACAAGCTGGAGGCATCGACACAGCTCGGCATCCTTGCTCTTGGCGGAAAGAACACGCTGACGGCGGGTTTTGCCAGCCTGATGAAAGGCAGGGCGCGTTTTCGTCCGGCCTATTTCGAGCCCACCCGCCTGGAGGCCAATGAAGCGCTCTTGTCGCTCAAGGCCGAACATGTGCGCCCGCTGGCCGGCGGCGAGGCCGGACTGACAATTGCTTATGACCGCATTGTCGTGCCGGAAAGCCAGCAGGAGAAATACGAGCGTTTTCCGGCCAGCACGTTGCGGGGATCACTTGCCTACGGTTACAAGTTCTCCGAACGCTTCGCCGTTCTGGCCGAAGGGGGCCTGACGACCATTTCCGGCGACGATATCAGCGACAAGGTGAAGCGCACCCGGCCCTATCTCAGGGCCGAAGCCGAGGTGAAGGCTACCGACCGCATCGCCTTCGGTGCTGGCTTCTCCCAGGATTACGCGCTTTTCGACCCTGATGATCCCATTGCCGAGTTCCACCGCCGTTGGCAGTTCGTGGTTAAAAGCAAGCTCACCGACAAGGTGGGGCTGGACCTGGCGCTGCAGCGTGTCCACAAGGACTGGATCTATTACAATTACGACACCAGCGAACGAAGGCTGGTGGCCACACTGTCCTTCGACACCGGCAAGAACAGCAAGCTGGAGGTGGAATTCAACCCCCTTCTGCATGGCGAGCGCGACACCGACCTGTCCTATAGCGGATCGAGCGTCACCTCGCGTTTCACCGGCACCTTCTGAAACATAGGGCAGCCACATCACCAAAGCGCATATCAGGTCGAAATTCGGTCCCAATTTCTGCTAGAATCCAGCTCCGAGATTCGAAGGCAGGACAGACCGGATAATGAACAGACGACTTTTGCTCCTTGCGGCTGGCCTGACCTCCATTCCCGTTGCCGCCGCGGCACATCCGCATATTTTCGCCGAAGCGCGCATGGAAATCGTCGAGGGGCCGAACGGTACCATCCAGGAGGTGCGCAACATCTGGCGTTTCGACGAGATGTTCTCGGCAAGCGTGGTGATGGATTACGACAAGAACGGCGACCTGAAGCTGGACAAGAATGAGCTGGCCGAAATCGGCAACACCGTGCGTGAATCGCTCGGCGAATATTCCTATTACACCTTCATTACCGCCAACGGAAAACAGGTGGATTTCGCAAAGCCCGACACCATTCATGTGGACTACAAGGACAAGCAGATCCTGATGTTCTTTTCCGTCAAGCCAAACACGCCGCTTTCCATCAAGGGCAAGCTCAGCTTCGGCGCGTGGGACCCGACCATGTATACGGCGATCGATTTTGCGAAAGACGGCGATCTGGCGACCGTCGGCAAGGATCTCGCCGCCTGCAAGCACCATGTCGTGCGTCCCGACCCGGACGAGGTGATCTCACAAAACCAGAGTTCGCTCACCGACGCCTTCTTCAACGACCCGACCGGCACCGACATGACCAAACTCTTCGCCACCCGGCTGGAGGTGACATGCTGAGCCGAAACGGGCGCCTTTGCGGACACCTGACCATCGTCGCGATCTGCGTGCTGGCTGTGGCAGGTGCTGCCCATGCGCAATCGCCGCTCGGCATAGGCTCGGCCGAGCCGTCCTTTGCCCCTGGCGGGCCGTTCGCGCCGCTGATGCAATGGATCAACGTGCACCAGCAGATGTTCTACCGGGCGCTGACCGGTGCCCTGAAAGCCATGCGCGAAGACAATTGGGCGATGGCATCGCTGGTTGGCCTCTCCTTTGCATACGGGGTCTTTCATGCCGCCGGTCCTGGCCACGGCAAGGCTGTCATCTCTTCCTATATGATCGCCAATGAAACGCAGCTGAAACGCGGCATTCTCATTTCCTTCATTTCAGCACTCATTCAGGGCGCAATGGCCATCGGCCTCGTTGTCGCAGCCTGGCTCGTGCTGCGCGGCACCTCCATCACCATGACGAAAGCCACGCAGGCAATGGAGATCGCCAGCTTTGCCATGGTGGCGCTGTTCGGCGCCTGGCTTCTGCTACGCAAGCTCTGGTCGCTGCGCATCCGGCGCGTACCGGTTGCAGCCTTCGCGGTTGCGGGGGAAGCAACAGCAGTCAGAACCACGGGCATGGGCACGGGCCTCAGGTTTCAGGGCAAGCCGGTTTTCGCGGACCACGCCCATAGCGGCACAGGTGATCTTTGCGTCTCCTGCGGAAAATCGCACGCGCCCGATCCGCTGCTTCTCAAAGGCAAGAATTTCAGCCTGCACGAAGCGTGGTCGGCGATCATCGCAGTTGGCCTGCGGCCATGCTCCGGTGCCATCATCGTCATGAGCTTTGCGCTCTTGAACGGGATTTTTCTCGGCGGCGTGCTTTCCGTGCTTGCCATGTCGCTGGGTACCGCCATCACCGTATCGCTGCTTGCCATCATGGCCGTCTCGGCCAAGGGGCTTGCCGTGCGCTTCGCCGGCCCCGGAAGCCGCAGGGCAGCGGGCATCAGCCACGCGATCGAGATTGCCGGTGCGCTGTTCGTGCTTTTGATGGGCCTTATGCTGCTTGGTGCGTCGCTTCAGTTCTGACTGTCGCGGCGGCGCTGGTAGCGGGCGCGCAGCCAGAACAGCAGGAAAAAGCACAGCACCACCACCGAGCCAAAAGCCGCGGCAAGAAAGGGCGAATAATCCCCCAGCCACAGCATGATTTTCGGCATCACGTAAAACACCAGCCCAAAACCAAGGATGATGCCAGCGGCGGCAAGGCCCGGCGACCAGTCTTTACGGCCAGAGCCAGCCTTCTTTTCAGGCGTGGTCATGGGCGAGCTCCGCGCGGATATCCTCAAGCTTGCGCTTCTGCGCGCCATCGGCCGTGAAATTCTCCGGCGAAAGCCAGATTTCAAACGCCTTGCCAATCAACGGCCATTCGCCGTCGATCATGGAAAACCACGCCGTATCGCGGTTGGCACCCTTGGAGATCATGTGCTGGCGGAACACACCCTCGAAGGTGAAGCCGTAACGCTTCGCCGTGATCTTGGAGGGTTCGTTTTGATTGTGGCATTTCCACTCGTAGCGGCGGTAACCCAGATCCTCGAAAACGTGTTTCGCCATCAGATAATGCGCTTCGGTCGAAAGCGGCGAGCGCTTCATCCTGGCGCCATGGGCAACCGAACCGACCTCGACCACGCCATTGGCGGGATCGGGCCGCATGTAGCTTGCCATTCCCACGACGTCACCGGTGGCATTTTCAACGAAAACCAATGTCACCCAGTTGAGTTTATCACCCGCGTTGACGAGCCAGTCACCAAAGGCTGCAGCATCGGCAAAGCCGCTTTGCGGGAAATATTTGAGAAGCGCATTGACCCCCTCACCACCAAGCGCAGTCCAGAGCCTTGCAAGATGCCTGTCGCGATCAAACGTTTCCGCCGTCACATAACGGCCCTTCAGCGTCACCGGCTGCGGCGCCGGACATCCCTTAAAATCACTCAGATCGCGCATTCTCTTCCCCGTTGTCTGGGAGAAGGATTAGGCCAAGCGGGGCTGGATGACAACAGTGCATATACGGCAGGGGGGCGTGGTTCACCCCCCTGTTCTAACCTCAAACCTTCGCCGCCACCACCGTCGACTCGATATGATCGACCAGCGCATCGGGCAATCCCAACCGCCCGGCAAGCAGATCGAGATAACCGCGCTCAGCCCGCGTATCGGCCTCTATGGCAAGACGCGAGGCGGTGTAGATTTCCACCTTCTGCTCCTCTGTGCGGGCAGCAGCCACCAGTGCGTCGATATCCAGCGGATCGGCCAGTTCCTTTTCGAGGAACCGCTCGGCTTCAGTGTCGAGGCCGGACACCTGCACCTTATCCATGATGTTGGCGCGCTCTTTTTCGTCGATATGGCCGTCTGCCTTGGCAGCGGCAATCATCGCCTGGATGAGTTTCAGCGCAAAATCGTTGGAAAGGGCGGGGGACTGCGGATGGAAGGCGGAATCGGCGGGCGGGGCGAGAAGCTCCGGCTCTGGTTTTGGAGCTACTTCAGGCGCCTGCCCGGATTTGTAATTCTTGTAGGCGAGATAACCGAGACCGGCGATGGCCGCTACGCCGCCGATGGTGGCGACATTGCCGGCGAGCTTGCGGCCGGTCTTGGTGCCTAGAATGGCGGCGGCAAGCGCACCGGCCTTCATCGGATTGTTCTTGGCGATATCGGCGGCCTGCCCGGCTCTGTCACGGACGCTTCCCGAAAGGCCCGGCACCTGTGAGCCGAGGAATTGTTCAAGAAGCTTCTTGGCGTCGAACATCAAAATCTCCTGTGAGGGTAAAGTCTACACGGGAAGATAGGGAGCCATGGCACGAATACAAATGACAAACCCGCTCACGCCTTCGTGAACGGGCTTGAAGAAGTAGTAGATCAGCCGCGCAGTGCTGCGGCTTCGGCGGCGAGCCTGGTGATGCCGGCCCAGTCAGCCGTTGCCACCAGTTCGCGCGGAGCAACCCAGGAACCGCCGACACAGACGACGTTCGGCAGGGAAAGATAGTCATTGGCATTCTTCAGCGAGACGCTGCCGGTCGGGCAGAACACCGTGCCGGCGAGCGGCGAGGACAGTGCCTTAAGGTATGGCGCGCCACCGGCCTGTTCCGCCGGGAAGAACTTCAGCACCTTGTAGCCTTCGTCGCGCAGCGCCATGACTTCGCTTGCCGTGGCGGCCCCAGGAAGAAGCGGCACGTTGGAGGCGCGCGCAGCTTCCAGCACGCTTTTATTGATGCCTGGGCTGACGATGAAGGTGGAACCGGCTTCGGCGGCCGCCTCGAAATCTTTGGCGTTGAGGATGGTGCCGGCGCCGACATGGGCGCCCTCCACTTCCGCCGCAACCGCACGGATGGCATCGAGTGCCGCCGGCGTGCGCATGGTGATCTCGATTGCCTTCAGGCCACCTGCGACCAGAGCGCGCGCGAGCGGCACGGCGGAGGCAGCATCATCCACGATCAGCACCGGCACGACCGGCTGCAGCTTGAGGATGGAGAGCAGTTTTTCGGAGTCCTGGGCCAAGATAAGCCTCCCTTGCGCGATTGAAACGATTGAAATCCGGTTTATCGATTAGCCTGCCCCGGCCTTGATGTCGAGGCATGGCAAGACCATTTTTATCCAGATACTTCAATCTATTCGCTTCTTTATGACGTCTTCATGCGATAATCTGGCGCACCGGTTTACGGAGACAGCATGGCCAAGGAAATCGAGCGGAAGTTTCTGGTTGCAGGCGATGAATGGCGTAATGAAGTGACGCGTAGCATGGCTTTCCGGCAGGCATATGTCGCCTCGCTGGAAAATCGTTCGGTCCGGGTCAGGATCGTCAACGGGCTTGACGCGACACTGACCATCAAGATCGGCGCGAGTTCGCTCGTCCGTGATGAATATGAATATTCCATTCCACTGAATGACGCGGAAGAATTGATGGCCAGCGCCCCCGGCGTGGTGATCGAGAAGATGCGCCACACGGTTGATCACGGTGGATTCACTTGGGAAGTCGATGTTTTCGAGGGTAAATACAAGGGGCTGATCGTGGCGGAGGTAGAGATGGACGACGAGAACGCCAACCCCGATCTGCCCTCCTGGCTTGGCAAGGAGGTAACGGGCGACCGTCGCTTCTCCAACCAGTCGCTCGCCATGGACTGTCCCCACGGAGACTTGGCGGATGCCCTTCAGGATTGACCCGAACAAACCGTTCGACGATGAAATCCGCCGCGCGGGACTGGAACTCATCGAAGAGGCGATAATCAGCCTTCGCGACCAGCCTTCCGGGCGCCATGAGGCGGTGCACGATGCCCGCAAGCGGTTCAAGCGGCTGCGCGCCCTCTACCGCCTCGTCGCCAGGGCAGCACCCGATTTCAGCAAAGAGGAAAACGCCCGCTTTCGCGACATCGCCCGCTCGCTCGCTTTTGCGCGGGAAGCGACGGCGCTCGTGGAGACGGTGGAGTATCTCGAGACCTTCGCGGCCTCCACGACGCAAGGAAAGGCGCTGCGATCGATCGCGACAGTCCTGCGCAAGCGCCGTGACCACGCCATCGAACATGAGGCAGGTCTCGACGAGGCCATTGCGGCCGCCATCGCCGGCTGCGAGGAAGCACGCAAGAAGCTGAAGGCAGTGTCGCTGCCGGACGAGCTTAAGGATGTGACAAGGCTGGTGAAGACCGGGTGGGCGAAGCAGAGGAAGAGGGCGCGTAAAGCACTTGCCGACTGCCATGAGCAGGCCGACGTCGAACATTTCCACGAATTACGCAAGGCGGGCCAGGCCTACTGGATGCATCTCGGCCTCCTGCGCCGCCTCTGGCCATCGGCCATGCGCGCCAAGCGGGCCGACACCAAGCGGCTGGTCGACATCCTTGGCCACGAGCACGATCTTTCGGTCCTTGCAGCCTTTGCGGACCAGGAACCGGAGCGTTTCGGCAATGGCGAGCGACTGGCTCTGCTTCTCGATGCAATCATTCAGAGGCAGCAGGCGCTGCGCGGAGATGGTCTTGAGCTGGCAAACGAAGTCTTCTCCGAATCCGCCAGAACCGAGAGCCGCATCGTCGGCCTTTTATGGCGGCGGGCGGCGAAGTAGACCGGAAAGCCCGAAGAGACTGAGAATTTGACGATTTTCAAAATACCGGCAGCGGCGGATAAATATTGATTTGCGGCCGCCGCCGCTGTATTTCAGCGCCCATGACCGACACCACCATTCTCCCCCGCCCGGAAGCCGCCCCTCACCCCACTGGCGATTTTCTTGTGGCTGCGCTTTATCATTTCGCCCGCCTGCCGCGGTTTGAAAGCCTGCGCGACGAGCTGTTTCAGCTTTGCCGGGAAAACGGCGTCAAGGGCACGCTGCTTCTGGCGGCGGAAGGCATCAATGGCACCATTGCCGGGCCCGATGCGGGTGTGCGCGCCATACTTGCCTTCCTGCGTGCGCAGCCGGAATTTACGGCGCTGGAACATAAGGAAAGCCGGGCATCGAACATGCCCTTCGTGCGCATGAAGGTGAAGCTCAAGAAAGAGATCGTCACCATGGGCGTGCCGGATATCGATCCCAACCGCATTGTCGGCACCTATGTCGATCCGCGCGACTGGAACTCGCTGATCTCCGACCCGGACACCATCGTCATCGACACCCGCAACGACTACGAGACCGCGATCGGTCTCTTCAAGGGCGCGGTGGACCCGAAGACCAAGACCTTCCGCGAGTTTCCCGACTGGGTAAAGAACAATCCCGGCCTGCACAACAAGCCGAAGATCGCCATGTATTGTACCGGCGGCATCCGCTGCGAAAAGGCGACCGCCTTCATGAAGGAACAGGGGTTCGATGAGGTCTATCACCTCAAGGGCGGCATCCTGAAATATCTGGAAGAGGTGCCGGAAGAAGAGAGCCTGTGGGAAGGCGCCTGCTTCGTGTTTGACGAGCGCGTCTCCGTCGTCCACGGTCTTGCCGAAGGCGATCACAAGCTTTGCCACGCCTGCCGCAACCCGATCACATCGCAGGTGCGCCAATCCCCGTTGTTCGAGGAAGGTGTGTCCTGCCCTAGCTGTTACGACGACCGGACAGAAGAGGACCGCCAGCGGTTCCGCGACCGGCAGCTGCAGATCGAACTGGCAAAGAAGCGCGGCGAGCGCCATCTGGGGCGCTAAAGCGGATCGGCGGCCAGCCACGGCACGTCTTCACGGTGAAAAGGCTCTTACGCGATTAACGACTTGATCGCTCTGGGCCCCGGATGAGGTCCGGAGTGACGGAGTGTGGATCACCCTTTTGCCCCTGCCCGAAGCGCAAACAGCGGCGCCGTCTGCTCCTCCAGCATGGCGGTAATCTCTTCAGCGGCGACGGGTTTTGAGAACAGGTAGCCCTGCAATTCGTCACAGCCACACAGATGCAGGATAGCCGCCTGTTCTTCTGTCTCGACGCCCTCCGCCGTGACCGGAATATCGAGAGATTTCGCAAGCGCCACGGTTGCCTGCAACATTTCCAGCGACCGCCCGCCCTGTTCCAGGGCCATGACCAGCGACCGGTCGATCTTCATGCGGTCGAAACCGAAGCGGCGCAGATATCCGACGCTGGCGAAACCGGCTCCGAAATCGTCGAGCGCTATATGCAGGCCAAGCTGTTTCAGCTTGTCGATTGCCGCACTTGCCCGCTCCGGATTCTGGATGAAATAGCCCTCGGTCATTTCCAGCCGCAGCCTTGCGGTTGGCGTCTGCGTGGCAGCGAGAATCTCCGCCACGTTGCCGGAAAAGGCCGGATTGCGGAACTGAACGGGTGAAATATTCACCGAGAGCTTGATGGAGGGCCATTGACCTGCCGTCTCGCAGGCCTTGCGCAGCACCAGCAGGCCGAGCCGCTCGATAAGGCCACTGGTTTCGGCAGCGGCGATGAAGATATCCGGGGGCACGAAGCCGTATCCCGGCCTTTGCCAGCGGGCAAGCGCCTCCACCCCGGTGATACTGCGCGTGGCGGCATTGACGACCGGCTGGTAGACCACCGATATCTCGTCATTCAGGATGGCATAACGCAGATCGGCCTCAAGCTGCAGCTTTTCCTCGCGCAGCGCATCCATTTTCAGCTCGTAGGCGACATAACGCCCACGCCCGTTTTCCTTGGCCTGATACATGGCCATGTCGGCGCGGCGCAGCAGTTCCTCACCGTTGATATCACCGGCTCTGGAGACGGAAGTGCCGATGCTGCAACCGATGCTCGCCACCCGCTCGCCGATGCTGAACGGCTCGGTGAACAGTTCGAGCAGCGCCTGGCAGAGCTTGCGGCCTTCCGACCACACGTCGTTGCCCTGAATGGCGATGGCGAATTCGTCGCCGCCGAGCCGCGCGAGCACGGCATCTTCCGGCACAAGCACCCTGAGCGCCGCCGCAACGCCCTTGATCAGCCGATCGCCGGCAGCGTGACCGTAGGAATCGTTGATCTCCTTGAAACCATCAAGATCGAGGTAAAGCAGCTTGATATCGGTCTTGTCGTGGCGGGCCTTGCCCACCATGCGGTTCAGCTTGGAAAACAGCCCGGCGCGGTTGCTGAGCCCGCTCAGACGATCGCGCAGCGCCTCTTCCCTCGCCGCCGCCTCGTCGGCCTTCAGCCGGTCGAGCGTCGCCGAACCGATGATGAGAAGTACGAGAAAGAACGTTCCGGCAATGCCGAGTGCCGTGAAGACGACCGGCCGGGCCTCATGGAAGCTCACGTCCCCCGGCAGCTGGGAGCGCCAGACGAGCCGCGCCAGCACATCACCAAGCGGATTGACGACATCCACATGGTTGGTCGCCGGTCCGTCGCCATATTGCAGTTGCAGACCATCGATGACGTAATTGCGGGCCAGCTTGTCTACCGTCGCCTGTTTGAGATGACGGGCGAAAATCAGATATCGCCGCTCGGATCCAACCGGAGGCAAGACCCCGGATTTGAGCCGCACCAGCGCGACCCCCGTAGCCGCGACGCCGTCGCGGGTTTTCACGAAACCGGTGACCTGCGACGCGATGCCGGGACGCATGGAGCGCACCCGTTCGATCATCTCCTTGAGGCCTTCTGCGAAATAGTCATGGGGCTTCCAGGCAACCGGCTTGCCGTTCTGGTAGGCCATGCGGACCTTGCCGTCTTCGTCGAGGACGACGGCGGTATCGAAAAGATCGCTGTTGACCGTCATCTCGCCATAATTGCTCGCCACCCAGTCGAACCTGTCGGGGGCGTAGACATAGTCGGCGGCATCGTCCCAGGCGGCGTAGTCGTTCAGCGTCGCGCCAAGCTGGTCGCGGAAGGTGACAAGGGCGCCCGCCGTTGTCTCGCGCGAGCGGGCATTGTCGAGCGAGTTCGCCCTTTCCCTGACCTGGCTCAGAGCAGACAAGACCAGCGCGGTGACAATGAGAAGCACCAGCGCAAATGTGGACAATACGACGCCGACGGCGGTTCTACGCCCGACCGGCAAATATTCCCCAATGTTTCGCGGCGCAATCCGCATAAAATCCCCTTCGAAAGCATCATCTTGCGAAGGAAACATTCAAAAGCCGTTAAGTTGGATTGTGGCGACGCCACAAAAAACAACGGGTATAAAACGACAGTAGGGGTGAAAAAGAGAAAAATTCTCCCCACAATGGTGGGGGATTTTCATAAAAACCGCGGATGCGTTCGCCCCGCAAACAAAAAACCTCCCCCGCGAACGGGAGAGGCTGCAACTTCAATCGTGTCAGGCCTGATTACCAGGATGGAATGACCGTGCCGTTGAACTTCTCCAGAATGAAGGCCTTCACTTCCGGGCTGTGGTAGGATTCCACCAGCGTCTTCACCCACGGCTTGTCCTTGTCCTGCGCACGAACGGCGATGACGTTTGCGTAAGGGGACTTTTCGCTTTCGATGGCGATGGCGTCCTTCTTGGGGTTCAGGCCTGCTGCCGTGGCATAATTGGTGTTGATGACCGACGCGTCGGTGTCATCCAGCGAGCGCGGCAACTGCGCAGCGTCAAGTTCGACGATCTGGATGTTCTTCGGGTTTTCGGTGATGTCGGCAGGCGTTACCTTCAGACCGGCTTCTTCCTTGACCTTGAGCACACCCTTGGAAGCGAGAACGAGAAGCGCACGGCCGCCATTGGTCGGGTCGTTCGGAATACCGACCGTCGCGCCGTCCTTCAGCTCGTCAAGGCTCTTCACCTTCTTCGAATAAACGCCCATCGGGGTGGTGATGGTGGTGCCGACGCTGACGAGATCGAACTTGCGGTCAGCGATCTGGTTGTCGAGGTAAGGCTGGTGCTGGAAGGAGTTGGCCTGAAGCTCACCGTCTGCCAGTGCCTGGTTCGGCACGACGTAGTCGGAGAACTCGACGATATCGATGTCCAGTCCCTTGGCGGCGGCGATCTTCTTGACCTGTTCCATGATCTGCGCGTGCTCGGCAGGTGTAACACCAATCTTGATGGTTTCGGCCAGCGCCTGACCGGCGGTAAAGAGAGCGGCGAGCGAAGCCGCGAGGATGATTTTCTTCATGGATGTCTCCTTGGGTTTGTTGTTCTTGGGTTTGTTGTTCTTGAACGGTTTTATCAGTTCTTGCGGGTGCGCTTGTCGAAGCTGCGGGCAAGCCGGTCGCCGGCGCTCTGCACGAGTTGCACGAGCACGATCAGCACCAGCACCACGACCAGCATCACGTCAGGCATGAAGCGCTGGTAGCCGTAGCGAATGCCGAGATCACCCAGCCCGCCGCCGCCGACAGCACCGACCATGGCCGAATAACCGATGAGGCTGACGAGCGTGAGGGTAAGCGCCAGCGTGATGCCCGGCTTTGCTTCCGCAAGCAGGACCTTGGTGACGATCTGCAACGGTGTTGCGCCCATGGCGCGGGCCGCTTCGATCAGGCCCTTGTCGACTTCGCGGATCGCCGCTTCCACCAGCCGCGCGATGAAAGGCACGGTGGCAACCGTCAGCGGCACGATGGCCGCACTGGTGCCGATGGAAGTGCCAGCGACCAGCCGCGTGAAGGGAATGATCGCCACCACCAGAATGATGAAGGGCGTGGAGCGCGCCGCATTGACGACAAGGCCGAGGATGCGGTTCGTCATCGGCGCGGGGAAGAGTTCGCCTTTGCCGCTGGTGGCAAGGAAAACGCCCATAGGCACGCCGATGATGGAGCCGACGATGCCGGCGACCGCGACCATGTGCAGCGTCTGCAGAAGACCCTTCGACAGAAGGTTGAAAAGCATATCAGGCGACATAACCGAGCACCTCCGTGTGAAGACCGGTCTCAGTATAAAAGCGGCCGGCGCGGGCGGTGGTTTCCGCCGTGGCCGGATAGGACACAACCAGCGAGCCGAATGGTTCGCCGGAAATTTCCTCGATGGTGCCGGCAAGGATGTTCACGTCAGGACCGATTTCCGCAACAAGACGCGCGGTCAGCGGCTGGAATGCCGTTTCGCCGAAGAACACCAGCCGCACGAGAACGCGGTCACCCTCCTCGGCTTCCGGCTTCAACCCTGATGTAACCCAGTGCGGCAGCTTAACCCCGACCGAGGACGACAGCAGGCTGCGGGTCGTCTCGTGTTTCGGCGCGGTGAAAATATCGAAGGTGCGCCCCTCCTCCACGATCAGGCCCCTGTCGATGACGGCGACCTGCGAGGCGATGGTCTTCACCACCTCCATCTCGTGGGTGATGAGCAGCACTGTCAGCCCAAGTTCGGCATTGATGCGCTTCAGGAGTTCAAGGATGGACTGGGTCGTCTCCGGATCGAGCGCGGACGTCGCCTCGTCCGACAACAGCAGCTTGGGTTGCGTCGCAAGCGCTCGGGCGATGCCGACACGCTGCTTCTGCCCACCCGACAGTTCCGCCGGATAACGCTTCGCCTTGTCGGAAAGGCCGACGAGTTCGAGCAGCGGCGTTACCCGCGTTTCGATCTCTTTTTTACCGAGACCGGCAATTTCTAGCGGCAGCGCCACATTGTCGAAAGCGGTGCGCGACGACAGAAGATTGAAGTGCTGGAAGATCATGCCGACGGAACGGCGAAGGGTCCTCAGACTCTTCTCATCAAGGGCGGCAACATCGACGCTGTCGACGACCACCCGGCCGGACGACGGTTTTTCAAGGCCGTTGGCGAGGCGGATGAGGGTGGATTTGCCGGCACCAGAGCGGCCGATTATGCCAGTGATGGAACCCTTCGGCACGACATAGTCAATGCCGGCGAGGGCTGCGAAGCCCGGCTTGCCATCGCTGCCGCCAAAGGTCTTGGTCACGCCTTCAAACGTTACCATCGCGTCCTTGGCAGTCTGCGGTGCGCGCGCGAGCGATGTCGCGTTGGATGAAAAACTCATTGGGAACTCTGCGAAAACTCTTGACGGATCGGGTCTCAAAAAATCCTGTTGCGGTGCTGAACCGCTCTCTTCATGCAGCCTTCCGGCACATTCGATGACAGCTGATTTTCCGGGTCATTTCGTCAGGCTTTCACTCAGAAATGCCGGGGATCGGCAATTCGATGGCGCATACTTGCCCGCAGGCGCCATCTTTTAACAGGGATGATTTTTCAATTATCTGAAATCAGAGAAAAAATCTACCGCAAAGCCGTCTGTGCGGCCCTGCGGCAGTCAAGACTTCGCGAGTGCGTGGAAATCAGACGCGGCTGACGAATTCCTCAAGCGGGCGGCGGACCTTCTTCAGGTTCACCAGCCAGTCGCCTTCCGGCTCGCGGTATCCGAGCGGCAGGATGGTGACGGAGCGCAGGCCCTTTTCACGCAGGCCGAGGATTTCATCCAGCTTGGCCGGATCGAAACCTTCCATCGGTGTGGAATCCACACCCTCGAAAGCAGCCTGCGCCACCGCCATGCCGAAACCAATATAGGCCTGACGGGCTGCGTGTTCGAAATTCACCTGCTCATCACGCTGCGGATAGGAGGAGAGAAGCTTCTGACGATACGCTTCCCAGCCCTCGTTCTTGACGCCACGCTCTTCGTTGACCAGATCGAACATATGGTTGATCCGCTCTTGCGTGTAGTTATCCCACGCCGCAAACACCAGAAGATGCGAGCCTTCAGTCACCTGCGCCTGGTTCCAGGCGATCTCGCGGATCTTTGCGCGAACTTCCGGATCGGAAACGACGATGACTTCGAACGGCTGCAACCCGCTGGAAGTCGGCGCCAGCCGGGCGGCTTCGACGATGCGCTCGACCTTGTCTTCCGCAACAGTCTTGGAAGGATCCATTTTCTTGGTGGCATAACGCCAGTTGAGTTTTTCGATAAGCATGTTCGTTTTCCCTGGGAGGACCAGCCCGCACCGCTCCGGATGAGGCAGCAGCAGGCGCTACGTCTGCGTAGCCTGCCTGACATAGGAGACAGGATGGCAGGCGCAAGCAGGCACCGCCGGGTAACTGGCAAAAAAGTTTGGAAAACTGATAGTAAGGTGGAAGAACTTTATTGGGGAGAGCGATCGTGTGCTTTCCTGGTGAGGAATACGGCAGGTAAAGTTCACACACGAGCCAGCCTTTCCACCCTCATCCCTGTGCTTGTCACAGGAATGAGGGAGAAAGCCTCACCCCTTCATCACACCGTGGTTCCCCTTCGGAAAACCCGATGCCAGCGCGCTGTACCATTTGCCGCTGTTCTTCAACGTACGAACCTGCGTTTCGTAATCCACGTGCACAAGGCCAAAGCGCATGCGGTACCCTTCCGCCCATTCGAAATTGTCCATCAGGCTCCAGGCGAAGTAACCCCGCATGGGGTAACCGTCCTTCACCAGATCAGCAACGATACCAAGATGTTCGGCGTAATAGTCAAGACGGGGTTGATCATCCACCTCGCCGTTTTCGACGCCCATATTGTAGCAGGCGCCATTTTCGGTGATGTAGCAATCGGGCAGCTCGTAGCGCTCGTAGAGCGTCTCCACCAGGGAATGCAGCGCCGGCGCATAGACTTCCCAGCCGATATCGGTTTTGACATCGCTGACGGCCGGGGCTGGTTTGGTGGCAGGGAATTCCGCACCTTCGGTGGCGTCGTCGGCAACGCGCATCGGTGTATAATAATTCAGGCCCCACCAGTCGAGCTTCTGGCTGATGATGGACAGGTCTTCCGCCTCCACCACCGGCATGCGGCTGCCCAGGGCCTCCATCATTTCGGCCGGATATTCGCCCTTGAAGACCGGATCGAAAAACGCGCCGTTGTGGAACTGGAATGCCCGTTCAGCTGCCTTCAGGTCGGCGTCGCTGTTGGAGGCCGGGATGACGGAATGGGCGTTCAGCACCAGTCCGACCGGCACCTTGGGCGCAACATGGCGGGACGCCTCGACGCCGAAACCATGGGCAAGGTTGATGTGGTGCATGGCCGCAAGGGCTGCTTCCATGTTGCGCTCGCCCGGCGCATGAATGCCATAGAGATGGCTGAGCCAGACCGCACACCAGGGCTCATTGAAGGTCGCCACCGCATCCAGCCGGTCGCCCAGCCGTGCCATGACGGTCTTGGCGTAACGCTGGAAGGCATGGGCGGTGGAACGCGAGGCCCAGCCGCCGTCGCCCATCAGTGTCAGCGGCAGGTCCCAATGGTAAAGCGTCGCATAGGTCTTGATGCCGCGCGCCTTGCAGCCATCGACGAGGCGGTCGTAGAAATCCAGCCCCTTCTCGTTGATCGGGCCGAATCCATCGGGAATGATGCGCGGCCAGGCAATGGAGAAACGATAGGCCTCGACACCCATTTCCTTTATGAGATCGAGATCATCCTCCCAGCGATTATAGTGATCGCAGGCAACGTCGCCATTGTGGCGCCCGAAGACATGTCCCGGCATGTTGCAGAAGGCATCCCAGATGGATGGCTTGCGGCCGTCAACCTTGGTGGCACCCTCGATCTGGAAGGAGGCGGTCGCCACGCCGAACAGGAAATCGCCGGGGAAACGGGCTGCAAGCGCTTTGTGATCGGTCATCGGATAGGCCCTTTCGTCATCCATCGAGCGTCAAAAGATGGAGAGCGGTTTAGACCAAGTCAGCAATGAGGTACAGCCGCAGGCACGCAAAATCTGCAACGTTTCAGCAGCGCGGTTAAGATATCCAAAGCGCTTTAGGTACACGAAAGTCGCCGCAACGGTTTCCCGGCGGCGGGAGAAACGACAGCCCGGCAAATGCGGATGGGAGTTGAGTGTGGTGGAAAGTCTTGCATCTGCCGGGCCGCGCCTTGTTTGACCGGAATGCCGGTCGATCGGTGACAGACTTTTCACGACACCTACCGGATCGGCCCTTCCCGCTGCTGGCAATTGCGGGACGCCTTTCCGGAACGCGGTTTGCCAGAACCACGCCTGTCGATGCCGGCAGCCGGTCCGCGAAAGGCGCCGCGCGTATCGCCCTTCCGTTCCGGTTGCAGGGGAATGATGCTGCAAAACGGACGGGTGGGGACATGCGGGGAAAGGTTTTGCGGTAAGTGACTGGAAAGAAAGGAGGGGTGGCGCGGAATTGTTCTCGCCTTTGGCAGCAGACGGCGAGCATGCCCCCTAATTCGGCTATCGCAACCTTCTTAGTCTCACTTTATGGAATGTTATCTGCAGCATCAGGCCCGGAGACCGCACGGGGGCCGTACACCACAGATACGACGTCATCCTCGGGAATGTCGCGAGGATGACGGAGGAGAGGTTTTGCGGCTTTAACCAGCCTCTAGACGGGGGATGCTCCCCCGTCCTTTGTTTGTGAACGTACCAGCCCGTCAAACGTAACGATTGACGACGTTCTCCAGATATTCCTGACGACCGGACTTCGGCTCGGGGTTGATATCCTGGCGCTCGACCAGCGCTGCGATTTCTTCGAGCTTCAGCTCGCCGCGCAACATCTTCTGGGCTTCAGGTGCGTCCCACTTCGCGTAACGCTCCGAAAGCGGCTTCGACAGCGCGCCGTCCTCGATCATCTTCGCCGCCGCCTTCAGACCGCGGGCGCAGCAATCCATGCCACCGATATGGCCGATCAGCAGGTCCTGCGGATCAAGCGACTGGCGACGCAGCTTGGAATCGAAGTTGGTGCCGCCATTGGTGAAGCCGCCGCCGGCCAGCACGTGGTAATAGGCTAGCGCCATTTCAGGTACGTTGTTGGGGAACTGGTCGGTATCCCAGCCAGACTGGTAATCGTTGCGGTTCATGTCGATCGAGCCGAAAATGCCGAAGGCATTGGCCATGGCCAGTTCGTGTTCGAAGGAATGGCCGGCGAGGATGGCGTGACCCTGCTCGATATTGACCTTCACTTCCTTTTCGAGACCGTTCTTCTGCAGGAACGCATAAACGGTTGCGACGTCGTAGTCGTACTGGTGCTTGGTCGGCTCCTGCGGCTTTGGCTCGATCAGGATCGTGCCTTCGAAACCGATCTTGTATTTGTATTCCACAACCAGATTGAGGAAGCGGCCGAGCTGGTCCAGCTCGCGCGAAAGATCGGTGTTGAGCAGCGTTTCGTAACCTTCACGACCGCCCCATAGCACGTAATTGGCGCCGCCGAGCTTCTTGGTGGCATCCATGCAGGTCTTCACCGTCGCAGCCGAGAATGCGAAGACATCCGGGTCCGGATTGGTCGCGGCACCCGACATGAAGCGGCGGTTGGAGAACAGGTTCGCCGTGCCCCACAGAAGCTTTACGCCGGTATCAGCCTGCTTCTGCGCGAAGTAGTCGACGATCTCGTTGAGGTTCCTGGTGTTTTCGGCAAAGTTCCTGCCTTCCGGGCGCACATCGGCGTCGTGGAAGCAATAGAACGGCGAACCGAGCAGCGAGAAGAATTCAAAGGCGACATCGGCCTTCAGCTTGGCGGCCTGCATGGTGTCTTCAAACCACGGACGCTGGAACGTCTGCCCACCGAATGGGTCGCCGCCCGGCCAGGTGAAGGTGTGCCAGTAAGCCACGGCAAAGCGCAGGTGATCTTCCATACGCTTTCCGGCAACGATCTCGTCGGGGTTGTAGTGGCGGAAGGCGAGCGGGTTGGTGCTGTCGGGGCCTTCATATTTGATCTTGGCGATATCGCCGAAGAAGCCTGTGCTCATTGGATGGTTCCTCCTCTGGGGTGGGTTTAGGTAGTGTTCAAAAATTCGAGGTCTGCGCGGGCCGCTTACCCCCCTCTGTCCTGCCGGACATCTCCCCCACAGGAGGGAGATCAGCAAGTTGCGCTCAACCGCTTCGATCGCGACCTCACAGGAGGACGTGACCTAGCCGCTTGTCGATCTCCCCCATTGTGGGGGAGATGCACGGCAGGGCAGAGAGGGGTGAACGGCGCACGCAAAACCTCAATGCGAAAGCGACCGAATGGCGGGATAAAGCGCGTGATACCGCTGGTAAGCCTCCTCATAAGCATCGCCAAGCGCCACCACCGGCTCGATCGTCCGCGCCGTTTCCGGCTGCGTGCAGACTGCAACCGGATCTGCACCTGTTGCAGCGATGAGACCGAGTCGGGCGGCGCCGAAAGCGGCGCCGAAATCGCCCTCGGCCGGAATATCCACGGGCACACCGAGCGAAGTCGCGATCGAGGCCAGCCAATAGGCCGAGCGCGAACCGCCGCCGATGGCGGTGACGCGGGAAATGGAGGTGCCGGCCGACTTCAGCGCTTCGAGATTGTCACGGATGGCGAAAGTCACGCCTTCCAGCACGGCCTGCGTCAGCGCCCTGCGGTCACTTTCATGCGAAAGGCCAATGAAAGAGCCGCGAATGGCGGCATCGTTATGCGGCGTGCGCTCGCCGGAAAGATAGGGTGCGAAAGTGACGCCGCTCGGCGCCAGAAGCTCGTCGCCCAGTTCACCCGTCAGTTCGGCTGCGGACTTGCCGGTGAGGCGCGAATACCAGTTGAGTGCATCGGTAGCGGACAGGATGACGCCCATCTGGTGCCATGTGTTGGGAAGCGCGTGGCAGAACGCGTGTACGGCGCTTTCCGGCTTCGGCAGATAGGAGGCGTTGGCGGCAAACAACACGCCAGAAGTGCCGAGCGAAACGAACGCGTGGCCCTCTTTCACCGTGCCCATGCCGCAGGCGGAAGCGGCATTGTCACCCGCACCGCCGGCCACAACGGCCTTGCCCGCAATGCCCCATTGCGAGGCGAGCTCGGCACGCAGCACACCTGCCTCCTCGGTGCCTTCAACCAGCGACGGCATGTGTTTTTCTTCAAGGCCGGTCGCCGCCAGAAGATCGGCAGACCATTTGCGCGCACCGGTATCCAGCCACGATGTGCCGGCGGAATCCGACATTTCCGAGATATATTCACCGGTCAGCCACAGTCGCAGGTAATCCTTCGGCAGCAGTACCTTGGCCACCTTCGCGAAGATTTCAGGTTCGTTCTTCGCCACCCAAGCCAGTTTCGGTGCGGTAAAGCCTGGGAATACGATGTTGCCGGTGATCTTGCGGAAGCGCGGATCGGCATCGAGTTCGGCAGCCTCGGCATAGGAGCGCGTGTCGTTCCACAGAATGCACGGCCGCAGCACATTGCCGCTCGCGTCTATCAGCGTCGCGCCATGCATCTGGCCGGAAAGGCCAATACCTTTCACGGCAGCGAGTTCCTTCGCAAACTTCTGCTTCAGACCTTCGACTGCGGTTTTCGTGGCGGCAATCCAGTCCGCCGGGTCCTGTTCCGACCAGCCGTGATGCGGACGCGAGACCTCCAGCGAGCCGTTGGCCGAGCCGACGATCTTCTGATCGCCGTCCATCAGCAGGGCTTTGACACCGGATGTTCCAAGATCGAGACCGAGATACATGTAATTCTCCATTCCGGCGCTCCTTGCGCCACTTCAGCGGTTTTAAGGGTCACCGCATTTCCGGACGGAAAACCGGCGGCCACTTTTCCTGGAAATGCTCTCCTCAGGGCAGATTGTCCCTGAGGAATATGTCGATACGGATACGCTCCTGCGCGGCGATGACAGCGAGACCATCCGCGCGCGCTTTCAACACGCGAATGGCGCTGCGCACCTCATGACCTGCATCCTGATTGAGCACGGCATCGAGCACGCCTTCCCGCAGCGCATTGGCCGTGTTTTCGGTGAGCTCATGGGCGATGACGGATGGCGACCTTTCGCCCGATGACGCCCTGAGCGCCCGGATGAGGCCGCGATTACCGGCGCCGAGACTGTAGATGCCGGACAGCGCGTCGCTCGCAAGCGCCTTGGCGACCAGCGCCTCGACGGTGACGGGATCGTCCCGACCTTCGAGGACCGGCAATAGTCGCAAGTCCGGAAATTCGCTTTCGATGACGGAGCGGAAGCCGTCTAGGCGTTCGCGATGGTCGCGCACCAGCATGGAGCCGGCAACGACCGCAATATCGCCGCCGCGCCCGGACAGGAAGCGCCCCATGAGGCTAGCCGCCGTGCGCCCGGCCGCAACGTTGTCGACGCCGGCATAATGGTCGCGGCGCGAACCGGAGAGATCGGAAACCAGCGTGACGGTGGCGATACCATCTTCAGCCAGCCGGTCCGCGGCTTCGGCAACATCCTCAGAATCGGTGGCGACGAAGGCGACGCCCGACGGCTTTTCCCGCCGCGCGACTTCCAGCGCCTCCGTCAGTGCCGCGGCATTGAAAGGCGGCACCTCGATAACGCGGATCGCCGTGCGCTCCAGATGGGCGCGGGCGGCTGCGGCACGAACTTCGGCTCGCAGCGTCGCCATGAAGGAATTGTCGTTGCCGGGAAGGATGAAGACCAGCGAATAATTGCGACCCTTGGCCAAATTGGCGGCAGCGATATCGCGCACATAACCAAGCTCGGCAATCGCCGCCTCTACCCGCGCTCGAGTAGCGGCGTGAACGCCGGGGCGCATGTTCAGCACCCGGTCGATGGTGGCAAGGCTGACACCCGCCCGCTCGGCGATATCGTGAACTGTCGGCTTCATGTTTCCTCCCGTGCCATTTGAATATCCAGCTTTGCCGCCGTCGTAAACCGAAAAATGATGTACGTACCTCACATTTTCAGCAAGACGATGATTTCACTTTATTTCTACCTTTGAACTACGGGTGCGCGCCTTTGCCCGGCGTCATCCCTGGGCTTTTCCCAAGGATTTAGACACGTCAATAAAATCAACAGGCTGCAGATTATCAGGGCTGACCAACAACTTTCGTCATTTTAGCCTTGGATCAAGGACTTGGGCTTACTGGATACCGGCTCAAGACCGGCATGACGGAAAAGTATCGCGAAGCACACAAAAAAGGGGCCGTCATTTCCGACGGCCCCAGCTCTGCGGTGGATGGGAGGGGATTTTGTTCAGTGCGCCGCGTCTGGTGGCGGCGCTGCCTTGGGTTTCTGGATCAGCACGGTCATGAAGATCAGGCTGCCGAACAGCAGCGTCAGCGCGAAGAACACATCCGCAAAGGCGAGTATCCACGCCTGCTGCGAGACCATGCCGACCAGCTTCTTGATCGCGACGGAAGCACCGTCCAGCCCGTAGGAATCATAGTTCGCGCCGACATTGTTCAGCCACTCCAGCGCCTGTGGATTGGAATAGCTGACATGTTCCGCCAGCCGCACATAATGATCGTCGGTGCGTTGCGACAGCAGGGTGTTGATGACGGCAAGGCCAACCGCGCCGCCGAGGTTGCGGGTGAGGTTGAACAGGCCCGAGGCATTGCGGATGCGCGCGGGCGGAAGCGTGCCGAGCGCGATGTTGTTGATCGGCACCATGCACATCATCAGTCCGAAACCGCGCAGGACCTGCGGAATCAGCAGCTCGTAGAAATCCCAGTCGGTGGTCACATGCGTCATGATCCACGTGCCGCAACCGAAGCTGATGAAGCCGATGGCCATCATGATGCGCGGATCGAGCTTGGTGGACACCTTGCCGGCAATCGGCGCGGTGAAGAACATGGCAAGACCGGAAACGAACATGGTCTCGCCGATCATCAGCGCATCGTAACCGCGCACGCGACCGAGATAGAGCGGGTAGAGATAGGTCAGCCCGTAAAGCCCTATGCCCATCACGAAGGAAAACAGCGAGCCGATGGAGAAATTTCGGTCCGCAAAGGCGCGGATGTCCACAACGGGGAAGTCCACCTTGAAGGCACGCCAGAAGAACACCACCGCACCGATGACCATGGCCACCGAACCGATGACGATATGCTCGTCGTTGAACCAGTCCTTGTTGTTGCCCTCTTCCAGCACGTATTCCAGAGAGCCGAGGAAGACGGCCATGGAGATCAGCCCCCACCAGTCGAACTTCTTCCAGAGCGAGGTTTCAGGCTTGTCGAAATCGATCAGGCTCCATGTCAGGATGGTGACGATGATGCCGGGAATGATGTTGACTAGGAACAGCCAGTGCCAGGAGAAGGCATTGGAAAGATAACCGCCGACCGTGGGACCGATGGTGGGCGCAAGCGTGGCGACGAGACCGATGATCGGCGAGACGACCGAACGCTTGGAGGGCGGGAAAATGGTGAAGGCGGCCGCAAAGACCGACGGGATCATGCCGCCGCCGATAAAGCCCTGGATCGCCCGGTAGACGATCATCTGGTCGATATTGGTCGCGGTGGCGCAGAGCGCGCTCGACAGGGTGAAGCCGGCGGCGCAGGTGGCAAACAGTACGCGCGTGGACAGGATGCGCGCCAGCGTGCCCGACAGAGGGATCATGATGACTTCTGCGATCAGATAGGATGTCTGCACCCAGGCGATCTCGTCGGAGCCCGCCCCGAGACCTGCCTGGATTTCCGCAAGCGAGGCGGAGACGATCTGAATATCGAGAATGGACATGAACATGCCGAAGACCATCGCGAAGAACGCGATGAGCCTGCGCTTGTCCATGGGTGGATCGACGGGAACAGATACCCCGCCTGTGCCGACAACCGTAGCCGCCATGATCTTGCCCTCAACGACGCCCTGGTTGGCCTATGGGTTAACGTGCGCCGTTTTCGTGTTTTCCGGCGCCGTGCGGGTATCCACATCGACGACGACGCTCAGGCCCGCACGCAGATTGTGCTTGGCGAGATCTTCCTTGGAGAAGACGATACGCACCGGTACGCGCTGGATGACCTTGGTGAAGTTACCCGTGGCGTTTTCCGGCGGCAGCATCGAGAAGACCGAACCGGAACCGGGCGATATCGACTGGACCGTGCCCTCAATGGTCTCGTCGTCGAAAGCATCCACATGGACGCGGACCTTCGAACCGGGCACCACGCGGGCCAGCTGCGTTTCCTTGAAATTGGCGTCGATATAAAGCTCGTTCAACGGCACCAGCGAAGCAAGGCGCTTGCCGACCGAAACGAGATCGCCCGTCTGCACCGCCAGATTGCCGATAACGCCGTCATAAGGCGCTTTCAACACGGTGAAGGCCAGATCGCGGGCCGCCTTGTCCTTGGAAAGTTGCAGCGAACGGATGGTGCTTTCGGCTTCCTCGCGCTGGGCGCGAAGAAGCTCGACATTGGCTTTCGCGGACGAGATCGCCGCCTCGCCGGCCACGACATTCGCCCTGGCCTGATCGAGCGCGACCTGCGCGCTGTCGGAAGCGGCAACGGTGCCGACATCCTTCGCCTGCAATTCGGTGGCGCGCTTCTGGGTGATTTCCGCACCGCGAAGGGCCGCATCCAGAGCGCCCTTCTGGGCAACGGCCTGTTCCTGCGCTGCCTCGCCGCCGATGATCTGCGCATCGATGCGCTTCAGCGACAGTTCCTCGGTGCGGATCTGCGCGTCGGCCTGTTCAAGCGCGATGCGATAGTCGCCGTCATCCAGAGTAACCAGCGGATCACCCGCCTTGACTTCCTGGTTTTCGACAACGTTCACCTTGGCGATGTAACCCGAAACCTTGGGCGCGATGACCGCGATATCACCCTGAATGTAGGCGTCATCCGTCGAAACCATGAAGCGACCGTCGATCCACCAGTTATAACCGTACCAGCCGGCACCGGCGAGAAGGGCGATCGCAAAGATCGGCAGAAGCGGCGAACGCTTCTTCTTCTTCGGTGCGGCAATTGTCTGTGGCGGCTGTTGCGGCGGGGCCTCCACCGGCTTTGCCGGAGAGGTCTCAGCCTTGGCGGAAACGTCCGCCTCTTCCGCATCGTTGACGGCGCGAACCGCGCTATTCTTCTGGGCCGACATGAGATTGTACCGTGATAAATTGAAGAAAGTTTTTCGAACTGAACCGTTCGGTTCGATTGACATAATCCCTTTCCTGACACATATCAAGTGTAATCGAACTGATTGGTTCGACGTTCGGTTAATTTTTTTTACGCCATTGCAGTGCTAGGAACCGGTAACGATGGCAGGTGAAGACATGGATATGGAGACGGAAACCGAAACGGGCTGTCCGGGAAACCCCGCCGGGCGTTTTGCTGCGGGCGAAGACCCGGCCAAGCGTGAGCAGATTGTTGCCGGCGCCTGGCGCGTGTTCAAGCGCAAGGGCTTCGATGCCGCCAGCATGAACGACATCACGCGGGAAGCCGGCGTTTCCAAGGGAACGATCTATGTCTATTTCTCCAACAAGGAAGACCTGTTCGCCGCCCTTGTCGATCATCACCGCCAGGAATTCGCGACCTCCATGCGCAACATTCTGGCCGGCACCGAAGAGGTGCGCGACGGCCTGAAACAGTTCGGCAAGGCCTTCGCCAACAAGATGATCTGCTCCGAAATGATACCGGCCATGCGCTCGGTGATCGGCGTCATCGACCGCATGCCGAAGCTGGCGCAGCGTTTCTTCATCGCAGCACCCAACAACGTGCGCACCGTTCTTCAGGATTTCATCGAGCATCAGGTCTCGCTCGGCCATCTCAAGGTCGATGACGTCGAACTTGCCGCCCGGCAATATATCGAGCTTTCCACGGGCACTTTCTTCAAGCTGCGCCTGTTCGGAGAACTCGAAGGCCCGGTTCCCGAAGAGGAGCTGGACCGAGTGATCGACAGCGCCATCATGGTGTTCATGGCGGCATACGGAACCGACAAGGCCTGAAAACATTCAGCAACGGGCGACCGGACCGGCAACGGCACGGGGCCTGATACGCGGTTTGCGCGAAATTTCGATGAAATCTTGCCTATCACAGGCGCGGTCTCCTTGTTTCTCGCGTATTGCGCTATAAATTCCACGAACCGAATGTTTCGGGTGGCCTTGTTGCTGAAAGGAAAAATTCCCTGATGGAGTCCGTTCTCCCTCTTCTGTCCGACCCCGCTGCCTGGGTGGCGCTGGTCACCCTGATCGTCATGGAGGTCGTGCTTGGCATCGACAACCTGATCTTCATCTCGATCCTCACCAACAAGCTTCCGCCTGAACAGCGCGAAAAAGCCCGCAAGATCGGCATCGGGCTTGCCTTGATCATGCGTCTCGGCCTTCTCGGCACTGTGGCCTGGATCGTGCAGCTCACCACGCCGGTCTTCGAAATCTTCGGCCACGCCTTCTCGTGGAAGGACATGATCCTCATCGCCGGCGGTCTCTTCCTGATGTGGAAGGCCACCAAGGAAATCCACCACAATGTCGATCCTGAAGATCACAAGGAAGACATGGTGGGCGGCCCGGCTGCGATGAATTTCGGCGCCGCCATCGGCCAGATCCTGCTGCTCGACCTCGTGTTCTCTGTGGACAGCATCATCACCGCCGTTGGCATGACACCGCATCTGCCGATCATGATCGTGGCCGTGATCTTTGCCGTTGCCGTGATGCTGCTCGCCGCAACGCCGCTCGCCAACTTCATCGAGCGCAACCCCACCATCGTCATGCTGGCACTCGCCTTCCTGATGATGATCGGCACGACCCTGATCGCCGAAGGCATGGGCTTCCATGTTCCCAAAGGCTACGTCTATGCCGCCATGGCGTTTTCGGCGCTGGTGGAACTGCTCAACATGCTGGCGCGTAACGCCAGACAGCGCAAGAAAGCACAGGCGGCCAAACCGCACTGATTGCCCCGACCCGTCATGCCGGACTTGATCCGGCATCCCTTCAGCCCAAGCCCTTGGGCTGAAGGGACACTTTCCGCCGCGCCGACGCGCGGCGGCTGATACCGGCTCAAGGCCGGTATGACGCGAACGTGTGGAACGCGCCGGCCAGTCGGAACCGCATGCCCCGCCTCGCGTTCTTTGACATCCCTACCGGAAGAGTCCGTCCCGCCGTCTCTCCTTCGAAAGCATAAGCAAGCATGACGACCGACCAGATCCTCGCCTTTACCGTGATCGCCGGCATGATGGTCGCGTTCATATGGGACAGGTTCCGCTATGATGTGGTCGCGTGCAGCGCGTTGCTGGTGGCGGTGGCGGTTGGGGTCGTGCCTTTCGACAAGGCGTTCTCCGGTTTCTCGGACGATATCGTCATCATCGTCGGCAGCGCGCTGATCGTCAGTTCGGCCGTGGCGCGTTCAGGGGTCGTCGATATGACGATCAAGAAATATTTCCCGGAGATGCACTCCAAAACCCTGCAACTGGCCTTTCTGATGATCGTCGTCGCCATCATGTCGGCCTTCATCAAGAACATCGGCGCGCTTGCCATCATGATGCCGGTTGCTTTCCAGTTCGCCCGCAAATCCGGCAGCCCTGTTTCCTATTATCTGATGCCCATGGCCTTCGCCGCCCTTCTGGGCGGGCTCATGACGCAGATCGGCACCTCGCCCAACATCGTCGTTTCCAGGCTGCGTGAGGAAATGACCGGGCAGAGCTTCTCGATGTTCGATTTCACCCCGGTCGGTGCCGGGCTGACCGTGATCGGCATCATCTTCCTGACCTTCGGTTACCGCCTGCTGCCGGTGCGCAACCGCCAGCAGGCATCGATGGAAGATATTCTGGACCAGTCAGCCTATACCGCCGAAGCGACGCTTCCCGCCGACAGCACATACGCCGACAAGCCGCTGCGGGAGCTGTTGAAACAGGCGGATGGCGACGTAATCGCCAGCACGATCCTGCGCGGACCCCGGCGTATCTCCCCCTTCCCCGATGTCAATCTGAAGCCGGGCGACACCATTCTTCTCGAAGGCAACCCGGAGGGCCTCGACCGTATCGTCTCGCAGGCCAAGCTGCTGCTGTCAGGCAAGCCGCTCACCGAGAACGGCCAGAAGACCGCTGACCTTATTTCCATGGAAGCGGTTATCAGCAACGAATCCGTTCTCAACGGGATTTCCGCGCGCGAACTGGCGCTATCCTACACCCGCGGCGTCAATCTGATTGCAGTCAGCCGTCGCGGCCAGCGCGTCAGCCAGCGGCTCTCCGACCTGACCTTGCAGGCGGGCGACGTCATTCTCCTGCAGGGCAGCCGCAAGAACCTGCCACAGGTATTGCAGGAATTTTCGCTGCTGCCCCTGGCGCAGCGGGAAATCCTGCTTGGGGTGCAGCGCCGCGCGCTTTTGCCCGTCATCGTGCTTGCCGCGGCCATGATTGCCGCCGGCAGCGGGCTGGTGCCGGTATCCGTCGCCTTTTTCGCCGCCGCCTTCCTGATGATCGTCGTCGGCGCGATACCGCTGACCGAAGTCTATAAATCGATCGACGGGCCGATCCTCGTCATGCTCGCCGCCCTCATTCCCGTCAGCGACAGTCTGCGCACCAGCGGCGCCAGCGAGCTCATCGCCGCCTGGCTCGGCCATGCCGCACAAGGACTGCCGCCCTTCGCAGCACTCGGCATGATCCTGTTGACTGCCATGGCGGTGACGCCCTTCCTCAACAATGCTGCAACCGTGCTGGTTATGGCACCCATCGCCGCCGGTTTCGCCACCACGCTCGGCTTTCGGCCGGAGGCCTTTCTGATGGCGGTGGCGATCGGCGCCGGCTGCGATTTCCTCACGCCCATCGGCCACCAGTGCAACACGCTGGTCATGGGTCCGGGCGGTTATCGTTTCAGCGATTATCCGCGCCTTGGACTGCCGCTGTCGATCATGATCGTCATTGCCAGCATTCCGATGCTGCTTTATGTCTGGCCGGTGAATTAGGGGCGGTTGACGTCCGGGCGAAGACAGCGCAAGCGCCATATTTCCTTGACGCCTGCGGCATAATATGGCCTAAGCCGATGCCGAACGGAAATATGCAAAAGTGCGTTCAACACGCCTTTCCGCACCCTTTCCCGCCGCATTCAAACGAAAACTTCGTGATAGAAGGGTGAAGCCGCCCCGATGTCACCACCCCGTCACGACGAGTGAATTTCATGACCACTTCCGGCGTTCGCGTCCGCATCGCACCTTCCCCCACCGGCGAGCCGCATGTCGGCACCGCTTACATCGCGCTGTTCAACTACCTCTTCGCCAAGAAACACGGCGGTGAGTTCATCCTGCGCATCGAGGATACCGACGCCACCCGCTCGACGCTGGAATATGAGCAGAAGGTTCTGGAGGCGCTGCGCTGGACCGGCCTCACCTGGTCGGAAGGCCCCGACGTCGGTGGCCCCTACGGTCCCTACCGCCAGTCCGAGCGCAAGCCGATGTACTGGCCCTATGCCGAAGAATTGCTGGAAAAAGGCCATGCCTTCCGCTGTTTCTGCACGCCCGAGCGGCTTGAGCAGATGCGCGAAGCGCAGCGCGCCGCTGGCAAGCCGCCAAAATATGACGGTCTCTGCCTCCACCTGAAGGCTGAAGAAGTGACCACCCGCGTCGCCGCCGGCGAAGCCAACGTCGTGCGCATGAAAATCCCGACCGAAGGTTCGTGCGATTTCCATGACGGCGTTTACGGCGATGTCTCGATCCCCTGGGATTCGGTTGACATGCAGGTGTTGATCAAGGCCGACGGCATGCCGACCTATCACATGGCAAACGTCATCGACGACCATCTGATGAAGATCACCCATGTGGCGCGCGGCGAAGAGTGGCTGGCTTCAGTGCCCAAGCACATCCTGCTTTACCGTTATTTCGGCTGGGACCAGCCGACGTTCATGCATCTTTCGCTGATGCGCAACGCCGATAAATCGAAGCTTTCCAAGCGCAAGAACCCGACGTCGATCTCCTATTATTCCGCGCTCGGCTACCTGCCGGAAGCGCTGATGAACTTCCTCGGCCTGTTCTTCATCCAGATCGCCGAAGGCGAAGAGCTGCTGACCATGGAAGAGCTGGCCGCGAAGTTCGATCCGGAAGCACTTTCCAAGGCCGGCGCCATATTCGATATCCAGAAGCTGGACTGGCTGAACGGCCGCTGGCTGCGCGAAAAGCTCACGCCTGAGGACTTCATTGCCCGCACGCTGGAATGGGCGATGGAAAATTCCCGCCTGACCGAAGGCCTGAAGCTTGCCCAGAGCCGCATTTCCAAGCTCGGCGAATTGCCAAACCTTGCCGGCTTCCTGCTTTCGAGCGACGTTGGCCTGACGCCCGCCTCCTTTGCCGGTCTCAAAAGCAAGCCCGAGGAAATCCACGAAATCCTCACCACGGTTGCCACCGATCTGGAAAAAATGCCTGATTGGAACGTTGAAGCCATCGAGGCCGAGCTGCGCGACATTGCCGAACGCACGGGCAAGAAACTGCGCGTCGTCACGCCGCCGCTCTTCGTCGCCGTCTCCGGTTCCTCGCGCTCGCTGCCGCTGTTTGACTCGATGGCGCTGCTCGGCCGCTCCGTGGTGCGCCAGCGCCTGAAGGTCGCTATTGCCGTTGTGGCCACGATGGTTGGCAGCGGTGCTTGATGCCTGCCGGGGCGGGTTTTAAATCCACCCCTCATTCCTGCGCTTGTCACAGGAATCCAGCCACGGCGCGTCGGCGCCGTGAAAGAATGAATTGAGGTCTCCCGCGCCAAGGACTTGGGCGCACTGGATTCCTGTGACAAGCACAGGAATGAGGGATACGGGAGGCAATTGTCGCCGCGGCAACGCCGCAACAGGATTGAACAATGAACGACAAGACAACCGAAACCACCGCCCTTTCCTCCGACGCCACCGAAGTGCGCCGCCAGAAACTTGCGCTGCTGCGCGAGCAGATCGGCGATGTCTATCCGGCGCATTTCCATCGCACGCTGACCAATGCGGAGCTGGCGGAAAAATATGCCGATATCGAACCGGACACGGAAACCGGCGACACGGTAACGGTGGCGGGCCGCGTTTATTCGTCGCGCAATTCCGGCATGTTCATGGATATCCATGACGCCTCGGGCAAGGTGCAGATCTTCTCTCACAAAGATACGACGCCGGAAACAGCGCGCAATCTTCTGCCGATGATCGACATTGGCGACATCATCGGCGTAACCGGCAAGGTGCGCCGCACCAAGCGCGGCGAGCTGACGATCAACGCCGAAGAAATCACCATGCTCACCAAGTCGCTGCTGCCGATGCCGGAAAAATGGCACGGTGTCTCCGATATCGAGCTGCGTTACCGCAAGCGCCATCTCGATATTCTGGCGAACGAGGACTCCAAGCTGCGCTTCCTGCAGCGCTCCAAGATCCTGTCCGGCATCCGTCGCTTCATGGAGGCCGAAGGCTTCCTCGAAGTGGAAACGCCGATGCTGCAGACAGTTTATGGCGGTGCGACGGCCGATCCGTTCAAGACCTTCCACAACACGCTGAAGATGGACATGTATCTGCGCATCGCGCCGGAACTGTTCCTGAAGCGCACGCTGGTATCAGGCCTTTCCGACAAGGTGTTCGAAATCAACCGCAACTTCCGCAACGAAGGCGTTTCCACAAGGCACAATCCTGAATTCACCATGATGGAGTGCTATTGGGCCTATGCCGACTACGAAGACATCATGGGTCTCGTAGAGCGTCTGTTCGAGACGCTGGCGATTGCCCTGCACGGCACGACCGAGGTGGAATTCCAGGGCCAGACAATTTCCTTCAAGGGTCCGTTCAAGCGCGTGCCCATGCCTGATGCGGTGAAGGAAGCGACCGGCATCGACTTCCTTGCGATCAAGACTGACGAGGAAGCCCGCGCCGCCGCCAAGGCCGCCGGTTTTGCCGTCGAGAAGGACTGGACCTGGGGCGAATGCCTTGCCTTCATCTTCGAAGAGAAGGTCGAAGGTACGCTTATCCAGCCGAGCCACGTCACGCATTTCCCGAAGGATATCTCGCCCTTCGCCAAGGAAGTGCCGGGCGAACCGCGCCTCGTTGAGCGTTTTGAGAGCTATTGCAATGCCTGGGAAGTGGGCAATGCCTTCTCCGAACTCAACGATCCCGAAGAGCAGCGCCGCCGCATGGTGGAGCAGCTTGAGCAGGCCCATGCCCGCGGTGAAAAGGACAAGCAGCTGGACGACGAATTCCTCGACGCCATCGATCAGGGCATGCCACCCGCCGGCGGCCTCGGCATCGGCGTCGATCGTCTGATCATGCTCCTGACCAACGCCCCCTCGATCCGCGACGTCATCCTCTTCCCGGCCCGCCGCAACAAGGCGGACTAAGGACACTCAAGCGAAGGCGGCCGCATGGCCGCCCTTGCCCTCATGCGCTCGGCCTCTACCGAACATTGCGTCCCTATAGCAAAATTTCCTGCTAGATCGTCTCATGGCGCAGACGCGCAACGGCTGGATGCCGGATCAGGTCCGGCATCACGAAAGAAGGCGCTGCGACGATATTTTACAAACGTCGGCACAGCCGTATCAATTTTCCAGATGGTTTTAATTCCGAGGTGTCAGCAAGAGCTCAAACGCTCCTAATGCCCCGCCTTCGCCTTTGCCGCGCCCGGCTCTTCGGCAGGCGCAACCTCACCCTCAGCCAGCTTCTCTTCCGCCGCCTGCGCGGTCGTTGTGCCTTTTCCGAAGATCAGTGATTTCAGATAGCTGATGCTGAGGATGCTGCCGCCATCGGCTTCCGGGGTCGAGGTCAGCAGTTCTTCGTCGGCTACGGGTTCGCCGTGGGCTTCCGCACCGGGTCCGCCCTCATGCGTTTGCGCCGGCGCAGCGTCGTGGCCGCCGCCGCCTTCGCCCTTGGTTTCGCCGTGTCCGCCCGAGCCTTTTGCGGCTTTTCCGCCATGCCCTTCGGGTGCGGCGTCCGAAGCGGGGGTTGCGCAGTCGGCGGCATCGCTCAGGCTTGCGGCCATTGCTTCGGCATCTTCCAGCGGCAGATCGATGCGCAGCCCGTAAAACTGGCCGCTGCCGTTTGATGCACCATCGTAATAAAAGGCGGAATAACGCTGGGCATCGGCGCCTTCGGGAATTTTCGCCGGGTCGGCAATGAAGACCACCTGGGCCGCGATGGCGCGGCCGCGCATTTCCGAGCGCAATTGCGGGCCGTTTTTATCCAGCACGGAAACCTGGACCAGATCAGGCTTCTGTTTGTCGTAAACTGCCCTGGCGACACGCAGCGCCGTTTTCAACCGGTCCGTGCCGTTGCCGCCGTCAGTACGAATGAATTTGCGGACCCACAGGGAACCGTTCTTGCGGATGTTGACTGTCTGGACTGCGTCGCAGGAAAGCCCGTTCGCGGAGGCATAGGTGGACCCGAGCAGCCGCTCGCTGCCGATAAACACGGCAGCAGAACCGGTCGCACCCGCCAAAAGCAGGATCCCGCCTCCGATCATAACGAGTTTGCGCGAAAACCGCATTCGTCCGAATACAGCCTTCACGCGCAAAATCCTGACATTCAGTACCCCGCCTATCGCCCTCACCCCGGAACGTGGCTCGAAGGATGAGGAACACACGCGGGATAAGCTCGGGACCTCGTTGTCCGAGCCTTGCGATAGTGCCGCTTTCTCATTGAAAAAAGTTTAATCCCCCCGGCGCCGAGCGGGCAAAAGCGCACCATTTTCAGACATTTTTGAAATCCGCTAAATTGCGAATGATTTGCAATAGCGTTGACAAGTGTGTTTCCATGACGGATGGTGTTGCGAGTTGATCGCAACAAAAATCGGTGACAGACGTGAATCTCCATAAAATCCGCCATGCCCTTTTTGCTTTTTCGCTTTTCCTGCCTGCTGCGGCTGTCGCGCAGGAAAAACCGAAGGTGGTGACCACCTTCACGATCATTGCCGATATGGCGCGCAATGTGGCGGGCGATGCGGCAGAGGTGGAGAGCATCACCAAGCCAGGCGCTGAAATTCACAACTACCAGCCGACGCCGCGCGACATTCTCAAGGCCCGCAAGGCCGATCTGGTGCTGCGCAACGGCCTCAATCTGGAATTGTGGTTCGAGAAGTTTCTGGCCAATCTTTCAGGCGTGCCTGATGTGACTGTCAGCGACGGCATCGAACCGATGGCGATCAATGGCGGGGCGTATCAGGGGAAACCCAACCCGCACGCCTGGATGTCACCCGATAACGCCTTGATCTATGTGGAAAATATCCGCAAGGGACTCGCTGGAATAGATCCCGCCCACGCCGAGATTTACGCCGCCAATGCCAAGGCCTATTCCGACAAGATCCGTGCCACCGTGCAGCCCATCCGCGATGAGCTTTCCGCTCTTCCTGAGAACAAGCGTTGGTTGGTAACGAGCGAAGGGGCGTTCTCCTATCTCGCCCGGGATTTCGGGCTGAAGGAACTGTTCCTGTGGCCGGTCAATGCCGACAGCCAGGGTACGCCGCAACAGGTGCGCGGCGTGATCGACGCCATGCGCGAACATAATATTCAAGTCATCTTCAGTGAAAGCACGGTTTCCGCCGATCCCGCCCGGCAGGTGGCCAAGGAAACCGGAGCGGCCTATGGCGGCATACTCTACGTGGATTCGCTGAGCGAGGCCGACGGCCCTGTTCCGACCTATCTCGACCTGCTGCGCGTGACGAGCAGCACCATCGCCAAAGGACTGTCTTCATGAGAATGGGCAGCAAAAAAAGCGGCGGCGGCCTGACGGTTCAAAATGCGACAGTGACCTATCGCAACGGCCACACCGCATTAAGAAATGCCAGCTTTTCCATTCCACGCGGTACGATCACTGCACTTGTCGGCGTCAACGGCGCCGGCAAGTCCACGATTTTCAAGGCAATCATGGGTTTTGTGCCGCTGGCCGCCGGTTCTGTCTCTATTTTCGACCTACCCGTGAAGGATGCACTCAGAAAAAACCTCGTCGCCTATGTGCCGCAAGCTGAAGAGGTGGACTGGAGTTTTCCCGTACTGGTTGAGGATGTGGTGATGATGGGCCGTTACGGCCACATGAACTTCTTCCGTATTCCGTCGAAACACGATCACGAGATGGTCGAGAGAGCGCTGACGCGCGTCAATATGCTTGATTATCGCAAGCGGCAGATCGGCGAGCTTTCCGGCGGACAGAAGAAGCGGGTGTTTCTGGCCCGCGCGCTGGCGCAGGAAGGTCAGGTTATCCTGCTGGATGAACCCTTCACCGGCGTCGACGTGACGACGGAAGAACAGATCGTCGCGCTGTTGAAGGCACTGCGTGACGAGGGCCGCGTCATGCTGGTTTCCACCCATAATCTCGGCAGCGTACCGGAATTCTGCGATCGCGCCGTCTTCGTCAAGGGTACCGTTCTCGCGTCGGGCAAAACAGCGGACACCTTTAACGAAGAGAACCTGCAAAAAGCCTTTGGCGGCAGCTTGCGCCACTTCGTTCTCGGCGGGGCCGAACTGCATGATGATGCCGATCCGCGCCGGGTGAAGGTGATTACCGACGATGAGCGGCCTTTCGTGATCTACGGAAAGAACGGCCAGAACGGACAAAATCCGCAGGCTCCGAAGGAAAAAGCCGATGATAAACAGCCTTCTTGAGCCTTTCACCTATGGCTACATGCTGAACGCCATCTGGGTCAGCGCACTTGTGGGCGGCGTCTGCGGCTTTCTTTCCGCTTATCTTATGCTAAAGGGCTGGTCGCTGATCGGCGATGCGCTCTCGCACGCCATCGTTCCCGGCGTTGCGGGCGCTTATATGCTGGGGCTGCCCTTTTCGCTCGGCGCCTTTCTTTCCGGCGGGCTTGCGGCTGGCTCGATGCTGTTCCTCAATCAGAAAACCCGGCTCAAGGAAGACGCAATCATCGGCCTGATCTTCACCTCGTTCTTCGGGCTGGGGCTGTTCATGGTGTCGCTGTCGCCCACCTCGATCAATATCCAGACCATCGTGCTTGGCAATATTCTGGCAATTACCACCGAAGACACGATCCAGCTTGCACTGATCGGCGGCATCAGCCTCATCGTACTGGCGCTGAAATGGCGCGACTTCATGGTGGTGTTCTTCGATGAGAACCATGCGCGTACAGTGGGGCTGAAACCGGAAGTGCTGAAAGTGATCTTCTTCACCCTGCTTGCCGCCTCCACGGTTGCAGCCCTTCAAACCGTCGGCGCCTTCCTTGTCGTTGCCATGGTGGTGACACCAGGCGCGACCGCCTATCTTCTGACCGACCGTTTCGAGCGGTTGATCCTGATGAGCCTCGTGATCGGCGCGACCACCAGCTTCGTCGGCGCTTATCTCAGCTACTTCCTCGACGGCGCCACCGGCGGCGTTATCGTCGTGCTGCAAACAGCGATCTTCCTTTCCGCTTTCGTGTTTGCACCCAAACACGGGCTGCTCGCTTCGCGCGCCAAAGCGCGCAAGGCACTGGGAGAAGCGCAATGAGCGAATATCTCGAACTCGCCATCCTGCCGTTTCTGCTGCCCTTCATGCAATATGCCTTCATCATCACCCTGATGATTGCCGTGCCGATGGCCATGCTCTCGTGTTTTCTGGTGCTGAAGGGCTGGTCGCTGATGGGGGACGCGGTTTCGCACGCCGTGCTGCCCGGCGTGGTGATTGCCTACATTGTCGGAATTCCCCTTTCCATCGGCGCCTTCACCGCCGGTATGATCTGCGCTCTCGGAACCGGTTTCATCAAGGAAAACAGCCGCATCAAGGAAGACACTGTGCTCGGCATCGTCTTTTCCGGCATGTTCGGGCTGGGGCTGGTGCTTTACGTGAAGGTGCAGAGCGACATGCATCTGGATCACATCCTCTTCGGCGACATGCTGGGCATTGCGCCTTCAGACATGCTGGAGACCGGGCTGATCGCGCTTTTTGCCACCCTGTTTCTCGGGGTGCTGCGCAAAGACCTGCTGGTCAATGCCTTCGATCCGCAGCATGCCAAGGCAATCGGCCTGCCCGTTCGCCTCCTGCATTACGGTCTGCTGATGGTTTTGTCGCTTGCCGTGGTCGGCGCGCTGAAGGCTGTGGGTATCATCCTCTCCGTCGCAATGCTGGTCACCCCCGGCGCCATCGCCTTCCTGCTGGCGCGGCGCTTTTCCGCCATGCTCCTGGTCGCCATCTCGGTTGCGGTTCTCTCTTCGCTTGCAGGAATATGGCTAAGCTTCCTGATCGACAGCGCGCCAGCCCCGACCATTGTACTGTTCATGAGCCTGGCATTCGTCGCGACATTCATTCGCACCAGCCTCAAGGCCCGCCGGATCGACGCCGCCAATGAAACGGTGGTGTAAAAGAACGATTTTTGCGGGCGCGTGGAACATTTTCCCCTTTTGCGCGTCATTTTCATGAGCTTGCCCTCAAGCGGCAAACTCATGAAAATTAAGCGAAAGGGGAAGCTCCATGCTGAAATGGGCTCTTATTTTCTTTGTTATTTCGTTGATCGCGGGCGTATTCGGCTTTACCGGCATTTCGGCAGCGGCGTCGGGCATTGCCCGTATCCTGTTCTTCATCGCCGTCGTGATCTTCCTGGTCTTCCTCGTGCTTGCACTGATCGCTGGAAGCGTGGTGGCGTAACAAAAAAGGCGACCGGCTTTTGGGCCGGTCGCCTTCTCCTCTCTCCCGTATAGAATTATCAGCCTGTCCAGCCACCGTCGATCACATGGATCTGGCCAGTGGTGAAACCTGCCTCGTCCGAAGCGAGATAGGTGACGAGTGCGGCGATTTCTTCCGGCGTGGCAATGCGGCCCATAGGCTGGCGGGCAATGAAGTCGGCCAGGGCCTGCTCGTAATTGCCGGTGGCGCGCAGGCGGTCGTGCAAGGACGGGCTATCCACTGTGCCTGGGCAAATGGCGTTGCAGCGAATACCCTTGGTGACGAAATCAGCAGCAATTGCCTTGGTCAAACCGACAACAGCCGCCTTGGAGGCGGTGTAGGCGAAACGGTTCGGCACGCCCTTTACGCTGGATGCGACGGAGGACATGTTGACGATTGCGCCCTTACCCTTTTCCAGCATGCCTGGCAGAAAGGCGCGGCAGGTGCGGTACATGGCCTTGGCATTGAGGTCGAAGGAGAAATCCCAGTCCTTTTCCTCGCAATCGAGAATGGTGCCGGAATGAACGAAACCGGCACAGTTGAACAGAACATCCGCATGGCCGATATCGGCAGCAAAAGCCTTCACACCATCGCCATCCAGCACGTTCAGAACCCGCGTTTCCGCACCTTTCAGGGTCGAGAGCGCCTGCTCGTTGATATCAGTGGCGATGACGCGCGCGCCGAGCGATATGAATCGCTCCGCCGTCGCACGGCCGATACCCTGGCCGGCTGCGGTGATCACCACTGTCCGCCCGTTAAAATCCTGCACCATGAATAGCCTCCCGCTACGGCGCACCCGCCCGCTGGGGCCGAGCCGCTGAATTTCGCCAGTGAATTTCATTGATCTCAAATATGGATCGACAATTCATATGTAAACGCGGTATTCATGTAACGTCAAGCAGGCTTGCGCAAAAGGGCAGCGTGCGGCAACGGTATTTAAAAAGTGCATTTCCCGCCAGGCAATCCTGCAAAACGCCACCGAGGCAAGATGACCGAAGACGACAGCGAAAGATATCGCGCCCCCGCCCTCGACAAGGGTCTGGACATTCTCGAGCTTCTCGCCCGCACGGATGGCGGGCTGACGCAGATCGAGATTGCCAAGGCCATAGGCAAAACCCCGAACGAGCTTTACCGCATGCTGGACCGCCTGGTGCGCCGTGGTTACGTACAGCGGCTGGAGGGTGACCGGTTTTCGCTGACGCTGAAAATGTTCGGGCTCGCACATTTTCACGCGCCGGTGCGCCGGCTGGTCTCTTTTGCAGCCCCGGTGATGCGCGATTTTTCCGCAAGCGCCGAGCAGGCCTGTCATCTGGCCGTTTACGACCGCGGCAGTGTTGTCGTCATCGCCCAACAGGAGTCCTCCACCTATTGGGCGATGTCCATGCGGGTGGGCGCGCAGATGAGCCTCTTCCAGACCGGCTCCGGTCATGTGCTGCTGGCCTTCCAGAACGAGGTACAGCGCAAGATCATGATCACCGAGCAGGTGCGCGGTGGCGGGGAAACCGAGCCTTCAGACCTTGAGGAGCGGCTGGCGGAAGTTCGCAGGAATGGTTTCGAATCTATGGACAGCATGCAGACCGCAGGCGTGCGCAATATCTCCGCCCCCGTGCTGACACTTGATGGTACCGCACTTGCCGTCATCACCTGCCCCTATATCACCCCGCTTGGCGGCAAGGCCCCGACGCGCGAGGCCTGCGAGGTACTGATCCGCGATGCGGCAAGGCGCATTTCCGAAGTGGCGACGGGTCAGGGAACCATCTGAGACGCACAAAAAAACGCGACCGGCAGGGACCGATCGCGTTTAAAGTGACTGGAGATTTCTGTATCTTAAACGCAAAGGGGACCGGGATGGTTCCCCTTTTTGTTATCAGGCGGCAGCCAGCGTCAGTTCCTTGCGGACCATTTCGCGCAGCGTTACCAGATCCTTGGCGAACAGGCGGATGCCTTCCGAGAGCTTCTCGGTTGCCATCGCGTCTTCGTTCATTGCCCAGCGGAACGCCTTTTCATCAAGCGACTGCAGCGGCTCGGCCTTCACATTGTCGGGCGAAAGCTTGCGCTCAAGCGTGCCGGTGTCCTTGTCCAGCTCTTCCAGCAGCGCCGGGCTGATCGTCAGGCGGTCGCAACCGGCAAGCGCTTCGATCTCGCCGACATTACGGAACGATGCGCCCATGACGACGGTGCCGATGCCATTGGCCTTGTAATAATTGTAGATGCTGCGCACCGAAACGACGCCCGGATCGGTCTCGGCAGTGTAGGTCTCGCCGGTCGACTTCTTGTACCAGTCGAGGATGCGGCCGACGAAGGGCGAGATGAGGAAAGCTTTGGCTTCCGCGCAGGCGATGGCCTGTGCCTGCGAGAACAGCAGAGTCAGGTTGCAGTCGATGCCCTCGGACTGCAGGACTTCCGCAGCCTTGATGCCTTCCCATGTGGAAGCCAGCTTGATGAGGATGCGTTCACGCTCGATACCGCGCTCCTTGTAGGAGGCGATGATGTGGCGTGCCTTGGTAATGGAGGCCTGTGTGTCGAAGGACAGGTCGGCATCGACTTCCGTCGATACGCGGCCGGGAACCAGACCTGCAAGGGCCGCACCGACGGAAATGGCAAGACGGTCGGCAACGGCCGCAACGACAGCGTCAGACTGGCCGCCCTGTTTCTTGCCCCAGGCAACGGCTTCCTTCACCGCATCCGCGAAAGCGGGGGTGCCGAGCGCCTTCAGAACGATGGTGGGGTTGGTGGTGCAATCCACCGGCTTCAGGCGCGCAACCGCCTCGATGTCGCCGGTATCGGCAACGACCGTGGTGATAGCGCGAAGTTGTTCGAGTTTGGACGTCATGGCGAATGATCCTTCATGATCTCTTGTAAACTTGCACAGCCGTCTTTTCGTTCCCGCACCATGGTGCGCCCAAGGCCGAAATCACGGTTTTGTCCGGCTCCGACTATCGCAAGCGGCAAGGTCGAAAGTCAAGACATTTGCGCATCGCAATTGACATAAGTTTCATGCCTGCGATACTCCGCCCCATAAAGAGAGTGACAAAAACCGTGGCGAAACTGAGAAGAGAAACCCATACGGCCTATTCGGAAGCGGCTTCGCTGAGGCTGCGTGCCGCATGGCTCTACTATAATCAGGGTTTGACGCAGAAAGATGTCGCCGAGAAGCTCGGCATCAGCCGCTCCACCGTCATACGCCTTCTGGACGAGGCGATGAAACGCTCCGAAGTACAGATCTGGATCAACGAGGGCATCGAGGATTTCGTCGAACTGGCCGGCAGGCTGGAGGCAGCTTATGGGCTGGATGAGGCGGTGATCATTCCCTCCCCCGGCCCATCTCCCGGCAAGGCGAATGCCGAAGGCACAGCCAAGGCCGTTGGCCTGGCGCTCGGGCAATTCCTTTCCGAAGCGGTGCCGAACGACGCCACCATCGGCGTCGGCTGGGGCCGCACCATGACCGCCTCGCTATCCAGCTTTCGCCCGCCGCGCCGGGAAAACTGCAAGGTCGTCTCGCTGCTCGGCGGTATCGTCGCCGTGCACCAGACAAACCCGCTTGATTACACCTGGCGGCTGGCAAGCGCGCTTGGGGCGGAATGTTACATGTTCCTTGCACCGCTGCTGGTGGACTCCGTCGAGACCAAACGGGCGCTGATTGAGAAATGCGGACTTGCCACGCTTTATGATCTGGCCGAAACGCTCGACCTCGCCATCGTATCCTGCGGCGATATCGGCCCGCATTCCACTTCGCTTTCGGAAGGTTTCATTTCGAAGGAAACGCTTCAGGAACTCATCGATGCCGGCTGCGTCTGCGACACCATGTTCAACTTCATCGACGCGGAAGGCCGCTCCGTCGATCACCCGATCAACGAGCGCGCCATGGCGATCGATCTAGACACGCTGCGCAAGGCCAAACACATCGTGCTCGCCTCCGGCGGGGCCCACCGCGCCATCGCCATCCGCGCCACCATCAAGCGCATCGGGTGCAATACGCTGATTACAGACGAGGCGGCGGCCAGAGCGTTGATGGAACTGGTTTAGGCCTCGACAGGCGACCCAGGCAGTTCCTCATTCATGCGCTTGTCACAGGGATGAGGGAGAGCTGCCTCACACCTTCCCCGTTTCCCATCCTAACATCGCCCGTTTGCGGGTAAGGCCCCAGTGATAACCCGTGAGCGCCCCGCTTTTTCCCACAGCGCGATGGCAAGGAACGACGAAGGAGACCGGGTTCGCGCCAACGGCTGCACCGACCGCACGAGAGGCAGTTGGCTGGCCGATATCGCAGGCGATGTGCGAATAGGTAACGGCGCGGCCCATGGGAATTTTCAGAAGGCTTTCCCATACCCGCACCTGAAAATCCGTGCCGAGCAGCACGACCCGCAATGGCCGGTACGCCGACCACAGCGTCGGTTCGAAAATACGTGCGGCATAGGGCGCGGTGGCTTCACGATCCTCGACATAATCCGCATTCGGCCAGCGACCTGCCATGTCCTCGAAACAGGCTCTTTCCTCGCCGGGATCGGCGAAAGCGCAGCCGGCAAGACCGCGATCGGTCACCATGACCAATGCAAGACCGAAGGGTGAAACATGGAAACCGTACCGGATCGTCAACCCACCGCCCTTGGCCTTCCATTCGCCTGGAGACATGGCCTCGTGGGTGACGAACAGATCGTGCAGGCGGCCGGGCCCAGACATGCCGACCTCGATCGAGGTTTCCAGCAGCGGCAGATCCTCTTCGCGCAACAGCCTTTTGGCATGATCGAGCGTTACGGCCTGCAAAAACGCCTTGGGGGAAAGACCGGCCCAGCGGGTGAAGGTCTTCTGCAATTGCGTCGGCGACTGGCCGAGCCTTGCGGCGATGGCTTCAAGGGAGGGCTGGTCGCGATAATCCAGCGTCAAAAGCTCGATAACCCCGCGCACAGTATCGTAATCCGAACCGATGGGGGTGATGTCTTCATTCAGCATGATATTGGCGTTCATCGCATGTCTCCTAACGCCTCACAGAAAACCATCAAAGCGCGTCGGTCTCCACCCGTTTCTTGCGCCGTACTCAGTTTCTGCCGAGATACCGGCCTCGAGCCGATTGACGGGTTTTAAGCGGAATTATCCGCTCACATCCGCCGCACCGTCGCCAACGCACCGCCGAAAGCCTTGGCGAAGCTTTCCCGGTCATCCGGATTGAGAAACGAGCCGATATCCGTTGCCTTGCCTTCACCCGTTACATGCATGGAGACGATGCCGATTTCCTCGTGCCGCTGAACCCTGAAGCGGGCCCAGAAGGGGTTGAAACGATGCTCGACGACGCGGCCAGTCGGGGAGAATTTGCGGATAGACAGGCTGGTGCGCGAGACGCTCACCTCTTCCCGCGCCTTCGCTGCCCGGTAATTGGCGCGAAAGGCGACATAAAGCAGCAGAAAATCCAGCCCGAGGAACAGGCCGACGGGCCATGCGCCAGTGGTGAGGAAAAAGCCGCCATGGAGGAAGCAGGCAAGCCCGGACAAGGCGAGAAGCAGCCGGAAACCCCTTCTTCCGAGCGAACGGTGCGGAACGAGTTCCGCCGCAAAAATCGGCTGATCGTTGAGCGTATCCACGTTGATTTCCTCAGGGCGGGCTGGCTATAGATAGGTCATGACAGTCGCCAAAAAACGATCCAGCACCCAAACATTGAAAAAGTCAAATGCGACATCCGCCCGCAGACCGGCGCGTGTGAAGACGATCTATTCGAAGAACGAGTTGAACGAGATCTTCCGCCGTTTCTCCATTCAGCGGCCGGAGCCGAAAGGCGAGCTGGAACATACCAACCCCTTTACCCTGCTGGTGGCCGTGGCGCTTTCGGCGCAGGCGACCGATGTGGGCGTAAACCGGGCGACGCGGGCGCTGTTCAAGGTGGCCGATACGCCGGAAAAAATGCTGGCACTTGGCGAGGAGGAGCTGATCGGCCATATCAAGACCATCGGGCTTTACCGCAACAAGGCCAAGAACGTTATCGCTTTGTCACAGATGCTGATCGACAATTTCGGCGGTGAGGTGCCGAGGACGCGCGAGGAGCTGGTGACCCTGCCCGGCGTCGGCCGCAAGACGGCCAATGTGGTGATGTCGATGGCCTTCGGTGTGCCCACACTCGCCGTGGACACCCATGTTTTTCGTATTGCCAACCGGCTCTGTCTTGCGCCGGGGAAAACCCCGGATGAAGTGGAAGACCGGCTCGTCCGCATCATTCCCGAAGAATATCTGTTCCATGCCCATCACTGGCTGATCCTGCACGGGCGTTATTGCTGCAAGGCGCGCAAACCGGAATGCGAGCGCTGCGTGATTGCCGATATTTGCAAGTCACCGGAAAAGACCTTCGATATTCCAGCTCCGCTGGTGGAACTACCCGCGCAATTGTTCGGTGCGGCCAGCGGCGAATGACGGATCGCGCCGGCTGACGGCCTTGTGCAGATGCACCATCATCGAAGCCGCAAAAAGCGGCGTCAGAAGGTTGAGGAAGGGGATTGCAAGGAACGCTGCAATCACCAGCCCGGCCATGAACACGGTTGTGCGGTGTTTCAGCCGGAACAGCCGCGCGTCAGCGGGCGAGCGGAAACGCATGGCCGCAAATTCGAAGAACTCCCGGCCCAGCAGATAACCGTTCACCAGAAAAAAGGCGATGAGGTTGACGCCCGGCACCAGCAGCAACAAAAGCGCAATCAGGTTGCCGGCAATGACGACGCCAAAGAACTTGATCGATGACACCACGGCCTCACCGATGGGCATCGCCTTGCCCGGCGGATCATCGGGATAGGTCTTTTTCTCCACGACTTCGGCGACATCGTCGAGAAACAATCCGGCAATAACGGCAGTGACCGGCGAGATCAGCAAGGCCAACGCCAAGGCCAGCCCGATCCCGGCGAAGATGGCGAAAACGAAAGTCAGCCATCCCGCCCAGTCAGGCACGCTGGGGATCAGCGTATCCACCCACGGCAAGGCGAAATAGATGAAGACAGAGCGGATGGCGAACCACAGCGCTGCCAGCACCAGAAGCGTCAGCCCCAAAACCTTCCAGAACACCGACCGGGTCTCGGTGGCAAAAAGATTGCTGAAGGCAAGCCTCGCCGCATTAAAAATCATTCGGAACTCCTGTGACGCCTCTCGCGTTTTAAACCGGCGTTCAGGAGAGATAGGCGCCGCCCATCCGCTCCGCAAGACAGGAATGAAGACGTCGCTGTTAGGAATTAAACCGCTGATGGAATTTCCCTTGAATAAAAGACGTCTCTAAAATATAATAATCTATCTATTAGAATTCGCATTCCGGTCCGGTGGAGGACAAGGCCGGAAAAGCTCGCCCCCACCGACAAGTCGCGGTTCGCACGCTCGCCCGGGCGCGCGGATGCATCATCGTTCATAAATATAAAAGAATGAGGCGTTGGTGGAACAGCTACTGTTGAATCTGACCCGTGCCATGAAGGCCGGTACGCCTTCAGAGCGCAAGATCGCCAAATATCTGATCGAGCATCTGGACGAATTGCCGTTTGAGACGGCGCAGACACTGGCTGCCAAGCTCAGTCTCAGTCCGATGACGGTTGGCCGTTTTCTGCGCTCGCTCGGATACAGGCAATTCAGCGATATTCGCATCGATCTGCGCCACGCCGAAGAGACCGCTGGCGTGGACCAGCCCGCTATTGTTGAAAGCGGCGATCAGAAGTCCAATCCGTTTTCGCAACTCCTTTCCCAACAGATCCAGGCCATTCAGGCTGCTTTCGAAATGACGGACCAGCCGATATGGCGCGTCGCCATGAGCGAGATCGCTTCGGCGGCAGATGTTTTTCTGGCAACGTCACCGGAAGGCCTTGGCACTGGAAGGCACTTTCACGGGCGGTTGCTGGAGTATCGCAGACGCGTGCACTTCCTCGGCAGCGACAGCGCCGCCTATATCGCCCTTTGGGACTTCGATCCCGCAGAAGCGCTTCTCATCCTCATGGATTGCGGCGGCAGCATCACGCCCTTGCAGAGCCTTTCTGCGACGGCGCGAAAGAGCGGCTACAGAACCCTGTTGATCACCACCCGGTTCTATGAATGGGGACCGGAAAGCGCCGATATCTGTCTTGCCATGCCGCACACCCAGACCGGCGGACAAGGCCTGCTGCAGCTCGTTGCGCTGATGGAATTCACCCTCTGCAGCCTGATTGCCGGAGCCGACGAGCAGCGCACGGCACGCATGAAAAACCTAACCGGCCTGAAACGCTCGCTTGGCATCTGACCCTCGGCGGGAGGAAACGGATCGCGCCCGTCCGCCACGACCTTACCTGCCGTTGTAGGCAAAGATCAGAGGCTTTCCAGCTCCTGGCGATGGCGGTGCATGGCGAGAAAACGGCGATAATCCCGCTCGTAAAGCGGTGTGAGCGCTGGATTGCCTGGGATTTCCGTATTGCCCGGATACATGGCGGCACCCGCCGCTGCAAGGCCCGCATGCACACCGCCGGCGGCTGCCGCCGTCATTGCCGTGCCGAGAAGAACGGCGTCGGCTGTGGCAGGCACGACGATGCGCTTGCCGGTCACATCAGCGTAAAGCTCCATCAACAGCGGGTTCTTCACATGGCCGCCGGTAACGTGCAGGCTTTCGACGGCATAACCGAAACGCTCCATCGCATCCAGCACATGGCGCGCACCAAGCGCAATCGCCACGGCAGTGCGCCAGTAGAGCCGGCAGAGACTGTCGAAGGATGTATCGAGCGTCAGCCCGCTGATGACGCCCACCGCATGCGGATCGGCGAGCGGTGAGCGGTTGCCGTGGAAATCCGGCAGTACATGCAGCCGTTCGGCAAAGGCCGCGCCCTCGAGCGCGCGCAATTCGGTAACCCGCGCAACGATGCGGGCGTGCAGCGCCGTATCCGGCTCTCCGCCCGCCGCGTGCATGCGCACGATATGATCAAGCAGCGCGCCGGTGGCAGATTGCCCGCCCTCCACCAGCCAGTGGCCGGGCAGCACCGCCTGCCAATAGGGACCCCACAGGCTGTGGCCTGGCATCTGCCGCTCGGACATGGCGACAAGGCAGCTGGAGGTGCCGGCGATCAGCGCCACATGTTTACCCACATCATCAGAAAGGCATCCGCCAAGCGCACCCAGCGTGCCGGCGTAAGCATCGATCATGCCCGCCGCCACCTGACAGCCGGTGTCAAGGCCGAGTTCGGCGGCAGCCTCGGGCGAAAGCGGGCCGATGGCTGTGCCCGGCATCACGGTCGTTTCAGGCAGGCCTGCCCGCTGTTTCAGATCGCCAAGCCCGGCAAGATTGAGATAATCCGCCTGCCAGCCGGGATTTTCCTGCGCCAGAAAATTCCACTTCGCCGTCTGCGTGCAATTTGAACGCTTGGTGGAACCGGTTGCCTTCCATGTCAGAAAATCCGCCAGATCGAAGGCGAAAGACATGCGCGCCCAGCTTGCCGGCAAATTCGCCTTCAGCCACATCAGCTTCGGCATCTGCATTTCCGGTGACACGCTTTTACCGGCGAAATCCAGCACGCGGTGGCCGGATGCCGTCAGCCGGTCGGCCTCGCCGATTGCCCGATGGTCCAGCCAGACTATGGTGTCGAACCGGTCTTTGCCCGTGACGGAGACCGAAACCGGTTCCCCACGCTCATCACGGATAACGAGCGAGCAGGTAGCATCAAAACCAATGGCGGCTATGCTGTCGGGTGACACACCCGCGTCGGCAAGCGCTGCTCTCACCGCAAGGCAGACGGCGTTCCATATATCGGTGGAATCGTGTTCGGCATGGTTTTCCTGCGGCCTTTGCATCAGGATGGGATGGGTTGAGCGGGCGAGAAGCCTGCCGGTCGGGTCGAAAATCCCGGCGCGGGCGCTCGCCGTTCCGACATCGACAGCGACGAGATTTTGACGCATCAAGACTTCAGTTCCATCCCTCGCGTAACGACCTCCGGGCGGTGCCAGGCATGGTTTCCTTCAGCCTGCGTCACGTTCCACCTGGCTGTCAAAACCGCCCTTCCCCATATAATCGCCGACAAGTTGAACCAAATCTTCCATGGCGTCAAACGTGGCATTGGCCCCGAGCTCCGCGATCTTTTCGCGAAATGCCGGAAACCGCGCATGCGAGCCGCCGGTGAAGGCAAAAACCGCCATGCCGGCTGCCTTCGCCGCCGCAATGCCCGCCGGGCTGTCCTCGATCACGATGCACTGACGCGCATCAGTGCCCATCAGCCTCGCCGCATGCAGGAAAAGGTCGGGTGCCGGCTTGCCGTTCTTCACCATGGTGGCGCTGAAAACATGCGGCTCAAATTTATCGATGAGACCGGTCAGCCCCAGCGAGTAACGGATGCGTTCCGGTTGACTTGAGGAGGCAACGCAGCGTTTGAAGGCCACCAGCCTGTCCAGCGTTTCGGCAATGCCGTCGATGGGACGCAACTCGGTGCGGAAACGCTCAAACAGCGTCGCGCGCATATGCTCGAGAAAATCGATGTCGGTCTCGATACCGTATTCCTCAAACAAAGTCGTCGTCATGCTGGCAACGCTGCGACCGAGAAAGCGGTTGTAGGCCTCTTCCTCCCCCATCTCCACGCCAAGATGGGAGAGCATGTCGAGAAGAACCGAGATGGAGACCGGCTCGCTGTCGACCAGAACGCCGTCGCAGTCGAAAATCAGAAGAGGTCCGGTTCCGTCTCGCATCTCACGTCACTTTTCAGCCAGCTTGTCATCCAGATAAAGCTGCAAGGTCTTCGCCGTGCCTTCGTGCCACAGTGTCGTCAATGCATGAGAGAAGCGTTTACGGAAAAGCTCCGATTCGGCAACCTCCCCGAAGATATCGTCAAGTGAAAGGAAGGCCATCGGGTCGTCCTTGGCCTTTGTGGCTGCCGCCTGTAGCCGCTCGGCGCTGGCGTCGTTGAAGGTGATTTGCCTGCCGCTGTCGGAGGTGCCGTAGAAATAACGGCACCAAAGTGCTGAAACCAGCGACAGACCGACGATATCTTCACCGCGCGCCAGACGGTCGGCGGTGGAGGGCAGGATGAATTTCGGCTGGCGGTTGGAGCCATCCTGCGCGAGGCGCGGAATGGTATCACCGATTTTCGGGTTGAGGAAACGCCGTTCGATCAGGCCGAAATATTCGCCAAGATCGGTATCGGGCACGGGCGGAATGACCGGGATGATCTCTTCCTTTTCGAGCTTTGCCAGAAACGCCCGGATCAGCGGATGCTCCATCGCCTCATGCACGAAATGGATGTCGAGCAGCGCTGCCGGATAGGCGATCGCCGCATGGCCGCCATTGAGAATGCGGATTTTCATGTGCTCGTAAGGCGCAACATCCTTGACGAACTGAACGCCCGCCTTTTCGAGCGCCGGTCGGCCCGCCGGGAAATTATCCTCCATCACCCATTGCTTGAACTCTTCGCAGAAGACCGGCCAATTGTCCTCGATGCCGAAATCGTCACGGGCGATATTGCGTTCGCGCTCTCCCGTGGCGGGGGTGATGCGGTCGACCATCGAATTGGGGAAAGCGACGTTGTCGCCGATCCAGTTGGCGAAGGCCGGATCGAACAAGGCGGCGAGACCGACCACCGCGTTTTTGGTGACCTTGCCATTATGGGGAATGTTGTCGCAGGACATGACGGTGAAGGGTGAAAGCCCCTTGTCGCGCCGCGCCTTCAGCCCGGCAACGATAAGGCCGAACACGGTTTTCGGGGAAGACGGGTTCCTGCCATCCTCGGCAATCGCGGGATGCTGCGGATTGAAGGAGCCGGAAGCATCGATGAAATAACCGCCTTCGGTAATCGTCATCGAAACAATTCGGATTTTCGGATCTGCGAGCGTGTCGATAATGCCTTGGGTATCGCCAACCTTCAGAATGTCGATCATTGGCCCGGTGACGCGCGCACCGGTGCGATTATTGTCCTGCTCCACCACCGTGGTCAGGAAATCCTGTGCGGCAAGTTTTTCGCGCATTACCGCGTCCGATGGCAGTACACCCGCACCAATGATGGCGAAGTCGTGGTCCGCGCCGGTGTTGAACAGGTCGTCCAGATAGACCGCCTGATGGGCGCGGTGGAAATTGCCGACGCCGAAATGCACGATTCCGGCGGAAAGATCGGCCCGGGAATAGGCCGGAATCGCCGCGGTTTTTTTGGCTTCATCAAGCGTGGCGAGGGAGAGTTTGCATGTCATGTCACGATCCTCGAAGGGGAAACGTTGTTTGTGCCAGGACCGGATGACAGATACCCGGCACGCAGCGCGGATTTGCCTTCCGGTCTTCGCGTCATATCGCGATGCCCTTGTCATCGAACCTGTGGATTTTGGCGTCATCGGGTGTGATGAAGACGGTATCGCCGTGTTTGCATTCGAATTCACCGTCGGTTCTGGCAGTGATGGGGCCGATGCCGGAGACGTCGAGGTGGAGGAAGGTATCGGAGCCGAGATGTTCGGCAACCGTGACCTTGCCCTGCCACAGGCCGGTTTCTTTCGACAGCGTCAGGTGCTCGGGCCGCACGCCGGCGGTGGTCGCGTCGGAGCCGAGATGTTCGGCAACCGTGACCTTGCCCTGCCACAGGCCGGTTTCTTTCGACAGCGTCAGGTGCTCGGGCCGCACGCCGGCGGTGGTCGCACCCTTTTGCCGGGCGTARTCGCCGGTCACCAGGTTCATGCGCGGCGAGCCGATGAAGCCGGCGACGAAGAGGTTGGCGGGCGAGCGGTAAAGCTCCATTGGTGAGCCGACCTGCTCGATATTGCCGCGGTTGAGGACCACGATCTTGTCGGCCATGGTCATGGCCTCCACCTGGTCGTGGGTGACGTAGATCATCGTCGTCTTCARCGTGTTGTGCAGCTCGGAGATTTCCAGCCGCATGGTGCCGCGCAGCGCCGCATCGAGGTTGGAGAGCGGYTCGTCAAACAGGAAMGCCTTCGGTTCGCGCACGATGGCGCGGCCGATGGCCACGCGCTGRCGCTGGCCGCCGGACAGTTGCGAGGGCCGGCGTTCGAGATAATCGGTGAGGTTRAGGATRCGGGCGGCATCGTCGACCTTCTTGTCGATGACAGCCTTGTCGAGCTTGGCCATCTTCAGCGGGAAGGCGATGTTGTTGCGCACGCTCATATGCGGATARAGCGCATAGGACTGGAACACCATGGCAAGGCCGCGCTCGGCCGGGGCCTTTTCGGTGGCGTCGTTGCCGTCGATGACTATTCTGCCGCCGGAGACGTCTTCCAGCCCGGCAATCAGGCGCAGCAGCGTTGACTTGCCGCAGCCGGAGGGGCCGACGAAGACGACGAACTCGCCGTCATGGATATCGAGATCGATCGACGGGATGACTTTTGCCTCGCCGAAGAGCTTGGACACGTTCTGAAGGGAAATGCTGCCCATTATTGTCGTTCCTTATTTCACGGCGCCAAAGGTGAGGCCACGCACGAGTTGTTTCTGCGAGAACCAGCCGATGACGAGAATGGGGGCGATCGCCATCATCGAGGCGGCCGAGAGCTTGGCCCAGAACAGCCCCTGCGGTGAGGAGAAGGAGGCGATGAAGGCCGTCAGCGGTGCCGCATTGGTGGTCGTCAGCCGGATGGTCCAGAAGGATTCGTTCCAGGCGAGAATGACGTTCAGAAGCAGCGTCGAGGCAATGCCCGGAACCGCCATTGGGGTCAGTACATGCACGATCTCGTTCCAGAGCGAGGCACCATCCATGCGGGCTGCCTCGAGAATCTCGCCGGGGATTTCGCGGAAGTAGGTATAAAGCATCCACACCACGATCGGCAGGTTGATGAAGGTGAGCATGACGGTCAGCCCAATGCGGGTATCGAGCAGGCCGGCATTGCGGAAGATCAGGTAGATCGGCACGAGCACCGCCACCCCCGGCATCATCTTGGTGGAGAGCATCCACATCAAAATGTCCTTGGTGCGTTTGGTCGGCGAGAATGCCATGGCCCAGGCGGCGGGAATGGCGATCATGAGCGCGATGATCGTCGAGCCGAGCGACAGCACGACCGAGTTCATGAACGGCTTGAAGTAATCGCGCTGGGTCTGCACGGTGATGTAGTTTTCGAGTGTGCCCGAGGGAATGAGGCTGAAGCCTGCGATCGCCTCCGGCTCGGTCTTGATCGAGGTGAGGAAGGCGTAAAGGATCGGGAAGAACAGCAGCAACGCCACGGCCCATGCCGCGATGGTGAAGCCGATCTTTGCGCGTGTCGTTGTCTTGCGGGCCATGATCGCTTCTCCTTAACGGTCGAGGTTCTTGCCGACGGCGCGCATCAGGAAGATGGCGACGATATTGGCGAGCACGACGGCGATGATGCCACCGGCCGATGCGCCGCCGACGTCGTAGCCCAAAAGCGCCGTGCGATAGATGAGGAAGGCAAGGTTGGTCGAGGCRTARCCSGGGCCGCCATTGGTGGTGACGAGGATTTCCGCGTAAACGCCGAGCAGGAAGATCGTCTGGATGAGGATGACGACGGTGATGGCGCGGGCAAGATGCGGCAGCGTCAGGTAGATGAAGCGGTTGATGAAGTTGGCGCCATCCATCTCGGCCGCTTCCTTCTGCTCGCCATCGAGCGACTGGAGGGCGGTGAGCAGGATCAGCGTTGCAAAGGGCAGCCATTGCCAGGCGACGATGATGATGATGGAGAGCAGCGGAAACTGCGCGAACCAGTCGACCGGCTGCAGGCCGAAGAAGCGCGACAGATCGGCAAGCACGCCGTAACCGGGATGCATGATCATGTTCTTCCACACCAGCGCCGCRACAGGCGGCATGACGAAGAAGGGCGAGATGATCATGATGCGCACGATGCCCTGACCGAAGATGTCCTGGTCAAGCAGAAGCGCAATCGCAATACCGCCGATGACGGGCAAGATGCGGCAGCGTCAGGTAGATGAAGCGGTTGATGAAGTTGGCGCCATCCATCTCGGCCGCTTCCTTCTGCTCGCCATCGAGCGACTGGAGGGCTGTGAGCAGGATCAACGTGGCAAAGGGCAGCCATTGCCAGGCGACGATGATGATGATGGAGAGCAGCGGAAACTGCGCGAACCAGTCGACCGGCTGCAGGCCGAAGAAGCGCGACAGATCGGCAAGCACGCCGTAACCGGGATGCATGATCATGTTCTTCCACACCAGCGCCGCRACAGGCGGCATGACGAAGAAGGGCGAGATGATCATGATGCGCACGATGCCCTGACCGAAGATGTCCTGGTCAAGCAGAAGCGCAATCGCAATACCGCCGATGACAGTGATGAGAAGCACGCCGCCGACGATGGCAAGCGTGTTGAAGATCGACTGGAAGAAGGCCGGATCGGTATAGAAATACTGGTAATTGAACAGGCCTGCRAAGCTGACATTGGCAGGGTTGAGGAGATTGTAGTTCTGGAACGARAACCACAGCGTCATCGCCAGGGGCACGATCATCCACACCAGCARAAGCAGCACCGAAGGCGCAAGCATAACCCGCGCCAGACCGCTCGTGTTTCGTGTTGCCATTGGTAGTCCCCTCCATGACCGATACCCGCAACGTCTCCGCCGGGGCATCCGAATTTAACTTGACGATTGTCTTAGCCGCGACCTTCGCCCGTCGCCGCATGGTAGGTTGCCAGCACCTGATCCACCGCGGCGATCAGAACCTCCTCCATATCCTTGCCTGCAACCGTGGCGAGCGGCAGCTCGCCGAGGTATTGGCGCAGCAGGGTTTCGGGAATTGTCTTCCCGTCAAGCGCCTTATGCAAGGCGGAAACGGCTGCGAGCGCCTCGGGCCTTGTCCAGTAATAGCGAATGCGGTCGCTGTAGCTGTAGTGACGCTGCAATCTGAGCGTGATGTCATCACCATGGTAATGACCCTGCCAGTCGCCGGGCGCGCCGAGCATCAGCTGTTCCATGGTCCGCGCCAGCGGCCGGTCGCCATAGTCGCCGACCATCTCGGATGCGATCATATCGAGAGCGTAGAGTGCTTCGCGGTAAGCGAAGGTCAGCCCCGGACCGACTTTCAGGATCGGATATCCATCGCGCACAAGGGCGCCAAGCGCTGCTCTCGTTTGATAATCCGTCGAGTGTGCCTCAAAGACCAGTTGCGGTTCGCCGTCCAGCACGGCGCTGAGCGCCGTGGCCGCATCCGGATTGTAAGCGACGACATTGTCGCTGCCGAATTCCACGCCGGGCTGCACGACAAAGGCGATGACCCGTTCGAACGCATCGGAAAGACCGTACTGCGCGAATATCTCACGGTGCAGGTCAATGGTCATGCGCGCCGCCTGCGGCTCGGTGGGCGCCACCGTGTCGAGCACGTGATCGGCGCCGCCCGGCACCGGCACTTCGGTACCGAGAATGTAAAGCGGTTTTGGCAGCCCCGCCTCGGCGGCTGCCTTTTCGGCGACAGCCGCGAGTTTTGCCGCGCGATTGGCAATCGTAACGTCATCCAGTGCGGCCGGCTCACCGGCGCAGCCCATCGACGCATCCAAATGAATCTTGCGAAAACCGGCTGTGACATAGGCTTCGACCATGGTGGCTGCTTTTGTCAGCGCGTCCTCGGCTTTCTCCTCGCGCCAGGGATTGGGACCGAGATGATCGCCGCCGAAAATCAGGAGCTCGCCGGGCAGTCCCTCTTCCTGCGCAATGCTATTGACGAAGGTAACGAAGTCGCGCGGCGTCATGCCGGTATAACCGCCGAGATGATTGACCTGGTTGCAGGTGGCCTCGATCAGCACGGCTGTTTGACCGGCAGCGGCGCGGCGGATTGCGGCGCGCAGGACAACGGGGTGGGCAGAGCAGACCGAAGTGATGCCTGCCGGCTTGCCAGCACGGCGAGAGGCTGCGAGGTTTTCCAGAATGGCGGTCATAGGACTTCCTCCGACAATAGCGAGGTCATGAAGGCGTCAAGTTCGGCAAGGCTGGCAGCGCCTTCCATGGGGCCGCGCTTTATGACGTTGTGCGCGCCTGATGCATTGGCATAGGTGAGCGCTCTTTCGGGATGCATGCCGAGGCGGCGGCAGGTGAGGTAAGTTGCGCCGAAACAGTCGCCGGCGCCGGTCGGATCAATTTCCGAGACCGTCAGTCCGGGGGCGTCGATGCGGCCATAGGCGCGGCTGAAGTGGCTGGCGCCTTGCGCGCCGCGCTTCAGCACGATCTCGCCGATACCGGAGGCGAGGAGCTTTTCTATCGCTGCGTCCTCGTCATCCAGACCGGAGGCAGCTTGAAGTTCTTCGCCGGAAGGCAGCAGAAGGTCGGTGACATCAAGGAGATCGTCGATCAGCTTGCGGCCCTCGTTACCCTGCACCAGTTCCTTGCGGATGTTCGGATCGAAAGACACCGAGCCGCCGCGCGCCTTGACGCTTTTGATCGCCTCGAGAATGATCTCGCCGATACCGGCAATCGCAAACGCCGATCCCATGACGTGCACATGGCCCGCCTGTTCGATGAGAGCCTGCGCCTTATCAGTCATGTGCGTTTCGCGCGCTGCCGAATGGGCGATGTTGAAAACGAAATCCCGTGCGCCGTTTTCCCTGTAGCGGACAAAAGCGCTGCCGGTCGGCCGGTCCGCAATGGTGGCGATGGCCGATATGTCCACGCCGTCACGGCGCAGCCGCTCGATGTTGAGGCGGCCGAAATCGTCATCGCCAACAGCCGCGATAATGCCGGCGCTGCCGCCGCAACGCGCGACCTGATCGATGAAAATGGCGGGCGCGCCGCTTGGAAAGGGGCCGATCAGCGTTTGCGGCTCGAGAAAGCCGTCGCCCACTGTCGTCGCCATGATTTCCACGAGGATTTCACCCGCCGTAATGGTCGGGCCTTTCGCGTGCGGCGCAAGTGCGGATACCTGCCTCATCATCTCCTCCATATGCATTCGGCTCCCACCTTTCCGGTGGGTGCAAATCCCCGGCGTCCCGGCTCTGTTATTTTCCGGATATCAGTTAAAATTTACGCGCGTCAAGATATTTTTTGATGGTGTTTTTGTTGCGATGCAACAAGTAAAGCGGATCATGTAATTATTTTTGATGACATTATCGACTTTAAAACAGCTATTTATAGCAATATATCCAAGAGTGCTCACGTCACATTTTATTTTTGGATGTTGACAAATGGCGCGATTTTGCGAGATAAAAATTTACGCATGTATTGTTATGCGTGGACATCCGTAAAGGAGGAGCGGGTCTCATGAGCAAATTCATTGGAATTCTGTCGTCGTCTGTGGTTGGAGCGGGCCTTTTGGCCGGACTTGCGCAGGCGGAAGAAATCAACATCGCCACCGTCAACAATGGCGACATGATCATCATGCAGAAGCTTTCCAGCGCCTGGGAGAAGGAAACAGGAAACAAGATCAACTGGATCGTGCTGGAAGAGAATGTTCTGCGCGAACGCGTCACCACCGATATCGCCACCAATGGCGGCCAGTTCGACATCATGACCATCGGCGGTTACGAAGCGCCGATCTGGGGCAAGCAGGGCTGGCTGGCTCCGGTCGATGATCTCGGCGACGATTACGATTACGCCGATCTGCTCGATCCGATCAAAAAGGGCCTGACGGTGGACGGCAAGCTTTACGCGGTGCCGTTTTATACCGAAAGCTCGTTCACCCTTTACCGCAAGGACCTGTTCGACGCGGCCGGCCTGAAAATGCCTGATAATCCGAGCTACGACCAGATCAAGGACTTCGCGGCCAAGCTGACGGACAAGTCGAAACAGCAATATGGCATTTGCCTGCGCGGCAAGCCGGGCTGGGGCGAGAACATGGCTTTTCTCGGTACCATGATCAATACCTATGGTGGACGCTGGTTCGACATGGACTGGAAGCCGCAGCTGACGAGCGAGCCGTGGAAAAAGGCGATCTCGGATTATGTTGCGCTGATGACCTCCTACGGCCCGCCCGGTGCGGCCACCAACGGATTTAACGAGAACCAGACGCTGTTCGCATCCGGCCATTGCGCGATGTGGATCGACGCCACCTCGGCTGCGGGACGTATCTACGATCCCAAACAGAGCCAGGTTGCCGACAAGACCGCTTTCACGCGTGCTCCGGTAGAGGCAACGCCGAACGGATCGAGCTGGTCGTGGTCATGGAACCTTGCAATTCCGAACACCACGAAGAAGCTCGAAACCGCCAAGTCATTCGTTAAATGGGCGACCTCGAAGAACTATGTGAAGACGGTCGGTGAAAGCGAAGGCTGGGTCGCCGTGCCGCCCGGTACGCGCAAATCCACTTATGAGCTGCCGGAATACAAGAAGGCCGCACCCTTTGCGGATACGGTGCTGAAAGCCATCATGTCCGCCGATCCGTCGAAGCCGACAAAAGATCCGGTTCCCTATACCGGTGTGCAGTTCGTCGCCATACCGGAATTCCAGTCGATCGGCACGGTTGTCGGCCAGCAGATTGCGGCAGCACTCTCCGGCCAGCACACCGTCGATACGGCGCTCGAAGGCGCCCAGAAACAGGTCGAGCGTGACATGACCCGCGCGGGCTACATCAAGTAGCCGCGTCCTCCCGGCGTGCCGCCCGTTCGTCACTTTGGCGGCGGGCGGCATGGGTGGGGCTGGCGCACCCGCCGCCCTCATTCCTGTGCTTGTTACAGAAATCCAGTCAGCCCAAGTCCTTGGGCTGAAAAGGACTCTCTCGCCACGCAGACGCGCGTCGGCTGGATTCCTGTGACAAGCACAGGAATGAGGGGAGTGAGAAAATCGCATCTAACACAAACGCGCATGGCCGAGTTCATCCATTACCCGCTATGCATCACGGAGATCGACATGAGATTGAAGAACAAGGTCGCGCTGATTACCGGCGCCGCCCGCGGCATCGGCCTTGGTTTTGCACAGGCTTTCGCCGATGAGGGTGCAAAGGTCATCATCGCCGATATCGATATTGCCAGGGCGACCGCTTCTGCAGCCGCTATAGGCCCATCCGCCAAGGCCATCCGTCTGGACGTGACTGACCTTGGTCAGATCGATGCGGTTGTAAAGGCGGTCGATGAGGAATTCGGCGGCATCGATATTCTCGTCAACAATGCCGCGATCTTCGATATGGCGCCGATCAACGGCATTACCGAAGAAAGCTATGAGCGGGTTTTCGACATCAATCTCAAGGGGCCGCTTTTCATGATGAAGGCCGTCTCCAATGTCATGATCGCGCGCGCGCGCGGCGGCAAGATCATCAATATGGCGAGCCAGGCCGGTCGGCGCGGTGAGGCGCTCGTGACGCTTTATTGCGCTTCCAAAGCGGCGATCATTTCCGCCACGCAGTCGGCGGCGCTGGCGCTCGTCAAACACGGCATCAACGTCAATGCGATTGCGCCGGGTGTCGTGGATGGCGAGCACTGGGAAGTGGTCGATGCGCATTTCGCCAAATGGGAAGGCTTGAAGCCGGGTGAGAAGAAGGCGGCGGTGGCCAAATCCGTGCCGATCGGCCGTTTCGCTACGCCGGATGACATCAAGGGCCTTGCAGTTTTCCTCGCCTCTTCCGACAGCGACTATATTCTCGCCCAGACATATAATGTCGACGGCGGCAACTGGATGAGCTGAAAAGCCGGAGATGACCATGCATGCGATTCAATTCGTCGAGAAGGGACGAGCCGTGCTTACGGACGTGCCCGTCGCCGATCTGCCGCTGGGGCATGCCCTTGTCCGGGTCAAGGCTTCGGGGCTGTGCCATACCGATATCGACGTGCTGCATGCGCGTTACGGTGACGGTGCCTTTCCCGTCATTCCGGGCCATGAATATGCCGGCGAAGTTGCGGCGGTGGCGGCAGATGTCACAGGCATCAAGGTCGGCGACAGGGTTGTCGTCGATCCCAATCTGCCGTGCGGCACCTGCCCCAGTTGCAGGAAAGGGCTTACCAACCTTTGCAGCACGCTGAAGGCCTATGGCGTTTCCCACAATGGCGGTTTTGCGGAATTCAGCGTGGTGCGCTCCGACCAACTGCATGGCATAGGTTCCATGCCCTATCACGTGGCAGCACTTGCCGAACCGCTCGCTTGCGTCGTCAACGGCATGCAGAGCGCGGGTATTGGCGAGCGTGGGTCGATGCCGGGCAATGCGCTTGTTTTTGGCGCCGGCCCCATCGGCCTGCTGCTCGCCCTGTCGCTGAAATCACGCGGCATCGCGACGGTGACGATTGCTGACATCAACGAAAGCAGGCTGGACTTCGCTGAAAGTCTTGGACTTCAGACGGCGGTTTCCGGGTCTGAGGCGCTGCTGCGGCAACAGAAGGCGTTCGATTTCGTGGCGGATGCGACCGGCATCGCAGCTGTTGCGGAAGCAATGATCCCGCTGGTCGCGGATGGCGGCACGGCGCTATTTTTCGGTGTCTGCGCGCCGGATGCCCGTATCTCGGTTGCGCCTTTCGAAATCTTCCGGCGGCAGCTGAAGCTTGTCGGCTCACATTCGCTGAACCGCAACATACCGCAGGCGCTTGCCATTCTGGAAACGGATGGCGATGTCATGGCGCGGCTGGTGTCGCACCGGCTGCCGCTTTCGGATATGCTGCCGTTCTTTATGAAAAAGCCGTCCGATCCGGCCACGATGAAAGTGCAATTTGCAGCCGAATGATCGTTTGGCCGTTGATAACCGTATTCGACCGGCTTTTCGTGCGAAGGCCGGTCGATATAGAGTACCACATGTAATATTTCATGGGGGCAAGCACTTTGGCCAAATCTATCAGGACGATGGAAGAGTTCTCGGAATTCGTCGGCCTTTCCCGCCCGACTGTTTCGAAATACTTCAATGATCCGGCCTCGGTCCGCAAGAAGACGCGGGATGCCATCGAGGATGCGCTGAAGAAATCGGGCTTCCGACCGAATATCTTCGCCGTCAACCTCAACCGCCGCCGCTCCAATATCATCGGCATCATTATTCCCAACTCAACCGACCCGTTCTACATGGCGCTGACGAGCCGTATCGAACTCATCGCCAACGAGGCGGGGTTCCTTGCCTTCGTGCTGTCGTCCGACGGCAAGGCGGAAATCGAGGATCGGGCCATCCGCACCTTCAAGTCGATGAATGTCGCAGGCGCCATTATCGCTCCGCTCGGCGTCAAGTCCCATCGCGCCACGCTAGAGCAGCTGGCAGCCATCATACCGATCGTCTATGTCGATTCTCCACTCGACGAGACCTCGGCCTTCGTCGGCACCGACAACCGCCAGAGCGTCGGGCTGATGGTGGATTATCTCTGCCGTTCGGGCGAGCCGCCCTGTTTCTTCGACATGCCGCAGGTCAATACCAACGCCGCAACGCGCCGCACGGCCTATGAGGAGGCGATGCAGCGTCTTGGTTTCGAGCCGCATGTCATAGGTGTTCCCGGCACCGTAACCTGGGATTTCGAGCGTTTCGCCTTTGATGAAGCGACCCGGTTACTGGATGGGGCAGGGCATTTGGCCTCGCGCACTATTTTATGCGCCAATGACCGTATCGCCTTCGGTGTCATCGCCGCCGCTTTCCAGAAGGGCATCAGGGTCGGCCATGGCACGGATTACGATCTAAGGGTCGCCGGCCATGACGATCATCCGCTTTCGCGTTATGCCTGCCCGCCGATTACCACGGTGGCGCAGAATTACAACGAGATCGGCAGACTATCGATCGAACTTCTGCTGCAGAAGTTGAACGAGGAGGCGGATGACACGACACGGATGCGCGAGCGCATTCTCCTCAGTGCCGATCTGATGCTGCGCAAATCAGCTTGATAGTTTGTTAGAAAAATTAAAAGAAAAATCTGTTTTTCTAAATAGAACTAATATTTGAACGCTCCTACTCTGTTCCCAGGGTTGCTTTGGGAGGCGACCGCGGGAGCCGGCGCAAGTGTGTGCCGGGATCCGGGAGGAACGCAGAAACGTCATGTCTTCGGTGCCGCGAGGGTTAACCCTTCGTAGCCTCGGTATCGCATGGCCTTCGCCGGGCTGACTGGGCACTCTCGCCAGCAATTTCCCCAGCGAAGGATGTCAAAACATGAATCTCTATTCTCTTCTGTCGCAGCGCGCAGCCGGTGGCAAGCCCGTCAGGGTGGGTCTCATCGGTGCCGGCAAGTTCGGTTCCATGGTTCTGGCGCAGGCGCAGCGCATCGCCGGTTTCCACATGGTCGCCGTCGCTGATCTCAATGTCGGCAAGGCGCGGGAATCGTTTGACCGCGTCGGCTGGCCGAAGGAGCGTTATGACGCGACGAGCTGCGCCGATGCGCTGAAGAGCGGCAAGACCTATGTGACTGACGATGTGAACGAACTGTTCGCCTGCGGCGAGATTGAATGCGTGATCGAGGCGACCGGCCATCCGCTGGCTGGCGCGCGCCATGCGCTCGGAGCCATCGACCACAACAAACATGTCGTCATGGTCAATGTGGAGGCCGATGTGATGGTCGGGCCGATCCTGGCCGAAAAAGCGAGGGCCAAGGGTCTTATCTACTCCATGGCTTACGGTGACCAACCGGCCCTGATCTGCGAATTGGTCGATTGGGCACGCGCCACCGGCTTCGAGGTCGTTTCCGCCGGCAAGGGGATGAATTTCGAGCCGCGTTACCGGTATTCGACGCCTGATACGGTCTGGAGCTACTTCGGCTGGACTGACGAGGAAGTGGCCAAGGGCGACTTCAATCCGAAAATGTACAATTCATTTACCGACGGCACCAAGGCGGCCATCGAAATGGCGGCGGTCGCAAACGGCACGGGGCTGGATTGCCCGGATGACGGTCTGGCCTTCCCGCCCGCAGGCCTGCATGATCTCGCCCGCGTCTTTCGCCCTGCTGCCGATGGTGGCCGCATGTCGCGTTCCGGTCTCGTGGATATTGCCGCAAGCCAGGAGCCGGATGGTCGCGAGGTGTTTAATAACATCCGTTACGGCGTTTTCGTCACCTTCAAGGCGCATAACGAATATGCCCGCGCCTGCTTCAAGCAATATGGACTGCTGACCGATCCTTCGGGCTGGTACGCCTCCATGTGGCGTCCGTTCCACATCATCGGTCTCGAAACTTCGATAAGCGTGCTTTCGGCCGTACTGCGCAATGAGGCCACCGGTTGCTCGAAGGAGTTCCGCGGCGATGCGGTTGCGACGGCCAAGAAGGACATGCAGCCCGGCGAAATGCTTGATGGCGAGGGCGGTTACGCGGTCTGGGCCAATGCCATCCCTGCCACCCGCAGCCTCGACATCAAGGCGCTGCCGATCGGTCTTGCCCATAATGTCAAGCTGAAGCGCGCCATCAAGAAGGATCAGATCGTCAGCTTCGATGATGTGGAACTGGTGAGCGACTTGGATGTGGTGAAGCTTCGCCAGGACATGGAAAACCAGTTCCGTCCGCAAAAAGACGCTGCGGCGTGATGGACGGAGAACGGGACATGCCGAATGGAGCTTTCGTGGTAATCGCGGAATTCCGGGTCAAGCCTGACGCGATGGATGCCTTTCTTAACGCAGCGCAAGATGATGCCACCCATTCGGTTCAGGATGAACCGGGTTGCCGGCAATTCGATGTGGTGCGGCCGGAATCCGGAAACAACGTGGTGTTCTATGAGGTCTATGACAGCCGCGAAGCTTTCGACGACCATCTGAAAACACCCCATCTCGACCGGTTTCGCGAGGCGTTTCCCGCCCTCATCGAAGAAGAGTTGCCGGTTCGTTTCCTCAACCGGCAATGGCTTTGAAGGGTGGAAAAAATGCAGGACATCCGCGAAATCGCTGTCATCGGAACGGGCATCATGGGTGCACCCATGGCGGCGCGTCTGGCGGAGGCCGGTTTTTCCGTCAAGGCCTGGAACCGCAGTGCTGAAAAAGCTGCGGTTCTGGCGGCAAAGGGCGTGCAGCCGACGGCCACGGCTGCCGAAGCTGTAGCCGAAGCCGATGTCGTGCTCTGTATGCTGAGTTCCGGGCCGGTCTGCGACGAGGTTCTGCTCGGCGCCTCGGGTGTCGTTTCCACCATGAAGCCTGGTGCATTTCTGCTGGTGATGAGTTCGATTCCGGTCGACAGCGCACGGGAACAGGCGGAGGCGGCAAAGGCTCATGGCGTCGCTTATGTCGACGCACCGGTTTCCGGCGGCGAAAAAGGGGCGACTGAGGGAACGCTCGCCATCATGGCCGGCGGTGAGCAGCGGGATGTGGACGCATTGCGGCCACTCCTCAATTGCCTCGGCCGCGTCACCCATGTCGGTCCGGTGGGCTGCGGTTCATTGGCCAAGCTGGCCAACCAGCTGATCGTGGCTTCAACGATCTGCGCCGTAGCGGAAGCTTTGACGCTGGTTGAAGCGGGGGGAGCCGACCCGGCGCAGGTGCGCCAGGCTTTGCTTGGCGGTTTTGCCGAGTCCACCGTCTTCCGCCAGCACGGCAAACGCATGGTGGAAGGCGATTTCCGCCCCGGCGGGCCGGCGAAATATCAGCTGAAGGATACGTCCACGGCGCTGGCTTTCGCCAAGAGCCGTGGCCTGAAATTACCGGTCGGCGAGGAGGTTGACCGGCTATTCCACTCCATGGTCGAGCATGGCGCGGGCGAGCTTGATCACAGCGGTGTGATCCTTGAAGTTAAACGCATGAACGCGTTCGGAGGAACGCTCGAAACTGTTTAGAGACAACAACGGGAGGAACACATGAAAATTTCAAAACTTTACGGGCTGGCTCTTGCCGCCACCATGCTTGTTGCATCGATCGCGCAGGCGGAAACGCTCACGCTTTCGACGCCGGATTCCGATACGTCGGAAATCACGCTCGCGGCCAACAAGTTCGCCGAGATTGTTTCGAAAAAGACTGACGGCAAACTCAAGATCAAAGTGTTTCCGAACGGCACGCTTTATGGCGGCGATCCTTCGGCGGGCGTTAAGCAGCTGGCCGGCGGTTCGCTCGACATGCTCTTGAACTCGACATCGCTTTACGCGACGTTCAATCCGAAATTCACGGCCATCGCCATTCCCTATCAGTTCCGCGATATTGACCAGCTGCGCGTCTATCTTGACAGCGATCTTGGCAAGGAGCTTTCCGGCGATCTGAGCAAGATCGGCATTCTCGGGCTCGATCTCTGGTCTCGGCCGTTGCGCCAAATCACCAACTCCAAGGCGCCGATCAAATCGCCTGCCGATCTCAAGGGCATGAAGCTGCGTGTGCCGAACAATCCGCTCTGGGTCGAATTCTTCGGCGCCATGGGTGCTGCCCCGACGCCGATGGCCTTTGCGGAAGTCTATAACGCGCTCCAGCTGAAAGTCGTCGACGGGCAGGAAAATCCGGTCAACGTGCCTGTCAGCGCCAAGCTTTATGAAGTGCAGAAATACCTGACGATCAGCAACCACATCGCTGACGCCTGGGTGCTGGGCATGAACCCGGCCCGTTTCGAAGGCCTCGACGAAGGCTTCAAAACGGCGTTGAGGGACGCGGCCACGGAAACCGAGCTGTGGAAAGCCGAGAACGATGCTGCCGATATCGACAAGTCGCTCGCAACGCTGAAGAAGAACGGCATGGAGGTCAACACGCTGACCGACGACGAGCGCAAGGCTTTCGTGGCTGTCGCGACTGGTCTTTCGGCAAAATTCTCCGCCCTCGTGAAAGATCAGGCGTTTTTCGACAAGACGCAGGCTTTCCTCAAGACGAACTGACGCCGCCAGTGAAAGGAGGGTCGGGCTTGCACCGATTAGCAACCCGGCCGCTCCCATCGTCAGCAAGGGTTGCCTTGCCGTAGCGGCAGGGTGGCATTCGTTTTACCGGATATCCGGTTTCAGCAGTGGAAGGGTATTGTCATGCGCGATACGAAACCGTCGGTGCTCGGCACCATCGTCAAGGTCATCGCTGATGTCGCCGCCGGGGCGGCCTGTTTCGGTATTCTTGTCGTCGTTCTTCTCCAGGTCATTGGCCGCCTCATCGGCAGCCCTCTTCCATGGACCGAGGAGGCGACGCGCTTTCTCTTCATCTGGATGGTGTTCCTTGGCCTTGCCGCCGGTTTCCGCACTGTTGAAAGCGCGCGGGTCGTGGTGTTTCTGGTGCTGTTCCACCGCCTGTTCAGGCGGTTGGCGGTGCCGATCTATGTCGGTTCTTCGGTGTTCTTCTTCGGCATGATGGGCTGGACGGGCTTCACCCTGGTGCGCCAGCAGATCATGATGAACGAGACCGCCGCGACCTTGCCCATCCCCATGTGGACCATCGGCATGGTTCTGCCTGTCTCGGCCGTCATCGCCGTGCTGGCCATCATCGAATCTCTGCGCAGCAGGCGGGACCTGATCGCGCTACCCGAGATCGGTATCCCCGCGGACGAGATCGCCCACGCCGATATCTCTATTTCAGCAGGACATTGAGCCATGTCGGTCTTTCTTCTCATCGCTTTTTTCGGTCTCAGCATGCTGGGTGTGCCGCTCGCCATCGCTTTGGCGCTCGCCAGTGTCGGCACGCTGTGGCTCTTCACCTCCATGCCCATGGACCTTCTGTCGCAGACGATGTTCTCGTCGATGAACTCTTTCCTTCTCGTCGCCGTGCCACTCTTTATTTTGGTCGGTACGGTGATGGAGCGCGGCCGTGTGGCGGAGCGCATCTTCGATTTCGCCGAGGCGATGGTCGGCTGGCTTCCCGGTGGACTTGGCCACGTCAACGTCATTTCGTCGGTCATCTTTTCCGGCGTCTCCGGCTCCTCAGTCGCCGATATCGCCTCTGTGGGCGCAATCGAAATCAAGGCCATGGAGCGACACGGATTTCCAAAGGGTTATGCCGTCGGCATGACGCTCTGCACCTCCACGCTCTCTTCCATCATCCCGCCGTCGATCCTGATCGTGATTGCCGGTTCCATCGCCAATGTGTCGATCGGCACGCTGCTCATTGCGGGTCTGGTGCCTGGCCTCTTCATCGCCTTCGCTTTTCTTGTCTTTAACCACTTCTATTCGGTGCATTACGGCTACAATCCGCCGACGCCCTTCAATTTCCGTCTGGTTATCGTCACCGGCCTTCGCGCAATCCTGCCGATGCTCACGCCGCTGATCCTCATCATCGGTATCGCCAGCGGCCTGTTCACGCCGACGGAAGCCGCGGCCATCGCGGTTGTTTATGTGGCCGTATTGGGTGTGCTGGTCTATCGCACGCTGCCGGTTCGCGAATTGCCGGAAATACTGATATCCACGGCGCGCATTTCCGGCACCATCCTCTTCATCGCCGCCACCTCGCAGCTTGCCGCCTGGGTCTTCACCTTCGACGGCCTGCCGGAACAGGTGGCCGAGCTTTTGAAGGCGATGAACCTTGGGCCGATGTCGGGCATGCTGGTGATCTTCGTTTTCCTGCTGATCATCGGCATCTTCATGGAGGCTATCCCCGCCATGTTCATCCTCATTCCGGTGCTGATGCCGCCGGTGGAGGCGCTGGGCATCGATCCGATCCACTTCCTGATCGTGACTGTCATGACGCTGACACTTGGCCTTGTAACGCCGCCGGTCGGGGTCTGCCTGTTCGCGGCAGCACAGGTGGCGAACATGAAGATCGAGGACGTCATTCGTGGTTCGCTGGCGCCAATGACGGTGCTGACACTCGCCATATTCGCACTCGTGCTTTTCCCGGTGCTGACGCTCGGGCCGATACGGTTGATGGGTCTTTATTGAGACTGAAACAGGGAGCCTGAAGCATCAGACAACGCGACGGGCACGCCACTCGTCGCGTTGTTTTCGCATCCACTCCAGAAACAGCGTCACTTTTCTCTGACGCAGGTGGGAATGCGGGCAAACGATCCATTGCGTGACGAGCTTGATGCGGGGCGCATCGGCCACGGCCGGGATCAGCATTCCGCGTTGCAGTTCCCGCTCCATCATCAACGTGCTTTCCAGCGCCACGCCGATGCCCAGAACGGCGGCGTCGATGGCCATGTGGCTGCGATCGAACAGAACGCGACGCCAGCGCTTTTCAGCCGTCACGCCGGAAAGCGGGAACCAGTGGTTCCATTGCGCCTGCGCCTTGACCGAGTGGATAAGCCGTTGGTTCTGCAAATCTTCGGGCAGGAATGTACCGGCACCGGGCATGTCCGGTGAACAGACCGGCAGGAACTCCTCCTCCACGAGTCCTTCCACAAACAGGCCCGGCCAGCGGCCATCGCCATGGCGCAGCTCTATGTCGACAAGCTCCTGCGAAAAATCGGTCGGCTCGTTGGTGCCGTCAAGGCGCACTTCCAGTTCGGGATGCTCCTCCAGAAAGGAGCCGAGACGCGGCAGCAGCCATTTGTTGGAAATGGTCGGGGTTGCCCTGATTGTCAGCGTGGTCACCGAGCGGAAGCCGCGAATACTGTCGGTGGCATCGCTGATCTGCTCGATCTGTGCGGTGATCATCGAGAAGTACCGCTCGCCCGCCTCCGTCAGCGTCACCTTGCGGCCGGTCCGCGCCATCAGCGTCGTGCCAAGCTGGCCTTCGAGCAACTGGATCTGCTGGGAAACGGCTGAAGGCGTAACGCTCAGCTCTTCCGCCGCCCGCGAAATGCTGCCCGCCCTTGCCGCAGCATGAAAGACGAGGATCGATTTTATCGGTATCTGCATGTGGCTGGTCTTCGCTCAACGAATTACGGCAGTCACCGTGATTATCACAGGTGACTGCCGTGACGAAACGCTTGAGAGCGAAGGGTCTTTACCGGTGGCTCGGCAACTTTGGCAAAAGCACGGTCAACAGGCCGAGCAGCGGCAGGTAGGAGCAGATGCGATAGACGAACTCGATGCCTTCCTTGTCCGCATAGATCCCGAGAACCGCGGCCCCGATGCCACCGAAGCCAAAGGCGAAACCGAAGAACATGCCGGCGATGAGACCAACGCGCCCGGGTACCAGTTCCTGCGCGAACACGACGATTGCCGAGAAGGCGGAAGAGAAGACGAAGCCGATGACGACGACGAGAACGGTCGTCCAGAACAGGTTCGCATAGGGCAGCATCAGCGCGAAGGGAATGACGCCGAGGATCGAGAACCAGATGACGACGCGCGAGCCGAAGCGGTCGCCGATCGGACCACCGAAGAAAACGCCCGCCGCAGAAGCGCCAAGGAAGAGGAACAGCAGAACCTGCGCATCCTGCACGCCCAGCCCGAACTTCTCAATGGTGTAGAAGGTGAAATAGCTGGAAAGGCTAGCGAGATAGGCGTTCTTGGTGGCGGTCAAAACCACCAGCACGGCAAGCGTCATCATCACGGTGCCGCGTGCCAGCGGAAGTGCGCGGCTGGCCGGAGCCTTGCCGACATTCGCGCGGCGGTGGCGGGTATACCAGACGCCGACCCAGGACAAGACGGCAAAGCCCATCAGCGCGATCAGTGAGAACCAGCTGAGGCTGGCTTGACCGAACGGGATGACGATGAAGGCGGCCAGCAGCGGGCCGATGGCCGTGCCTGTATTGCCACCAACCTGGAAGAAGGACTGTGCCAGACCGTGGCGACCACCGGATGCCAGACGGGCAACGCGTGACGCCTCCGGATGGAAGATCGCCGAGCCGACACCGATCAGGCAGGCGCCGATCACGAGCACCTCGAAGCTGTGAGCGAATGCGAGCGTGATGAGGCCAGCACAGGTGGAGAGCATGGCGACTGGCAGGGAGAAAGGCATGGGCCAGCGATCGGTCACCATGCCGACGACCGGCTGCAACAGCGATGCCGTGACCTGAAAGGCGAAGGTGAGCAGCCCGATCTGCATGAAGTCGAGCGCATAATTGGCCTTCAGCAGCGGATAAAGCGACGTCAGTAGCGATTGCATGATGTCGTTGAGCATGTGGCAGAAGCTGGCTGCTGCAATGATTGAAAACGCCGTGCGTTGCGGGCTGAACCCGGTGCTGGTGACGGTGGCCATGATGTATCCTCTCCAGATTCCCCGCGAGAGACGGGAAACGTGTCTTTATTTCTTCCCGCTTTTATTCATATTGTTTCTGGCCTGCTTTCGTGTTCTGGACGAGTTTCTTTGTGAATGGGCCAAATGGCAAAAATCAAATCGCTAAAACCCGCCCGTCTGGCGGATGACGACCATGAGCGCAGCCTGAAATTGATCGACGGCACCAACGAGCCGGTGCTGGCGCTTCACCGTGCCTATCCGACAGGACACCGTACCCCGGTCCACAGCCATGGCCGGGTGCAGATATGGTGCGCACGCCAGGGCGTCGTGCTGGTCAGCACCGCCGCAGGGCGCTGGATGATACCGCCCGGTCACGGGCTTATCATTCCAGCCGGGCTGAAACACGAGGCCGAGATCATCTCAACGGTGGAGATGCATTCGATCTACGTTCACCCCGATCTGTTTCAAGCCGGGGCCCCAAGGGTGGTGGAAATTACCGCCCTTGCCTCCAGCCTGATTTCGGAATTGCTGGGCGAGGAGTTGCAACCAGCCGCTTTTCACCGGCAGGGACTGGTGCGGGCGCTTCTGCTTGATGAGGTCAACCGTCTGCCTGAACGCCCGCTGGGATTACCCTTTCCCGATAATCAGCGTCTTGCCGGTCTTTGCCGCGAGTTCCTGAAAAAGCCTGTGGCCAGAGTGGAAATCGATGACTGGGCCGCCGCCATGGGCATGAGCCGACGCTCCTTTACGCGGTTATTTCGTAAAGAGTTGGGGGTGAGTTTTGTCACCTGGCGTCAGCAGGCCTGCATTTTTGCGTCTCTGCCTAGGCTTGCCGCGGGCGAGGCGGTGACCAATGTGGCGCTGGATGCCGGTTATGAAAATATTCCGGCTTTCACCACCATGTTCCGGCGAATGCTCGGCAATTCGCCCCGCGCCTATCGCAAGGCGGCAGGTCAGCGCAGTGCCGGCTACTCCGATTTTGAAGAGGCGGAAAATTAAGCCGCCGTCGCGCGCATATCGCGGCGGAAATCGGAAGGCGACATGCCGGCGATCTGACGAAACGCCTTGTTGAAGGCGCTGACGGAGCCGAAGCCGCTTTCCATGGCAATCTGCAAAATATTGTCCTTGCCGTTCATCAGCATCGCCTGGGCGCGGGAAAGCCTGAGCAAGGTCAGGTATTTGATCAGCGTCATGCCGGTGGATTTGCGAAACAGGTTCATCGCATATTTCGGATGAAGCGAGGCGGCGCGGGCAATTTCGGTCGCGTCGATGTCGTCTAGAAAATTGGCGGCAATGAAATCGCACATGCGCACCACGCCGATTGAGGGCGCCATGCTCTCGTCGTTCTCTTCCCGTTTGCCGCTGACGGCGGAGGATATGACGGTATAGGGCTCGAGGAACATGCGCTCCACCCGCAGCAGCAATTCTTCCACCGCGTGCTGCGCCTTGGCCGGATCACCCGACGTGGCGTAACGGAACCAGCGGCCGAAATTTTCCTCGTCGGCCCGGTCCGTCTGTGCACTCACCATCGTTGCGCCGCCCATCAGCAGGCTGGAAACCGCAGCCGGCAGCCGCATGCGGAAAAAATGGACGAGCGGCAGATGCGCGCCCGCATAAATCGAATCATCGGAGGAACGGTCCATCTGGTGCGGCTGGCCGCCCCAGAAAATGCACATCTGGCCGGCATCGAGCGAAAGGTCGTGGTCGCCCATCCGGTAATGTACGGATCCCGACATCACATAGTTCACCTCCACTTGCGCATGCCAGTGCGGCCTGAGCATGATGGGCGGGTGGTTGTAAAAAAGCTGGAGCGTGGTCGGCATGCCTTCGATGCTGCTTGCACCCGGCTGGTAGAAGGCTCTTTCGGCAATCTTACTTTCCGCCAAATCGATGTTCCCTTTGTACGAGACAGATTTCCTGCCGCCGGTAATGTGCCCATGTTCGCTAAAGAACGGCAATTGAAAAAAGGGAGGTTTTCAATGTGCTTTAAATTTCTTGGCGCGTCGACGGCTCTGGTGCTCCTTGCAGCACCGGTAATGGCGCAATCCGAGACCGTAACCATCTGGAGCTGGAATGTCGCCGCATCGGCGCTTAAATCCACTGTCGAAGGGTTTAACAAGCAAAATCCTGACATCAAGATTGTTGTTGAAGACCTTGGAAACGGTCAGGTTTTCGACAAGACGCTGGCGGCTTGCGCAGCGGGTGGCGACGGCCTCCCGGATATTGTAACGGTCGAAAATTTCGAGGCGGAACTGTTCTGGAGCCGGTTCCCGGATTGTTTCACGGATTTGACTGCACTTGGCTATACGCCTGAAAAACAGGCGCTTTTTCCTGACTTTAAGCGCACGGAACTGGAAGTCGATGGCGTAGCTTATGCGGTGCCTTGGGATTCGGGTCCGGTGGCCGTTTTTTACCGGCGCGATTTCTACGAAAAGGCTGCTGTCGATCCGGCCACCATCAAAAGCTGGGATGATTTCATCGCGGCTGGCAAGAAGGTCATGGCCGCCAATCCCGGCACCGTGATGGCGCAGGCCGACTTCAACGGCGACAGCGAGTGGTTCCGCATGATCGCCAACGAGCAGGGATGCGGTTACTTTTCGACCGACGGCCAGAACATCACCATCAACAAACCTGCCTGTGTCGCGACGCTTGAAAAGATCAAGCAGATGAAGGATGCCGGCATCATCACGGCTGCGATCTGGGATGAGAAGATTCAGGCCAATACTGCCGGCAAGGCCGCGAGCCAGATGTATGGCGCCTGGTATGAAGGCACGGTTCGCTCCGGCTCTCCCGGTCTTTCGGGCAAGTGGGGTGTCTATATGATGCCGAGCCTTACGCCTGACGGTCCGCATGCAGCCAATCTCGGTGGCTCTTCGCTGGCGATAAGTTCGGCGTCCAAGCACAAGGAAGCCGCCTGGAAGTACATCGACTACGCGCTGACCACCAATGAGGGGCAGGTGACGATGCTGAAGTCCTTCGGCCTCGTTCCCTCGCTTCTCTCCGCCATCGATGATCCTTTCGTCAAGGAAAAGCAGCCCTATTGGGGTGGGCAGGCGGTCTGGACCGATATTCTGGCGACCCTGCCGAAAATCGTGCCCAGCCGTGGCACCGCGTTCCAGTCGGATGCAGATGCGATCTACAAGGCGACGCAGACCAAATATTTCGCGGGTGGTTATACCGATGCGAAAGCAGCTCTCGACGATGCCGCAAAGCAGATCGAAACGGCCACGGGGCTGCCGGTCGCGGAATGAAGCTCTCGGATGGCCGGCCTTGCGATTTAGCAGGACCGGCCTCTCCAAGCTTTCCAACCATCGCATCTGGAGGTCGTCATGCCGTCAAGGAACAGGATCGCTTATGCGTTCCTTGCGCCCTATCTTCTGATTTTCGCGACGTTCTGGGTCTGGCCGATAGTTAGCTCGTTCATGCTGTCGTTTCAGAACACCCGCATCAATCCCTGGCGGTTTGCGCCCTCCATGAACTGGGGGAGGCTGGTCTCCGATCCGGCGTTTTATAACGCGCTCTACAATACGCTGATCATTCTGGTCATTCAGGTGCCTGTCATGATCGCGCTTGCGACCGTCATGGCGGTACTTCTGAACTCGCCACTGTTGAAGGTGCGCCCGCTTTACCGTTTTGCCTTCTTTGCACCCGTCGTCGTCGGAGAAGTCGCTTATGCGGCAGTCTTCCGGCTGATGTTCAGTGCCGATTTCGGCATCATCAACAAGCTCATCACTTCCGTTGGCCTTTCGCCCATCTCGTGGTTCGACAATGCCAATGCGGCCATGGCGCTGGTCATCATCGCCGTCACATGGCGCTGGGCGGGGTATAACGCCATCATCATTCTGGCCGGCCTGCAATCCATTCCCGGCGATGTCTATGAGGCGGCGACACTGGACAAGGTGAACAAGCGGCAGCAGTTCTTCCACATCACACTGCCGCTGTTGAAACCCATCATCCTTTTCTGCGTGGTCCTGTCCGTCATCGGCACCATGCAGCTTTTTGCCGAACCTTTCCTCATCACCAACAGGGGTGGGCCGGGCGGCGGTACGGAAACGCTGGGGTTGTTCCTTTACCGGCAGGGCTTCACTTCGCTCAATTTCGGCTACGCCTCGGCCATCGCCTACACCATGGCGGCGCTCGCCATCGCCATTTCGCTTCTTAATCTCTGGGTCGGGAGGGAGCCGAAATGAGATCGAAATCCAGATCGCTTCTCTGGCAGAAGATCGCGCTGCATGCGACGCTGACGCCGCTTGCCCTCATCTGGCTATTTCCGCTGTGGATGATGTTCGTGTTCTCGACAATGCCTGATTTTGGCATTTTCAGCCCCGACATCGTGCTCGTCCCGTCCACCAATTTCATCGAGAACTTCAAAAACCTTCAGGCGGATACCAACTTCCTGCGGGCGATGTTCATATCGATCACCGTTGCGGTCATCTATACGGTTTTCTCGGTGTTTCTGACCTCCATGGCGGGCTGGGCGCTGGCGCGCTATCGTTTTGCCGGACGCTCGGTGGTGATCGCCATCATTCTCGGCACCATCACCTTGCCTTTTGCAGTTGTCGTCATTCCCCAGTTCATCATGGTGGCGCGCGAATTCAAGCTCGCCAACACCTGGGTGGCACTCATCGTGCCGCCACTGTTTAACTCGCTCGGCGTGCTGTTCATGCGGCAATCCTTTTCCATGATGCCAACGGAGCTTTTCGATGCGGCAAGGGTCGAGGGCGTCAAGGAATGGCAGATATTCCTTCGCATTGCCCTGCCATTGGCGCGCCCCACCATGGCGGCGCTGTCCATCATCCTCTTCCTCGCTTCCTGGAATAATTATCTCTGGCCGCTGCTGATCAACTCCCGCCCGGAAATGATGACCGCACCCGTGGCACTTGGCACCCTCATCGGGCTCACCAAAGTGTCATGGGGCGGCATCATGGCCGGTGCAGTTCTGCTCACCGCACCCATTCTCATCGTTTTCGTGGCTTTGCAGCGCCACTTCATCGCCGGCATTTCCGCCGGGGCAGTCAAGTAAGGGGAGAGACCGCATGGCGGAACTTTCGCTCAAGAATGTCGTCAAGCGCTACGGTGCGCTGAAAGTCATCCATGGTGCAGATCTCGATATTGCCGATGGCGAGTTCGTGGTCTTCGTCGGCCCGTCCGGCTGTGGCAAATCAACGCTTCTGCGTATGATCGCGGGGCTGGAGGATATATCGGACGGCGATATCAGTATCGGCGGCAGAACGGTCAACGATGCCGATCCGGCCGATCGCGGCATCGCCATGGTGTTTCAATCCTATGCGCTTTATCCGCACATGACGGTTGCCGAAAACCTGTCCTTCGGCCTCAGGATGAACGGCAATCCCAGGGCCGATACGGAAAAGCGTGTCAGCCGCGCTGCCGAAATCCTGCAGATCAACGAGTTGATGGAACGCCGGCCAAAGCAGCTCTCCGGCGGGCAGCGGCAGCGTGTCGCCATCGGCCGCGCCATCGTGCGCGAACCGCAGGTCTTTCTGTTCGACGAGCCCTTGTCGAACCTCGATGCGGAACTTCGGGTGCAGATGCGGGTGGAAATCTCGCGGCTGCACAAGCAGCTTGGCACCACGATGATCTATGTCACCCACGACCAGACCGAGGCGATGACGCTGGCCGACAAGATCGTGGTTTTGAGGGCGGGCAATATCGAACAGGTCGGTGCCCCGCTCGATCTTTATGACGACCCCGCCAACCGTTTCGTTGCCGGTTTCGTCGGTTCGCCGAAGATGAATTTTCTGGAGGCGACCGTCATCGGTACGGGTGGACAAAGCGTTACGCTGTCGCTCGACAGCGATCCTGCCGTGCGGCTGACCCTGCCGATCAAGGACCGGCTCGATGAGGGAAGCAAAGTTTCGCTCGGCATCCGGCCCGAACATTTTCCCGATATCGGGCAGGGCGATGCCGATCTCACCGTTCACGTCGATGTCGCCGAGCACCTCGGCAATACCAGCTATGTCTATGCCCGTACGGAAGGCGGTGAGCAACTCGTCATCGAGCGGCCGGAATCGCGAGACGTCGCCAATCGTGACCGGCTGACGGTCGGTCTTTCCGCCCGCAAGGCATTTCTTTTCGACAGTCAGGGCAATCGCCTGCGCTGAACCCTTTCCCAAGCACGCAAGTCAAGACGAGGATTTCATGACGACCGACCAACCGATCCGCTGGGGCATTATCGGCCCGGGCACCATCGCCAAGACCTTTGCGGACGGCATTGCCCATTCCCGCACGGGTAAGCTCGAGGCTATCGCCACCCGCAATCCGGACAAGCCCGGCCTTGCTGACGCCTTTCCCGGCGCTCGCATCATCCACGGTTACGATGCGCTGCTTTCCGATCCCCATATCGACGCCGTCTATATCGCCACGCCCCATACCGGCCATGCGGAATGGGCGATCAAGGCGATCCGTGCGGGCAAAAACGTGCTGGTGGAAAAGCCCATCGCGCTTTCCGCCTATGACGCCGACGCCATTTTCCACGAAGCGAAAAAAGCTGATGTCTTTGCGGGCGAGGCCTATATGTACCGCCTGCATCCGCAGACGGCAAAACTGGTAGAGTTGATCAGGAACCGCGCCGTTGGCGATATCCGCATCATCCGCTCCAGTTTCGGTTTCAACATGGGGTCTTTCCGTGCCGATCATCGTCTGTTTTCCAATGAGACGGCAGGCGGCGGCATTCTCGATGTCGGCGGTTATCCCGTATCCATGGTGCGGCTGATTGCCGGTGCAGTGGATGGAAAACCCTTTGCTGAACCCGAAAAGATTGTAGGTGCGGCCCATCTCGGCCAGTCGGGCGTCGATGAATGGGCTTCGGCCGTTCTGAAATTTTCGAACGGTATCGTTGCCGAAGTCTCCTGCTCGATCATGGCAGGCCAGGACAATGTGCTGCGCATCATCGGTTCGGAAGGCCGTATCGAAGTCAAGGATTTCTGGTTCGCCGCCGGCCACAAGGGTGGCACCGGCCGGATCGATATTTTCAGGGGCGACAAGGTCGAAACCATCGAATTGCCGGAAGACCGTTGGCTCTATTCCTTCGAAGTCGATGCGGCAGGTGAGGCGATAAGGCAGGGCAAGCAGGAATTCGGCGCGCCCGGCATGGGCTGGGCCGACAGTCTCGGCAATCTACGTGTCATGGACCAGTGGCGTGCCGCCGTTGGCCTGGAATACAGCGTCGAAAAAGCAACTTCTCGCATCACGAATATTGCCGGTGGCAAGGTCGTGGCAGGCAATGCGGTTCCGAAGCGGCACATACCCGGCCTCACCAAACCCGCTTCGGTGGTTGCGCTCGGTTTCGAGTTCTTCCCCAATTTCGCCTCCGCGTCCCTGACGCTCGATGCCTTTTATGAGGCGGGCGGCAATCTGTTCGATACGGCTTATGTCTATGGCGGCGGCAAGACGGAAGCCATATTCGGTGACTGGCACACCAGCCGCAACGTGCCGCGCGAAGAAATCGTGCTGATCGGCAAAGGCGCGCATTCGCCCCTCTGCTATCCGGACATGATCGCCAAGCAGCTCAACCAGTCGCTGGAGCGTCTGAAGACGGATTATGTCGATGTCTATTTCATGCATCGTGACAATCCCGACGTGCCGGTCGGCGAATTTGTCGATGCTATGGATGCCGAAGTCCGGCGTGGTCGCATTCGGGGCATTTTCGGGGGATCGAACTGGACGCGCGAGCGTATGGACGAGGCCACCGCCTATGCGCAAGAGAACGGCAAACAGGCGCCGGGCGCACTTTCCAACAATTTCTCGCTTGCCGAGATGCTCGATCCCATCTGGGCGGGGTGTGTGGCGGCATCGGATGATGAGTGGAAGGCATGGCTCCAATCCCGCCAGATCCCGAATTTCGCCTGGTCGAGCCAGGGGCGTGGCTTCTTCACCGACCGGGCGGGGCGGGACAAGCGAGATGACGAGGAAATCGTCCGCGTCTGGTATTCCGACCGCAACTTCGACCGCCGCGACCGGGCGATCGAGCTTGCCCGGAAACTCGGCCGCCATCCGATCCACATCGCGCTCGCTTATGTCATCGCCCAGCCTTTCCCGGTCATTCCGCTGATCGGGCCGCGCACCATTGCCGAACTGGAGGACAGCCTTTCTGCGCTGGATATCAAGCTGACGGCTGAGCAGGTTAAGTGGCTGGAGGCGTGACGCGACATGAGGCGGCGGGTTTTCCGCAGTCTCCGGATGGATGATAAAGTCGGCTACCTCTCCTGCGTCGTGCCGGGCTTGACCCGGCATCCGGCCACGGTGTGCCAGCGCCGTGGCCGAAGCCTTTTGCAATCAAGGAATTGACCGTGCTGGACCCCGTATCCCGTCAGGGTGACGGAATGCGGATGCTGTGGTGGTGCTAAAGCACTGTTTTATAGGAGGACTATCCCCAACCTCCTACCTTATCTTGTTTTCCTGCTTCTTTCTCTCAGCAGCCGCTGATAAATCGGAATCTTGATATTATTGCGCCCGCCTGAAAACACGGCGGGTGAAACAATCTACCGGGGTTCTTATGGGCGATATCGATCGAGGCCGTGCGCAGCAGTTGATGGGTGAGGCGGGCATGGATGCGCTGGTGCTTTTCCAGCCCGAAGCCTTCCGTTATGCGGTAGGAGCACATGCGGGCGTTGCGACGATGTGGGGCAGGGCGGGGTCGGCGATTGCGCTTGTGCCAGCCGATGCTGCGTCCCGGCTTGCCGCCGTCGTCAGCGATCACGCCGCACCTCTTGTCGAGAAGGCCGCGCCTGATGTCGATCTGCGCCGGCATCGCATCTGGATCGATATGGTCGATATGTCGGGTGTCGAAAACGTCTCGCAGGTAGACGGTGTCTATCGCCGAAACAATTCCGGCGGACAGAGGCCGGAGACATTCGATCGCGCCGCCTGCTTTGTTTTGCTGGCCGACCTTCTGCAGGAACGCGGGCTGTCTGCGGCGCGCATCGGTGCCGATCTCGAATTCATGCCCGCCGCCGATTTTTCGGCTCTTCGTGAGGCGACGCCCGCTGTGACCTGGGTTGATGGTTCGACAGTGCTGAAACGTCTGCGTGCGGTGAAATCCGTTCGCGAGATTGAACTTCTCAGGCGGGCCGCAGCGGCCGCTGAGGCCGGGCTGGTCGAGATGGCGGCGGCCGTGCGGCCGGGCGTGGCGCTCAGCCAGCTTTCCAACGCGTGGAAAGCCGGCGCTCAGTCGCATGCCTTGAAGTCGGGTTTTTCGCTGAGCGGCCATTGGGACTATATATCGGTCGGTCCGGTCCTGTCGGATATGACGGCGGTCGTCGCGCCCGGTGCCCTGATCAAGGCCGATGTTGGCACGCTGGTCGAAGGTTATTCGTCGGATGGCGCGCGGACGTTTTCATGGGGTCCGGTCTCTCCGCTCGCGGCCAATATTTTCAAGGCGCTGGAGGCAGCTTTTGCCAGCGGGCTGGAAGCGATTCGTCCCGGCAATACATTCGGTGCGGTGCACGCCGCCATGCTGGCTTCGATGCGCAAAGACGGATTCAGCGAATATTATCGCGGTCACTTCGGCCATTCCGTCGGCGGCGGCGTAGGCATCGAGGAATGGCCGTTCTTTTCCCATGACAATGAGGAGGTCATTCTTCCCGGCATGGTCGTGGCACTTGAAGCGCCGTTTTACGGCGAAGGTCTGGGCGCGCTGATGATCGAGGACCAGTTTCTCGTTACCACAGCAGGGGCAGAGTGCATGAACAGCCTGCCACGCACCCTGCGGGATTTGTCCCTGGCCTGAGGCCGGCCAGGTTCAGAGAAAGTCGTCGCGGCGAGGGGTGAAGCAGTCGATCAGTTCGCCCTCTTCCAGGCAGAGGCAGCCGTGCTCGACATGGCCGGAAATGATGAGGCTGTCGCCTTTCTGCAGGTCGTAGGCTTCGCCATCGCGGTAAAAGCGGAAGCTGCCGCTGGCGACATAGGTGGATTGCACATGCGGATGGTTGTGCAGCTTGCCTTCGGCGCCGGTCTTGAAGCGGAACGAAACCACCATCAGCTCCGGCGCTTCGGAAAGCACGGTGCGTTCAACACCATCGTCGGGTGAAACGGTGGGGAATGTCGGAAGCTGCTGCATGTCGTTCTCCTCGGTCATGCGATGTCGTTCAAGCTTGAAATTCAGCGCGGCGCGCGCAGCATGGCGCGGTAACGCGTCTGGCTGCTTTTCAGGTGGTGGCGCATGGCGCTTCTTGCCGCCTCTTCGTCGCCGTCCTGTATAGCAATCAGGATCGCTTCGTGCTCACCGACAAGCCGGTTGAGGTCAGCGGGCGAAAGCACGGTTTCCTTGCCGTTTTCGGCAACGGCGCGGCGCGGAATGAGCGTTGGGCCAAGCACCTGTAGAAACTCGCTGAAGCGCGGATTGTTGGTTGCGTCGGCAACGGCCAGGTGAAAAGCGAAGTCGGCCTCTGCTGTCGGAATTCCCTTGGCGGCGCTGGCGCGGAAGGCATCGAAGGCTTCGATGATTTTCTCCTCCTGCGCCGGGGAGCGGCGAACGGCCGCAAGACCGGCGGCATCACCTTCCACGGCGGTGCGCAGTTCGAGCATTTCGATAAGGGACGAGACGCGGGCAAGATCGACATTATGGAACGGCCGTCGCTCGACAGGCGCTGGCTCCAGCACGAAGACGCCCGCACCCTGACGCGGCTCGACCAGCCCGTCGGACCTCAGTGAGGCGATGGCCTCGCGCACCACGGTGCGGCTTACGCCGAATTCCTGCGTCATCTGCGCTTCGGAAGGCAGGCGCTCGCCTGTCTTATAACGGCCCTTGGCGATCTGGCTGCGGAGCTCCTCGGAAACCTTCACCACAAGCGTCTTGGCTTGCGGAGCTGCCGGTTCGGAGGTTATCGCTTTTGTCATTGTCATCGCCGTTCTAAAAAAGGGTGCAGGTTAGCGTCCGGTATTCCTCGATACGTCATTCGCGGTCCGGCTTGCAATCCCGCTGCACGCGCAGGAAAGACCGGTTATCATGCCTGTCGGTCCCGAATGGCATTTCACGTCGCCTTGAAGATCGGATTGTCGATGAAAACGCCGCCCTGAAAACGCGCCACCGCATCTTTAGGGTCTGGTTGCGGTGTTGTCTCGGCAATGTGCTGCCGGAAAGTCTCGGCGTTGTCCTTCGGTTTCCAGCCAAGCCAGCCGAGGTGGGAATTGTCCCACCAGCCCGCGTCATTGGCCGATGCGCCCCAGATGACCGGGCAGCCGAGCACCGGCGCGCGGAAAACCGCCTCGATCAGCGATACGAAATCATCCTGCGAAAACCAGGTCGACAACATGCGGTGATTTTGCGGTTCCGGCGTGCAGGAGCCGATGCGGACCAGCGCCGTTTCCTGGCCGAATTTTTCGAAATACATGCGGGCGAGGCTTTCGCCGAAACATTTGGACACGCCGTAAAAACCGTCCGGCCGGAAGGGAACGTTGGGGCCAAGCCGCTCTGTCTGGGAATAATAACCGATCGTGTGATTGGAGCTGGCGAAGACGATTCGCGGCTGCCCATGGGCGCGGGCCGCCTCATAGAGGTTATAAAGCCCGATGATATTACCGTGAAGGATCTGCTCGAAAGGCCGCTCCACCGATATGCCGCCAAGATGGACGATGCCGTCACAATCGGCGACCATCGCATCGACGGCGCTGGCGTCGGCCAGATCGCATTGCACGCATTCCTCGTTCGGCCCGGCAGGATCGAGCGGCGAAAGATCGGCAAGACGCAATATCTCGGCCATAGGTGCGAGGCGCTTGCGCATGACGCGGCCGAGCTGGCCAGCCGCACCGGTAACAAGAAGCCGTTTCATTGCAATTCTCCCTAAACGAATGGACTGCGGATCATCGAGGCTGCGGGAAACCCCATTCAACGTCTCCGGCGTGGTCGAGATATCCAGGTTCCTCTTGACCTTGTCATACAGATCGTACAAAAAGCGGATAACATATATTATGTCCTATACGCAACAATCATGAAGGATGAGTTTGATGCTGACCGTCGAAACAAGGCAGGCCGTCAACCCGGAATATGCAAAAACGCTCGATACCGAAGGGCTTCGCAAGCATTTCCTCGCCAACGACATGTTCCGTTCCGGCGAAATCAGGCTGATCTATACCCATTACGACCGTTTCGTCATGGGCGGCGCGGTGCCTGATGGTGCCCCGCTGATGCTGGACAAGGTCGAGGAAACCAAGACGCCGTCGTTCCTTGACAGGCGCGAGATGGGCATCGTCAATATCGGAGACACCGGCACCGTCAACGCTGGTGGCGAAACGTATACGCTCAATCGTGGCGACGTTCTGTATCTCGGTGCGGGAAGCGGTGCGGTGACCTTCGATGGCGCGGGCCGGTTCTATATCACTTCATGCCCGGCGCATCGCAGCCTGCCGGCAAAGCTCGTCAGCCTTGCCGACAGCAAGGAGGTCAAGCTTGGTGCGACCGAGACCTCCAACAAGCGCACAATCAACCAGTTCATCCACCCACTCGTCATGGAAAGCTGCCAGCTGGTGCTCGGCTATACGACGCTAGAGGACGGCTCCGTCTGGAACACCATTCCGTCGCATATTCATGATCGCCGCATGGAGGCCTATCTCTATTTCGGCATGGATGAAAAGTCGCGCGTTCTGCACCTGATGGGTGAGCCGCAGGAAACGCGGCATCTCTTCATTTCCAACGAAGAGGGTGCCATTTCTCCGCCCTGGTCGATCCATTCCGGCGCTGGCATCGGCTCTTACACGTTCATCTGGGCCATGGCTGGGGACAATGTCGATTATACCGACATGGACTTCATTCAGCCGGGAGATCTGAAATGAAAAATCCCTTTTCGCTTCAAGGGCGTAAGGCGCTGGTGACGGGTGCCAATACGGGGCTTGGTCAAGCAATCGCCGTCGGCCTCGCCGCGGCCGGCGCGGAAGTTGTCTGCGCCGCCCGCCGCGCGCCGGACGAGACGCTGGACATGATCGCGAAGAACGGCGGCAAGGCCGCCGCATTGTCGATTGATTTTGCCGATCCACTCGCCGCCAGGGACAGCTTTGCCGACGCCGGTTTCGATATTCTCGTCAACAATGCCGGCATCATTCGCCGCGCCGATTCCGTGGAGTTTTCAGAACTCGACTGGGATGAGGTGATGGACGTCAATCTCAAGGCGCTGTTTTTCACCACGCAGGCCTTCGCCAAGGAATTGCTGGCGAAAGGTCGTCCGGGCAAGGTAGTCAATATCGCCTCGCTACTGTCGTTTCAGGGCGGCATCCGCGTACCGTCCTATACGGCGGCGAAGCATGGCGTCGCGGGTCTGACCAAGCTTCTGGCAAATGAGTGGGCCGCGAAGGGCATCAACGTCAATGCCATTGCGCCCGGTTACATCGAAACCAACAATACCGAGGCGTTGCGGGCGGATGCTGCCCGCAACAAGGCCATTCTCGAGCGCATCCCGGCAGGTCGCTGGGGGCATTCTGAAGACATCGCCGGGGCGGCGGTTTTCCTCGCCTCGCCGGCGGCCGACTACGTGCACGGCGCCATCCTCAATGTCGATGGTGGCTGGCTGGCGCGCTAATGCGCACCGGTTTTCAAAATTCATCATATAACTTGTATGATGACTTGTTGACAAATATGCGGCAAGCGGTTTAGGTGGCTTCCAGTCAGTGAACTTGCAGAGGAATACGGATTATGAACCCTGAACAAATCAAGGCGGCGCTTGGCTCCGGCCTGCTCTCCTTCCCGGTAACGCATTTTGATTCCGAGGGTCGTTTTGCGGCCGATAGCTACAGGGCGCATGTCGAGTGGCTTGCCGGTTACAAGGCGCCGGTGCTGTTTGCCGCCGGCGGTACGGGCGAGTTCTTCTCGCTGAAGCCGGATGAAATCCCTGCTATCGTTTCGGCTGCCAAGGAAGTGGCCGGTGAAACGGCAATCGTTTCCGGCTGCGGCTACGGCACCGAAGTTGCGGTTGATATTGCACGCTCGGTGGAAAAAGTCGGTGCTGATGGCATCCTGCTTCTGCCGCATTACCTCATTGATGCGCCGCAGGAAGGCCTTTACGCGCACATCAAGAAAATATGCCAGTCGGTCGGCATCGGCGTCATGGTTTATAACCGCGACAATTCGGTGCTTCAGGCGGATACGCTGGCGCGTCTCTGCGATGAGTGCCCGAACCTCGTCGGCTTCAAGGACGGCACCGGTGATATCGGTCTCGTTCGCCAGATCACCGCCAAGATGGGTGACCGCCTGATGTATCTCGGCGGCATGCCGACGGCGGAACTGTTTGCCGAAGCCTATCTCGGCGCCGGTTTCACCACCTATTCCTCGGCCGTCTTCAACTTCGTGCCGGGCCTTGCCAACGAGTTCTATGCGGCGCTGCGGGCCGGCGAGCGCGCCACCTGCGAACGCATCCTGACGGAATTCTTCTATCCGTTCATGGCGATCCGCAATCGCGCCAAGGGTTACGCTGTCTCCGCCATCAAGGCTGGCGTTCGCCTGCAGGGCTTTGATGCGGGTCCGGTGCGCGCGCCGCTGAAGGATCTGACGAATGAGGAAATCGGCATGCTCGATGCCCTGATCGGCACGCACAAGCGCAAGGTGTGATCAAGGTATAACGGGAGGGGAACGATGAAGATCACAGCGGTGCGCACGCATCTGCTCGAACATCGGCTGGCCACGCCGTTTGAAAGCGCATCCATGCGCTTTGACCGGCGTGCCCACGTTCTGGTCGAAATCGAATGCGATGACGGGACCGTCGGCTGGGGCGAATGCCTCGGTCCGGCGCGACCGAACGCCGCCGTGGTTCAGGCCTATTCCGGTTGGCTTATTGGCCAGGATCCCCGCCAGACCGAAAAGATCTGGGCTGTGCTTTACAATGCCCTGCGCGACCAGGGCCAGCGCGGCCTCAGCATTACAGCCCTGTCCGGCATCGATATCGCGCTGTGGGATATCAAGGGAAAGCATTACGGCACCTCCATCTCCATGCTGCTCGGCGGGCGCTGGCGCGAAAGCGTGGGCGCCTATGCCACCGGCAGCTTCAAGCGTGATGGGGTCGACCGTATCTCCGACAATGCCAATGAGATGGCGGAGCGCCGTGCAGAGGGTTTTCACGCCTGCAAGATCAAGATCGGTTTCGGCATCGACGAGGATCTTGCGGTCATTGCCGCCGTGCGCGAAGCGATCGGGCCGGATATGCGGCTGATGATCGACGCCAATCACGGCTATACCGTTACCGAAGCCATCGCGCTCGGCAATCGTGCGGCTGAATACGGCATCGACTGGTTCGAGGAGCCGGTGGTTCCGGAGCAGCTAGATGCCTATGCCCGCGTGCGTGCGGGCCAACCAATCCCGGTTGCGGGAGGCGAGACCTGGCACGGGCGTTACGGCATGTGGCAGGCGCTTTCCGCCGGTGCCGTGGATATTCTCCAACCAGACCTCTGCGGTTGCGGCGGCTTTTCCGAAACGCAGAAGATTGCCACGCTTGCCACGCTGCACGGCGTGCGCATTGTGCCGCATGTGTGGGGCACGGGCGTGCAGATCGCCGCTGCCCTGCAGTTCATGGCCGCGATGGTGCCTGATCCGGTGCGGGTAAACCCCATCGAGCCGATCATGGAATTCGATCGGACGCATAATCCGTTCCGTCAGGCCGTGCTGCAACAGCCGATAGAGGCGGTGAACGGTGTCGTCGCCATTCCCGATGGTCCCGGTCTCGGCATCGAGATCAACCGCGACGCACTCGTTGAATTCAGGATGCCACAGCCATGAGCGAACTTGTCAGAAAACTAAGCGGGACACCGCCGCAGCCAGCGTTTCCGAAAGGGGCGGTCGATACTCAGATGCATATGTATCTGCCCGGATATCCAGCCTTGCCGGGTGGGCCGGGCCTGCCTCCGGGTGCGCTGCCGGGGCCTGAGGATTATCGCCAGCTCATGCAATGGCTCGGCATCGACCGCGTCATCATCACCCAGGGCAACGCCCAACAGCGAGATAACGGCAACACGCTGGCCTGCGTGGCAGAAATGGGCGAGGCAGCCCGCGCGGTGGTGATTATCGATGAGAAGACGACTGAAAAGGACATGGAACGACTTGCCGCTGCCGGTGCCGTGGGCGCCCGTATCATGGATTTGCCTGGCGGCGCGGTGAACCTATCGGAACTGGAAGCGGTGGATCAGCGTGCCCATGCGGCCGACTGGATGGTGGCGGTTCAGTTCGACGGCAATGGGCTTCTCGATCATTTGCCGCGCCTTGAAAAAATCCGTTCGCGCTGGGTCTTCGACCACCATGGAAAATTCTTCAGGGGTATCGACACGGATGGCCCGGAAATGGCGGCACTTTTGAAGCTCATCGATCGCGGCAATCTCTGGTTCAAGTTTGCCGGTGTTTATGAAAGTTCGCGCGACGCCTGGCCCTATGAAGATGTTGCAGCCTTTTCGCGCCGTATCGCTGCCCATGCGCCGGAGCGGATCGTCTGGGGGACGAACTGGCCGCACAATTCCGTCCGCGAGACGGCTGCCTATCCGGATGATGCCCGCCTTGCGGAGCTCACACTCGGCTGGCTGCCGGACGATGCGGCCCGTCACCGAGCGCTGGTGGAAAATCCAGAAGCCCTGTTCAAGCTGCCGCCACTCAAGGCGGTGTAGTTTCAATTCGGGATAGTTGGGGAAAGGGAGGTCCCCATCATCCTTTGCAGATGAAAGGTGTTTGCATGCCGGCCCGGATGGGCGTGAAAAATTCGGTCCGTTAGCCTTGGAGGGGTGGGGCCGTTGTTACAACGGAGGAGGAAGAAATGAAAAAGATTGCAAGCATGATGTGCATCGCGATGGGGATCGCGCTGTCAGGCGTTTCCGCCAAGGCGCAGGAAATCACCCTGCGCTCGGCCGATATTCATCCCGACGGTTATCCGACGGTTGAAGCCGTGAAATATATGGGCGAACTTCTGTCGGAACGCTCCAATGGCCGCATCAAGGTGCAGGTCATGAACAATTCGGTTCTCGGCGGTGAGAAGGATACCATCGAGCAGACCCGCTTCGGCGTCATCGACATGAACCGCGTCAACGCTGCGCCTTTCAACAATCTCGTCAAGGAAACCACCGTTCTCGGCCTGCCTTTCCTGTTCCGTTCGACGGAACACATGCACAATACCGTAGACGGCCCGATCGGCGATGAGGTTCTGGCAGCTTTCGAACCGCACGGCCTGATCGGTCTTGCCTTTTACGATTCCGGTGCGCGTTCCTTCTACACAACCAAGAAGCCCATCGAAAAACTGGCGGACCTGAAGGGCCTCAAAATCCGCGTGCAGCAATCGGATCTGTGGATATCGATGATGCAGGCGTTTGGCGCCAACCCTACGCCGATGCCGATGGGCGAGGTTTACTCCTCGCTTGAAACAGGCGTTGTCGATGGTGCGGAAAACAACTGGCCGTCCTACGAATCCGCCCGTCACTATGAAGTGGCGAAGAACTATTCGCTGACGGAACATTCCCTCAATCCGGAAATCCTCGTCATCTCCAAGATTTCCTATGACAAGCTGTCGCCGGAAGATCAGAAGCTGCTGCGTCAGGCAGCCAAGGATTCCGTTGGCAAGATGCGTGAATTGTGGAGTGCGCGCGAAAAGGCCTCGGAAGAAAAGGTACGCGCCGGTGGCGCCAACGTCATCAAGGTCAACAAGGAAGAGTTCGCCGCCGCGATGGGGCCGGTCTACGACAAGTTCGTCACCGATCCGAAAATGAAAGACCTTCTTGAGCGGGTAAAAGCCGTCAAGTGACATAGGGAAAACCGGCTCTGGCAACAGGGCCGGTTTTCTTTTGTCGTCATTGGTCTGAGGTTGGAGGAGGAAGGCAAATGCGAAACTTCATGCGGGCTATCCGCCCATTTCTCGGCGCGCTCAGCCGTGCGTCACTTTACATCGCCGGCGTCGGCATGGTCGCCATGACCCTTATCGTCGGCTGGCAGGTGTTTGCCCGTTATATCCTGAATGATTCACCAAGTTGGTCCGAGCCGCTGTCGCTTCACCTTATGTCATGGTTCATCATGCTGGGGGCGGCGGTGGGCGTGCGTGAAAGCGTGCATCTGGGGCTGGATATTCTGCGCTATATGATGCCGCCGCGCATACAGGCGGCGATGGACCTGACCAGTCTGGCACTGATCTTCTTCTTCGGGGTTGGCATGTGCTGGTACGGAACCGTCCTCTCTGCCGGAACATGGACGGCGACAATCCCTGTTCTTGGATGGCCGGGCGGCATGGATTTCTTCCCGCTGATCGGTGGCGGTTTTCTGATCGCGCTGTTTGCAGCCGAACGCTTTATCGATCTCGTCATCGGCGAGGAAATCGCGGCGGATGTGTTTGTGCAGGAGGCCGCGTAAATGGCTTACACAATCCTCTTCGGTGTCTTCACCCTTCTGATGCTGATCGGTACGCCGATTGCGTTCTGCCTCGGCATTGCCTCCTTCGCCACCGTTCTTTATCTCGGCCTGCCGCCCATCGTGGTCTTCCAGCAGATGAACTCCGGCATGAACGTGTTTGCGATGATGGCGATCCCGTTCTTCATCTTCGCGGGTGACCTCATGGTCCGCGGCGGTATAGCCCATCGTCTGATCCGTTTTGCGGCCGGTCTTGTCGGTCATCTGCGCGGCGGTCTGGGGCAGGTCAACATCGTCGCTTCGACATTGTTCGGCGGCATTTCCGGCTCGGCTGTCGCCGACGCCTCGGCCGTTGGTGGCCTGATGATCCCGCAAATGGCCAAGCGCGGTTATGACCGGGATTACGCCGTCAACGTCACTGTCAATGCCGCCATCATCGCGCTGATGATCCCGCCTTCGCACAACATGATCCTTTATTCGATCGCGGCGGGTGGCAATGTTTCGGTGGCCGATCTCTTCACCGCCGGCATCATTCCAGGCCTGCTGCTTGCTGCGGCCCTGATGGTCACCGCCTATATCGTCGCGCGGCGCAAGGGTTACCCGTCCGAGCCGTTTCCCGGCTTTTCGAAGCTGATGTATTATCTTCTGGCGTCCTTTCCCGGCATTCTGTTGATCGGCATCATCTTCGGCGGCGTTCGTTCGGGTATCTTCACCGCGACGGAGAGCTCCTGCATTGCCGTTCTCTACGCTTTCCTTGTTGCCATGCTTGTCTATCGTGAGCTGGACTGGAGCGGTTTCGTGGAAGCGGTGATGGGGGCGGTTCGCACAACAGCGATGGTTCTGCTCGTCATCGGCACGGCTGCGTCGTTCGGCTGGTTGATGGCGTTCCTGCAGGTACAGACACTGATGATCGCGACAATCAGCGCGATTTCGGACAATCCGATTATCGTGCTTCTGGTCATCAACGTCATTCTGCTCTTGCTCGGCACTTTCATGGATATGGCACCGATGGTCATCATTTCCACGCCGGTGCTTCTGCCTGTCGTGAAGGCCTTCGGCATCGATCCCGTGCATTTCGGTGTCGTGATGATCCTGAACGCCGGTATCGGTCTCAATACGCCGCCGGTCGGAACGGTGCTCTTCGTGGGATGTGCGGTTGGCGGCATAACTATACGGGAAGCGATGCGAACGATCTGGCCGTTCTTCGGCGCCAGCATAGCCGTGCTGCTCGCCGTCACCTACATTCCGTCGCTTTCACTCTGGCTGCCGTCACTTTTCCGGTAGTTCCAGAGCTTTATCGCAAGAAGGCCCCGCTATGCCGGGGCCTTTTGCATTTCGGTGGCAAGCAGCCTCTGCTGTTCGTGCTCGTCAAACGCCATCAGATTGCCGTGCCTGCTGCGGCGTATCCTGTTCATGTGGTCGCGGGGGCTCAACCCCAATGTGCGCTTGAACATCCTCGAAAAATAATAGGGATCTCCATAACCCACTTCTGCCGCCGCAGCGGAAACTGAAAGCCCGGCTTCAAGAAAATGCATGGCACGTTCCATGCGTTTGAATTCCTGATATTTCCTCGGCGTGCGCCCCACCCGTTTCTGGAACTCACGCAGGAAATAGTCGCGATTATAGGGGGCTGCGTCGGTCGCCCTTGCGGCGATTTCAGGGTCGAGCGGATTGGCGGAAATCATCGTAATCGCTTTCATGACAGCCAGATCCAGGGCTTCGGCACCTTCCGGCTGGAAACTCGGACGGTCGACCCATCCGAGAAATGCATCATCGATAAATGCGATCAGCAACACCATGAACAGGTGATGCTGGCCAAGCGTGACAGAGGAGGGTGGAGCGCTCTGCCGATAGTGGCGCACCAGCGGCTCCAGCAGCGGCCAGCGGCTCAGCGAAAGTTTCGGCTTGAGGTCCATCTGCGCGACAAGGTTGTGGCGACCGTAAATATCCAGTGTGAAATGCTGTGCCACTCCCCGATAGGTGACGGCCTGTTCATTCCAGCCGATAAAATGCTGCCCCCTGAAAATCAGCATGGCGTCGCCAGGCTCCAGCACCCGTGCTTCACCGTCCACGAGATAATGCCCGCGACCCTCCAGGCAGATAATGAGATCGTCCACCTGATTGGATTTGTCGATCTGCCAGGTGCGGGAGTGCTCCATCTTGATCGTGGCGCGCGTGAGATTAAGCGTGAGCGCCGCAGGCGGAACGGACGAGAGAATACCACCTTCGATTTCGTCCATCTTTTTCCTCGTCTTTGTTAATTCACCTTGGCTCGGAAATTTGGTTTTGTCACCTCACAAACTGCTAATGCGCGCCGTATCAATGAGGGAGGAGATCGGCTGCGGCGAGACATCGCGCCATCATGCGCCCGCCGTCAGCCGTTCCGGGAGAATCACTTGCACGAAATTGTATTCTGTTATCCGCGCCTTTCCGGGGTGGGGGAGGAGCGTCATGAAATCTAATCGCTTCCTCGGGCTGGGATATCTGACGCCCTACATCATCGGACTTCTGGTTTTCACGGCGATCCCGTTTCTGGGTTCCCTGTATCTCAGCTTCACCCGCTACGACCTGATGAGTGACCCCACATGGGCGGGACTGGCCAATTACGAGCGGCTCTTCACCCGTGATCGCACGTTCATGAAATCCCTGAACGTCACCCTGTTTTATGTGTTTCTGACGGTGCCGTTGAAGCTTGCCTTCGCGCTGTTCATCGCGGCGATACTCAATTACAAGCTGCAATTCATCAATTTTTTCCGCACCGCCTTTTACGTTCCGTCCATCCTCGGCGGTTCGATCGCGATTGCGGTGCTGTGGCGTTACATCTTCGCCAGCGAAGGGCTGGCCAACATGGCGCTGGCGGCAATCGGCCTGTCGCCGGTGGACTGGTTTGGCGATCCCGCCAATGCGCTTTTCACAATCACGCTGCTGCGCTGCTGGCAGTTCGGTTCGGCCATGGTGATCTTTCTCGCCGCGCTGCAATCCATCGACAAGTCGCTTTATGAGGCCGCGGCAATCGACGGCGCAGGCAAGGTAAAGACGTTCTTTTTCATCACCCTGCCGCTTCTGACGCCGGTCATCTTTTTCAACCTGATCATGCAGATGGTTCAGGCATTCCAGGAGTTTAACGGGCCTTACATCATCACCCAGGGCGGCCCGTTGAAGTCTACCTACCTGCTGCCTCTCTATATTTACGATGAGGCTTTCAAGAAGTTCAACATGGGCTATGCCTCCGCCATCGCCTGGGTTCTTTTCACCATCATCACCGTGCTGACCCTCGTGGCCTTCTGGTCCTCGAAAAAGTGGGTCTATTACGCTGGCGACAAGCGGAATTGATGCCATGACCGATATCGCAACCTTAAACGACATGCAGGCCGCCCGCCGGGCAAGGCTCCGGCTGTTATCGACCTCTGTCCGGTACACGCTGCTGTTCGCGGTCGGCTTCATCATGCTCTATCCGCTGATCTGGCTGGTCGGCGCAAGCTTCAAGACCAATTCCGAGATCTTTTCCGGTGCAGGTTTCATTCCTGAGACGCCAACGCTGGACGGTTACATCCGCGGCTGGGAGACCTCCACGCCCTACACCTTCGGCCGGTTTTTCTGGAATTCGTTCCTGATCATCCTGCCGAAGGTCATCGGAACGGCGATTTCCTGCACAATGGCGGCCTATGCCTTCGCGCGCTTCGATTTTCCGCTGAAGAAGATCCTGTTTGGCTCGGTCATCGCCATCCTGCTTTTGCCCAATGTCGTAACCCGCATTCCGCAATATATCCTGTTCCGTGACCTCGGCTGGCTGGATAGTTTCCTGCCGCTATGGGTTCCCTCGGCACTAGCCGGTGATGCCTTCTTCGTCTTCATGCTTGTGCAGTTCCTGCGCTCGCTGCCCTCGGATATGGAGGAAGCCGCCCGTGTGGATGGCGCCAACAGTCTGCAGACGCTGGTCTACATCGTCGTGCCGATGCTGGCGCCGGCGCTGATCTCGGTCTGCCTTTTCCAGTTCATGTGGACAATGAACGACTTTCTGGGACCGCTGATCTACCTGTCCTCGGTCGATAAATATCCGGTGAGCCTGGCGCTCAAACTCTCCATCGACACCACCGAAGCCTTCGAATGGAACCGCATCCTGGCGATGTCGGTGCTGACGATCGCGCCTGCGCTCGTCGTGTTTTTCGCGGCGCAACGGTATTTCATTGAAGGGATCTCGTCTGGCGGGGTCAAGGGCTGAAAATGGCAAGCGTTCAACTTAAAAATCTCGAAAAAGTCTATGGCGGCAGCTTCAAGGCCGTGCACGGCATCAATCTCGAAATCGAGGATGGCGAGTTCATGGTTTTCGTCGGCCCGTCCGGCTGCGCCAAATCCACCACGCTGCGCATGGTGGCGGGGCTGGAGGAAATCACCGGCGGTGAAATCCTCATCGGAGATCAGCGCGTCAACGACCTGCCGCCCGGCAAGCGCTCCATTGCCATGGTGTTCCAGAACTATGCGCTCTATCCGCATATGAAGGTGCGCGGCAATCTTGCTTTCGGCCTCAAGATTGCCGGTGTTGCCAAGCCCGAGATCGAGAAGGCAATCGACAATGTCGCGCGCATTCTCGAAATCGAGCCCTTGCTGGATCGCCTGCCGAAACAGCTTTCCGGCGGGCAGGCGCAACGTGTTGCTCTGGGCCGTGCCCTCATCAAGAAACCGGGCGTGTTCCTGTTCGATGAGCCCCTTTCGAATCTCGATGCGAAGCTGCGCGCTTCCATGCGTGTGCGCATTACCGATCTGCATCGCCAGCTGAAGGCGGAGGGCCTGTCTTCGACCGTCGTCTACGTGACGCACGATCAGACGGAAGCCATGACCATGGGCGACCGTATCTGCGTCATGCAGGCCGGGCGCATCATGCAGGTCGCCACGCCGAAGGAACTCTACAACCGGCCCGCCAATCTGTTCGTCGCCGGTTTCATTGGCATGCCGGAAATGAACCTTGTGGATGTGGCGATCGACGGGGCGGAGTTCGTCATCGGCGGGCAACGTCTTCCGATAGGCGACCATCTGGAAAAGCGGCTTTCAGCCAGACCGGCGGACGCCGTCATCGGCATCCGTCCGCAGCATCTTTCGTTAGCCGGTGAGGCCGATGGGCCGGCGCTGCAGGCGAAACTGACCAACGCCGAATTCATGGGGCACGAGGTCTATCTGCATGCCGATCTGGGCGGACAGAAGCTCGTGAGCGTGGTGGGAGCAGCCGAATTCGAGGCGCTTGCGCGCGACGGCATTCTGCGACTGAAGCCGGACCCCGAGAAGCTGCATATTTTCGACAAGGCCGATGGCCGCAATGTCTCGCTGTGAGGAGGGGACGAGCGTGCCTGATTTTTCGAGGAGGAGAAGAACAATGAAGATGACGACGATGACGAGAACAATGGCGATGCTGGCCGGTGCTGCCTATCTGGCCACGGTGGCTGCGCCTGCGGCGGGTGCCGCGGAACTGCGTATGTCGTGGTGGGGCGGCGAAAGCCGTCATGTCGCCACTCAGAAGGCGATTGCCGCCTGCGGTGAAAAATACAGCCACACGGTCAAAGGTGAGTTTACCGGCTTCGATGGATATCTGGAAAAACTGACCACGCAAATGGCAGGCAAGACGGAGGCTGATATCGTTCAGGTGAACTGGCCATGGCTGCCGCTGTTTTCCAAGAATGGTGAAGGTTTTGCTGATCTGCGTCAGCTGAAACCTCTCGATCTTTCGCAATGGGCCGAGACGGATCTCGAAGCGGGTTCTATGAACGGGGTGCTTCAGGGCCTTTCAGTCTCCACCACCGGCCGCGTGTTTTTTTTCAACGCCACCACCTTCGAGAAGGCTGGTGTTGAAATCCCCAAGACATGGGATGAATTCTTCGCGGCAACAAAAACCATCAAGGAAAAGCTCGGCAAGGATCATTACACCTTCAACGCCGTAAAGGAGACTGCCCAGCTTCTCGTGACACTCGCCGTGGTGCAAAAAACCGGCAAGGATCTGGTCGACCCCAAGACCAACCGTGTCGCCTGGACGCCGGAGGAACTGGCGGAAGGTATCTCGTTCGTCGGCAAGCTGGTGGAAACCGGCTCCATTCGCTCCCAGAAAGAGGAAGCGGCCGATGGCAACGTCAATCTTTATGAAAAGCCGTCGTGGTCCGAAGGCCGTATCGCTGGTTCCTATGAATGGGATTCCACCTATTCGAAATATGCCGATCCCCTGAAGGATGGGCAGGTGCTGAAACCCGTGCCGATGCTGAAGCTCGCCGATGCCGTAACGGAAGGCGTTTATCGCAAGCCTTCCATGGTCTTTTCTATCTCGAAAAACTCGAAGAACCCTGAAGCGGCAGCGCAAATCCTGAACTGCCTGCTGAACGAGCCTGAGGGCATCGATGCGCTTGGCACGTCTCGCGGCCTGCCTGCTTCCAAGGCTGCGGCGCAGCGTCTGGGCGACAAGGGTGAGCCGGAAGTGCGCGCCGCCAACGCCATCGTCATGGCGGCATCTGGACCGGTAGTTTCGCCCTTCAACGAACATCCGGAAATCCGCTCCGGCTTCATCGATACGCTGGAGGAATATGCCTATGGCCAGCTGACGGCGGAAGAGGCGGCTGAGCAGATCATCGATACCACCAATGACGTTCTGGCCAAATTCGATTGACGACAATGGCCCGCCGCCCTTGCGGCGGCGGGCTCTTTATCCGGTTGCCGGGTGACATGGGCATTCCCGCCGATTGTTTTGGCGGGGCATGCACGAACAACGAGAAACGAGCATGAACGAACCCTCTATCATCGCGCTTTCGGCGCGAACGGCGGCGCTTTGCCTCGCCGCACCCGGTGCGCGATATCACCTGCCGCAGACGGCATGGCGGCTGACTTCGCTGAATGGTGATCTACGAACCGGAAAAACCACCACCGTGGTGACGCTGCTGCATGATCTGCGTCCGGATACGCGGTATGTGTTCGAAGCGGATGGGTTCGCAAGCCTGGAGTTCAGGACAGCGCCCTGCGCGGGGCTTGTCGAGGCGACGGCATTTTCGCTGACGCCGGATATTGCGCTTGACGACGAAGCCGGCGCACGCGCCAACGCCCGCGCTCTGGAAGAGGCAGTTGCCGCCGTGCCTGCGGGCGGCACGTTGCAATTTGCTGCCGGCCTCTGGACAGCGTTTCCCGTGCGGTTGAAAAGCGACATGACGTTTCATCTTGCGGAAGGGGCCGTGCTGCGCGCACCCTCCACCCGCAATGGCTGGCCGAACCTGCCTGCCCGCGATGAGACGGGCCGCATGCTCGGCAGTTGGGAAGGGCTACCGGATGCCTGTTTCGCTGCGCCGGTCCATGCCATCGGCGCAGATAATCTCGTGATCGAAGGCACAGGCGTCCTCGATGGTTCCGGCGACAGAGGCGACTGGTGGAGCTGGCCGAAAGAAACCCGTGACGGCGCGCGTCGACCGCGCGGCCTGCATCTCGTCTCCTGCCGCAATGTCGGGCTTTTCGGTTTCACCATTCGCAATGCACCGTCCTGGACGGTCCATCCACAGGGGTGCGAGACCCTGAAAGCGGCGGGTCTCACAATCAGCGCTCCGCATAACAGCCCCAATACCGATGGTTTCAACCCGGAAAGCTGCCGCAACGTGACGATATCAGGCGTGCGCTTTTCAGTGGGCGACGATTGCATTGCTGTGAAGGCAGGCAAACGCGGGCCGAACGGCGAGGACGACCATCTGGCGGAAACACGCGGCGTCAGCGTACGCCATTGCCTGATGGAGCGCGGCCATGGCGGGCTGGTGATCGGCTCGGAAATGTCGGGTGGCGTGCATGACGTAACGGTAGAGGACTGCGACATGGTTGGCACGGATCGCGGCCTGCGTCTCAAGACGCGGCGGGGCCGTGGCGGTTCAGTCAGCAATATCACCATGCGCCGCGTGTTGCTGGATGGCGTGCATACCGCGCTTTCCGCCAATGCCCATTACCATTGTGATGCCGATGGGCATGACGGCTGGGTGCAGTCGCGAGACCCTGCACCTGTAGACGACGGGACCCCGTTTATCGACGGAATTACTGTCGAAGATGTGGAAATCCGCCATCTGGCCCATGCCGCCGGCGTCTTTCTCGGTTTACCGGAGGCCCCAATCCGCAATATCGCCATTCGCAATCTCACCATCGTCTCGCATGATCCTGTAGCCGTGGCCACACCGCCGATCATGGCCGATGGGGTGCGCCCCATGCTGCATGAGGGGATCGTTTTCGAACAGGCTGAAATCATTTGCGACGATCCTGCGCTGCTGAGCGCCTCTGGCATTTCCCATTCACATATTTCAATCGAGAAAACCCATGAAAGCCACTGATTATTTTTATCAATTCGCCAGCCGCTATAGGCACTACAAGGGCGGGAGCTGGTGTTATGAGGATGGCTGTGTCTATCGGGGTTTGCAGCACCTGTTCGAAGCGACCGGCGAGCGTCGCTGGAACGAACATCTGCATCGTCTGGCTGACACCCAGATAGCGGCAGACGGAGTGCTCGCCGGTTACGATCCGCAGGAATACAATATCGATCACATCCTTGCCGGTCGCATTCTGTTTCCTCTGGCAGCGGAAACGGGCGATCCGCGTTATCTCGCTGCGGCGGAACATCTTGCGGGCCAACTCCGCAGCCATCCGCGTACGGGCTCCGGTAATTACTGGCACAAGAAGCGTTATCCGCATCAGGTCTGGCTGGATGGCCTTTATATGGGACTTCCTTTTCAGATCGAATATGCGCAGGCGGCTGGTGACGCCGAACTGATCGACGATGCGCTACAGCAATTCTCAACCGCACTCACGCTGACGGCGGATGCCGGCGGGCTCTATGTCCATGGTTATGACGAAAGCCGCAACCAGCGCTGGGCCGACCCCGTGAGCGGCCAATCCCCGGCCGTATGGGCTCGCGCCGTCGGCTGGCTAGCCATGGCGCTGGTCGATGCGTTGGTGATGTTGCCGGCTGATGGCGCAACGATCGAACTTCGGGAACGCGCGGGCCTACTTCTGGCCGGTATTGTTGCCCGGCAGACTAAAACCGGTCTCTGGATGCAGGTGCTGGACAAACCGGATCTTGCCGGAAACTACGAGGAAACCTCCGCTTCGGCGATGTTCGCCTATGCCTTACTGCGGGCTGCGCGGCTGGGGCTTTTGCAGGGCGAGGAGGCAAAGGCGGCTCTTTCGGCGGGCCGGTCCGCGCTTGAGGCCCTGCTTGAGAGACAGCTCAAGGTGGACGAAAAGGGTATCGTCCGTCTCACCGGCATCGTGCATGTCGCGGGCCTTGGCGGTTTCGAGGGCAATTATCGCGATGGGTCTCCGGATTATTACCTGACCGAGCCGGTTGTATCCGATGACGCCAAAGGCGTCGGGCCGCTGATGATGGCCTATGCCGAAAGCCTGCTTTTGGCATGACGGCGCGGTCATCTTAACGGGCATAGGGTATTTTGTGGCATGAGATCATGCCACTTTTGCCAAGATCACCGTCTGGATCAGGCCCTGTTTTTTGTGGTTCGCGATGGTGATCGTGCCACCGAAGCGCTCGATGATTTCCCTGGCGATGGCAAGACCCAACCCCACACCAGGGATCGACTTTCGCCGCCCGAGATCGACCCGAAAGAAGGGCTCGAAAACCCGGCCGATCAGTTCGTGCGGAATGCCAGGGCCTTCATCGCGGATTGTAACGACGACCTCGCTCTCGTCCTCGGTTAGATCGATCCGTGCCGTTTTGCCATGGGTGACGGCATTGAGGATGAGGTTGCGCAAGGCTCTTTTAAGCGCAAGTGGAGCGGCCTTGATGATCATGGCGGCTTCCGGTTTCATAAAGTCGAGGGCATCAGCGTAACCGAGATCAGAAAGTTCGCTGACGATTTCGCCTAGAAGCCTGCCGATATCGATCATCTTGACGGTATCCTGGCTCACTTCCTCGCGCACAAGCAGAATGGCGCTATCCGCGATGGCGTTCAGTTCCTCGAGGTCCGCCAGCCATTTGCCCCGCTCTTCGTCGTTTTCGATGAATTCTGCCCGCAGGCGCATGCGGGTCATTGGGGTTCTCAAGTCATGGCCAGCGGCTGCAACGAGGCGCATTCGGCTTTCCATTGCCGCCTTCAGGCGGCGGGCGAGTTCGTTCAAGGCCCGCGCCGTGGCGCGGATTTCACCCGGACCTGTTTCCGACAAATGGGGTAGCGAACCATCGGGTCCGATGCTCGCAGCGGCGTTTTCCAGCATGTCGAGGGGGCGCGTGATCTTTCTGGCAGCAAAGATGGAAACAGCAGCACTGCCAAGAATGATCAACCCGATCCACATGCCGAAAATCTTCCAGCCGCCCGGGGGAGGACCCATATGCGGAATTTCCGCGACCAGCCATCCGCTTTTTTCCAGCGCTATAGCCGCCACCGGGGCATTACTTCCCGGCGCGCGGATCACAATTGCGGTGCGCGGCTCGCCAACCTGTGCAAGGGCCTTTTCTAGAAACTCCGAAAGCATTCCGTCGAGATCACCTTCAGGCGGCTTCTGTTCGATGCGAAAATAGCCGGGTTGTTGCAGCGAGGGATCGCGTTCGGCCATGGTCACGGCAAAGGCAAGGCTGCGGGCAACGGGCTCGATGGTGGCATCTGGCGGCGGCGGCTGCAATGTCTGATCGGCCACCACAGTTGCAAGCGCGATGACCGCGATGATGGAGACGATCAACAGTGCGGCGATACGGTTTCTGAGCGAGCTCATCGATGCACCGGCAGGGTTCTGACCTGAACCGTCATCTGGTAACCGCCATTGCGAACGGTCTTGAAGATCGGAGCCCGGGCATCGGTTTCGAGCTTCTTGCGCAACCGGCTCATCAACACGTCGACGGAGCGGTCGAACGGTCCCCGGTCCTTGCCCTGCGTAAGATCGAGCAGCTGATCGCGGGAAAGAAGCCGGCCGGGCCTGTCGAGGAAGACTTTCAGCAGATCGAACTCCGCCCCCGTCAGCTCGATCCTCTCACCGCCGGCGTGGATGACGGAGCGCTGTTCCGGATCGGCGGTGAAGTCCGCAAAACCATAAGCGGTGGATGAGCCGCGAGGTACTTCCTGAGGTACTGCGCGGCGCAGCACGGCCTTGATCCGCGCCGTCAGTTCTCGCGGATTGAAGGGTTTGCCAAGATAGTCGTCGGCGCCAATTTCCAGCCCGACGATCCGGTCGACATCCTCCTTGAGCGCTGTCAGGAGAATGACGGGCGTGCGCGGCCGGCGGCCTTGGAGATCGCGGCAGATATCGAGGCCGGAACCATCCGGCAGCATCACGTCGAGCACGATGAGATCCGGATCGGAGCAGGCGAACTGTTCTTCGAACTCACGCCTGTCGGCTGCCATCGAAACGCGAAACCCCTGCGAGCCGAGATATTTCGCGAGCAATGTGCGTATCTCCGGATCATCATCCACGATCAAAATATGTGTCACCGAAACTGTCGCCATATCGTCCAACCTTTTGATGCCACTATACATAAGCGGCGCAAAGAAACGGCGGATTTTTGCAACGAAAGCTTGCTGCGGCCGCTCTGGCAACATTCGGTTACAAATAGGCCGCGCGTGGAACAAGACCCGCAACATTCGGACCAAAGCCGGAAACGCTTAGCTCCTATCGTCTTCTCAGGTTGGAAAACGAAAAGGAAGGTAAGATGAGAAACGCTCTAATCGCCACCGCCGTCGTCGTGACAACTGTTCTTGGCGCTTCGGCCAGCTCCCGGGCTGCGGAGCAGGGTGAACCAGTGCCGCAGGCATCGGAACAGGCCATGCCGCCGCTGGCCAGTCCTGACTTCGGTTCGAATAGTGGTCCGGAGCAAAGGCTGCCGCATGGCCGCAAGATGGCCGGGCCTGAGATGCTACGCCCGGATATGATGGGGCCGGATATATTGGGGTTGGCGACGAAACTTTCGGCAGCGGAAATCTATCTCGGCGTCACACCTGAACAGCTTGGTCCGTGGCGCGCCTATACCACTGCGCTGATCGATCTTGTTTTGCCCACTTCGGAACTCAAGCCATTGCCGCCGAAGGGACCGGGTGCGACGGGGCTAGAGCCGCGTCTTGCCGGTGAGGAACTGGCCGGCATCACAATGAAAAAGGCAGAGCAGGCTAAAGCACTTCAGGACGCAGCGGCTACGCTGAAACCGAAACTTTCGCCGCAGCAGGTGCAGAAGCTTGCTGAACTCGAACGCGCATTGATGCCGCCTCCGCCTCCCGTCGTCCCGCATGATGGCCGTGCACGAGACGGTCGTATCGAGCCTCCGCATGGCGACAGGATGCCGCCGCTGCCTCAGGCAGAGCGGGGCTGACGCCACTCTTCAAAGTTTCCTCCTTTAATAGCCCCCCAGCAAAGGAGGAAATCAGCCGGAAACGGCTGAAGCCGGGGGATCGCTCGCCTGCGATCCCCCGCGTGATTTTCAGGCGAGAAGATGATGATGAGATATTTCTACCTGATGCTGGCGACGGTTTTTGGTTTGAGCTTCGTCTGGTCGGTCGCTGCGGCCGGTGACAGGCCGATGCGAGATCCAGCGGCGAAATCCCGGCAGGAAGAACAGTGGCACCAACCCGTCTGTGCCAAGGAACGGCGCGAAAATGCACACGGCAAGCGTCGTCACGACGCCTGCCGCAAGGCATCCGCCAGAAAGTCTGTTGCCGCCTATGAATGGATCGAAGCAGACAACGGCTTCATCCTTGTGAAACACGACATGAGGTCGGTTTCTTCTTTTGAGTAGACCGGCCGGACAGGACAGGACGATGAAAATGGCTCGCAAAGCAGGTGTGGCGCTGACGGTTGTCGCGCTCGCCCTGGGTGGCTACTGGTTTTCGTCACAATATACGCGGGCCGCAACGCCCGGTTATATCACCTCGTCTGTGAAGCGCGGTGATATCGAGCAGACTGTTCTGGCGACTGGAACGCTCAAACCCGTTCGTCTGGTGGCCGTTGGCGCGCAGGCCTCCGGTCGCATCACCGCCGTCAAGGTCGCACTTGGAGATACGGTCAAGGCGGGCGATCTCATTGCCGAGATCGATTCCGTTACCCAGAATAACAGCCTGCGCACGGCGCTGGCAGCGCTTGCCAACGTGAAGGCGCAGCGGGTGGAAAAGCAGGCGACACTTGTTCTCAACCGCCAGAGCCTTGTCCGCCAACAGGAAATGGTGTCGAAAAATGCCGCCTCCCGTGCGGATTTCGAAAGCGCCACTGCAGCGCTCGCAGTCACCCAGGCGCAGATCGAAGCGATTGACGCCCAGATCGAGGAGGCACAGGTCGCTGTCGAAACGGCAAAGGCCAATCTCGGCTATACGAGGATCACCGCGCCCATCGAAGGCACTGTTCTGTCTATCGTCAGTCAGGAAGGGCAGACCGTCAACGCCACGCAGTCCGCGCCGACAATCGTGATCCTAGGCCGGCTCGACCGGATGACGGTGCGCACGGAAATTTCCGAAGCAGATGTGACGCGCGTAAAAGCCAGTTTGCCAGTTTACTTCACGGTGCTGGGTGAGCCGCAGCAGCGTTACGACGCGACGCTTACGTCCATTGAACCGGCGCCTGAATCAGTGCGCAGCGACTCCAGCTTCAGCTCCTCGACGTCTTCCTCGACCACATCGTCCTCTTCCAGCACCTCGTCGTCGGAGGCGATCTATTATAATGGCGTGTTCGAAGTGCCGAACCCGGACGGCAAGTTGCGCACCTATATGACGGCGGAGGTCCATATCGTCCTTGGTGAAGCGAAGGGCGTGCTAACCGTTCCGGCGGCGGCCCTTGGTAGCAAAGGCGCCAACGATGACTATGCCGTGCGTGTGGTAGACACCGATGGCAGAATTTCCGAACGCAGGGTCCAGATCGGTCTGAACGACAAGGTAACGGCGGAAGTGCGTTCCGGCCTTGCCGAGAACGAGCGCGTGGTGACCGGCGAACTTTCCATCGACACCACCAAAAACGCCGTGCCGGGGCCTGGTGGCCCGCCGATGGGTTTTTGAACAATGGCTGATCCTCTGATTTGCCTTAAATCCGTGCGGCGGGATTATCCGTCCGGTGAAGGTACGATTACCGTACTCAAGAATATCGACCTCATCATCGAGGCCGGCGAGATGGTGGCGATCGTCGGCGCTTCCGGATCGGGCAAGTCGACGCTGATGAATATTCTCGGTTGCCTCGACCGGCCGACCTCAGGGAGCTACAGCATCAGGGGCCGGGAGACGGGCAATCTCGATGCAGACCAGCTTTCGCAATTGCGGCGAGAAAACCTCGGTTTTATTTTCCAGCGTTACCATCTGCTTGTCGAACTGACAGCGCTCGGCAATGTCGAAATTCCGGCGATCTACGCCGGAAAGTCACAAAGCGATCGCAGGAGCGATGCCGCCAGGTTGCTCGGTCGCCTTGGCATGGCGGACCGCCTCGATCATCGTCCGGGCCAGCTTTCCGGCGGCCAGCAGCAACGCGTTTCCATCGCGCGCGCCCTTATGAACGATGCCGAAATCATTCTTGCCGACGAGCCGACCGGTGCGCTCGACAGCGCGAGCGGCGACGAGGTGTTGCGCATCCTCGACGAGCTGCATGCCGAAGGGCGCACTGTCATTATCGTCACGCACGATATGTCAATTGCACGACGTGCCGAACGGATCATCGAAATCAGCGACGGCGCCATAATTTCAGACCGCAGGGCGGATGCCGCGCCGGTTCGGAAGGATGACGCCAAACCCTCTATGGTTTCCGGCGGGGCCTCCAGTCTCGCTGGTCTCGTATCCTCGCTGCGGGAGGCATTGCGCATGGCGCTCCTGTCGATGCAGGCGCACAAGCTGCGCAGCTTTCTCACCATGCTCGGTATCATCATCGGCATCGCCTCGGTCATCAGCGTCGTGGCGCTGGGGCAGGGGTCACAGCAGCGCGTGCTGCAGAACATCTCAAGCCTCGGCACCAACACGCTGGAAATCTTCGCGGGCAAGGATTTTGGCGACATAAGATCTGGCAAGATCACCACGCTGGTAGTCTCCGACGCCGAGGCACTTGCCAAACAATCCTATGTCGCGGCTGTGACGCCCACGGTCTCGACCTCCAGTACGGTGCGTTTCGGCGCGAAGGAGGCTAATGCGCTTGTGAATGGTGTCAGCGAGCGGTATTTCGTCGCCAAGGGCACGAAGCTGTCACAAGGACGCTTTTTCGATACCGCAAGCGTCGTGCAGAAAGCCCAGGAGGTGGTGATTGATGAGAACACCCGCAAATCGTTGTTTGCGAATTTCGACGGCAGCCCCATCGGTCAGGTCATCCTCATCGGCAAGGTGCCGGCCCGCATCGTCGGCATCACGCAGGCGCAGCAGGGCGGTTTCGGTTCAAGCCAGAACCTTTCACTTTATCTGCCCTATACTGCCGTCCAGTCACGCTTTCTCGGCAGCCTGTCGCTGCGCAGCATCACGGTGCAGGTGAGTGACGATATTGACGCCGCAATTGCCGAACAGGCGGTGACGGTTCTTCTCACCCAGCGGCATGGAACGCGGGATTTCTACATTCTCAACACTGACGATATTCGCCAGACCATCACCAGTACAACGCAGACCATGACGCTGCTGGTTGCGGCGATCGCGGTGATTTCGCTTCTGGTCGGCGGCATCGGGGTGATGAACATCATGCTCGTTTCCGTTTCAGAACGTGTATCGGAAATCGGCGTGCGCATGGCAGTCGGCGCACGGCGCAGTGATATACTGCGCCAGTTCCTGATCGAGGCAGTGCTCGTCTGCATCATCGGCGGAACGCTGGGAATTTTGGGCAGCTTCGGCTTCGGGGCGCTTTTCTCCGCCTTCAGCAGCAATTTCGCCATGGTCTACTCCACGGTGTCGATCATTGCTGCCTTCGTCTGCTCGACACTGATAGGTGTCGTTTTCGGCTATCTGCCGGCCCGCAACGCATCGAACCTCGATCCTGTTGCGGCCCTGTCGGCGGGTTGATATCCGCCGCTGCCGGTCAAGCCTTGTTTTTTTCGATGAAGCGGATGGCGTCGCCAACGGTCAGGATTGTGCTTGCGGCCGAATCGGGGATTTCCACTCCGAATTCTTCCTCGATTTCCATGACAACCTGAACCACTTCGAGGGAATCGGCACCGAGATCGTCGACAAAATTGGCGTCATCGACAACCGTGCCGGGATCTGCGCCAAGCTGGTCAACGATGATTTTTTTAATACGGTCGGCGATGGTGGACATGGTGGGACTCCGCGAAAGTTGTTTGCCGCCGAACAACCCGTTTGAATTTGCGCCCAGGACACTTGCTAAAATCGAAACCGGTTTTTGCGAGGCGTGGTACACAGAGTCAGAAGGTCAAAGCATCGATGACATTCGGACGTAGCATGCCTTTGACGGCTGCGAAAGAGCGTGGCTCATGGGGAATTGCCCATAAGAATTCGGGGTATGTTTGACGTTGAACAGTTTTTGACTGGATGCGATGAACCGCTGCGCTGTAAACCTCGTTTTCGTGAAGTAATTATAATCCAGTCCTGTCGAGCATCAACGCCCATGGTCCAGTCTTCCCCGGAACGCTTCATATTGCTCGATGGCATAAGGGGCGTAGCTGCGCTCTTCATCGTGCATCGCCATGCCGAACAGTTTTTCGGGAGAGACGACGCTTCGAGCTATCTCGCCGTCGATTTGTTCTTCGCCTTGAGCGGTTTTGTGCTGGCGCATGCCTACAGCATGAAACTGCGCGAAGGGGCGATTACGCCGGGCTTCTTCATGAAGGCGCGCCTTGCGCGACTTTATCCATTGTATGGGCTGGGGCTGGCGTTGATGGCGTCCTATTTCATCTGCCTCTACCTGTTGGGCCTGCCGACGCCGATCGATGATCTTCATCGCCACATAAATCCCGGCGAACTGGCGATCGCGTTGTTGACCGGGCTTCTTTTCGTTCCGGCACCCTTCACGCTTACATTGAACGGCGCATTGTTTCTGGTGAGCCCGGCATGGTCGCTTTTCAACGAGCTGGTGGTGAATGCGGTTTATGGCCGGTGGGGTGTGCGGGCGACTACGAAACAGACAATCGTGGTGCTGGCTGTCAGCGCCTGCGTCCTTGTCGTGGCGGCTGCTGAGTTTGGGAAGTTGCATGCGGGGTTTCGATGGCACGAAATGTACTCCGGCATGGGAAGGGTGTTTTTCTCGTTTTTCGCAGGCGTGCTGGTTTACCGCTTCCGCAATCGCATAACCGAGCTGAAGCCCATCCAGGCGGCCCTCTGTCTTATGCTGGTCTGCGTCATCCTCGCCGTGCCAATTTCGCGTGAGCTTCGGCCCTTCTTTGATCTCGCGGTGGTTCTGCTCGTCTGGCCGACGGTATTGTTCGTAGCCAGCAGGATAGTGCCGGGTCGCAGGGTGGGAATCTTGTCGACGTTTCTCGGCACAGCTTCCTACGCCGTCTATGTGCTGCATATTCCGCTGCTGGCCTGGACGGATTTTCTGATGCCTGCCGTTGATAGGGAAAACATCGCTTTGCCGGTTGGTGTCGCTTTCCTGATAGGGACGACGTGTCTGTCATGGTACCTGACGGTCCATTTTGATCAGCCAGTGCAGACATGGCTCAAAAGTCGCCTGAGAAAGCGGGCAGGGGTCGGGCAACCGGTGTGATCGCGTCTTGTCGCTGCAGGCTTCAGTAATGCGCGAAGATTGGAGCCGTGATAACAAAGGCCGCGACGAGACTGATGATCGTCAGTTTCGCGGCACGCATGCGGCGCATTCTGCGGCCGCTCCAGTCATACGTCATACTCACCCTCCACGCAGACGCAAACTCTCGGACTGATGTCCGGCTAAATCAGTTTCTCCTGATATATCTCATTTGCCAAGTCATTATTGTTACCAGTGATTTTGGCGAACACCGTCCGTTTCGGGAGGCGCTTCAGGGAAAAAGCCGGATAAGTTGATTGTCTTTGAGTTTCAAGCGGCTTGCCTCATCGGAAGAAATGCAATGCTCTATGTTCTTTCGCAAGTCGTCGGGAACTATCGGCCCGCCTGCCTTCAAAAGCTTTTCGGTCATCGAAAAAAGAATGCCGAACTGGGTCTCGCATTCGGCCGATGTCAGCAGCAGCGGTAGTGACGGAACGGTGTTCGCCGTAAAGACGCTATCCGCCGTATCGTAAATGGTGACGAGGTACCAGGTCAGAAATAGCCCCAGCCAGAGGCCGGTGCTGACCATGATATATTCGCGCATCTGCTCTCTCCCCTCAATGGCGGTGGTAAAGCAGTGGCAGGCCCTGGATTGCATATCGGGGGAGCGGCTTCCACGGCTTGATGCGGTCGTGTTTCTGCACGCCGAACAGGAAACGCATTTCGTCGGTGAGGTCTGCCGGATCGGTCAAACCATCCTGATATAATTCAATAACCTTGCGGGCGGCTCTGTTATGGAGCTTTTTGTCATCATCGTCGGAAAGGTGATTAAAACCGATGCTCTCGAGGACCAATTGGAGCATTTCGAGATCTTGAGAGGAGATCAGGCAGTTACGGGGCGCAGAAGACATGATGGCCTCTTTTCTTACTGGTTCAGAAAGCCGAAGCCTCGCGCGCGCCCTTAAAAGGCTGCACGGGACGCTCCAACGCTTTGAAACGATACGCCGGTGCGGTCGATGACCGTTGCCGGTTTTCGGGGGGCATGTGCCTCAACGCGCCCTGGGAAATTCCGCACGGGGCGCTGTAGACGGGAGGCATGTGCAAATGGGGCTTGAGACGGCAAGGATGCCTGACGGCGGTAACGCCCTTTAAGTACCGATGGGGAAGGGTGCGCTCTTTGCGCGCAATAAGCAAGTTAATTCCATAGCCCCTAACGAGTATGTGACCGGTGCGGCGACATTCTTTATCTCACCAGAGCAGACAACAAAAAAGGCCGGGGCAATATTGCACCGACCTTCCTCATATCGCCATTAACACCAGTGCCAGTACATCCGTGGTCAAAAGTCTAAAGCGACGGAAACAACTGCGAACGACATATTTTGCGCTCACCAGCAGTTGCTGTATGAACCTTATAGAAGAGCAATGTGGCCAAAACAAGTCCGCATTTCCATTACATGTTTTATTTGTCGCGACCCTTAGCGAATCGGGTCGCGGTTTGGCAATTCGTGCCGGTGCGTCGCGCTGTTATGAGCGGGCTGTCCGGAACAATCCTACTTCTTCTTGCCATCCGCAGTTGTGGAGTTTGCGAACTTGACCTGCGTGCCGGCAGCTGGTGCCGCAGCCGGAGCTTTCGTCTTGTCCTTCTTCGGTTTGCGGACTTCTTTGTTGCTGCGTACTTGACCCTTGGCCATGGTGTCCTCCTGGTATTGAACAGATATTGGATATTGTGTGGTCCGGGGCATGATCGCGCGCCGCAGGCAGGCTGCGGGGCGGTTTCATCGTCAGGGGAAAGGCAGTCCGTTAAGCGGAAGTTTCCCGAAGGGAAGGGTCGGTTTGGAGAGGCGGATACGCCCTGCGTAGAAGGTTCTCCGCACCATGTCGGGCTGGAGGCCAAAATCAGGAAACGCCGCAAAGCCGGAGGATGCGCCGCGATCCTGATCCAGGCGCATTGCTGTTTCTTCGGCGGCACTGAGAAGCAGGCGAAGCGATGCGTTTTCCCGGTAACCCAAACCGCCGGTGCGGACGAGGTTCCGTGAAAGGCTTGATGAATAAAAGTCGGAAGACATCTCGTCCTCCTTTCGTTTGGGGGCGAGGACACTCTGCCCTCAAACACCAGCACTCTTCAGCGGATTGCTGACAGGCGAAGCGTGCGCCTGTTGCGTATCAGGTTCAAGAAGTTTTTCGGAAAGGCGACGTCAAAAAGTGCAACCGGGTTATTTCTTGCCGGATGACTTTTTGGTGCGGGTGGGTGGAGGGGCGGCGATTGCCGCCTCCTGAGCTTCGCGAAGTTGGCGAAGCCGTTCCGTCTTCTTGGCGCGCTGGTCGGATTCGGCGGTTATGATCTGTTTCGCCGCCTTGTCCGTTATGGATGCCTTGTCCTGCGAGGACAGCTTTCCGGGTTTGAAAACAGCCTCTTTAGTCGCGGTCATGGCATTCTCCTTTGCGGAGCGAATTGACAGTTATCGAGCGCGGGCAACCTTTTTGGGAGCAGGAAGCAATCCCTCGCGCTGCAATTTTTTCTTCGCCATCTTGCGGTGGCGGCGCACAGCTTCGGCTTCTTCGCGGATACGCTTTTCCGACGGCTTTTCGTAAGATTCCCGTGCGCGCATCTCACGGAAGATACCCTCGCGCTGCATCCTCTTTTTCAAGACGCGGAGGGCTTGCTCTACATTGTTATCCCTGACGAGTACCTGCAACTTATCTCCTTAACGCAGCCATCGCTGCTATTTTTTGATTCTGATCGTATTCGAATTGATCCAGCTCGATCCCGCAACGCGCGAAGACGAGCCTTCGATTTCCACGGGCCGCGATGAAGACGCAGCCACATCGATTTCATCGAGCGCTATATTACGTTCGAAGTTCTCGTGCTGGAAACGCACCCTGTAGCGAACCGCACCTTGTTGTGTCTCTGGCAGAGCCGTTACGACCCGGCCTGGACCTTTGGGCTGGTTGGCCCCAAGTACGCCCGCCTTCAGAAAGATAGCATCGCCGGAACGATAAGGATTTTTGCGCATGAGAGCCTCCCCATGGCCAAAAAAACAAAAGGCCGGGATTTAACCCGACCTCTCACAATCACTCAGCGCCACTGCTGGTACATGCGTAGCCAGCGGGGCCGATGACAAATCAAGCTGCGCGAAGGTTGTCAGCGGAGCTCTTGCCGGACTTGCGGTCCTGCACGATGTCGTAGGTGATCTTCTGGCCGTCGTTCAGCGAACGCAGACCTGCGCGCTCAACAGCCGAAATGTGAACGAAAACGTCCGTGCCGCCGTTGTCAGGCTGAATGAAGCCGAAGCCCTTGGTGGCGTTGAACCACTTTACAGTACCAGTGTTCATAACGATTTCCTTTCGTAGTAATCGTTGTTGGTTTCCGCGATACCTTGCGGAATTAGATCGATTATTTGAGAGGAAATCCGACGGGAACGTAGAGTCCCAGGAGCGACGTCACAAGCAATTGTCGATTTGCCGAATATAGCCTCAATTTTTGATTTTGCAATGGGCCGCTGCGGAAAAATGCGCCATCTGGCGATTGCACTTGTCGGTTCCGATGTCTCTTCCTGCGTCAGCGGCGCGATTTCGGTTTTTTCTCTTCCCTGTTCATATCGCGCCCCACCCATTTGAAAAAAAGGATCAGGCTGGTGCCGATGATGATGAGCGGAATGAAGGATTCGAAACTGGACATGATTAACTCTTTCTTCCCCCGATCGTCGTTTTACCGGTATGGAGGAAGCGCGTAATCTGCAGAATGTTATCCGTTCTTTTTTGGCAATTGCGGCCTGCGGACCGACGTTGAAAGCACCGCAGGCCGAAAATATCTAGATGGGCAGGGATTTCACCGCCGCTGCACCACCCTCTCGGGCGCTTTTCAATGCGGCTACGCCGCAGAGCACGGACATTGCGCCGGCGCGCGAACCCGCCCGCTGCCGCAACCGGTCGTTCGAACCGGGCTTGAAGATCATGTCGCGCATGCGATTGTCGCCGCCATAATGGCCGCCCGGCTCATGCGGCACCCAGATACGCTCGACACCGCCACCGAAACTTTTCACCAGCAGGATTTCGTCGGCTGGGGGCTCAGTCCACGGCTGTTTTTCATATTGGCGCATCTCGATGCGTCCTTTATGGCCGTTAAACGCGATGTGGTGTCCCTCGATCGGCATATAGGTATTGAGCGAATAGGAGACCTGCACGCCGTTCGCATAGCGAATCGAGGCACTCATCGTGTCGGGGATGTCGATCTCCTCGCGAAAGACGCAGGCGTCACGCATATAGCCATCCACAGTCGACGGGTCCTCGTAAAGCGCGTCCAGGAACGGGTCGGCCCCGAGATCCATGAAATAATCGCACTCGTCCTTGTGCGGGCAGGTACGACAGCGCGTTCCCCGGAACGGTCCGTTCTTGCCATAATGCAGCAATTGCCCAAAGCCCTTCACTTCCACCGGGTCGGAATCGAGATACCAATTCAGAAGATCGAAGTGGTGCGTCGCCTTGTGGACGAACAAGCTGCCTGAATGTTCGGTGAAAGCGTGCCACCGGCGGAAATAATCCGCACCGTGCTGGTTATCGAGATACCAGTGGAAATCTACCGAGGTAACGGTGCCGATCGCGCCGTCGTCGATCAGCTCCTTGATGCGTGCCGCCGTCGGTGAAAAGCGATAATTGAAGGAAACGTCGACACGGCGGCCGCTTTTGGCCTCCGCCGCGCGGATGCGGTCAATCTTTTCCGGGGTGGTGGTCATGGGTTTTTCGCTGATGACATCGGCACCGCCCTCGAGCGCGCGGATAATGATGTCGTCGTGAGTATCGTCGGGCGTGCAGACGATTACCAGTTCCGGGCGTTGCTCGGCCATCATCCGGTCGAAGTCGTCGTAAAGCGGAGCGGCCGACCCCATCATGGCGCGGGCCCGTTCTGCGCGCATCAGGTTCAGGTCGCAAATGCCGACCAGTTCGACATAGTCGCTCCACCCGGCCAGAAGTTCGCGCCCCCACATGGTGGTGCCACGATTGCCGGTGCCGACCAGTGCATAACGTTTGCGTTTCACCCTTTCAGGCATTTCCTTACTCCCGAACCCAATCAACAAACGGTTTTAAAACGCTCGACGACGGTGGACAGAACCTCGTCCACCGGGCGTGCCTGCCAACGATGCGAAAAAATCTCGACTTCCTGCGGACCGGAAAAGCCGGCGGCCTCGATCATGGCGCGAAATGCCTTCAGGTCAATCACGCCATCGCCCATCATGCCGCGATCGTTGAGCGGATCGGTGGTCGGCACCAGCCAGTCGCAGATATGGTGTGCCAGTATCTGCCCGTTTCGCCCTGCGCGCGCCACCTGTTCCTCCAGCTCCGGGTCCCACCAGACGTGATAGACGTCGATGGCCACACCGGTTCCGGCGCCTAGCCGGTCGCAGAGGTCGAGCGACTGTTTCAAAGTGTTGAAGCAGGCGCGGTCGGCGGCATAAAAGGGGTGCAACGGTTCAATGGCGAGCGGCACGCCGGCTGCCCTCGCATAGGGAAGAAGTTCGGCCATGCCGTCCTCCACCATTTGTCGTGCACCCTTCAAGTCTCGAGAACCGGCGGGCAGGCCGCCCACGACAAGCACCAGGCAATCTGCCTTCATGGCGGCGGCTTCGTCCACGGCGCGTTTATTGTCCTCAATGGCGCGGCTGCGGCCTTCTGCATCGGGGGCGGGGAAAAAGCCGCCCCGGCAATGGCCGCTGAGACGAAGGCCGTTCTGCTCGACAATGCGTGCTGCTTCAGCAAGGCCTGCAGCGTGAACCTGCTCGCGCCAGGGCGAAATGGTGGTGATGCCATGCGCAAGGCATGCATCCACGATCGCCCCGAAGGAACGTCCCTGCCGCACGGTGGCAAAATTTATTGAAAGGCCCTCAACGCCCATAACGGTACTCCTCCCTTTTGCGAAGGCCTCCAGCCACCTTCGCTCTCGCGCTTAACCAATGCCTCTGAAAGCCAGAAACTGCTTCATGCGATGCGTCGCCACATCCGGTTCGGCAAGCACATTGGCCTTGTCCGCCAGCCGGAAAAGCTCGGCGAAATGCCGCGTGGAGCGGGCGCTTTCCTGCCCGCCAACCATGGTGAAATGGTCCTGCAAGCCGTTGAGATAGGCGAGAAACACCACGCCGGTTTTGTAAAAGCGGGTCGGCGCCTTGAAGATATGGCGTGAAAGCGCCACCGTTGGCTCCAGAATGTCGAAGAATTCATTATCCGCACCGCGCTTCAGGCTGGCGAGCGCCTTGGATGCAGCCGGAGCAATGGCATCGAAAATGCCGAGCAACGCGTCAGAATGACCTTTTTCGTCACCGGCGATCAGCTCGGCATAATTGAAGTCGTCGCCGGTATACATGCGAACACCAGCGGGCAGGCGGCGGCGCATGACGATTTCCTTTTCCTTGGACAGAAGCGAAATCTTGATGCCGTCGATCTTGTCTGCATTCTCCTCGATCATGGCAAGGCAGGTGTCCATCGCCGCCATATGGTCGCGGGCACCCCAGTAGCCCTCAAGCGCAGGATCGAACATTTCTCCCAGCCAGTGGATAACCACCTTGTTCTCGGCACGGGAAAGAACCTTGGCATAGGCCTCGAGATAATCGTCCGGGGAGCGGGCGGCAGCGGTGAGCGCCCGGCTTGCCATCAGGATCACGCGCCCGCCTTCTCCCTGAACAAAATCAAGCTGTTCCAGGTAGGAGTCGATAATCTGCTTCAGGTCATATCCGCCGCCGTCAAGATGATCCGTGCCGACGCCGCAGGCGATCAGCGCATCCTTGCGGGTGGCCGCTTCCTTCAGCGAACGGGAGATCAGTTCCTGCGCCTGCGGCCACGCCAATCCCATGCCGCGCTGGGCCGTATCCATGGCCTCCGCAACACCCAGGCCGAGGTCCCAAAGGCGGTGACGGAAGCGCAGGGTAGCGTCCCAGTCGATGGCGGGCGTCAACCATGGATCGTTGTCGGCGAGGGGATCGGCCACCACATGGGCGGCAGCGAAGGCGACTCGATTGAAATCCGCCGCACTTCGTTTCTCGATGGCGACCGGCGCGCCTGATAGCCTGTAGACCTCGATGCTGCGGTCGTCCTTTGGAAGCTTGAGTTCGCTCACTGTCGCCTCCTCAGGAAAGTGCGGGAACGTCGAGCCAGCGGCGTTCCTTCCATGATCTCAGCCCCAGTTCGGCCAATTGCACGCCCTTCACGCCCTCCATCAGCCCATAGGGCCATGGGTCGTTGTCGACGAGGTGACGCACGAACATTTCCCACTGCGCCTTGAAACCGTTGTCATAAGTGACGTTGTCAGGCACTTCCTGCCAGGTCTTGTAGAAATCGATGGTCTGGGGCTGGTCAGGGTTCCACACTGGTTTCGGCGTATTGGTGCGGTGCTGGGTCCAGCATTTGGTGAGACCCGCCACGGCCGAACCATGCGTGCCATCAACCTGAAACGTGACGAGATCGTCGCGGCGCACACGCACCGCCCAGGAAGAGTTGATATGGGCGATGGCGCCGCCTTCCAACTCGAAAGTGGCGTAGGCGGCATCGTCGGCATCCGCCGCATAGGCGTGGCCCTGTTCATCGAAACGCTCGCGGATATGGGTGGCGCCGAGGCAACTTACGGATTTCACCGGTCCGAATAGATTATCGAGCACATAACGCCAGTGGCACAGCATATCGAGGATGATACCGCCGCCATCCTTCAGTCGGTAATTCCACGAAGGACGCTGCGCCGGCTGCCAATCGCCTTCGAAAACCCAATAGCCGAACTCGCCGCGCACCGAGAGGATCTTGCCGAAAAAGCCGCTGTCACGCAGCATCGCCAGCTTGCGAAGGCCGGGCAGGAACAGCTTGTCCTGCACCACGCCGTGTTTGATACCGGCGCTTTCGGCCAGTCTGGCAATTGCCAGCGCCTCTGCCACGCTGTCGGAAATCGGCTTTTCGCAATAGACGTTCTTGCCCGCCTTGATGGCTTTTTCGAGCAGGCTGCCACGCATCTGCGTCGTGCCGGCGTCGAAGAAAAGCGTGTCATCCGGGTTCGCAAGGGCGGCGTCGATGTCGGTCGTCCAGCGCGCGACATTGTGCTTTTTAGCGATTTCCTCGATTTTCGCACCGTTTCGGCCGACCAGAATGGGGTCGAGCATGACCTTTTCGCCGCTCTTCAAAACCACGCCGCCCTGATCGCGAATGGCGAGAACGGAGCGCACGAGGTGCTGGTTGTAACCCATGCGGCCGGTGATGCCGTGCATGATGACGCCGATACGTTTCATGAATTTCCTCCCAAGGCGGCCTTTTCCCGAAAGCCGCTTCCGTCAAACATGGCAATTTGTAACCATTTGGTTATTTGTGGTCGTGAAGGATGCGATCTGTCAAGGCGTTTTTGGCAGGAAATTCACATGCACTTGCGGCGGCAGAAATCACGGGTTTGTGCCGCGCCGCAAAAGGAAAAGACGCGCTTCGCGGATGCGAATGGCGCGTCGTCGCTGTTGTTAAAGGGAAATTCGGTTTTTACGGCTCAGACCGGCCGCACCGCAGCAAGCAGGGTATCGACGATATGCTGGCCCCAGCGTTCAAGTTCGGCGGGGTCGGTCAGGTCGCGCTGGAAGATCGTCGATAGCGTGAATCGGTTCGAAAGATAAAAGGCGCCGAGCGAGGCGATCGTCAGATAGACGTCGATCGGATCGAGACCGTCACGGAATTCGCCAGTATCGCGGCCGCGCCGCAGCACGTCCTCAAGCTCGGAAATGAAGTTCGAATGCATCGCCGCAATCGTAGCGGATTGCCTGAGATACCGGGCTTTGTTGAGGTTTTCTGTTGCGAGAATGCTAAGAAATTCCGGGTGATCCAGAAAATAATGCCAGGTGAAAAGCGCAAGTTCCCGCAAGCCTTCCGAAGGCGCCTTGCGGGTCAGGTCCAGCCGCCGTTCGGTGTGGCGGATGTGGCGATAGGCGTCCTCCAGAACGGCGAGATAAAGCGCGTCCTTGTCGCCAAAATAATGGTAGATCATCCGCTTGTTGGTGCCGGCACGCCGCGCCACGACATCGATTCTCGCGCCCGCCAGGCCCTTCGCGGCCACCTCGCGGCGGGCGGCTTCAAGAATGGCGGCGCGTGTTCTCTCCGGGTTTCGCACCTGTGCCGCCCCGCGTTTGCGCTTGGGGGCAGGCGTTTCCTCGACGGCCGGATCGGGCAGCTGGTTTTTCGTCGTTTCGTCCATCTTAGCACCCGCTTGACAATGTTGGCGATCGGTGTTCCCATGTAACCAATTAGTTATAAAACGGCAATAGTCGTTTACCGCCATCATCAATTTGGCAGTCAATTAGGGAGGAGTTGCCAATGCCCGTGATGCTTCACAGGAGAAGTGTGCTTTCAGCAGGGCTCGCGGCCCTTTCACTCGCAACATTGGGAGGTGGTTCGGCGCAGGCTCAGGCCGCGCGGCTGCGTATGTTGTGGTGGGGATCGCAGGAGCGTGCGGATCGCACCAACAAGGCGATCGCCGCATATAAGCAAATCAAGCCGGATCTCGATATTGCCGGGGAATTTGCCGGCTGGAGCGACTACTGGCCACGCCTTGCCACGCAGGTGGCAGGCCGCAACGCGCCTGATCTGATCCAGATGGATTATCGCTACATCTTCGAATATGGCCGGCGCGGCGCCCTTGCTCCCCTTGATGACTATATTGGCAAGGGCCTGAAGATAGAAGATTTCGGCAAGATGAACATCGACTCCGGTCGGGTCGACGGCAAGCTTTACGGGGTTAATCTTGGCGTGAATTCCAGCGCTGTCTTCTTCGACAAGGCGGCCTGGGAAAAATCCGGCGCGACCCCGCCAGCGATCGGGCAGACCTGGGAAGAGTTTGCCGAAAACGCCGCCAAGCTCAGCAAGAACAAGCCCAAGCCCGGCTATTACGCCACGGCCGATGCCAGCGGCGTCGAGCCGAGCTTCGAGAACTGGCTGCGTCAGAACGGCAAATCACTCTACACACAGGATGGCGGTATCGGTTTTGATCCGACCGACGCGACCAAATGGTTCACCATGTGGGCGGATTTGCGCAAGAGCGGTGCATGCGTGCCGGCCGATATTCAGGCGCTCGACCAGTTGAATATTGAAACCAACGCGCTGACGACGGGCAAGGCGGCAACGGCATTTGCCCATTCCAACCAGTTTGTCGGTTATCAGGCACTCAACAAAGCCAAGCTGGCGATGACCTCCTATCCGAAAAGCAAGAAGGATGGTCCTTCCGGTCACTACCTGAAACCATCCATGCTCATCAGCGTCGCCAATGGCAGTGCCGGCATCGAGCAAGCGGTCGGTTTCATCAACTTCCTCGTTGCCGAACCACAGGGCGTCGATGTTCTGGGTGTAGAGCGCGGCGTTCCGGCATCGGAATCGATGCGTAACGCGCTGACCGCCAAGCTCGATGCCGTCAGCAAGAGCATGGTGGAATATATTGCCGAGATTACCCCCGGCGTTGGCGATCTGCCGCCGGCACCCCCTCCGGGCGCAGGCGAATTCGCCTTCGTCCTGAAACGTACAGCGGAAGAGATCGGCTTTGGCAAGATTTCGGCGGCTGAGGGTGGTGACCGGCTCGTCAAGGAATCCGAAACCGTCATTAAACGGAAGTGATGGCAGATGGCCTTTCGATCTGAAACTCTCGTGGAGGAGAGCCGTGGCGCGGCTCTCCCGAAGCGGGCAGGCGTGAAGCGGCTTTTGGACCGCAACGTTCACGCGTACCTGTTTCTCCTGCCGTGGCTGATCGGTTTCTTCGGTCTCACCCTCGGGCCTGCGCTGGTGTCGCTTTATCTGTCCTTCACCAATTATGACCTGCTTCAATCCCCGGACTGGGTGGGGGCGGCCAATTATGTGCGCATCGCCACTGCCGACCCTAAATTCGCCGCCGCCATGCAGGTCACCTTTACCTATGTGCTGCTTTCGGTGCCGTTGAAGCTGATCTTTGCACTGCTGGTGGCGCTCGCCTTCAATCGCGGCATAAAGGGGCTCACGCTTTACAGGGCGATCTTCTATCTGCCGTCGCTGCTCGGTTCCAGCGTGGCGATCGCTGTTCTCTGGCGGCAGCTTTTCGCGTCCGATGGCCTCGTCAACATGGTCCTGTGGCAGGTTTTCGGTTATGAGGGGCCGAGTTGGATTTCCAATCCGGACTACTCGCTCTACACGCTGGTGATCCTGTCCGTCTGGCAGTTCGGCTCGCCAATGATCATCTTTCTCGCAGGGCTCCGGCAAATCCCGCAGGATATGTACGAGGCCGCCGATATCGACGGCGCGAGCAAGATGCGGCAGTTCTTCCGCATTACGCTGCCGCTGTTGACGCCGGTGATCTTCTTCAACGCCGTGATCCAGACGATCGATGCCTTCAAGGCCTTCACGCCCGCCTTCATCATTTCCGAAGGCACGGGCGGGCCGATCAACTCGACGCTGTTCTACACGCTCTATCTCTATCAGGAAGCCTTCGGTTTCTTCCGCATGGGATATGCCTCGGCGCTTGCCTGGATTCTTGTGATCATCATCGCGCTGTTCACGGCCTTCTCGTTCCTCAGCGCGAAATACTGGGTGCATTACGATGACTGACGCTGTTACCGCTCCCCGGCCGGGACAAGGCCCGCAACGCTCACCGCTAATGTCGGTTTTGCTGCATGCGGCGCTGATCCTTGCCTCCTTTGCGATGCTTTATCCGATCCTGTGGATGATTTCGGGTTCGTTCCGCCCGCAGGACGAGCTGTTCGGTTCCTCCTCGCTCATTCCTTCGTCGGTTGATTTCGGCGGCTATATTCGCGGCTGGACCGGGCTTCAGGTCAGTTTCGGGCAATTCTTCTGGAACTCGTTCTTCATCTCGGTGCTCGCCACCATCGGCAACGTCGTTGGCTGCTCACTTGCCGCCTTCGCTTTCGCCCGCCTGCGGTTCGGTGGGCGCAATTTCTGGTTCGCGCTGATGCTCGGCACCTTGATGCTGCCCTATCACGTTGTGCTCATCCCGCAATATATCCTGTTTCTGGAAATGGGTTGGGTGAATACGTCGCTGCCGCTGATCGTGCCGAAATATCTGGCAACCGACGCCTTCTTCATCTTCCTGATGGTGCAGTTCTTCCGGGGTATTCCGCGTGAGCTGGATGAGGCAGCGGTGATGGACGGTTGCTCGCCCTTCCGCATCTACTGGAAGATCATGCTGCCCCTCTCTCTGCCGGTTCTGGCAACGGCCGCGATCTTTTCCTTCATCTGGACCTGGGACGATTTCTTCGGTCCGTTGATCTATCTGAACGACATCAACACCTACACCGTGCAGCTCGGCCTCAGATCCTTCGTGGATTCCACCGGCAGCTCGGATTGGACGTCGCTTTTCGCCATGTCCAACCTGTCGCTGGTACCGGTCTTCCTGTTCTTCCTGTTCTTCCAGCGGCTGCTGATTGAAGGCATCGCTACCACCGGAATGAAACGCTGAACGGACGAAACGGGACCGAAAACGAATTGCAGAACATCAACACCGTCGCGGCTGCCTTGTCTGCAGCGCGACGGTCGGGAGAAACAGCATGGCAAGCAGCATTACTCTGGAAAAAATCGTCAAGCGGTTCGGCGCCTTTCCGGTCGTCCACGGCATCGATCTCAAGATCGAGCCGGGCGAGTTCACCGTTTTCGTCGGCCCCTCGGGCTGCGGCAAATCTACGCTTCTGCGCATGATCGCCGGTCTGGAGGAAATCTCCGAGGGTGATCTTCGCATCGATGGCGAAAGGGTCAACGAAACAGCCGCTTCCAAGCGCGGTATCGCCATGGTGTTCCAGTCCTATGCGCTTTATCCGCATATGAGCGTTTACAAGAACCTCGCTTTCGGGCTGGAGACGGCGGGTTACAAGAAACCGGAAGTCGAGGCGCGGGTGCAGAAAGCTGCCGATATCCTGCAGATCGGTCCGTTGTTACAGCGCAAGCCGAAGGCGCTTTCTGGCGGCCAGCGCCAGCGTGTCGCCATCGGTCGGGCTATCGTCCGCGAGCCGAAAATCTTTCTGTTCGATGAACCCCTGTCCAACCTCGATGCGGAACTGCGCGTGCAGATGCGTGTCGAAATTGCCAAGCTGCACCAGACGCTCGGCAGCACCATGATCTATGTGACGCATGACCAGGTGGAGGCCATGACCATGGCCGACAAGATCGTGGTCCTGCGTGACGGCCGCATCATGCAGGTCGGCCGCCCGCTTGATCTCTACAACAATCCGGCCAACCAGTTTGTGGCGGGTTTCATCGGTTCGCCAAAGATGAACTTCCTTTCCGCGAAAGTGGCTTCAGGCGACAGCTCCAACCGTACCATCGAGGTCGCCGGCCAGCGCATTCTGCTCGAAAAGCCGGTCGCGGCTGAGGAAGGCGAGCCGCTCACTTTCGGCATTCGTCCCGAACACGTAAACCCACAGGCGCAATCGGCCTCGCTTGGCGATGCGTCCATCCAGCTCGTTGAACATCTCGGCGGCTCGACGGTGGTTTATACCAGCACCCCAGATGGCCAGCCCGCCACCCTGCTGCTGGACGGCCAGCGCCATATCCGCATCGGCGAGACCATTCCCTTTGCGTTTGATCTGGCGAAGACGCATCTGTTCGGGGCGGATGGGCGGCGAATATAAGAGGAAAAACCGGGGGGAGGAACAGACCTTCCCTTATTCCTGTGCTTGTCACAGAAGTCCAGCTGACGCGTCTGCGCGGCGAGGAAATCAATCAGCCCAAAGACTTGGGCTGGCTGGATCCCTGTAGGGGATACAGGGATGAGGGCAGTGGGCGGTTGTGATGGATAGCGAATTTTAGTCCGCCGCGTCGGTTTTCGATAAAAAACAAGCGGTTCTAAGAGCGGGCGAGAATCTCGCTCAGCACCGCCGCATCTTCCGAGAGCTGGGCGACGTTGTCACCTTTGACGAACTCCAGCATCGCATAAGCCGGTTCTATCCAGTCGCTTGCTGGCAAGGCATCAACGCAAGCCCGCCAATAGTCCGCGCGCTCGCCGAGCGGCAGGCGGCTGGCATCGGTGAGCCACGCGAAGACGTGCAGGTGGCAGATGCGCGAGCCGAGCGCGGATATTTCCGCAAGGGCGTCATCCAGCGGTAGACCTGGGGCTGGCTGCCAGTAAAAGAACAGGTTAGGCATCGGCAAATCCTGCATGAGCTGCAAAGCCGAGGGCAGCGTGTCGGTCAGCGAATTGGGGTGATATTCAAGGCCGATTGTCATTCCGTAGTCGTCTGCCCGCCGGGCAAGTGCCGCCAACGCGTCGGTCGCCGCACGGCGTTCCTCTGGTGAATAATCCGCGGATGGGCGTTTGCGGATGCCGGGCCAGATGCGGATATGGCCGGTGCCGAGCGCTTTCGCGGTTTCCAGAACTGCGGTCACATCCTCCGGCGCAAAATCCGGCGAGAAAATGTAGGATCCGTAGGAAGAGACGCTAAGACCGGCTTTCACCGTACGCGCCGCCACATTCCTTGCATTTTCTAAGTCGCCAGGTGGCACATGGATATCGGCACCCCATTCTATCGCCTTGATGCCATTTGCAACGGCAAGGTCAATCACGGCCTGGGGCGTCATGGACCTGAAGGTGACAGAGCAGAGGCCTGGCTCGAAAATTCTCATGCGATCAGTTCCAGATGTTCCGGACGTACCTGCTGTTGCAATGGTTCTGCGCGGCAGAAGCGTTCGATCTCGGCAATCGCCATGTCGCCGAGCCGGGCGCGTTCAAGGCCGACGGCACCGGCGATATGCGGCGTCAGGAACACGTTCGGAAGGCTGTAAAAGGGCGAATCCGGTGACGGCACTTCCGGATCGGTCACGTCGATGACGGCCTCTATGCGTCCGGTTTTCAGTTCCGCCAGCAGGGCGTCTTCGTGCACTAGCGCGCCGCGGGCAGTGTTGATTAAGGTCGCTCCGTCCTTCATCAGGGCAAGCGCATCGGCGCCGATCATGTGCCGGGTTTGCGGCAGGGATGGCGCGTGCAGGGAAATGACGTCGCTTACCGCCATGAGCTCGCGGAGCGATACGAGACGCACACCGAGCTTTTGTGCCTCCACCGCGCTTAAAAACGGGTCGAAAAGGATGAGATCGAGATCGAAGGGCTGCAGCAGATTGATGACCCGACGTCCGATGCGTGACGCCCCGACAATGCCGACGGTCAGGCCGAGATTGCCGATGACCTGCGACTGCAGGCGGTCGACGTTTCGCCGTGCGCGATCCTCTCCGTAGATGCGCCGGAAACCGAAGGTACGCTTGCCGGAAAGCAGGATCATTGCCAGCGTAAACTCCGCGACCGGCTGCGCATTCGCCTCGGCCGCGCTGCACACCGTAACGTTTCGTTCAAAAACCGCCTGGGACAGGAAGTATTTCACCGTCCCGGCGGCATGCGAAATCAACCGAAGGTTCGGCATCATTGCCAGTTCCCGCATGTCGATCTCGGGACAACCCCAGCCAGTCAGAAGAATATCTGTTCTCTCCAACTGGGCAGTCACAGCTGGGTCGTGAAAATCGCAGACCGGCCGGGTATCGAGGATGTCGACGCTCTGCGACAGCTTGTCAAGCGCCTGTGGCGTCAGCACATGCTGCGTCCGCTCCGGGTCCATGGCAAGGCTGAGACGCGGACGCGGGCTCATCATTGCGGTTCTCCCGCCGCCGCCATACTGCTTACGGGAACACCGCGCTCAACAAACAGGCGGTCAAGCGCTTCCATGTCCGGAAGTGCGGGAACTGTCGCCAAAGCTGTTTCGCTTTCAGGTCCCGCCAGTCCCACAAAGACGGCGCAGGCGAGCAGGGTTTTGCCCGCTGGAATGTCGCCCCGCAATTGCGGCACCGTGGTTTTGGCATTGATGAGATTGGTATTGGGCAGCGCCTTCAACGCCACGCCCTGGCGGGATGCGCTGGAGCCGAGATCGATGATGGCGGATATGTCGGTGCCGCAATCGGCCGTTGCCCGGCCGCTGTCTTCGGTCACCGCATCGCGGTCGCCATCGTTGCGGTTTATCGCAAAGCCGCCTTCGGTGACCAAAAGTGGCCGCGCGGAAGTAATCCGGTGCAACCGGATATGCCACTCTCCCGCGGCAACCAGCGTCGTTTCGACCTCGACATCGGGGAATGGGTTCCAAGTCGCTCGAAGATTGGTGCCAGCCGAGAGCACAGTGCGGTTGGTTTCGCGCACCCGGTAGTGGCGGCCATCTTCGGAAAAGGCCAGCATATTGTCGAAACCATTGGTCTTGAAACCGCGCTCGTCCACTTCCACGCCGAAAGCGTAACGCGAGGAATAGGCGAATTTGGCGTATTTCTCCGGCCCGCCGCGCATGGACAGGTTTTCCTGCCCACTCGTCAGCGCCGTGACGTTACTCTTACTGCGCATCATCACCATGCCGGGATGAACGAGCGGCCGTGGTTTTGTGGATGTGTCTGGCAGCTTTTCCTCCGCCTGCCAGAAGGGGTGGCTTTCCGGCAAGGCGAGCGGCAGGAAAGCCTTGAAGGCCCAATAGGGCGAACCCGCCGAATTATAGCTTTCCGACATGGTCAGTTGCGGATAGGAGTAACCGATGGAAAGCACGCCGTCGCGGTCGGCAATCGGCTTTCCCGCCCACCAGCGCAGATGTTTCAGATAAAGCCCCTTGATCTCCCCCCAGGGCATCGCTTCCTCATCCGCGAAGGCGAGGGCACCCCAGAAGCCGCCGCAGGCGAAACGGTAGGTCATGGAGCGGCCAAAGGCCAGCGCGCCACCATCCTCATCGAACCAGCTTGCGAAATCCCCGGCAAACAGGCGGGCACGTTCCCGGTAACGTTCGGCGTATGCATCATCCGGTTTGCTGATTTTCGCGTAGATCAGCCCGTAAAAATGCATGGCGAACGCGATGTAGTGGTCGATGCGGCGATAGTTGCCGTCGCGATACCAGCCGTCGGCGATGTAAAATCCGTCCAGCTCTTTCAGATATGTTTCGGTGAGGCTCCGGTCGAATTCGATACCGAGATGATCGAGCGCCGCATCGACCATCACCCGGAAAAACTTCCAGTTATTGTCGGCATAGATGCGCTCGCGCGCCGCCAGAAGATAATGGCGCACATTCGCCTTTTGCTCTTCGGACAAGGGTTCCCACAGATGTTGCGGCGCAAGCCGAAGCGCAAAGCCGAGGGCGGCCAGCTCCACCAGCCGCTGATCCTTCTGCCGCACATCGCCCCAGTAATCGGCATGGGCGGGATCGGTGCCATTGGCGATGCCTCTGGCCAGAAGCGGCCAATGGGCGAAGGCATCGCCGCTGAGCGCAAGCGGCGCGATGCCCCAGAGTGGTCGCGCAAATCCTTCCAGATCGGCCGCTGCCCGGTCGAAATGCGCGGCGGTGCCGCTTAACGTCACTCTTGCGCCGCTCTCTGAGAAATAGGGAAGCAGCGGTGCGAAGCTGTCGTCCAATGCCCGTCTGACGTCGGCGCGGGTCTTGAGTGGATTGCCGTAAAGCGGATTGAAGCGGGTCATTGGATCATGGTTTGCTGGCTTATGCATCGCGCGCCGCCTTTCCCGTCTTTTTTGCTCGACCCGCGGTCTGTCCTTCCACAAGCTGTACACCCAGCTGAACCTGCCGGGCATTGGCCGATGGCTCCGCCAGCCGGCGGCGCATCAGCTCCACCGCCTCGCGGGCAATCTCGCGTCGGTCTACCCGGATTGTGCTGAGCCGGGGAGTGGAAAGTTCGGCGAAGGGCAGGTCGTCGAAGCCGATGATGGAAAGATCGTCCGGTACCCCGAGGTCAAGCTCTTGTGCTGCTCCCAGCGCTCCGAGCGCGATCGCATCGTTCATGCAGAAAATGCCAGTCAGATCGGGGTTTTTGGCCAGCAGCTGACGAACCGCATCACCGGCCTGCCCGAAGCCACTATCCGCCGTGGAAAGCAGAAACTCCTCATAGGTGGCACCCTCTTCCTCGATGATAACCTGCCGAAAGCCCCGCATGCGCTCTCTTATAGTGTGACGGTGTTGCGGACCGATATAGGCGACCTTGCGGTGCCCCAGTTCCAGCAGCCGCCGCGCGGCCATCGCCCCGCCGTAAAAATTGGAGGGCGAGACGCAATCCAGCATCATCGAGGGATCGGCGCTATTGACGAGAACCGGTTGCAGCACACCCTGCGTGATGCGGTGGATGATCTCCTCTTCGGGGTCAAGACCAATGGCGAGAAGGCCATCGACCTCGCAGACCCGCTGTGTAAGGGCGTCGTCGATCTGCCTCTGGTGCAGCAGCCGGATATCGAGTTCGAAACCCTCTGTCTGGGCAAGGCTGCGCAGCATGTCGAAAATATCGTGATAAAAGGCGCCGATATCGCCGGTCGCTCGTTCGGCGGACATGAGGGCGAGGATTTTCTTGCCCTCCAGCGAGATGCCGCCGGTCTGGCTGGTGACTGGCCGCAGCGGATAACCAAGTTCCGCCGCCACGCCCAGAACCTTGGTCTGGATCGATGCGCTGATGCCTTTTTCCCCGGCGAGAACCCGTGAGACCGTGCTGATGGAAACCCCTGCACGCTGGGCGATATCCGACTGGCGCGGGCGGCTGATGTCGGGCGTATCGTTCATGTCTTCTCCTGCGCTTGCAAAAAATTCTATTATGATGCAAATATTGCAAATAATGAAAATTTGCAAGAATTTAAGTGATAAGTGAGAAATTTGCAAAACGCGGGAGGAGCAGATGCAAACTATCGATAGACGTGGATTTTTGGTGACGGCGGCACTGGCAGGTCTTGGCGCGGCGGCGGGCGGTTTCCGCGCGATGGCGGCCGAAACCCGGCTTCGTTGCGTATGGTGGGGTTCGGCTGACCGCAACAAGCGCACCAATGATGTGATTGCCCTCTACCAGAAGGCAGATCCACAAACGGTAATCAGCGGCGAGATGATCGCCGGTTCCGACTATTGGACCAAGCTTGCGACGTCCATGGCGGGACGTAACGTCGCCGATATCTTTCAGCTCGAGCCTTCCACCATTGCCGATTATTCCGGCCGTGGGGCCTGCATGGAACTTGACCAGTTTGTCGGCTCGTCGCTTGATCTTTCCAATTTCGGCAAAAGCGAAGTCGATCTTTGCCGCATCGACGGCAAGCTTTACGGCGTCGGTCTCGGGCTGAATTCGTTCTGCATGATGTATGATGCAGAGACGCTGAAGGAGGCCGGCGTCTCCGTGCCGAAGGAGCAGATCACCTGGAAGGCGCTGGCGGAACTGGCGCGCGATTTCAAGAAGAACGCTCCGGCGCGGCGCAATTATTGGGCGGTGCCCTATGGCGCTCGTTATCACTACGTCTTCGATGTCTGGCTGCGCCAGCGCGGCAAGCTCCTGTTCCAGGACGGCACCATCGGTTTCAACAAGGAAGATGCCAAGGAATGGTTCGCCTATTGGGAGGATCTGCGCGAGAACAAGCTTTGCGTCTCTGCCGATATCCAAACGCGCGATGACAATACCATCGAATCCAACGCGCTGACCCTTGGCAATTCCGCAATCGGCTTTGCCTATTCCAACCAGCTTGTCGGTTACCAGGCGCTCAACAAGAAGACGCTGTCCATTGGCATGCTGCCGGGTGAGGGGCCGGGAAAACCGACCGGGCATTATTACCGGCCGGGGCTTATCTGGTGCATTTCGTCCACCTCCACCACTCCGGAAGCTGCGGCGAAGTTCATCAACTTCTTTGTCAACGATCTGGAAGCGGGAAAGGTTCTCGGCGTCGAACGCGGCGTGCCGCCGGCGAAGAAGGTACGCGAAGCTGTGTTGCCAAGCCTCAACGAGACTGAACGCAAGACGGTCGATTACATCGAGAGCCTGTCCGGCAAGCTCGATACCTATCCGGAGCCTGCCCCCATCGGCGCCAATGAGTTCGACCGTGGGGTAATGCGTCCGATTGCCGACTCACTCGCCTTTGGCCGCGCCACTGTGGATGAGGCAGCGCAGAATCTCGTCGATACCGGCACCCGCACGTTGCGCAAGCGCGGGTAAGGAAAAAGAGACAGCGCATGCGGTATCGAAACCGCCTGCGCTGCCTCCATTCGCAATCATTCCTTGCGTGTCTGACTTTGAATATATCGACACGACAAACAATGCTGGACAGCATAAAATATTTAAGCCAGAAATTCTGATCTAGATCGCTAAATCTGAAGATTAGACAATGGCTCCCAATTTCCTACTTATTGACGCTGAAAAAGAATTCGATGTTTTGAAGGCGGCGGCGTCGCTGATCCGTGTGCAGATATTGAAGCTGCTGCACGAGGCCAACGGTCTCAATGTCAACGAGATCGCGCAGAGGCTGGATCTTCCCCAGTCCACCGTGTCGGCCGGTGTGACCGTTCTTGAAGAGGCGGGGCTGCTGCGAACCGAAACGCGCAAGGCGCGCAAGGGCAGCCAGAAAATCTGTTTTGCGACCTGCGACGAGCTTATCGTTTCGTTTCGAAGCCCCGAGACGCCGGCTGTATCCAACTACATTGCCGTCGCCATGCCGCTCGGCCTCTATACGCAGAGTTCGGTGACCGCGCCTTGCGGCATCTGTTCGCCGGAGGGCATTATCGGACTTCTGGATGTCCCTGATACCTTCATGGATCCCGACCGCATGAAGACTGCACTTTTGTGGTTCACATCGGGTCATGTCGAGTATCAATTCCCCAATAATGCCAAGATTCAGGGGCGAAACGTCGAGGAAGTCGAGTTTTCGATGGAGGTCAGTTCCGAGGTGCCAGGAACGCACAGCAACTGGCCGTCAGACATTACCCTCTCCGTCAACGGCAAGGAGATCGGGGTCTGGACCTCGCCCGGCGATTTCGGCGACAAGCGGGGTACGTTTACGCCCGACTGGTGGAAACTGTCCGGCTCGCAGTATGGAATGCTCAAAACCTGGCGCATTACTGCCCAGGGAACCTATGTCGATGGTACGCGCATTTCCGATGTGACGCTTGCGGATATAGATCTGTCCAGCCACCGCTCAATCCGCTTGCGGATCGAGGTAAAGGCGGATGCAAAGCATCCGGGCGGGCTCAACATCTTCGGCCGGGGCTTTGGGAATTACGATCAGGACATCGTATTGCGTCTACGCACCGCAGACTGATCGGGCCAATTTCATAAAGTATGATTTTCGCGGTTGACAGGCGCGGCTTCCATTGGCAACTATATTATGAAATATGGTTTATATCATATTTTAAGATATAAATGCGCATGGGAGGAGAGCCTATGAAAGCGCGGGTTTCAGTCCACCGGGACTTCCGGATTGGGCGTATCGACGATCGCCTATATTCCGCCTTCATCGAACATATGGGGCGGGCGATCTATGGCGGGATTTACGAGCCCGGCCATCCGCAGGCGGATGAAAACGGTTTTCGCAAGGATGTGCTGAAATTCGTGCAGGATCTGAAAATTCCGGCGATCCGCTATCCCGGCGGCAACTTCGTTTCGGCCTATCGCTGGGAAGACGGCATCGGCCCCCGTGACAAACGGCCCGTGCGGCTTGATCTTGCATGGCGCTCCAAGGAAACCAACCAGATCGGCGTCAACGAGTTCGCAGACTGGGCGTCGATGGCAGGCATCGAGATGATGCTCGCCGTCAACCTCGGTTCCCGTGGTCTGGATGATGCCCGCAACTTTCTCGAATACGTGAATTTCCCCGGCGGCACCGAGCTTAGCGACCTTCGCCGCAGCCACGGCGCCGAAAAGCCGCATGGCGTGAAGATGTGGTGCCTCGGCAACGAGATGGACGGCCCCTGGCAGATTGGCCACAAGACGGCGGTGGAGTATGGCCGGCTGGCAAACGAAACCGCGAAAGCCTTCAAGGGTTTCGACCCCACCATCGAGGCAATCGTTTGCGGAAGTTCCAACGACGGCATGCCGACCTATCCCGAATGGGAGCGCGAGGTGCTGGAAGAATGCTACGAGAATGTGGACCACATCTCGCTGCATAAATATTTCGGCAACAACAGCCGCGACACGCTGAATTACTTCGGCAAGATCGAAGAAACAGGGCGTTACATTCAGACTATCGCCGGTGTCATCGATTACGTGAAAGCCAAGAAGCGCGCCAAGAACGATGTCTCCATCTGCTTCGACGAGTGGAATGTCTGGTACCATATCCGCGAAGACGACGGTAAACGCATCAAGAGCTGGGACTGGCCGGAAGCGCCTGCACTTCTGGAGGAGACCTACAATTTCGAGGATGCTCTCTTCGTGGCCGGGTTGCTCAACGAGTTCATCCGTCGCTCGGACAGGGTGCGCATCGCCTGCATTGCCCAGCTTGTCAATGTCATCGCCCCCATCCGCGCTGAAAAGAACGGACCGGCATGGCGCCAGACCATCTATTATCCCTATCAGTTCGCCTCGCTTTATGGTCGCGGCGTTGCACTGAACATTGCCGTCGATTGCCCGACCTACGACTGCAACGCGGCCGATGACGTCAAATATCTCGATGTCGCCGGCGTGTTTGATGAGGACGAGGGCGTGGTGACGCTGTTTGTCCTCAATCGTCATCTGACCGAAGCAGCAGAGCTCAATGTCGGTCTCACCGGCTTTTCGCCTGTGTCACTCAGCCTGCATCTTTCCATGGCGGGATATGATCTGAGGACCGGCAACGGTCCGGATCAACCCGACCGCGTCGTGCCGGTGCCGGGCAGCGGCATTGGTGTCGAGGATGGGGCACTCAAAGGCTCCGTGCCGGCGCTGTCCTATCATGTTCTGCGCGTGAAGGTTCAGTGAGGCGGTGATGGGTGTCCGTCTCAGCAATATCGCCAAGTCCTTCGGCTCTTTTGCAGCCATCCGGGACGTTTCGATGGAGATTCCGACGGGCAGCTTCGCGGTTTTCGTGGGGCCATCCGGTTGCGGAAAATCCACCCTGTTGCGCATGATCGCCGGTCTTGAGGAAACCAGCGGCGGTCACATCGCCATCGACGAGCGCGACGTCACCGCTGTCGAGCCGGCGGATCGTGGCGTTGCCATGGTCTTCCAGAATTATGCGCTTTACCCGCATCTGACGGTGTTCGAGAACATGGCTTTCAGCCTGCGTCTCGCCCGCCGGCCGAAAGCGGAGGTGAATGAGAGGGTGGGGGAAGCTGCCCGCATCCTCCAGCTCGAGGACAATCTGCACAAGAAGCCATCGCAGCTTTCCGGCGGCCAGAGGCAGCGCGTGGCCATAGGCCGCGCGATCGTGCGACAGCCGAAGGTGTTTCTCTTCGATGAACCCCTGTCGAACCTGGATGCGGAACTGCGCGTGCAGATGCGGCTGGAACTGACCCGGCTTCACCGCAAGCTCGGCGCCACGATGATCTACGTCACGCATGACCAGGTAGAGGCCATGACGCTTGCGGACAAGATTTTCGTGCTGAAGGGCGGCATCGTGCAACAGGCCGGCGCGCCGCTCACCCTTTACGACGATCCGGACAATCGTTTCGTCGCTGGCTTCATCGGCTCGCCCGCGATGAATTTCCTTGCTGCCGACATCGTCGGGCAGCGGGACGGCATCGTTATGCTCGCGCCTGAAGGTGGTGAAAAGCACCTTGAAGCCCGGCTTTCGCATCCGGTTTCCCCCGGTCAGCGGGTCGAAATCGGCATAAGGCCCGAGCATCTGGTGATCACGCAAGAGGGTGCTTTGCCTGTCAATGTCGAGGTGGCGGAGGAGCTTGGCGACCTTTCCTATCTCTATACCCGAACGCGTGCCGGGAAAGAACTTGTCGTGCAGCGGCAGGGCTCGCGCGAGCGGCTGGATGGCCGGTCCGTCTCACTGAGCGCTTCGCCCGATCACATCATGGTTTTCGGCAGCGACGGCAAAAGGTTGCGATAGGCGCGAGGAGGCGCCGTTCGATGCAGTAGTAGACCGCCCCTTGAACGGGGTGTTTCCAACAAACGGGAGGAGTGAACGATGCGACTGATCAAGACATTGCTTGTTGGTACGGTTCTGGGCCTGAGCGCCCTGCCGGCACTGGCGAAGCAGGATATCGTCTGGTGGGACTTTCTGTCGGGCGGCGACGGTGTGCGCATGAAAGCGCTGATTGCTGCCTTCAACAAGGAACACCCTGACATTCAGATCAAGGGAACGACGCTAGAGTGGGGCGTTCCGTTCTATACCAAGGTGCGCACGGCGTCGGCCGTGGGTGAGGGGCCTGATGTCATGACCTATCACCTGTCGCGCGCGCCGCTCGGCCTTGATGAAAAAGTATTGAGCGAAATTACCACAAAAGACCTTGATGATGCCGGGTTGAAGACCAGCGACTTTTTCAGCGCACCCGTCGAGGCAGCAACCCACGACGGCAAGCTTTACGCGGTGCCGTTCGATATCCATGCCCTTATTCTCTATTACAACGCCGATCTTCTGAAAGGGTCTCCCTATCTCGATGCCGAGGGTAAGTTGACCGGTATCAAGACGATGGAGGATTTCGAAAAGGCGCTGGCCTGGGCGAAGGACAAGGGCGTTCAGACGCCGGTTACCTATCAGTCGGGTGGCGAAGCCGGTGTCTGGCGTGTCTTTTATACACTGTTCTCACAACAGGGCGGCGAGCTGGTCACCAATAACGAGGTGCTTGCCGGCGACAATGCCGAAAAGGCTGCCAAAGCGATCGATACCATGTCGAAATGGCGGGAAAACGGATGGGCCCCCGAGCAGGCGGAATATCCTGCGTCCGTTGCTCTCTTCTCCGCTGGCAAATCAGCCTTCCAGCTTAATGGCGTCTGGGAAGTTCCGACCTACAAGGATCTGGAAAAGAACGGCAAGCTCGGCTTCAAATGGAGCGCTGTGGAAGTTCCGCCTTTCATGGGCAAGCGCGCCACCTGGGCGGATTCGCACGCCTTTGCGATCCCCAATCAGGGTGACAAGACCGTTTCCGGTGAGAAACGCGCCGCTGTCATGACGGTTATTGGCTGGATGGAAAAACACGCCATCAGCTGGGCCGATGCGGGGCATATTCCGGCCTATAAATCGATCACCGAAAGCAGCGAATACAAGGCGATGCAGCCGAATGCCACATATGCCTCGCTGGCGGAGGCGGCAGTGTTCGATCCGAAGACCACGATTACCGGAGTTGCCTCACCCGCTTACGATGCGGCGCTTAATATCATCGCTCCGGCCATCCAGGGCTACATGAGCGGCGCGGATGCGGTCGAGCAGATCAAGTCCGAGCTTCAGGGCAAGCTCAAGTAATCCGTGACTGCCCTCTGGCTGTCAGCCGGAGGGCAGCGTGCAATGCGGGAGGTCCCGGAGGCATTCCATGGCTATGATTGAAAACCGGCGCAAGAAGTCGCTCATCGCACTGTCGATGGTGACGCCATTCATCGTGGTCTTCGCCACGTTCTTTCTTTACCCCCTGATCGAGATGATACGCATCAGCTTCACGGATGCGCCGCTGATCGGCGATGGCAACTGGGTCGGCCTGCAGAACTACATAAAATTGTTGAGCGACCGCCTGTTCGTTACCTCGCTCAAGAATAACGGCTATTTCGTGCTGCTGACGGTGGTGCCAACAACGGTCATCGCCCTGTTGATTGCGCTTGCGGTCAGCCGATTGTCCGGCATCAAGCAGACAATCGCCATGAGCCTGTTTTTCCTGCCTTATGTCCTGCCGGTTTCGGTTGTCACCGAAATCTGGGCCTGGATGCTCGACCTGCAGTTCGGCATTCTCCAACCGGTCATTTCGTTGCTGGCGGGCAAACCCGTCGCGGTTTTCAAGAACCCCAACTGGGTCATGCCGATGGTCGCCGTCGTCACCATCTGGTGGACGAACGGTTTTAACGTTCTGCTCTTCATTGCCGGCTTGCGAAACATTCCGACCGAGCTTTATGAGGCCGCAGCTCTTGATGGCGCAACGACATGGCAAAAGTTCCGGCGCGTCACATGGCCGCTTCTGTGGCCGGTGACCGCGCTGATCCTGACGCTGCAATTGATCCTGCAACTGAAGATATTCGACCAGATCTACCTCTTGAGCGGCGGCGGACCCTTCAATTCCAGTTTCGTGCTTCTCCTTAAGGTCTACCGGGAAGCCTTCCAGATGAACAATGGCGGTTATGCATCGGCCGTGGCGACCGTGCTCTTCCTGTTGATCGTCATCGTATCCGTTCTCCAGTTCCAGTTGCTACGCATCCGGAGGAATTCATGAGCCTGACCAAAAGACTTGAGAACGTCATCCTGACCCTGCTGACATTTTCGGCAGCACTGGTATGGATTTTCCCGCTTTACTGGGGGTTCGTGACGTCGTTGCGCTCGGACGAGAATGTTGCGGGCAACACGTCGCTACTGCCTGATGAGTTCCAGCTTGGTGCCTATGTGAATGCCATCTTCAATACGCGGCTGTTGACCTGGTACGTGAATTCCATTGGCACTGCCGCGATCGTCACGGTCTCTGTGCTCATCATTTCGATGTTATGCGCCTATGCGCTATCGCAGATCCGCTTTCCGGGACGGCGACTGCTTTATGGCATCGTGCTCGCGAGTTTCATGGTGCCCGCGCAGACGCTTGTCGTGACACAGTTCATCCTGATGAAGAACCTCAACCTCATCAATACCTGGGCGGGCATCATCCTGCCGCAGCTGATCACGCCAATCGTCATCATCGTCTACAAGCAGTTCTTCGACAGCGTGCCCAAAGAGATGCGGGAGGCGGTGGTTCTGGATGGTGGCGGCGAATACACGATCCTGTTCAAGGTGTTTCTGCCGCTGAACTGGGGCATTACGACCGCCATGGCGATCGTGACCTTCATTACGGTGTGGAACGCCTTCTTCTGGCCTTTCCTCGTCATCACGTCCGAAAACATGATGACGATCCCCGTCGGCATCACGCAGGTCAACGACACCTTCGGCATCGTTTATGCACGCCTGATGGCGATTGCCATGCTGGCGGCTCTGCCGGTCATCGTCGCCTACGTCATCTTCCAGCGGCGCGTGACGGAAGCCATCATGATTTCGTCCGGCGTGAAGGGGTGATGGCGGCGAAAGATGCCGGTGCCGGTCAGATGACGTGAGCGTTGTGTAGGGCAGTCAGCACCTCGTTCTTGAGGGTGGCGAGTTGCGGCGACCTTCTGTCGCGCGGGCGCGGCTCGTCCACTTCTATCCGCTGCTGGATACGGCCGTCATGGGCACCCATCATGTAAATGCGGTCACCGAGATAAAGCGCCTCGTCAATATCGTGGGTGACGAGCAGGAAGGAAATGCCGCGCTGTTCGACGAGTTTCAGAACTAGGTCCTGCAATTTCATCCGCGTGAAAGCATCGACCGCGCTGAAGGGTTCGTCGAGCAGCAAGATGCGCGGCCGGGTATAGAGCGCTCTTGCTATGGCGACACGCTGCGCCATGCCGCCTGAAAGGGCTTTCGGTAACGCGCTGCCATGGCCGCTCAAGCCCACATCGTTGATCAGTCCTTCTACCCGCTCGACATCATATTTCTTGCCGGCCGCATAACCTATGTTTTCGGCAACTGTCAGCCACGGCATCAGGCGGGGTTCCTGAAAGACGAAGGCGATGGGCGGTGAGTCCGATGCCTGAACCTCCTTTGCCTGCTGAACCTTCACAGCGCCTGAGAAATGCCGGTCGAGGCCGGCGGCGATGCGCAGCAAGGTGCTTTTCCCGCACCCACTTGGTCCGAGAAGAACCGCCGCTTCACCATCGCCGAGCGTCAGGTGAATATCCTGAAGGACAACCGTGTCTCCGAAGGCTTTTTCGCGAACATCGACATTGAGCAAACTCATCGCAGGCGCCCTCCTTGCTGAAGGGGGTAAGTGTCGCGCCATCTGAGGCAACGTTCCTCGACTATCTTGAAAAGGCTGTCGGAAATCTTGCCGAGGACGGCAAGGCAGATAATCGCTATCATCACCAGATCGGGTCGGGAGAGTTCCCGCCCATCGGATAGCATGTAGCCGATGCCCTCGGAAGCCGCCAGAAGTTCCGCTGCGACAACGCTTAGCCAGGCCAGCGACAGGCCGTAACGCAAGCCCGTGAACAGATGCGGCAAGGAGGCGGGAATGAAAATCCGCCAAACCAGCACTGGCAGCGGCTGGCGATACATCTCGCCCACTTCCACCAACTTGCGGTCGACATTCCTGATGCCGGAGAAGAGGTTGAGATAAACAGGGAAAAACGCGCTTTTGGCGATCAGTACGATTTTCGAGGTTTCGCCAATGCCGAACCAGATCATCAGCAGCGGCACCCAGGCGAGGCTCGGAACCGCGCGTAACGCCTGAAACGTCGGCTCAAGATAACGCTCGGCGGCAACGACCAGCCCGACCAGCGAACCGACGACGATTGCAAGAAGGGAGCCAATGACGAAGCCGACAAAGACACGGGCGGTACTGGCTGCGACATTCGTCCACAAAGGACCCTCGGCGAGCCTTAGAAACGTGTCGTAAAGCTCGGAGGGCGGCGGCAGCACGTAGGGACTTACCCAGCCCACGCGCACAAAGAATTCCAGCAGCAACAATGAGCCGACCGGCACTATCGCGCCGCGCAGGTCGAACCGTCCCAGGAAATTCCCCACTCTTTGCACGAACGGCAGTGGGGCAGGGAGTTGTTTCGCAGTCTGCTTCACGCGCTGAAATTCGCGCGGATGAGAATTCATGCTCCCAGCGCCTTTTTCGCCGGTGCCGGATCGATCAGCGACGAAAGGACGCTGTCGACATTGACGCCAGGACGCAGCACATCGTCGCCAAGCAACGGGGTCACGATACGAATCGAGTTCAGCAGTTCCTCGCCCGGAACAGGATCCTTCCAGTCGCGCTTTTCGATCGTCAGCTTGGTGATCTGGGGATCGTTGCCGGTGACCTTCGTGACGAAATCGATGAATTCGCCGTTGTTTTCACGGATCCATCTTTGTGTCTCGACCCAGACACCGAGGAGGCGTTCGACCGCTTTCGGGTATTTCGCCAGAAACTCCTCGGAAACGCTGAAGACGCTGCCGTCGCGCCAGCTACGCTCATCGAAAATCGCCCTGTCACCGGCAAGTTCTGCCTGGGATGTGTGTGGATCGATGCCGACCCATGCATCAACCTGTCCCTGCTGAAGCGCGTTGAATCCTTCCGGATGCTGCAGGTTCACGACCTTGAGGTCATCGATCGAAAGCTTGTTTTGGGCAAGGGCGCGCAGGAGGGTGAAATAGGGCGCGGTACCCTTGGTGACCGCAATGGTTTTGCCCTTGAGATCGGCGACGGTCTTGACCGGCGAATCCGGGCGAACCTGTATGATGGAAGAACCGCCCCAGCTTGCCACATAGATCACCTTCAGCGGCACACCATTGGCGCGGGCCAGAAACGCGGAAAGTGCTGCCGAACCGGCAAAATCCGTCGAGCCGACCTTCAGGAATTCGAGCGAATTGTTGCTTCCGCGGGATTGTACCCAGGTGATCTTGGTGCCGACATCCTTGAACGCTTCCTCAAGCCAGCCCTTGTTCTTTATCAGCAGCGTATGTGAGGAGTAAAATCCCCAATCCAGCTTCAGCTCAGCAGGAAACTCCTGTGAGCTTTGGGCCAGCGCGCTGCCCGTGGCAAAGGGTGCTGCGAGAGCCCCGGCAATGCTGAGTTTCAGGATCTGGCGACGAGAATGTTTAGCCTTCATAATAGTGTACCTAATTTATGTAATTTGTTTATTTAAAGGGTATGGGCCGGCGTTTATGAGGTCAATCCAGCCTTCTGGAACCTCATGCCAAACTTCAGGTCGGGCGTGGAAAATCTCCCTACCGCTGGCCGGATCGGCGCGACGGCGCGTTATTCAGGGAAAAAACGATTGGCCGGACGTTGCAAACCGAGATGATCGCGCAATGTCGTTCCCTCATAGTCCTTTCGGAACAGGCCGCGCCTTTGCAGTTCGGGCACAAGCAGGGTCGTGAAATCGTCAAGTCCGGCAGGCAGGAACGGGAAGGTGACGTTGAAGCCATCCGACCCCTCTTCGTATAGCCATTGTTCCATCTCGTCGGCGATGGTTTTTGCCGTGCCGACAAATGCGAGACCCCCATAGCCACCCAGCCGCTGCGCCAGCTGGCGCACCGTCAGCCCCTCGCTCCTTGCAAGTTCGATCACCCTCTCGCGGCTGGATTTGCTTGCATTGGTTTCGGGAATGTCAGGCAAGGGGCCATCGGGATCGAAACTCGAAGCATCGTGGCCGAGCGCAATCGAAAGCGAGGCTATCGCGCTTTCATAATGGACGAGGCTGTCGAGCCTGGCGCGTTTGGCCTTGGCTTCTTCCACGCTATCGCCGACCAGAACGAAAGCACCCGGCAGGATGACAATGCCGTCGCGGGAACGGCCTGCCGCAACGGTCCTGTCCTTGACGTCCCTGTAGAACGCTTTTCCCGCCGCAAGCGTGGGTGTTGCCGCAAAAACGACCTCGGCAGTTTCGGCTGCAAGCTGGCGCCCCGGCTCTGAAGCCCCGGCCTGAACGATGACGGGCCAGCCCTGCACCGGACGCGCTATATTGAGCGGACCGCGCACGGAAAATTCCGGTCCCTTGTGATTAAGCACATGCATTTTTTCAGGGTCGAAGAACAACCCGCTATCGACATCCCGGAGAAAGGCATCATCGGAAAAGGAATCCCACAGCCCGGTAACGACGTCGTAAAATTCCCGCGCTCTTCCATAACGCTCCGTGTGGTCAGGCTGTTCGTCCCGGCCGAAATTAAGCGCCGCATCCGGATTCGCTGTGGTGACGATGTTCCAGCCGGCGCGACCATTGCTGAGGTGATCGAGTGATGCGAAACGCCGCGCTACGTGGTAGGGCTCATCGAATGTTGTGGAGGCGGTGGCAACCAGCCCGATGCGGGAGGTGACGGCGGCGAGCGCCGAAAGCAGGGTGAAGGGTTCGAAAGACGTGACGGTATGGCTGCGGCGCAGCGCTTCCGTCGGCATGTTCAGCACCGCCAGATGATCGGCCATGAAAAATGCATCGAATTTCGCGGCTTCAAGCTGTTGCGCAAATCGCGCCAGATGGCCAAAATTGAAGTTCGCGTCCGGGAAGGATCCGGGATAACGCCACGCACCCGTGTGAAGACTGACGGGCCGCATGAAGGCGCCGAGGTGCAGTTTGCGATCGTTTGCCATTGGGCTTCACTCTTTCGTTGAAGTTTTGACCCGAGCGTTTTCTCTGTCGGCCGCCAAGGATCGAAGACCGGCTCGGTCCTCATCGCGACGATAGCCTTGCTGGCGGCTCGGTGCGGCAAAGACTATTGCGATTATAATTTCCAAACAGAAAGATTTTTCCTGAAATCATTCATTTCGCAAGATCGCTTAGCCTGCAACGGGTTTGCCTCATCGTGTTGACGTAATATCCGGCAAGCGATGTGCTTCACGTGGTGATCGCCAAGCAAATTTCGACGTATTTCGCGCAATGATTCCAGTGAGAAAATGGCGTAAATTCAAAATATTGGCCGATATAGCTAATGTACTGGATTATTTCAAATCGTAGTTCGAGATCGAAAACGTCGTTTGGAGATCCGGCGTGGTTGGGACACCCCCAAACCGCGCCGGACTGATCTGTGCTCAAACGTCCGCCATCAAACTGCCAGCAGCTTTTCGTTGCCGATGCGGGTTTTCTCGACGGCGCCCTCCGTTTCGATGCGCTTGCCGGTGGCCGGATCGAAAAAGTGGAGGTGGGCCGGGGGCAGTTCGAAGTGGACGCGCTGGCCGGGCTTGACCAACAGATCTTCGCCGATGGCTGCGGAGAAAGTTTCGCCGGCGATTTCCGCATGTACGATGCGGCCGGAACCCAGCTCTTCTACAAAGTCCACGGTTGCGGGCACGCCCGCACCCTCGATGCTGACCAGGCATTGTTCAGGGCGAATGCCGACTGTCACGTCGCGCCCGCGCAGCTCCAGCGCGGTCTCGGGGAAGAGCTTCACCGGCTGGCCGCCCAGCATGACCGATGGAGATTCGACCTCCACCCGCGTGTTGAACAGGTTCATCGCCGGTGAGCCGATGAAGGAGGCTACGAAGGTGCTGGCGGGGCGGTGATAGATATCGAGCGGATGACCGACCTGCTCCACATTGCCCTTGTTCATAACCACCAGCCGGTCGGCCAGCGTCATGGCTTCCACCTGATCATGGGTGACGAAGACGGAGGTGGCCGATAGGCGCTGGTGCAGTTTGCGGATTTCGGCGCGCATCGTCACACGCAGCTTTGCATCGAGGTTGGACAGCGGTTCATCGAACAGGAATACCTGCGGTTCGCGGATGATTGCGCGGGCCATGGCCACGCGCTGGCGCTGGCCACCGGAAAGGGCGGCGGGCTTGCGTTCGAGATAGTCGGAAAGACCAACGATCTTGGCCGTTTCCTCGATGCGGCGAAGACGTTCAGCCTTGGGAACGCCTGCGACCTTCAGCGCATAACCGATATTGCCTGATACCGTCATATGCGGATAAAGCGCGTAGTTCTGGAACACCATGGCGCAACCGCGCTCGCGCGGCTCCAGCGTGTTGACGACGCGCCCGCCAATGGCGATTTCACCTGACGTGATGTCCTCCAGCCCGGCGATCATTCGCAGAAGTGTGGACTTGCCGCAGCCCGAGGGGCCGAGGATGACGACGAATTCGCCGGTTTCGAAAGTGAGATCCACGCCGTGCAGGGTCGGGGTCTTGCCATAGGATTTGCGGACCTGCCGAATATCGATCTGAGCCATGATATTAAGAACCTTGTTGTTGAGAGCCACGCGTCGCGTCGTCACTTGTCGGATGACACGAGACCGCGCACGAACCAGCGTTGCAGGAACGCCACGACGAGAAGGGGCGGCGTGATGATGATGAGGGAACCGGCAAGCGTGACGTTCCAGTCCGGCGTGCCGTCCTCCGAAGGCAAAAGGGCACGCAACGACATCATCACCGTCTTGTAGGAGGGGTCGGTGACCATCAGCAGCGGCCACAGATACTGGTTCCACGAGGAGACGAAGAGAATGGTGGTGAGGGCCAGCATGTTGGTGCGCGAGAGCGGCAGCAGCACGTCGAAAAAGAAACGCACGGGGCCGGAGCCATCCATGCGCGCCGCCTCCGCAAGTTCATCAGGCAGGGTCATGAAAAACTGCCGGTAGAGAAAGGTGCCGGTGGCCGTGGCGACAAGCGGCAGCGACAGGCCCGCATAGGAATTGAGCAGGTTCCATTCGATGTTGACTTCGACACCGCTCACCAGCGCTATAAGGTAACGGAACGGCTGGAACACATCCGCTGCCACGGCATAGGTCGGAACGGCGCGAATTTCGAGCGGCAGCATCAGCGTGATGAAGACGGACCAGAAAAACAGGTGTTTCAGCGGCGAGCGGAAAAACACGATGGCGAAGGCGGTCAGAGCGGAAAGGGCTACCTTGCCCGCAGTGACGAGCGAGGCCATCACCAGGCTGTTGAACATGGCGTTGCCCAGATTGGCGCGGTTCCAGGCGGTGCTGAGATTTTTGAAAAGCTCGCCCTGCGGCATGAAGCTGAAGGGCGTGTGGTTCACCTGCTGCACCGTCTGGCTGGCGCCTGCCAATACCACGATGAAGGGGCCGATAAGAAGCAGAAGTCCCGCGACCATGACCACGTAGGTAAAGGCGTCGGCATAGGGCGTGCGCTGTATCATCTCTCAGGCCTCACTTGTAATGGACGCGCCGCTCGATGAAGCGGAACTGGATGAAGGTGAAGACCATGATGAGGCCGATGAGGACGATGGTTTGTGCCGAGGCACCGGAATAGTTCAGCCCTTCGAAGGCCTCGGTGACGATGCGGTAAACCATCACATCGGTGGCGCGGTTGGGGCCGCCCGCCGTCAGCGAATGCACGATGCCGAACGTGTCCTGGCCGACGAAACCCTCGGTCATCATCGTCACCATCAGGAAGAACAGCGTGGGTGCGAGCAACGGCACCTGAATGTCTATGGCGCGGCGGATCGGGCCGGAGCCATCCATTGCCGCAGCTTCCGTCAGCGAACGGGGCACGGATTGCAGGCCGGCAAACAGGAAGATGAAGGTGTAGCCCGCCCATTTCCAGATAAAGATGGCGATGACGAGCGTCAGTGCATGTTCGCCGTATTTCGCCGGGTTCCAGATATCTGGCCAGGCGGCGTTGAGTGAAGCGGCCAACCCGCGTTCCGGCGACAGGATGAAGCGGAAGGCCATGCCTGCGGCGGGACCTGCGATGGCGAAGGGCAGGATATACAGAACCCGGAAAAATCCGGAGCCGGGAAGCTGGCGGTCGACGGAGAGCGCCAGGGTGAGGCCGATGAGGATGGCGACGAAGGGGCCGACGGTCGCGAAGATCAGGCTGACGGTAACGGAATGCCAGTAGAATGGATCAGAGAAGACTTCCTGGAAATTGGCGAAACCAACGAATTCTGCCGCGCCGCCGAAGGGCGGCTGGAGGGTGAAGGCCCAGTTGATCACCGCCGCCACGGGCCAGTAGAAGAACAGGAGGATCAGTGCCAGCTGCGGCAATGCGAACAGCAGCGGCAACCATGTGCTTTTGAAAACGGCGCGCTTTTCCATGAAATATCCGAAACAGAAAATGGCATTAAGGGTTTGCCCGCGCGGAGACGGGCAAACCCAGGCGAAAAGGACCGCTTAGTTCAGCTTGGCGCCGGCATAGGTCTTTTCGAAGCGGCGCAGGCCGGCATTCGAGCGCTCGACAGCCTTGTCGAGTTCGGTCTGAATATCGGCGTTCTGCATGAAGATGGCTTCGAGCGAGGTCGAGACTTCCTTGCGGATCTGCGTGAAGCCGCCGAGGCGGATGCCGCGGGTATATTCGGACGGCGGCGTAAACGTGAGGCTCTCGATTGCCTTTTCACGGCCCTTGTAGGGCGCCTTGTCGTAGAAGCCGTTGGCCTTCATGGCGTCGAAGCCGGTCTTGGTGACCGGGATGTAGCCGGTAACGGTCGACCACCACTCAACCATATCAGGCTGCGCGATGAAGTTCAGGAATGCGGCCGCACCCTTGTATTCAGCTTCCGGACGACCAGCCATGACCCAGAGCGAAGCGCCGCCAACCAGCGAGTTGTGGCGCTCGGTGCCCTTCCAGATCGGCAGCATGGCGACGTCCCACTTCACGCCCTCAGGCATGGTCTTGCCGACGGTGCCATGGCCGGCAATCGAGGACATGAACATCTGGCAGGTCTGCGAGGTGAAAGCGGGCAGGATGTCCATGCCGAGCTGCTTGGTCTTGACGACGAACAGCTTCTCGTCCTGCATCTTCTTGAAGAATTTGACCTGATCAACGAACTTCGTCTTGTTGATCGTCAGTTCGGCGTCGAGGCCCTGATAACCGTTGCCCTTGGTGGCGATTGGCTGGTTGTGGATGGCAGAGAACTGTTCCATCAGCATCCAGGTGTCGAAATTAAAGGCCAGCGGGCATTCGAAACCGGCCGTCTTGAGCTTCCGGGCGGCTTCTTCAACCTGTTCCCATGTGTCGGGCTTGAAGGTGATGCCGGCTTTTTCGAAAGCGGTGACATTGTAATAGAAGACCGCGGTGGAGGAATTATAGGGGAAGGAGTTCAGCTCGCCGTCAGCCGTTGCATAATAATTGGCAATGCCGGGGAAATAGTTGTTCCAGTCGATCTTGTAGCCGTTGTCGGCCATCAGCTTCTTGGCGGGAACGAAAGCCTTGGACAACATCATGTCCAGCGTGCCGGCATCGTAGATCTGGGTAATGGCGGGCTGCTTCTTGGCGCGGTAGGCGGCAATGGTGTTCTGCAGCGTGGCGTCGTAGTCGTTCTGCGACGTGCAGACGATTTCGAATTCAGCCTGGGAGTCGTTGAACTTCTTGCAGGTTTCCTGAACGCGGTCGCCGAGATCGCCGGAAAGGCCGTGCCAGAATTCGAATTTGGTCTTTTCTGCGTGGGCAGCCGTGGCGCCGAAGGCGGCGGCAATGGCAACGCCTGCCACGAAAGAGGTCAGAGCGGAAGATTTCATAAGTTGAGCCCCGTTGATGGAGTAATGGCATGACCGGCGAGGACGTCACGTCCCCAACACGAAGCCACGGGCTCTGCTAGCAGCCGTCTTTGACGGATCGCTTACACTTTGTTGAACGTTTTGTGATGAGTGAAGGTACAGGCACGCATAGGCGTCCGGGGAAAATCAGATAAACGGGTTTTATCTGATTTTCCGTTTCTTTTCAGTTCTTTACTTGAAATGTCTTTCTTCGCTACTTGTCGCTGAATGACTTGTTAGCATCAACCCCGACGTGCCGCCTCGATGGTGGCGACGTCGATTTTCTTCATATCCATCATTGCCGCGAAGGCACGTTTGGCCTCGGCGCCGCCGGCGGACATTGCTTCCATCAGCACCCGCGGGGTGATCTGCCAGGAGATGCCCCATCGGTCCTTGCACCAGCCGCAGGCACTTTCTTCTCCGCCGTTGCCGACGATGGCATTCCAGTATCGGTCCGTCTCTTCCTGATCTTCAGTCGAAATCTGGAACGAGAAAGCCTCGGTGTGCTTGAATGTCGGACCACCGTTGAGGCCGATACAGGAGACGCCTGCCACCGTGAATTCCACCATCAGCACGTCCCCCTCCTTGCCGGAGGGGTAATCGCCCGGCGCCCGATAGACGGAATTGACGGTACTGTCGGGAAAGGTCTCGGCATAAAATCTGGCTGCGGCCTCGGCATCCCTATCGTACCAGATGCAGATCATGTTCTTCTTCACGGCGTGTTCCTCCCAAAAGAAAGCCCCATTCGGTAAACAATGTCGCCATGCGCCGATCGTTCCGAGAGGAGGCGGGAAGGTGCAATTTTGCAAAGGAATAAAGGTTGTGCGTCATGACGGCGCCGGCGCGATGATCAAACGCGACGCGCATGGATATTTAAATCCAGCGCCTCACCTCTCGGCGATAGGCATCATATGCCGGGCCCAGCCGCGCCCGTTCTGAAGAATAAATATGAAACAATGTCTCTTTGTGACGTGAAGCGCGTGCTTGATCTAATGTGCAGATTTTTGCGGCAGGAAGACGCGTATTGCCCAAATTTCGCCCGTACCATCAACTCGCGTGATCAACGTCAAGATTATCCTTAAATATTATTTAATAATGTAATCATATTGTTGGTGAACGATTTTCAGTAGAAACCGTCCAGCTGCCATCGGAGGATCGCGCGTGAGTTTTCTTGATCGTGGTGCCAATGCTTTCGCGGTTCTTGCCGCGCTCTCCAAATCTCAAGCCATCATCGAATTTGATATGGCCGGAAAGATTCTCGCCGCCAACGAGAATTTCTGTCGTGCGCTCGGTTACGAGCTGGCGGAAATAGTCGGCAGACATCACAGCATGTTCGTTGAACCTGAAGTCGTGTCATCGCAGGACTACAAGGCCTTCTGGTCAAAGCTTTCGGCCGGCCAGTTCGATCAGCGGCAGTACAAGCGCATTGGCAAGGGTGGCAGGGAAGTCTGGATCGAGGCCTCCTATAATCCGGTGTACCGTCGCGGCAAGCCGGTGAAAGTGGTCAAGATCGCCACGGATATTACCGAGCGCAAGCTGAAGGCGGCGGAAGATGCGGGCAAGATCGACGCCCTGTCGCGGGCGCAGGCCATCATCGAGTTCTCTCCGAACGGCGAGGTCCTGACGGCTAACGAGAATTTTCTGGCGTCGCTCGGCTATTCGCTCGCCGAGGTGCAGGGAAGGCATCATTCGATGTTCTGCGAACCCGCCTACACACAGTCCCCGCAATATGCGCAATTCTGGAAAAGGCTTGCCGGCGGCGATCTGGTGGCGGATGAATTCATGCGGCTTGGCAAGGGCGGTCGCAAGGTTTTCATTCAGGCCTCCTATAATCCGATCTTCGATTTGTCCGGCAAGGTGTTCAAAGTCGTCAAATTTGCCACCGACGTGACCGGACGTGTTGAAAATGTCGAGAAGCTCGCGCAGTCCCTGACCAATCTGGCTGACGGTGATCTTTCGCAGAGCATCGACAAACCCTTTATCCCCTCGCTTGAAAGATTGCGGTCCGACTTCAACGCAGCCTCGAAAAAGCTCAAGAAGGCCATGACGCTGGTCTCTGAAAATGCCGGCGCCATTTCTTCGGGGTCGAATGAAATAAGGTCCGCGGCCGACGATCTCGCCAGACGTACGGAACAGCAGGCCGCCTCTATCGAGGAGACGGCTGCGGCCCTCGAGGAGATCACCACCACCGTCAATGATTCAAGCCGCCGGGCGGAAGAGGCTGGAAAAATCGTCGGCCGTGCCCGCGACCACGCCGAACATTCAGGTCAGGTTGTGCGCGATGCGATCAGTGCCATGGACCAGATCGAAAAATCGTCGCGTGAGATTTCGAATATTATCGGCGTTATCGACGAGATTGCCTTTCAGACCAATCTGCTTGCGCTGAATGCAGGCGTGGAAGCTGCCCGCGCAGGCGAAGCAGGCAAGGGTTTTGCCGTGGTCGCGCAGGAAGTTCGCGAACTTGCGCAACGCTCGGCGACTGCCGCAAAGGAAATCAAGAGCCTGATCAACGCGTCTGGCACGCAGGTTGAAAACGGCGTTGGCCTTGTTACCAAAGCGGGCTCTGCCTTGCAGGAAATCGCGGAACAGGTGCGCGACATCAACACCAATGTCGTAGCGATCGTCGATGCCGCGCGCGAACAGTCGACCGCGCTCGCCGAGATAAATCAGGCGGTCAACACCGTTGACCAGGGAACGCAGCAGAATGCCGCGATGGTTGAGGAGCAGACGGCTGCCAGCCACAGCCTTGCACGGGAAGCGGCAGCGTTGTTTGAGCTTTTAGGGCAATTCCGGTTCGATGACGTATCGCACTCGACATCGTCGTCGCGGAGCGGCTTCGAGCAGCAGGCTACCTTTGCCACTCCGCGTCGCCCGGCATCCCGCCCGCTTGCGGTGCGCGGTTCCGCTGCAGTCGCCGTTGAACATGAGGATTGGCAGGACTTTTAAGCACACAAGATGGCCTTGCCGACGCGGAAATGCGACCTTTATTTTGGACGCATGGAAGCCTCGGCAAGGCCCAAACCGAAGCTTCCATTGAAGAAGAGCCGTAGGTCTGGGCATATCTTGCAGAATGCCTGATAATCGGCGTATCGGGCGTGGGATTTGCGGGGAGTTTTGCTTGGCGGGGATATCGACACGCTGCGTGAGTCTTGCTCTGTGGTTGCTGGCGCTTGCCAGTGGCACGACCGGGGCCGAGGAGAAGGCCGATGGCAAAGTCTCCTGCACCTACACCCATGATGTCGCGCCGGAATTGTGCATCCGTGTCGAAAGCTACAATAACGACCTGTGTCACGCCATCGAGGTTCTGGCCGGGCGCCACGCCGTTCCGCCGGATTATTTCGCCCGGCTCATCTGGCGGGAAAGCCTGTTCCGGGCCAATGCGGTCAGCCCGAAGGGCGCGGAAGGCATAGCACAGTTCATGCCTGGAACCGCAAAGCTGCGTGGTCTCAAAGACAGCTTCAACATAATCGCCGCACTCGAGGCCTCTTCCCGGTATCTGTCCGAGCTGAATACGCAGTTTGGCAATTTCGGTCTCGCCGCCGCAGCTTATAATGCGGGCGAGGCGGGATTGCGGAATTTTATCGCGACCGGTCGGCTGCCGACGGAAACCCGGGATTATGTGTTTGCGATAACGGGATATCCGGTTGAGAAATGGAAGGACAACCCGCCGGAAAAGGCGGCCCCGGCATTGGATGAGACCCGCTCTTTCATCGATGCCTGTCTGCGTCTGGCCGACACGCGAACGATGAACGATCCTGTCCTCATCTCGTCGGCCGACTGGGCGCCCTGGGGCGTGCAGCTTGCCGCGCATTATAATCCGGCGGTGGCGAACCGGCTTTTTACCCGCGCCATTGGCCAACTATCCGGGCCGCTTAATGCCGAACGAGCTTTGATCGTGCGGCAGCGAGGCGGCAATTTCGGTTCGCGCCCGCGTTATGCCGCCCGCATCGGCCGCGATACACGCGCCCAGGCCAACGAGCTTTGCGGCGAAATCCGCCAGGCCGGCATTCCCTGCACCGTGTTCCGCAACAGATGAGATCACCTGTATGACCCTGTCGATCATAACAAGTTGATCAGCATCTGGGTCGCACCTCCTTTCAGAGCAAAATTATCGAGCCTAGATTGCAACGCTGACGACGGAACGTGTCGGCTGATGGTATTCTGTGAGGGAAGAAAACTGAAAATGAGATGGCTTGAAGCGGGATGTCTGGTCGGCGTGCTGGCCGCCATTTCTGGGTGCGCCACGACCGGGCAGACGGACGCATCGCGAACGGTGGCGAGCCTCGTGGGCCAACCCCTGGATGCGGCTATCGCCAGACTTGGCCGTCCTAACAAGGTGGTCATCGAAAAGGGCGCGACGGAATCCTATTGGCTGAAGGTGGATGTTGAGACCTATGCCGGCCTCTCCAACAAGCGGGAAATCCGCACCTTGAACGGGCAGGTGCGGATATCGGAAACGGAAGGCATGAAGATCAAGGAGCATCGCCGCGACTGCATCATCAAGATCACCGCGGATCCCGCTTCCACCATCAAGACCAGCGAAATCATCGGCAATCCGGCCAATTGCGAGAACATTATCAATCGCCCAAACACCTGAGGCGGTCGCATTTGAGACTGTTACATCGCTTCGAACGACCGAACCACCGTAAGAGGTGGATTGTGGGCGATCTCCTAATATGCGACCATCCGTGCCGGAGGATGCGTGCATGGTATCGACGCTGTCGCATATACGAGAGATCGAACGTGTCGGCATGGGCGCGGTCAGCCCGCGTGATACGCCGGTCATCCAGTCCTGGCTGCGCTGCCTCAATGACTACAAGCTCGACCCAACGATTGCGCAGGAAGCCTATATCGTGCCCGAGCTGAAGCTTCGGGAGCATCGCGAGCAGGCCGAGGAGCTCATCCGTATCGGCCGCTCCGGTCTCGAAGCCCTGTTCAACCAGATTGCCGAGCAGAATTACGTCCTGCTGCTGTCGGATGCGCGCGGCGTTACCGTCGATTTCATGGGCGACCCGACCTTCGACAACCAGTTGCGGCGGGCGGGGCTTTACCTTGGCTCGGAATGGTCGGAAAACCGGGCCGGCACCTGCGCTGTTGGCGCCTGCCTCGTTTCCGGCGAGCCGGTGATCATCCATCAGGATGACCATTTCGATACCAGCCATATCGGGCTGACCTGCACTGCGGCGCCCGTCTTCGATACGCTCGGCGATCTCACCGCCGTGCTCGACATTTCCCAGCTGCGCTCGCCGACGGCCAAGGCCAGCCAGCAACTGGCGCTGCATCTCGTTGCCTCCACCGCGCGGCGCATCGAGCTTGCCAATCTCATGACCCGCACCCGCAATGACTGGGTGTTGCGTCTTGCCCGTTCACCTGAGTTTCTTGACGTCGATCCCGATGCGGCGATCGCCCTTGATGGCAGCGGACGTGTCACCGGCATGACCCATGGTGGCTTCGGCGCGCTGGCGCGCTCCATGAACATGCACGGGCTTGCCACCCGCGATTTTCTCGGCCAGCCGATTTCCTCGGTCTTCGATATCGATGTGGACGACCTGCCGCGCTTCATGCGCGGGCGGCCGAATGGCGAGCGGCTTTTGCGCGCCCGCAACGGTCTGGTGCTTTTTGCCAGCGCGATCGCGCCCGCCGTCAGCATTCGCGCTCCTGTCAAGCCTGAGCCACGCTTGCCGCGAGCGCTGAGGGACATGAGCAACGGCGATCCGGCGATGGAAAAGGTGCAGGCGCGGGCAGCAAAGCTTGCCGCCCGCGATATTCCCATCCTCATTCAGGGTGAGACGGGCAGCGGCAAGGAATATCTGGCACGGGCGATCCATGACAGCTGCAACAGCGACGGTAATTTCGTCGCCGTCAATTGTGCGGCAATCCCGGAGCATCTGATCGAATCCGAATTGTTCGGCTATACGCCCGGTGCCTTCACCGGCGCCAGCCAGAAAGGCAAGCGCGGTCTCATCGAGGAGGCAAGTGGCGGCACTTTGTTCCTGGATGAGATTGGCGACATGCCGCTTTCTCTTCAAAGCCGCCTGCTGCGCGTGCTTTCGGAAAACGAGGTGCAGCCGGTTGGCGCATTGAAAGCCAAGCCGGTGCGTCTGAGAGTACTGTCCGCATCGCACCGCGATCTTGCCGAACTGGTGAAGGAAGGCCGTTTCCGGCAGGACCTCTATTATCGCCTGAACGCCGCAACGGTGACGCTGCCGGCGCTGCGGGAGCGCGAGGATCTCGGCTGGCTGATCGATCAGTTTCTCCGCCGCATCGAGAAGGAAAACGGCGAGACCTACAGGATCGATAAGGCGGCACGGGCAATTCTGCTTGACCATGACTGGCCGGGCAATCTGCGCGAACTCTTCAATGCACTGCGGGTTGCAGCCGCGCTTTCCGATGGCGGCAAGATCAATCCGGGTTGCCTGCCTGAACACCTCTTTGCCGAAGTCGCCACCGATGATGCTTTGCGCGATGACGACGATCTGCGCCGGGCGCTGAAGGACTGCGGCAACAACGTCTCGGCGCTGGCGCGAAGCCTCGGCGTCAACCGCTCCACCATTCACCGCCGTCTCAAACGCCTGAATTGACTGCGTCCGAACCGGTGCGACCATTGCAACACCTGTTGCACGGAACCTGTTGCATTCTGCCGGCGAGCCTAAGAGCTGAATTTGTAACCAATTGAAAATACGTCAAGATATGGCGCAAGCCATTCTGGCATGCCGCTTGCTGATCCTTCTGTGCAAGAACTACAGGAGGAAATGCAATGAAAGCACTGCGCTTTCACGCCGCCAAGGACCTACGCATCGAGGATGTGGATATGCCGCCCGAGCCCGGTCCGGGTGAGGTGCTCGTCGAAAACAAGTTCTGCGGCATCTGCGGCACGGACCTGCACGAATATGCCTATGGCCCGATCTTCGTGCCGAAGGAGCCGCATCCTTTCACCGGCGCGCACGGGCCGCAAATTCTCGGTCATGAATTCGGCGGTGTCGTAAAGGCCGTAGGCGAGGGCGTTAGCCACGTAAAGCCCGGCGACCGGGTATCGATCCAGCCGCTCATCATGCCGCGTCATGGCGACTATTATGCTGATCGCGGTCTTTATCACCTGAGTAAAAATCTCGCTCTCGCCGGTCTGTCCTGGCATTCCGGCGGCATGGCGCAGGCCGCTCTTCTCAACGACTATAACGTCCAGCCGATACCCGATGCGCTTTCCGATCAGGAAGCGGCCCTCATCGAGCCGACGGCAGTCGCGGTTTATGCCTGCGACCGTGGCGGTGTCACGGCCGGCAGCAGCGTGCTTGTGACCGGTGCCGGGCCGATCGGCATTCTCGTCGCCATGGCGGCCAGGGCGGCCGGTGCCTCGCAGATATTTCTTTCCGATCTCAACGACACGCGTCTGGCGCTGGCGCGGGCGGCGCTTGGCGAGGTGCGCACGATCAATCCCAAGACGGAAAAGGTGGGCGATGTCATCCGCGCCGAGACCGAAGGCAATGTTGGCTGCGATGTCGCCATCGAATGCGTCGGCAATGAATATGCGCTGAAGAACTGCGCCGATGCCGTGCGAAAGCAGGGCGTTGTGGTGCAGACCGGCCTCCACCCCGGCGAAAACCCGCTGAACTGGTTCGACGTGACCTTCAAGGACATCGATATCCGCGGCTCCTGGGCCTATCCGACTCACTACTGGCCGCGTGTTGCCCGGCTGATCGCCAGCGGCCAGATCCCGGCGAGCCGGATCGTTACCAAAAACGTCTCACTCAGCGAGGCGGTCACGGAAGGGTTCGACCAGCTGCTCGACCCGGCCGGCAAGCATCTGAAGATCCTGATCGACCTGTCACGATAGGCCGATTTGAAGTGCGGGGCGGTTGAGGAGCCGTCCCGTTTCCACATTGAGCAGGAGGAGGAATACATGCTCGACAAGACCCCCACCACCCGCCTTCAGGCGCTTCTCGATACGTTCGGGGCAGCACTCGAAGCTGGCCGCATCGATGATGCCGTTAATCTGTTTGCCGAGGATTGCTACTGGCGCGACCTCGTTGCCTTTACCTGGAACATCAAGACCGTCGAAGGTCGCGATCAGGTGCGCGACATGCTGCAGGCGCAGCTTTCGACAGCCAGACCCACAAACTGGCGCATCGCTACCGGCGAGGAGGCGACGGAGGCGGATGGTGTGCTTGAAAGCTGGATCACCTTCGAGACGGCGACAGGGCGCGGCTACGGCCTCGTGCGCTTCAGGAACGGGCAGATATGGACGCTGCTGACGGCGCTTTCCGAACTGAAGGGCCATGAGGAAAAATCGGGCTTCACCCGCCCGCTCGGCGCAAGGCACGGCCAGAACCTTGGTGCCAAAACCTGGATGGAGGAGCGCGAGGAGGAAGCGCGCACGCTCGGTTATGACAAGCAGCCCTATACCGTCATCATCGGCGGTGGGCAGGGCGGCATCGCGCTCGGTGCCCGGTTGCGCCAGCTCGGCGTGCCGACGATCATACTCGAAAAGAACGAGCGGCCGGGTGATAGCTGGCGCAAGCGCTACAAGTCGCTCTGCCTGCATGACCCGGTCTGGTACGACCATCTGCCTTACATCGATTTTCCGAAGAACTGGCCGGTCTTTGCCCCCAAGGACAAGATCGGTGACTGGCTCGAATTCTACACCAAGGTAATGGAACTGAACTACTGGACCCGCTCCACTGCCAAATCCGCCAAGTGGGACGAGGCGGCGAAGGAATGGTCGATCGTCGTCGATCGCGATGGCGAGGAAGTCGTGCTCCGGCCAAAGCAACTGGTCTTTGCCACCGGCATGTCCGGCAAGGCTAATATTCCGGATTTCAAGGGGCGCGAGCGCTTCAACGGCGATCAGCACCATTCCTCGCAGCATCCGGGGCCGGATGGGTACAAGGGCAAGAAGGTCGCCGTGATCGGTTCCAACAATTCGGCCCATGATATCTGCGCCGCGCTCTACGAAGCGGGTATCGATGTGACCATGATCCAGCGCTCGACGACCCATATCGTCAAATCCGACACGCTGATGGATATAGGGCTCGGTGCGCTCTATTCCGAACAGGCGTTGGCGAATGGGGTGACGACGGCGAAGGCCGATCTCATCTTCGCGTCGCTGCCCTACCGGATCATGCATGAGTTCCAGATCCCGCTTTACGACAAGATGAGGGAGCGCGACGCCGATTTTTACGCCGCACTGGAAAAAGCCGGGTTCCAGCTAGACTGGGGTGCGGATGGCTCCGGCCTCTTCATGAAGTACCTGCGGCGCGGCTCCGGTTATTATATTGATATCGGCGCCTCGCAGCTGATCATCGATGGCAAGGTGAAGCTTGCCGCCGGTCAGGTTGACGAGATCACCGAAAACTCGATCAAACTCGCTGACGGCAAGGAGATCTCTGCTGACGTCATTGTCTATGCGACGGGATATGGTTCGATGAATGGCTGGGTCGCTGATCTCATCGATCAGGAAACGGCAGACAGGGTCGGCAAGGTCTGGGGTCTCGGTTCGGATACGCCGAAAGACCCGGGGCCGTGGGAAGGCGAGCAGCGCAACATGTGGAAGCCGACGCAGCAGGAGGCGCTGTGGTTCCACGGCGGCAACCTGCACCAGTCGCGGCATTATTCGCAATATCTCGCCTTGCAGTTGAAGGCGCGCATGGAGGGGCTTCCTACACCTGTCTATGCATTGCAACCGGTTCACCACACACGCTGACCACGGGTATTTCGATCGATAATGGTAATGCAGAAAGGGGGCGGAACATTCCGCCCCCTTTCTGAATCCAATGCGGGCAATGCCAAACGGACGCCGCCCGGTTTCTGTGGATCACGGCAACCGCTGTTGTTAGTGTGAGCCTCTGCGCATATGTTGGAAAACTCAATATCGATTTCCGGCCAAAGCGGACAGAAGAACAATGACCTCCCAGTTGGATTTTTTCGCTTCCGCGACGGCGCGGCTTCCTCAGGCTGAGCGCGGGCGAAAAGCGGGTGGTCGTGAAACGACGCAGAAATCGGTTCCTGATGATGAGGCTTTGGTCGGATATCTCGAATCCACAGGCAATTACCGCGTCCTGCGCAAGTTGCAGGCGCGCGCGATATGCGAGCAGCCGCGACCGGGGTTTCCACGTCAGGGCGTGATCCTCGACACCGAGACCACGGGCCTCAACCACCGAACTGACGAGATCATCGAAATCGGCGTCATTACGTTCACATTCGACGATCAGGGCACGATCGGGGATGTCACCGGGGTCTATGGCGGTCTGCGACAGCCGGGCACTTCCATCCCGGAAGAAATCACGCGCCTGACGGGTATCACCGATGAAATGGTTGCCGGACAGACGATAGACATCGACCGGCTGACCTCCCTTGTTGAAGGTGCTGATCTGATCATTGCCCACAATGCCGGCTTCGATCGTCCGTTTTGCGAGGCCTTCTCGCCGATCTTCCGCAATAAGGCCTGGGCCTGCTCCGTTTCTGAGATTGACTGGAGTGGTCGGGGTTTTGAGGGCAGCAAGCTCGCCTACCTCATCGGGCAATCCGGCTATTTCCATGATGGCCACCGAGCAGTCGACGATTGTTTCGCTCTGCTGGAGGTGCTGGAACAGGTACGCGCTGGCCAAAGCGGGACGCCCTTCACGGAACTCCATGAAGCCAGCCAGCACTCCCGGGTTCGCATTTACGCGGAGAACAGCCCGTTCGACATGAAGGATCATCTGAAAAAGCGGGGCTATCGCTGGTCTGATGGTTCCGATGGCCGGCCCAAATCCTGGTGGGTGGAACTGGCGGAGGAAAAGCTCGAGGAAGAGCTGCATTTCCTCCGAACCGAAATTTACCGCTGGGACGCCGATCCCACGGTCAAGTATCTGACGGCATTCGACCGGTTCAAAGCCGGCTAGAAAGAAACCGCGACGGCCATACCGTCAAGTTTGCACAGCTCTGCGTTTTTTTTGATGTTTGTCGATTTTCTTGCTCAAAATTTGAGCGGGTAGGCGCGAGCTTTTTCGCGGCATTTTGATTTTAAAACAATATCTGTTCTGGCACGGGCCTTGCTTTCAGTCTTGTATGCAAGATTTACATACCAAGCAGGACCGTCAGATAAACATCGAAGAAGCCATCGTTTCCGGCATTCTTTCGGCGCGCATCCGGCCGGGCACGCGGCTCAGCGAAAATCAGCTGGCTGGACTCTTCTCCGTTTCACGTACGCGGGTACGGGAGGCGATGATGCGGCTGGAAACACGTGGCATCGTCCATGTCAGCGCGCGGCGAGGGTGGTTCGTCGTCGAGCCCTCCGCCGAGGAGGCGATGACCATCTATGAGGCGCGGCGGATTATCGAATCCGGATTGCTTCGCAGCATGCGGATGCTGTCGGAGGAGGGGCGCAAGGTCCTCGTCGCGCATCTTGAGGAAGAGAAAGTCGCAATAGCCGCAGGTGACCGCCAGCGCCTTACCTGCCTCATGGGCGATTTTCATATCCGCATCGCCGAGCTTTGCGGCAATGCCGTGCTCATCGAGCTGCTACGCGATCTGACCGCCCGGACAATTCTGATCTCCATGCTCTACCAGTCGGAGTTTCATGCCCTCCAGTCCCATGAGGGGCATTGCCGTATCTTCGACGCGATGGCTGCGGGCGATTTCGTGAGGGCGGCGGAGCTTTCCATCGAGCATCTGGACGAGGTGGAAACCGGCCTCGACCTCACTCGACGCCCCGATCCTCTCGCCGGCCTTCGCCGGTCGCTCGCCCTACCGGAAATGAATGGCGGCGATCCGGATAAAATTCACATGCAACACAATCAACACAAGGAGAATGACATATGATCTTCAGACGGACCCTCATCGCTGCCGCCGCCATGGCTGCCGCCTTTGGTCTTTCCGCGCCCGCCAAGGCGGACGCCCTTGCCGACATCACCGCACGCGGCACGCTGCGTGTGGCCGTACCGCAGGATTTCCCGCCCTTCGGCAGCGTTGCTGCTGATATGACCCCGCAGGGCTACGACATCGACATGGCCAAGATGATCGCCGACAAGCTGGGCGTGAAGGTGGAACTCGTCCCGGTCACCAGTGCCAACCGTGTTCCCTATCTCCAGACCAACAAGGTCGATCTCGTTATCTCCAGCCTCGGCAAGAATGCAGATCGTGAAAAAGTTATTGATTTCTCTGATGCTTACGCGCCTTTCTTCAACGGCGTTTTCGGCCCGGCCGACGTCGCGATCTCCAAGGCCGAAGACCTTAAGGGCAAGACCATCGCCGTCACGCGCGGTGCCGTCGAGGACCTGGAACTGACGAAGGTCGCGCCTTCGGACGCCACCATCAAGCGTTACGAGGACAATAACGGCACCATCTCGGCCTTCCTTTCGGGCCAGGTGGAAGTTGTCGCGACCGGCAACGTGGTTGCAGCCGCCATCCTCGCCAAGAACCCCCCGAAGCGTCCGGAATTGAAGTTCCTCATCAAGAACTCTCCCTGCTACATCGGCCTCAACAAGAACGAGCCGGCCTTACTGGAAAAGGTCAACGCCACCGTAGCTGCAGCCAAGGCCGACGGCTCGCTGAATGCGATCGCCACCAAGTGGCTTGGCCAGGATCTGCCGAAAGACCTTTGATCATCGTTTGCCATGGTCATCCCGGATCCGCCGGGATGACGCCTTCTCCACCGGCGCAAGGGGACTGTTTCTTGAGCTATCAATTTGATTTCCTGTGGCTTGGCGAATATTGGCCACAAATTGCCAAAGGCATCGCCATTACCAGCCAACTCACGCTGGTCGGCGGCGTGGTCGGCGTTTCACTTGGCATCGCCTGCGCCTGGGCCAGGGCGCTCGGACCTTCATGGTTGAAGCCCATCGTCGGCACCTATGTGGAGCTCATCCGCAATACGCCTTTTCTGATCCAGTTGTTTTTCATCTTCTTTGGCCTGCCATCGCTTGGTTTCAAGCTTACAGAGCTGACCGCGGCAAATCTGGCGATGATCGTCAATCTGGGCGCCTATAGTTGCGAGATCATCCGCGCCGGTATTCAGGCGACGCCGAAGGGCCAGTTCGAGGCGGGCGCGAGCCTTGCCATGACGCGCTTCGAAACGTTTCGCCATGTGGTGCTCACACCCTCGCTGCAACGCATCTGGCCGGCGCTTTCCTCGCAAGTGGTGATCGTCATGCTCGGCTCGGCCGTCGTTTCGCAGATTGCGGTGGAAGACCTGACCTTTGCGGCGAACTTCATCCAGTCGCGCACGTTCCGCGCCTTCGAAGCCTACATCCTGTCAACCGTCATCTACCTGCTGCTCGCCATCCTGTTGCGGCAGGGCATGCTGGCGCTCGGCAGCTTTCTTTTCCCGAGGAGGGCGGCACGATGACTGAATTCACCTTTTGGGACATTCTGCGCAACCTGCTGCTCTCCACCCGCTGGACGCTGTTGCTATCGCTCGTTTCCTTCATCGGCGGCGGTATGGTGGGCATCGTGCTTCTGTGGTTGCGCATCAGCCCGCGCCGGGCTTTGAACCGTGCTGCCCGCATCTATATCGAAGTCTTTCAGGGCACCCCGCTGCTGATGCAGCTTTTCATCGCTTTTTTCGGCCTCGGTCTCCTCGGGGTTGATGTTCCGGCCTGGCTTGCGGCTGGAGTGGCGCTTATCCTCTGGACCGCTGCCTTCCTTGCGGAAATCTGGCGCGGCTGCGTTGAGGCGATTGCGAAGGGCCAGTGGGAGGCGTCCGCCAGCCTTGCCATGGGCCGCCTGCAACAGATGCGTTACGTCATCCTGCCGCAGGCGCTTAAGATCGCCATTCCGCCAACGGTCGGTTTTTCCGTGCAGGTCGTCAAGGGCACAGCACTCACCTCCATCATCGGTTTCGTTGAACTGTCCAAGGCTGGCACGATCGTCACCAATGCCACCTTCCAGCCCTTCACCGTCTATGGGCTGGTTGCTCTCATCTATTTCGCCCTCTGCTGGCCGCTGTCGAAATCCAGCCAGTTCCTAGAAAGGAAGCTCAATGTCGCTCATCGAAATCACTGAAGTCCACAAGAGCTTTGGCGACAATGAGGTGCTGAAGGGCATAAATCTGGATGTCGAACCCGGCGAGGTGATCGCCATCATCGGCAAAAGCGGCTCTGGAAAATCGACGCTGCTTCGCTGCATCAACGGACTGGAGACGATCAGCGCCGGCTCGATCCAGGTGGCGGGTGCGCAGTTGCTGGACGATGAGCTGCATCTGAAGGCATTGCGGCTGAAGGTCGGCATGATCTTCCAGCAATTCAACCTCTTTCCGCATCTGACGGCCGGCGGCAATGTCATGCTTTCGCAGATGGTGGTGAAAAAGGTCACCAAGCCGGAGGCCGAGGTGACGGCGCGCAGGATGCTGGAGCGTGTCGGGCTGGCGCACAAGTTCGATGCCTATCCGGATGAACTGTCCGGCGGCCAGCAGCAGCGCGTGGCGATTGCCCGCGCCCTTGCCATGCAGCCTATCGCCCTTCTCTGTGACGAGATTACCTCGGCGCTCGACCCCGAACTCGTGTCTGAGGTGCTGGCCGTCGTGCGCGAACTGGCAAAGGAAGGCATGACGCTGCTGATGGTGACGCATGAAATGAAGTTTGCTCGCGACGTCTGCTCGCGCGTCGTCTTCATGCATCAGGGCCGCGTGCACGAGATCGGGCCGCCGGAAGATGTTTTTGCCAACCCCCAGACGCCGGAACTCAAGCAGTTCCTTGGCATGATCTAAGCACAGTACCGACGCACGCGACCGGAGCGGTGCGTGCGTCGGCAGTAGCCTTTGTGTTGTGTTTGCCGGGAAAATGTCCGCTATTCCAGTAGTGTCAGCCAGTTCGTTTCGATGGCACTCTTTTCCCGATTTCATGTTTCCCTGTCGGTCGCTCAGATCGCATACAATTTCCGCACCAAATCGAAAACAATCGATGTAAATTTGAGCAGGCCGGTGGCGGGACTGGTGGACACATCGAAATTCCCGTTTTATATCAATGGCAAAGCCGATTGGCACGGCTCCTGCATGACAAAGACGTCGCAGGAGAGTGTTCATGAGCAAAGCCGCAGCAATCGACATCGCTTCCGTTTCTAAGATTTATGGCAACACCACCGCGGTGCATGCCATAAGCCTCAAGATACCGGCAGGAAGTTACTGCTGCCTGCTTGGTCCTTCGGGCTGCGGCAAGACCTCGACACTGCGAATGATCGCCGGCCACGAAAGCATTTCAAGCGGCGATGTCAGGCTTGGTAATGTGGTCGTCACCGATCTGCCGCCCGCTAAACGCGGCACGGCAATGATGTTCCAGTCCTATGCGCTGTTTCCTCATCTCGATCTCGTCGACAACGTTGCCTTCAGCCTCAAGATGAAGGGGGTGGACAAGGAGGCGCGCCGCGCCAAGGCGCTGGAGATGCTGCGGCTGATGCAGCTCGAACCCTATGCCACCCGGCGCCCGGCCCAGCTTTCCGGCGGGCAGCAGCAGCGCGTGGCGTTGGCTCGCGCGCTTATCACCGACCCCGAGGCGTTGCTGCTGGATGAGCCGCTTTCGGCACTCGATCCTTTCCTCAAGATCCGTATGCGGGCCGAGCTGAAGAAGCTGCAAACCTCGCTCGGCATCACCTTTGTTCACGTCACACACAGTCAGGAAGAGGCAATGGCGCTGGCCGACGTCATCGTCGTCATGAATGATGGCCGCATCGAGCAGGCAGCGACGCCGCGCGAGCTGTTTGAGCGCCCGGCCACCGCTTTCGTCGCCCGCTTCATGGGCGATCACAATGTCATTTCCGGCCGGTTCAAGGAAAAGAACGGCGATCTCGTCACGCTGGAGGTTGCGGGCGGCGGCACCTTCACGGCAGGCGGCGTTGCCCCGGATGACGGCGCGGTCGATATCGCCGTTCGTACCGACCGTGTGCGCGTCGGCGAGGCGGATCAACCCGGTTTCGGTTTTACCGGCATCGTCTCGAATGTCGAATATCGCGGTGCAAGCGTGAAGATCGCCGTGACCGGCGCGGGCATTGAGGATTTCAACGCCATCCTCAGCGACGTCGCCTTCTTCGAAAAGCCGGTAAAGACCGGCGACGCCATACCGCTTTCATGGAATGCGGCCGATGCCATCGTGCTCGGCCGGGTAGAGAAGTGACCCCAAAAATAACCAGAGGAGAACTTTGAAATGACCGACAACTCCAACAGCAACAAGGGCCTGTCCCGCCGTGGCCTTCTAAAGGCAGGTGCCGCCGCAACAGGCGCGGCCATCGGCTCCGGCCTTGTCACCGGTTTCCCGACCATATGGGCGCAGAACCCGATCACGATCCGCCAGTTCGGCACGGGTGTTTCGAACCTCAATGCGATTGCCGAAAAGTGCAAGGCTGATCTCGGTATCACACTGGAGATGACGGCGACGGATTCGGATGCGGCCGCGCAGCGCGCCGTGACCCAGCCGAACTCCTACGATATCGCCGATATCGAATACTGGATCCTGAAGAAGGTCTACCCGGCGGGTGTCATTCAGCCAATGGAAATCAAGAAGCTGAAATATTACGACAAGATCGTTCCGCTGTTTAAAAACGGCAAGCTGACGCCCGATAGCGTCGTGGCCCAGGGTACCGCCCCGCACACGGTCGGTTTCGTCGAAAAGCCCGGCGACAAGAAGTTTGCGAAAAGCGAAACCGATTATTTCACCATGGTTCCGACCATCTACAATGCCGATACGCTCGGCATTCGCCCCGATCTCGTCGGCCGCGATATCACCAGCTGGGCCGATATCATGGACCCCAAGTTCAAGGGCAAGGCCTCTATCCTCAACATCCCCTCCATCGGCATCATGGATGCGGCGATGATCATGGAAGCCATGGGCAACATCAAATATGCCGACAAGGGCAACATGACGAAGGAGGAGATCGACAAGACCATCGACTTCCTCATCAAGGCCAAGAAGGACGGGCAGTTCCGCGCTTTCTGGAAGAGCTTCGATGAAAGCGTCAACCTCATGGCGTCGGGTGAAGTCGTGATCCAGTCCATGTGGTCGCCCGCCGTCGCCGCCGTTCGCTCCAAGGGCATCGCCTGCAAATACCAGCCGCTCAAGGAAGGCTATCGCTCATGGGGCGGCGGCCTTGGCCTTGCCAAGCACCTCTCCGGTGCCAAGCTGGATGCGGCCTATGAGTATATCAACTGGTACACCTCCGGCTGGGTCGGCGCCTACCTCAACCGTCAGGGCTATTACTCCGCCGCCATGGATACGGCCAAGGAACATATGTCGGCCGACGAGTGGGGCTACTGGGTCGAAGGCAAGCCCGCGCAGGGCGATATCATCGCGCCTGATGGCAAGGTCATGGAAAAAGCCGGTGCAGTGCGCGACGGCGGTTCGTTCCAAGAGCGCATGGGCAAGGTCGCCTGCTGGAACTCCGTCATGGACGAGGACCGCTACATGGTTCGTCGCTGGAACGAGTTCATCGCGGCCTGATCTTCTCGCCTTTCGCAGACATGAGGCCGCGCCGACGCGGCCTCTCTTTCACAGGCAGCCAGCAGGAGAAAAGCCTTGGTGACAGTCAGATTCATCGGCGTGAGCGAAAAAAAGGACAAGCCGTCCCGCAGCTTCGCCCTGCCGCAGAAGCTTGTGTCCTATATTCAGGCCACACCGCTTTTCCTGATCCTCGGCTTTTTCCTGCTTTTACCGATCGTCATGATCGCCGTCGTCAGTTTCTGGGATTATGATTTTGCCCAGATGTATCCGGGTTTCGTGACCTTCAACTATACCGAGACGCTCGGTTCCTGGGTCACGTGGCAAACCTATATCAACACGCTGAAATTCGCCGCCATCGTCTGGGCGATCACGCTGTTCTGCGGTTTCTGGATAGCTTATTTCCTCGCTTTTCATATCCGCACCACCACCATGCAGATGGTTCTGTTCCTCGTCTGCACCGTGCCTTTCCTGACGTCGAACATCATCCGCATGATTTCCTGGATTCCCGTTCTCGGGCGCAACGGGCTGGTCAACAGCGCGCTGGTCAGCGCCGGCATCGTACCTGCGCCAATCGAATGGCTGCTCTATTCGGATTTTGCCGTGGTGCTGGCCATGGTGCATCTTTATACGCTTTTCATGGTCACACCCATCTTCAACACGCTGATGCGCATCGACAAATCGCTGATCGAAGCGGCGCGCGATGCCGGGGCGACTGGCTGGCAGACCCTCTGGAACGTTATCATTCCGCTTGCCAAACCTGGCATGGCGATCGGCAGCATCTTTGTCGTGACGCTTGTCATGGCCGATTTCTCCACGGTTCAGGTGATGTCCGGCGGGCAGAGCGCGTCGGTGGCACTGATGATGAAGAACCAGATGTCGCTGCTACAATATCCCGCGGCGGCCGCAAATGCCGTCATCCTGCTCATCCTCGTTCTTCTGATGGTCGCGGGCATCCTGCGCATCGTCGATATCCGCAAGGAGCTGTGACCCATGCATTCGGAAAAACGCGGCCGTGAATTCTATGTCCTCGCCTTCTTTTTTCTGCTCTTCGTGCTGTTCCTCTACGGCCCGCTGTCGGCAATCCTCATCCTGGCCTTTCAGGGGCCGAATGGCGGACTGACCTTTCCACTCAACGGTGTTTCGCTGCACTGGTTCGGCAATCTTTTCGAACAGCAGGCGGTCGGCGATTTTGGCGGCTCGTTCCGCCGTTCCTTCGGGCTTGGCGTCATGGTCATGGTCGTCACGGTGTTCGTCTCGCTTTTGGCGGGTCTCGCTTTCCGGCGCAAATTCATCGGCGCGACGCCGCTATTCTATCTTTCCGTCGCAAGCCTCGTGGTGCCATCGATCATCATATCACTCGGTATCGGCGTTCTTTTCCAACAGCTTGGGCTGGAACCTTCATGGTATACATCAGCATTTGGCGCGCACCTGACCTGGACGCTGCCATTCGGCGTGCTCATCATGCTGGCGGTTTTCAACCGTTTTTCTCCATCCTATGAAGAAGCCGCCCGCGATCTCGGGGCATCCGCCTGGCAGACGTTTGCCCATGTGGTGCTGCCGATGATTGCACCGAGCCTGATAGGCGTCGGCCTGTTCGGCTTTACGCTTTCCTATGACGAATTTGCCCGCACGCTGATGACGTCAGGCACCTACAACACCCTGCCGCTGGAAATCTACGGCATGACCACCAACGTCACGACGCCAGTGCTTTACGCGCTCGGAGCCGTCACGACCCTTTTCTCCTTCCTGGTTATTGCGGCCACGCTTGGCCTGATCGTCACTCTGAACCGTCGCCATTCGCGTTGATGAAAAAACAGAACATGCGCATCCTCGTCATTAATCCGAATACGACGCAATCCATGACAGCGACGATCGCCGACGCGGCGACGCGCGCGGCCAGTTGCGATACGGAAATCCTCGCAGTGACCTCTTCCATGGGGCCTGTCTCCATCGAAGGATATTACGATGAGGTTTTCGCGGTACCCGGCCTGCTGCTCGAGCTTGCCAAGGCGCCGACGCTTGGTGCCAGGGCAGCCGTCATCGCCTGTTTCGACGACACCGGGCTCGATGCGGCCCGCGCGCTCGCCGACATACCCGTAATTGGGATTTGCGAAGCGGCGGTTTCAGCCACGGCATTCATCGCGCAGAGGTTTACGATCGTTACGACGATGGAGCGTTCGCGGCTGCCGCTCGAACATCTCGTTCACCGTTATGGCATGTCTGCCCGCTGCAATGTGCGTGCCGCCGATATTCCCGTCCTGTCGCTGGAAGATCCGGCATCAAATGCCAGGGAGAGACTGCGGGAGGAGATTTCACTGGCCCTGCGTCAAGATCGCGCCGAAGCGATTGTGCTTGGCTGCGCCGGTATGGCGGATCTCACCGCCGAGTTGCGCAGCGAATTCGGCGTGCCTGTTATCGATGGAGTCGCTGCGGCGGTGAAACAGGCGGAATCGCTGGTATCGATGGGGCTTTCGACCGCCAAGCGCGGCGCCTATGCCACGCCACTCGCCAAGCCCTATCGCGGATTGCTTGAAGCGTTCGGGCCGGACAGGCTTTCCGGGGTGTCTGTGGACGGTTGAAACAGCCGTTCCAATGTGTTCGGGCGGTGACGCGGTCTGCCGTAAAATGCACGCGAATATTTCCCAGAAATCGGCGACGGATTTTGCGCGGGTCTGCGTTAAAGTGGCAAGGTGCGGGACATCCTCACTGAAGCCGCCGTCATTCCGCATGGATTTCGCCCGTGTCCGACAGGACAGTACGGAGACAAAGCCCGATACATGGTAAGCGATCCGGATGCAGATTTGGTGGCGGATGTCGCTGCGGGAGATGTCCGCGCGATGCAGGCTCTGGTGACGGCCAAACTGCCGAGGATCATGGCGCTTGCCACGCGTATGCTGGGTGATCCGGCAGAGGCGGAAGACATCGCGCAGGAGACCTTCCTGCGCATATGGAAACATGCAGGCACGTGGCGGCAGGGGCGTGCGAAATTCGACACATGGATCCACCGGGTGGCGCTGAACCTCTGTTACGACCGGTTGCGAAAGCGCCGGGAAATATCGGTTGCTGAGCCGCCCGAACAGATTGACGGCAGTGTGCTGCCTGATGCCGCCCTGCCATATGATGGTGACGAGAGCGGTGCCGTGGCGCGCGCCTTGCAGGCCATACCCGCGCGACAAAGGGAGGCGATCGTTCTGGTCTATTATCAGGAGATGTCGAACCGCGAGGCGGCTGATGTCATGCATGTCAGTGTGGACGCACTGGAAAGCCTTCTGGCGCGTGGCCGCCGGGCACTCCATGCGATTTTGAATGAGGGCGACCAATGAACGGGGCGAAGAAGACGCTCATGGATAACAAGGTTTTTTCCGATCTTGTGGCGGCCTATGGTGCCGATCCACAACGCTGGCCGGAAGACCGGCGGCCGGAGGCCATGGCTTATGCGGATACGGCAGACGGCAGGCGCCTGATTGCGCAGGCGGCACCTCTCGATTTTACGCTGTCGGCATATCGTCTTCGCGACCCTTCGGCCATGCTCAACGCGAAGATCATGGCGCAGGCAAAGGCGCAGACCACCAGACGCAGATGGATCGTCCGGTACGGGCTGGGTGCGGGCATGATCGGCATCAGCCTTGCGGGTGCGCTGACGGGAGCGGTTGCCGTCATCAACCTCACGCCACCGCCCGCCCTGACATTGGGCGATACGTTGACCGCGTTCGGAAACCTGCAAACCGAAAACGAAATGACCGAGGAGACGAAATGAGCGATCAGAATTTCCGCTGGATAGTCGTTGTCCTTCTCGTCGCGAATACATTTCTTGTCTGCGCGCTTGCCGGTGCAGGGTTCGTTTATCTGCGGAACGACCCGGCCGCTGCCGCTGCCCGCATGCCGCTTGCGGGCGAACAATTGCCAAAGACCGAAAGGGAGGCCTTCCGGCGCAGCCTTAGCGATGCACGCAGGACCATGCGGGAAACCTCCGCCGAGGCGCGCCAGGCGCGTATCGAGGCGGCGTCCCTGATGGGGGCAGAAACGCTTGACCCGGAGGCATTGTCCGCAGCGCTTGAGCGTGCCCGCAAGGCGGAATATGAGGTCCGCGCCGCAACCGAGATGCAGGCCGTGGAGTTCGCCCGCACATTGTCGCTAGAGGCGCGGCGCCGGCTGGCGGAAGGCTTGCTCGCCCGTGAGGCGCCGAAACCGGCCACGAAATAATCACATTTCAACAACGACGGATTTTGGCCCTGGCGCCCGTTGAATGGTCGATAACGAAACGGAGTTCGTATCGGCCATGTCAAATTCCAGGGAATTGGATGCAGCACTCTGTCTGTGGCGTTTCGGCCTCGGCGCGCGTGAAGGCGATATCCAGGCGATCAAAGACGACCCGCGCGATCTGTTGCGGCTGGAAATTACCGAACGCGCCACACCAATTCCTGTCGGCGCACAGCTTCATTCCAGCGCCGATCTTCTGATATCGCTGATGGCGTATAACAAGGAGATCAAGGCCGAGCGTGAAAAACCTGCTGTCCTTACCGTCGCGGCCACCACCGGCACCGCAGGTGCGACCGCAGGGGCCATGAGCCCACCATCGCCGGCAATGGCAACTGCCGCAAACGCTATGGACAATGCGGGCATGGTGCCGCCTGCCAGTGCTCCACAGGACAAGAAGCCGGACGCGCCGGCCACCAAGCGCCCCTATTTTCCCCAGCAGATACTGCTTGCGGAGGCGGACGCCCGCTTCAACGGCACAATACGCCAGTCGCTGATCGGTTTTGGCGAGCGGTTGGCAATGTTCTGGGCCAACCACTTCGCGGTTGCCACCGGCAAGGGCGGTGATGTGCACATTCTCGCCGGCGCTTTCGAGCGTGAGGCGATCCGTCCGCATGTCTTCGGCAATTTCGAGGATATGCTGGTCGCAGTCGAGACCCACCCCGCCATGCTGTATTTTCTCGACAATCAGCAATCGATCGGACCGAATTCGCAGGCCAACAGGAACGGCAAGCGCGGGCTCAACGAAAACCTCGCGCGCGAAATCATGGAACTGCATACGCTTGGGGTGGATGGCGGCTATAGTCAGGCCGATGTTACAGCACTTGCCCGCATCATCACCGGCTGGAGCGTCTATCGCGATGAGAAGCGTTCGGGTCCGCTTGGCCGATTTTCCTTCAACGCCAACAACCATGAACCCGGCGACCATGCCGTGATGGGCATCACCTATGGTGAAGCGGGGGTAGAGCAGGGGCGGCGGGCGCTGCGAGATCTCGCGCATCATCCGGCGACGGCCAGCCATCTCGCTTACAAGCTGGTACGGCATTTCGTCAGCGACCATCCACCACCGGACCTGGTGGCGAAACTTGCTGCCGCCTACACCAAGAGCCACGGCGATCTTTCCGCCACCTATATGGCGCTTATCGAGGCTGAACAGTCTTGGAGTTCGGCGCTGACCAAGCTCAGACCCCCGTTAGATTTCGTGACGACCGTCATCAGGGCGAGTGGAATAGTGCCAAAACCCGAGCAGGTAATTTCCGTGCTCAACGCGTTGGGTCAGCCGCTGTGGAACCCCTCCGGACCGAACGGTTTTGCCGATGTCACCGATAGCTGGGGTTCTTCCGAGGGCCTGGCAACGCGTATCGATGCCGCCAGTCTGTTCGCCCATCAGGTTGCGGGTTCAATCGATCCGCGCGACTTCGTCGCAGACCGGCTGGGGCCACTTTTGTCCGAGGAGACGAAAAAGGCCGTGCAGCGGGCTGAGAGCAAACCGCAGGGACTGACGATTGCTTTCCTTTCCCCCGAATTCCAGAGGCGTTGACCATGCTGTGTGAACATCTTTCTCCAACCCGCCGCGCTCTTCTTGGCACAGGCGGCGCGCTTTTTGCCTGGGCCTTCATGCCGCGCTTTGCTTTTGCTGCCGGCGGGCGTGACCCACGTTTCGTCACCATCATCCTGCGCGGCGCGCTCGACGGGCTGACCGCCGTGCCGCCCGTCGGCGACCCCGACTATGAGGCGCTAAGGCAACAGATCGCCATGCGCACTGAAGGCGACAATCCAGCCCTCGCGCTCGATGGTTTCTTTGCGCTCCATCCATCCCTTCGCAATTTCCAGCGGCTGTACCGGAAGGGCGAGGCAGCGGTGGTCCACGCCAGCGCCACCGGTTATCGTGACCGTTCGCATTTTGATGGCCAGGATGTGCTGGAATCTGGTTTTCCGACCCCCGGCCATGTCGCGACGGGTTGGCTGAACCGTCTGCTCGAACAGTTGCCGGCGGGTGAAGCCATCAATCCAGCTGCGGCCGGGCAGCGGGTGAGCGGCCTTGCCATTGGCGCCAGCGCTCCGCTTGTCATTCGCGGCAAGGCACCGATATTGGGATGGGCGCCATCCGTTCTCAAACCCGCCGATGGCGATCTCGCTCCGCGCCTTGCCGATCTCTACGGCCAGACGGACCCGATGCTGGCGGCATTGCTTGCCGAGGGCATCGAAACCGGCAGGATCGCCTCCGGCGTCGATATCAAGGCGCGCGGTGGTCCGGGTGATCCTGTTGGCATGGAGCAGATGGCGCGGGGTGCCGCACGGCTGATTGCGCACCCAGAAGGGCCGCGCGTTGCGGCGCTGGCTTTCGAGGGTTGGGACACCCATGCCCATGAGGTCGAGCGTCTTTCAAAATTGTTGAGCGGGCTGGACAATGCGCTTGCCGCCTTCGAGCAGGAGCTGGGGCCGGTCTGGAAGGATACGGCCATATTGGTCGCGACGGAATTTGGCCGTACCGCCCGTATCAACGGTACGGAAGGAACTGACCACGGAACGGCAACAACGGCCTTTCTCGCCGGCGGCAGCATCCGTGGCGGGCGTGTCATCGCCGATTGGCCCGGCCTCAAGCTCGCGCAGTTGCGGGATGGGCGGGACCTTGCGCCCACGACGGATATTCGCGCGATCATCAAGGGCCTCGCGGTCGATCATCTCGGCGCAAGCGCTGCCATGCTCGACAAGGCGGTCTTTCCCGGTTCGGAGGCCATCCGGCCCATGAAGGGACTGATCGTCTGAGGCTCGAAAAGGCGTGAAACGAAGATATGGCGCGCGTCGAACGATCCCGTTCATCGAGGACGCGCTTCCGCCTCTTCATATCCCTGTCATAATAGTGTCTGATATCGATATCGTTTTTGATACGGACATTGTGTAGACGAACAGCCGTTGCACGCTCAGGGAGCTTTTTCGTGAAGTCGTCAACGCAAACCATCCGCACTGAAGCGGCCACCCCTCGAAGCGGCACGCCCGGCGAAGTTTTTACGGCGTTCCTGAAGCTCGGGGTCACCTCCTTCGGCGGTCCCATCGCCCATCTCGGTTATTTTCGCGATGAGCTGGTTGTGCGGCGCAAATGGATCGACGAGGCGGGTTATGCCGATCTCGTGGCGCTCTGCCAGTTCTTGCCGGGGCCGGCCTCCAGCCAGGTCGGTTTTGCCTTTGGGTTGCTGCGGGCAGGGCCGCTCGGTGCGCTGGCGGCCTGGACGGCCTTCACCCTGCCGTCCGCTATCCTCCTGCTTCTCTTCGCCATGGTCGCCGCGTCGATAGAAGGGCCGGTCGGTACCGGCCTGTTGCATGGCCTCAAGATCGTTGCGGTCGCCGTGGTGGCGCAGGCCGTCTGGGGCATGGCAAAGAACCTTGCCCCAGATAGACAGCGTGCCAGCATCGCGCTCGTCGGCATCATCTGCGTGGTGTTTGTCGCGGGGGCTTTTGGCCAGATTCTGGCGCTTGCCTTGGGTGCCATTGCGGGGCTTTTCTTCTGCCGCAGCGAGGCCGCGCGTCAGGCATCCCATCTCGCATTCCGGGTGCCGAAAAGTGTCGGATACATTGCGCTTGCCACTTTCGCGCTCCTGCTGGCCTTCCTGCCGGTCTTCGCGGCGATGGCCGGCTCGCAAGGCCTCTCATTGTTCGATGCGTTCTATCGTGCCGGCGCCCTTGTCTTTGGTGGCGGCCATGTGGTGCTGCCGTTGCTCCAATCGGCAGTGGTTTCCACGGGCTGGGTGACGGAAGATGCGTTTATCGCCGGTTACGGTGCAACCCAGGCCGTTCCCGGCCCGCTGTTCACCTTCGCGGCCTACCTCGGCGCTGTGGTGGGGCCGCAGCCGAACGGTATTGCGGGAGCAGTCATTGCGCTTGTCGCGATCTTTTTGCCGGGCATGCTACTGCTCGTCGGTGCGCTGCCCTTCTGGGAGGGGTTTCGCAAGCACCTTCTGGCGCAGGCTGCCATGCGCGGCGCAAATGCCGCCGTCGTTGGCATTCTCGGGGCCGCGCTTTATGATCCGGTGTGGACAAGCGCCATATTCATGCCGAAGGATTTTGCACTTGCGCTGACGGGTTTCATCCTGTTGACGGTGTGGAAGACGCCGCCATGGATCGTGGTGGTCATCTGCGCGATTGGTGGCGTTCTGCTCGCCCTGTCATAGGCCGTCTTACGCAGGACCGATATTGGTAAACATCCAGTCCGAGAAGGCCCGCATGGCTGGTGTCGGCGGCTTTGATTGCAGCCTCGTCAGCCAGTAGCTGCCGAGCGATATGGTGACGGGGAAGGGCTGGACGATAGCCCCGGATGCCAGATGCCGCGAGAACATCGATGGCGGGGCGAGCGCCACGCCGAGCCCTTGCAATGCGGCCTCCATCATGCCGAGCGAGGTATCGAAAACGATGCCGGCATTCACCTGCGCCACCGGTGTTACGCCAGCCGCTGCAAACCACGTGGCCCATTCGTCAGACCTGTAGCTGCGCAACAGCGTGGCGTCCGCGAGATCAGCGGGGGATTTCAGTGTCTCCGCCAGTTTCGGCGTACAGAGAGGCGAAAGGGGCGCCTCGAAAAGCCGGAATGCATCCGTGCCATGCCAGGAGCCCTGGCCGAATCGAATGGCGAAATCGAGACCTTCGGCGGCCATTTCCACGCGGTTGTTGTTGGTGGAAACGCGCACGTCGATGAACGGGTGCCGCTTTTGAAATTCCCTCAGCCGCGGCAGCAGCCAGCCCACGGCAAAGGTTCCCACGACGCCCAGAAACAGCAGTTCGCGCACCTGACCGGCTTCGATCCTGTCGAGCGTGATCGCCATCTGGTCGAAAGAGCTGGTGACCGTCGGTAGCAGGGCTTCGCCTTCCGCGGTGATTTTCAGGCCTCTTGGAAGCCGTTGAAAAAGGGAAACCCCCAATCGTTTTTCGAGGCCCTTCACCTGTTGGCTCACAGCCGCCTGCGTCACGCAGAGCTCTATGGCCGCGCGGGTGAAACTGAGGTGCCGCGCTGATGCCTCAAATGCCCTCAAGCCGTTCAGTGGAAGAAATTGCCGAACCATTCAAGACCTAGATTTTGTTATGCCTCGTCCGAGATATCATGATTTGTTCGTGCAATGTAGGGCGGTTAAACGTCTTTCGCTGGGGACGGCGCAGGCGCCGAAAATCCACTTGAGGTTTTGGAGAACGCGAAAGATGAAACTTAATCGCAGACATATTGCATTGGCCACATTGATCTCGACGAGCCTGTTCACGCAGGCTTTTGCCGCTGATGATGCCAGGCTGAAAGCGATAACGGATGCAGCGATCAAGCCGGTGATGGAGAAGAACGGTATTCCGGGTCTGGCCGTTGGCATCAGTGTCGATGGCGAAAACCACGTCTTCACCTACGGTGTCATGTCCAAAACTACGGGCCAGCCGGTTACCCCGCAGACGATTTTCGAGCTGGGTTCCATCAGCAAGACATTCACGGTCACGCTCAGTACCTATGCGGAGACGCAGGGCAAACTGTCACTATCAGGCAAGGTCGAAGACTATCTTCCCTCCATGAAGAGCAAACCGTTTGGCGATGTCACGCTGATGCATCTTGGCACTCACACCGCCGGCGGCTTTCCGTTGCAGGTGCCGGACAATGTCAAGACGGAGCCGCAGCTTTTGGCCTATCTCAAGGCATGGAAGCCCGCATACAAGGCGGGAACGCACAGAACCTACGCCAATCCCAGCATCGGAATGCTCGGATACGTCACCGCAAAGGCCATGGGCCAAAGCTATGACAGCGCAATGCAGGACGTACTGTTTCCGGCGCTTGGATTGAAGAGCACCTTCACCGTGGTGCCCAAGGCAAAGATGGCCGATTATGCGCAGGGTTATAAGAGAACCGGCGAACCGGCCCGCATGACGCCAGCCATTCTGTCATCGGAGGCTTACGGGGTCAGATCGACGGCAACCGACATGATCCGTTTCGTCAATGCGAATATGGGGCTGGAAAAGCTGGACGGAAAACTCCAGCAGGCGATCGCCAACACTCATACGGGATATTTCAGCGTTGGCGCGATGACGCAGGATATGATCTGGGAGCAATATGCCTACCCAGCCGCGCTGAAAACACTGATCGAAACGAACTCCGGCGCCTTGCTCAAGACGGTGCCGGTATCGGAAATTTCGCCGCCGATAAAGCCGCGTGGCGATGTCTTCATCAACAAGACCGGCTCCACCAACGGTTTCGGCGCCTATGTGGCGTTCATACCGGAGCAAAAACTCGGTATCGTCATTCTGGCCAATAAAAACTATCCCAATGAGGATCGTGTTGCCGTGGCTTACGAGATTTTGAACGGACTCAAAAGCTCCGAATGATGTCAGTGCTGGCGTAAACGCGTACAGGACAAGGGTGGCATTTCGGTCGTGATTCATTTGCTCGCCTGCATTGTCATCCCTGCCTTGAAAGCATGCATTTCCGACCCTGAAAATCGGCGTATGCCCATATTTTGAGCGCTTGTAATCAAGGCTCAAAAATGGGCTTGACGTCTGCCGAAATTTCTCACCAAATGAACCAATGTTCGATTGGTTCACACAAATGGTGCGGCTTGGCGACAAACCCTAACGACAATTCAAACTACGCTCTGGCAAAGCTTCGCGAGTATATTCAGACGAAGAATCTCGCGAATGACGGCCGCCTGCCGACGGAGCGGGCATTTGCCGAGACCTTCAATGTCGGCCGCCGGTCAATCCGCCGTGCTCTGGAGGTTCTGGAGGCCGAGGGTCTTATCTGGCGTCGCCAGGGGGCCGGAACCTTTGTGGGTGAAAAGCCGGACGATTGGTCCACCCAGGTTACCGAAATGGTCGCCAGCACCGATATCATGGAAATCATGGAAGTCCGCCTGCGCATCGAACCGCAACTGGCGCAGCTTGCAGCCATGCGCGCCAAGCCCGCCGAGGTAGAGCGCATGCGCGCGCTCGTCAAGAAGACCGGCGAAAGCACGGATGCCGATGCCAAGGAATTGTGGGACGGCTCGCTCCACCGCCAGATAGCCCAGAGTGCTGGCAACAAGCTGTTCCTGTCGATCTTCGATGTCGTGAACCGTATTCGCCAGGACGATGCCTGGCAGTCGATACGCGAACTCGCCCGGCGCAGTGGCACGAATGGCAAGGCGTCTTTCGAACAGCATGTCGCCATCGTCGATGCCATTGCCGATCGCGATCCGGCGCGTGCCGGAGAGGCGATGCGCCAGCACCTTCTCATGCATCAGGAACGATTGATCCGCGCCACTTCGCTCGGGTTTCAGGAGGAGAGCGCTGCGGAAGACCGTGCGGCGAAGAGCATCAACGAAGCCGACAATCCGCTTGCTCCGGCCTCATAGGCCGCGGACGAGAACCCGCCGGTCCTTCGGGGCTGGCCAATGACAAAAGTCAAAGAAAACCAGACCAGAGGATCGAACATGAAGAAAATCTACACACTGACTGCGGCGCTGTTGGCAAGCGCGTTTCTGACCGCACCAGCCATGTCTTCCGAATTGCGCATCGGCCTCAACGATGACGCGGACGTGCTTGATCCCGCGCAATCGCGCACCTTCGTCGGCCGTATCGTCTACACCTCCATGTGCGACAAGCTGGTGGATATCTCGCAGGACATGAAGATCGTTCCCCAACTTGCCACCGAATGGGCCTGGTCCGAGGGTGGCAAGGTGCTGACGATGAAAATTCGCGATGGCGTGAAGTTCCACGACGGCGAGACGCTGGATGCGGCCGCCGTCGTTGCCACCATCGAGCGCAACATGACCCTTCCGGAATCTCGCCGCAAGAGCGAGTTGTCCTCGGTTGAAAAGGTTGAGGCCACCGGGCCGCTGGAAGTCAAGTTCACGCTGAAGACGCCCGATGTCACGCTGCTTGCCCAGCTTTCAGATCGCGCGGGCATGATCGTCGCGCCGAAGGCCGCCAAGGAACTGGGCGCGAATTTCGGCTCCAAGCCGGTTTGCGCCGGACCGTTCAAATTCGTCGAGCGCATCCAGCAGGACCGTATCGTCCTCGAAAAATTCGCGGATTATTGGGACAAGGACAAGATCAAGGTCGACAAGATCGTCTACTTGCCAATTCCCGATACCACTGTGAAGCTTGCAAACCTCCGCTCTGGCGATCTCGACATTGCCGAACGTATCTCGGCGTCCGATGCGGAATCCGTCAAGAATGACCCCAAATTGACCTATGCGGACGTGATCGGTCCGGGCTACATGGCCATGTATGTCAACATCAACAACGGCGCGCGCGCTGACAATCCGCTCGGCAAGGACAAGCGCCTGCGTCAGGCCTTCTCCTATGCGATTGACCGCGAAGCGATCGGCCAGATCGTGTTTGAGGGTACGTCCAAGGCCGGCAATCAGTCATTCCCGCCGACAAGCCCCTGGTTCAACCAGAACCTGCCGGTGCCGCCCCGCGACATCGACAAAGCCAAGCAGTTGATGAAGGAGGCTGGCTACGAGAAGCTCGATATCGAACTTCAGCACGCCAACAACACCACGCAGACGCAGATGATGCAGGTGATCCAGTCCATGGTGGCGGAGGCTGGCTTCAACGTGACGCTGAAGGCCACCGAATTTGCGACGCTTCTTTCCGAACAGACCGCCGGCAACTATCAGCTCAGCCGTTCCGACTGGTCTGGTCGTATCGATCCCGATGGCAATCTTCACCAGTTCGTCACCTGCAAGGGCGGCATCAACGATGTGAAATATTGTAATCCTGAAGTCGACAAGCTGCTGAACGAAGCACGCGCCTCGACTGAAGATGCGGTCCGCAAGGAGAAATACGATGCGGCAAGCGTCATCCTAAACGACGAGATGCCGATCATCTATCTCGGCCACCAGCCCTATGCCTATGCCATTTCCAAGAAGGTCAAGGGCTGGGAGCCTTCGCCTGATGGCATGATCCGCCTTCTCGGCGTCAGCAAGGACTAAGCGCTTCAAATCCGCCGCACGGCTTGCCGTGCGGCCCTCCAGAACGTGCACGAACGGGGGCAATGCCATGCCTGTCTATATCGGCAAGCGACTGCTGGTCGCGATCCCGACGCTTTTGATCATCTCCATCTTCGTCTTCTCGCTGCAGAAACTGTTGCCGGGTGATCCTGTTCTCGCCATGGCGGGTGAGGAGCGTGATCCGGCGACGATTGAATTCCTGCGGGAGAAGTATCGCCTGAACGACCCGGTACCGCTCCAGTACATCAACTGGCTGGGCGGCGTGGTGACCGGCGATTTCGGTATTTCGCTGAGGACCAACCAGCCGGTGCTGGAACTGATCGGCCAGAAGCTGCCGGTCACCATCCAGCTGGCTGTGATGGCGATGTTCTTTGCGATGGTCATCGGTATTCCGATAGGCATTCTGGCCGCCGTCAAGAAAAACACATGGATCGACTACACCGCCAATATCGTGGCGCTTTCCGGCCTGTCGATCCCGAATTTCTGGCTCGGCATCATGCTGATCCTGCTGGTGTCAGTGAAGCTCGGCTGGCTGCCGGCATCCGGATATGAATCGATATTCGTCGACCCCGTTCGCTCCATCGAGACGATGATCATGCCCGCCTTCGTGCTCGGCAATGCGCTTGCGGCAACGTTGATGCGCCACACGCGTTCGGCAATGGTCGCGGTTTTGAGTTCAGACTATATCCGCACCGCCCGCGCCAAGGGGCTTTCGCCGCGCGAGATCATCCTGTCGCACAGTTTTCGCAACGCGCTTCTGCCCGTCATCACGCTGTTGGCACTGCTTTTCGGTGAGTTGCTGGCCGGTGCGGTTCTGACGGAGCAGATATTCACCATTCCCGGCTTCGGCAAGATGACCGTCGATGCGGTCTTCACCCGCGATTACGCCGTCGTCCAGGGCATCGTGCTCTGCACCGCGGTCGGCTTCATCCTCATGAACCTGCTGGCGGACATTGCCTATGTCCTGCTTAACCCTCGCCTCAGGGCGACGATCTGAGGCCTGATATCATGACCGCTCTCGATCAAAACCTGTCCGTACCGGTGCCGCGGCAGGAAAGCCGCGCCTGGAAGAAAATGAAGCGCAACAAATCGGCGCTCGCCGGTCTGATTATCGTGCTTTTCTTCACGGTACTTGCCGTTGCAGCACCGATCCTGCCGATTGCTGACCCTATTGCGACCAGCTGGTCGGCCATCCGCAAGGCGCCGTCCGCCGCCCACTGGCTCGGCACCGACGATCTTGGCCGTGATATCCTTTCGCGCATGATTTATGGCGCGCGCGCCTCGCTGATGGCGGGTGTTGTCTCCGTCATGATTGCGGTGGTCATCGGCGTGCCCTTCGGGTTGATCGCCGGTTATTTCGGTGGCTGGGTGGATATGGTCATATCGCGCATCACCGAAGCGCTGCTGGCTATGCCGTTCCTCATCATGGCTATTGCCCTTGCGGCCTTCCTTGGCCCGAGCCTTACCAATGCGATGATCGCCATCGGGCTTTCCGCCATGCCGATTTTCGTTCGGTTGACCCGTGGTCAGGTGCTAGCGGTCAAGATGGAAGATTATGTCGAGGGGGCAAGGTCGATTGGCCTCAACCACTTCGACATCATGACACGATACATCCTGCCAAATGTCTTTGCTCCCATCATCGTGCAGGCGACCTTGACGGTTGCGACGGCCATCATTGCGGAAGCGAGCCTGTCCTTCCTCGGCCTTGGCCAGCAGGCACCGGCGCCGTCGTGGGGTTCCATGCTGAACACCGCGAAGAACTTTCTGAGCCAGGCGCCGTGGATGACGATGTGGCCCGGCATTGCAATTTTCCTCGTCGTCATAGGCTTCAATCTCCTGGGCGATGGCCTGCGTGATGCGCTCGATCCGCGCGAAGCATGATTTCTCATAAGGAACTGACTGAATGACCGAATTTACCACACGCCCCGAGATCCTTGGCACATTCGGCGTCGTCACCTCGACGCACTGGATCGCATCGGCCGTGGGCATGGCAATCCTCGAAAAGGGAGGTAACGCCTTCGACGCAGCGGTTGCCACCGGCTTCGTGCTGCAGATCGTCGAACCGCATCTCTGTGGCCCCGGCGGCGACATGCCTGCCGTCTTTTATTCAAAGAAGAAGGACAAGGTCGAAGTCATCTGCGCGCAGGGGCCTGCTCCGAGTGGCGCCACCATCGAGCACTATACCTCGGAGGGGCTTAAGCTGATCCCCGGCGATGGTCTGCTTGCAACCGTCATTCCCGGAGCCTTCGATGGCTGGATGCTGATGCTGCGCGACTACGGCACGATGAGCGTGCGCGAGGTGCTGGAACCAGCCATCTATTATGCCGAATACGGACATCCGACTCTGCCGCGCGTTTCCGCCACCATCAAGGGGCTGGCGGAATTCTTCGAAAAGGAATGGCCGACATCCTACGAGACCTGGCTGCCGGGTGGTGCCGCACCCGAGCCGCACGCCCTTTTCAGGAATCCTGTACTTGCGGAAACCTACAAGCGGATCGTCACTGAATCCGAAGCGCGTTCGGGTCGCGAAAACCAGATTGAAGCCGCACGCGACGCTTTCTATCGGGGTTTCGTAGCGGAAGCCATCGACACTTACGTCAAGACCGCTGAAGTCATGGATGCAAGCGGCACCAAGCACAAGGGCGTGCTGACGGCGCAGGATATGGCGGACTGGAGCGCGACCATCGAAGCGCCGCAGACGCTTGATTATCTTGACTGGACGATTGCAAAGACGCCTGCCTGGGGGCAGGGACCGGTTTTGTTGCAGTCGCTCGCCCTGTTGAAAGGCTTCGATCTTGCGGCCATGGACCCGTCCGGCCCCGATTTCATCCACACCATCGTTGAGGCCATGAAGCTCGCCTTTGCCGACCGTGAGGTCTATTACGGCGATCCTGATTTCGGCCAGATTCCGACGGAATATCTTCTCTCTGAAGGCTACAATGCCGGGCGTCGTAAACTGATCGGCACCGAGGCGTCGCTCGATCTGCGTCCCGGCATCGTGCCGGGTTACGAGAAGCAGGTGGACGCCACCATGGCCATGCTCGCCGAAATGAGCGGCAAGGGCACCGTCTACGAGCCCACCATGTCGCATCTTACCGAAAAACGCGGCGATACCGTGCATATCGATGTCATAGACCGCTGGGGCAACATGGTCTCAACCACGCCGTCCGGCGGCTGGCTGCAATCATCGCCAATCGTTCCGGGATTGGGCTTTGCGCTCAATTCCCGCGCCCAGATGTTCTGGTTGAAGGAAGGCCTGCCGACCTCGCTCGCACCGGGAAAACGCCCGCGCACCACGTTGACACCCTCGCTCGCGCTGCATCAGGGACGCCCTTCCATGGTGTTCGGTACTCCGGGCGGCGATCAGCAGGATCAGTGGCAGCTGCCCTTCTTCCTGCGTTATGCGCATCACGGCAAGAACCTGCAGGCGGCCATCGACATGCCGCTGTTCCATACCTCGCATTTTCCGGGCTCGTTTTATCCGCGCACCAGTTCGCCGGGCGAGATCATGGTGGAAAGCACCGTGGGTGATATCACGCTGCAGGAGCTTCGCCGCCGCGGACACAAGGTCACCGTTGCCGATGCGTGGTCGGTGGGGCGCCTGACTGCCGCAAAGCGGGATGCCGATGGCCTGCTGCGGGCCGCCGCAACCCCGCGACTGATGCAGGCCTATGCTGTGGGACGATGACATCATGAATAAGACGCCTGTTCTCTCCGTTAGAAACCTGACCACTTCTTTTCTCGTCGATGATGCTTGGAAGAGCGTCGTCCGTAACGTCTCCTTCGATGTCGCTCCGGGCGAAACCGTCGCGATTGTCGGCGAGTCCGGTTCGGGAAAGTCCGTCACCTCGCTGTCCATCATGCGCCTGCTTAGCCCCGCTTTCAGCCGGATTGAGGGTGAAGTTCTCTTGAACGGGCGCAATCTTCTGGCGCTTTCCGAGAAGGAAATGCGGGGCGTGCGGGGCAACGACGTCTCGATGATATTTCAGGAGCCTATGACGTCGCTCAATCCCATCTTCACGATCGGCCGCCAGATTTCCGAGGTCCTCATCCGGCACAAGGGCTTTTCGAAGCAGCAGGCAAGGGCGGAGACGGTCCGGCTTCTCGAAAAGGTTCGTATTCCCAACGCGGCCGGTCGCTTTGACGAGTATCCGCATCAGTTTTCCGGTGGCATGCGCCAGCGCGTGATGATCGCAATGGCGCTCGCTTCCCGGCCGAAACTGCTGATCGCCGATGAACCGACGACCGCGCTCGACGTCACCATTCAGGGCCAGATTCTCGATCTGATCAAACTGCTTCAGGAAGAGGAGGGCATGTCGGTCCTCTTCATTACTCATGATATGGGCGTCGTGGCGGAGATCGCCGACCGCACCATTGTGATGTTCCGGGGCGATGAGGTCGAGACCGGACCAACCGGGGATATATTCCAGCGCGGCAAGCATCCCTATACGCGGGCGCTGCTTTCGGCGGTGCCGAAGCTCGGCTCGATGCGCGACCGGCAGTGGCCGACGCGCTTTCCGGTACTCGACATGAAAACCGGCCTGTCGACCGAGCCGGTAGAAGTGGCCGAAACGGTTACGAGCGGACAGACACCTGTCCTGTCGGTCAAGAACCTCGTGACGCGGTTTCCCATCCGCTCCGGCCTTTTGGCCCGGCAGACGGGTGCGGTTCACGCGGTCGAAAACGTCTCCTTCGATCTGTTTCAGGGGGAGACGCTTGCACTGGTCGGCGAGTCCGGTTGCGGAAAGTCGACGACCGGCCGCTCGATCATGCGTCTTGTCGAACCGACGGCCGGCGAGGTTTCGCTCGATGGTTACGATGTGATGCGGCTCGATACCGTCGGCCTGCGCAATATGCGTAAGTCCGTACAGATGATCTTTCAGGATCCGTTCTCGTCGCTCAATCCGCGCATGACGGTGGGTACGGCGATTTCCGAACCCTTCATCAAGCACAAACTGGGCACCACGAAGCAGGCGAAGGAAAAGACTGCCGATCTCCTCGAAAAGGTTGGTCTAACCGCCGACATGGCGAGCCGCTATCCTCACGAATTTTCCGGCGGCCAGCGCCAGCGCATCGCGATTGCCCGTGCGCTTGCCCTCGATCCGAAGGTCATTGTTGCCGACGAAAGCGTGTCAGCTCTTGATGTTTCGATCAAGGCGCAGGTCTGCAACCTGCTCCTCGACCTGCAACAGAGCCTCGATCTCGCCTTCCTCTTCATCTCCCACGATATGGCGGTGGTGGAGCGCGTCAGCCATCGCGTCGCGGTGATGTATCTCGGCGAGATTGTGGAGATCGGCCCGCGCGCTGCTGTTTTCGACAATCCGCAACATGCCTACACGAAGAAACTTATGGCGGCAGTGCCGGTACCCGATCCGGCGCGACGCGGTATAAAGCGCGGCATATCCAACGATGAACTGAAAAGCCCGATACGGCCGATGGGATTTCAAACGCCGACGCGAAACTATAAAACCGTTTCCCCGGGCCATCTGGTTCAGGTTGTTTAAGGCAATTCTGGCATTCCGGGTTGAAAAACCGTGAAGTTTCGCACCGCTATCCGCTATTCTGAGCGGAATATTTTTTACAGCCTTGCTCAACGCGCGTCGTCAAAAGTGGTTCCCATATGAATCGAAAATAAAACGTTCGATTCAATGCGCCGCATATTCTAGTTTGCGCGCGAATGAGGTGCATGCCGGGAATTTACAACTGTGATTAGTTTTTCGCCTTTTGCTCAGCGAAGCCTGTTTATGCTCGCTGTGGGTGTTGCAATATTGACCGGAATGGTCGCCACTTCGCTGTGGCTGGTGCAGGTGAACAACCGGTACTCGCAAGAAACAGCCGAGTTGCGCCGTGTGCGGGCTGCCATTCTCGATATCCTGACGTCGATGCAGGACATTGAAACGGGGCAGAGGGGTTATCTGCTGACCAACAACATCGAGTATCTGAGCCCATATCAGGAGGCCTTGAGCCTGTTGCCGCAGAGGCAGTCCAGACTTCTCGAAGTGCTGAAGGACCAGAAGCAATACGAGCAGGATCTGACGGATCTCGGTAATGCCGTCGCCAACAAGCTGGCTGAAACCCAGGAAACCATCGATCTGCAAAAGGCAGGACGCATCACCGAGGCAGTCGAAGTCGTCCGTGAGAATGACGGCAAACGGTTCATGAGCGAAATCAGGGCGATCTTGTCGAAGCTGCAATCGCAGACCGACGATCGGCTCCGCATCATCGTCGGAGACCAACTTGGCGCCGCCAATACATTGCAATGGGTAACGCTCGGCGGCACGCTGGCGATCCTGCTTGTTGTCGGCGGTTCAATCTTTCTGGTTTTCACATATATCCGTGCGTTGAACCGGTCTCGGGAAGATGTTGACGAGTTAAATCGCCATCTGGAGGAGCGGGTTGAGGAAAGAACCCGTGATCTTCGCAGCGCCAATCAGGAAATTCAGCGCTTCGCCTATATCGTCACGCATGATTTGCGTGCGCCGCTCGTCAATATCATGGGGTTCCTCTCCGAATTCGATACGTCCCTGAAGCCGGTCACCGCATATGTGCTCGCAGACGGCAAAATGCCTTCCGACGACGTGGTTCGGGATGCCAGACTGGCTGTCGAGGAAGATCTTCCCGAGGCGATCAGTTTCATCCGCTCTTCGACACGCAAGATGGATCAGCTGATCAATGCGATCTTGAAGATATCGCGCGATGGTCAGCGAAAGCTGCAACCGGAAAAAGTCGACATAGAGACATTGCTGTCATCGCTCTCCGAGACGGTTCGTCACCAGATCAATGCCAATGGCGGCGAGATCAGTGTCGAGACATCAAAGCTGACAGTCGTGACGGATCGTATCTCTCTCGACCAAATCCTTGGCAATCTTTTCGACAATGCGGTGAAATACCAGATGCCGGGACGACCGCTGCGATTGACTGCCCGTGCTTATCCGTCCGGGCGGGGTGCCATCAGCATCGAAGTCAGCGACAACGGGCGTGGCATTGGCGAGCATGATCTGGAACGGGTGTTCGAACTCTTTCGCCGCGCCGGTGATCAGGATCAACCGGGGGAAGGCATCGGCCTTGCCCATGTTCGGTCGCTAATAAGAAGTTTAGGAGGAGACATTAAGGTGAGTTCCGAACTTGGCAAAGGCAGTACATTTACATTGCTGTTGCCGAGCGATCTCAGAAAAGTGACGAAAGAAGGCGAAAAATGAAGGCAACCGGTCAAGAGGTAACGATCATTATGATCGAGGATGACGAAGGTCATGCTCGGCTGATCGAGAAGAACGTACGTCGCGCAGGTGTGAATAACGAGATCATGCCCTTTACGCTCGGTGCAAAGGCACTCGACTACATCCTCGGTGAAAACCGCGATGGCGTTGTCAGCAAAGATCGATATCTTCTCGTTTTGCTCGATCTTAACCTCCCTGATATGTCGGGTATCCGAATTCTCGAGGAGATCAAGAGTAACGAATATACGCGCCGTTTGCCGGTGGTCGTTTTGACGACGACGGATGACGAAACCGAGATTCAGAAATGTTATGACCTTGGTGCAAATGTCTATATAACCAAGCCGGTCGACTACGAAGGCTTTGCGAGTGCGATAAAGAACCTCGGCCTGTTCTTCTCCGTAATTCAAGTACCTTGAAGGCATGATGGCATTGCGCGTTTTGTATGTTGATGATGATCCGGCTCTGGCGCGGCTTTCCAGCCGGATCCTCGGTCGTCACGGAATGGAGGTGGTCCATGCCGCATCCGTGGCGTCCGGGCTCAAGATGTTTCAAGACGAGCAGTTCGATATCGTCGTTCTGGACCATTACTTCCAGACATCGACGGGAATGGAGTTCCTTGCCGCGATTCAGTCCTTGCCGGGGCGGGTTCCCGTTCTTTATGTAACGGGATCGAACGAAGCCCAGATCGCGATCGACGCCCTCAAGGCGGGTGCCGCCGACTACGTCATAAAGAATGTCGGTGACGACTTTTTCCCGCTGTTGCTTACGGCTATCGATCAGTCGCTGGAAAACCATCGTCTGCGTCAGACGAAGGAAGAATCCGACCGGTTGCTGGTGAAGGCCAAGGAACATGCGGAAATGATGGTGAAGGAGATGAACCATCGGGTGGCCAACAGCCTCTCGCTGGTATCCGCGATGATTCGCCTGCAGATAAACACCATCAAGTCTGAGGAAGCCGAAGTCGCCTTGCTGGAAACCCAAAGCAGGATTTCGGCGATCGCCGGCGTTCACCGCAGCCTTTACAATACCGACAATATAGGTCTGGTATCGCTCAATTCGTACCTGACGTCGATCATCGATGGGTTGTTTCAGGCGGTTCCCGGCTCTTCGTCCATTACCGTTGAAACATCGCTTTGTGACATCAGCCTCAAGGCAGACCATGCCGTAGCTCTGGGTGTCATCATCACCGAGCTGCTGACCAACGCGCTGAAGTACGCTTATCCAGATCAATCCGGCACGGTTCGCGTCGGACTTTCGGAAGAAAATAGGCAATTTGTTCTCGTTGTCGAAGACGATGGTGTGGGTTCAAAGCCCGACGCATCTCCGCGTGGTACTGGCCTCGGAACAAAGCTGATTATGGCAATGGCTCAGAACATTGGTGCTCGCGTCGAGCAAACGCATACGCACCCGGAACAGGCCAAGGGAACGCGTTACACGATGATCTGGAGCGAGACGTAAACGCCGATAGCTTCGGTTTTTAAATATAATTCTAATTTAGTGATTTAATATAACTGGCGCCGCGCTTGGGCAGCTGGAACGTAAGCTTGCCTGGGAGTTGACAGGCATGCAACAGCTCAAGGCCCGGCGTCTGTATATACCGGGATGGTCAGGAAGCCGTCTGATGCGAATTGGCTTCAGGCACCTGTTCTGACGATGCCGTCAAAACCATCATCGTGCACGGGCACGCTTGGCAAGAAGAGCGGATGTCGCAGAAATGCGATCAGACTGTTCCTTTGCAAGACGTGCTTCCCGCAGCCGCAAGGTCTTGGCGTCGCGGGATTGCGTGATCGAATCAAGCTCGTCGAGCGCTTTGTCCTTTGCGAAGAACGGCGTCTGGATGTTGCTGAAGGCAACCTCGGCCTTCTGGCGCGAGATACTGTATTTTTCTGTCATGGGTGTTCCGGTGGTAAGGCTCGGCATGCGAGCGGAAAACAAAAGGCCAGGCAATTTGCCTGGCCTTGATTGGTTCGGGGTGCTTCCGGCAGTGCCAGTACATCCGTGGTCAAAGGGAAGCAAAACCCGTTAGGCAGCCTGCAGATTGCAGGCCGACATTTTGCCGGACTTGTTGTCGCGTTCCAGGTCGAAGCCGATCTTCTGGCCTTCGACGAGTTCGCGCATACCAGCCCGCTCAACGGCGGAGATATGAACGAAGGCATCTGTGCCGCCGTTGTCAGGCTGAATGAAGCCGAAGCCTTTAGTGGAATTAAACCATTTAACTGTGCCAGTGGTCATGATGAACCCTTTCATAGCGATAGAGGACCCACAGCACTGAGAAGCGCTGCGAACATTGATAGCGATTTTGAAAGGAAAGGTTCGTTCAGAACGCGGTGCCAATCGCGCAACAAGCAAAGCTAAGCAAGCAAATTCGATGGTTCGTTATAGCGTGCTTGCACGGTTGCGTCAACTATTAGTTTTTCTAATTTTGCGTCTCGACAAAAAGTTGTGCTTGGCCATCCCTTTTACTCGCTCTGCATTGTTTTTAGCGGGAAGGTCTTCACGCAGTATCGCCGTGCAGGCGGATCCCGCACAGACGTTTTGCCAGACTCTTTTATTGGGGCTCATGCCGCAGTTCAAGGTCTCCCGCTTCTGACACGAGACGTAGGCCGATATCGATCCTGTTTCCCAACCGTGACATTGATCGCTCCTGAACAGGAAAGCTGACAAATACGGTATCGAGACAATGGTATGTTGTAGGCCCCCGCAAATAGCTGCAAGGGCCATGCGACATCAGATGAGGTCGCGTTTGTAGCGCTCATCCCACTTCCGGGTTTTGACGAGGCTGCCATTTTCGAGTGCCGAAAGTTCTCCTGTCAGGTAGAAATTTTCCCTGTCGGAGCGCATCTCGGTGCGGCTCTCTATCTTGATGCGCCACCCATCCCGGCCAATTTCATATGTCTGGGTGAGGACGTATTTCGCGGAGAGGGGATCTCCGTCGCGAATGGTCAATTCACGCCGCAGACTATGGCTGAGTTCGGTGTCGATGTCGTCAAACCGCAACACGCCCTCGCCGAACAACCCGCCCACGCCTTCCGTGACATAGGTGTTGATACCCGTCTCATGGTCCTGTTCGGTCCAGCGGCGGACCGTGCCGGGATCTACCTGCGTCATGGGTGTCGATGGGCCGTGGGCAGGGGCCTCGAAACGCACAGGCTTGTCGTCACCGGTGGCACGCACGGGCAGGTCAAGCGCGCTTTCTGCAACGGAAACGCTGATCGTCGCATCGTAAGGCGATGTCCATACCATCGGCCAGTAGGCCGTGGCGATGGCGAGTTGCAGCCGGTGCCCTTTGGCAAAACGATAACCGCAATCATTGAGCTTGATTGCGACATCGTAAAATTTGCCGGGTTCCAATGCTTCCGGATTTTCGTGGCTATCGCGGTGGGTCAGGTTGAAAACCTGATAACTGACACGTGTGACACGGCCATCCGGCAGGACGTCGTTGAGGCGCAGTGAAATCTGCGCGACAGGGCAATCTGCGGCAATACGCAGACGCGCTACCGGCGCACCGAGAATATCGAAATCCTCTTCCATCAAGGCGGTTTCGAAAACGAGCGCGCCACCGTTGTCGAGCCGCTGATCGGTTGGATGTTCGCCGGGGCATCCGGTCGCCATCCATTCCCCGCCCGCCTTGCCGTGGCTTTGCGGCGAACGAATGCTGAGAATTGCCGGTTCGCTTGCCGTATCGCGCAGTTCCTTCGCTGCACCGGGGTAAAGCGAGCGGGTTGCAATTTCAGGCGAAGGCCATGTTGCTTCCCCCACCCAGCGGCCTTGCGTCGTCGTGCGCGTACCGGTCGGTTCGATCGTGTCGCTGACGAAGGCGCGCAGCATCGGCTCGTCCATGACGCCGGTGTCCTTGCCTTTCAGCCAATGGTCCCACCAGCGCGTTGCTTCCTGCAGGAAGCCAATTGCGGGACCGGGAACACCATCTTGGGGGTAGATATGGCCCCACGGACCGATGATGCCGCGGCGCGGGACCTGAAGGTTCTCCAGAAGCCGCGGGACGGCATTGGTATAGCTGTCCGCCCATGCGCCGATGGCAAGGACCGGGCATTCAATTGCGCTCCAGTCTTCGCAGACCGAGCCGTGTTTCCAGTAATCGTCGTAACGTTGGTGTTCCAGCCAGAGTGCGGGAAAGAAGGGGAGCTTCTCCAGGCGCTCGATCCAGCTGTCGCGCCACGTGTCACCGACGATCTCTGGATCGAGCGGACGGCTCTGATAAGCAAGCATGATGGTGCCCCACCACAGATTGTCGTTCAGCAGCAGGCCGCCCATGTAGTGAATGTCGTCGGTATAACGGTTGTCGGTCGAATAGGCGGTGATGACAGCTTTCAGTGCCGGCGGACGGCGGGCGGCGACCTGCAGGCCGTTGAAGCCGCCCCAGCTCTTACCCATCATGCCGACATTGCCGCTGCACCACGGCTGGCGGGAAATCCAGTCGATCACCTCGAGTGCGTCGTCCTGTTCCTGCTTCAGATATTCGTCCGCCATGTGGCCATCGGATTCGCCTGTGCCACGCATGTCCACGCGAATTGCGGCATATCCCTGGCTGGCAAAATAGCCGTGCATCGGCTCGTCGCGCCCGCGGGTTCCGTCTCGCTTGCGATAGGGAATATACTCGAGAATGGCGGGAACCGGCGATTGTTCCGCGCCCTCCGGCAGCCAAAGGCGAGCACCAAGGCGTACGCCATCGCTCATGGGAATCCAGATATGTTCTTCAACACGTATTGTCATTTGGGGTATTCCAGTCGGGTCATTTGAAGCGGGCATCGCTTTGCCGGGAGACAACAATGAAAGAATGCGAGGCGGTTCCCATCAAAGAGTGAACCGCCCCGCAGATCATGCGGCGGGGAGGCCACGTTTTGCCAGCACGCCATCCAGCCAGTCGCGCCGCAGTTCGGGGACGGAGGTGATGAGCTGTTCGGTATAGGGTTGGTAAGGAGGTGCAAAAACCTCCTTGGTCGTGCCGGTTTCGACAATGCGGCCATGCTGCATCACCATCGTCCTGTCGGCGAGCCGGCGAACGACGCCGAGGTCATGGGTGATGAACAGATAGGAGACGCCCAGTTCATCCTGCAACGACCGCAACAGTCTGAGAATTTCTTCTGCCACGAGAGGATCAAGTGCCGATGTCACCTCGTCGCAGATGATAAGATCGGGTCTTGCGGCAAGTGCGCGTGCGATACACACGCGCTGCTTCTGCCCCCCGGAAAGCGCTTTTGGCAGGCGCTCTGCAAACTCCCGGGGCAGACCGATCAGGTCCAGCAACCGGTTCACCTCGGAGGCGCGCTCATCTTCATTCATTCCGAAATAGAACGACATGGGACGGCCGATGATCTCGCCGACGGTGTGGCGTGGATTGAGCGCCACATCCGGAAGCTGGTAAACGAGCTGGATACGGCGAAGATCTTCGCGCGAACGCCTGGAGTACTTGTCCGCAAGCCGGTGTCCAGCCAGCGAAATGACTCCGGAGGATTGCGGCGGCAACCCGGCAATAACCCTGGCCAAAGTGGATTTTCCCGAACCGGATTCACCCACGACTGCCAGTGTTTCGCCCTTTCGGATTTCGCAGTGAACGTTGTCCAGCACCTTCTTGCGACCGTAGTAGGCGGTGACGCCACGCGCTTCCAGCAGGATTTCACCACCCCTGTTCTGGACGGATTCGCCGGACATGCTGGCTTGGCGTTCGGATACAAGGCGGCGCGTATAGTCTTCCTGCGGGTGCTCCAGGATATCCTCGGCAGAACCGGCTTCTACCTTTTTGCCATGGCGCAAGACCATGATGCTGTCAGCAATCTGCGCGACGACGGCAAGGTCATGCGTGATGTAGAGGGCGGCGGTATTGTAGCGCTGGATGAGGCTGCGGAGCAGGGCCAGAACCTCTATCTGCGTGGTGACATCGAGTGCCGTTGTGGGTTCGTCCAGCACGAGTATGTCAGGGCGGCATGACATCGCCATGGCCACCATCGCGCGCTGTAACTGCCCACCGGAGACCTGATGCGGGTAACGGTCGCCGAAATTCTGATAATCGGGAAGTTGCAGCGCTTGCAGCAGTTCCAGCATCCAGGCTTCGGCTTCCCGCCGGTTCATGACGCCGTGGTAAAGCGGCCCCTCGATAATCTGTTCGCCAATCTTCATGGCAGGGTTGAACGCCGCAGCTGCACTTTGCGCCACATAAGCGATGCGCGCACCGCGCGCCGCCTCACGACCGGCGCGATCCACCGTCATCAGCGAAACGCCATTCACGACGATTTCTCCACCAACGATTCGGCAACCGTTTCGGCCATATCCCATGGCGGCAAGCCCGATGGTGGATTTACCGGCGCCGGATTCACCGATCAGCCCTTTGACCTCACCGCGCTTGAGATCCAGATCGATACCATCAACCAGAATTGCTCCATTCGGTGCAGCAACTTTCAGGCCGCGAATTTGCAAGACCTCATTGTTACTCATCGGTCTGCTCCCTGAATTGCGCTGCGGCCAGCCAGCAGCCAGTCCACGACGAGATTGACGCCGATGGTGAGAACGGCGATGGCAGCGGCCGGATAAAGCGGTGCGTAGAGGCCATAAAGAATGGCCTGCTGGTTGTCCTTCACCATGCCGCCCCAGTCTGCGAAAGGCGGCTGAACGCCAAGCCCGAGAAAGGACAGACCGGCCACGAACAGAAAGGTGAAGCAGAAACGCAAGCCGAATTCCGCAATGAGCGGCGGCAGGGCATTGGGCAGTATCTCCCTGAACACCAGCCAGATCAGGCCTTCTCCGCGCAGGCGCGCGGTCTCGGCATATTCCAGCACATTCACGCCCTGGGCGACAATGCGCGCCAGACGGAAGACGCGGGTGGAATCCAGAAGCGCAATGGTCACTATCAGCACGGGGATGGACGAGCCTAGCGCCTGCAGCACGACAAGAGCCGAGATCAGCACTGGAATACACATGACAGTGTCGACGATGCGCGAGAGAACCATATCGAGCCAGCCGCCGAAGATAGCCGCGATGAAACCAAGCGTGATGCCGATTGTGAAGGAGAGCAGGGACGCCGCCAGCGAAACGCCGATGGAGATTTGCGCACCGGCCAAAAGGCGCGACAGCATATCGCGTCCGTTCTGATCAAGGCCAAACCAGTGCATTGCCGAAGGCGGATCGAAAGGCGAACCGACGATCTCCTCCTGCCCGAAAGGCGCGATATGCGGACCGGCTGCGAACAGGACGATGTTGACCGAAATGATGAAAAGACCGACCCATGCGGTTGGGGTGATGGTGCGGAGCATTTTCATCGGGGATGCCTCAGGCGCGGGTTAAGCGCAATTGCCGACACATCGGCAATGATGTTTAGAATGACGTAGGTTGCGCCGAAAACGAGGGCTGCCGCCTGTACCAGTGGAAGGTCCCGCTTCGAAACGGCATCGACCATGAAACGGCCAAGGCCGTTATAGTTGAACACGGCCTCTACCAGCACCACACCGGTGATGAGATAGGCGATGTTGAACGATACGACGTTGACGATCGGGGCCGCGGCGTTGGGAAGCGCGTGGCGGAGAACCACGCGTTTGGTCCGCAATCCCTTGAGATAGGCTGTTTCGACATAGGCCTGATCCATCACCGCAAGAACGGCGGTACGGGTCATGCGCAGCATCTGCGCCACAGTAACCAGAACCAGCGTCAGAGCAGGAAGCGTGGTGGCTTTCAGCCAATCCGCAAAGCCCATGCCCGGATAAGTGTCAGCAAGGCTCGGCAAAAGATTGTACTGCACGGACACGAAAAGGATCAGCAACAGGCCCAGAAAATATTCCGGAAGGGAAACAAAGCCCAGCGCAACGATGTTGACAGCCCGATCGAACAGGCTGCCGCGCCAGATGGCACTGAACAGACCCAGAAGTACGGCAACCGGAACGGACACGACGGCGGCATACAGCGCCAGCGCCATGGTGTTCCAGAACCGCGGCCATAGGAGAGCTGCGACAGGCTGGTGGTTTGCCAGCGAATTTCCAAGGTCGCCGGTTACGAAACCGCCGAGCCAGGAAAGATAACGTTGCAGAAGGGGCTGCTCCAGACCGAGATCGGCGCGCAGCACGGCGAGAGATTCAGGCGTCGCATTCTGTCCGAGTATTGCCGACGCCACATCTCCGGGAAGAAGCTGAGTGCCGGCGAAAATAAGCGCCGACACCAGCAGAAGCGTCAAAATACCCAAAGCAATGCGCTTCAGGATAAGCTTAGTCATTATGCGTCCAACCAGACCTTTTCAGCGAGACGGGCACCCATGAAGTTGAACATCGGATGCGTGGTCACGCCCTTCAGTTTCTTGGATGTCGCATCCAGATAATCTCCGAACATCGGGATCATGGCGCCGCCCTCATTGGAGATGAGCGCCTGAAGCTCGGCATAGATTTCCTTGCGCTTAGCATCATCGAGAAGTGCACGCGCCTCGATGAGTTTCCTGTCGAAGTTTTCGTTCTTCCAGTGCGTATCATTTTGCGCCGAGGTGGACTGGTAAGCGATGGTCAGCATCTGGTCTGCTGTCGGGCGTCCGCCCCAGTATGACATGCAGAATGGAGCTTTCATCCAGACGTTGTCCCAGTAGCCATCGGCGGGTTCGCGCTTGATAGAAACATCGATGCCGCCCTTGGCCGCACTCGTGCGGAAAATCGCCGCTGCATCCACAGCGCCGGAGAAGGCGGCGTCGGAAGCGGAAATCTCTACCTTGAGCGTATCGAGGCCAGCCTGCTTCAGATAAAACTTCGCCTTCTCGGGGTCGTAGGGACGCTGCGCCAGATCCGCGGCATAAAAGCGGTCAGAACTCGGGATCGGATGATCGTTCCCGATGCGGCCGTAGCCACGCAGCGCGGTTTTCAAAAGCTGCTCGCGGTCGATGGCGTGCTTGATGGCAAGGCGGATATTGTTGTCCTTGTATGGCGCCTGCGTGCAATCCATCAGGAATGTGAAGTGCTGGCCGCCAGCCGATTGGACGATGTTGAGGTTGGGGTTACGGCGCAGCAGGTCTACTGTCTTGAAGTCGAGCTGGTTGATCGCATGGACCTGACCCGACATCATGGCATTGGTGCGTGCGGCGATATCGTTGATGACGATGACTTCCACGGCGTCAACGTGAGCGGCATTCGGCTTCCAGTAATTCGGATTACGGGTAAAGCGCGAACGAACGCCCGGATCGTAGCTTTCGAACACGAATGGCCCGGTGCCGACAGGTTTGCTGAAATCCGTCCAGCCTTCGGGCACAACGAGGAAATGGTAGTCGGACAAGATGTAAGGAAGGTCGGCATTGCCGCTTTCGAGGACGATCTTGACCTCGGTGTCGGAAAGCTTGTCGACGCTCTTGAGCGCAGACGCGACCGAGCGTGCCGCAGAGGTGGTTTCGCCACGGTGTAGGTTGATGGAGTAGATGACGTCTTCCACCGTCAGGGTCTTGCCGTTGTGGAAGGTGACACCCTGACGCAGCTTGAAGACCCACTCCACGGCGCCGGGCTGCGCTTCCCAGCTTTCGAACAATTCAGGCACAGCGTGATTGCTGGCATCGATCTCGACAAGGCCGTTCATGATCATGAAGGCCTGATTGACCGGCACCCAGTCTTTCAGGATGCGGGGATCGAGGTTATCCGTGGTGCTGCCGCCGCCGATACCCAATTTCAAAACGCCACCCTTCCTCGGTGTGTCCGCGCCTTGCGCACTGGCGTCTGTAATGAAACCGGCAGAAAGCGCCGCGAGGCTGGCCGCGCCGGCAAGAAAATGCCGCCGGTCGAGCGAGAAGGAAAAGGGGGAGGATGTCATGTTTGGGTTCCCTGTTTTTTATCGGGGCCGGACGAGGCGCGGCTGGCAGTGGCGTATCGTACTCGACGGTTCGGCACTAGATACCGATGCGCGCAGGGGGGTATGATTTTTGCGCATGGGGTCATGAAATCTGAGCGCATCCGGTTATCTGCGAAGCGGAGTAAAGGGATGCGCCGGAGCGGGTCCGGTGTAGCAGGCGCTCGCCGGGCGGGCGTGTTTATGGAGTGGATACAATGGGGCTAGCGGATCTTGTCGGCCTTGCAGGAGCGTTTTTTTATCTCTTAGCCTATGCCCTGTTGCAGCTACGACTTCTGACGATAGAAGACTGGCGCTACACTCTCTTAAACGTTCTGGGTGGCGTGTTTCTGATCTACTCGCTGATATGGAATTTCAACCTCGGCTCGCTGATTTCACAGGTCGCCTGGCTGCTGTTCACCATCATCGGCTACGCGCGGTTCCTCCTGGACCGGCGCCGCAAAACACCTCCTGCGCAGGCATGACGGGTTTCAGCGCGCGGTTTTATGGTTGTCTGCAATCAGCCAATCGGACACCTCGCGCACAATTTTACGCTGGTGGCGATCTGCCGGTCGCATCAGGTAAAATTTGCCTTCCGAACGCATGGCATGGGAATGCACAGGAACGAGCGCTCCGCTATCCAGTTGGTCGCGGATGAGCCAGGTCCACCCAAGCGTTGCACCAAGCCCCTGCGATGCCGCCGCGACGCAGAGGCCATAGTCTCCGAGTTTCCACTGGATTGCATCCTGTGGCGGCAACAGGTGTGACGAGCGCCACCAGTCGCTCCAATCCTGCCATTCCCGCATCGAATCTTCGATGGAGATCAAAACCGGTGCCCTCTGCTCCATAAGATTGGTCATGCCGCGGGCAGAAACGGGGACGACCTCCTCCTGACCGAGTTCCGATAGCCAGACGCCAATCGGTCTTTCCTTGCGATAGAAAATAGCGAGGTCGAATTCATCCAGACGCAGATGCGCCACATCGTCAGTTACCCGCACCCGCAATTCGATGCCGGGAATATCGCGTTTCAGTTTCTGCAGGCGAGGCATGAACCATTGATCCGCAATCCCGCGAGAGCAGGCGATGGTGATCTGGCTGGCGCCGGTCCACGAGCGGACGCCGTCCGTGACACTTGCGATATCGAGGATCAGCCGCGATATATCGATCGAGTAGTTTTCGCCGATGGTCGTCAGTCGCACGCCTGTCGGCACGCGCTCGAAAAGCTTGGAGCCAATGAACGCTTCCAGCTTGCCGATCTGCCGGCTGACGGCGCTCTGCGTCAGGCCCAGCTCGTTGCCCGCGCGGGAGAAGCTGCCCAAACGGGACGCTGCCTCAAAAACAACAAGCGCCTCCAGCGGCGGCAATCTAAAAGACGGTTGCATTCAGGTTCCCAAAAACAGAGTTTGCGATCCGATACACCGCCGCCGCAAACTCTTCAATTTTTTTGGGATTCCATGCTGCGCTCAGGCTTTGCCACTAGCGCCTTTCTGTTACCCAAGACTAGGGCTGACGGTCCGGCATTATCAGCCAGAACAATTGCACGAGGTCGCGCCAGGTTCGAGCCAGATCCTCGGCCGTCGATGTCAGCTCCCTGTAAATATAGATGCCCGCAAGCGTGAGAACGGCTGCAATCGTTAGAACGGCCAACAGCACCCAAGGCCAGATGAGGCGTTTGCTTTTTGGCTTTGGTTCGGGCTTTGTGTCCAGATTGGGGTTCAATCACCGTCTCCTCATTCGCTTGAGGACTATGACGAAAACCGCAGGACTGCAACCGGAGGGGATACATCGCGCCCCTTCAACCCACTGGCACATAAAAGAATAACAGGTCTGCATTGACTGGGGCGGGGCAGTGGGCCGCGCCGCCTTGACGCCGCTTCACCCTTTCGCAGTGATCGGAACGCGAAGCCGGCATCTGCCACAATTGTGGAGTTTTTGCCACGAAAACATCAAGATTCATTCAGCCACAGTTCACCGGCAAGGGCGCTAAATTCCTCCATCCCGGAAGGAGGGAGATGAAATGCGTAAGATGATTTTAAGCGCTGGAATAATTCTCGGTGCCCTGTTCGGCAGTGGCGCGAACGCGATGCCTGTCGGTCAACCGGCCGCACCCCTGGCATCCAACGTTCAAAGTGTGGACTATGCTTGCGGACGCGGCTTTCATCTATCGCCGCGCGGATATTGCCGGCCCAATGGACCGCCGAGATATGAGCGCGGCTGGGACAGACGTGATCGTTGGGAAGCCCGCAGGGAGTGGCGTGAACGTCAGGCCCGCAGAGAATGGCGCGAGCGCAGAGATTGGCGCGAACATCGCGAATGGCGAGACCGTCGCGACTATCGATGGTAATGAAAACAGGCCCTCTCCGAACCGGGAGGGCCTTTTCCGTCTGGGTGCGTCTTGAGTTTTTAGCGACGATCTTCAACGCATAGATTGATCGGTTTGCGCCAATTGCCGTCATAAATCATTTGGGCCGAACTCTTCCCAAATGATCCAAGGTTTTGACGCGTTTGCCGGGAGTGCCACAGAACTGATCGGTGGAAGTTCGACCTTTACTATCTTCCATCATAATGGGGGCAATGAACCAAAAAGGTTCGGTCATCCCATAGCCCGTTATTCTAGCTTCCCGGTGCTGCGGCTGATCCTGCAAGAATGCCGCCATCGATGTTCAGTTCGGCCCCAGTCATATAAGTTGCCTCGTCAGATGCGAGCAGGACTGCGAGTGCGGCTACCTCCGCGGCCCTGCCAAAGCGTTGCATGGGCGTTTCTTTGACCAGCGCGGCTTCACGATCTTTGCGATCCGGGCCATTTCCCAACATCGGCTCCCACATCGGTGTCATCACGGCTGCAGGGTGAATTGAATTGCACCGGATGTTCAGGCCCTGACCGGCGCAATATAGGGCCACGCTCTTGGTGTGGTTGCGGACGGCGGCCTTGGATGAGGCGTAGGCCGCTGCCATTGGAATTCCGACAAGCCCTGAGCGTGAGGAAATGTTGATAATCGACCCCGCACCATTTGCTCGCATGGCGCGGATTGCATAACGGCAGCCCAGAAAAGTGCCATCCAGGTTGACCGCATGGACCTTGTGCCAATCAGCAAGTTGGGCATTTTCTGGATCATGGGCTGGCGGGGCCCCTTCGAACGGTCCTTCAAAGCCTGTTATTCCCGCATTGTTGACGACGACGTCCATCTTGGGAAATTGACTGGCAATTTTCGCCCAGTCTGCCTCGCATGCGACGTCGAGACGGACAAACCTCCCGCCGATTGAGCCTGCGGTCAACAAGCCGCCATCCACGTCTATATCGGTAACGATGACCTGTGCCCCCTCGTCAGCGAACGCTTGGGCGATAGCCGCACCAATTCCTCGCGCCGCGCCGGTCACGAGTGCGGTCTTTCCAGAAAGTCTGGGCATGAATGTTCCTTTGATGCAAATGCTGAGCCAGCCAACGCGTCGTTTTGAAAAGACTGCGCTGTCATCGACGCAAGTCCGGATTATCGGCGATCTTTGTCCATGGTTATAAACTCCTCATCAGCATCCTTTATTTACCCACCACCGTCTTGTCGGTCAAGAAATGCACCGTACTAGTCCGCCGGTGGCTTCAATGGACGAACTCCACCGGCGCGCATAAGCCCGCCGGCATCTGTCATGCGTAGATACTCCAGTCACGTTTCGACAAACAGCTTTTCGATCGCGAAATCGATGAAAGCGCGCAGCCGCGGCGCCATGAAGCGGGCTGATGGCCAGACAATTGAAAACTGGCCTGGTGCGGCGAGATGTTCGTTCAGGACCGTCTCGAGCAGGCCATCCCTGATGGCGTCCGTCGCCAGGAATTCAGGCATGTAAGCGAGCCCCATCCCGTCAATCGCCGCCGCCCGTATCGCCTCCATATTACCGCAGGTAAGGGCGATACGCATGCTCGACAGGGGGTTGTCGCCGTTTTCCAGCAGCCATTCCTGAAACCTGCCGGAGGTCGGAAAGCGGAAGCGCAATGCTTCATGCTCTGGCAAATGGCTGGGGTGCCGGGGCGTGCCCATTCGTTGAAAATAGTCCGGCGACGCGCATAAAATGAAGCGGAATGGACCAAGACGCCGCGCTATCAGGCTGGAATCATCAAGCTCGCCACTGCGGATTGCAGCATCGAAGCCGCCCTCGATCAGATCGACGCGCCTGTCGTTAAAGTCGAGTTCGAGATCGATATCGGGATAACGCCGGCGAAATTCAGGCACGATCGGCAGCAGAAAGCGGTATCCGATTGTCGGAAGCGTCACGCGCAGACTGCCGCGGGGCAGGGCCAGATTGTCCGTTACTGCTTCATGTGCGTCGCGCAGATCGGTCAGGATGGACCGATACCGCTCAAACAGCATTGCCCCTTCATTGGTCAGGGAGACCTGCCGGGTGGTGCGATTGAACAGCCGTACGCCCAGAGATGCCTCCAGTCGGGCAACGCTCTTTCCGACAGCAGAAGGTGAGAGCCCCAGGCTCTGCCCGGCCTTGGCAAAATTCAGCCTTTCGGCAACCCGGACGAAGGCATCGATCTCGCTCAACTTATCCATTGTCACTGATTAGAGAATTTTGATCCGCAATGAAAGGCCCATGAGGCTGATTGTCGAATTCATGTCGTCTGATGAGGATGGATGCCGATACGCGACCTTGGTGTCGCGATCCCATTTCACGATTGGAGTTCGCATGAACGATGCCCCTCATAGAGCCTCAGCCAGCCGGAATTCGGTATTGGTGGCGGTGTGTCTTGCCGCCTTGACCCTTCCTTTGAACTTCTCCGCCGGTGCGGTTGCCACGCCGGCGATCGGGCAGGACCTCGGGGGATCGTCTGCATCCCTCACCTGGATCACCAATGCCTTCATGCTGGCTTTCGGAAGTCTTCTGATGGCGGCAGGCGCGCTTGCAGATCGATATGGCAGAAGGCGGGTGTTCTTGATCGGCCTTGCGCTGTTTACCGGCTTCTCCTTTGCGCTTGGATTTGCGCCTTCGGTGTGGATCATCGATCTGCTGCGTGCCGGTCAAGGCGTGGGCGCCGCCGCTGCCCTGGCCGGAGGGACGGCCGCACTTGCGCAGGAATTCGACGGCCACGCTAGGACGCGCGCCTTTGGGTTGCTTGGAACGACCTTCGGCGTCGGTCTTGCATCTGGTCCGCTGCTGACGGGATTTATGATCGAAACGGTCGGATGGCGGGCAATATTCCTTGCCGGCGGCCTGATCGGCCTCCTTGCCCTGATCCTCGGCCCGCCACGGATGCGTGAAACGAGGGATCCCAATGCGGCGGAACTCGACTGGCTGGGCGCTGCAAGCTTTACCCTAACACTCACCCTCTTCACCGTTGCGATGATCGAACTGCCTGTTCTCGGGTCTAACGGTATCATCGCTTTCAGCACAGGATTTGCATTTTCGCTTGCAGCCTTCGTCTTGATCGAAATGCGGGCGGCGAGACCGATGCTGGACTTATCGCTCTTCCGTTATCCGCGGTTCGTGGGGGTGCAGCTATTGCCAATCGCCACCTGCGCCTGTTTCGTTGTTCTTCTTGTTATCATTCCGTTGCGCCTCATCGGTATCGAGCAACAAGGAGCAATCGGGGCGGGGTTCATCATGTTGGGACTGTCGGCTCCGATGCTGGTGGTGCCTATAGTCGCGACGATGTTCGCGCGTCATGTTTCGCCGGGCATGCTCTGCGGCATCGGCCTGCTGATCTCCGCCTCTGGCCTCGTCTGGCTTGCCGGCTTCACGGCAGAGGATGGAGCCATGATCGTTCTGCCCATGCTCGTCATCGGGGTGGGCGCCGGCCTGCCATGGGGCCTGATGGATGGCTTGTCCGTTGGCGTCGTGCCGGTGGAGCGTGCGGGAATGGCGACCGGCATATTCAGTACCGTGCGGGTTGCCGGTGAGGGCATCGCGCTAGCAGTCGTCAGCGCCGCCCTGTCGGCATTGACCTCGGCATCCCTCGGACGGCTGGCGCCTTTGTCTACGCCCCTCTTGAATCAGACAGGTCAGCGTCTGGCAGTGGGCGACCTGGCGGGTGCAGCGGCAATATCGTCCCACATCGGGGACGACCTGTTGCGGGATGCCTATCAGACTGCGTTTTCGACACTTTGCTGGTGGCTTGCCGCGGTAACGGCGCTATGTGCCATCGCAGTCCTTCTCCTGCTGCCCAATAGTGCTGCGGTCGCCGACAAAGTAACGGCTCCGTAGATTATCGGGAACGAACACGGTGTTCCCGGTTGGGCATGGAGGAGGAGAGTCCAGTGATGCGGCCGAAGAACATTTGCGGGCATATCCTTTGATATGCTTCGCCGGCCCGCCTTCCGGGCGATGTCCTACTCATGTGCCGTTGTTCAATGAACTAGACTACGGGAGCAGGCAAGATCGCCTCTTTCACAGCCAGTTCTGCCATGGCGAGGGCGGCATCACGGGTTTTGGCGGCGGCAATAAACCGGCCGTTGTGGCAGAAACTCGCGCCTTCAATGCCACAAACGGCTTCCAGATCGCCATTTGTAAGGCCAGCCCATGCGGCAGGCAGGTCTGCCCGAAGTTCAAAGCCTTCATCCGCGCGACGGATACCGGTCAGACACCAGTCCTTGTCACGCGGGTGAACGACAAACAGTAGATTGTCGGCGCCCGCCTTCACAATGGCGGGCCGAAACGGCATACCCATCGGCAATTCCAGAATATGACCTTCACCGGCATCGACGATAGCCTGCATTACAAGCGCCTCGGCGCGCAGTTTCGCAGCGCTTTTGGCTATTTTCGCCTCGACGAAGCTGCGGGCAATGACGAGCGCCGCGTGGAAACTGCGATCATCGGCTTCGGGGTCGGTCTCGTCAAAAACAGGTTTCAGAGTTTCCAGCAGGACAGGAAGCGTCAGCGCAACCAGCGGCCCGGCGACGGAGGGGCTGACCGCACCATTGTCGACCAGATCGACCGGCAGCACAAAGCTGCCATCGAAAGAGGTATGGACGGTTTCGACATGTTCATCGGGGATGCCGAAGGCGGCAAGATAGTCCCGGCCGAAATGCTTCCAGATCAGTCCGAATGAACTATATGGCTGACCGTCATCCCTCAGCGGCGCGCCGCGCTGATGGTGATCGAATATCCTGCTTGTCGCGTCATAGGCGCCGCCGACATCGTAGATGATGCGGTCCACGCCGGGGGTGATCCATTCCGGCGCCCGGCTGCGGACGATGCGGGCCTGCGGGAAAAGTCGGGTCAGGATGACGCTGGACAGCAGTTCGTCGGCATGGAAGCCACCGGAATGGGTGACGAGAAAATCCGGGATCATGTCAGGATAAGCCTTGTTGCTTGCGGGAGGTCCGCCTGGAATTGAGGCACCTGATACCCTTTGCCCGACGCCATCTCAACCCGTCATTCGCCGCTTCTGTATCATATTGCCGGTTCGGGACTGTCTCCACTCGTAGCGGAAGGTAACGCCGCTCCCCTTATCGCCTTCCTGCACTACGTTGGTTTCCGCGTTTCGTATGTACTGGGGTATTGCAGTCGGGGAGGAGCGGCATTTGCCTCTTCGTCAGGCGGCATCCAGAGAGAGGGTCAGGTCGGCGACCAGATCGTCGGGATGTTCGATGCCGATTGACAGCCGGATCGTGGAATCAAGCACACCAATGCGCTGGCGGACGTCGGCCGGAACACCCGAATGCGTCATCGTTGCAGGATGGGAGGCGAGAGATTCCGTACCGCCAAGGCTGACCGCGAGTTTGAATATCGTGAGAGCGTTGAGGAATTTGAAAGACGCTGCCTGCCCGCCCGCAATGTCAAACGAGAAGGTCGATCCCGCACCGGTGCATTGATCTGCAAACACCTTGCCAACCGGGGACGCCGGATCGTGAAACGGCAGATAATGGATTTTCTCGACCTTTGGATGCGCCTTCAGGAATTCGGCCACCACCTCGGCATTGCTGTTTGCCCGCTCCATGCGGATTTGTAGCGTCTCAAGCGAGCGCCCGAGCATCCAGCACGAATGCGGGTCGAGCTGCGTGCCGATCGCTCCGCGTAATGCCTTCACCTGCTTCATGACATCCTTGCGACCGAGCGCTGCTCCGGCAATGAGGTCGGAGTGCCCGCCAACGTATTTTGTCAGTGAATAGAGCGAGATATCGGCACCGTGCTCGATTGGCCGCTGGAACACCGGACCGAGGAGTGTGTTGTCGCATGCGATGATTGGCCTGTGTCCCTGCTTCTGGCCGATCACGTCGGCAACGCGGCTGATCATGGGGATATAGACAATACTGTTTGTCGGGTTGGCGGGGGTCTCGATGAGGATGACGGACACCCTGCCTTTCGCCATCGCAGCCTCTGCGGCGGATATTACCGAGGCCTCGCTGACACCGTCGGCGAAACCCACCGCCGAAACGCCGAAATTGTGGAAGGTCTTTGCCAGCAGCGTCTCAGTGCCGCCGTACAAAGGCTGGGAATGGAGTACGGTGTCGCCGGGCCGGACGAAGGCGAAAAGCGTCGTCGAAATGGCGGACATGCCGGACGAGAAGAGCGCACAACTCTCGGTGCGTTCGTAAACGGCAAGGCGGTCCTCGACGATCTCGCTATTGGGATGGTTGAAACGCGAATAGACGAGGCCTGCACCTCTGCCTGCGGGCGGCTCCTTGCGGCCGGAGACATAGTCGAAGAAGTCGCGACCGTCCTCCGCCGACTTGAAGACGAAGGTCGAGGTCAGAAACACAGGCGGCTTCACCGCTCCTTCCGACAATTCCGGATCGTAGCCGTAATTGAGCATCTGGGTTTCAGGATGGAGAGCGTGGTTGCCGATATGGGTTTTAGACGGATGCGGTGCAGTCATTTGCGGAAGGTCCTCCTCAACAGACGTTGAACTGTCCGCAGCTTACATCCAATCAAGTCAAAATACCTTGCATTCTGAAGCGTGGATATGTCTGATGAAGCAATACATTGCGGAGAATTGTGCTTTATGTCGCAAAAAATTGCAGATCCGATCGACCGGCGGATAGTCAAGGAGCTGTCTGCCGACGCAAGGATCACCAACAACGAACTTGCCGAGCGAGTCGGCCTGTCGGCATCTGCATGTCTGCGGAGGCTGCGACGGCTGGAAGAGACGGGGGTGATCAAAGGTTATTCCGCGATCGTTGATCCGGCAATCGAGGGATGGACGATGACCGCGCTTGCATCCATCCGCCTCAGTCGCCAGCACGATGACGAAATCCAGATGTTCGAGGCGGCCGTTCTGGACTGGGATGAGGTTCTGGAATGTCACCTCGTCACGGGTTCGAGGGACTACATGCTCAAGGTCATGTGCGGTGGGCTCGAGGACTACGAGCGCTTCATCAAGGAGAAGATCGCGAAGCTGAAATGCGTCGACACCATCGAGACCAGCTTTGTAATGAACACGATCAAGGCGCGGCGCATCTAAGCTTTGCTAGAAGCTCCGCGCCCGGTGTGTTCAAGCTCCGAGAACCGGAGCTTGAACCGTTTGGAGGTGCGATCGGACGACTTACTCGGCCGTCGCCTGGATATCGACCTTGTCGAGAAGAAGCATCGGGTTTTCAGACGCTGCAACCAGATCAAAAAGACCAAGGCCATTTGGTCCAGTGGAGCGGGCGGTAACCGTAAGAGTACCTGGGTTGTTGATGAAGCGAAGTAACGCGTCCACCGCACTCTTGAGTTTGGGCTGTTCAGCTGCGATCTGCTGCAACCCCGCGCTTGCCACGAGTGTCAGAACACCGCGCACTTGATCCTCGGTCATGTCGTTTTGCAGAGCATACAGCTTGATAGCCTTGGCCATCATACCTTCGTCCTTGATCGTCAGCTTTACCTCGCGACCCGCGAGCCCCAGGAGGGCGGCCTGAGTACGATGGGTGTCGAAGGAGAAGAACTCCTCCGTGAACCCGCTCGCCAGACCGGAAAAATTGACGCTGCCAATATCCTTGCCGCGCATGGAGATTTCCCGGATCACCAGGTTCTTGTTCGGTTCATCCCAGCCGGCGGCAAGGGCATAAGACAGGGCGAGTGCCTCGAAACCCAGTTTGCGGGCTTCAACAAAAACTTCCTCGGTCGAATCTTCCGGGATCGGAAGAGAAAGGTCATCCTGCCTGATCACGATATCTGTGGGTATGCCGTTGAATGGCTTTGTCAGACCCATCTCGAAATTCCTGAGCGTGAACTTGATGCGCTCAGGCACGCCCTCCGTCTTTTCACCAGTCTCGTCGTCTGTCTGTTCCGGGGCGGCGACATCAACATTGATGCCTCCGACGCGGACGGTGCCCAGTTCCGGTATCAGGTGATTAAACGGGAAAGTCTCGATCTGCTTGTCGTCAAGCCCGACGATTTTAGAGAGACTCTCGATTGTGGAACTCCAGTCAAAGCCCTTGAGGCTTGCCTCGGCGACTTCGATCGTGTCGACGCCATTTCCGATCGACATGCCATTCAGGCCGAAGTCGAGCTTACGGCTGTCCATCTGCATATCGATACGATCAATGCCGACCTTGACCCTTTTGCCGGCAGCCCCTTCGCTTTCATCAGGCGCGTCGGCCTTGAACCCGAGCAACTGCATGTTGCTCTTGCCAATCATATCGAGAATGGACAGGGCCTTGGCGAAAATTGCCTGGCGTTCCTGAGGTGAAAGCTCGTCGGTATTTTTGGTCGCCGAAAGCGCGTTCATCGTTTCCAGAAGCGGCTCGGCCGGCATGCGGGCGCTGAAGCCGTCGCTGCGTATTTCATCGTAGGTGAAATGACCGTCTCCGTCCGAGAACGAGATTTTGCTGACGGAGAGCGGGCCATAGAGAAGCTTTGCGTCCTTATCTTCGGGACCCGCTTTTTCCGTATAGAGCCTTGCGAGGTAAGCGGCATCGAAGTCCTGTCCGGCTACGGCGCCGGTCGATACGACCAAGTGCTTCTTTTTCATCGCGCCAGTGCTGTCCGGTAGATCCATCTGGATGTCGTAGCTGGCGTTGTCGATGGAATATCGGGCGACCCGGCCTTTGGCGATGTCCGAGAAGGCTACGTTCTTATAAACAGTCTTCTGCTCGGTGGTGGCGATGGACTGCGTGAATGTCATCTCAGGCGTGGAAATACGCTCTGCTGCAAAGCGCTCTATGCGCTTAGGCAGAGAGTTGGCATTTCCGTCTCCGGATACTTCAGCCGCATCCGGTTTCGTGAACGCGGCATTCTCGACACGCGCATGCGCCATCGAGATCTTGCCGGTTGGCACATCAACATTGATGTCGTTCAGCTCCAGTGCGCCATCCAGGAAAGGAAATTTTGGACGTCCATCGATAGCGGCAATCCGGATGTTCTTGCCATCGGCAAGCGGCAAGGCCAGTTCGCGAATATGAATCTGCCCGAGGAAATCAACCTCAACGGAACGGGCAGTTGCGCCAGTGCGAGCAACGAGTTCGCTGACCTTTGCTTCGTAGAAGGCCTTACCCCCGATGACGCCTGCAGCAGCAACAGCAATAATCGCAACCGCCGCCCATAAAGCTTTGGTCCGGCCCTTACCGGTTTGGGTATTTACCTGTTCCACGAAATTGGTCCTCTCCGACGCGATTTGAAACTGCACGCCTTTTAAGCACGCGAAAGTTGCTCCGCAAGTGGGCGCTAGCGGGACAGTTGGAGAACTTGTCCCAAAACGCAAAACGCCGGGTCCGCTCCTGACCAAACGTCAAGCGGGACCGCCTGGCATTTTGCAGATCATAAAGGTCAAGAATGCTGGGCAGCGCCAAGGTGGTGCCGGTATCGACCGTCTCGGCTACCGCCACTCACTGGACAATATAGTAGACATAGTCCACCATATTGTTTCCGACGTATGAAGCGTCGGCCAAAGCGAACAAAGTTACAAAAAAACAAGGGGAACTTATGTCGCATCCAACCACGTCAGCCGACGTGGTGCTGTCCGTTCGCAATCTCACGGTGGATCTTCCGCCGGGAATGGAGCGCACCCACGCGGTCAAGAATATCTCTTTCGACCTCCACGCAGGTGAAATCCTGTGCATTATCGGTGAATCCGGGTCCGGCAAATCCGTCACTGCCAGCACGATCATGGGGCTGTTGTCGCCCGTGATAAAAGTCAGCTCCGGCGAAATCCATTTCAAGGGAATGGACATACTTGCGGCCAGGGAAGATAAAATCCGGCCGCTGCGTGGTCAGGCGGTCTCAATCATTTTCCAGGATCCGCTCTCCGCGCTCAATCCGTTGATGACAATCGGGGATCAGATCGCCGAAGTGCTTGAAGCGCATGGCTATGGAACGCCTGAAACCCGCAAGACCAAGGTTCTGGATCTACTTGAAGAAGTCGGCCTTCCCGACCCGCCTCTGATGCGGCTGCAATATCCATTCCGTCTGTCTGGCGGACAACGCCAGCGGGTCATGATCGCCATGGCACTGGCACTCGATCCGGATGTCCTGATTGCCGATGAGCCAACAACCGCTCTCGACGTTACCACCCAGGCGCAGATCCTTGAGCTCATCCGCAAGATACAGAAGCGCAAGAACATGAGCGTCATGTTCATCACCCACGATTTCGGCGTCGTTGCCGAAATTGCCGATCGCGTCGTGGTGATGGAGAAGGGATATCTTGTGGAGCAGGGAAGGGCGGACCAGGTTCTGGTCAATCCCGTTCACCCCTATACCCAGCGACTTGTCGCTGCGGTTCCGCGGATGCGGAGCACTGAGCGTTCAGTCAGCGAAGAAGCCCCCGTCGTTCTCAAGGTCGAAAATCTTGAGAAGGAATATCGCAGCTCCGGCTCGTTTTTCCGCAAGGCCCGTATCGTCAAGGCGGTCAATGGTGTCAGCTTCAAGCTTCACAAGGGCCAGACCCTTGGTATCGTTGGCGAAAGCGGGTCGGGCAAGTCCTCGCTCGGGCGTGTCCTGCTGAAATTGCTGGAGGCGGATGGCGGTTCAATATGCTTCGATGGCCGTGACATAGCAGCGATGGACGAAACGACGTTTCGATCGTTGCGACCCTATATCCAGATGATTTTTCAGGATCCTTTCGCGTCGCTTAATCCCCGCCATACGATCGGCAGGATCTTGACGGTCGGCCCCGTTGCCCACGGAATGGCTGTGCATGAGGCGAGAATAAAGGCTCTCGGAATTCTGAAGCTCGTGGGGCTGGATGAACAGGCCTATGACCGTTACCCGCACGAATTCTCCGGCGGCCAACGCCAGCGCATCGGCATTGCCCGTGCACTGATGTTTGATCCGGTCGTCCTTGTGGCCGACGAAGCCGTGTCTGCTCTCGACGTTTCCATACAGGCGCAGGTTCTGGAGCTTCTGGCGCGGGTGCAGGCTGAAATGAAGGTGGCGATGATCTTCATCACCCATGACTTGAGAGTCGCGAGCCAGATTTGCGACGATGTGCTTGTCATGCACAAGGGAACGGTTGTCGAACAGGGGCCGCCGACAAAAATCTTCCGGTCGCCGGCCAATCCCTACACCCGCAAACTCGTTGCTGCGATCCCCGGTGCGGATTGGGAACCTGCGGCAACTGCCGTCGGCACATAACATCGAAGTCTGACGAGCCGGACATCTCGTCAGACTTTGCATCGCGCGACATCAAAGACCGATTGCACCGCCGGATTATCGTGGATCCGGCGGCGCGAGAGGTTTTCCTTTTAAATATATGATTTAAATAATAAAAATATGATTTCAGGAATAAAAAGTAGTTGCGTTTGTCTACTAATTATCCTTTCATTCAGTCACGAAACTGACATACGACATGGCCGAAAACCTGCACTGCGGCACGCCGGGAAAGCGTGTGCGCCAATGTCGATCTTTGACCATTCGAACGGAAACTCCATGTCCAAACCAACTGAAAACCCGCCGACATCGCCAACTGATATCAATCTCGACGTGCTTGAAGACACGCTGAGCTTTTACATCCGCACGATCAACCTTGCCGTATCGCGCGATCTCGATGCCCGGCTGGACGGGCTGGATGTGGCGAAGGGAACTGGAAAGATCACGACCCTGCTGCTCGTCGATGACTACCCGGGTATCCGTCCTTCAGTGATAGCTCATCTGACGATGCGGGACCGGTCTGCAATGGGCAGGATCATCGACCAGATGGTGTCGCACGATCTGATACGCCGGGAAGTGTCGCAGGAGGACAGCCGCGCCCAGGAGCTTTACATCACCGAAGCCGGAGCGGCGCTTGCAACGAAAATCCGGGAGATCGTTCCGCAGCAATCGCGCGATTTCTTCAGCTTCATCCCGGAAGACGAGCAGAAGCAGGTTATCGACATTTTGCGTCGCGCCTACCGCCATATTGTGGGGCTTGCATGATGGAACGAACGACAAAACGCGTTGCTCTCATATCCGGTGCAAGTCGGGGTATAGGCTACCATATCGCTGCTACTCTTCTTGGCGAAGGCTGGTCGGTATCGCTTGGTATGCGCAGCCCGTCGCTGCCGCAATGGGCTGTGGGTCACGAGGGACAGGTCCATCTTGCCCATTATGACGCAAATGATGCGAGTGCGGAGAAGCGCTGGGCCGATGAAGCGTATCAGCATTTCGGTCGTATCGACGCTGTCGTGGCCAATGCCGGCATCATGATACCGAAGACAGTGATCGAAGCAGATGACGAAGACATCGACGCCATGCTTGCGGTCAACGTCAAGGCACCGAGAAGGCTGGTTAAAGCCGCCTGGGAGGCGTTGAGCGAGAGCGGTCGTGGCCGGGTCATCATCCTCGCTTCCCTCTCCGGCAAGCGGGTGAAGTCCGCATCTGCCGGTAGCTATTCTCTCTCCAAATTCGCGGCGGTCGCGCTTGCGCATGCCATCCGACAGGCGGGCTTCGAAAGCGGCGTGCGCGCGACAGCCGTATGCCCCGGTTTCGTTGCGACCGATATGGCGACCGCCTTATCCGAACGGCCGGCGGATCAAATGACCCAGCCCGCCGATCTTGCCCGCATCATTGCCATGCTGCTGTCCTTACCGAATGAGGCTTCCGTCGCCGAATTCGCCATCAATTGCCAGCTTGAGGAGTTTTTCTGACATGCCCGGTCCTTATGTCGTTCCCGTCCATGGCGATGCGGAATTGCCGAAAGAAGTCGATGTCGTCGTCATTGGCGGCGGCATTATCGGCACCTCCACCGCGCTTGAACTCGTCGATCAGGGGCTGCGTGTTGCGCTTTGCGAAAAGGGCGGTATCGGCCACGAGCAGTCGAGCCGCAACTGGGGTTGGGTGCGCATTTCCCGCCGCGATCCACGCGAGGTGCCCTTGATGGCAGAATCGCTGCGCATCTGGGCGGATCTCAATCGTCGTACAGGGCGGGAGACTGGTTTCAAGCGTTCCGGCATCGTCTTTACATGCGCAAACGAAAAGGAATTTTCCGAGCACGAACGCTGGAACCGCAATCTGGAAGGCTACCAGATCGAAAGCCGCATGCTGAGTAGAGCGGAATTCAAGGCGAAATATCCTCATTCCAACATGGATGTCGCCGGTGCGCTCTATACTGCCGGGGATTGCCGGGCCGAGCCGCAGCGCGCCGCCCCGGCCATCGCCGAAGCTGCCCGCGACCGCGGCGCCTTCATCCTGACCGAATGCGCCGTGCGTGGTCTGCAGCTTTCCGGCGGCAAGGTGTCGGGTGTCGTGACAGAGCGCGGTGAAATTGCCTGCAAGGCGGCGGTCATGGCGGGTGGCGCGTGGTCCAGCCTGTTTCTCGGCAACAACGGTCTCGATCTGCCGCAGCTCAAGGTCATGAATTCCGTGCTGCGCACAAAGCCGCTGGAAGGCGGCCCGGAAGAGGCAATCTGGTCGAACGGTTTTGCGATCCGCAAGCGTCTCGACGGCGGATATACGATCGCTAACGGCTTCCAGAACATCGTCGACATCGTGCCCGCATCTTTCCGTTATGCACTGAAATTCCTGCCGGCTCTGCGGCATGAGTGGCGCTCGCTCGACCTGCGCCTGACTGGCCGCTTTTACGATGAATGGCGCATTCCGCGCCGCTGGGCGCTTGATGAGGCTTCACCCTTCGAATATAACCGCGTGCTCGATCCCGTTCCGGCCATGGACATGACGGACGGCGCCTTTGCCAAGCTGAAGAAGGCCTTCCCCGTTTTCGAAAAGGCCGAAATTTCGCAGCGCTGGGCGGGCATGATCGATGTGACGCCCGACGCTATTCCGGTCATCGACAATATCGACGCCATTCCGGGCTTTCATGTTGCAACCGGCTTTTCCGGCCATGGCTTCGGCATCGGCCCGGCGGCTGGAAAACTCATGGCTGATATCGTCACAGGCCGCAATCCGATTGTCGATCGTCGCGATTTCCGTTTCAGCCGCTTCAGCGACGGTTCGAAGATCGAACTGGTCAGCGGCTTTTGAAATGAGAAGCCCGGCGGTCAGGTGCCGCCGATCCTTTTGACGCATGAGGCAGGCAACTGCTGATGGGAGTAGTACCGCCCAAAGAGGCGGAAGCAAAAATAATCGTCGTGTTCAACCATCGGATCAAGGGGAACTAAAAAATGTCCGACCAGAACAAGCCGCTTATCAATACCACCCGCCGCCAGGCACTCTGCCTTTTGGCGCTCGGCGCATCCGGCGTCGTCCTTTCCGGTCTTCCGGGTTTTTCCCGCGCCATGGCGCAGGACAAGGCCGCCAAAGGCCAGCTCACGGTCGGCTTCTCGCAGGAGCCTACCGTGTTCAATCCACATATGCCGCATATTGAAGTAGACGAAGGCATCCATTTCAGCATCTTCGACCCGCTGTTTTATGTCGACGAGAAAGGTGCCTTCGTGGCAGCTCTCGCCGACGAAGTGCCGACGGTCGAAAACGGCGGCATTTCCGCCGATGGTCTCAACTGGAAGGTCAAGCTGCGTGACGACGTCAAATGGCACGACGGCAAGCCGTTCACCGCTGAAGACGTGAAGTTCACGCTTGAACTCCTGGTCGATCCCAACTTCCGTTCATGGCGCAAGACCGGGCACGAATTCGTAAGGGATTTGACCGTGGTTTCGCCGACGGAAATTACCTGGAAGATGGAAAAGCCATTCGCGCCCTATCCCTCGATCCTTGCTTCCACATTTATTACGCCGAAGCACCTCCTAGGTGCGGAAGCTGACCGCAATACCGCCGCCTATAACAACGCGCCGGTCGGAACGGGCGCATTCAAATGGAAGGAGCGGGTTGCGGGTGACTACATTCTGCTCGACGCCAATACCGAGTATTTTGGTGATGGCCCGCATATAGAGCGTCTGGTCTACAAATACGTACCCGACCTGAATGTGATGTACACCCAGTTCAAGACCGGCGACATAGACGTGGTGGGCCTGCAATGGATCACACCCGACCATTATGACGAGGCCAAGGATCTCGCCGGCAAGGTGGTCAACGTCGTGCCGGGCTCGACGATTGAATCCCTCTCGTTCAACATGGAACGTCCACAGTTCAAGGAGCCGGCGGTAAGAGAGGCGCTTTATGCGGCGATCGACAAACAATCGATCATCGAGGCACTTTATTACGGTTTGCCCACACCCACCGAAAGCTACGTTCCGCAGCAGTCTTTCTATTACAATCCAGATCTTCCCAAGCATGAATATTCCATCGAGAAAGCTAAAAAGCTGCTCGACGATGCGGGCTGGGCGCCCGGGGCGGATGGCATTCGCGCCAAGGATGGCGTGAAGCTCGCCTTTACCTGCTCCACGACAGCGGGCAATCACATCCGCGAACAGGTTCAGCAATACATGCAGCAATCCTTCAAGGATATCGGCGTGGAGATGACCATTTCGAACCTGCCGCCAGCTGTCATGTGGGGTGACTACTGGATGCTGTCGAAGTTCGATTCGGTTATAGTCGGGCTCGACTTCCTGACCGGCCCGGATCCCGATACCTCCGACTTCTTCCGCTCGACGTCGAGTGCTGCAAAAGGCGGCTCGGGCCAGAATACCTGGCAGTTCGTCAACAAGGACGTCGATGATCTTCTGGCCAAGGGCGGCAGTCTCTTCGTGCCGGAGGAACGCAAGGCCGTCTACCTGAAGATTCAGGAGATCATGCGCAAGGAACTGCCGCTGTTGCCACTGTTCCAGTACGCAACAGTGCGTGGTCACAAGCAGGGCGTCGAAAACGTGAAGCCAAACGTCAATAACCGTATCGATACCTGGAACGTTGCGACCTGGCGTCTGGCGTAAAGCCTGCCGCAGACAGGGCTTTATGCCCCGATCCATGTGAAGTGCCGGCTTTGAAGCAGCCGGCACTCTGACGGCTATTCGTGGATGGTGCTAGCCAGTTCCACGATGCGACCTGGAGTCTCATCATGCTGACCTTTCTTCTCCATCGGATATGGCAGAGCCTCGTACTTCTGCTGCTTGTCTCGATCATCGGTTTTGCCATCCTCAACCTCGCGCCTGGCGGGCCATTGTCGCAATTTGCCCTGACGCCCGGCATGACGCGGGAGGCGCTTGATCGCATCGCCCACCAGATGGGTCTCGATCGACCCTTGCCGGTACAATATCTCGAATGGGCCTGGCGCCTGCTGCAAGGCGATTGGGGGAAATCCTATCGCGACCAACGTCCGGTTCTCGATATCATCTCCGGCCATTTGTTTGCGACCCTGCTGTTGATGGTCTCATCAACCGTCGTATCCATCCTTGTCGGCACCTGGATCGGTATCAAGGGGGCGACCAAACGTTACACGCTGTTCGATTACACCGCCACGGTCGGGGCCATGGTCGCGCTTTCAATTCCCACCTTCTGGTTCGGGCTGGTGGCCATCTATGTTTTCGCGCTCAGGCTAAAATGGCTGCCGGCGGGCAACATGTATACGATCGGCGATCAGTCTTTTTATGACTATGCAATTCACCTGATCATGCCGAGCCTGGTACTTGCCCTCGTCAACATCGCCGTCTGGAGCCGCTACATGCGGACTGCGACGCTTGACGTCATCAATCAGGATTTTGTCCGCACCGCCCGCGCCAAGGGGCTGACCCCGCGCCGGGTTCTGATGAAACACGTCGTCGGCAATGCACTTCTGCCAATGATTACCCTTGCCGGTCTGCAGCTCCCGACGATTCTCGGCGGCGCCCTCGTAACGGAGACGGTCTTTACCTGGCCCGGCATGGGCCGCCTGTTCCTCGATAGCCTTGGTTATCACGACTACCCTGTCGTGATGGGGCTCCTGATGTTTTCCGCAATTCTCGTGCTCATCGGAAGTCTGCTCGCTGACCTCATGGTTGCTCTCGTCGATCCCCGCATCCGGCTCGGATAGAGCCGGATCGACGAAACGCCGCACTCAATCGAAGGAAAGACCATGTCCGCTGCAACCCTCCATCCCTCGCAGGCCGCACCGCGGTTTCACTGGTGGCAGAACCGCACGCTGCGCCGTTTCGCCCGCCACAAGCTTGCTGTGCTCGGCCTCATCATGATCACCGTCATGATTTTCGCCTGCGTGGTCGGGCCCTATCTCTTGCCTTACGATGAATTGTTCATCGATCTACGCGCCCGTTTTGCCCCGCCGATGACCGGTTACCATATTTTCGGCACCGATCCGCTCGGACGCGACATAGCCGCGCGCCTTTTCAATGCCGGCCGCATTTCACTGCTGGTCGGGTTTTTCGCCATGGTGCTGTCGACACTGATCGGCACCATCATCGGTGTCGTTGCCGGTTATTATGGCGGGCGCATCGGCGCTATACTGATGCGTTTCGTCGATGCCTTTCTGTCTTTCCCGAGTATTTTCCTGCTTCTCGCTCTGGCTGCTTTCGTCAAACCGAGCCCGTTCATGATCACGGTTATCATTGCCGTCACGAGCTGGATGGAAATTGCCCGTCTGGTTGAAGCGGAAGTACGGTCTCTGCGCGAACGCGACTTCGTCATGGCAGCCCGTATGCTGGGCCTGCCCAATGGTTGGATCATGTTCCGGGAACTGCTGCCGAATGCTGTCGGCCCCATCATCGTTGCCGCGACCCTGACGGTCGCGCGTGCCATCCTTCTGGAAGCCTATATCAGCTTTCTCGGTTATGGCATTCAGCCGCCGCTGCCGAGCTGGGGCAATATGTTGAACGGAGCCCAGCAATATCTCGACAAGGCGCCTTGGCTCGCCATCGTGCCGGGCGTCGCCATCACGCTTGCCGTCACCAGCTTCAATTTCATCGGTGATGGGCTTCGTGATGCGCTCGATGCGCGCAGCGACCTGAACTGAAGGTTTCGGTAGATGGTTTCGTTCTCACCCTTTGACGTGACGCTGTGGTATGCGACCGCGGCTTCAGCACCGCATACGGAGCCTCTTTCGGGTCGCGTGCAGGCCGATGTCTGCATCGTCGGCGCGGGTTATACCGGTCTGACGACCGCATTGGAGCTGGCGAAAACCGGCATCAATGTCGTGCTTCTGGAGCGGCAGGAAATCGGCTTCGGCGGTTCGGGCCGCAATGCCGGACATTGCACCCCGACCTTTACCCATTATAGCCTGCCAGAGCTGCGCAGGATGCTGGGTGAGCCCTGGGCGGAACGGCTGATCGAACGGCAGACGCGGGCGAATGACCGCGTCTCGAGCATGATCCGCGACTATCAGATCGACTGCGAATGGGTACAGAACGGCTATGTGATGGGCGCACCGCATAAGGGCGCCATGGATGAGATCAGGCGCAAGGTCGAGACCTATAATGCGGTGGGCGCGAAAACCCGGCTGCTCGACCGTGACGAGGTGGAAGCGGTCACCGGCAGTCCGCGTTTCGACGGCGGCTGGCTGCACGAAGAGGCAGGTCACCTCAATCCGCTCGGTTACGCCCGCGGTCTCGGCCGTGCTGTCATCCAGGAGCGCGGAAAGATATTTACCGGCTCGGCGGTGATGGGTTGCGAACGCGACATAACCGGAGGCTGGAAGGTCAAGACCGATCGCGGAGAAGTGGTCGCGTCGAAAGTGATCTTTACCACTGGCGCCTATACGGTTGGCGGCTGGCCCAAGCTGGATCGGACGTTCAAGATTCAACGCGTGTTCGTTGCCGCCACGCAAATTTTGTCCGAAGAGACCCGCCAGACAGTCCTGCCGCAGAACACGACCATTCATGATGGTCGCGGCGATATCTACGTCTACAAATACAATGCCGAAGGCCGGATCGTCGCATCGATGTTTCCCATGGGACGCCGCGGCCGCGACATGGCCTATACGAGACAGGTCATGAGCGAACGGCTCAAATGGCTGCATCCAAAGCTCCGGGAAGAGATCCGCTGGGAGTATTTCTGGTTCGGCGAACTCGATATGCAATATCGCACCGTACCGCGGTTTTATGGTCTCGCGCCGGGCGTTGTGGCTTTGACCGGTCTTTCGGGCCGTGGTGTGCCGACCGGCTCGATGCTCGGTTCCATTCTTTCGGAATGGGCGCTTGGCAAGCCGGAGAACGAGCTTGCCCTGAAGCTGGAACCACTGAAGGCAGCTCCCTTCTTTATGGGTTTCGCACCCGCAATGGCGCTGCGTTACTACCGGCTGCGCGACAACATATCCACGAAACTAGCTGGGGCGGAACTGCCACCCCATGCCTGAACGGGCGCGGCCCCAAGGTCCGTGCCAACATTGACAAAGCAAGGAGAATTCCCGTGACCATGCCGATTTTCAACATTTCCGATGACGTGGATCTTGTTCCGGCCATGCCCGCCGAAGGCCGTGAAGGCGGTTCGTATCGTCGCCAGATATGGCAGGACCAGATCGAAAATGGCACGATCGTCGCAGTCTGGAAGGCCGAGCCCGGCATCTACAACTATCCGGGTCGTGACCTCGAGGAAACTTTTGTCGTCGTTGAGGGTGAGGCAATGTATTCGCAGGCCGAAGCCGACCCGGTGAAGATCGGTCCCGGATCGATTATTAGCATCGCCAAGGGCGTGCCAAGCCGCCTCGAAATCCTGTCGCCGTTCCGCAAGCTCGCAACTGTCATCCCGAAGCCGTGAGGTTTGGGGGAGGGGTGTCTGCAGACTTAAGGCAGGCTGTGTCCTGTATGCGGGGCACGAAGATTTAGGTCTCGCCGATCTGTCGTTCGTCACAGCGATCCGGTGCGACGCTGATGGTCCGACAATCAAAGATTTAAAGAAACAGGGCTCCGAGGAGACGCAGAGCCCTGTTTGCGTTCAATGGTTTGGGAAGCAGCTGGTGCAAAACAGGCCACTCATTTGAAACATCCTTGTGACCGTCATCCCTTTTCCCAGCGCCAGCCGGTGCGAAAAAGCGGTGCCAGGGCCAGGGCGTTGATCCCTTGCTTATGGGGGCGTGCATCGGACATACTTGCACTCGAACCACAAAGGGCCAAGGGCAAGACGAGCCAGCGACGTTAGTGCCGGCTCGCGGAGCCATGCGGGAAGATTTTACCTCATGAATACGCGATTTCTCGAAACTTTCCTCTGGGCTGCACGACTGAACAGCTTTTCGGCGGCCGCGGAACGGTTGAATACCACCCAGGCGTCGGTGTCCAACCGAATTGCCGCCCTCGAAAGGGAGCTTGGCGTTGTGCTTTTCACGCGCGATGTGCGCTGCGTCAACTTGACACCTGCTGGTCGTCTGGCGCTGCAGCATGCCGAAAAGATCGTCAATCTGACCGGTGAGTTCCGACAGATCGTGAGTAGCCGGGAGGCGCTGAGAGGCACCGTGCGCATCGGTGCTGCCGACACGATCGTCTATGCCTGGTTGCCGCTGCTCATTCGCCGCATGAACGAACGTTACCCCGGCGTCAGCCTGGATCTGACCATCGACACCAGCCTGAAACTATCCCAGCGCATTCAAAACGGTGAGGTGGATGTCGGTTTCATCATGGGGCCGATCATGGCTGCAAATATCTACAATTCACCGCTCTGTACGTTCGAGTCCTGTTGGGTTGGCGCGGTTGAATTGCCGCTGCCGGAAACGGGCGTCACACTCGAAGATATCGCGCATTTTCCGTTACTTACCTTCTCGACAGGCTCGCAGCCACATCAGGCGTTGCGCGCGTTGCTCGATTCTCACGGGTTGTCCGACAGCCGCATCTATAATTCCAATTCGCTGTCGATCATGACCCGCCTTGTGGCCGCGGCCGTTGGGGTGGGCGCTTTGCCGCGTGTGCTGGTGGACGGCATCATCAAATCCGGTGAGGCGCGTATTCTCGACATTAGTCCGTCAGTACCGCCCCTCACATTTCACACCGTTTATCAGGAGCGTGGCGACAACGCGATTGCCCGGGCCATTGCCGATATGGCGACGGAAATCGTCAGTGAAACCACCACGCAATGGATGACGGCTGCCGCCTAAATTTTGCGCTGCAGCGCAAAATGATTAATCTATAAGCTTACCTTATGGGTTTCGATAGAGTTTTTCCGTTTGTAATGAAAACAGTTCCCGTTCTTAATTCTCCTCGCAACATGAGAGGAGAGCAACGTGAAAGTCTCACTTGTTCAAATGAATACCCAGAATGACAAGGCAGAAAACCTTAAGGTTGCTGCCGATCTTATTGAGAAGGCAGTCAAGGCGGATAATCCTGACCTTGTTGTTCTTCCGGAATACTTTGCATTTCTTGGAGATAATCCCCAGGAGATGCATGAGAGCGGGGAGGAATTCCCTGACGGCGAGATTTACACGCTGCTCTCGGGGCTGGCCAAGAAGCACGCGATCACGCTGCATGCCGGCTCCATCGTCGAGAAGGAAGGCAATCGCTTTTACAATTCGACGCTCGTTTTCGGGCCGGATGGCAAACAGATCGCGCGTTACCGCAAGATGCACCTGTTCGACGTCGATACGCCGAACGGCATCAGCTACCGCGAATCCGACTCCGTTGCCCGTGGCGAAGAAGTGGTGACCTACAAGGTTGGCGACAAGACGGTCGGTTGTGGCATCTGCTACGATATTCGCTTCCCTGAACTGTTTCGCGCCCTGCGGGACAAAGGTGCAGACGTCATCGTTCTCCCAGCGGCCTTCACCCTGATGACAGGCAAGGACCATTGGGAAGTTCTGGCGCGCGCCCGTGCCGTCGAAACCCAGACCTACTTTCTGGCCGTCGGCCAGATCGGCACCCATGCGGGTGGCAAGAAGGCATGCTGGGGGCATTCCATGGTCATCGATCCGTGGGGCCACATCGTCGCCCAATGCTCCGACAGCGTTGGAACGGCCGGTGCCGTCCTTGACTTCGACTATTCGGCCAAGGTGCGCGCCAACGTACCGGTGGCGAACCACCACGTTCTCTGATCGGAGAAAGACTCAATGTTTATCGCCAACCCCATGCCCGAACAGATCGGTGCCGACATCATCGAGCTTCTTGAGAAGGTCGAAGTCGCAACGATCGGTCACGTGCTTCACTCCGGCTTCGTCGATCCTGAAATCCGCGCCGTCCTTCCGGGCAAACGTGTGGCAGGCACTGCCGTCACGCTGCGCATCCCCAATGCGGATTCCACCATGCTCCACTATTTGTCGCAGTTCGTGCGTCCCGGGGATATTGTCCTCATCGACCGTTGCGGCGATACCCGTCACGCCTGCTGGGGCGGTGTTATCACCAACACCATGAAGATGGCCGGCGTTAAGGCCGGTGTCGTTGATGGCCCGGCGACCGACTTCTCGGAGTTCGCCAAGGTCGACATGCCGATGTGGTGCCGTGGTCCTTCGCCCATCACCACCAAGATCCTCGGCCTCGAAGGCGCGATCAACGTTCCGATCAGCGTCGGCGGCCAGGTGATCAATCCGGGCGATGCGATCCTGTGCGATGAAAGCGGTGTTGTCGCTCTTCATCCAAGCCAGGCTCGAGCCATGGCTGAACGCGCCATCGGCATGCAGGAAGCCGAACTCGTGCTTCTGCAGCGCCTGCGCAACGGTGAGAAATTGCCGGACATTTCTGGCGCCAACAAGCTCGTTCAGGCCAAGCTGAGCGCCTGACATCGTCTTATGGGTGGCGGATCAGTCCGCCACTCCAAATAACAATAGAGGAGAACAGGACAATGAAGAAAACAATACTTCTGAGTGGGATTCTCATGCTCGGCGCGGCCGCTCTTCCGGCGCACGCCCAGCAGACCGTGACGTTCCTCGGCTATAGCGGCCTTTTCCAGGAGCGTTACACCAAGGCCGTCATCGAACCTTTCATGGCGGCTAACCCTGATATCAAGATCGAATATTTCCCGCAGCAGGGCTCTGCTGCAATGCTCGGCTCGCTGCGCGCCCAGAAGGCTGCGCCGCAGTCCGATATCGCTCTGATGGATGTCTCCGTCGCCAAAACAGGTACGGACGAAGCTCTGTTTGACAAGATCGACGAAAGCGTAACCAAGAATGTCGCCGACCTCTATCCTAATGCCCGCTTCGAAGGCGTGGCCGGGGTTGGCGTAACGTTCGACAATCTCGTGCTCATCTACAATACCGATGCCATCAAGACGGCTCCCGACAGCTGGAACGCTCTGAAGGATAGCGCCCTCAAGGGCAAAGTCGCCATGCTGAGCGCCCCCGATATCGTCGGTATCGGTACCACCATCATCATGGACCATATGAATGGCGGCACTGATTTCATCAAGAACATCGATGCCGGCATCAATGCGATGGCTGAAGTTGCTCCGAATGTGCAGACCTGGGAGCCGAAGCCGGAAGTCTATCCGAACGTTGTCAACGGCCAGGTTTCGCTGGGCGTGGGCTGGAACGCCCGTAGCCAGGTGAATGCTGACGGCTCCAAAGGCAAGATGAAGGTGGTTCTTCCGAAGGAAGGCACGATCCTCCAGATCAACACGCTCAACCTCGTCAAGGGTGGTCCGTCGTCCGAGGCTGCGCGCAAGTTCGTTGATTATGCGCTGAGCCCGGAAGCCCAGGCTGCCTTTACAGCCGCCATGTATTATGCGCCGACCAATTCCAAGTCCTCTGTCTCTGCCGATGTGAGTGAGCGCACGGTCGTCAAGGCGATGGACAAGGTCATCCCGGTGGATTGGATTGGCCTCTCGAAGGTCCGTGACCAGATTACGCAGGACTGGCGCCGCAAGGTCATTCCCCTCAGCCGTTGAGACTTCTGCGCAGAGCGCAAAAAAAGAAAGGACTTCCGCGGCTCCCATGGCAGTCGCGGAAGCAGCATACCAAAACCCTCGGTTCATCTCCTCTGTCGGCGCTAGGGCGGAAGAGGTTGGAGCCGACGCGGACATGCATTCCGAGCGGCCCACAAGGCCTGCACCAGGGGAGGCACCGCGAAACGGCGCAGCGAATTTTCGCCGCGCTTGCGTAGATCAAGGGCCAAGGCATTTCCGATTCCCTGTGGGTCGGAGATGTCCTGGAGAAAGGCAAGAAGCCAGAATGGGAACTTCAGATACCATGCAGCCAGGATTCCTCTCGATTCGTTCACTGACCAAGCGCTACGAGACAATCGTCGCCGTGGATAATCTCAATCTCGAGATTCCCAAGGGCGAACTGGTTGCCTTCCTCGGTCCTTCCGGCTGCGGCAAGTCGACGTCGCTGCGCATGATTGCAGGCCTCTCTCCTGTCTCCTCGGGGTCTATCCTGATCGACGGCAAGGACGTGACGAAACTTGCGCCTTATAAGCGTGACATTGGCCTCGTTTTCCAGAGCTACGCGCTCTTCCCCCACATGACGGTCCTCAAGAATGTCATGTTCGGTCTTGAAATGCGCAAAGTGCCTGCTGCCGAGGCGGAACGCCGTGCCCGTGAGGCCATTGCCATGGTGCGTCTGGAAGGGCGCGAGGACCGTCGCCCTGCCCAGCTTTCCGGAGGCCAGCAGCAGCGCGTCGCACTGGCGCGCGCCCTCGTCATCCAGCCGTCCATTCTCTTGTTTGACGAACCTCTTTCCAATCTCGACGCAAAGCTGCGCGACGAGATGCGCGCCGAGATTCGCCGTATCCAGAAACAGCTTGGCATCACTTCCATCTTCGTCACGCATGATCAGGTTGAGGCGCTCAGCATGTGCGACAAGGTCGCTGTGCTCAATGGCGGGCACCTGGAACAGCTTGGCACGCCGCACGATCTCTATGAGCGCCCGGCCACTGCATTCGTCGCCTCTTTCGTCGGTCGCACCAACAGGCTGGTCGGCAACGCCGCCGGTGACCGCATCACGGTCGGCGATGCGGTGCTGCGAGCGCCCGGCGCGCACAGCGGTGAGATCGACCTGATGGTACGGCCGCATCGCATGGCCATGACCGTCGCTGGCGACGCCGTCCCCGATTTCGACGGAGCGCCCGTCAATCGCATCGCCGGCGAAGTCCGCGATGTCTATTATGCCGGCGACATCCTCCACTACGAAATCGCCGCTGGCGGGCAGACCCTGTCCGTGGAGCGCGCGACGTCCGGCGGTGAAACGCCGGTCGCAGCAGGCAGCGCGGTCAGTCTCGTCTGGCGCGTGGAGGATACTCTGGTCTTCGGAGCAAACCGATGACGGCGGCGGTCATGATCACGGCTCCCGGTGGCCGTACCTCTTCCATCGTGTTTCTCGCAACCCTTCTTCTTGGACCCATCATTGCGGTCAACGGTCTGGCCTTCGTGTTGCCCGTCTTCAACCTGCTGCTGCTTTCCTTCCGCGAAAGCCTCGGCGGCGGCGGTCTCGGGGAAGCCCATACGCTCGACAACTGGTCGTCGACACTGACCGACGGTTTTTATATCGAGCTGATTGGTCAGAGCATTCTGACCAGCCTTATGATCACCGTTCTCACGCTGCTCGCCTCCTATCCCATCGCCCTCTACCTTCACCGGGCGCAGGGTCGATGGAAAACGCTTTTGCTGGTGCTGGTCATTTCGCCGCTGCTCACCTCGGCGGTAGTGCGCACTTATGGCTGGATCGCAATCCTGGCGGATGACGGCCTCATCAACAACATCCTCTTCGCACTGGGTGCGCAAGACGGGGTGCGTCTGCTGTTCAACAAGATCGGCGTCGTCATCGGGCTTACCGAAATCCTGATGCCCTATATGATCCTGGCGCTCCTCGCTGGCTTCGGCAGGCTTGATCCTCGCGTCGAGGAAGCTGCGGAAACGCTCGGCGCATCGCCCTGGAAAGTGTTCTGGCGGATCATCGTGCCGCTCACCATGCCCGGCGTGGCCCTGGGTTGCCTGCTCTCCTTCGTGCTGGCCGTCAGTTCGTTCATCACTCCCAAGCTGCTCGGCGGTGGCCGCGTCTTCCTTCTGGCAACGGAAATCTATGATCAGGCCATTGTGACGCTCAACTGGCCACTCGCCGCTACGCTTTCGATGATCATCCTCGTGATTTTCGGTGCCGCCCTGGTGCTCTATTCCCGGCTTCTGCGGGCCATTCTGTAAAGGAGATCGAAGATGGAAGAACGTCCCGCTCCGCTGGCGCTGAAAATTGTCGCCTTCATCATGTTCCTTTTCCTCCTTGCGCCCGTGGTGCTCGTCGTGCCGATCTCGTTTTCGGCCGACAGCTACATGACCTTCCCACCCTCCGGCTGGAGCCTGCGCTGGTATGTGGATCTCATGCACAATTCCAAGATGATCGGCGCCCTCGGCACCAGCACGCTCCTTGCGGTCATCGTTACCGTGCTGTCCATGCTGATTGCGCTGCCCGCCTCCTATGCCATCGTGCGGATGCGGGTGATTGGCGCGGATACATTGCTCGCCTTCTTCACAGCGCCGCTTCTTCTGCCGACTATCGTTCTTGGCCTTGCGATCCTGATCGTCTTTGCCGGTGCGGGCCTGCTCGGTACATTCACGGGTCTGGTGATCGCGCATCTGATCATCGTGTTGCCCTATGCGCTGCGTGTACTCACCACGTCGCTTGCGGGCCTGCCGCTGATCTACGAGGAGGCCGCCTTCACGCTCGGGGCGTCACCTCTTACCGTCTTTCGCCGCGTCACCATGCCGATGATCGCGCCTGGCATCGTTGCAACGGCAGCGCTTTCCTTTCTCGTCTCGTTCGATGAAGCCGTGATTTCGCTGTTCCTCACCGGTCCGCGCATCACGACGCTTCCCGTTGCCATGTATCAGCATGTCGAAACCCAGGCTGATCCGCTTGTTGCCGCCATCTCCGTTCTTCTGATCGTGCTCACGCTTGCCGTCGTCCTGATCGTGGACCGCACGGTGGGCCTGACGAAGACTTTCGTGAAGTAAGGGGCCGGAAAAATGGCTTATCGACAGATCGCAGCCGGCACGACCTATCGTTTCGACGATCTGAAGACCCTGATGGCAAAGGCGACGCCGGAAAGGTCCGGTGACCAATTGGCCGGGATCGCGGCGGAAGGGCCGGTGGAGAGACTGGCGGCGCAGATGGCGCTGGCCGATCTGCCGCTTTCCACCTTTGTTGCACAGGAATTGATCGCCTCGGACGATGACGAGATTTCGGCCCTGATAGCGCGCCAGCACGACGCACTGGCCTTCGCGCCGGTGTCTTCTCTGACGGTTGGTGAATTTCGCGAGTGGCTGCTCAATTCCAAGGTCGGGCACGCGGAACTTGAAGCGGTAAGCTGGGGTCTGACACCGGAAATGGTGGCGGCAGTCTCCAAGATCATGCGTCTGCAGGATCTCGTGACGGTATCGGCCAAACGGGAAGTCGTGACCCGTTTTCGCAACACGATTGGTCTTTCCGGCCGCCTGTCCACCCGCAACCAGCCAAATCATCCGACTGACAGTTCCCGTGGCATCGCCATCTCGGCCATTGACGGGTTGCTGCTGGGGAGCGGCGATGCGGTGATCGGTGTTAACCCGGCCACCAGCGCTGTGACGGACTATATCCGCGTCGTGCAGTTGCTCGACGATCTGCGGCAATGGCTGGACATTCCAACCCAGACCTGCTGCCTTGGCCATGTGACGACGGCTATCAAGGCGATGGAGCGCGCTGCACCCGTCGATCTGGTTTTCCAGTCGATTGCCGGTTCCCAGAAGGCCAATGCGGGCTTCGGCATTGATCTTGCCGTTCTGCGAGAGGCTCATGAGGCTGGTCAGTCGCTGAAGCGCGGAACTATCGGCAGCGACCTCATGTATTTCGAGACGGGGCAGGGGGCTGCCCTGTCGGCCGATGCGCATTTTGGTGTCGATCAGCAAACGATGGAGGCGCGTGCCTATGCCGTGGCGCGCGAATTCTCGCCGCTTCTGGTGAATACCGTCGTCGGCTTCATCGGTCCGGAATATCTCTATAATGGCAAGCAGATCATTCGCGCCGGGCTTGAAGATCATTTCTGCGGAAAGCTGCTTGGCCTGCCGATGGGTGTCGACGTCTGCTACACCAACCACGCCGATGCCGACCAGGAAGACATGGATGTGCTGCTGACCATGCTGTGCGCCGCGGATGTGAACTTCGTCATTACCGTGCCAGGCTCGGACGACGTCATGCTGAACTACCAGACGCTTTCCCATCACGATTCGATCTATGCCCGCGAAACGCTGAAGCGTCGGCCTGCGCCGGAGTTTGAGGAGTGGCTGGTGAATATGGGCGTGACGGATGCCGCCGGTCATATGATCGAGAACCCTGCGCTGATGAACCGCGGGCTTCGCGAACTTGATTTTCTTGGAAGGGACGCCGCCTGATGCGTGACCGCCGGCCCTCCCTTATCTCCAGCCCGCCGGAACGTCTCAAGGCCCTGCGTGTGGCAACCGATGCACGCGTGGCGCTCGGCCGCACGGGTGCAAGCCCGCCCACGCGCGCGGTACAGACATTTCTGTTGGATCATGCGCAGGCGCGCCAGGCAGTGTGGCGTCCGCTGGACATTGAAAAAATGGAGCGTGACTTGCGCGCTTCGGGTGCGGATGTCGTGCATGTCGCAAGCCGCGCGCAGGACCGTGCGGATTACCTGCGCCGACCCGATCTCGGCCGTGCTCTTTCAGACGAAGGCCGTCTGGCGCTCGACGGGCAGGCCAAGGGAGCCGATGTCGCATTGGTAATCGCCGACGGGCTTTCCGCAACGGCTGTGGAGATGAATGCAGTGCCGGTGGCAGCGGCATTGCTTAATTTACTTGCAAGCAACGGATTGACGGTTGCGCCGATCACACTTGCCACGCAGGCACGGGTTGCGCTGGCGGATGATGTGGGAGCCGTGCTCGGCGCAAAGGTGGCGGTGATCCTGATTGGCGAGCGGCCGGGCCTTTCGGCAGCCGACAGTCTTGGCGCCTATGTCACCTTCAGGCCGGAGACCGGGCTGCCGGACTCCCGACGCAACTGCATTTCCAATATTCGTGATGGTGGCGTGCCGCCCGTCGAAGCGGCGGGGAAGATCATGACCCTGATCAGCGCCATGTGCCAGCAGGAGACAAGTGGCGTGACGCTGGTTGAATTCGAAAAGCCGCTGACGGCTTTGTCCGACTAGAAACAAAGCAGATCTCATTCATAGCCACGATCCGGCAAGGTGCATCGGCTCGATCCGTTGCGCCTGTTGATTTCGCTTTCGAACCACGAAAATAAAGGCAAGCCCATGGTCCAGAGCCTCTCCACAGCATTCGACGTCGCCGTTATCGGTGCCGGGGTGGTCGGTTGCGCGGTTGCCCGTCGTTTCGCACTGGCTGGTGCGAAGGTCGTGATCATCGAGAAGGGGTCCGATATTCTTTCCGGTGCATCGAAGGCCAACAGCGCTATCCTCCACACCGGCTTCGATGCGCCTGAAGGCAGTCTGGAACTGGAATTGGTGAAGGCAGGCCGGGCAGAATATCTGTCCATCCACAGGCAGATGGGCCTTAGCCTCGTTGAAACCGGCGCGTTGGTCTGTGCGTGGAATCCCGACGAGGCGCAAAGCCTGGAGGCGATCGCCGAGCAGGGGCGACGCAACGGCATTGCCGAGCTCGGTCTGCTCACGGCCCGGCAGGCCCGGGATTCCATGCCCGGCTTGTCCGACCGTCTTGTCGCAGCACTCGAAGTTCCGGGTGAACATGTCATCGATCCCTGGTCCGCGCCGCTGGGCTATCTTACGCAAGCGGTGGCGCTTGGCGCGCAGCTGGTGCGCAACGCCGAAGTCCTGTCCGGTGCGTTTGATGGCGCGTGGCAGATAGAGACGACGGCGGGTCTGATCCTTGCGGCGAGCGTTGTCAATGCGGCCGGATTGTTCGGCGATATCGTCGATGCGCGATTGGGGCTTGTCCCAGACTTCAACATCAAGCCTCGCAAGGGACAATTCGTCGTTCTCGACAAGGCCGCCCGTCGGCACGTGCCGCGCATCGTCCTGCCCGTTCCCACCGAAATCACCAAGGGCATCGTTGTGTGTCCAACCGCCTTCGGCAACGTTCTCATCGGCCCGACGGCGGAAGAACAGGATGACCGCGAGCGTGCGACGGTAGAAACGGCAGCGCTGGAAGCGCTGCTGACGCGCGGCAGGGAGATCGTTCCGGCACTCGCCTCCATTCCCGTGACCGCTATCTATGCCGGCTTGCGCCCGGCCTCCGAGAAGAAACATTACCGGATTTCCGCACGGCCGGACCTGCGCGCGATCACGCTTGGCGGCGTGCGATCCACCGGTCTCAGTGCGGCACTTGGTCTGGCGCAGCACGCTCTGGCGCTTCACGAAAGTTTCGGCATGCGCTTCATGCCCCCGCCCGCAGTGCCTCATGTGACGATGCCGAACCTAAGCGAAACCTGCGAGCGGGACTGGCAGCGCGCTGATCATGGCGAAATCGTCTGCCATTGCGAGCTTGTCACCCGCCGTGAGATCGAGGCGACATTTTCCAGCCCGGTGCCGCCGGGTGATTTCGGAGGTCTGCGGCGGCGCACCCGCGCCGGCATGGGGCGCTGTCAGGGATTTTACTGCAACGCCCGGCTGGCCGCGATGACGGGCGACCGTCTGGCTGTACCGCTTGCGGTCCGTCCGGGAGACGATCGATGAGCTCCCGGAAGCCTTTTCAGCAGACGCAAGAAAACATTCCGGATGCAGATGTAATCGTGGTCGGCGGCGGCCCGGCGGGCGTGGCGGCAGCGCTGGAGCTGAAAGCACGCGGCGTTGCGCGTGTGATGGTCCTCGAGCGTGAGCCAGCCCTTGGCGGCGCACCCCGTCATTGCACACATTCGCCTTTCGGCATGCGCGAATTCGGACGCGTTTATTTCGGCCCGGCCTATGCGCGACGTCTGCAGCGGCAGGCGCAGGATGCGGGCGTCGATGTCCGCACCCGTCATTCCGTGGTGGAACTCGGACAGGACGGTACGCTGCTGGTTACGTCTGCGCGCGGTGCGGAAACGTTGAAGGCCCGGCGCATTGTGCTGGCGACGGGCGCGCGGGAAAAACCACGCTCAGCGCGGCTCCTGCCGGGCGACCGGCCGGTGGGAGTGATCACCACTGGCACGCTGCAATCCTATGTCGCCTTTCATGGCATCATGCCCTTTCGCCGGCCGCTTATCCTTGGTTCGGAACTGGTTTCCTTTTCCGCGCTTCTCACATGCCTGACGCATGGCGCGCGGCCGGTGGCGATGATCGAGCCTGAGCCGGAACCGCTGGCGCGGTCGCTTTTCCGGTGGTTTCCGCGATTGGTCGGAGTGCCCTTTTATTGCCGCGCAACACTTGTGGACATTCGTGGGAGCGGTCGTGTCGAGGAGGCCGACATCCGGCTGGCAGATGGCCGTATCCTCACCGTCAAGTGCGATGGTGTTCTCCTCACCGGGCGGTTCACGCCGGAGGCAACGCTTCTGAACGCATCCCCTGTTGATGTGGCGGCGGGCAGCGATGGCCCTACGATCGATCAGGACGGCCGGATGGCCAACCCGATGTTCTTCGCCACGGGGAACGTATTGCGGGCCGTGGAAACGGGTGGCTGGTCGTTTCGCGAAGGCCGCCGCGTGGGTGCTGCCGTTGCCGACGATCTCACCCGCGAACTCTGCAACGCAAAGGCAGTGCGTATCGCTTTCGCCGACCCGCTCAAACTCGCGGTACCCACCATGGTGCGATCGGGGGGACTTGACCGGCCGGCTTTTCTCGATTTTCAGCTGCGCTTCATCAGACGTGTTCAAGGCAGGCTTTCGCTTCATCTTGATGGAACGGAAGTGTGGAGCAAGTCCGGCCGGTGGCTGCCGGAACGCCGTGTGCTTGTGCCCATTCCCCGCGCCGCCGTTGAGGCGACCCAGATTGCCTTTCACTTTCAGGAGACGAATTGATGCGCATAGCGGCGATCGATCAGGGAACGACGTCGACCCGATGCCTTGTGATAAGCGACGGTGGCACGGCGCAACTCGTCTCAAGCCTGCGTCATGCACAGTTCTATCCAAACCCCGGCCATGTGGAGCATGATCCGGAAGAGCTGTTGCGCAACATCCGCGCGGTACTGGCCGATGCCGGGCCGGTAGATGCGATCGCGATCGCCAACCAGGGCGAGAGTTGCCTGGCGTGGGATGCCGAGAGTGGGGAAGCGCTGTCGCCCGTCATCGTCTGGCAGGATGCCCGCACCGCCGAAGCCCTGGCCGCTCTGCCCCAATCGGCTGCGGAACGATCGAAAGAGATTTGCGGATTGCCGCTCGATCCCTATTTTTCGGCGAGCAAACTGTCGTGGTTGCTAAGGCACAATCCGGCGGTGGCACGGGCGAGAGCCGAAGGGCGGTTGCGCCTGGGCACAACCGACGCATTCTTTTTGGATCGGCTTGCAGGCTGTTTTCGCACCGACCTTGCAACGGCCTCGCGGACGGGACTGCTTGATCTGGCAACCGGTGCCTGGAGCCCGGAACTCTGCGCTCTTCATGGGGTGCCGCTGGATTGCCTGCCCGCAATCGGTCCTGTTAATGGCGGCTTCGGTTCCATCGAGGGAACGCCCATTCGCGTTTCCATCGTCGATCAGCAGGCGGCGCTCTATGGGCACGGTTGCCGCAAACCGGGCGATTGTAAGATAACCTTCGGCACGGGCGCCTTTCTGTTGGCCATCGCTGGTCACGAACGCCCGTTGTCGGGGGAGCTTCTGCCCACCATTGGCTGGCAAAAGCAAGGCGGCGCGGCCATTTTCGCCATAGAAGGCGGGGTTTATGACGCCGGTGCCGCGCTGGAATGGGCGCGAAAGATCGGCCTTTATGTTGACAATACCGAACTTGACGGTTTTGAGGGTTCATCGGCCGTTCGTCGTGGACTGGTGTTCGTGCCCGCATTTTCGGGCCTTGCCGCGCCATATTGGGATAGACAGGCCGTACCGCTTTTCATCGGCATGGACCACGCAACGGCGCGGAGTGACATGGTGCGCGCCCTGCTTGAGGGCATTGCCCTGCTGACGGTTCGGTTGATCGAAGCCGCGCAGACTTTCGTTCCCATCGGCGATACGATTTCGATAGATGGCGGCCTGTCGAACAGTCGCTATTTTGCCCGTTTCCTGGCCGCTGCCAGTGGTCGGACCATCTGCGTTCCGGCCATGCGCGAGTTGACGACGCTTGGTCTCGCGGAACTGTGCGATATCGATGTAACCGCCATGCGAAAAGATGCCGAGATATTCAAACCCGACGGATCGGTCGAAGAAGCGGATCACGCTCGCTTTGCACGCGCCATAGGCAATGCGAGGGGCTGGTCGGGCGGTTGATGTCCACTTGGAATAGCCGGTTCATCGGCAATATCGGTGTGATCCACAACGGCCGCCCGCTCTAGCGGCGGCTTGGTGGCTGAGCGTGTTGGTCCTGCAACCCAAAACCTCCACGCGCGGCGCGGCTTAAATTACCAAATCTTTAGTTGTGTACCAGTTCGCCAATACCTAGCTTTATGGCGAGGCTGCATCCGTTGTGGATATGAGCAAGGAACCGGTAAGCCCGTTTCCTGTTGTTATCCAGGAACAAAGCCTTGGTTCAAGGTCGAGATACCCGTCATGACTGCTCAGGACTGCAATTCGCGCCACTTTCGTCTGCCTCATCAGCGTAACCGAGACATTTCATGATGCGCACCGGACTGGATTTTGCACCGGGCGCGCCTGGCATAGAAGCGCGCTGGACTTCGAGCGCCAAAAACGGGGTCGGCACTGCGCTGTCGGAAGCATCGCCTATTTGGTTCACGCTCAGCCACGGCATTCTGAACGAGGTCTATTATCCGAGGATAGACAGTGCCTGCACCCGCGATCTCGGTTTTGTTGTCACTGGGCCTGAGGGTTACTTTTCGGAAGAAAAACGCGACTGCGTATCCGTCACCCGCCCTTTTGAAAGTGGAATTCCGGCATTTCACATTACCAATACGGCGACGGATGGCTCGTTCAGAATTGAGAAACAGGTGATCAGCGATCCCGCGCGGGCCAGTGTTCTTCAGCAGCTTTCGTTCATTCCCCTGAAGGGACAAATTTCGGATTATCGCGTGACTGCGCTGCTGGCACCTCATCTCGTCAATGCAGGCAATCTTAACTCGGCTTGGATTGGCGACTATGAGGGACATCAGGTCCTCTTCGCGACCGGCCGTTCACGATATCTTGCGCTTGTCTGCGATCTGCCTTGGCGGGCAGTCAGCGCCGGTTTCGTGGGTGTTTCCGATGGTTGGCAGCAGTTGCATCGGCACGGACGCATCGTTGAAGAGTACCAGCGAGCCGATGACGGAAATGTCTCGCTGGCAGGTGAGATCGACTTCAGTGATGTCAATGGCGCGGCAACATTGGCGCTCGGCTTTGGCGAGACGGAATATGCAGCGGCTGCGGCGGCCGTTTACAGTCTGAAGCATGGCTTTGAACGGGCGCACGAGGCCTACGTTGCCAACTGGCGCAACTGGCAAGACCGGCTGGAAACGCTCGACCGCGATACGCATCACGGCATCAATTCCTATCGGGTGTCGACAGCAGTGCTCGCCGCACATCGTGCCGCCGACCGGCCGGGCGCTGTTGTTGCAAGCCTTTCGATCCCTTGGGGCGCATCGAAGAGCGATGACGATCTCGGTGGCTATCACCTGGTCTGGCCGCGCGATCTGGTGGAAGCGGCCGGCGGATTTCTGGCGGCCGGCGATCACCATGAGGCGCTGGCGATCCTCAATTATCTTCGTCAGGTGCAGCAGCCATCGGGTCGCTGGCCGCAAAATCTCTGGCTGGATGGCAAACCCTATTGGCCGGGCGTACAGATGGATGAATGCGCCTTTCCGATCCTGCTGGCGGATATGCTGCATCGATATGGTCACCTGGATCATGCCACGCGGGCGGATTTTATGCCGATGATCCACCGCGCCGCAGCCTATATTCTGGCAAACGGCCCGACGACCGGGGAGGACAGGTGGGAAGAGGATGCCGGCTACAGTCCCTTCACCCTTGCCGTCGAGATCGCTGCGCTGCTTGCCGCTGCCGACCTTATCGATATGGACGGTGATGCTGCCGTAGCCGTACATCTACGGGAAACGGCTGATTGCTGGAACGAGCAGATCGAACAATGGACCTTTGCCGGTGACGAGACATTCTGCGCCGCGCTTGGCATTTCCGGCCACTATGTTCGCATCGCTTCGCCTGACGCGACCGATGTAGCTCGACCAGTCGGCGATACGCCCATCCGCAACCAGACGCCGGACCGTTCCACGCTGCCGACCAGCGACGTCATCAGCCCCGATGCGCTTGCCCTTGTTCGCTTCGGCCTACGCGCGCCTGACGATCCGCATATTCTCGCGACGATCAAAGCAATCGACCATTGCCTGCGTGCCGATCTGCCGCAAGGACCTGTATGGTATAGATATACGGGAGATGGATATGGTGAGCACGCCGATGGAGCAGCATTCGACGGCACCGGGCAGGGGCGGCCATGGCCGCTTTTGACCGGCGAACGCGCCCATTACGAGCTTGCTGCGGGAAGGCGGGAGGTGGCCGAAGCGCTGCTGGTAACGCTGGAGAAATCGGCGGGTGGGAACGGCCTTTTCCCCGAGCAGCTCTGGGACCAGCCCGACATCCCCGAATACGAGCTTTTCTACGGCCAGCCCTCAGGAAGTGCGATGCCGCTGGTCTGGGCGCATGCTGAACATATCAAACTTCTGCGGTCGCTTGCCGATGGTTCCGTTTTCGACATGCCGCCGCAGGGTGTGGAGCGCTACATCCTCAACAAGACGCCTTCCCACCTTCGGATCTGGTGTTTCAATAACAAGATTGCCGGGATGCCGGCCGGCAAGATGTTGCGGCTCGAACTGACGGATGATGCTGTCGTGCACTGGAGTGCAGATGGCTGGGGGACGACCAGCGACACCAGAACGATTGCTTCCGGCCTTGGCACATATTTCGTCGACTTGCCCGTTCAGGATATGGCGGCGGGCGACGCAATCGTTTTTACTTTCTTTTGGCCAAACACAGGGAATTGGGAAAACCAGGATTTCACCGTTCGCCTCGGCGAATGAAGTACATATCGCGCATTGGACAAATGGAGTGTCAGCATGCAGATCGGAATGGTTGGGCTTGGACGAATGGGCGCAAACATGGTGCGCCGTCTTCTGAAACAGGGTCATGATTGCGTGGTCTTCGACGTCAATCTCGACAATGTCGCAGCATTGGTGAAGGAAGGCGCAGTTGGCGCGACCTCGCCGGACGACCTGGTCGCGAAGCTGTCACCGCCACGCGCCGTCTGGCTAATGCTGCCGGCGGCAATAACGCCGAAAATTGCTCGTGACTTTGCCGCCAGACTGCAGGCGGGCGATGCCATTATCGATGGCGGCAACTCCTTCTACCGGGATGCCATCGATTTGGCGGCGGAATTTGCGCCCCGCAGCATCGACTTCATCGACACCGGTACATCCGGTGGCGTCTGGGGTCTGGAGCGCGGCTATTCTCTGATGATCGGGGGCCCGTTGGGTGCCGTGCAGCGGCTCGATCCGATTTTTGCTTCGCTCGCTCCCGGTGCGGGCCAGGGCATCGCGGCCGATCCCGTCACCGGCACGGCGCCAATGGGATATTTGCATTGCGGACCGTCAGGCGCAGGGCATTTCGTCAAGATGGTTCACAATGGCATCGAATACGGTGTCATGGCCGCCTATGCGGAAGGCCTGAACATCTTGAAAGCCGCGAATGCCGGCACGCAGCACCGGGAGGCCGATGCGGAAACAGCGCCGCTCGCCCACCCGCAATACTACCAGTTCGACATCGATCTTCCTGCCGTGACGGAGGTCTGGCGACATGGGTCTGTCATCGGCTCGTGGTTGCTCGATCTGACAGCGGAGGCGCTGAAGCAGGACCCTCATCTCGACCAGTATGGCGGGCGGGTGTCAGATTCAGGCGAAGGGCGCTGGACCCTTCAGGCGGCCGTCGAAACGGGTGTTCCTGCGCCTGTTTTGGCTTCTGCCCTATTCGAGCGCTTCTCCTCACGCGGTGAGGCGGAGTTTGCCGGCAAGGTACTCTCGGCCATGCGCAATGCCTTTGGTGGCCATCTGGAAAAAGCAAAATGAGGGCGCCGGCCATGGACAAGCAGCGATCGGACGTACTCGTGGTGTTCGGTGCCACCGGCGACCTTGCCTACAAAATGATCTTTCCTTCCCTTTACGCCATGGTGAAACGCGGCGCGCTTCAAACGCCAGTCATCGGTGTCGCCTTCGATGACTGGTCGCGCGATCAGCTGATCGCGAGGGCGCGCGACGCGGTTACCAGCCACGTCGACAAGATCGATGAAGCCGTCTTCGGAAAATTCGCTTCTCAACTGCATTACGTGTCCGGCGACTACCGTAACGAGGCGACATTCGAAAAGCTGCGCGCCGCACTCGGTGACCACGGTCATCCGCTTTATTACCTCGCCATTCCGCCGTCACTGTTTGAAACCGTCGTGACCGGGCTTGATAAGGCCGGGATAGCCGCCTCGGCACGATTGATGGTGGAAAAACCGTTTGGCCGCGATCTCGCCACGGCGGAGGCGCTGAACCAGTCGCTGCACGCGGTTTTCGAAGAGGACGCCATTTTTCGCATCGACCATTTTCTCGGCAAGGAGGCGATTCAGAACCTTCTTTATTTCCGGTTCGCCAATGCCTTTCTTGAACCGGTCTGGAACCGCGATCATGTTGAAAGCGTGCAGATCACCATGGCCGAGGATTTCGGCATCAAGGGACGCGGAAAGTTTTATGACGAGGTTGGATGCATCCGGGATGTGATCCAGAACCATCTCATCAACGTGCTGTTGCTACTGGCCATGGAGCCACCGGCAACAAGCGCTTCGGATGATCTTGTCGATGAGAAAGTGCAGATCCTCAAAGCCATGCCACCACTCAGCCGCGAGGATGTGGTGCGTGGCCAGTTCGACGGTTATCTCGATGAACCCGGCGTTGCGCCCGGCTCCAGCCGCGAGACCTTTGCCGCCGTGCGGTTTCGTGTGGCCACATGGCGCTGGAACGGCGTGCCTTTCTTCATCCGCGCCGGAAAGAACCTGCCTGCCCATGCAACCGAAGTTGTGGTGCGTTTCAAGCGGCCGCCGATAGCGCTTTTCGGCGATGTTGAGACGGCGGCCGCAAATTATGTGCGCTTCCGGCTCGGGCCAGATATCGCCATCGGCATTGGCGCGCGCCGCAAGGCTGCCGGGGACGGTATGCTCGGCGAGGCGGTGGAACTGGGCGCTGTCGATGACGGCATCGGCGACATGGCGCCTTATGAACGGCTGATCGGCGATGCGATGGCAGGCGAACGCCAGCTTTTCACCCGTCAGGATGCGGCAGAACTCGCATGGAAAATCGTTGAGCCCATTCTCGACGACCCGGCCGTGCCGCCACGCTATGCCGTAGGAAGCTGGGGTCCGGTCGAGATGGAGAGTTTCGCGCCGCCAGGCGGTTGGGTTGATCCGGAGTGACGCCCATGCCGGCAAATACCACGGACGGTAGTTCAATGACACAGGATCGGATCGTTCTAGCGATCGATATCGGCGGCAGCCACGTCAAGATCCGCTCAAGTGCCGGTGGCGACGAGCGCAAGGTCGAAAGCGGCAAGGCGATGACCGGGCCAGAAATGGTCATCGCCGTAACCGCCATGGCGAAAGACATGACCTATGACGTCATCGCCATGGGATATCCCGGTCCGGTCGTCCACAACAAACCGCTTCGCGAACCGGTCAATCTGGGTACAGGCTGGGTCGGTTATGATTACGCCGGCGCTTTCCGCTGCCCGGTTCGTATCGTTAACGATGCGCTGATGCAGGCAATCGGCTCCTATCAGGGCGGGCGCATGTTGTTTCTCGGTCTCGGAACAGGCCTGGGAGCTGCGATGATTGTCGAAAACGTGGCCCAGCCCATGGAGATCGCTCATCTTCCCTATCGGAAGGGCAAAACGTACGAGCACTATCTCCGAGAGGCGTATCGCGAAGAGAAGGGCAATGCCAAATGGCAAAAGCGCGTCACTGATGTCGTAGAGCGTCTGACTGCAGCCCTTGAACCGGATGAGGTGGTCATCGGCGGCGGTAATGTCGAAAAACTCGATACCCTGCCGCCCGGATGCCGCCGCGGAGACAATGCGCTTGCTTTCGAAGGCGGATTCCAGCTGTGGAAGAACCCGAACCTCATCGTCTAGCCGGTCAAATATGCCAGGTCGACTGCTGCTTCGATAACCACGCAATCGGTGCGGCGTAGCCTCTACCTAATCGGTTGGAGGCTTCTCGGCCGACACCCACTTGTTCCGGCCTGTCTGCTTGGCGCTCAAAAGAGCAGCGTCCGCTCGTTCCAGGACGCTGCTCACGGTTCCGGCACCCGGTGACGTTGCGATACCGATGGATATGGTGATCGAGTCAAGCAGACGGCCCCGGTAGGTGAAAGGTGCGCGCTCGACCGCGTGCCGGAGTTTCTCAGCAACCTTGATGGCATCTTCAATGCCCCCAGCCGGCATGAGCACAGTGAATTCCTCACCGCCGAAACGGAATAGTTCACCCAGATCGCCGACAGCTTCCGACAGCACCTGGGCGACATATTGCATCACCGCATCTCCGGCATCATGGCCAAACCGGTCATTGAAGCGCTTGAAATGGTCGATGTCGAGCATCAGACATGCAAGCGAATTGGTTGGCTTTTCAATATGCCTGTTCAGCGTCTCATCAAGCGATCGACGGTTCAAAAGACCGGTCAGGGCGTCTTGCCGTGCCATGCCAACCAGCCGCTGCCGAAGCTGGAGGTTTGCAACGGCAAGGCCTATATTTTCGGCGAGGAGTTCGAGATATAGCCGCTCTAACTCCAGCGTCTCGCTACTCTGCGGAATCTCAAGATATAATAAGCCGACGGTGTCGCCCAATGCGGTGAGTGGTATGCACAGGCCGGTTCCGAAACTGCCATGTAGGTGATGGCAGACAACATCGTCTCCGCCCGGGTTGCTGGCGTGGGGACGTCCGCGACGGAGAGCCCAGCAATCGTCTATCGAAAATTCGGGGGCGGAAAACGAAGGATCGGACCATTGTCCGGTCGATTGGAGAACCGAACTGTTTTCCTTGAGAACAAGCAGGCGGCCGGCAATGGCCGGGAAAATCTGTGGCATGAATTTCGAAACGACGTCGGACAATTCTTCCTGATTCTGGCAGGCCTGAATCCGATGCATCATCTGCAGGATCAGGTCCTTGATGCGTTGATTCCTGCGGTGCTCCGCGTCAAGCCGTTCCCGTTCCAGCCCGTTGCTGCGGAAGATCCTGATAGCCTGGTTCATTTCACCGATTTCGTCACGCCGGCCTTCGTCGGGCAGGTCGATACTGTAATCCTGCCGGGCAAGGCGCGTAACGATGTTGCTCATTTTGATAAGCGGCAAGGCAACGCGTCTGCTGAGGACAAAATAGAGTACGGCCACAAACATCAGGGCGGTGAGCGCAAGCATTGCCTTCGCGATTGATCCGTAGAAATCGCTTCGGTCTTTAGCCTGGTCAACCATCGCCTGCGAGCGGGCCGTAATGGCTTCTCTCAGCGTCGCGACGGTTGTCAGCAGGTCCGTATGCAGTCGATAGTGCTCATCGCCGAACAGGACCTGCTGTGCATCGTTCTGGCGGCCGGCTCGATAGAAACCGATTGCATCGCGCTCCATCTTGTCCAGTACGTCGGCGCTCTTTCGTATGTCCTGAAATGAGCCTGCCTCTTGCGGCGAAACACCAAGAGCTGCGAGTTTGTCCAGGGTGTTTTCAAGGTGCTTTTCCTGATCTTCGTCGACGTAGAATTTTGCGAGATGCTGTTCGTCGCCTCGCATGACGTAAAGACGCGCCTCCTCGGTGCGCTCGTCCGCAATGATCGCCAGTTCTTCGGCGAGATCGGTCAGTTCGAGATGATTCTGGATTGCCACCCGCTCTTGAGAAGCGCTTCTGGCCGATAGAATGAATGTGGTCGCCGATACTGTCGTGAGCACGAGGGTGACAGTATAAGCCAGGTTTGTGATGGTACTAAGTCGCATGATGGCGCCGTATGCTTGCCGCACGGCATGAAAACCGGGTGCGGCGGGGTCCAATTTCAGATTCTGCTTATGTTAGGCCATCTCGTCAAACGGGAAGTCAACACGCGGTTAACCGTCAATATGATCTGTCGCACCGCGGGCCAAGTCAGGCACCCCATGGCGATGCCCTGGACCGTCTCCACCAACGGTCACAATATCCGCCAGCGCGATTCCGGTATGTCGGCAGCGGGTCAGAAAGCCGTGTATTTAGAGCCTTTTGAAAGGCGCTGCGCAGCAACGGAATTATATTTCACGACGCATCACAAAGCCGTGAAACCTTTCGACGCATCGTTCGTTTAGCGCCCATGATCGATAATGACGCAGGACCGAAGCCGGTCGTTGGTGCCGACGAGAATGGCACCCAAACCGCATCCGAAAATGATGCCCATGAAAACGATGATCCGCTCCCGCCAGAGGAGATGGAACCTGCTTTGGGCTTGACGCCGGAGGAGGCCGAGGAGGCTCGCAGGAAATATCTGCTGAAGCGTTTCTGGATCAGCGCGCGCGGTTTCTGGAGCCGTCGCGGCGATCGGCTGGCCTGGCTGTTTTCGCTCGGGCTTCTGGCTATGATCGGCATAAATGTCGGCTTCCAGTATGGCATCAACGTATGGAATCGCGGGATTTTTGACGCGATTGAGAAACGCGACGCGTCGACGGTCTATTTTCTCGGATCCGTCTTTCCGCTGCTCGTCCTGGGAAGTGTCTTTATCGTGACCTCGCAGGTGTATGTCAGGATGCGCATTCAGCGGCGCTGGCGTTCCTGGCTGACAAAGTCGCTCGTTGGGAGATGGATTGCGAATGGCCGCTATTATCAGCTCAATTTGATCGATGGTGACCATCAAAACCCCGAGGCAAGGCTCTCGGAGGATATGCGTATTGCCACCGAGGCGCCCGTGGATTTTGTTTCAGGTGTCATCGCTGCATTCGTGTCTGCCTCTACTTTTATCGTTGTCTTGTGGACGATTGGTGGCGCTCTCACGGTCTCCATCGCGGGTGTCTGGATCACGATCCCCGGCTTTCTCGTGATTGCGGCTGTTATCTACGCAATCATCACATCCAGTTCCATCGCCTTCATTGCCCGCAACTTCGTCAAGGTTTCCGAAGTTAAGAACCAGGTTGAAGCGGAGTTTCGCTACACGCTTACGCGCGTCAGGGAGAATGGTGAGAGCATCGCCCTGCTTGGCGGCGAAGACGAGGAGCGCAGCGATCTGGACAAGCGCTTCGGCAATGTCCGGCGGCAGTGGCGTCTCATGGCGCAGCAATACATGCGCACCACGGTCGTATCGAATGGATCGATGTTGATTGCCCCCGTCGTGCCGGTTCTGTTGTGCGCGCCGAAGTTTCTCGATGGAAGCATGTCTCTCGGCGAGGTAATGCAGGCTGCTTCCGCTTTCACCATTGTTCAATCCGCATTTGGCTGGCTGGTCGACAACTATCCCCGTCTGGCCGACTGGAACGCCTGTGCGCGACGTGTTGCTTCCCTGATGATGTCGCTCGATGGCCTTGAGCGCGCCGAAAAGAGCGACACTCTCGGTCGGATCGTGCGAGGCGAAACGGAAGGCGAGACAATACTCAGCCTCAAGGATGTGTCCGTTTCTCTCGGTGACGGAACGGCCGTCGTCAAGGAGACGGATGTCGAGATCGGCGCGGGTGAGAGAGTGCTTGTCGCGGGGGAATCGGGCTCGGGCAAAAGCACACTGGTTCGGGCCATTTCCGGTCTCTGGCCATGGGGTGGAGGCAGTGTCAATTTTCGCGCCGGCAGCCGATTGTTCATGCTGCCGCAGCGGCCATATATTCCGGCCGGCACGCTACGTCGGGCGGTCTGCTATCCGCAACCGGCCGAGAGCTGGACGCCGGAAGAGATCGGGGCCGCTCTCGACAAGGTCGGTCTGGGTCAACTCAAGGACAAGATTGAAGACGAGGCACCGTGGGACCAGACGTTATCAGGTGGCGAAAAACAACGGCTGACCTTCGCACGCCTGTTGCTGAACGCCCCCGACATCATCGTTATGGACGAGGCGACGGCGGCTCTGGATGAGAAAAGTCAGGACAAGATGATGCAGACGGTAATTGATGAGCTACCCGATGCGACGATCGTAAGCGTAGCGCATCGTGCCGAACTGGAAGCGTTTCATAGCCGGAAGATCACATTGGAACGGCGGGAGGGGGGCGCAAAGCTTGTCAGCGATATCGATCTCATTCCTCGCAAGGCGAGAGGCTCCATGCTGCGGAGAATAGTCAAGCGGAGGTGATGGCACCGACGCTTGTGCTGACCTGCTTGAATGCCGGGGTAGGAGAGTTGGTGGCCGCCTCATTGTCGTTGGGGAGAATTCACCGACCACTTTGGCGAGAACGAACAGAATGAGGGCTTGCCGCGGATCGAAGTGCAAATCGGAACTTCTGCTGTCACGGCACCCCGGAACAATCGTGCATTTTGTTGGTTGGTTGGCATCCCTAAAACGGCAACAAGGGGCAGCGTGTTATGAATAAATTCTTCACTCGCTTCGCAAGCGCTATAGCTTCATTTTCCGGCTCTCCAACGGCTTTCATGGTGGCTCTCGGAACCGTGCTCGTCTGGGGGATAAGCGGACCGCTGTTTGGGTTTTCGGAGGTCTGGCAACTGGTCATCAATACGGGTACGACCATTGTCACCTTCCTGATGATTTTCCTCGTGCAGAATTCACAGAACAGGGATTCCGCAGCGATGGAAGCAAAACTGGACGAGCTGCTGCGGGCGGTGGAGCAGGCGCGCGGTGACTTCATTGGGATCGAGCACCTCACGGAAGAGGAAATCGAAAAGATTCGCGCACGTCTCGAAAGGGAAAGCGGACCGGATACCGATAAGCCGGCACCCCATCATGCCATGGCCCGCTTGCTTTCCCGACGTTAGTGGCATTTACCTTTGGCAGGCGCGTGTCAGGCGCGCTCTATGCGCAAAGAGAAATCGCCTCGGGTGAAAAGTGGCTCGAAGCCGTCATCGAAACGCCCGAGGCGGATCAGCCCCTTCGAGTATCGGTAGCTGTCGTAGTAGAAGACCAGATTACCCCATGGCGCGTAATAAGCGATGTCGCCGGGACGTGCGTTATCGAACGGCGTGTCCGTCACCTGCGTCAACTTTCGAGGCAGATATGCGATTTTCTCGTTGGTCGAATAGTCTTCGATCGTGAGATCGAGCGGCAGCATTTTCATGAGCTCGCGTGCCGACGGGTTGTCAAACAAAGTCGCGGTCATGCTGTGACCACCAAAGGCCATTCGGAAACTCATCAAGGATACCTCCGTTTTTGTTGTCTGACCGAACAATGCGGACGGGAAAGCTGTGGCCGCGGTAGCCAGCCCAAGAAATAGACGCCTGTCGATCATTGGAATGCTCTCATGCCGAACTGCTTTACGAGGATATTCTCGATGATTTGAATGCCAGCGCTGACGCGGCCAGGAGCAGACCTGCGCTTGCCAGGAAAGTCATGCGGTAGCCGGATGCGTCGTAGAGAAATCCGCCCACTATCGCACCGGCTGATATCGCAAGCTGGATGACCGCAACCATGAGACCACCTCCTGCTTTCGTATCCTGCGGCAGTGAGCGGGCGAGCCACGCCCACCAACCCACTGGCGCTGCAGTGGCAATCATTCCCCAGACCGCAAGCGCTATCGCCGCGACAGGGAGACTGTTGCCGAAGGCAACAAGTATCACGGCCGTCACCGCCATCAGAGCCGGGATGACGATCAGAACGCGATACAGGCGGTTGGCGAGAAAGTAACCGATAAGGCTGGTGCCAACGATGCCGGCAACGCCGATGCCCAGAAGAATGAAGGTGAGTATCGAGATATCTACTCGTGTCACAGTTTCGAGAAACGGGCGGACATAGGTGAACAGCGTGAACTGGCCCATGAAGAAAACCGAGACCGATGCCATGCCGATAGCGATCAAGGGACGGTTCAGTAGCCTGAATGCATTCTTTGACGTTTTCCCGGCGAGGGGCTTCATGGAAGGGAGGCTTGCCAGCTGCCACAGGAATGCGATCGCCGCGACGGGGACGACACTGAAGAAGGCACCTCGCCAACCGATGACCGATCCGAGAAACGCGCCGAGCGGAGGAGCAACGACAGTTGCCAGCGCGTTACCGCTGTTAAAGATTGCAAGCGCTCGGGGAACGAGATGCTCCGGTACAAGACGCATGGCGGTCGCCACCGATATGGACCAGAACCCACCGATCACTATCCCGATGAGCGCGCGCCCGACCATGAATATTTCATAGTTCGGTGCGATCGCCACGGTCACGCCAGAAAGGGCCATCAATGCCGTCAGGGCAAGCAGCAGCAGCTTACGGTCCCACTCTCCCGCGAGATACGAGACAAAGAGGCTCGTGACGACGGCGAAAGCGCCGGAGATCGCGATCGAATGTCCGGCCGATCCTTCGCTGATGCGCAGTTCATCCGCGATCGGCGTCAGCAGGCTGAGAGGCATGAATTCAGACGCGATCAGGGCGAAAACGCAGAGCGTCATCGCCAACACACCGCCCCAATTTGCGGATCGGGATCTGGCTTCCCCTGTGGAAACTGTAGTTTCTATGGACATGGTACGGCAGCTTTTCTTGGCTATTTCTTCAACGGTCTTCCGCTGCTGATGGGAGGCAGCGAGGTGAACATAAGTCATGAAGCATCTTGCAATAAGCCGCCTGTCACGGGATGCAGTCATGAACGATGCTCATCAAAGGGTCTTGTTTAGCCGCGCCCGGCCTGCTTGCGTATTATCCACGTCGATGCAAGGGCTCGGTTCATTCATGAATATCGCTCATGACGGCATGCCTTCGCCGCGGTCTAATCTCGCGACAATCTCCGATCTATCTTTTGAACGACGCTGCTGCATCACCCCTCAAAGCAGCTTCCCGGCCGCTCGTCACGGCAACGACAATGGAGAGTGAAGTGAGCAATCAGAACGAAAACGCTTTTACGGGAGAGGGCCTGGACATGGGCCGCCGTGGCCTTCTCAAGATTACGGGTGTCGGCATCGCCGCGATTGGCGCGGCGTCAGTGATGGCGGTTTCGAAGGCAGAGGCGCAAACATTGAAGATGCCGCAGGACTGGGACAAGGTTTTTCCGAGGAGTGAGAAGGTCGATCACCAGAAGGTCTCGTTCAAAAACCGCTATGGCATCACCCTGGCGGCCGACCTCTACATGCCCAAAACCCGTAACAGCGTCGGAAACCCCGCGATCGTGGTGAGCGGACCGTTTGGCGCGGTCAAGGAACAATCGTCCGGCCTTTACGCACAGACGATGGCCGAACGCGGTTTCGTCACTCTGGCATTTGATCCTTCCTATACAGGTGAGAGCGGCGGCGAACCGCGCAATATCGCGTCTCCCGACATCAACACCGAGGATTTCAGCGCGGCTGTGGACTACATCGGCCTGCGTCCCGAAGTCGATCGCGAACGGATCGGCGTCATCGGTGTCTGCGGCTGGGGTGGCATGGCGCTCAATGCCGTGGCCTCGGACAAGCGTGTGAAGGCCGTGGTTGCCAGCACCATGTACGATATGACCCGCGTCATGTCCAAGGGCTACAACGACAGCGTCACGCTGGAGCAGCGCACGGCGACCCTGGAACAGTTGAGCCGCCAGCGGTGGGTCGATGCGGAAAAGGGTACACCTGCCTATCAGGCGGCCTACAACGCGGAAGTCGGACCCGACGCGCCGCAGTTCATGGTCGATTATCACGACTACTACTCGACACCACGCGGTTATCATAAGCGGGCGGTCAACTCCCGTAACGCCTGGTCGCAAACAACGCCAATTTCGTTCATGAACATGCCGATCCTGAGCTACATCGCGGAAATTTCGCCGCGCCCGGTTCTATTCATTCATGGCGAGAAGGCCCATTCTCTCTATTTCGCGGAGACCGCGTATGCAGCGGCGGCCGAACCGAAGGAACTCCATGTCATTCCCGGCGCCAGCCACACGGACCTCTATGACAAGATGGATGTGATCCCCTTCACCAAGCTCGCCAGCTTCTTTGAGCAGCACCTGTCGGCTTGATACGTCCTGCAGTGACGTAACAGCTCAGGAGCCCGCCCGAAGCGGGCTCTTTTTCTGTTAGTGCGACATGAGCATTATGCCATAATCAACAGGTCTGGATGCAGGAGGCTCATGAATGGCACGCGATACCGTCAACGATCTTGCAGCTTTCATTGCTGTTGCCCGAGAACAGAGCTTTACCCGGGCTGCGGCGAAGCTGGGCGTATCGCAGTCAGCATTGAGCCACACACTTCGCCAGCTTGAAGCCAGGTTGGGCGTGCGTCTCCTGATGCGGACGACCAGAGCGGTTTCGCCGACGGAGGCGGGCGAACGGCTGCTAAACGGGATCGGTCCACATTTCGACGAGATCGAAGCGCATGTCGACGCGTTGAACGAACTGAGGGAAAAGCCGGCGGGAACGATCCGTATCGTCGCCGCCGAGTACGCGATCACCTATGTCCTCTGGCCCAAACTCAGGAAATTTTTGCCTCAATATCCCGACATCAAGGTCGAGCTGATCCTCGACAACGGACTGACCGACATCGTGACGGAGCGTTATGATGCGGGGGTGCGTATGGGCGAACATCTCGCGAAAGACATGATCTCCGCAAGGATCGGTCCCGACTTTTGTCTCGCTGTCGTCGGATCGCCCGCCTACTTCAAGAACCGACCACACCCGAGGCATCCCAAGGACCTGGTCGGCCATGACTGCATCAACTTCCGGCTGCCGAGTGCCGGCGGCCTTTATGTATGGGAGTTCGAGGACAAGGGCCGCGAGATCAAGATCAAGGTCGATGGCCAGCTCGCCTTCAACAACAGTTTCAATTCGCTGGAAGCCGCGCTTGACGGCTTCGGGCTTGCCTACATCCCGGAGGAAATGATCCTTCCTTATGTCGCAGACGGCCGGCTGGTTCGCGTGCTGCAGAAATATTCCCCGCCCTGGGACGGATATTACCTCTATTACCCCAGCCGTCGCCAGGCATCACCGGCGTTCGTCAGGGTTTTGGAGGCCCTGCGATATCGGGTTTGACGGGAGTTGTCGGCCCCATGTGGATGTCCGCAACCCGGAACGATCCATGTCCGACTTTCGTCTTCTCTGCGCTCGCTGCGGCTGACAAGTCCTTATCCTAGATCAGCAGATAGCTGGCTTCAGAAATGCGTTGAACAATGGCTTGCCCCGCAAGGACGATAATGTCGCCGTCCATCGGTTGATGAGGCCGCAGCAAGTGTTTATCGATCGTCAGCATGAAATGCGATGAATGCAGTTCGCCTGGGGAAATGGAAATGTAAGACCAGCGATGCCAGGCAAATGGCATGGTGGCGAGGCCCATTCCCAGCAATCCCTTGAGGCGCATCGACCATGTTGACGAGGACTTGGCGTGGCGCGCAGCATCGGTTGCAACGGCACCTTCGACAATATGCTGTTGGTTCCAGGCCGTCTGGCCATGGTTGATCTTCCATGCTTCGGGGTCATCGTTTGCGAGATCGATGCTCGATTTTACCGGCTCGGCGATCAGCGCGACGTTCGGACTGAGCAAGCGTGGAACAAAAGAAAACGGCAGGCTGCGGATTTCGCGCAGGGGCGCGTTGACGCGGATAAGCTGCGCCAGACACCGCCAGTCGAAGCCCTGGTGTGACGTATGGTGCGCGGGCACCCGGTCCAGCCGGTATAAGCCTGCCCAAAAAGTCTCTTTCAGATTGCCGGATTGCCGGTTGTAGCCCATGAGGGCCGAACCCCAGTTCTTGATCCATACGGCTGGCCCGACTTCGACGGGTACCGTAACCAGGAAAATGCGGGGACGAACGATTGCGCAGACGTGCTCGATGACACGGACGGTGCGGTTGAGGTGGATATGTTCAAGCGTTTCCAGCGCGATGACGATGTCGGCCTCGATCGTTTTGTAAAGGCTCTCGTCGGTGGCGTCGCCGACGATGAAACGGCAGTTTTCGTAGTTGCTGTAGCGATTGCGCGCGGCCTCGATGAAGATTGGATCGTAGTCGATACCGACGTAATCAACGTCGAATTTTTCCAGAATATGTCCGACCGCGGTTCCGGGGCCGCAGCCGATATCCAGTATTCTGACCTTCCGATTGCCGACGTCCTTCTGCACTGTTTCGAGGACCTCGAGCAGCTTTCGATAGCGGCCTGCATGCAGAAAGCGCGTCAGCCAGTTGAAGTTCTGCATTTTTTCGTAAGTCGTCGCGAACGTACCCATCCAATCCGCCTCCGTGAACCGTAGATGATGTCGTCTCGCGCTCCCTGTTATCGTAAAGATCGTGCGCGACCCGGCGTTGTATTTTTGAAGTCTGGCACGGCCTGCGTGACCTGCAACTCGACCAAAAGGCTTAAGTCGGAAGCGGGGATACCCACCCTGCCTCCTCTTAAAGGCAGATGTCGACGTGGTGGAAAGTGAATCAGCCAGTTCTGACCGGCCGTCCTCTCCCTTTTGGTATGCTGCCGATGCGCAGGGCCTCGTTATACCTTTCAAGGAGGCGCCATCCGGGGCCGGAACCGCTGGGAGATGTGGTGGATGGTAGACAAGAGAGCCTTGATTATCGGCGTAACCGGGCAGGACGGCGCTTATCTCAGTGAATTGCTGCTTGCCAAGGGATATATCGTGCACGGCCTGAAAAGGCGGTCTTCCTCATTCAACACCGGCCGGATCGATCATCTTTATCAAGATCCCTTCGAGGAAAACCTCCGCTTTCGTCTGCACTTCGGTGACCTGACGGACGCCACGAACCTGTGCCGGGTCATTCAGGAGGTCCAGCCCGACGAGATCTACAACCTCGGCGCCCAGAGCCATGTCCAGGTAAGCTTCGAGACGCCGGAATATACGGCAAATGCGGATGCGCTTGGCACGCTGAGGCTGCTGGAAGCCATGCGCATTCTGAACCTCGGCGACCGTTGCCGATTTTATCAGGCGTCCACATCGGAGCTGTTCGGGGGGATGGGCACTGTTGCTCAGCACGAGGGTACGCCGTTCTATCCGAGAAGCCCCTATGCTGCGGCAAAACTCTACGCATACTGGATGACGGTCAATTACCGGGAAAGTTACGGCTTTCACGCATCCAACGGCATTCTCTTCAACCATGAGAGCCCCATTCGCGGGGAGACATTCGTCACGCGGAAAATCACGCGCGGCGTTGCCGCCATCGAACGCGGTCTCATGAGCAAGCTGCGTCTTGGTAATCTCGACGCAAAGAGGGACTGGGGGCATGCGCGCGATTATGTTGAAGGCATGTGGCGTATCGTGCAGCAGGAAATACCCGAGGACTATGTGCTCGCAACCGGCGAGGCACATACGGTGCGGGAATTCGTTGAGCTTGCTTTCGGCGTGGTCGGCAAGACCATCGAGTGGAACGGCGATGGCAGTGACGAAGTGGGATACGACGCCAAAACCGGCAATACGATCATCGAAATCGATCCCAGATATTTTCGTCCGGCGGAAGTGGATTTTCTTCTCGGCGACCCCAGCAAGGCGCGCAGGAAACTCAACTGGAGCCACTCGACTTCCTTTTGCGACCTCGTTCAGGAAATGGTCGAAGCGGATCTTCGCCTCGTGATGTTGGAAGAGGGAAGAAATGAATTCGTCGCATAAATCGCAGGAAATCCCGTTCAGCTTGAATGGCAAGCGCGTCTGGGTTGCCGGCCATACCGGAATGGTCGGCTCGGCACTCGTGCGACGTCTCCAGCGCGAAAATTGCGAAATTCTCAAAGTCTCTCGCAGCGAGCTTGATCTGACCCGACAGTACGAGACGGAGCAATGGATGGCGGCGGCAAGACCTGAGGTCATTTTTGTCGCTGCCGCCAAGGTTGGAGGCATCGCAGCAAATGCGGCCTATCCGGCGGACTTTCTTTACACCAATACGCTAATTTCGATGAATATCATGAAATCGGCTGCCGATATCGGTGTTGAAAAGCTTCTCTGGATGGGATCTAGCTGCATCTATCCGAAATTCGCAGCGCAGCCGATCACGGAAAATTCCCTTTTGACAGGCCCTTTGGAGCCGACCAATGAGGCCTACGCGATTGCGAAGATCGCGGCGCTCAAGCTTTCCCAATTCTACTCCAGTCAGTACGGCCTGAATTGCGTCTCCGTCATGCCGACCAATATTTACGGGCTGAACGACAATTTCGATCCGCAAAGTTCACACGTCATTCCTGCGATGATCAGGAGAATGCATGAAGCAAAAATCAGCGGTCAGAACAAGATTGTTCTGTGGGGTACGGGCAGTCCTCTGCGTGAGTTTCTCCATGTGGACGATCTGGCGGATGCCTGTTGCTTCCTTATGAAATCATCGGCGCATTTTCCGCTGATCAACATCGGCTCGGGGCGGGAGATATCCATCCGCAATCTCGCCCATCTGATTGCCGGTATCGTCGGCTACGATGGGCAGATCGTTTTTGACACCAGCAAACCGGATGGAGCCCCCAGAAAGCTGCTCGATTGCTCGCGGCTCAACGCGCTTGGCTGGAACTCGACGGTCGAACTCAGATACGGAATTCAGGATTTGTATGAGTGGTGGCGACACCCGAAGTCGCTGCAATCGGATATGTTAAGACAAGCGGCAAGATGAGATCGCCAAATGCCCTGATATCATCGATTTTGCTTGCCGCCCTTGTGCTCGCATTTTCGGGTCTCCCGTCTGCCGGGCAGCCTGCGATGCTGGGAGGGCAAGAGCAAGGCAGCCAACCTGATCCACGGAAGTTCGGTTTTGCGATACCTGTTCCAGAACCACGATTGCCGGATGATGCGGATGCCTTCAATCCGCCATGGACAGAGGTAGGCGGCAAGGGTCCGGCAATCGCGGAAATTTCGAGAACGGCGGGCCCTGGCGAGGTTGTCTCGATGACCGGTGTCGATCTCGATGGACGAACGGGTTTCGAAGTCTTTTCGCAAAACCCCGGTGTCGCGGAGGGCGTCGTGACGCCGTTGGTGTCGCTGACGGCTGACGCGACGGCGGCGACGCTGCTGCTGCCAGCCACGCTTCCTTCATGGTCCACCTACCTGATCAGGCCCCAGCGGGGTACTGTTCAAGGGCGCAGCTTCGCAATCAATCGCACGGAAAGCTGGTGGATCGGGCCCGATGCCGCAGCGCCAGGAGCGATCGTCTCGGTCTATGGACGCAACCTTTCGCGGTCCAACGGGACCAGCCAATCCTATCTCTATATCAAGCCGGTCGCTGTTGCCGGCTCGTATGTTCCGGCAATCTCCGTCAACCCCTTCAAGGTCGATTTCGAGGTGCCGGCTCTGCCACCGGGTAACTATGAAGTTTGGGTTCACAATACGCATGGCGGCCGCTTCGGCTGGAGCGGTCCGCTGACGCTTGAGGTCCTGTCGCAATCGCCATGGGCGGCGCAGGATAAAAAGCGCATCGATGCCAGGGAGTTCGGTGCAACGGGCGATGGCATGACCGACGACACCGCAGCCATTTTGCGCGCGCTCGACGCCGCGGCCGCAACGGCGCCATCGGTTTTGTATTTCCCCGCCGGGATTTATCTCGTGACAAAGCCTTTGATTGCGCCCGCCAATGTGGCGTGGTTCGGGGAAGGGGTGAACAAAACGGAGATCAGGCTGAACCACGGGATTGATCAGAGCATGGTTGTCGTTAATGGCGACGACACCCGGTTCGGAAACCTGACCCTCAATGCCAACCGCAACATTGCGGGTAAACCTCTTCTTGCTTTGCGCAACGCCAAAAACACACGGCTGGATTCCGTACGTATCGACGCCTGGGGCGTGCCGGCGTTCGATGCCCAGGACACCGTAGGTCTTTTTGTCCATGCGTCCGAGTTGATCGAGAACGGATCCTTTTACGGCGCGAGCCGGCAGGTATTTTTCTCCAACAACCGATTCCGGATGACGGGTTACGGCGAATCCGTCGTCGCGCTATGGGGTGGGCGCGATTTCGCCATGACGGGCAACGAGCTGACAAATGCGGATGAAAGCCGCGACGACGGTCATGGCATCGGACGTTTTTTTGTTGCCCAGGCGCATTTCGGGAGCATGCGAAACCTCTATTTTGAGAAAAACATCTCGCGAAACGCCGCGCCCCACGACTGCGCCAAGGTCGATTGCAACAAGGGCGAACAGATCTGCTTCGAGATCGTCGGGAGCAAGCTTAAGAACGATTTCGTCCGCGCTTCCTCGAACTCGGTTACCTTCAAGTCCCTGTCGGATCTGGGGGATGCCGCGCCGGGCGGTTTCGATCTCGTCATCGTTGGCGGGCGAGGTGCCGGGCAGCACCGTCACATCGCGTCGACGGGCGGTTCTGTCGTTCTGCTCGAGCAACCCTGGAATGTCGTGCCGGATCGAACGAGCCGTTTTGCTCTGGCAGCGACCGCATCGAGAGCCGTGATATACGATAATGTGTTCGATGGCAGGTCAAGCTATGCGGAGCATGATTCCGATTCCACCGGCGTTCTTCTCTACGGCAACGTCTACGACGTGGTGGTCGACAGCAACCGCATCTCTCAGATGCGACACGGCATGATGACGGTTGCGCTGGACTCGACGCGGGGACTTAGCCCGTACTTCCTGCAATATTCCAACAACAGTGTGACACGCAGCAACAGCGGCCTCTATGTCGGCACGACATTCGCGGATTCCGGGGTTGCCGGCATCTGGGGCGGTCTGGGGAATATTTATCGCAGGAACAGGTTCACAGATATCGCCTATATCGGCGTCGAATATGAAACCTGGAACCATCCCGGCTCCGACTATAATGGGACGGTCTTTGATGGAAATACCTTCGCCAACGTCCGTTACGGCTTCGTAGATGCCTACAAACTCATGTGGACGCACGACGGCAGCTTCAAGGCCGGACCGGACGAACGCTCAACGCGGATCAACACGGTGCTCTACGACAATCATTTTACCCGAGGAACGCCAGGGCCCGTTCAAAGTGCGGGTTTCGTGACGATGCATCCGCAGAACAGCTGGGTAAATGTCGGCTCTACATGGAGCGGCTTTGCAATGGGAAACGGGGGCCCTAAGGCCGGCACCGTTAAATCGTCCTCCAATGCTGCAAGGCCAACACCTGATTGAACCAGAGTCCATTCCTGCGAAAATCCCGGCAAACTACCTCTAATGACGTATCTGCGGTGAATTGACGAGCTGCCGGAAAGTGGCGAATATGGCTCAATAAATCAAGGCCATGCGATACCACGGGCCATTGAAATTCAGGCTCGGCGGTTTTCATTTCAGGCGAGGGGACCGACGGATCGTTCGTTACTCTATGAGTGGCGAGCGGTCTGTGGTTCCGTTTGACTGGGGTGACATTCCTGCAAATTTCAATCTGAACCCGTCGACACAAGAAGATTTGCGCGGCGCTGGTGACGGCATGTGCAGAACGCAAATAGGCTCGCCCGGTTGAACGAGCGAGCCCTCCCAGTTACCAGATAACCCCGGTAACCAGGGACCCGCCAAAGTATCAGGGGGCGACGGGTAACTCTTACAAACCGCTTTTATCGCTTCTGTTCAATCTGGCTATAAGCGGTAGAATCCACATCCATCCATCTGATGTCTGCCAAATTTTCGCGCTTTGGGTAACGGCAAAAGGATAAAAGCGTTAGAGTTTGAGAGACGTCACTTGGCCGGTCCGGTTTCCGTCGCCATATTGAGCCAGGCCCGGACGTCGGTCGCCGTGATCCAGATCTGTCCATCGAACGCAAACATTCCCTTCTCGATTTTGGATGTCGCTATCGTCGCAAACACATCGACGAATTGCGCCAGACGTTGCGCATCGCACTGCGGTGGGGACTGAATGTCGTTCAGGGCATCTTGCGTCACATGGACGGGCTGCAGCCCTCTTTCGCCGTTCATGATGATGACGGCACGCTGCCTGACCATGTGATAACCAACCGGAACGATCGCAGATTCCATCTCCGTCTCCCCCGACACTTGTGCCGATTATTTCTGTTCTCTGGAGGAAGTAAGGAGCCTACCGATCGGAACGTCGGCAAACCCTTTTGATCGGTGCGGTTCCTACAAGACTGTTGGAGTGCACTATTCAGGATAGCAAATTGCGACTTGGCGCTATAGTTCTCCAAAAGCGGTAGCTGCTTTACAGGGCCGCTCAAACGAGGGCATCAGAGACGCTCGTCTCTCTAGTTGACGCTTCCTGTGACGACGGCTGCCGAAACCGGATCTCTGCCGGATACCGACAGGCGGACACGGACGACGTCCCCCGCGCGGACCTGCGTATGCTCGTCCGCAGCGATTTCGCTATATGTGCCTGCAACCTGACGCACGATGAAGAATTTGGTTTGGATCATGTCCTCGAGGCTGGAAACCCGCCGCGCCGTCGAGCCGATCTCGGCCATGGATTGAAGGCTGAAGGCCAGCTTTTTCTTCAGACGCATAATGTCCAGGGAGGTCTCCCGCAATTCGGTCGCGGCGTCATTATGCCTTTTGCTCTTCAGCTCCAGAATACGCCGCTCCACCTCGCTCTTGTTTTGTTGCGCGCGCGCCAGGAACGATGTTGATTCCAGCACCTGCTGGTTCATGGATAGCAGTTCGCGCTTGCGCTCTCTTAGGGCTGACTCTGAGGCTGCGCCGCGTGTGACAAGTTCCTTCGAGGCGTTCACGTCCATGTCGAGCAACTCCAGTTGCTGGCTGCGCATGACGTTGCTTTTCTGAAGCGTGTCTATTTCCTGAATGAAGTTCTGTCGTTGGACCTCGAGATTGGTCTTTTCGTCCTGCTGCGCCGAGAGGCGAAGGCGAAACAGACTTGTTTCAGATGAGACGATCTTCTCCAACGCGGTGCGATCCCGGACAAGTCCGATTTCATCGCCCCTATATTCGAATTCGGTGTCGTTCAGTTCCGCTTCCAGCCGGACGCGCCGGATATCCTGCGACAGGAGTTGCATCGACATATCTTCATATTCCTGCTGGGCAGCGATCAACTGTATGCCCGAGGTATCCCTCTGCGCATTCGACTCGCGCAATCCCCCGCCGAGTGCGAAGAGTTCAAGCACGATCATGCCGGGACGGTATTCATATTTTCCCGGCTTCTGGACGTCACCGACAACGAAGATCGGAGCATATTCCTTGACCGCGACGGCAACGGAGCGGTTTGCCACATGGCTTGCCAGATCGCGGCTGATCCGCGCACCGATTTCGTTCACCGTCTGGTCGACCACGTTGACGTTGCCAAGAAGCGGATAACCGATCGTTCCATCTGCACTGACTGGGAAGAGGCCGGTCAGGCCCGGGTCGCCATAGACGGAGATCGTCAAGACGTCGCCGGTAGCGACCTTGTAGTTGGTGCCATCTGCAGCGGCCGGTAATTGGCAAACGGCCAGAGACAGAAAGGTGGTGCTGGCCATCATCAGGGAAAAGCCCTTGGACCTTGTCACGAAGCGCATGTTTCACCTCTCGCTATGGACGATAGCCGGGGGGCGCAGACTGGTCGCCCGTTTCCGCAGCTTGAAATGAGTATTCCAGTCCCGGAAAATCCTCGGCCAGACCGGGGGTTGACGCTTTCTCGGGCGTCGTATTCCGTTGAGGATGATGCCCGTGATCGGCCGGCCCGCGACCCGCAGCTTGATGACGGCGTTTTTCATGCCCGTGCCATCGGCGACGTCCTGTCGGACTACAAAGGATACGGCGTCAGACAGACTGGCGATCCGCAAAAGGTCGAGGTCATGGGCAACGGATGGGGCCTCGATCAATACTAGTTCGTATCGCTGTCTCGCCTCTGCAATCAGGCCGGCGAAGCGCTTGCTTCCAAGAACAAGATTTGGCGGCAGGTCGCTTTTCTCGGCGACGATGATGTCGACCCCGGAGACCTGATCGCGTTGTATGACGTCGTCCAGGGACACCTCGCGGCTGACCGCCTGGGCAACATGCGACGTCGATCCCACATCGAATTCCGCTCCGAGAGCCGGGTTTCGCAGATTGGCATCGATCAGCAGCAGCTTCACGCCGCTCATCGCAAGAGATCTGGCAAGGTTGGCAATCACGAACGTCTTGCCTTCTCCATCGGCCGAAGAGGTGAAGGCGATCACTTTGGCCTTGCTCTCGGCTAACTGTATGTGGGTCTGCAGGTCGGCAAACGCGCTGTAGAAGTCCGCCGCGCCGCTGCTGAATTTCCCGGGCTTGTTCTGGAACTCTCCGAAGGAAATGCGCGGAATGCGCCCGATGACATTAAGTGCGGTTTTCTGTTGAAGAGACGTGATGGAGCCAACGGACCGGTCCGTAAAATTCAGGATGAAAGCCGTTGCCAAACCGGTGCTGCAGCCCAGAAGAAGCGCAATCAGGCCCCAGAGACCCTCGTCAGGACTGGTGGGCTTACGGGACGGCATGGCGCTCGATATGATCCGCGCCTCGGCAGTAGCGATACCGTCCTGTTCGATGGTCTGCTTGTAGCGTGCCAGATACGTCTCGTAGATCGAGCGGTTCGCTGCTGCTTCCCGGTCAAGTTGCCCGGATTGAACCATTGCCATATCCGTCGTGGAAATGGCGCGTTGCACATCATTGAGGCTTGCCTCGACTTCCTGCCGCTGTTTTTCGTTGACCTCGATCTCGTTGCGCAAGGCAGCGATGATCTGGGCGATCTCTGAATCGATCTGTTTGTTAAGTGAACTGAGCTGGGAGGATAATTGCGGCCGCTCAGGGCTCATGACAGCGCCGCTTTCATCGATCTGTGCGATGGCTCTGATGACCCTCGCCTGCTCGGCCCTTAAAAGCTGGATTGTTGGTGAGGACAGAACTTCGGTGATCCCGAGCCCATCGCCGCTTTTCTGCAGTTCGAGCGCTGTGGCCAGGCGCGCCCTTGACCCCGCCAGTTTGGCCTGTAGCGTCGTCAGCTCGACGTTCAGACTTGAGAGACGCTGCGACTGCAGCGGAAGACCACCAGTGTCTATCAATCCGGATTTCTCGCGAAATTGCGACGCCTGGCGTTCGGACTCCTCTAGTTCCGTCCGCAGACTGACCAGCCGCTCCCCGAGCCATGCGCTGACACGCCGGGTTGCGGTTGTCTGGAGATCGATCTGATAGTCGATATACGCTTCCCCGAACGCATTCGCGACTTTCGCGGCAAGCGCCGGATCGCCGGCATAATAGGAAATGTAAATTGTATACGACCGGCCATCATTCATCACACGAACGTTGGTCATGAGGTTATCGATCATTTTCGATGTCTCTGCGTCGTTGCCAAGCACGGTCGCGTCGGTGGTCGCCCGGTCTGATTTGGTTTGCCGCCCTTCGAACAGTCGATCTTTCTGCAGGATGACAAGAACCCGTTCGGCCATGGACCTCGACCCGATGATATCGAGTTCGGTTCGAAGCACCGGGCTTTCCTGAGGCAGTGGAGAGACAACGGATTCGGTGGGGAGTGCTTGAAGCTTGCGGACATCAAGTGCAAGGGTCGCCTCGGCCTTGTATCGGATCGGGGTTCGCGCATAGCCGATTGCCGCGATTGTGAAACTGGCGAGAAAACAGATGAAGACGGCTCTGCGCCGCTCCCGCAGGATGGATATGAAGCGGGAAATACCTTCCTGCTCACCCGGAGATGATGACGACTGGATCATGACGGTTCCTGCTGTGAGCGGAGCATTCGGTAGCGGTCGGTGAGGGGCGTGTGCTTAGCGCTCGTACGCCATGTCGCCGATCTTGCAGGCAACTTCAGTGCGGTTGGTTGCCCCAAGCTTCTTCATGATGTTGCGGATATGTACCTTGATGGTGCTTTCGCAAAGGTTCAGCTCCAGAGCGATATCCTTGTTGGCCTTTCCGCACCGCAGGGCCTCCGCGATAGCCGATTGACGGCTTGTAAATTTCATCGGCGGTATGGCGGCGTGTGCCGTCAGGCCGAACAGACTTTTCATGTTCATGACGCTGCTGGCCGGTATGAAACGGCCGCCCGCGATTGCAAGACTGATCGCTTGGACGCAGACATCGACGCTGACGGAACTCGATATATACCCGCGCACGCCAAGAGCGATCGTATCGAGGATAGTATTGATATCCTGATCGTCGGAGAGCACGACGACGGCGGCCGGCGAAACCGCAGCGACAATCTCCGCAAGCTCGCTGTTTGTCTCTGCCGACGGACCAGGCCAGGCACTGACCAGAACTGCCGCAGGCATGCCGATTTCCGCGCGTGCCTGTTGCCATTCGCCGAGATTGGAGAAGGTCAGGATGCGCCTGTCCGCATATTGATAGTTGAGACTATGGGCGAGGCATTCCCGCTCGAGCATGCGACGATCTATGATGCCGATATAGCCAGCCGCACTTGATGCGGCCTGCGGATGCGGTGCGCCTTCCGGTGGGTTCTCGGAGATGTGGTTATGGATCATGACGAAAATGCCCCCTGTATTGTTTTTGGTTTCTTTTAATTTCCGAAAAACGTCGATTTCGTAACGTCAACAGGCTTTCGCCTGTTTCAGGCGAACGTCAGCTTTCTGACGGTAAAGGCTTCCGCAAAACGTGTAGGCGCACGGCATTCCATTCCCCGCAGCCGCGCCAAGCCGCGAAAGGTATCTGCGTCAAACCAGTCCTTGGATCTCTGTGTTCCAAAGTGCTGCAAGAGAAGCTCGACCTTCATGTTCATCGCGTCTTCGCTCAACGGCACATAGGCATTTCGCCTGCCGAAATCGCCGTCCCATTTCGGGATTTCGTATTCCATGATCAGGTGATTTCTGAAGATGTTGGATGTGAGCCTGTTGATTTCGCGGTGATCCTGATGCGCGTCCTCGCGACTATGTGTGAATATGACGTCAGGGCTGACTTTGTCGCGCAATGTCAGCAGCCATGACTTGATCTCGCGGCTTTGCGAGGGAAAGTAGCTGTCCTGAAACGATGCGAGCTCAATCGAGTAGGATGCTGCTTTTGCAAGAAAAGCTTCGGCGGAACTGCGCGCTTCCAGGGCCCGCTCGTTGCCGGCACTGAGGACGCACCAATAGACATCAAGCAACACGCCCTTTGAAAGCAGGCTGAGGACGGTGCCTCCGACGCCGATCTCAATGTCGTCGGAGTGAGCTCCTAGACAAAGGATCGACAGGCGATCACCGGCGGAGGCGAGGGACATGTTTTTCATGGCAGCAGTTTCGTGTTTGACGACTTGCGTGCCATTGATCCATCGTCTCCAATCCATGGCATGTCACCACGCTCGACCATCGCCTCCAACGTCTGCCAGTCGCGCAGCGTATCCATTGACCGCCAGAAACCCTCATGTTTGTAGGCCATCAATTTGTCTTCAGAAATCAACCTCGAGAACGGTTCCAGCACGAGTTCTTCACCCTCGCGCATGTAGTCGAAAATTTCCGGCCGCATCAGGAAGTAGCCGCCGTTGATCCACATATCGGATGTTTCCGACGACCGAAATTCCCGGACCCTTCCGCTCTCGTCGATTTCCGCCAGGTGGTAGGTGAGGGGCGGTCTGACAGCGAGAAAGCAGGCGAGCTTGTCGCTCTTTTCGAATTGGGCAATCATGTCGTCGAGATCGACGTCGGTCAGGCCGTCGCTATAATTGGCAAGGAACATCTTCTCGCCCTTGAGATGATGACGTACGGCCCAGAGGCGCTCGCCTATATTGCGCCATATCCCGGTATCGATCAGGGATACGCGCCAGTCTCTCGGCAATTCCTCGAGCAACTCCACGCGTCCGGGGCTCGATATGACGCAATCGGCATAGCTTTCCGGCCGGCTGTTCAGAAAGAATTCTTTTATGACATGCGCCTTGTAGCCAAGGCAGAGGATGAAGTCCTCATGTCCGAAACGGGCGTAATATTGCATGACATGCCGCATGATCGGTTGAGACCCGAGCGGGATCAGCGGTTTCGGGACGCTTTCGGAATATTCCCTGATGCGGGTACCCCTGCCGCCGCAGAACAAGACGACCTTCATTGTGCCAACTCCTTCGGATCAATGATGGATATGTCAGGAATTGGTACGATGAATTTCCCGCCCCAGTTTCTGATGTCGTTCATTTGTGCAACGATCTCAGTCTTCAGGTTCCAGGGGAGAATGAGAACGTAGTCCGGTTTTATGCGCTGGATTTCGCTGACGGGCCGGATCGGGATATGCATTCCCGGTGTGAGGCGACCATGTTTGTAAGGATTGCGATCTACTGCAAAATCGATGAAATCGGTGCCGATACCGCAATAATTCAGCAGAGTGTTGCCCTTTCCCGGTGCGCCATAGGCGCAGATCGATTTGCGCATCTCCTTGAGGCGGATGAGGAAAGACAGGAGGTTTCGCTTGGTCTGGCGCACGGCTTCGGAGAATGCCGTATAGGTCTCGATCTTGTCGAGCCCGGCGTTCAACTCCCGTGCCAGAAGGCTATCCACGCGGGCTTCACGCGGAAAATTGCCGTCTTGGTGCGAGAAAAAGACCCGCAGCGAACCGCCATGTGTGGGTATCTCTTCGACATCGAAAACCTTGAGCCCATGACGGCGGGCCATTTTTTCTATGGTCAGCAATGAGAAGTAGGAAAAGTGCTCGTGATAGATCGTATCGAACTGGTTCTCCTCGATTAGCTTTTCTATATGCGGGAACTCGAGGGTGATGACGCCATCAGGCTTGAGCAAGGCTTTCATGCCGGCAACGAAATCGTTGATATCAGGCACCTGTGCGAGGACATTGTTGCCGATGATGAGATCGGCCTTTTGTCCCCTGGCCGCCATATCGGTCGCTAGAGCCTCGTTGAAAAATTCCGTGAGTGTCGGAATACCTTTCCCGATCGCCACCTTTGCGACGTTGACCGCTGGTTCAATTCCAAGCATCGGAATGTTGCTGGTCAGGAAGTGCTGCAGCAGGTAACCGTCGTTGCTGGCAAGTTCGACAACGAAACTGGATTCGCCAAGCGCGAAGCGCTCGATGACCATGTCGCAATACCGTTTCGCGTGAGCGACCCAACTGTCCGAGAACGAGGAGAAATACGCGTACTCCGTGAAAATATTCTCGGGCGCCACATATTCCTGAAGCTGGACGAGGAAGCATTCGTCGCAAACGAATGCATGGAGCGGATAGAATGGCTCGACGTCGTTGGCTGCATCAGCTGCGACGAAGCTTTCGCAGGGCGGAGACATTCCAAGATCAACGAAGGTATGCACCAATGGCGAGCTGCAGAGACGGCAAAGCCCGACGTGATGCGTCGAGCTCAATCTTGCAGAAAAAACTGCCTCATTGTTCATCTGACGCCCCCTGATTTCATCACAGTGTCTTTGAGTGAATTCCAGAAAATTCTTTTATTAACTGGAAAAAATACTATGGATCGGGGTGGGTGACGATACTGCATTCGGCTCGAAAACGTCATCCATAAGCCGTAGGTTGATATGATAATCCGCTAAAATGCGCTTCCGGCGGCTGGTTTCCGCAACCGAAAGGGTGACTTATTTGCCAGACCGCCTTCAAGGTATGGTGCTGCCTATGGGTGTATTCCGGAGCCGCTGAAATGGCGGAGAATTCTTCTTGAATACGGGGTTGCATCAGGAGCGCCGAATGCTGTTTGAGAAGACGAAAATCGAGGGGCTTTGGGTCGTCAGTACGGTGCCTGTGCGGGACAGTCGCGGCTCTTTTGCCAGGACGTTCTGCAAGCGGGAATTTGAGAGCAACGCGCTGGTATCGGACTTCAGTCAGCACAGCCTTTCTCTATCGAAGCTTAAACACACCGTTCGAGGGCTGCATTTCCAGCGGCCGCCGCATCAGGAGACAAAGCTGGTGTCCTGCGTCAAAGGATCGATATGGGATGTCGCCGTCGATCTGCGCCGCGGCTCGCCGACCTATCTGCAATGGGTTGGCATGGTGTTGTCGGCCGACAATGGCGCGCAGTTCTACATTCCCGAGGGTTTTGCACACGGCTTCCAGTCGCTCAGCGACGACGTTGCTGTGTCCTATTTGATTTCGGCGCCCTATGCCGAGGCAAGTGCCGCGGGGATCCGTTATAACGAGCCCGCGATAGGTGTAGAATGGCCTGCGCCGCCCTCGGTCATATCGGAAAAGGACCTCGGTTGGCCCGCTTTGCAATGAAGGTTTAGCGCGTCAGGAAACCGAGGTTCGAGACAAGGCCCGCCTCGAGCAGCCTGCCGGCAGCGCTCGCAATATCGACAAACGGCATTTTAGACCTTTCGGCGATATCCAGTAGCGAGTTGGTTCCATCGCCGAGGTTGAGTATCCATAGATAGGCCATGGTACGGTCGTCATTCGTCTTATGGCCGCCTATCGCAGGGAAAAGCCCGTATTTCCCCAGCTGTGGCTCACCCTTGGGCCGAAGGTTCAACGGCGTCCAGTTGTCTTCGAGAGCATCGATCATGTCCATGATCATCCAAAAGGATGAGTCGAGATGTTTGGGCTCGATGAAGTCGAGATTGTCGGCCGAGGTGTGATATTCGGGAAAGGTTCCGAAAGCGCTTCTCTGCAGCAGTCCAACCGGCAGGTTGAAGCCCGGCGAACAGAATTGGCGCTCGTCATAGCCGTAGGGAATGAAGTCGGCGATTGCCAGACGTTTGCGATCCTCTCCGCAGCGGGTGCAGGCGGCGATCCGGTCGATCAGTGCATCTCCCCTGCGGCTGCGCTTGTAGTTCGGCCCGCCCCCGTCACCAATGCAAGAAACCACAAGACCATGCGCAATGTTCGATATCCCGTCTTCGTTCTGCGCAAGCCATGACAGGGAGCCGATCGTTCCGGGTGCGAAGACGAACCTGTAGCTGTAATATGTGGACCTGCTTTTCAGGCCTGCAGCAAGACACGTTAGCAATGCCAGGCCGGAACAATTGTCGTTTGCGAGCGACGGGTGACAGATATGCGCGAAGAGAAGCACCTCTTTGGTGCTTTGTCCGATATGCAGATATTCGCCGTAATACAGATTGCCTGACACCTTTTCGGTGTCGATGACGACTTCATAGTCGCCTTCCTCTAGCTTGAGGAATTCATGATGCGACATGCAAAAGCCCCAGGCATCCGTGTAATAGGCTGTTTTGTAAGGAATGAGATCGGGTTGTGCCGGCAAGGTGTAGATATGCGCTTGCAGTTCGGCCAGCGGCATCACGCGACGTTGAGGGATGCTGTAGCTCATGAGATGCAGGTTCGACATTTGAAAATCGATCACCTTGCGACCCGCCGCGTTCTTCACATAGGCGTCCCGGACGGTCCATTCCTGGGGCACCGTCCAGTCGAAAACCCGCGTCCCGCTAGGGACGGCGCGCTGCTCGATATCGATATAGTCTTTAAGGATATCGATGGTGTCACACACGCCTTTGCCGGTGATGCTGCGACAGATCGGAAAGAGGCGGGAAGCCAGATCATGAATAGTCTGGCCGATACCTGCCTCTCTCCATGCATCGCCTGTCAGCTTTGCACCAGGCTCTATCTTGCCCATCCGGGCCTCCTGTTTAAACCGATGCTGCAATATCGGCGTTCTGGCGCGGCGCGGCCATGGGGCGGCGCAGGTTGATGTCGATATCCTTGTCGCCGATCAGCTTCTGGAGTTGGCCGATCCGCTGATAGTGCGGCCCCTCGAATTCGGCCATTGTCAGGCCGGCGCTCTTGTAGGCCCGGTAGAGTTGCTCGGCACCTGCGGCGGCCGTCCATGTCGGTTTAAACGCCGGAAGCGCGCGGGCGATCTTGCCAAAATCGACGCGGTACGAACGGGTATCGGGGCTTGCATCGCTCGCATATTGCAGCCGGCATCCGGGCACCGTGAGAGCGACGATTTCGGCAATCTCCCGGATCTGATAGTTGTGCGCATCCTGTCCGACGTTGAAAGCCTGATTGTGTATGGCATCAGTGGGCGCTTCGAGCGCAGCCAGAAAGGCGCGCGAAATATCCTCGATGTGAACGATTGGGCGCCATGGCGATCCGTCGGATTTCAGGAGGATCAGTCCTTCCGTCACCGCCCAAGCGGTCAGGTTGTTGAGGACGATATCGAAACGCAGCATGGGCGAAAGGCCATATGCTGTTGCCGGACGCATATAGACCGGTGAGAAGCCGGGGCTCGCAAGGCTTGCAATCTCCCGCTCCGCCAAGACCTTCGACGTGCCGTAGGCCGATACCGGCTTCAGCTCGGCCGTCTCGTTGACCAGTCCTTCGCCAGCGGCGCCGTAGTTGCTGCACGACGAGGCGAAGATGAAACGCTTGACGCCTGCCTGCTTTGCGGCTCGCGCTGCCCGAACGCTGCCGCGGTAATTGATCTCATAGGTAATTTCCGGATTGAGATTGCTCAGCGGATCGTTGGACAGCGCCGCAAGATGAATGACAGCGTCGAAACCTTCCATATCCGAAGGCTGGATATCGCGGATGTCCTTGCAGACGCCGGGGACCTGCGGCAAAGGTCCGCCTGGAACATAAGCGCAGCGATGGTAGAATTCAGTGTCGTAGCCGTGTACTTCGTGACCCGCTTTGCGCAGGATGGGTACCATGACGGAGCCGATGTATCCGCGATGCCCGGTGACTAGAACGTGCATGAAATTTCCCCTCAAAATCTATTTTCGATCGCAACGAGCGTATCTTTTCAGGCTAGATCGATGCACCGCGCAAAGCGGCTGTATCGATAATGCGAACGGTCTAGGTGCCCCGCTCGGTTAAGGCTTTCGGATGCTTTCCGATAATTCGGGCATGTCGGCCATGACCAACCCATGGCTGGCCTGATGCTGCGCGTTGCCGTTGAAACGCCGGAAGACGACATCGGATGGGCGTCCTGTCAGGAATTTGTCGACGCCGTATTCCAGCGCTTTACGGTAGACGACGAGCGCTCCATCGATGGCGTCAAGCGTTTTGGCTATATCCTCGTCCTCATGCGTGTAGCTTACAACGAGAGACGGTGCGAGAAGGCCGCGACGGATGGTTTCCTGCAGAAACAGCGAGCGAAAAGCCTGAGACGGCTTTCCGGTCTGGTCCAGCGTGAAGTAGCTGAGGCAGGCAGAATGGCCCTGGATGCCGAAATAGGAATCGAGCCCGTGCGCAATTGCGATCTGGCTGATGGCGGCGCGCAGCGAATTTCCCTGTCGGACCAGATGTGGGACCACGGGTTCCTGCGTGTAAACCTTCATGGTTGCGATGGCCGCGGCCATCGCATGCGTTTCCGCGCCATGCGTCGTCGAAAGCAGGAAGACGCGGGGGGCATCGGTTTGATCGATACCGCCTCGTTCCATGAACTCCCGCTTGCCGGCAAGTGCGGAAATCGAAAAGCCATTCCCCAGCGCCTTACCGAAACAGGATAGATCTGGGGCGATATCGTATGTCTTCTGCGCGCCACCCGCATCCCAGCGGAAGCCGGTGATCATTTCGTCGAGAATGAAAAGCGCGCCGTTTTCGTGGCAAAGATTCTGGAGTTTGTGAAGAAACTGGTCCCGAGGCGGATCACCGCGCGACGGCTCCAGGATGAAGGCGGCTATGCGGCCTGGAAAACGGTCAAACAGACTGCGCGCACTCGCCAGATCATTATAGCTGAAGCCAAGGACCAGATTCTGGATCGCCTGAGGAATGCCCGCATTCATCTCCGTTGTTCCGATGAACCAGTCGTCGGTGGAGAAAAAGGGGTGGTCGCTGCAGCGCGCGATCAGGTCGCGGCCGGTAACAGCCCGCGCAAGTCGTATCGCAGCGGATGTCGCATCGGAACCGTTCTTGCAGAATTTGACCATTTCGGCCGTCTGGATCGTATCAAGGAAGGTCGAGGCGCAATCCACCTCGATCTTTGAGGGGCGCGTGAAATTGCAGCCGCGGTATAGTTCCGCACGCGCAGCCTCTACGACGTCGGCATAGGCATGGCCAAGGCCGACAGCCCTATTGCCCATACCGTACTCGATATATTCATTTCCATCGACATCCCAGACATGACAGCCATATCCCCTTTCAATGAAGCCGGGAGACAGGACAGGGTACTGGTCGTCACCCTTTGCATAGGTATGTGCGCCGCCCGGTATGATGTTGCGGGAGCGCAGGCGCAGTCGGTCCGAGTTTTCGAAATTTTCGACGAAAGTTTGCATGGCGAAATCCCGGGTCCATATGTCCAATGACCAGAGATTACCGTATCCGGCCCGGTGGCCGTCACCCCGTCTTTATGCTTGGAATGCTAGCCGAAAGGCTTAGAGGAGATGTACAATCTTCTTGTCATAATCGTTCCGATGCGTTTGCATCTTGCGGGGCCCGACACCCGCAGGCAATTATGGATTTACAACAGGTCCACTGCACGACACATGACTAGTTTTTGAAGAGATCGGATATTTTAAAGATCACTTCCGTTCTGTTTTTGGCGTCGACTTTCTTCATGATATTGCGAATATGTACCTTTACGGTGCTTTCACGAAGATTGAGTTCATAGGCTATGATCTTGTTTGGCTTGCCTTGCGTCAAGGCGTTGATGACATCGACCTCACGTTGGGTGAACATGGCCGTGCGCTGACGTTCCTTGTCTTCCGCAACCACGAGCAACTGCCTGAGATCGCTCAGATTTTCAGCTGATACGAAAGCGCCGCCCGCCAATGCAAGTGAGATGGCGCCCACGCACACCGCCAACCCTATCGACGAGGAGATGTACCCGCGAACTCCCGCGTCGAACGCCCTCATGACCTGACGCAGATCGCGGTTTTCCGCAAGAATGACGACTGGCAGATAAGGGAAATCGGCGATGAATTCCCGCAACTCGTGAAGGGAAACGTCATCGCAAAAATCGCTGCGACCGACATTGACCAGGATGCCGCTATGCTGGCCGTTTGGAGCATGTCTCCAGTCGTCGAGTGATGAAAACAACTCGACTTCCATATCAAGGCCGTATGCGATCAGGCTCTGAGCCAGACACTCACGGTCGAGCGCGCGGTCGTCGATGATCGCCAGCTTTCTGACCGAAGTTTCCATAGGTTTCGAATGCGCAACCACATGGAAATTTGATGAGAATTGGCTATGTCCGTTGTTAGGAACTGATGTCAGCATGTTATGTCCTATCCGCGCTAAAGATTGCTTTGCGAACCTGCCTGGCTTGGCAGAGACGCAACCGAAGAGTTTCTTTCTACGAGCCGGCACAACGGACGTCGGAGGTAATTCAACCCGGAACGTCGTCATCAATCTGGAACTTCGGAAGAGATGATCTGAATTGCGGTCTGGATTTTTCGGAATTTAATGTCGGCCAGAAAGCAATAGACGTGGCACTACCCGAATTTCTACTCCGGCATCCTACAATGGAGTATCTCAACTGGAAAAGGCTCGGAAATTACTCACTTTTGATTGAGATTTCGAGACGGTGTTCAATCTGGCATGACGTAAAAATGCCAGCAGGCGCACGAGAACCGGTGAAATGGAATTTCGATCACACCAACGTCATTCTTCGCGGGCCGCGTCTAATTATATTGGATGAATTATAATATTTGCTGGATTGATTTATCATCAACCTTTGTTGCTCTTGTTTTTGATGTCGGCAACCTATGCGTGTTAATCGCATTTTCAAATTGCGCCTCAAGACAATTCGACACACTGTACCCCGTATATAACGGGGCGTGGTGAATATTTATCACTGACGAATGATCTCAAGGCCGTGTTGGCCGTTTTCAAGACTTCGTTGACCCTCCACCCCCTGACGCTTCGTAAGGGTCGATTTCTGTTTGGAATGCGCGTCAATTTTAACGAGAGTGAATATGACGGAACGCGGCGCGGATAGTAACAAGGTTCCCTCTACTTTCGAGGTAGACACCGGTCCGATGTCCGGGTCACAGGAAGCAAGTCCCGTTAGGATGTTCCCGATTGTCGGCGTCGGAGCTTCATCTGGTGGACTGAATGCGTTCAGATCCCTGCTCAAGGCGTTGCCTGAAAAAACCGGCTGTGCGTTTCTTCTCGTTCAGCATCTTGACCGGTCGCATGAAAGCATGCTCGCAGAACTTCTGGCGAGCGAAACGAATATGGTCGTGACCGAGGCTGTCAATCTTGCATTGATAGAGCCCGAGCACGTCTACGTCATTCCACCAAAATTCCTGATGTCGGTTGACGAAGGAAGGATATATCTGTCGCCCCGGCGTGAACTGCATGAGGCACCTCTGCCGTTTGATTTTCTCTTGGGTTCTATGGCCAAAGAATTCGGGCCGTGGGCGATAGCAGCTGTCCTGTCCGGCACGGGGTCAGATGGCTCATCCGGCGTCCAGCAGATCAGGGATTTCAAGGGACTTGTTCTAGTCCAGGAGCCTCAAGACGCACAGTTTGGCGGCATGCCCGAAAGTGTTATTTCGCTGGGCATTGGCGCTACGGTTTTACCGGTCGAAAAGATGCCTGCGGCCATCGCCAAACATATTGCGCTGTTGTCGCGGCTTCGAGCCGATCACTCGATGGTGCGCCGAATGCCCCAGCTGGGCCGGATTATCGAGATATTGAGGGTTTCCACAGCGAATGATTTTTCGGCCTATAAACATGGAACGATGCAGCGCCGTGTCGAAAAACGCATTGCGGTTCTCGGTATCGAGATCGAGGAGATTGACCGATATCTTGAGATGCTCGAAAACAGCGAAGAAGAGCGGCAAAATCTCGTCAGGGATCTTCTGATCAACGTCACCAGCTTCTTCCGCGACGGGAAGGTGTTCGACTTTCTACGCGACACCATTATTCCGGATATTCTCCACGCAAAAGCGGCTCACGGAGCAGTGCGGGTCTGGGTCGCTGGATGCAGCACGGGGGAAGAAGCATATTCTCTGGCTATTCTCTTCCTCGAGCTCATTCAGTCCATGGGCCTTCGTCTCCAGTTTCAGATGTTTGCCTCGGACGCCGATGGCGAGGCGGTCGCAATTGCCAGAGACGGACACTACTCACATGAGGCGACCAAATCGCTGCCGACGGACTTGCTGGAAAAATATTTCGTAAGGGATGACAACGGATACACCGTGACGACGCAACTGCGTGGGGCGGTGGTATTCACCGTGCAGAATGTCCTGAGCGACCCACCGTTCTCACGGATCGATCTGATTTCATGCCGCAACTTGTTGATTTACCTTGAAGCGGACGCCCAAGCCAAGGTTTTGTCGCTTTTCAGGTTCGCCTTGCGGGAGAACGGCATTTTACTGGTCGGAAAATCCGAAACCGTTGGCGGAATGGATGACCGTTTCAAGCTGATTTCGGAAACCGAACGGGTATATCGGCGTATCGGGCCGCCGGTTTTCGGTGATCTTAATTTCGGCGTGGCTCCGGGTGGAAATGTCAGAATTCCCTCTTCGCTGGGAAAGGTGACTTCAGCGTCGAGGCACAGTGCGCTTGCCGACGCGGTTGCCCAGGTTCTGCTGGGTAGCTACGTGCCCGCCGCGATCCTCGTCAATCGAAAGTATGAATATCTTTACTCCATAGGCCCGACAGCAAGGTTCCTGCGGATCGCTTCAGGCCCGGCATCGCATGATCTGTTCGCCATGACACCGAAGGCGATCCATAATAAGATCAGGTCTGCGATCCATCGTGCGACCCGGGATCAGAAGCCATTCGTAGCCAAGAATGCAAAACTCGACAGCAACGGCGCGCATATCGAGTTCAGCATTCACGTCGAACCGCTGTTCAGTCAGGGTGAAGAGCTGTTCCTCATATGTTTCGTGGAAGATGCTGCGCAGGCCAACAGGGTTGTCCGATCGCAGAAATCATCGACGACAGATGCGTCGCCCATTACCGAGCTGGAATTCGAACTGGAGGAGACACGGGCGGAATTGCAGGGCGCCATACGCAATCTGGAAATTGCCAGCGAAGAACAGAAGCAGATCACCGCCGAAGCACTGTCTCTGAATGAAGAGTATCAGTCGACGAATGAGGAACTCGTTACTTCGAAAGAGGAGCTGCAATCCCTCAATGAAGAGCTGACAGCCCTCAACAATCAATTGCACGAAGCACTGGAGCGTCAGCGTGCAGTTTCCAACGATCTGCAAAACGTCTTGTACAGCACCGATGTCCCGACGCTCTTTCTGGATGCCAGTCTTCGTATACGGTTTTTTACACCAGCCACCCGGTCAGTATTCAAGATTATATCGTCCGATGTCGGCCGCCCCCTCTCGGACCTTAGCGGCTTTGACGGCGACATTACGCTTCAAGTCGATGCGATGGCGACCCTCCAGGACGGCAATACAATCGACAGGGAGATAGGAGGACCTGACGGCCGCTGGTATGTCCGCCGCGTCAAACCCTATCGCGGAGAGAGCGAAACCGTCGACGGGGTCGTTATCACATTCATCGATATGAGCGCCCAGAAACAGGTTGCGGAAAGCAGGGAGGCTGCAAAGAAATCCGCCGAGCGGGCGACTGAGGCAAAGTCGCAGTTCCTGTCTGCGGCAAGCCACGATCTGCGTCAGCCGCTGCAAACCTTGAAGCTGTTGCAGGGGCTTTTGGAAAAGAGCGTGGGCGAAGGCCAGGCGCGCACCTTCGTTCAGAGGATGGAGGAGACGCTGTCCTCGATGTTGGGAATACTCAACTCCGTTCTCGACATCAACCAGATCGAAGCGGGTATGGTGGAACCTCAGATCGTGAGCTTTGCAATAGGCGATCTTCTGGGAAGGCTCTTCAAGGAATTTTACTATCCCGCTCAGGCCGCCGGGCTGCAACTCCATGTCGTGCCGTCCAGCCTTGCCGTTCGCACCGATCCGCGTCTGTTCGAGCAGATCGTTCGCAACCTTCTGTCCAATGCGCTGAAATATACGACGAGCGGCAAAATTCTGGTCGGTTGTCGCCGGCGCGGTACGAAGGTTCGCTTCGAAGTGTGGGACACTGGCATCGGCATTCCCGAAAACCATATCGAGGATGTTTTTCAGGAATACCTCCAGCTCGATGCGCCTGCTGGAACGGAAGACCGTGGTTTGGGGCTGGGATTGTCGATCGTCAAGCGGCTCAGCGAGCTTCTCGAACTAAGGGTAGTGGTGCAGTCACGACTGCATAAAGGTTCGGCATTCATGATCGAGATCGATCACGCACCGGCCGGTGAGCCGCTTGTACCACTTCCTGCGCCAGTGGATGACCATTCGAACCAAGCGGCTACCCTGTCGCGGGCGTCGGTTCTGATCGTCGAAGACGAAAACGGCATGCGTGATTTGCTCAAGATGGGACTTGAGCAGACTGGATATGTGGTGGCTGCGACCTCTACGGCTGCCGAGGCGCTCGCGATTGTTCGAGGATTGCAGTTCACGCCCGACGTCATTCTCGCAGACTACAATCTCCCTACCGGGGGGAATGGCATAGCTGCGATAGGAGATATCCGGCAAGCACTCCGCCGAAATGTTCCGGCGCTCATTCTCACAGGCGATATTTCAAGCAAGGCCCTGAGGGCTTTTGCACAGCACGAAATTCCGTATCTGCACAAGCCGGCGAAACTCAAGGACGTCGTGCAGGTCGTCGAGACCCTGGTTGTTCGCCAAACCGACGAGAGGGTAGTGCACATAAGCGAACCCGAATACATGAGGCCGATGACGGGTCGGCTCATCGAAGTCATCGACGACCAGCAGGACATCAGGGACAATTTGCGCGCTCTTTTCGAAGGAGAAGGCTGGACGGTTGCAACCTATGTATCGGCAGAAGAGTATCTTGCAGATTACCAGCCGGACAGATCAGGTTGTCTGCTTGTCGATGCGTATCTGCCGGGCATGGTCGGCATGGAGTTGCTGCGTTTACTGAAAGAAAAACATCATCGGTTTCCGGTGATTGTGATCACGGGTCGTAGCGATGTCCGTATGGCAATCAATGCGATGCGATATGGAGCGGCCGATTTCATCGAGAAGCCGTTTTCTTACCAGGAGATATATCGGAGCGTGCAATCGGCCCTCGAGCGATCGCGTGATGCAAACGAGCGCGAAGAGCGGCGTGAAACGGCTCGTGCCACGCTGGCAACGCTTACTCGCAAGCAACGCCAGATCCTTGACCGGATTGTTCAGGGGCAGGCCAACAAGGTTATTGCAGCTGATTTGAAGCTTAGTCAGCGCACTGTCGAGAACCATCGCGCATCAATCATGCGCCGAACGAAATCCGCTTCGTTGCCGGCGCTGTTGCGGCTTGTCCTGAATGCCGAAGAATAGGCCGTCATCATCGAAAATTTGGCCGGTCTATCGCTATCGGCGGGCGATCGCTGCGCGAATGCGATGTAATGCATCAGGTCGGCGCACAAGATAACTCACCGGTGGCAGAAATGCTGAAGCGGGTCTCAGGCGGAAAGCCTGTGCGAGAAGGGCACCCGCGCCGGGCCGGCGCCGGACCAGATTGGAAAGCGCGCACCAATAGGCGCGGTCGCTCAGGCTCGCGCGACCGCGCCTTAGCAGTGTTTGGGCATCGGCAAGCAAAGCCCCTTCATTGCCAAAGAAGCTTTCGAGCGCGGCTTCGATTTCGGTATTCCAGGCAAGCACGTTATCAAGGATGGCGGATTGGTTCGCACCGTGGATACGGGTGAAATTCTGCACGGCATCAAGTTCGACGATATCGCCCAGTACCGCGAGCCGCATCCACATCTCGACATCGTCGGTATGGCGCAGTGCTGGCCGATAATGACCGGCATGTTGTTGAATGTGCGTCCTGGTAACGGCGAGTGGGCCCGGCACCGGGCTGCGTCCCGTCACGCAGATTCTGACGATGAAGTCCATGCCGCGATGAAGGTGCATGCCATCGGCATCGCTGCGAAATCCTGATGGTATATCGGCATCGTCACGGAAGAAGGCGGTGCGGCCGAACACCATATTCGCGCCGGGGTGGTTGTCGAGCGCCTCCATTGCGCGCGTGAGTGCTCCAGGCGACAGGACATCGTCGGCGCAGATGATGGCGAAATAGTCCGCCCGAGCCCAATCGATGCCTTCGTTGAAAGACGCGTGACCGCCGAGGTTCCTTGGGCGCAGGCTCGTTTCGATACGGGGATTTGCTGCCGCGAGAGACCGGGCGATCGCGACACTGTCGTCTGTGGAGGCGTTGTCTATGATGAGGATACGCATGTCCGGGATGTTCTGGCCAAGGACGCTTTCTACGCATCCCTCCAGAAAGCGACCGTAATTGTAGTTGGGGATGACGATATCGATGCTGCTCATGGTTCCACCGCTGCGGGAACGACGGTGTCGGGAATGGAAGCCGACGCAGGAGGTTTTCCGACCCTGCGCAGACGCCCGGCAAAAGCATCGAGCGTCGAACGTATTTCGCTGACGAGTGGATGACGCAGAAGAAACAGGCAAACGGCCCAGCCTGTCACCGAAAGGAGGACGGCGCCGCCAGCCTGGGCGAGGGAGTAATCGAAGCGGAATCCCGTCCAGGCAGATATGGCGAGCGGCCCCACAATCGCGGCAAGGGTCACGGCGGCACTCGGGCCGATGGCTGCGAACAGTTCGGGTAATTTGAAGTGCGCATGGCGTCTGACGAGATAGAAGGCGACGAGCATCTGGAAGGGCAGCGTGACGAACTGGCTCAGCGCTACCGCGGTGAGGCCGAAGAAGCTGGCAGAGCAGAGCACAATTGCCGAGACGCTGCGGCAGACGAAATTGCCCAGAAAAGCCTCCCGGTTGGCGTTGAGAGCGATCAGCAGCGGCGTTGTCAAAACCATGGGAAACCAGAAGATCGACGCAAGCGCGAGAATCCGGGTGATCGGTACGGCGGCGAGCCACTGGTCTCCAAGTGCAAGGCGCACGATGGGATCGGCGAGAATGGCCACCATGATCAGCGACGGCCAATACAGCACGGTGATGTAACTGAGGGCGCGCAGGTAGGACCTGCGGACGTCTCCACCTTCGCGAACTTCGGCGGCGAGCGCCGGGAAGGCGAAGGAAAAGATTGCCGAGAGGAAAATGCGATCGGGAATGGAGCAAACGGTATTGGCGCGATTGTAGATCGCGACCGCTGTCGGTGTCATGGCAAAGCCGAGCACCAGTTGCGGCAGGGACTCGTATAATTTGTCAACGATGGTTGCAGCGCCCCTGTAACGGCCGAATTCGGCCATACGGCGCCACGACTTGAGCGAAAGGCGTGCTGTACGCTGGGCCGGATCGGCATAGGCTGCAAGGGCGCTGGCAACGCTGTTGCCGACGAGCAGGCCGAGCGCGAAGCTGACGAAGCCCCATCCATTGCTGGCAGCGAAGATCGTCACGGTAGCCATAGCCACGAGGCCGATGGTTCGGACGCGTGCGATGGTGCCGAATGCCAGCCGGCGACGCAGCATGGAAAATGCCGGCATGCCCAGGCTTTCGGCCATGACGGCGGCAATTGCGAGGATAAGATAATGCTGGAGACCGGGCTGGTGGTAGAAAATCGCCAGATAGGGTCCGCATAGATAGAGAACGATCCCGAGAATGCCGCTGACGAGGAGCAAGAGTGTAAGCGACGTGTTGATGTCATCGCGTTCAACGACATCGAGCTGAATGAGAAAATCGGACGAAACGAATTCGCGAAAGGCGAATATCACCGATGTCACCCCGTAGCCGATGACGGCAAAGCCAACTTCCGCCGGCGACAATAGTCTCGATACGATCGCGATCAGAGCGAGATTGATCGCAATTCCGAGGTGCTGTTCCAGCATGGCCATGAAAAAGGCGCGGCGGACTTTGTGCATCGAGGGCTCCGACAGCGTCGCCGATAATCGACGGTAGCGTCAAATCTAGAGTGGGGACTTGGATCTTGGAAATCTGACCGTTGGGATGGCAGCCGGATCCGTAGGTGTAGGCCGTTTGGAGAATGTCCGTTGAAGGGCGTGCGACATTGTGCGGACTACTCCCGTCGAGTGGTGAAGAGCCTCGGTATTACGTCGAAAGCATTAGGCTGCGGGACACCTTTGCTAAGGCGTAACGCTCTGCGGCGTTGCGACGGCATCAGTTGAGAGAAATTCCCGGCCGAGTAGCGCCTCTTGCTCGGAAAGCTGGCGCTTGAAGCGATCATTGGCGTGGTCGATCCGCTGTCTTACCGCCCCGGCTCCAGCGAGTATCTCCTTCACCAGCTCGATAACTTCCTCGACTTCGAACGTGTCGATGTGTCGGGCAAATTTCTCCTGGTCGAAATCGTTCATCAAATCATCGAACTTTCTGGCATAACCTATTGATATCGTGGGATTTCCGAGCTTCAGGGAACAGACAACTCCATGATATCTCGACACCACCGCAAGGTCGATTGCTGCCATCTGCTGCATGATATCGCGCAGCGTTGCGGCCGCGCTGATGTCGATCTGCGCCAACTCGTCCTCGGAGAGCATGTCCGTCAGCAGAAACATCAGATCCGCGCAGGCGACCCTGTCCGTAATGTCTCCCATCAAAAGGGTGATGCGATGGCCTTCACCGATCAACCAGCTCACGAGCCGTGAGAGCTTGTGGATGTAGGTCTTGTAAATCCTGGCGGCCTCGGGATCGTTGTGACGCCAGCCGCGATAGTCCATGACGCCGACGCCTATTCTCATTACGCCGTCGGCGGGGCTCTGCCGGTGGGGCACAGGAATAGGAAGATCAAAGGCGATATCGGGGTAACGGTGGTCTCGCGACACGTCGACACCGATCGTTTTCATGTAGTTGAGCGAGAAATCGTCCCGGTAGGATCGATAGGAGGCCATCTGTGCGGCAGAGCGCAGGAACCAGCGGCTGAGACGGCTTTTCATCGGGCCAGCGCCGATGCTGACGAAGGCGATCCGTGTGTTGCGAAGGCGTGCAACGAGACACCAGCAAAACACGACAAAGGGCCAGCCGAACCACTTTTCCTGAAAATCATCGAGGATGCCGGTCCCCGGTATGATCATCAGGTCAGCCTTGTCGAAACTAAAGAGGGAACTGACCAATAGCATGAGCCGTGAAGGCACCTTGCCGAGCAGCTTGTCCAGGTGCCTCATCCATGCATTTGTCAGGGGAGGCCCCCCAACACCCATCGCACGAATATTGAACTTCGCACTTACGACTGTCGGACTTGCACAGATACACAACAGATCGGCATCGGGCCTCATCCTGCGCAGATAAAGGAGCATGGCTTCCAGCGATCCGTCATTGCCCGAATTGCCAGAGCCAAATTGTCCAAGGAGAGTGATCCTCATTTATTTTCCAATCGCAGCCCGGCGCCGACACGCTCGATATGGCATTGATATCCGCTGGAGCAGTCCGACCCCACACCGACATTCGGGTTGCGTCTTACGCCAAACGAATAGTCTGACTGACGCAAACCTCTCAAAGGAAGATACAGCTAAGCCTAAGATGCAACTGACTGTCATCCCGTGGCTTTTTAGTATGTCGCCTTAGCAGCCACTCGAACCATCCGCCGTCGATCCGTTGCGGCATGGTTGTGGATGCAAGAGCGAGAGTGTCCCATGAAGCTTGCCTATTTTGTTCTTCCCCATATCGGCGGCACCTATTCCGTCTTCAAACATCTTCGCAAAGGTCTCGCTGCCTATGGCATAGACGTGCGATGGCTCGGCGTGTGCAAGGAAACATACGGGCTGCCTTTCGATCTCCAGGGTGAGAAGGCTTTCGGTCAATTGCTGCGGATGCCCGTCAATCTCAGCGAACGCGAATGCGCAGGGCGAATGGCGACTGCCATCGAAGACGGAGGGTTCGACGGTGTGATCGTCAACGTTCTAGGCGATCAGTTGCAGACAAATATCGCGCGCTATTTGCCAGAAGGTATCCTGCGTATTCTCGTCGTCCATAATATCTCGCCTGGAACATACGCGGCTGCGCGCTCGGTCCGGGACTATGCCCATGTCACGATCGGCGTATCGGAGCGGTGCCGCGCCGACCTTGTCGCGCGCAACGGCTTTTCGAAGGAGCGTACCTACGCAATCCCGAATGCGGTGGACAGCGATGCGTTCCGGAGCCAGGCGGTTCGGCGCTTCAACCGAGGGCCGGAACTCAAGGTTCTCTTCGTCGGCCGCATTGAAGATGCATCGAAAGGCGTGATGTGGCTGCGGGAGATACTGGATGCCTCGCCCGAGGCCGTGCGCCTGACGATCGTCGGAGATGGGCCGGATATGGGCAAGCTCAGGCGACGGCTAGACGGCCATGGCCATCGCGTCAGTTACGCAGGATCCGTTCAGCTTTCAGACATACCGGTCATCATGGCCAGTCACGATGTTCTCATCATGCCGTCCCGCTTCGAGGGGCTTGGCATGACGATGATCGAGGCAATGGCCGGCGGCTGCGTCCCGGTCGTGTCTCATATCCGCGGCGTGACGGACACGATTGTCGAGCCGGGCCGAAACGGCTTCCTGTTCCCGATCGGCAATTATACGGCAGCGGCCAATGCGATCGCGCGCTTGCATGCCGATCGCGACCTTCTCGAGCGGATGTCGATCGCGGGAAAGGAAATGGTCCTGAACCGCTTCAGCATCGAACGGATGGCCGCACGCTACAACGAAGTCATCACTATGACACTGAACGACCGTCCTGGCCTGTCAACAGTGCTCAGGATGGAGGACTGGTCTATTCCCGCCGGTTTGAGGCCGGGCCTTCGAACCTATCTGCCGTTGCCCTTGAAAAACTGGCTTCGCGTCGTTCGTGAACGGCTCTGAAGCGATGATCGGCGATCAGCGGCGACTTGGACATCTGTGTGGCGTCTTCTTTTTTTGGCTATGCATGTTTTCGACCTGCAACGCCCAGGATACCGTTTTTCCGCTGCAGACGTCGAAGGACGGGCGTTATCTTGAAGACAGCAAGGGTCTGCCGTTCCTGATTGTCGGCGACAGTGCGTGGTCGCTCATTGGTGATACCTCTATTCCCGATGCGGAATTTTATCTGGAAACCCGAAAGCGGCAGGGCTTCAACACCGTGCTTGTATCGTTGATCGAGCATCAGTTCTCCCGCAAGGCGCCGGCGAACTTCTACAACGAGAAACCTTTCGCAGGCGATGCATTCGAGCAACCAAACGAGGCCTATTTCGACAGGGCAGAAGCCGTCATAAAGGCAGCCGCCAGCCACAACCTGCTGGTGCTTCTCTGTCCGGCCTATAGCGGCGCACGCGGTGGCCCCGAAGGATGGTATCAGGAAATGGTCGCGGCCGGGCCAGAAAAGCTGCGGGCTTATGGACGCTATGTCGGGCAGCGTTTTGCGAAGTACCCCAACATCATCTGGGTGCAGGGCGGGGATTACGATCCGCCCGATCGCAATCTGGTCATGGCTGTTGCAATGGGGATCGCTGAAACTGATCTTTCGGCATTGCAGACCGTGCATGGCAATCCCGATACCGTGACGAGCGATTTTTGGCGGGGCGCTTCCTGGCTCGATATCGATTCAGTTTATACTTACAGCAATGTCGCGGCGGAGGTGCTGGATCGTTACCGATCTGGACCAAGACGCCCTTTTTTCCTCATCGAAGGCGCATATGAAGGCGAGAACGATGTGAAGGAGCGTCAGGTTCGTCTTATCGCCTATGGTGCGCTGCTTTCAGGCGCGAGCGGTCAGCTCTTCGGCAACAATCCGGTCTGGCATTTTTCCGCCGCCGGGCTTTATGAAGCGAAGGACAGCTGGCAAGGTTCGCTGAACAGCCGTGGTGCTCAAAGCATCACCCATCTGGCCTCGCTTTTCAGACAATTGGCATGGTGGAAGCTCGTACCCGATCAGGGAAGCTTGCTGAAAAGCGATGCGGGCGCATTCGCGGCGCGCGACAGGGAAGGGTTTTTCGCCGTGATCTATCTCGACACTCCTTCCGTTGCGATCGATCTCGACAGTTTGGCGGCAGGCGAGAAAACCCTTCGCTGGTATGATCCCTCGAATGGAATTTACATCGAACCGATCGAGCGTCTTGGCCGCAGCGGCCTTCGTAACGTGACGGTGCCGGCATCGGCGAATGCTTTCGGCTTTCAGGACTGGATCGCCGTTCTCTCCACACAGGAATGATCACTTGCAAGATGCCGCACGCTGCCGGGTCGTTCATTTGTGGTCGCTCGCCGTCAAGGTCTCAAACCTAGCTCTTTCGATAGTCGATCCGGTTCGGGGGTGGGTAGGGTAGCCGTTAATTTCGACACCCTCTCCCTTTGGTGGATTTCACACGCCTTTTGCCCGCATACCCCTCAGGGCCGGTGTTTTTTAGGATCGTCTGGAGGCGAGTATCGTTGCAAATGCGCCGCCAAGCTTCAGTGTGGGGATCAGACATGTCGGGGATACTCTTCAACACCATTGCCACTTTCGTTCTGTGCGTATCCCTCATCGTCGTTCTCAGGCGCCTGACCATTGTGTTTCAGCTTGTGGATCGCCCCGATTCAATCCGCAAACGCCACACGGGAGCCGTTCCTCTTTGCGGTGGCATCGCGATCTTTGCCGCTTTCGCTGTTTCCGCATTCGTCGGTGGGTGGAGCGAGGCTCTCGGCATGAACTTCTGGCTCGGGCTGGCGGTCATTCTACTAATGGGCGTTGTCGATGATCGCCGGCCGCTACCCGCAGCAGGACGCCTTCTCATGCAACTAGCAATGGCGATCGCTCTCGTAGGCGGCGCCGATATCGGCTCTCTCTCCATCGGCGTGCTGTTCACGCAGCATTCCGAGCTGTTCCTGCCGCTATTTTTCGTCATCGGAGTTCTCTTCGTGACCGGGCTGGTGAATTCGTGGAACATGCTTGATGGCGTCGACGGGCTTGCAGGTGGCACTGCGGGTGTCGCGTTGATCTGGCTGATGATCGTGGCGATCTTCGCAGGTGTCGGCGACATTATCGCGCCGCTTCAGGCACTCTGCGTATGCCTCTGCGCTTTTCTGGTCTTCAACATGCGCGGTCCATGGCGCGCACGGGCAAGCATATTCCTCGGCGATGCGGGCAGTACCGCACTGGGTGCGACGATTGCCTATGTAATCGTCCTGCTGGCGACCACAAGCGCTGCGGTATCCTTTCCGGCATTGCTCTGGATCGTGATCCTGCCGATCACCGATACGCTCAGCCTGATTGTCCGTCGTATCATGCACGGTCGCAGTCCAATGTCGGCCGATCGCTGGCACTTTCATCATCTGCTGCTGGACTATGGTTTCGCGCCGGCGGCGGCAACGAACACGCTGGTCGTCATTTCCTTCATTTGCGGCGGCATCGGTTTTGCCGGAATAAAAGCCGGTGTTCCGGCGGAGATGATGGCCGCGGGCCTTCTCGTGCCGATTGCCCTTCACACCGCGTTCGTCCTTACCGCGACGGGCTACCTCTCGAAAACCTGGCTTCACAGGGGTAATTTCGATCTCTACCGCGAGGTGGCGCGTCTACCGGTCGCCGCAAGCGCCGCGCCGGAGCCAAGAGCCATTCAATCGGCGAATGAAGAGTAATCGCCTCATGAAAGCGCCGTGGCCCGGACCGCGAATTCCCTCGACACCGGTTTCAAAAGGACGGCTTTCGCGTTCGCGCATTTCCCAGAACATCCGAAACGCTCCGCCATTGAAACGGAATGCAATTTTACTGGGCTTGATGATGCTGACTGCAATCGGGCTCTACGGACTTGCCCTCGTCTCAGCGGGGTCGCTCCTTGTCGTGGAGGACCCGCCTGCGCAAGCTGACGTCATCGTAGTTCTGGGCGGGGACGGTCCTCCTCGAGCTGCCCAGGCCGCAAAACTATGGCACGAGGGAAGGGCGCCGCTCGTTCTGGTGACTGGCTATGGGGATTGCGACCTCATCCGCGACATGCTGGTGCGGCTGGGGGTGGATTCCGCAGTCGTCTCAACGGAATGTCTTTCGCTCAGCACCTGGGAAAACGCGACATTCGCACAGCCTATACTGACTGGAATGGGGGCAAAAAGTGCCATTCTGGTCACGAGCTGGTTTCATTCACGACGCGCAGTAAAGCGCTTCCGGTTTGTGATGCCTCAAATCGAGTGGATTTCCCTTCCTGCGCAACGAACCGTGTCACTGTGGCGGCTTGCCATCAACGGCGACGGGGTGCAGGTGTTCAAGGAGTACGCCAAAGCGCTCCTCTACGACCTCAGAAGCAGTTTAGTGCAGGATTTGCCTCCGGTTCAGGCGGGGCTCGCCTCATGAGCACGCTTCTGGTTTTTTGCCTCTTCGGTGGTGTTATCCTGCTCATCTGTTGGGGAATGATGCGTCGGGAGCGAATTTACGAATTCCCGTTTCTGACGGGCGTCATCACGTTCAGTTTCATCTTGCCGCAGGTTCCCGGACTGGCGTCTGAAAGATTCCTGCCGGAAGGCGCGTTTGCCAGAGCCGCGCTTTTCATGATGCTGTGCCTTTTCATGTGCTGGTGGGGATGGAGCAGAACGGCAAAACCCTTTGCATTCTTCCGTATCGATTTCGACGAAACACGTCTGCTGATCGTCGCAGCCGTTCTCTCGGTCGCCGGCGCCTACTTCTATTTCAAGCTTAGCCGTTTGCCGGGAGAGTTGACCATTGCGGTGCAGATGACCGGAGTTCCGGTCATGTACATCTTCTTTTCGCGGTTGTTGAGTTATGGTCTGGCCATTGCGGTGCTTTGCCTTGCACGGCGATTCTCCTGGCTGGCGCTGGCCGTCCTTGCGTTCGATCTCGTCTTTTACCTGGATCGCATCGTGATAACCGGAAAGCGCGCCGAAGCGGTGGAACTCATCATGATGTTCGCGCTGGCATGGTGGTTTTACAAGGGATGGGCGATCCCGCGCATCTTCGTGATCATTGCGCTTTTCCTCGGCACACTGTCGATGACCAGCATGGGCGACTACCGCGCCATCACCAAGGCCAACGACGCTCCCGTGTGGGATGACATCAAGAGGATAGATGTCATCGGCAATCTTGAGAAAGTGTTCCGGGACGGCGGCGACGAGATGCGCAACGCGATCATGCGGATCGACAACACCGCAAACACCTTGCAATTCGACTACGGCAAGTTCCACTGGAACAGGCTGGTGTTCAACTTCGTGCCCGCGCAACTCGTGGGCGTGGAGGTCAAGCAATCCTTCATGTTGCCGGTGCCGGTTCAATCGCGCGACTACAATCCTGTCCTCGGCACGACCGAGACCGGAATGGCGGATGCGTTCGGATCCTTCTGGTATCTGGGGGCGTTCAAATTTTTCCTGCTCGCCTATCTGGTGCGCCGGATCTGGGTGACCGCAAACACGGGCGAGTTCGCTGCGCAATTCACCTATCTGTTGTCGATCATACCGTCCATGCACGCCATCTCGCATCAGACCGACTGGGTTCTCATGGTCTGGGTGCATATGCTGATGTTTGCAGCGCCGGCGCTGGCATTTGCCGTCATACCCGCGCGCGTGCAGCAGCGTCGGTACGCGATACCATCCTTGACGTCTCAAGCCGGAGGATAGGCCATGCGCTCACGATACGACGATCCTGCCTTCCAGCATGCAACGACGCCCCTGCCGCGCTTCGGAGGTCCGACCTTTTCACTGCATTTGCGGCTTAAGCGGCTGGTCTGGATGATCGTCTGGCGGTTTCTTGCCTCCTGGACGCCGCCGCCGATGCGCCGCTGGCGCAATTTTCTCCTGCGCAGTTTCGGCGCGCGCCTGCATGCCACGGCAATGGTGCATTCCAAGGCGATCGTGTGGTGGCCGGGGCACCTCGTCATGGAGTGTCATTCATCGATCGGACCTGGCGTGATCTGCTACAATGTCGATATGATCACCATCGGCCAATATGCCTCGGTCTCGCAACGTGCTCATCTGTGCACAGGGTCGCATGACGTTCAGGACAGCGCGTTTCCCCTCGTGACGCGGCCGGTGGTGATCGAGGAGGACGCCTGGGTAGCGGCGGAAGCCTTCGTCGGTCCCGGTGTCGTCGTCGGCAAGGGGGCTGTGCTCGGCGCGCGAGCCGTCACAGCGAAGTCACTGGAGCCCTGGACGATCTATGTCGGCAATCCGGCAAGGCCAGTCGGCTCGCGTCGTCAGGAAGCGGCGGCATCCAACGCGCTCAGCCGATAGCCCTCCAGGGTGGCATGGGCGATGGCCGGCCAGGTGAATTTCTCCAGCACAAGTCGGCGACCGTTTTCACCCATCGTTCTCGCTTTGGCGGGGTTGCTGAGCACGCTTGCCAGGCCCTTGGCAACCTCGGCCGCGTCAACCGCGACGATAACCCCGGCATCGGCAGATCCGACTTCGGGAAAGTGACACTGGTCGGTGATCACCACAGGCGTGCCGCAGGCGAGCGCTTCGGTGATCGCCATGCTGAAGCCCTCCTGTCGGCTTGGCAGGCAGAAGCAGTCGGCATCGACCATGGCTTCGAGCTTTGCTTCGCCGTAAATGGCCCCGACCATAAAGACGCGGTGCCGGATGTTCAGTTTTTTGACCAGGTGCATAAAGTGGCCCTCTGCTCCACCGGGTGGACCTGCGACAACGAGATCAACGTCGACATAGGTGTCACAAATAGCCGCAAAGGCCGAGGCGAGAATGTCGACACCTTTTTTGATGTGCAGGCGTGACAGGAACAGAATGTAACGCCTGCCGTGCGCCAGGGCGATTTTCTGCTTGAAATGTCCCCGGGCCGGCAGGGGATCGAATTCCTCGGCAAAAACACCGTTCGGTATGATCAGATTTCGTGCCTGGAAATTCAGCGGCTCGACAGCTGCCATTTCATCGACGTTCAACAGGTGCAGGAACGCAGCCTCGTTCAGCATCTTGCGGTAGCACAGCATCAGGGCGATCTTCTTTTTCCACGATCGCTGGCCAAGGCTCCAATGGTCCAGCATGCCGGCCGGGCAGATGCAGTAGGGTACGCCAGCGGCGCGGGCGAGCTTGGAAGCATAGAGCAGAAATGGCTCCCACACGCCGTGAATATGCATGAAGGAGGCATCTTTCAGCAAGGCTTTCAGCATGCGCCGGCCCCTGAAGCAGAACAGCGTCTCCAGCCTCCCGGCCGGCGGCAGGAGATGCCAGTGGATACTCTCGAAATGCGGTATGCTGTGACCGATTTCCTTAACCTGTGCCTCGATCGCGGCGTCGCCATAGCTGACGATATTCACATCGAGGCCGAGGCCGGCCTGTGCCGCGGCAAGGCGCATGGCAACGGCCTGCAAGCCGCCATGCTTGGGATCAATCGAAGCAATGACGTGGATTATCTTCATATCTCTTTGTTCCCCAGGTATCGCGCGTCGTCCGCAAGGCAAAGACCCGCGGACCCGGACAGATGCGGCGCCGACAGGGCGGCAAGAAGCCGCTCGCCGTAAGACTCCACGGTATGTTCGGCTGCGCGCAGGAGTGCATTGGCAGACATGATCCGCCTCAGCTCGGGATTGTTGGCAAGCGCACGCACCGCGGTCGCGATAGCTTCCGGATCGCAGACGGGAACGATGAAACCTTCGACACCATCGCGAACGACGCTGCCGGTATTTTCGGTCGTTATAACCGGCAGGCCCGCTGCCAGTGCTTCATAGACGGCAGTCGCGGAGCCTTCGCAGAGCGACGGCAGCAGGAAGACATCCGCCCACCGAAACTCCTCGACGATCTGCGAGCGCGGAACGATCCCTCTCAGCTCGACCCATTGCGAAATCTCCTGCTTGACGTCATCGGGCACACGAACGCGGCCCGCCATCCGGAAGCGGGCGGCGCCCTCCATCAATCTGGCGGCTTCCACAACATAGGGCGATCCCTTGCGCAGCCCGACTTCGCCTACGGTCAGGACCCTGATTGGCCCCGGCATGCGCGCCGGTCTGTCGATGGCAGCGCTGGCATTGACCCCATAGGGAACGACGACACACCGGTCTTCCGGCCCGCCACATGCGACGACGTGCTTGCGGACAAATTCCGACGGGCAGACGATGACATCTGCAAGGCGCCACTCCGCTTTCTCCCGATCGGCGAATAGACGAGCATGCGGATTATCCCGCACAGGGCCGGCCCATTTGGGAAACCGCATCATTTCCTGGTCCAGAAGCGTTTCGACGACATCGCGTGGAGCGATCATTTGCTCGACTGCGGTCCAGAGGCCCTGCTGTTTTGCCGCCCGCATCTGTTCGAGTGCGTCGCCACTGAAGGCGTAGAGCCCAGCTGCGCCATGGAAGCCGCGCCGGGCCACCATTTCGGAGAAAACCGACCCGGCCCAGATCGCGTGAGAGGTTTCCTCCACAACGTCTCTCGTTCGCATGTGGCGCAGCACGGAACGGAGGCCAAAGCTGGAAAACACCGTCGTCAGCGCTGTCGGCACGCCTTTGGGCAGCCGGCCGGCCAGCCGTTTGACAGGTGCGGGATAAAGGGTCGCCGGAAACGAATTGACGATCCGGGGCCAACCTTTCGTGGCGCATATATCAGTGTAAAAATGCGCAAGGCGGCCAGCGGATGCAAATATTCGCGGTACGGCATAATGCATGCGGGCGCCGAGCTGACTGACGACGACTTTGTCTTTCATGACGAGATACCTTGAGCGATAGGTGGCCTGGAAGGCTCGACAGTCTGCAGCCCGGCGATCAGCACTGCCCAGGCATCTGCCGCCTTTTCTCGGGAATAGTCGGCACACAGCAGCCGCCGTGCCGCATCCCCCATTGCTGTCGTGGCATCTGGGTCGTCGCAGAGCTTTTCGATGGTGCCGGAGAGCTTTTCGGTCTCTCCGATTTCGACGGTGCTGCCGCATCCTTTGGCTCTGAGAACGCGCGGCACCTCTCCATCAGGGTCGCCGACGAAGATCGTCGGCCTCCCGGCCGCTAGGATTCCATAGAATTTGCTTGGAATGATGCAGTGTTCCAGTTCCGGCAGCAGCGAGACCAGATGCACATCTGCAACGCTCAGGCTTTCAGCAAGTTTCTCCACGGGCTGCAGCGGCTTGAAGATGACGTTATGAAGACCGAGATCCTGAACGACAGTCTTCACAGCCGCGTGCTGGTGTCCGCCGCCAATGAGAAGGAACCGGATATCCCGCCGGTGCTCGAGACGTTTCGCCGCTGCCAGCATAGTGCCGAACTCATGCGCCCGCCCGAAGTTTCCTGAATAGCCGACGACAAACACATCCTGCAGTCCCCACGCCTTCCGCAGGCTGTTATCCTGGGGCAAGACAGGATAGATTTCCTCCCCATCCGACCAGTGATGCAGGACGCTGACGCGATCCTTTGCAAGGCCTTGAGTGAAGAGGAATTCCGCCATCTTGTCGGTGGGGCAGACAACCACGCCGGGGGATCGCAGCGACCAGTTGCGTGCCTGAGTCAGCCATGGCGCAAGCCACCGTGCACGTTTCCTGAAAAATCCAAGCTCGATTGCGGTCTCGGGAAAAAGATCCATGATCCAGTTCACCATGAGTGCGCCCTTGAGGCGGATCGCGATGCTGCTCATGACGGAGAGGAGCGGAGGATCGGTGCAGACAACGACCGTGTCCGTCGCCCGAACGTTGCGCAGAAGCCAGGCGAATGCCAGCATCTGAAAAAGAAGATAATCAACGCTCCGGCGCATCAGGCTGTGCCGGCCGAAGCGGCCGCTTGCAAGCCGTCGGATCTGTACACCCCGAACCGTTTCGTTTGCGGGCAACACGCTGCCGGGATGATTGTGTATTTCGCGACTTACAACGACAGTCACATTCATTCCGCGCTGCGCCATTGAAAAGGCGAGCGATGATATCATACGGCTTGTTGCCGACTGGTCGGGGAAACCGTACCTATTCAGGAAGATCGTCCTCACGCTTTTTTCTCCCACGAAATGTCCGGTCTGAAGGAGCATTCTTGGCGAGGTGAAAACAGGCGGCAAGTTGGTCGTAAGGACTAGTGGGCTCATGATACGGAGTGGCTATTACTCCGAAGTTGGCGCCGTACTATCCTTTTGGTAGCTGAAACGCAGATGACGCCCTTATGGGTTATGAAATCCATGATGCCCCGGCCAATCAATGGCAGGGACGGCCGATGTGGATCGCTGGTTGACTGCGCGCCGTTCCGAGGCGCAGCCGCACGCGACGCTCTGTGGCCTCGAACCGAAGTCCTGTCTTAGATATGGATGTAACACCGAGTCCGACCGAGTTACCCGCCGATGTCCAGGAGAGTGGTGCCTCAATGGCGGTTCCAGGTTGTGCCCAGGCTCCGGCAGAAATCCTGCTTCCCGGGCCGAATATCGGCGTGGCTGGAGGCGTTTGATCGCGCGGTACCCGAGCCATATTTAATACGGGTGCGAAAGCAAATTTCGTTCGCTTCGCCTCTTGATTTTGAAAACACGAAAAACCAAATCGTGAGCCGCCAGTCGCTGATGACAGGACTGGCCGTGCTGGAGGCGCCGCTTTTGGCGCTTTGGTACCCATGTTGCTTCAAGGAGGATATGGTTATGGCAACATCTTACGACTATGCACCGTTGTACCGATCGAGCATCGGATTCGACCGGGTCTTCAATCTTCTCGAAAACGCCCAGCGCACCCGCTCGATCAGTGACTGGCCGCCCTATGACATTATCAGTACGGCCGAAGACAGCTATCAGATTTCTATTGCGGTGGCTGGTTTTACACGGGACGAGATCGACATCACTTTCCAGTCCAATCTCCTGACCGTGACAGGCAAGAGACAGGAGACTCCCGCGGAGGGCTACCTGCACCGCGGCATTGCGGCCCGTCCGTTCGAGCATCGGTTCGAACTCGCCGATCATGTCAGAGTGAGCGGCGCCGAACTGAAAAACGGTCTCCTTTCGATTGATCTCGTCCGCGAAATCCCGGAGGCCCTGAAGCCCCGGAAAATCGACATCCAGACCGATGCGGTTCTGGTGCCGACAGTTGCCTCGGGCCAGATCGAAGCACAGAAGGCGGCTTGATTTACATTGTTGGATGAACAGGGGCGCCGTCGCGATGGCGCCCACGAATATCCGGGATGGGAAGGAGAAAGCAATGAAACCCGATATGTTCAGACAGCCTGTTTTCATTCTTGTCGGTCTCGGCTTTCCAGCGGAGGTTCGAAACGTGCTGGAGGCCTACCGACATCTTTCCGAGTGGCCCGCAACAAACCGAGATAGCGCACATTCCATTGCGCTTAAGGCATGTGCTGCCGCGTTGCGCGGCGAGATTGAAGCGGAGACCGCCCGCGGTTTGTTCGTGGCCTTTGCCGAAAGACACGATCTGCTTGCACCGGAAGATGGTGTCATCGCCGCGTCTCGTCTTTCGCGCGACAGAGATCCGCATGTGAATTGAGATAGACACGGTTATAAATGTGCAGCGGCGAGTTGTCCGTTATGCGGGGGCGGTATCGTGCACGGGCTCTAGAATGCCGAGCGAGCTGATTTGCCGCCCCTGCGAAAGCGATTAGCGCGAAGACTGTCACGGTCTGGGTAAGGAGGACAGGTTTGCTGCCTCGAGGTTGACGAGGGTGTAACATGGCATCTTCTCGTCACCAGCGTGGCACACGTCTTTCATAGTCTGGGTCGAAGAGCTTCATATAGGCTGTATCATCGCGTTCTTTCATCGAGGTCTGTTCGTAAAGTGCCGCAAGTTCGGTGAGTTTTTGCCGATCGAGCGTCACGCCAAGTCCCGGCCCATTGGGGACATCGAGGCGACCGCCACGGAACGTGAACGGCGTGCCCTCGATCACGTCGACACCGGTCCATGGGTAATGCGTGTCGCAATCGAAGCTCAGGTTCGGCGTTGCGGCGGCAGCATGGACCATTGCCGCCAGTGTGATGCCGAGATGCGAGTTGGAATGCATGGAGACGCCAAGACCCAGTGTCTCGCAAATCTTCCCGAGATGGGTCGAGGCGCGCAATCCACCCCAATAATGGTGATCTGACAGCACAATCTGCACCGCATTTTTGCGGAAGGCCGCGGCGATCTGGTCGAATTCAAGGACGATCATGTTCGTGGCGAGCGGGATCGACGTAGCGGCTGCGACTTGTGCCATCTGATCCATACCGATGACCGGATCCTCGAGATATTCAAGGATATTCTCAAGCTTGCGTGCGATGTAGATGGCCGTGTCCACAGTCCAGCCGCCATTGGGGTCGATCCGCAGCGGATGATTGGGAAAAGCTTCCCGAAGCTTCAGCATGGTCTCGATCTCGAGATCCGGATGCAGCACGCCACCCTTGAGCTTCAGCGACTGGAAACCGTATGTGTCGACCATCCTGCGGGCTTCGCCAACCATCTGATCAGGCGTAAGAACCTCTCCCCATTCATCCGGGGCTTCACCTATATGGGCTGCGAATTTGAAGAACAGGTAGGCGCTGAACGGAACGCTGGTACGAATGGCGCCACCAAGCAGATCCGAGACCGGCCGCCCGAGAAGCTTGCCCTGAATGTCGAGGCAGGGGACTTCAAAGGCTGAGGCAACCACGTCCGTCAGCTTGTGATCGGCCACCGCCGATTTGGCATTGATGCCGCCACTGCCGGGCAATGCGGTGATGACGCGAGATTTCAACTCGTGAAGATGAAACGGGTCGAGCCCGATCAGGGCAGGGGCCGCCCGTCGCAACCCATCCAGCGCCTTGATACTTCCGTAACTTTCACCAAGGCCGACCGTACCGTCGTCACATATGACCTCGATGACGGTGCGCAACGCATGCGGCTGATGCACGCCTTTACAGTTCAGTAGCGGTCTGTCGGGAATGGCGACCGGTGTGAGGTGAATTTCGGCTATGCGCATTAAAAAGCTCCTTGTCGCCACCAGCCGCGCGCAGCTTTTAGCGCATCGTCCAGCGGGGACAGTTCGGGATGCCAGTGGCGTTCCCATTCCAGACTGAGAGGGATATGTCGTTCATCCGACTGTAAAAGCGAAAGCAGTTCCGCCATGGGGAAATCGCCATGGCCGGGCAATACGTAGCGTCGTCGGCCATCGCTGTCCGTGGTGCTGTCCTTGACGTGCAGATGGACGACATTTTGTGCGATGTGTTGCCAAAGGATTTTGAGATCGCTGCCTTTGGCCCAGGTATGGTGAGTGTCCCACAAGAGCTTCGATGCTGGCACGCACGCGATGAAGGCGAGAAGCTGCTCGAAATCAGCCAGCGCGTCGTGTGTTTCGATCATGAGGTCGACATTCAGACCGCGTGATAGTCGCAGCGATTGCCAGTTGTCCAACAGGCCCGCTGCCTGCGTCATCTCATCCTGTCCCAACTGTTTGCCTCCGTCGAAGATGCGCAGATAGGAAATGTTTGCGGCTTCCGCCCAGTCCATAAAGGGCTCGACGGCGGAAAGATCGGTGCTGCCGAACAGCCGAATGGATGTGTTTAGGGCGGCAACCTCGAGATCACTTTCGGCCAGAAAGGCTGCAAATCTGGAAGGAGTGGCAAATTCGGCAGTGAGTGCCGGGATGAGGTCGACCGTACCGGAGAGCGTGCGCAACTCCACATGCACGATGCCATGCCTCTGTGCCAGATCGGCCGCTTCGTGCAGGCTAAGTTCGGAGCAGCCAAGCGTTGAAAAACAGTAATCGAAAGCGCTCATGCCATACGCTCCATATCCTGTTTATGGACCGGGTGAAGCGCGGCTTGCCCCGCGACGAAACGTTCGATCTCGGTAATGGCGAGATCGGAAAGCGCCCGCAATTCATTTCCCAGCGCCCCGGCAATGTGGGGGGTGAGCACGACATTGGGCAAATCGTAGAATGGGCTATCCGTCGGCAAGGGTTCCGGCTCCGGTGTATCGATCAGGATACGCAGCCGCCCGGAAAGTGCCTCGGCCAGCAATGCGTCGTGATCGACCAGCCAGCCCCGTGCCGTGTTGATGAAGATCGCATGATCCGCCATCAGCGCCAGTTCGCGGGCACCAATCATGTGGCGGGTTTCAGGCAGGATCGGCGCGTGCAGGGAGACCACATCGGACCAGACGAGAAGCTCGTCGAGCTCCATTTTCGTAGCACCAAGTGCGGCCGCGTCTTCCACCGAAAGAAAAGGGTCGTAGGCGGCGATCTCGAATTTTCCGCGCGTCAGCATCTCCATGACAAGCCGACCAATCCGTGACGCGCCGACGATGCCGACTTTGCGGGAATGATTGCCGAGATAGGGTAGGCTCATGCCACGTCTGCTGCCAAAACCGCCGGTGCCGCGCTCTACCCGATGCTCGTCTCTCAGACGAAACACATCCTTGCCGCACATGATGATTGCCGCATAGGTAAACTCGGCAACCGGCACGGCCATGGCCGATGCCGCCGTGGTGATAAGAATATCGGATGTTTCCCAGAATTCGGCGGGAGCAACAGCGCGCACCGAGGACGCGGCATAAGCGACCATCCTGAGCTTTGGCGCACGGGCGAGGCGCTCGCGTGTCAGGGATGGCGTGCCCCAGGCGGCGAGCAAAATGTCCGCCTCGGCCAACGCTTCTGCTCCCGCTTCCGTGTCGAAATCCGTGTAGGGGAAACCCGGTATGATGTCGGTTACGGCATTCATGCGTGCCCATTCGCGCGAACCAAAGAAACCTTCGGGAAGCTCGTTCCGCATGGCGATCAACAGCCGTGGTTTGTCTTGAGATGGTCTCATCGGCGTACCGGACTTGAAACAGATCGAACCTCGATGCGGTTGACGTCGATTTCGATCGGTTGAGAACCGGGCCGCAGGATCACATCGAGAAAAACTTCGGGAGGGGCTTCACCTGGCCTGAGTTTCAGGGGAGGAGTTCTGAGCGCCCCTGTCCATTGGGTGGCAGGGAAAGGAAAAAATATGCCGTCTTCGGCAGGGAAAGGCGCAAGTGCTACCGCCTGCTGTCCTTCGGCTGCAGCATCTTTCAGACGCAGCGATACTCCGAGTACGTCGCTATGCGCCGGCACATCAACATCGCATATGGCCTCCACCCATAAGCCTGTGCCCGGATGGACAAGCCGCCCGCCGAGACGGTGGCTTTGTTCACCTGTTTCCGTGACTGTCAGGGCTGAAAAATCAGAGGCCAGATTGCCAGCTGGATTGTTTACCGGGTCAAAACGATCGTCTGTCGCCAGAATACGGGCCGGCGCTCGCGGCACAATCGCCTCCAGATAGGTGGCAAGCAGCTTTCCTACGGCAAAAGCGCCTGTCACCGCAAAATGGGTGCCGTCGTCGGAATAGCCGGGATGAGGCTCGCCGAATTCACTTTCGGGATCGACCCATGCCGAATTCCAGTCGAAGACATGGCAATTGGCATGATCTGCGGCAAATTCGATGCTCTGCCGGTTGATCCAGTGCGCTTTTGCCCGCTCCGCACCGCCTGCCGGCCATTTCCCGGTGCCACGGGCGAGGATCGGGAGCAGGATGACGGTTTTGCCTGCGTCGAGCAGAGCCGAAACGATCCGCGCCCGTGTATCGGCAATCGTCTGGCCTGTTTCCACCATCATGTCGTTGGTGCCGGCATCGACGATGACCAGATCGAAATCCGATTGCAGCAGTCGCGGTAGCCGCCGTTCGATCTCGATTGCCTTCTGGCCGGAAACTCCGAAATTGAGGCCGGAAAAGAACCGGCTGACACCCGGTCGATTGCTCGGTTCCCAGCCTGTTGGTGCTGATGGATCATGGTGGACAGGGCAGCAAAGCCTGCCATGCGACAATACCTCGGCCCAACTCATCCAGCCGCGGGCCGATGTGGCCAGCGAGGACGCGTCGCCAATATGGTTCTGTTGGACGAGCGAAGTGCCGAGAACGGCAATCCGGCTCGCCCTTGGTAACGATACGGACATGGTTTTTACCGGATATCAGGAGAACAGGACGCCGCCATTGATGTCGTAGCAGGCGCCGGTGATATAAGCGGCATCGTCGGACGCAAGAAACGCCACCAGACCGGCAACGTCTTCGCTTGAGCCTTCGCGCTTCAGCGATGTGGCGCCTGCTACCCTTTCACGCACTTCGGGTTTGGTGAAGGTGTCGTGGAAGGTGGTGGAGATCATGCCGGGGCAGACGGCATTGACGCGAATATTCGGGCCAACTTCCTTGGCAAGTCCTCGGGTAAAGGTCATCACGGCACCCTTGGAAGTGGCATAGGCGAGCGCGCCCGGCCCACCGCCGTCACGGCCCGCCTGCGACGAGAAGGTTACGATCGCGCCGCCCTTTGCCATTTTGGGCAGTGCGGCCTTGGCTGTCAGGAACAGCGACGTCAGGTTGACGTCGAGGACCTGATGCCAGAAGGCTTCGTCCATGTCAGCGATTGTCTTGCGGGCGATAAGCCCACCCGCAACATGGACGAGGCCATGGATCTCACCGAATTTGTCTGCGGCAGCAGAAATGGCAGCCTCTACTTCGCTTGCGTTTGTCAGGTCTGCCTTGATCGCCAGAGCCGAACGGCCAAGCTTTTCGATTTCGGCAACAGCCGTGGCCGCACCTTCAGCGGCTCCATTGTAGGTGAGGACGACATTGGCGCCTTCCTGCGCAAAACGAATGGCGCATGCCCGGCCGATATCCCGGCCGGCGCCGGCTACAACAACGGTCATATTGGTAAAACGCTGCATTTGAAGAACCTCGTATGGTTAGAATTGCTTGGGAAGGGAGAGCTTGAAACGCTCGTCGTCGACGTCGCTGAAATAGATGTCGGTCGAAAAACCCTGATCGTCTATGAAGCTGAAGATGCGCTTCGGCTCCTTTAAACTGTAAGGCACCAGAAGGGTGACCAGCCGATGCCGAGTTGCTGCCGGAACCGTGGCGCAGACGTGATGGTGGATATCAAGACCCTCGAACTCCTTGGGATCAATGTCGGGAAAACCTTCGACGGCCGCGATCTGCGGTGTGCCGGCTGACGAGAAGACAAACTGGCCGTAAAAGCCCGCCTTTTGGCCATTGTAGCGAAAGCTCGACTTGCCGGTCTGCGGTGCCCCTGTGGTATGGCAAAGCCATTGCAGTTCCTGGGGCTCGGAGCACTCCACCTCATCGACAATCACGAAATAGCTGTCGTTGACGAAGTGCATTTCGCGCTGCGCTTTCATAACCAGCGGGTTCGCGACCTGATAGGCAGACGTCGCATCTCCGAGGATCCGGATATGTCCCGGATTTTCCTCAACCGATACGATACGGCCGGCGGCACGACGCGCGAGTGCCTTGTCCTTTTCCGCATATTGTCCCTTGCCGCCGATCAGGACGGCGTTCTTCGACCGTGTCTGACGGCGCCAGTTCAGATGCATCTGCGAGTTGAACGCCACGTAATAGCCGGACTGGATCGCCAGATCCTCGCCGTAGGCATAGAGGACAAAGGCATTCTGGTCGCCATGACTGTGGCTTAGCGAACCGTAGGGACTGGATTTGAAGACGAATTGCAGATGCCGTTCCGGGTCTTCCATATGTTGCTGGATGGTCGCCCAACCGATATCATCGAAAACAGCGAGTGCCGGCAAGTCTGCAGGCGAGACTGCTTCCACCTGCTGATAGTCGTGACGATAGACGAGATCGTCGAAGTTCAGGTCCCACCAGCCGTAATTGTAGAAGGCCATTTCTGTGCCCGTCGCATCGGCCTTGATGTGATCGAAATACCATTGGTAATGGCCGTTGCCGGTAACGCCGGCAAATTGCCGAACATTGTAACCCAGTTTCAGGCCGGGAAGATCGCCAAGCGTGGAGTCGTCGCCAAAATTGGCGCGACGGGTTCCCGGCGCCTTGGTATAAAGCGGGAAGCGCCCCGTGTTCTGGAAAAATGGCCGCTGATAAAGATCGTAACCGATATAGGAGCGGACCAGATTGGCGGCCTCTATGAGATAAGCCATGCCGGTCATCCAGTAATGCGGCCCTTCCGCCCAGCCACCGTCAGTTCCAGCCCAGGGAGAATAGAGGGTGGCAAGGAATTCAACGGTATAATCGAGCCATTCGCCCGCCTCGTCGCTTTCGTCCTGAAGCGCGATACAGGCCGGCGTCAGTACTGCCGAAAGCGAACGGACCGCATGGCTGTCATAGGGAAACACGTGGATGCGGGCATGCGCAATGACATGGTCGGCGACCTCCCGCGTCCGTTCAAGAAGAACCGAGCGTACGGTCTCGCGCTCGGCTTCGCTCAGATAGTCGTATAGCCAGTCATAGCCCCAGGCGAGTGCCACGACGATACGGAACCCCGCCTCGTCATTATAGGCCCGGGAGGTCGCGCCTTTCGGATCCCAGCCAGCGACGGCCAGCAGCCACTTGCGCGACGCATCGAGTAGATCGTCGCGTCCGAGCACCCGACCGGCAATGGCCAGGTGCCGGATCGCATAGATCACTTCCTGGCAGTCGATATACATCTGTCGCCAGAGTCCTGCGACGCGCATATTGTTGGGATAAGGCTGAGGTTCCGGCATGACCGGCCGCTCAAGCCAGGGCTTTACCGATTTCTCGTAGAACTCGGACCAACTGCAATGATTGGGGTCCTTTGCCACCGCCTCCGAGAAGCAGCGCAACTGTTCCGGATTGAGCCAGAGCCGTGGATGGCTGGCATGCGCGGCTGCATGACGGGCCTGCCTGCTTGGTAGCGGCGTTTTCGGCAGCGAAGCGTCGATCTCGAAGCTGCGCACGGTACTCCAGTTGGAATCCGGCGTCGCGGACGTCGGGCCCCACAACGCATAACACCAGTGATAGCGGCCTTCCGGAAGGGCTTCGTCCGGCGTGAAGAAATTCCACGCGAGATCTTCAAAGACGAGCGTCTTTTTGTCTGCAAAACCGGGATCGGACGAAATCCGCAATACGTAGCGCGCACCGTCGTCGATGTCGGGCAGCCATGAAAAGCGCGGAGGGTTCTCCGTCGGCGGTACTTCTTCGCTCGGCTCGTAGCCAATGGTCAATGAACGCGGCCGGGGTTCATCGAGAAGTGTCTGTCGGGAGATTGCCGGGGCAGAGGGACACATTGCGCTCTAACTCCTATGAAAACAGGAAGGAAAGGATGGCGGCGACAAAGCCGCCATCACGGTCGAAGGTTTATTGCGCGGCCTTGTACTGGCGGTCATAGGCCGATTGCATCATCTTGATGACCTCGTCGTAACCGAGTGCCGTGAGGCGCTTCTTGTAGGCATCCCAGCCGGCATCGACGTCCTGGGCACCCAGTATCCAGGTCTGCTGCATCTCGGTCATGTAGGTGAGGATGCTTGGCCAGTAGCGGTCGAATGTCGCCTTTTCCTCTGCGTTCAGGGAAACGCCCATGAACTCATCCTTGAGGCAGTTGCACTTGTCGTACATATCGATGCCTTCAAGCGCGATCTTGTTTGTCCACTGGCGCTCATATTCGTAGTCCATCCAGTATCCGCGCGGGATCGCCGCACCGACCGCCCACAACTGGGCATTCACCGGGTCCTTGTTGTCGAGGATTTCCTTCTTGAATTGCGGCTTGCCATCGACCATCTCGTAGGTCAGGCCTTCGACGCCGAAATTCGACAGGATGCGCCCCTGTTGAGAGAACCAGAAATCGAAATACTTGATTGTTTCGACCGGGTGTTCGTTGGTCGCCGAAATAGCCCAGCCGACGGGCTGGACACGCAGCCGACGGGAATCCTCAAACCGTTGGCCCGAGACGGTCTTTGGCGGCAGCATCGGCTTTAGCGCGAAACCGTTGATCTTTGGCGACAGGGCGTCGTTGTAGGTCGAGGTACTGGCGAACCAGTCATGCGTCATGCCGCCGAGATTGTTGCCCAGCAGATATTCACGCGAGCGAGCACCGCGGGTGAAAATCTCCTTGTCGATCAGGCCTTCCTTGTACCATTTGGCCACGTTGGAAATCCCGGTCTTGTAGTTTTCCTCCGCCCAGGGATGACGAAGTTGTCCGTCATAAACGGCAAAGTCGCCATAACGCTCGGATCCGGACACGCGCGCATCCCACAGATTGATAAGGCGGACCGCATCGATTTCCTCACGGGCAAAGTAGGGAACTTCATCCTTGAGACCGTTGCCGTTCGGGTCCTTGTCACGGAAGGCTTTCAGAACTTCGTAGACCTCTTCCGGTGTTTCCGGCTGCTTCAGCCCAAGCTTGTCGAGCCAATCCTGGCGGATGAACCAACCGCGCGAGAACTTGCCATCAGGGACGTAAGGGATGAAATAGAGCTTGCCGTCCGGTCCGGAGATGGCGTTGCGGATTTCCTTGTGGCTGTCGAAGAATGCCTTGAGGTTGGGGGCGTTTTCCTCGATCAGGTCATCGAGTGGAATGAATGCGCCCTCCAACCCGTAGCGAATGAAGTCTTCCTTCAGCCCGCCCGTGGCGTCGCCGCCGACGATGTCGGGAAGGTTGCCCGAGGCAATCAGAAGGTTGAATGCATCGCGGCTGCTGGTGGTCGCCAGCGACGCCACGTTGCGGACATGAATGTTGGTGATCTCGGCGGCCTTTTGCTCCACCGGCCATTTTTCCGAGTAGACGTATTTGTCCCGGAAGTGGAAGTGGATCGTAAGCTCCAGCGGATCCTTGGAAATTTTCCCTGAATCCTGCGCCGATGCCGGCAAGGCCAGGGTTGCGGCTGTCATCAACGCCAGTAGGGGCGTGCCTTTTCGTAGTGCTCTCACAGGTTCTCCTCCCTTGTGCTGCTACTCTTTGACTCCGCCCAGCAGAATTCCTTTGGTGAAATACTTCTGCGCGTAGGGGTAAATGATGAGGACGGGAATGATGGAAGCGATCATGATCGCGGATGTTACCGTCTCGAACGAATAGTGGGCGGTGAGCAGGCTCGATGCGAATTCGTCATTCGAGTTAAGATCGACGATCACGCGCTTCAGATAGACCTGAAGCGGGATCTTCTCCTCGCCGCGCAGCAAGACCATCGCCCAGAAGTAACCGTTCCACCGCGAAACGATGCAGAACAGCGCAACGGTGACGATTGCGGGCTTGGAAAGCGGAATGAACACCTTCCACAGCAGCTGCAACTCGCTTGCACCGTCCATTTTGGCGGCTTCTTCGAAGGACTTTGGCACCGCTTCGAAGAAGTTGCGCAGCAGAATGACGTTGAAGGCGTTTGCCGCAAATCCGAGGATGATGCCGAAGCGGCTGTCGAGAAGTCCAAGATCACGCATGTTCAGAAAGAAAGGGATCATGCCGGCGTTGAACCACAGCGTAAAAGCGATGGCGATGTTGAAGAAAGTGCGGCCGCGCAGGCGTTTGCGCGAAAGGGCGTAGGCTCCGGGGATCATGATCAGCAGGCTCATCAGCGTGCCGCCGAAGGTGTAGATGAACGTGTTGCCATAGGCGACCCAGAACATCCTGTCGGACAATACCCTGTCGTAAGCGGCAAGGGTCACATCAACCGGCCATAGCGTGACACGGCCAGCCGTGACGGCGGCCCCCGAAGATAGCGAGACCGAAAGCACATAGATGAAGGGATAAAGCGTCGACAGAACGAACAGAGCCAGAAGAAGGGCATTTGCCCAGCCAAAAATCCTGTCGCCGCGGGAATAAAGATTGAAGTTTGCCATCTTTCAGCTCCTCACCAAAGCGATGTCGACGAGACTTTTCGGCTGATGCGATTTGCCGAATAGACGAGGACGAAAGCGATAACCGCATTGAACAGTCCGGCGGCCGTCGCGAGATCGTATTGGGTACCCTGCAAGCCGGTGCGGTAAATGAAGGTGGAAACGACATCTGCCGTCTCATAGGTGGATGGCCGATAGAGCAGAATGATATATTCGAACCCGACCTCGACCAGATTGCCGATGCGGATGATCAGCATGATCACGATTGTCGGCAGGATGCAGGGCAGGGTGATCCGCCACATCATCTGCCAGCGCGATGCCCCGTCCACACGGGCAGATTCATAAAGCGTCGGGCTCACGCCAGCGATGGCGGCGAGATAGACGATGGATTCGAAGCCCGCTTCCTTCCAGACCGACGAGCCGATATAAATCGGACGAAACCATTCCGGCTGGGTCAGGAAGTATATCGGCTCGAATCCAAGGCCTTTCAGCAGAAGATTGACGATGCCTATCGACGGCGACAGGAAGTTGATGACGATGCCGGCCACGATCACCACCGAAATGAAATGCGGCAGGTAAACGATCGTCTGGGCCCAGCTTCGGGCAACGCTGTTTTGAACCTCGTTGAACATCAAGGCCAGGATGATCGGTACCGGAAACGCGAAGATCAGGCCGAGAGCGCTGATTTTTAGGGTGTTCCAGAAGGCGCGGATGAACATGTCATTGTGAAAGAGTTCCGCGAAGTTTTCAAAACCGACCCACGGGCTCTTTGCAATGCCGCGAAAAATCGAGAAGTCCTGAAACGCGATGACCAGCCCGTACATGGGCTTATAGAGAAAGACGGCGAACCAGATAATCATCGGAGCGAGAAGCAGGTAGAGCTGCCAGTCGCGGCGAACATCTTCCTGGAGATCGTGAAGGCGTCCCTGAAAACCCTTTTTCATGGTCGCGCCCCGCTTGGGGTTTTCAGCGACCTTCCGGTTGCCGCATCGAAGACATGGATGCGTGTGATATCGATGCCAAGTCGGGTGACGCCGTTGAGAGTATGATCGCCGTAAAGTGTTTCCGCCTTGGCGATAAATGGCTGGCCATCAGCCCTGCCGTGGAGCAGAGCCTCCGCGCCCAAGGGTTCCACGAGGTCGATGCTGCAATTGAGGTTTTCACGACTGTCTTCGGTCTCTACCGACATGATTTCGGGTCGCAGGCCGAGTTTGACCTGCTGCCCTTCCGTCGCATTTTTCGCAAATGCTTCCGGGACGCTGAAGCGTTGTCCGGCACTACCCGTGATTTTGACCTTTACGGTGCCATCCTGCTTTTCGATCGTCCCGTCCAGAAGGTTCATGGGCGGTGAGCCGATAAAACTTGCGACGAACGTGTTGGCCGGTTCGAGGAAAACTTCCATCGGCGAACCGACCTGCTCGATATGGCCGCCATTCATGATGACGATGCGGTCCGCAAGTGTCATTGCCTCGACCTGATCGTGCGTCACGTAGATGCTGGTGGCGTTCATCCGCTTGTGCAGCAGTTTAATCTCGGCCCGCATGTGGGTGCGCAGCTTTGCGTCGAGGTTCGAGAGAGGTTCATCGAACAGGAAGATTTTCGGCCTGCGCACGATGGCACGACCCATGGCGACACGTTGGCGCTGGCCACCGGAAAGATCCGCCGGCTTGCGGCCCAGATATTCGGTGAGCCCGAGGACCTGTGCAGCTTCTGCCACCGCCTTGTCGATAACCGCTCGCTTTTCGCCCCTCACTCGCAGGCCAAAAGCGATGTTATCGGCCACGCTCAGATGCGGATAAAGCGCGTAGTTCTGAAACACCATCGCGACATCGCGGTCTTTGGGCGCGATCTTGTTGACCACTCGGCCGTCCATTGAAACGGTGCCGTCCGAAATGTCTTCCAGCCCGGCGAGCATGCGCAGCGTGGTGGACTTTCCGCATCCCGAAGGACCTACGAGGACAACGAATTCCTGCGGCTGTATGGAAAGATTGATACCGTGGACGACTTCAAGGGCACCATAGCGCTTGACGACGTCGTTGATTTGAACTGCGGACATGAAAGGCCCCTCCTCAAAAGCCTTGAATGTTCAGTCAGGCGTCTTCTGCCCCCGTGAAGCGCGCTTCCTCGTGACGCGCGTGTTGACCTGCTCGATGAAGGTCCAGATCTTCGGGTTCTTGGAGAGTTCTGCGATTTTGGTTTCGAGTGATCCGAGGTGGCGCTGTACGGCCTCTCTTGCGGCTTCGACATCGCCGGATTCGATTGAGTTCACGATTGCTTCGTGCTCTTCGATAACCTTCTCGGTGCGACGGACTGCAAAAACGCGCTTCAGGTGTCGCATTCGGTCCATTTCGCCTTTCGCCTGATTTACGACGCTCCAGGCTCCAGGAAGGCGAGCTGCTGAAAAGATCGTGCGGTGGAATTCCTCGTCGAGCAGGAAAAAGTTAGTGAATTCCTCATCCGCGGCGGCAGTGCGCTGCTGCGACAGACAGGTTTTCAGCCGTGCGATGTCTTCCAGCGAATGCCGCTTGGTTGCCTCGATCACAGCGCCTTCTTCCAGCTTGAATCGAATGAAACAGGCCTCCATGTACCGCTGAACGTCGATCGGCGAGATGTAGGTGCCACCTTGCGGCACGACAGTCACGAAACCTTCTTCGGAAAGGCGAATGATTGCCTCGCGGACCGGAGTTTTGCTGACATGCAGCAGTGTCGCGATCTCCTTTTCCGACAGCGCCCGCCCTGGGAGCAGCTTCACCTCGACAATCAGTTTGCGAAGTAAGGCATGGATCCTGTTGGTCATGTTTCCGTCAGCCGGCAGGTCTTGGGGGGTGACGAGTTCGGACAGCGGTAACGATGGAAATTCAAGGGTAACAGACATATCAAATGCCTAACTGATATATTAGAATTGAAAGTGACATATCTTTTGATTTTCCGCGAGTCAAGCCCTGGGCAGTCTCGTGTTGGCGGTTGAATAATACGGGCCGAATAATTTCTCGACACATCAAGGCGCGCCGTGACACATGGTGGCCTGCTATTCTTGGAGGTGAGTGCTGGGTGGCTTGAAGCAACTGGCGCCTGGCATTGGCCTTTGCGGCTTGACCATCCGCCGGCTCGTCGCCCTGTCCGTATGGCGTACAAATCGCCCCGGGATTAACTTGTCGTGGTCAGATTATTATCACTAGCTGCCGTGTAATATATATAATATTGATCAATGGCGTTGCCGCACGGGCGCAGAATACCAAGCCTGTTTTGAGATTGCGGTTTGCGAGCTTGCTAGCTTACCAGCATTGACAACGCCCAAGCCACCGTTCTGGCAAAATCACGTCAATGCTTCGGCAGTGGCTGTTGTTGCCTCGGCTCCGCGGCCACGCAGCTCATTCAGGTACGCCATTCGCAATCCGCTGCCGCTATCTTGCCGGCACGCGGCCGGTCCCGGTCGCTGCCATTGATGGAGGTTCGGGATCGGGTACGACTGATAATGTGTGTTTGAGGCATTTAAGTGCGAAACAGGATCGGGAGTGGCGTACACCCTCGATCTTGTAGAGCTTCCGGCGCAGAAACTGCTCGTAGCCTGCGGTTCCTGCCACCGCCACCTTGATGAGATAATCATACTCACCTGTCGTCAGATAGGCTTCCAGCACCTCCGGAAGAGCGGCCATCGCTTCCCCGAAGCGTTCCAGAACCTCGTCGTCGTGGCGCTCCAGCATCACCTCGATGATAACAGTTTCGCTCAGTCCAAGCTTGGCCTGATCGAGAATGGCGGTATAGCCGCGAATGACCCCTTCGTCTTCCAGCCGCTTGACACGCTGCCAGCAGGGACTGGGCGACAACCCCACCTTTTCCGAAAGCTCCGCATTGCTCAACCTGCCGTTCTCCAGCAGGGTGCGCAATATCTTGCGGTCAATTCTGTCCAGCGGTTTCGTCATCCCCTGTCTCCACACAATACGTTGCAAAAAACCTGCCGTCACTGCGGCAGACTGCGAAAGAAATGTTTTCAGACGGGCGGTTCGGCGCTGGCATTCGAAAGCACCTTCCGCTGATTTTTAAGTACCGTACTGCAAGGTACAGGCAGCAGGGAGGAGCAGGCGTGGCACCCGTAGAACAACATCATTTTCCAAGGCCTAGAACGTTGATCCACCCCGGCATTTCCTCGCCCGTGCGCATCAACAGCCTGCACTCGCCATCCGCGCGCCACGTGCGGCTGTTCATCGCGGCGGGCCGCAGTCTTTATGATGGAATCGTGCAGCCGCTTTTTGAAAACGGCATTGAGAATGCCTCGCTCACCATTCTTGGCGGCTATTTCGACATATTGTCCTATTGCGTCGCTCCGCCCGACCCTTCCGGCAAGGCGGTCATTGCCTATACGAAACCGATCGACGCCGGTGCGGCCTGGCTTGTGTTCGGCAATGCTACGCTCGGGCGCAGCATGAAGGGCGAGCCGATCGTCCATTGCCATGCCGCCATGCGCACCGCGGCGGGTGTGGTCAAGGGCGGCCATCTGCTGACTGAATCCTGTATTGTTGGCGAGAGCGGCGTTTCCGCCCTGGTGACGTCACTCGACAGTTTCGTGCTGCAGCAGTCCTTCGACCCCGAAACCAACATTCCCCTTCTTCAACCCAGGAACCGTTCGGAGCGCGCCGATGAACACGCATAACACTGTCGAAATCGGATCCATGGGGCGTGTGGCCTATGCCCGCATCGCACCCAATGAAGACCTTGTTCTCGGTGTCGAAAAGCTGTGTCTTGCCGAAGGTTTCAGAAATGCCTTTGTGCGCGGCGCGCTGGGTAGTCTTGTCGATGCCTGTCTCGGCACCCGAAGCGGCGCGTTCTTGCAGATACGCGGTCCCGCTGTGGAAATCGTCTCCATTGCCGGCGAAGTGCGTGCCCAGCCGGACGGCTCGCTGCGCGCCTCGCTGACCGGTGTCGTCGCCGATACCGAAGGCTCGGTTTATGGCGGTCCCTTTATCGCCGGAGCTAACCCGGTTTGCATGACTTTTGAAGTGACGCTGGAAGAGTGGTTGCCTGCGGAAAAGCCGCAGGCGGCGTGAGTTGTCGTCAGGCGGGCCGGTGAGTTGCTCAGCGCAACTCATGCGGCGCGCCCCTGTCTTTCGGTCAGAAGTAGCTCGAAAGTAACGCAGACCGGGTTCTTGCCGCGCACCAGCCGCCCGCCGCTGATATGTGTGGTGAGGTCCACCATCGCAATATCCAGCATTGCTTGTCGGTCTCCCGACGCGGCCGTGGCGATACGGCCGTTTCTTATGAGGATTTCGCTCGCGTAGGCAGTGAGGCTTGTTCCGTCTTCATAATCCGCACCGACCAGGCTGCCAATTCCATTGACTTCGGCTTCTCGCAGGCCAAACTGGGTAGAGACCTCTTCGAGTGCCGTGCATATATCGGTATTGGGGCGCACTGTGCATAAAAGTGCCCGAAGACCCGAACCCTTCTGGCGGCGCTGCTGCGCGATGGGTGTGAAAAGGGGGAAATTGGTTTCCTCATCCTTTTGCACATCGAGGATCGCTCCATCCAGCGCCAGAGCTTCAAGCGGTGTTTCTACAGCAAATTCGGTCTCTAAAGGCAGCAGATGCCCCATGGAGACAACGCCGTCGGCACTCTTCCATGAACCATGGCAATGCAGAAACGGCGCGCTATCACGCCGGCCCATATGCAGGCCGGCATCGATGATTGTGCCACCCGGCATGGAAAAGGTTTCGCTATACCATGCGGCATGTGCGTCATCCGGTGCGGCTGCCGGCATGACATAATTCAGCCGTTTCATCGGTACGTTCTTCAGTCTGACGTAACCACCTTCGAACCCCAACTCCGCAAAGGCATCGGCAATCGCTTCATTGGCGCTTACGCCGGGCCGGACCGTCAGAGTAACAGGATAGGCATGGCAGCCGACGGCGCGAAAGCGTTCAGGCGTTGTCGGTCCGGGATGGACGATGTGGCGGTGAAGCTCTTGCGTGCCTGTCTCCGTCATACCGCAAGCCCCGCGGTAATGAAGCCCCCATCCACGGCGAGCACCTGTCCGTTGATGTAGCTTGCGTCATCCGACACGAGGAAAGCCACGGCAGAGGCGATCTCGTCCGTCCTGCCATAGCGATGCATCGGAACGCGGCTATGCCATTGGTCGCGAACATCTTCAGTATGAACCGCCTGGGTGAGGGGGGTATCGACCGGACCGGGCGCAATCGCGTTGACACGAATGCCCGATTGCCCCAGCTCGTTTGCCATTACCATCGTCAAAAGATTGACGCCGCCTTTCGAAGCGCCATAGGCGCTGCGGCCACGATTTCCACACATGCCGGAAACAGAGCTGATATTCACGATCGAGCCAGAAATATCGCGCTCCAGCCAGTAACGTGCGGCAGTGCGCGCTACCGCGAAGCTGCCGACGAGATTGACATCAACGATGCGGCGAAATTCTTCGACGCTTGTGTCGACGGACAGCTTGTCGATACCGATGCCGGCGCTGTTGACGACGGCGACCAGATCAACCGCATGATCGGAATCTCCCGCGGTCAGGGCGGCGAAAGCCATCTCTATCGATGCCTCGTCCGCAACGTTGCAGACGATGCCGCGCGAGAGATCGATACCGAGCTTTTCGCAGGCTATATCCAGCGCCTCGCGCTTGAGATCCAGCAACCATGGCTGCCAGCCGCGCGCCATCAGGAGCCGCGCAGTGGAAAAGCCGATGCCGGATGCACCGCCGGTTATCGCGACGGCCCCTTTTGTCCCTGTTTTCTCTTGTGTCATACCGTCTCCTCCCGATTGAATGTCACGCCTGTCAGCCTGTCCGCTTTTCTTCGAAAGCGGGCATCTGACCGCGTTTCTCCAGTTCCTCGCGGATCATTTTCTTGGTGATCTTGCCGTAGGCGGATTTCGGCATGGCATCCCAGAACACCACTGATTTCGGCAGCTTGTAGCGGGCCATCTTGCCTTCCAGATAGGCCTTCAGATCGATGGCGGCGATATCCGCGCCCTCGCGGGCCACGCAAACGGCCACACCGACCTCGCCCCACACCGCGTCCGGCACACCCAGAACCGCAGTCTCGCTGATATCCGGATGCATGAGGATTTTTTCCTCGATTTCACGCGGATAGATGTTCGAGCCGCCGGAAATATACATGTCGGAGGCGCGCCCGGTGATGTAGAGGAAGCCGTTCTCATCGCGATGACCAAGGTCGCCCGTGCGGAACCAGCCATTGCGGAAGGCTTTGGCATTTGCCTCGGGATTATCGTAGTAGCCGGCGAAAACGGCGGGACCGATTACACAAATTTCGCCGGTTTCGCCTGCGCCAACTTCCTCGCCCACATCGTTCTGGATCTGCACTTCCATGCCGGTGCGGTCGAAGCCGCAGGTGCCGATACGCGTTTCCGGACCGTCCTCGGCGTTATGAAAAGAAGGCGGCAGCACGGTGATGTTACCGGTGACTTCACCCAAGCCGAAATATTGCACCAGCACCGGGCCGAGCTTTGCAAGCGCCCGTTTCTGGTCCGCGCGATACATCGGCGCGCCGGCATAGATGACATAGCGCAGTGAGGAGTGATCGAAACTATCCACAGAGGGGTCTTCGACGAGCATTTTAAGAATGGTCGGTACAGTGAAGGCGTTGGTGATATGCCATTTTTCGATCAGCGCCCAGACGGCGGGCACATCGAGCTTTTCCGCCGCCGGCAGCACGGTTTTCGCGCCATGCGCCACCTGCACCAGCTGGTGAATGCCCGCACCGTGTGAAAGCGGGGCAACGACGATGGAGGCGTCGTCCGGTCCGGTGCCGGGCATCAGATCGCAGAGATGGTTGGTGATGACGAACGCCATCTGGCCATGGGTAAGCACTGCAGCCTTGGGCCGGCCGGTGGTGCCCGAGGTGAAGAAGAACCAACACGGGTCATCCCGATCCACTGCCTGGCTTTTGACTTTGTGCCCCATATGACGGACCACGATGGCGTCGTAATCCTCACCGAACTCAGCCGTGCCGATGGCGATGCTGAAATCGATCGTGCTTGCCTCATGGCTGGCTTTTGCATGATCGGGAAAAGCACTGGCGCAAATCATGCCGCGTGCGCCGCTGGCCTTCGCCAGATAGGCAACTTCATCGGGCGATTGACGGTAATTGGTCGGCACCCACACAGCACCCACGCGGAAGCATGCGAACATGGATTCGAACATCTGGTTGTTGTTGGAGGACTGCACCAGAATGCGGTCCCCCTTTTTGACGCCGAATTCAGTCTCCAGCGCATGGGCCATTGCGTCGACGCGGGCTTCCATTTGAGCCCAGCTCCAAGTCTTTTCACCCCAGACGAAACCGATATGGTCCGGGTTGCGGCGTGCCGCCTGCGTCAGGAAATGCGAGAGGTTCATCACCCGCGTGGTGGAGGGCGCAACCCCGCCCGCGGGATGCTGCACGGCACTTTGCATCGTCATTTCACACGCTCCATGATCGAGACGTAATTGGCAACCGCCGTGCCCCCCATGTTGAACACGCCAGCCAGGGAGGCATTGGGAATTTGCATGTCGCCTGCCTCGCCCATCAATTGCATCGCCGCCATGACATGCATGGAAACGCCGGTCGCTCCGACGGGATGACCTTTCGATTTCAATCCACCCGATGGGTTGATTGGCAGGCGTCCGGTCTTCAGCGCCGTTCCATCCTGGACAACCCGATATCCTTCACCGGGCTTCGCAAGCCCCATGGCCTCGTATTCGATAAGTTCGGCAATGGTGAAGCAGTCGTGCGTTTCAACGAACGAGAGGTCGTCGAGCGTTGCGCCGGCAAGTTCCAGCGAGCCGGCCCAGGCGCGGCGCGCGCCTTCGAAGGCCAACGGATCGCGACGGCTCAATGCCATGATGTCGTTGACATGCTTGCGGCCCCGGAAACCGATGGCGCGGTTGAGTGTGGCTGCCGTTTCCTCGTCGGCCAAAATGATCGCGGCAGCGCCATCAGAAATCAGCGAGCAGTCGGTGCGGCGCAGCGGGCCTGCGACGTAGGGGTTCTTGTCCGAAACCGTATTGCAGAAATCGAAGCCGAAATCCTTGCGCATATGGGCATAGGGATTGACCGCGCCATTGGCGTGGTTCTTTGCGGCAATCATCGCCAGTTCTTCCGAGCGGTCGCCATAACGTTGAAAATATGCCTGGGCGATGCGGCCGAACTGGCCGGCAAACCCGCCGGGAATATTGGCCTCCTCCGCACGGTAACAGGCGGAGAGCAGGATTTCGCCCACCTCTGCGGTCGGCAGCGCCGTCATTTTTTCGGCGCCGACAACGAGTGCGATGCGGCCGCGCCCGGCTTCGATGAAGTCCATGGCGCTGTAGAGGGCGGCCGATCCTGTTGAGCAGGCATTTTCGAAACGCACTGCCGGCGTATAGGCGAGGCGCTCATCGCCCATCGCTACCAGGGCGCCCTGAAAATCCTGTTTCGAGAAGCCATTGTTCATTACGCCGACGAAAATGCCGTCGATATCGCTGACATCGACGCCCGCATGGTCTATGGCCGGCGCCACGACCGAAGCCATCAGTTGCTCGGTATTTTCAAGGGCCGACTTGCCGAAAGGCGAATGCGCCCAGCCGACGATCTGCGCTTTGCTCATTTGCTCGTTCTCCTCGTTTGCCGTTTCGTGTCGCCTTCACCGCGCGTGCGGGCGCGGCTGGCCATCATTTCTGCGATGCGTGTCTCGATGCGGGTTACTTCCTCGCGCAGCAGCGCTGCCAGTTCCGGCTGGCGCTCCGGCCGCATGCGGCTGTCCACAGCGGCAATGCTCAGCGCTCCCGCCACAGCGCCATCAGGCGCGCGGATGGCAACGCCAATACCCCAGGAATTAGAAAGGATCAGGCCGGGGTTGAGCGAATAGCCATTGGCTCTCGTCAACTCGACATCCCGGCGCAGGCCCTCAAGCGTTATACCGGGATAATTAGCGGCAATCAGCCCGCTATTGGCCGCAATGATACTTTCCACCTCGGCGTCTGGCAGCGCCGCCAGCATGGCGAGCGAACCCGCACCAATACCTAAGGGGTGTTCGAAACCGGCCTGAAGTGCATGGGTGCGCACCGGCCAGGTGCCTTCTTCGCGGTAAAGGCACAGGGAAAATGTATCACGGCGCACGGAAAGGAAGCTCGAATCCTCCGAGCGGCGGGAAATGCGCGTCAGGCCGTCCTGCGCCATTTGAAGAAGGCCAAACCGGCGCGATGACAGGCTGCCCAGCACATAGGTTTCTTCGCCGAGGTAATAACGCCGCGTTTCCTCATCCTGCTCCACAAGGCCGGCACGGATCAGAGCCAGCAGCAGGCGGCGGGCCGTGGGCTTGTTCAGTCCGCTCTCTGTCACGATGACCGAAAGCGCCACGCCGCGTTCTGCGTGCCTCCCGACCATGGAGAGCAGCGCCAGAGCCCGGTCCACCGCGCGCGCGCCCGTCAGATCTTTTTCTACCGGGATCGTTGTTGTTGCTGCCATCTCAGGAAAACGCCCCCACCGCACAGCTTTGCCCGCCATCGACCGGCAAACAGACGCCAGTGATGAACTTAGCCTCATCAGATGCGAGAAAAACGGCGGCGCGGGCAATATCGAAGGCATCGCCCATGCGACCCACCGGGACAGCCGCATTGCGCGCCGCCACCATCTCCTCGACAGACGCATATTGATTGCTGATCTGCTTGTAGATCAGTGGGGTGTCGATCATTCCCGGAAGAATGCAATTGGCGCGAATGCCCTGCCGAGCATATTGCATGGCCAGCGCCACAGTCGCCTGATTTACAGCTGCCTTCATGGCGTAATAGGCAAAATAGGGATAGCCGGTCCAGCGAATGGAGGCGAGCGACGAGATATTGATAATGGCCCCGCCGCCCTGCGCCAACATCACCGGCAACACAGCCTTGGAGGTGCGATAAACGGAGCCGATATTGAGATCGACCGAGGCGCGAAAGCTTTCCTCATCCAGCTCAATCGGCCCGCCCATATGGGTCACGCCGACATTATTGTGCAGAATATCGATGCCACCAAAGGCCTCGCAGGTGCGGGCAACGGTGGCCGATACGGACTGTAGTTCAGTGACATCGGCGGCAACCGCAATCGCCTCCAAGCCTTCTCCGCGAATGATCTCAGCCGTCTCTTCGGCTGCGTCAGCGGAGAGGTCGACACAGGCTACGCGCGCGCCTTCGCGGGCAAATTGCACCGCCGCAGCCTTGCCGTTGCCAAAACCCGGCCCCGATGATCCTGCGCCAAACACAAGCGCGCGTTTTCCCGTCAGGCGACCTGTCAAAGCAGTCTCCATTCCAATCGTCAGACATAGTCGGGTTGGCCCCGCTACGGGCGGGGCCAGTTACTCAACGGGCCGGTCAGGTCAGGCTTGCACCAACGGCCTTTTCAAGAATGGCCCAGGCTTCATCGCCGTATTTGCCCTTCCACTCGGAATAGAAGCCTGCCTCTTTCAGCGCGGCGCGGAAGAGTGTCGCATCCGTGTCGTTGAAGGTCATGCCCTTGGAAATCAGATCTTCCTTGACCGAGGCATTGAGCTTCGCCACATCGGCGCGTTCATCCTTGCCCGACTGGTTGAGGTTTTTGGCGACGATGGCGCGCAGGTCATCCGGCAAACGCTCCCAGGCGCGCTTGTTGGCGAGGAACCAGAACCCGTCCCACATATGATTGGTGACCGAGCAGAATTTCTGCACCTCGAACAGCTTCGCGGTGGAAATGATCGCCAGCGGATTTTCCTGGCCATCGACCACACCGGTCTGCAGTGCAGTATAGACCTCGGCGAAATTGATCGAGGCAGGGGCAGACTTGAACGCCTTGAACATAGAGGTCCAGAGCGGGCTCACTGGCACGCGGATCTTGAAGCTTTCGAGATCGGCCGGCGTGGCGATGGGCTTGGAAGCGCTGGTGATCTGGCGGAAGCCGTTATCCCAGATGGTGTCCATGGCAACGAGATTCTGCTTGGCAATTTCGCCACGGACATATTTACCGAGATCGCCATCCATGGCCGCCCATACGGACTCGTAGTTCGGGAAGGCGAAACCGATGCCACTGATGGAGGCGTTCGGTACCAGCGTCGACAGGATCAGCGGCGAAAGCGTGAAGAATTCAACGCCTCCGGAGCGCACCTGGCTCAAAACGTCTGTGTCGGCACCCAGCTGGCTGCTGGGGAAGATGCTGATATTGACCTGCCCATCGGTCTCTTTGGCGATGCGCTCAGCGGCCTCCTTGGCGCGAATGTTCATCGGGTGCGCTGCAGGCAAATTGTTGGCATATTTATAATTGTATTGGGCAGCGCGGGCGCGCGACACGAAGGCGGTGGCCAGTACGGCGGAACCGGCGGCGGCGAGTATGGTACGTCTGTTGATATTCATTGCTTTCTCCTCCCAAAATAAAGCAGGTATCATTCATGGGCGTGGCGGGCGGACCCGCCACGGTCTCAGAGCAGAATGGTCGAAAATCCGGGGATTGCTGCAATCAGCAGCAGACCGATGATCATGGCTGCGAGATAGGGCCAGATGGCACCCATGGCTTCGTCCGGCGACACGTTGCCGATCTTGCAGGCGATGTAAAAGCCGATACCGATGGGCGGCGCCATCAGGCCGATATTCATGGCGACCACCACGACCATCGAATAATGAATGTCATTGATGCCAAGCGTGCGGGCGATCGGGAACATGATCGGCGCGAGCAGAACGATTGCTGGCAGTCCTTCCAGGACGCAGCCCAGGATCATGAAAATCAGGATCGACACGACCATGTAGGTCATCCAGCCGCCCGGAAGATCGGTAATCATCGCGGTCAGCTGGAAAGCAAAGCCGCTCTGCGTCAGCCCCCAGGCCATGGCCGACGCACAGCCGAGGATCAGCAGGATCGCCCCTGAAAGGGCTGCCGTCTCAACCAGCATCGAATAAAGCTTCCTGAGGCTGATGCCGCCATAAAGCACTGCGCCGACGATCATGGCGTAGAGCACGGCAATAGTGGATACTTCGGTTGCCGTGGCGACACCGCCGCCCACCAGGCTGCGGATGAGGAAGGGCAGAACGAGCGCCGGTGCGGCAATCAGGGCTGCCTTGCCGACCTGCGGCCATGGCGTGCGCTTTGCGCCTTCCATGTTTTCATCCCGCGCCTTCCAGCGGGCCAGAACGGCCAGCACCAGAAGCAGTACCATTGCAATCATGAAACCGGAGGTGAAGAGGCCGGCAATAGACACACCTGCCGCCGAACCCAGAACGATCAGCACGATTGAGGGCGGAACCGTATCGGCCATGGCGGCGCCGGTGGCCAGAAGCGCGATCATTTCCTTGGGTTTATGGCCACGGCGCTTCATTTCCGGAAACAGCGCCGGTGCGACGGTTGCCATATCAGAAACCTTGGAGCCGGAAATGCCGGAGACAAGAAACAGAGAACCGAGCAGAACATAGGACATGCCCGCGCGAATGTGGCCAAACATCGAGGACAGAAGCTCGACAATCGCCTTACCCATGCCGGTTGCATCGAGCACGCAGCCGAGCAGCACGAAGACTGGCACTGACAACAGAATGATGCCGGACATGCCCTCATCCATGCGCCCGATCATCACAATGGTCGGAACCCAGGTGGTGAAGGTCAGATAGGCGAGGGTTCCAAGGCCGAAGCAGAAGGCAATCGGAACACCCAGCACCAGAAATACCGCAACGAACAGGCCGAGGAAGATCGCCAGATTAAAATTGCCGAGGGATTCCAGCATCGGCGATGCCAGATAGAGCAGGCCTGAGGCAACCGCGACCGTTACAAGGGCCGCAATGATATCGCGCAGATTTTCTCGTCGGAAGAGATTGTTGAGCACCAAAAGCAGCATAAGACAGGCGCCGACCGGCAGCGCCGCAGCGCGAAACGACATCGGAATATTCAGCGCCGCTGACGTGACCACCCACTCCTCGATGGCGTATTCCATGGCGGGCTTGATGATTGCCGCAAGAAATGTCGCCACCAGCACCAGTGCCAGGGAATTGATATAGCCCAGAACACGTTGCGGGAACATGTTGAGAAACAGCGTGAGGCGCAGGTGTTCACTGCGATCGATGGCGATTGCCGCGCCCAGCATGGCAAACCACAGAAAGCACAAGGACGCCGTTTCATCGATCCAGACAATCGGTAGATGCAGGGCATAACGTGACGTCACGCCCAGCAGAAGCAGGCCGATCATCACCGCCAGCAGCACCGCCGCCACGGCCTCGATGGGGCGCATGAACCAGGAGCCTGTTACCTGTCCGGTGTGCAACAGTTCGCCATCGAGTACAAATACGTCGTCATTCGCGTTTGCGGTCATGGTCATCGGGGCCTCCTCTCCCACAGAACAACCTTCGCAATGAACATGTCTGCAAAACAGGATGTCCGTGCCACGACCGCGACATCAGGATAGCTGTTGTTGCCAGACAGGCCAGACCCCTCCAAAGGTCTGAATGTATCGGGATACTGCCTCCACAATATGGACCGTTACAAAATCATGTATTCGGGATACACAGGAAAATTCATGAAATCAACAGTAAATAGACGGATTTATGCAGTTAATTTGCGCATATATAAGGTCCATATAGTGGATCATACTTGATTGGAGCCCTCATTCCTCATGATCGCCTTGCAGCGCGGCACCTCGTTCAAAGGCCAGTCAATGCAAATCGTGCCTACCGATTAGAGCAGGTCGCCAGACATCCGGGACGCCCGCGTCGCGTTACAGAGAGCCGGAAAACATGTCTGCCTGGCCTTAACTGGCGGGGGTGGGAAGAGCTGCGACGTGACGACCGCTGGGCGCAAAAGGAAAAAGTGACGGTGGTGCGCCTGAGCCCTCCCTAAACGGCAATACAGGCGTCGATTATCTATCGAAACCTTCCCTTACGGTGGTTTCTTGACGTAACGTTATGTTACAAGGGGATATGTTCTTCGCGACGTCACCGCTTGGAATTCTTCCTGGCAAGCGCGGGGCGACGCGTCGCCCAGCCTTTCCTTTGCGACCGCGGCGGATGCTGAGCGGATTGATCTGATGCGGCAGGTAAGCGGCTACTGCATGCGGGGGCGCCCCGGCGTACTACGTTCAGACCAGAGCCAGAATCCGGGCCGGACCACCCGTTCCGCCGCGATGTGCAGGCGCGCCGACGACGATTGTCGCGCCCCTTACCGGCAAAGCCTCAAGGTTGTTGAGGCCTTCGATGCCGTAGCGCCCTGCCGGCAGCCAGGAATTGTGAACTGCGAAATCGGCGGAGTTGCCAGGATCAAGCGAGAGCGTGTCGACACCGATTGCGACCGTATCGTGCTTGAGCAGAAGGTCGGTTGCCGACTTGCCGAAACCGGGGAAGGCAAATTTTCCGGCGTCGTCATTGCGGAAGGAGGGGCTCTTTACTCTGGTTGCCCAGCCGGAGCGCAGAGCGACGATCGAACCTGCCGGAATGTCGCCATTTGCGGATATCCAGCGCTCGATGTCTTCGGCCTCGATCGTGGAATTGGCATCCTCTTTTGCGCGGTCTGTGATGTCTACGATGACCAGCGGCGCGACAAGTTTCTGCGGTTCCAACTGATCGACACTCGCCCCGTCGGCGCTGAAGTGGAACGGTGCGTCAATATGCGTTCCGGTATGTTCGTAGATCGTGAGTTTATGGAGCTGATAACCGTCCTTGGCGATCTGAGCTGCCCACTCGTATTCTATGCCCGGCTTGCCATCGAATGTAGGGAACGTGGAGTCATATGTATGTGTGAGATCGATGACCTGTCTGGGTGTTTGCGCAAGTACCGGGGCCGCGAGGCTGCCAGCCGTCATCGCCGTTACACCGGCCACGGCGCCCTTGAACAACAAGCGTCGCGACAGCATGTTCTTTTTCACGTTCTCGATCACGCAATGGTTGCACATTCCCTAGTCCCTCCATTGAAAATCCCTGATCACAACCGTAGCGCAACGATGGAGTGAAGCAAGACATGAACTTCCCTGATTTTTGACCCGTGTTCAGATGGCGGTTTCGGCAGCCCGGCGTCCATAGGCAGTACCCGCTTGCCCACCGGCAGGCCGGTCTCCGATATCGTGAAAGGGTGGTGGACAGATTATCCGCTTGCCGCAGGGCGTTGCGCAACGCCATGGCGTTGTCAAAAGGGATGGAAGGAAGAAGTGAATGCGAAAACGGCCGCGGCGGGGCGCCGAGCCGTTTCCTTGAGGTCAGATCGATGAAACCGCGCCCAGAAGTCCCGCAAGCGGCGAGGGCTCGTCGGATGTTGAGTCATATACGCATGGTACTGCAAATATCGCCGCAAACACGACGGCGATGACAAGGACGCGGGCGGAAACCATCGGCTTAAGCGAGAATGAGCGTAACATCGATGTTCCCCCTGGTTGCCTTCGAATAGGGGCAGATCTGGTGGGCATCTTCTATTATCGTCTGCGCGATGGGACGATCGATACCGGGCAGGCTGACCGACAGGCGAGCCTGCAGAAAGAATTCGCCACCCGTCGTGCCGAGGTCAACCTCCGCATCGACAGTGGTGTCGGCTGGAAGCCGGAGCTGGTGTTTTGCCGCCGCCTTTGTCATGGCGCCGATGAAACATGCCGACCAGCCTGCCGCAAAAAGCTGCTCGGGATTCGTGCCCGGCTTTCCGCTGCCCGGAGGGGAAAGCTTGATGCCAAGCGCGCCATCATCGCTTTGCGCCGATCCGTCGCGCCCACCGGTCGTGTGGGTCTTGCCGGTATAAAGAACAGTCTCGATCTTGGTCACGGGAGGCTCCTTTCATTGTGCCGCTGCTGCGGCGTTTCGTGATAGGAGCTTTGTGACGGATCGGCGTATCCGGCATGTTTCCGGAAACTGCAAAACTGTATCGAAAAGTATCGTTGTTACTGGTTATCGTTGACCTGCGTCCCTCTCAGGCAAAAGCCACCTCGGCTGCAAGCCCGCCGCCTTGCCTGTTATAGAGGCGCACCGAGCCGCCGATTGTTCCGGCGAGCTGCTGCGCGATCGCAAGTCCGAGTCCTGTTCCGCCGGTGTCGCGGTTTCTCGATGTTTCAATCCGGAAAAAGGGCTGCATGGCATTTTGCAGCATCTCGTCGGGGATGCCCGGCCCACGATCGAGCACCGTGATGACCACGGTGCCTTCAGTGCGCCGGTCGACCTTGATTTCCGCACTGCCCCCGAATTTGAGTGCGTTATCTATCAAGTTCGTCAGGATTCTTCGCAGGGCATGTGGCTTTGTCGATACTGTGCCGCGCACCATACCGTCAACCGTGACTGCTTTTCCGGTATCCTGATAGTCGTAGGCTATGCTGTCGATGAAAGAGGCCAGATCGATACGTGAGGATTTCTCGCCATTGCCATGAGCGCTGCGTGCATAAGCGATACCATCCTGTACTAGACGTTCGATTTCACGCAGGTCACTGACCAACTTTTCCTTTTCCGGCGTATCGTCTGCCATGTCGGCCCGCAACCGCATCCGGGTGATGGGCGTCTGCAGGTCGTGCGAAATCGCCGCGAGAATCTGGACCCGCTCCTCGAGATATTGGGCGACGCGATCGCGCATCGCGTTGAAAGCGCGGGCGGCGTGGACAACTTCGCTTGGGCCGCTCTCGCTCATCGGCAACCCCTTTTCCCCCGGATCTAACGCTTCGGCTGCCGCAGCCAGCGCGCTGAGCGGTCTGGTCGTCTGTCGCACTGCAAACCAGGTGCAAAGAACAAGAAGCGCCATCTGAGCGGCGAAGACATAAGGCAGCCATTCCGCCAAGGGCATCACGCCGCGCGGTGTCACGTCAATTGTCAGGGGTGAGCTGTCCGATAGCGTCAGATGCGCCTGAAGCCGCTTGCCGTCGCCGGGAATGGATTCGACCTTGACGGGGAAACGGTGTCCTGCGGCCTCCTCGATCCTCTGCGCAATTTCAGCGCCGCGGCCGGACATGTCGGAAACACCTGGAACACCCGGGCCGAGGACGAGCTGATAATTGCTGCGGCTCAGGCGATGGACCCATTGCGCCCGCTCTTCCGCAGGCAGGCGGTCGATTATGGCGATCGATACAGCCAGATCCTGCTCAAGAGTGCCGAGCATGACCGCCTTTGCCGACATATATCGTTCCGCAAAGAGGATGCTGAACGACAGACCGTAGGCAATGGCAAGGCCCGCAAACAGGATGATGAAAAGTCTGGACCGCAACGAGCGCGGCCACCAGCCGGCGAGCAGGCGTGGGCCGTTCATAACCTCGGCTCCGAAATCTCCACGGGCACCGCAAAGACATAGCCTTCCGCCCGCACCGTCTTGATGTAGACGGGTTCGCGCGCGTCATCCCCCAGCCTTTGGCGCACGCGGCTCACGAGAAGATCGATCGACCGGTCGAAAAGTTCGGCATCGCGGCCCTGCGTGAGATTTAACAGCTGGTCCCGGTTGAGGACGCGCTGGGGATGATCGATGAAGACCCTGAGGAGCCGGTATTCAGCGCCGCTCAAGGCCACGGTCGTGCCCTCCCTGTCGAGCAGGTGACGGCCCACCGTGTCGAGGCGCCACTCACCAAAGGTCAGGAGCTGCCCGGCCTCGCTGATCTGCAGATTGGGAGGCAGCATCCGCGTGCGGCGCAGAATGGCTTTGATCCGCGCAAGAAGTTCGCGGGCAGCGAAGGGCTTCGACAGATAGTCGTCGGCGCCCATTTCGAGCCCGATAATGCGATCCATCTCGTCATCGCGGGCCGTCAGCATCAGCACCGGCGTGGCTTTGTGTTTCCCCGCCCGCAGCTCACGGCATAAAACTAGCCCGTCATCGCCAGGCATCATCACGTCGAGCACGATGAGATCGACGGTATTGCCGTCGAGAAAACTTCTCATCTGCCGTCCATCGGCCGCCACGCTCGTACGCAGGCCGTTCTTCTTCAGGTAGCTGGAGACCAGCTCCCGGATTTCCCTGTCGTCGTCCACGACGAGAATATGGTCGATATGGTCCATTGGATGCCTTCGTCGTCCGGACGGTTCGAGTGGCCCGCTACCGCGCGCCCCGCTGTCACATGCAGTAAGACAACGGTTCGCGGGCTTCGGCAAGTTTAAAGCTCTGCGACGTCCAGAACAGCCCTGGCAAACGCCTCTGGCGCTTCCTGCGGAAGGTTGTGGCCGATGCCGCCGCTGATGTTGCGGTGCTGGTATTTGCCGGAAAACTTCGACGCGTAGGCGGAAGGGTCTGGATGCGGAGCACCGTTGGCGTCGCCTTCCAAGGTTATCGTCGGCACGGTGATGACGGGAAGTTTCGCAAGCTGGCGCTCGTATTTATCGTACTTGGCTTCCCCGTCTGCCAGTGCCAACCGCCAGCGGTAGTTATGGATGGTGATGGCCACATGGTCGGGATTGTCGAATGCGGGTGCCGAACGATTGAAGGTCTCGTCACTGAATTTCCAGGTCGGAGATGCCGTCTGCCAGATCAGGCGCACGAAGTCGCGGGTGTTCGCTGCGTAACCCGCACGGCCGCGTTCCGTCGCGAAATAGAACTGATACCACCACGAAAGTTCCGCCTTGGGAGGAAGTGGCTTTCTATTGATTTCCTGACTGCCGATGAGATAGCCGCTGACCGACACGAGCCCGGTGCAACGCTCGGGCCAGAGTGCGGCCATGATGTCGGCGGTGCGAGCGCCCCAGTCATAACCGGCCACGACGGCCTGTTTGACGCCGAGTGCGTCGAGAAAGGCAATCATGTCGACCGCAAGCGCCGCCTGCTGTCCGTTGCGTGCCGTGTCGTCCGAGAGAAAACGGGTCGTGCCATATCCGCGAAGATAGGGGATAAGTACCCGATATCCAGCCGATGCAAGGATGGGTGCGACATCAACATAGCTGTAGATGTCATAAGGCCATCCGTGCAGCAGCAGCACGACTGGGCCGTCTGCGGGGCCGGCTTCTGCGTAACCGACGCTGAGTACACCCGCTTCAACCTGCTTAAGGGCGCCAAAGGAGGTCGCTCCGTCGCGTCCGGTTGACGGCTGAGGCGCAGGCGCTTCGCCCTTGGCATGAGCAAGGCCTGTGGCCCCGAATTCGACGGCGGCAACCGTCATTGCGGCAATGCCAAAGAAGCGGCGGCGTTGGAAATTGATCTCGGAAGTCATTGGCTGTCTCTCCTGTCCGTGTTGGATGCCGGACAAGTAACAGGGTGCGTGTATCCTCGATGTGTCCCAAGGGAGCCGACTGTGAATGGTTTTGTAGCAGGGTGCATTCCGGATACAGACTGATACATTTGGCTCGCCCTTCCAACGCAATCAGCCGCCCCGGTGTCTGGCGCGGCTGTGCTGGACTTCGAGGCGGGCGCGGTTTATTTCGCGGATTGCCGGGCGGCCTGTTCGATGATGTCTGCAACCTTATCGGGCTGGGAGGCGAAGACCGCATGGCTTGCCGCAATCTCGGTCACCGCGCTGCCGGCGCGCTTGGCCATGTCACGCTCGAGATCGGGGTTGATTGACCGGTCCTGCGTTGCGACGATCGACCAGCTTTTTTTGGTTTTCCAGGCGGGTTCGCCGGCTTTGGCGGCAAAGGCGGCCTTGGCGGCGAAGACCTGACTTCTTGCCATGAAGGCCGCGTCCTCACGCGGCAGATCGCCGGCGAAATCCTGTCCAAAGACGGCGGGATCGAGGTAAAGGAACGCGCCATCCTTCGTCGGCTTGATGCCGTTACCGGCCGGCGGTCTGGAGCCGGCGAGGTCGAGAAGGCTCTCTCCTTTCTCCGGCTGAAAGGCGGCGACATAGACCAGCCCGGCCACGTCCGGTCGACTGCCGGCTTCCGAAATTATCATGCCGCCGTAGCTGTGTCCGACGAGCAGGCTCGGGCCCTGCTGGAGATCGAGGACACGGTTGGTGGCCGCCACATCATCGGCAAGCGAGGTGATGGGCTCCTGCACGATCGTGACGTTGAAACCTCGGCTTTGAAGAATCTCTGTCGCCCGGAGCCAGGCCGATCCATCGGCCAGCGCGCCATGGACTATGACGATATTCTTCACCTCCGCCGCCTGTGCGGCAAAAGCGATCAGTGCGGTTGCGATGGCGATCGCGAATTTTGGCATGAGACGACGGTGCATCATGTTTTTCCTTTGGTTTGATGGGAAAGGGAAGGAAAATGCAGGTTCAGCCGAACGTGAAGGCATAGGCCTGCACGCCGGGGTCGAGGAAGCGGATAGCAAAGGTTCTCGCTGCGACGGTGCCGGACTGGCGGACGAGCTGGTAAAGACGGGTTGAGGTGACGACGCCATTGCCCTCGGCATCCGTGTCGGCGCCGTGATCTGCGCCCGGCGGATGCCCGTCGATGGTGACCTGGAAACGAACCGGTTTTCCGGCGCTTGCCGGCCCAAGGACCAGATGCAGGTCACGGGCGCTGAAGCGGTAGGTTATGCCGCCATCAGCCGCATCAAGTGTGGCCGCTTCCGCGCCAACCGTCCAGGTACCGGAAAGTCCCCATTCGTTGAGAGAAGGCGTCGTGACGGAGTAGTCGCGCGGCGTGTCCGCGCGCACCGCCTCGTTAGATGCGAAATTCTCAGCCTGTCCGTAGCCGATATAGGTTTCGCCGGAGCGCATGTGCCCGATATCCGCACCGGCTTCAGCCCCTGTCGCCTCCGGGCTCACCGGTGCGCTGGAGGAAGCGCTACTACCGGCTTCACGCAGCAGGTCCTGGATCGCCTCTTCGGTCTGCCGATAATCGCCTTCGCCGAAATGGTGGTAGCGAATCTGGCCCTTGGCATCGATCAGGTAATGCGCCGGCCAGTAGCTGTTATCGAAGGCGCGCCAAATCTTGTAATCATTGTCGATTGCCACCGGGTAATCGATCTTGAAGCCGGCGACGGCCTGCCTGACATTGTCGATCTTCTTTTCAAAGGCGAATTCGGGGGCGTGGACACCGATGACGACGAGGCCCTGATCCCGGTATTTGTTTGCCCAGGCCCGCACATAGGGAATGGTGCGGATGCAGTTGATGCAGGAATAGGTCCAGAAGTCGACGAGGACGACCTTGCCACGCAATTGCTCACGCGTGAGCGGCGGGGAGTTGAGCCACTCGACGGCGCCGTCGAGGGATGGAGCCTTGCCTTCAACCGGCAGCTCTGACCGGGCCGCGGCAGCGCTGGCGCTGGCGCCTGCCGCGGTCGCCGCTTCAGGCGCTTTGGTGGTGCGGAGCCGATCGAGCACCTGCTGTTCGAAGGATGCCGTGCTCGCATAGGAAATCTGCGACAGGAGACCTGTATCCAGACCGAGCGCGATGACCGTGACGCCGGCAAGCACCGCCGCGCCAAGCACTTGGCGGACCCGCTCGCTGAAACCCAGAGACCGCTTCATACCCGCAAATACACGGCCGCCGATGAGGATGGCAACGGCAAGGGATGTCGCTGCCCCGGCGGCATAGGCGGCAAGCAGCAGGCTCGTTTCCAGATTGGCCCCCTTCAGGGCCGCCCCCGTCAGGACAAGCCCGAGGATTGGTCCCGCGCAGGGTGCCCACAAAAGGCCGGTGGCGATGCCGAGTATCAGCGAGCCTGCAATCGTCGGTACTGACCCGGGCTTGCCGGCGGCATTGGCGAGCCGGTTGCCGAGTTCGACGACCGGGCGGGTGATGATGCTGGCCGCACGGGGCGAGACCAGCCCCACGCCGAAGACCGCAAGCAGCGCAAGAGCCGCGAGCCGGCCATATTCATTGGCGCTGATTGCCCAGCTGCCGCCCACCGCGGCCAGTGTCGCGACGGCGCAAAAGGTCGCCGCCATTCCCGCAAGCAGGGGCAGCGTGCTGCGCAGGAACGGTTGCCCGGCCCGCGCAAAAACGAAGGGAAGGATGGGCAGGATACAGGGGCTGAGAATTGTCAGCGCCCCTCCGAGATAGGCAATGACCAGAAACGTCATCATCTTTTCCTTTCAGGCAGGAGTTCTGGGCTCCGGTCGGCGAAGGCGACCCGGTGATGGCGCCAATTTCCCGGCCTCACGTATCCCTGATGTGTCCGGGCTTCGGTGAATTTGTAATCGAGTGTAGAGGCCGCCGTTCGGCGAACAGTCGTGAAAGCGAAATCGCCCGAGCCCCGGCATCGGTTACGGTGCATATCGCGTGAAGACGAAATCATGGTCCTTGACGTTGCCCTCGTGGCAGGAGAGGCACGTCTCATGCTGGGCGGCATCCACCGGCTTGCCGTTGACAAACCGCCCAAAGCCCCAGCCGTGGCTGGCGGCATATTTCCTGGAGTCTTTCACCATCACCTGCACTGTGGTCGCCGCGCCCGGAATCGTGGCCGGCGGAAACTCCGTGGATTGCTGCCGCTTATAAGCGAGCTTCACCAGTATCGAGCCGTCGGGAAAGGGCAGGGTTCCGCTCTTGTAGGCGTCGACGGCGACATCGTTTGCCAGAACAGCGCGAAGCTCGTCCAGCAGCGGCGCTTCCTGCGCGGGCGCGATGAACTTCCAGTCACGATATCCTTCGGGAAGCGTGACACCATAGATGGGAGAAGCAAGTTCCGGCGGCGTGTCCGCTGAGCTCGAATAAACGGTTCCAAAACCTGCTGCCGCACCCGATAGGGCGACGGCGAAGAAAATCTGCCTCTTCATGAGAAATCCTGCCTGATCCGAAATAGATCAGGCAATGATCTGCCCTGCAGGTATCCGGCATGTTTCCTGAAACCCGCATTTATGTATCAGATCGTAGCACTGCGCAGTGCCCCCGGAGGCATGTCACGCTCAAAGACCGGCGAGCACGCTCACGTCATCGTCTTTTGGAGCTTCCATCGCGAACTTTATCGCCTTCTGGATCTCGTCCTCTATTGCCTTCCTCTCGTCAGGTGGCATGGCGGCGAGGTCGCCTTCGGACAATCCCCGCGCCTCCAGATATTGGGCCCGGATTTTCTCACCAAGGCTCATATTTGCCCAGCGGCTAAGCTCGTCCTCATCCGAGCCTGTGCCGCCGCCCTCAAGCGGCGTCTCTTCTATTCCGCCCTCTTGCCCCCGGAGTGACCAGAGTGCGTTGGCAAGATTGGAGGAGAGCGAAGGCGCGGCGCCCCCTCCGATCAACGATGCCGACCGTTCGGGTGTGGGATTGGACACGGCATGGGAAACGTCCTGTGGCCGCGAACGTATGTAAAGCGAGGCGGTGGAGCCAATTCGATCGATTGCAGACATGGTATATCTCCTTCCGTCGCAATCTGGTTCGGGTGGCTTGTGTCTGGCTGGTCATGCTGCTTGCCTGCGTTCGGCGACGTCTCTTTGGTGACCACGAGCACATTTCTTTCGTCACCTCGCCGGCGGAATTGCGCAAAATCATTCCGAAGCAACGAGAAGTCGTGAAACTTTTTGGAGCGCGGCGAGTTTGGTGAAGGAGCAATCAGCTCGCATGTCTCACTGCATATAATCGCCGCTACGCGGAGGATTGATCGTCCATTCGGAGGAGATCGCATGAATTCCATCATCTATCTAGTCGGCCTCGTCGTCGTCGTCCTGTTCATCCTCTCATTGTTGGGGCTACGCTGATGGTTGATCCAACGGGTATCGAAACGAATCCAAACCGCAGCTATGTGGATTGGCCAGCGATTTTCGCCGGTGCCGTCATTTCCTCGGGCGCCATGGCTATTCTCACCGCGTTCGCGGGCGGCCTGGGCCTGAGTTCAATCTCGGCGGACAATGGCGGCGAGGTCAGCACAGTCTGGCTCATCATAACCGCGCTCTTCGTCATCATTTCCATGGTCGGCTCCTATATGCTGGGTGGCTATATTGCCGGCCGCATGCGTCGGCCTGCCGGCGCTGCCGACAGGAACGAATTGACCGTCCGCGATGGTGTGAATGGCCTGGTCGTATGGGGTCTCGGCACGGTCGTCTCGGCGTTTCTCGCGCTCGGCGTGCTGTCCGGTGGCGCCAAAGCTGTCGGCAGCGTGGCGCAGACCGCTGTTGAGGCAACGGGTTCCGCAGTCGGTGGCGCCGTTCAGGGTGCTGGCCAACTTGCGGGCGGCATCATTTCCGGCGCTGGCAGCGCAGCAGGTGGTCTGGCACAAGGAGCCGGTCAGGCTGCAGCGCCCAGCATCGAGCAAATGCTTCCGCAGGGCCTGAAAGCCAATCCAATCGACTATTTCACGGATAGTCTTTTGAGAACCGATGCGCCCGCTGCCCCTCTGACGGGTGACCAGAGCGCCGGCGACTATCAGCGCCAGATCAGCGGCATCCTCGGCAATCTTCTTGCAACCGGTGAGATATCTGATGCCGACAAGACATGGCTCGCCAATCAGGTCGCTGCCCGCACTAACATCAGCCAGACGGATGCGCAAACGCGCGTAAACCAGACGGTTGAACGCGTGCAGGCCGTCAGGGCGGAAGCGCAGAAGAAGGTTGATGAAGCACAGAAGCAGGTCGAAACCCTGAAGGCTGAGGCGCAGAAGGCGTTGGACGATGCCAAGGCCAAAGCTGCGGATGCTGCAGAAAAAGCGCGCGTCGCAGGCATTCTGACCGCGTTCCTGCTGGCCGCTTCCGCACTCGTTTCTGCTGCCGCTGCTTATATTGGTGCAGTACACGGTGGCCGCCACAGAGACGAAGGCCGTATCTGGGGTGGTCTTTCCTACCGCAAGTAACCAGAGCGACGGCAAAAAAAATCGGCTTTTCACAAATGTCCTGCCCGGACCAAATTCCGGGCAGGACTTTCGTTTTAGGTATCTGCCGTCACGGACAGGGTCAATCGCGACGCTGCAGCAAGGCAAGTGCGACCGTGGATGCCGCAAGGACAGCGGTCAGCGCCAGCGGCGCAGTGGCACCGTAGGAATCCACGATATAGCCGCCGACAACCGCCCCGATACTGATAGCCACCTGGAAAGAAACAACCATCAGGCTGCCTGCCGCTTCCAGAGCATCGGGTGCGCCGCGGGAAAGGTTGGTCGGCAGCACCACGGGCGCCATGCCAAAGGCAAGACCCCAAAGCGCGACGAGCGCGAATGCGGCACCGCTATGAACACCCCATAGGACGAGGGCGATTGTTGCAAATGCCATCAGGGCGGCGGTAACGATGAGCGCGAGGCGGATGCTGGTGTCTGCCATGCGGCCTCCCAGCACATTGCCGATCACGGAAGCGACGCCAAAGCCGAGCAGGGCGAGAGCAATCGGCGTGGTCTCAAGCAGCGTCACCTGTTCGAGAAACGGACGCACATAGACCGAACCGGCAAAATGCCCCGTCATCAGCAACAGGATGGCAAGCATCCCCAGTTGAACGCTGCGCCGCCGCGTCAGCCGGAAAACATCGGAAAGACTGTTGCTTGTACTTGCCGGCAGCGAGGGCAGGCTGAATATTTGTAGCAGCATGGCAATGACGGCAAGCCCCGCCGTCATCGACATGGCAATGCGCCATCCCACCCAGTCGCTGATCAAGGCGCCCATGGAGGGCGCCGCAATGGTGGCGAGTGAAACGCCGAGTGTGACGATAGCCATGCCGCGCCCGGTCGAATTCGCGCCAACGAGCCGCGCCACGACAGCAACCGAAAGTGCCCAGAAGCCGCTGAGCGCAATACCCAGTCCAGCCCGGCCCACCAACAATAGCCAGAAATCGGCAGCAACTGATGCGAGAATGTTGGAGCCGATCGCCAGCGCGCTGAGACCGACAAGCACCGTCTTGCGGTTCAGCTTGCCGATGAGAACATTGCTCAGCAAAGCGGTCACAGCACCTACCGAGGCCGTCGCGGTGACGACTTGTCCCGCCGTACCCTCCGTAATGCCGAGATCGCGCGCCATGGGCGTCAACAATCCCGCTGGCAGAAACTCGGCCGATACCAGCGCAAAGCTGGTGGCCGCCATCGAAAGAACCGCAAACCAGGTTGCGGCGGTCCATGCGGGTTCCTCTGCGGCCTCCAGGCCAATCGTTGACCCATCAAATTCTGATGTCGTGTCCGTCATGGTGTCTCTCCTTGAGTTGGGAGAGTTTTAACCGAATTTTTTCGGATGATATGTATCTAAAAATCCGAATTTCATACCTATTCCTCCGAAATTTGTGCGTTGCACAATCTTCCTTGCGCACTGCGCGGGCCGGATTATCCCACGTATCCGTGCCATCCTTCTTTGCCTTGCGATCACAGGGGAACCACAGCTTGATGCGGCCATATTGATCCGGATGGATTTCTTTGTCCTCAGGGCCAGCGACGATTGCCACCTGCGCGCCCTCAATGCGCGGGCGTTTGGTTGACCGGAATCCCGTTCATAAGGCATGCTTAAGTATAGATTAATATAAATGATAAATATATCTATATTGATTTACTGCGAATCAAGCGATTCTACTGATGATAAGGGGTACTTATCGATGGTTAGAACGCCAACTGACAGCCATACCATGTAAGGAACCGGAATATTCATATAGAGTTCCTTTAGGAAATCATTTACCATGATTTCAATGGCTTACGATCTCGCGAGAATCAGCATGACAGCCTTGTTGGAGCCGGCATTTCGGGCCGGTGTCGACCTTGCGCGTCTGGACGAGCGCATCGCCCGTTCGCCGGTCGGCGCCGGCTGGATCGAGCGCACCCACTTCGTCGATGCCTGCGCATCGCTGTGGATCGACGGCGAACTGGTCCATCTCGAAGACCTCGTCCTGCACGACGCCACGCGGGATATTCGCACACCAACCCACGAGCTGACAATCGCCCGCGATGTGCTGCGAACGCGTCGGTGTATCGCCGGCCAATCGCCGGATTGGGCGTTCTCTGCCGACGGCATCCGCTCGCTGCGGAAAACCTCGGAGATCGGGTCGGGCGGCGGGGACGAGGCGACGACGGCAGAAGTAAATTGGCCGGCGGCCGCGATCGACTCGGAAGGGGAGGGGGAAGATGTCGACGGCGCCGTCGAAAGCCTGCCCGGCGTTGACTACGCGGCCATCGATGCGCTGCTCGCGCGCTCTGACGCCGCGATCGAACGAGCCAAAAAGTCCGGCCGGGCTCCGGCCGATCCGCTGGTCTATGATCTCGACTGGGATGAGGATGCCCGACTCGACGAATGGCGCGGCGTGTTGCGCCAGGTTGAAAACCTGCCGGCGGTTCTGCAGGCGATCGTCGCCCTCGATTCCTGGAACGAGCTTGCCGTCCTGCAGCACGCGCCTTGGCTCGGCCGGCTGCTCGCCGCCTCTCTTCTGCGCCAAGCCGGTGTCACGACCGGCGCGCATCTTGCCGCCATCAATCTCGGACTGAAAACCATTCCCGTCGATCGGCGCCGGCATCGTGATCGGGAGACCCGGTTGCTCGCCATCGCCCACGGGTTTTTGGCGGCCGCCGAGATCGGTCTGAAAGAGCATGACCGGCTATCGCTGGCGCGCACACTGTTCGTGCGAAAACTGGAAGGACGGCGAACGTCGTCAAAACTGCCGGAGCTGGTAGAGCTCGTCATGGCAAAGCCGCTCGTCTCTGCCGGGATGGTGGCCAAAACGCTCGAGGTCACGCCGCAGGCGGCGCGGCGCATTGTTTTGGAGCTCGGCTTGAGCGAGATGACGGGGAGGGGGAGGTTTCGGGCGTGGGGCGTGGTGTAGCAGGCATTGCCTGAATGGAGGAGCTATGCGCGCTTTGCCTTTTTAATTGCCCGGATCGTGGTCGTGAGAGGCACCATAATGGAAACTTGAAGATGTCGCCGTGAGAACAAGACGTTGGCTAAGTCTTGGAGACTTGACGCGGAGGATATTTTAACGGCGAGTATATATTATGTTCGGAGATATTTGGGGTTGTGGGGGCAAGTGTGAGCACGTGGGAAGCTGGTGACGTACGGGAAAATGGATTTAAGATTGCGTGGGCGGAGCTGAAAAGGCGTACGCGTAAGCCTAGAGGTGAGGTGGTATATTGGTGCTACTTTGTTTTCGCGGTTTGCGTGCTCGGGGGCGTTGGTGTCCTCCTTGAGTTTGCGCGGTTTGTTTCTGCCAAAGAGACGGTTTCTCCTGATGGTCTCTTCACGGCATTCGTAACCTTCTTCCCAGCTCTCATCGGCTCCTCCGCCATGCAGATCATGTTCGATAAGGTGAACGACCGTCGCATGATGGCGATCTCTGTTAGCTCGCTGATTTTGACCCTCGGCGTTTCAGCAGCACTGATACTTTTGGGAAGTTCTGCCAGCAAATTTTCGTGGGGCTTGGCATCGTTATTCTGTGTTTTTGCGCTGTGGGTCTGGTGGATTGCAAACGCCGACAATCCGGGCCTTTACGATAATCCACCTCCTCCGATCGATGCGCCGACAGGTGGCCCAGACCCAAACATGGCTTTGCAAGGAAACACTGAGGGGTTTGTGTCATGACCGATCGTTACCCTTTCACTGTGAAGGCGCTTAAGGTTGTTCAGCCACTAGATACATTTTACGTCGCGGTTATCCCAGCAAACGTCTTACTTGACGTAGCTTTTAGCGATCGCCTTCGCGCGCGACTTGATGACGACATTGGATACAGAGTGGACGGCACGCAGCGCATGAAATCTGATAAGCGCCAGCCGCAGATTGAGGACTACATCAAGAGGACGGATTCAGCGTTTCCCAATACTATTATCCTTGCCGCCAACTATGATGCTGAGACAGGTCATATTCTCAGTCTTGGTTCACCGGATGAGGATGAGAGTGCTAGTTATGCCGATGATTTGTGGACTGTCTCAGAAAACGGAGACGGGACCTTTGACCTGACTATACCAAGCGGTCGGAAGCTCGCAGGAATAATCGATGGGCAACACCGTCTAGACGGCTTTAGGAACATAGTTGACGAAGACCGACGCGAGATGGAGCTAGTCTGTTCAGTCTTCATGGAATTGAGCAAACCTTACCAAGCGCAGCTGTTTGCGACTATCAACTCCACGCAGAAGCAGGTTGATCGCAGCCTTACCTACGAGCTATTCGGTTACAACATTGATGAGGAGCCTGAGGAACAGTGGACGCCTGACAAGTTGGCTGTGTTCCTCACTCGTCGACTTAACACGCAAAGCGACTCTCCTTTGAGTGGTAGAATCTCGATTTCTCCTCGGCGAGACACGGCGCTGAAACAACTGAATGAAAGTCGAGACTGGCACGTTTCAACCGCAACCGTCGTGGAGGGGATCCTTCGTCTGATATCGGGCAACCCGAAGCGCGATACGAACATTATGTTGTCCGTGAAGGCTGGCACACGATCCATTTTGCGGGATGGAGCGAAAGATCGAACTCCCTTGCGAGAAGTATATCTGAGCGGGAATGATGTTCTCTTGTACACGATTGTACTGAATTACCTAAAGGCTTGTGACAGCGTCTTCTGGCAAGCGGCGGCTCCAACCTCTTTCATAATCAAAACTGTTGGAGTTCAGGCCCTCTTTGACATACTTCGGAAGGTCGTCAGCGAAGCTGTTGAGCGGAAAGATGTGAGCGTCGCCTATTTTTCAAAAGTTCTGTCACCAGCGGCGTCCGTCGACTTTGCAGACGTTGAGTTTAAGAATGCGTCAGGGTCTGGGAGAACCAAGATCCGCCGCACGATTGAAGAATTAATCTCGAGTTCAGAGCATCGTTGATGGCCGACGCCGACGCATCGAAGCTTGCAGCCTACAACCAGAACTCCGAGAATTTCCGCTCGTTGAATCAGTTGATGTGGCAGATCCCATTGATTGCGATGAGTTTGACCGGTGGCCTTTGGTTTGGGGTCTCAAAGACGGATTCTTCACCGCTATTCCAAGTTTGTCTATTGGGATTAGCAGCAGCCGGCAACTTCGGCCTATTAGTCGTATTGCAGCGGCTCAGATATATTATGCAAGAGTACCTTGGATGGTTGAGGAAGTTTGATCCGGAAGGTTTTGTCGGAGCACCTGGTGACGGCTTTTTCACTGGTCCCTATATGGTGAGGCGAACTTTCCAGCTAATGCTTACTTTGGCAGCGATTGCGAGTTTGATTCTGATGGGCGCGACAATCCAACAAGCAGGATGGATAGGAGAAGATAGCAGTGCTCGTGCCGTGGCGTTTTACGAGCGCCAAGCGAAAGATCTCGCCGAGAACTATGAGCTGATTCCATTCGACCAAGCTCATCCAATCCTGTTCAATGAGCTGGCGGGTAAGCCACCGAGATCTATCCTGGATGTAGGGGCGGGTACTGGCCGAGATGCGAATTGGATGGTCGCAAATGGTCATAGCGTCATGGCGGTTGAACCGGCAGCTTCATTCCGAGCTCTGGCGACACGCCTCCATCCGAATTCCTCAGCTCAATGGATCGATGACCGGCTCCCGAAGTTAGAAAAGTTAACTGCGCAGCGTTTCGACTGGATCGTCCTGAGTGCCCTTTGGATGCATGTTCATCCTAAAGACAGGGTAGACGCACTAGCCCGGTTAAAGAGCCTCTTGAAACCCGCTGGCAAAATCTACATCACCCTGCGCCTAGGGCCGCCTGATACTGCTCGTGAAATCTATCCCGTTACCGTCGAAGAGCTTCGTGATCTCAGCAGACCGCTTGGTCTGAAGGTCCAAGAATTCGGTGAGCGCGAAGATCTTCTCGGTAGACAGGAAGTTAAATGGCGAACGGTGGTTTTGTCGCTATAGTGCCTCGAGGGGACTCGCTCAGCCTAAGCGGATCAAGTACCACCGAACGCTATCCGTGAAACCCTTTTCCAACAACTGATGACCGTCCGAACTTACCATATGCGGTATATCGATGTCCGCAAGAGGGTCGGTGCACTCAACTCGAATGTACGAGCCTGACGGCAATTTGCGGACCGCCTTGCGAGTTCGCGTAACTGGGATCGGGCAGTTAAGCCCCTTCATGTCCAGGAGATAGATTGTCTCGTTGTCTGAAATCACTTGCGCACCAATGTTTCCACGTCAGCTAGAGATAAAAGGTAACCATGTGCCCGGGTGGCATCAGTACCGGACAACTTGACGATCATATCTCCACGCCCAAGCAAATCCTCAGCCCCAGGCTCATCGAGTATGATCTGGGATTCCGAGCTCTTCTGGACTGTGAGAGCAATTCTCGCCGGCACGTTGCTCCGTAGCTGCCCCTTAAAGGTTTGAGCGTCAGGACGTTGCGTCGCAAGGATCAGATGGATGCCTGCGGCGCGTGCTAAAGTTGCCAACCGAACAAGGCGTGCCTCGGCGTCGCGATCCTGGCTTACGAGATCCGCGAGCTCGTCGACGCACGCCACGATAAATGGATCGTTCATTCCCTTCTTGGCCGCTTCAGCAAGGCTGTTAACACCGAGCTCTCTCATGCGACGATAACGGTCGTCCATTTCGATCGTTAGGTCCTCCAGCATCGTACCGCACTCAGCCAGTCCGATCGCCATTTTGTCCCGCCAGAGAAAGCGAGAGTTGGCGTAAACACCGAATTCGACTTGCTTTGGATCCATTAGGGCAAGTCGCAAAGTCGAAGGGGAATGCTTCGTGATCAGCGAAACCAAAAGGGAATGTACGCAAACACTTTTACCTTGGCCAGTCGCGCCGCCGACCAACAAATGCGGTGCGTTGACCAGATCGAACTTTATTGGTTTGCCTATGACGTCCACGCCAGGACTGACGATGAGATTCTTACCGTCAGTTGGCACTGAACTAAGGGCTTCAAGCAGAGCCTGTTTTCCTTCAATTCGCCAGGTAGCCCGTGGTCGAGGAATATCTAGAAGAACAGTGCGAGCTTCGTCGCCGGCGCTCCATGAAGGCATCTGTTGCTGAAGATTCATGGACAAAGCAAGCCGTTCCAAACCACGCTTCAATTTGTCCAGCTGATTAACGTCCCGCAACGCCACCTTGTACTGCGTCAAGCGCGGACCATGGACGACGCCTTTTACTTCGCCATTCACGCCGATCTCAGAGAGGCTGCGGACGAGTTGCGCAGACTGGTCGTCAGCAGGAGCAACTTCCTGTGTTATCTGCGGGACCGCCGCTGTTCGCGTCGAACGGTCGGGCAGGTCGGCCCGTCGCTTCACAAGGGTACCAACGAAATCATCAAAATCTTCGTTGCTATTTTTCCAATCCTCGTAAAGTAAGCCTGCGCCACGGTGCCAGTGCTGTCTTAGCTGACTCCGAAACGTGTCCATTCCCTCGGAGCTGGCGGACCCGAACGTCTTCGCATGCGTGAGTACTAGCCCTACCCAGATCGCGACGTCATCCTGCGTGAACAGAGATGAGGCCGGGATTTCCAACCCTTTCGCATCGACTAACTCATCGGCGAGAGCGCCAAGTGATAGCGATCTGCCGATCGCCAACCTTGCGACGGCAGCTTTGGTGGATAAACCAAGAACCTCCATAAGGTTCTTAGTAAGTCCGTCTGCATGTGCCGACGTTCGAAAGCGTGCGGCCATAATCTGCTGGAGACTTACGCTGCTCATGCGACGTCCTCCAGAAAATACCGATCCTCATAAGCCGTCGTTCTGCCAATGCCATCGCCGACATCAGCGTGCTCCAAGAGATACGTCTTCGAAACGTTGTCGCGGATGCGCTCGAAGAAACCTCCATCGATTTCTTCGTCCTGACTCAGAAGGATCACCTGGCGGCTCTTTTCGCCGGTCCAATATTTCAGAATATTTTGACGGTGCCTGCTGTCCAGTCGGCCGAGCGGTGTGTCAACAACAAGGGGTGCCTTAACGCCGGATACGCGTGCCAAGCCGGCGATAAGCGCGGTCGCGAAGATCTGGTTTTCGCCGGCGGAGCGGTCGAACGAGAGTGGTTTGCCGGATTTGCCAAGGATCGTAGTTGTACCGTCATCCCTGATTTCTATTTTCGACACCTGATCCTTATGTGCCAATTGCTTGTAGACTGCCGTCATGTTCGCGGCGAGTTCCTTGACCTTCAATGGGAAAAGGGCGGGAATAACCGCTTCGATGACTCTCCGGACGCGGTCCGATCGCTCGATGATCGCACGCGCCGGCGATGATTCATCGAGCTTTCGGCGCTCGCGCTCGTAGTCTGCCCTCTGAGACGTAATCTGCGCCTCCAACGCGACAAGACGTCGATCATCGGCTCTATGCTCATCGTCCAAGGAAGTCATTTGATCTTGAACGTTTTTCAACTCGGCGGTCAAAGACGCCAAAGTACCGTCGCGGTCGATCCCTTCCAAGCGGGTGATCTTTCGCCCGAGCTCGTCAATTCGGTCCGTCAGATCCGTTTCGGATCGCAGTACGTCCTGAATTTCCTGATACCCCAGAGACATGCTCCCGAGCGCGGAGAGCACGCGCTCTCGGTCCGCTGACGAAAGATAATCGTGGTCGATCACATCTGCACAGTCGTTTGGTGGAGGATAGAACAGGCTTGCCCACGCGGCATTCATCCGGCCGCGGATGGCTTCAAGCTGTTCGTCTGTTAACGGTGGATCGATTTCAGGGTTGGTTTGGCTCTCGTAAGCCGACTTGAACTCCAACTGGCGAGGTTCCAGTGCGCGCTTTTCTGCCTCCCATTGGAACCATCGCTGCTCTCTTTGGAGCTGTGTTTCGTAGGCGGCGACCAGTTCTTTGGAGACGAGATGAAACGGCAGGCGTACAGCCAAAAAGTCCTCAAGCTTTCGGTGAGTGTCTCGCAGCTGCCCTCGGACTTGCTCTCGCTGTTCTATAAGGTCTTTATAAGTCGCGGTATCGCCGCCACCGCCGCCGGCTGCTGTAACCCTCTCAAGCAGAGACTGAAACTCACCATCAAGCCGCCCCCGCCGGTGGGTGGCTTCGTCGAGCTTTCTCTTGAGTTCAGCGGCAACTCGTTCGTTTTCAGAGAGCTGGTTGAAAAGCAGCGTGAGCCTGTCTTCATCGACATTCGCAACTGTTTCGCGCTTCGAGCGCTCAAATTGCTTCAACCGATCTGCGAGATTGCGCAGCAAGACGACACCAAGGAGACCCTCAAGCCCCTGTTTGACCTGCTCTACCCGCCCTTGGTCGGCGAGCTTTTTGACCTCTTCGCCATCGAAAAAGAAGAAAGGTGCCACGTGGGCAGGGACAAAAAACTCGTCCAACGCCTCGGAGAGATGGAAGGAGTTTCGGCCATCAGAGCGCGGTAGCTGCGGTACGCCGCGGAGGATCTCCCGATAGGTCGCCTCTTCATCTGTCCAGCTTCCGTTGGAACGAAAATACCATTTCCGCGCGATTTCTACGGCCTTGCTTTTCGTTCTGTGAATGACAACCTTCACCATCATCGTATCTCGACCAGCTCTGAGGGCTTCGCCATTGAAGGCTTTCTCGAGGAAGGTCGGATAGCCTCTCGTCTCGTCCGTTTTCAATCCGGCGCGAGCCAGGTGCGACATGGCATCCTTACCGTAAAGGCACAGGTAAAGCGCCTCAAGTATGGAAGTTTTCCCGTAACCGTTCATACCGCCGATCAGTACTACATTGCGGCCATCGGACGGTTCAGGAAAATCGAATTCCTGGCGTTGATATGATTTGAAGCAAACGAGCTCAATCTTAGAAATCCACATGTGCCTAATGCCCGCCCTTTAATCCATTCGCCCGAGGATTTCTTCGATCCGTTGATAGATGCCGGCGGCGCGCTCCTGATGCTGCCGAGCGCGCTGAAGGCCGACAAGCTCGGCCAAAACGTCAACCGGGACATTGTTTGCGGACGCGATCTCCGTCAGTACGCGACTTGCCTCGTCGTCGGCCCATAGCGGCAAGTCATTCAGCGGCGCTTCCTCGTTGAAAATGTCAGACATCGGCCAAGCCCCCCTGAGCCTGCAATTCTTCGGCCCAATGGCCATAGATCAGCTTGAGCTCCTCTTCTCTGATGAGCTGGTCGCCAAACTTTTCCTGGACATCGAAAAGCCTGGTCAGGATCTCGCGACGCGCCTGAATAGTGAAAGGCCCAGGTATGTGCTTTCCGTTCAAATCAAAGGAAAGCTTTCCGTTTCGCCTGACAATCTGACGCATCTCCGGATTGTTTCGGATCGAGCGAAGCCAATCACGAAAATCGATGAGCGGTTGGAAGTGATGCTTTCCAGCATCTACAAAGCCTTGCAGACTTTTGTCTTTCTCCACAACTGTACAGGTCCAGCAACCAAACCGACTGTTGGAGGTTCCGCATCCCGGGGCTTCGTCAGCACTCAAAACTACCGGGCATTCACCGCCCTCAGAGTCGCGATATAGCTTAATCAGCGAAGAATGATCGCCACCCCACGGAGCATGATATGTTCCGAGGATCTCCCAGACGTCTTCCAGTCCCAGATCCACGATGGGCCGGTAGATCAATGCTCCGGGAAGTCGCTCGTGTGGAGATAGATTGCCTCCACGCCCATTTTGCCACTTTTCGATCGATCTCTGGCGAGACTGGCTTTCATCGCGGCGAACACCTAGAATCACGATTGCCGCGCCGGACTCCGAGACTTTGTCTTTGATGTACCCGCTGGTCGGCTGGATCTTTAGGCGGTCGGTGCACCAGCGCATCGTCATATTCGGGCTTGGGTACCCCTTGCCGATCAACAGGACCCAAAAGGTCTTGTCCGGATCAGGCTGTGTCCGAGCTACCGTGATTGGCAGATCCAAGCTCTCAGCCGCTTCAGATATTCGAGCGGTAACCTGGTCAAGGTGGCCAATCACGAGAGGCGACTCCACCATTGTATCATTGGATACGATATGGATGGGGCGAGTGCGTTTCGAGGGCGAGATGTCTAGCAATGCTTCAAAGACGGCGTGGGTGACCACCGTGCTGTCTTTACCACCCGAAAAACCGATGATCCAAGGGTAATTCTGTGTTTCGGAGAGGTACTCCCTCTTCACATTCTCGACTATTGTCGACCAGGTCTCCTCGATTGAAATCTCGTCGTCGAGCTGTAGCGGAACAAATGCCATTATCTGAATTCTTTCGATACGCGCCGTGAAAGCGGAAGTTCGGACTGCGCGTCATCGTCATGCCGTGCAACAAATTCGGAGACCGCGCGGCGCACGATCCATGCTGTTGATAGATTCATATCGGCCGCAAGCCGCGAGATGGCCGCATGGTCCCTTTCGTCCAAGCTGACGCTAAGTCGAACTGGGTGCTTTTGCCCTTTCGGCCTGGCCATGGTTGCTCCCGTGCAAATTGCAGCATCAAAATGCACCACAAAACCCCAAAAAACAAGTTGTTGGATTGCTTTTCAAGTATATTTTCAGCGTCTGAATCGGCGGAGATTCAACTGAACCGGCCGCATTTTGGGAGATTTCGATGGCGAAACCTGAAGGACCCACACGAGGCCGCGTCGAAGATGCCCTCGCTGAATTCGATGCTATCGGCCAAGACGCCTTTCTGATGAAGTATGAAAAAGGGCATGCGCCGGATCGTTGGTTGCTCAGGGTCCGCGGTCGCTTCTACCCGATGAAAGCCGTTTGGGTCGCCTCACACCAACCACCCGCGGATCCGAGTGACGTCGACTACCGAAATGGGATTCGCGACCTTCGCGATCTTGGGTACCTCGATATAGTCGCAGTAGACGAGAAGGATCACCGTCCCCCACTTGCAACGCCGACTCGCAGTAGCGTGCTAGCCGCTATGCAGGAGTTTCGTCTGATCGGCACTGAGGCGTTTCTTCGTCGATACACAGAAGGGTATGCTCCGAAGAGCAGGTATGTGCGCTATCAAGGCGAGAACTACCCTTTGAAGGCCTTGTTCGCAGCTTCAAACGTACCGCCTATCAGGCATCGGCACTTTGGGTATAAGCATGCCGAGGCTGAAATGAAGTCGCTCGGCTTTGAAGTCGTTATTCTCCGTACCGCACCTGAGCCGGTCGATCCAAAAAAAGCCGATGATGGCGTCTCTGAAGGGTTGAGGATCGTACGGGAGCTGAACGTCATCAAGCGCAACCGAGCACTTGTCGAGAGAGCCAAAGCTGCGATGATGCCACTGGTATGTGAAGCCTGCGGCTTTGATTTTGAGAAACACTACGGGGCGCATGGTCGAGGCTTTATTGAAGCCCATCATGTGGAGCCCCTTTCCGAAAGAGGAGGTGTCGATAAGCCAACAACTCCAGCGGATTTCGCTATGTTGTGCGCAAATTGTCACCGCATGGTTCACTATGGTGGTGGCTGCCTGACCCTTGATGCGCTTAGAAGCCTAATTCGGGCTCACGCTGAGCAGTGGTAACGACATGTTAGCTCAGTCGCTCCTCAACACTGTGCCTCGAAAGTCTTTTTGCAAAGCCATCCATTCGAGCCCCTTTGCGCCAGTCAATCCGATCCGCTCACGCGCTTCCAGGTGTCAGCCTCCCTCGGCTTTGATAAACATCCGCAGACCGGCCTTTTCCCGCGCGCCGATGACTAGGCCGAGACTTGGAAAATCGAAATGATATCGGTCGCGCCAGCACCAATCCGGATGTTCGTTTCTCAAAATAGACAGGGCCGGGTTGAAACGGCGGAGAGGCCAGCCCGTTAGTTTGTGGAGCTCTGAGCTTTGCGCTTCGACATGTTGAAGCATCAATTGCGCAATTTGAACTGCATCCTGTCGCGTCCCGCCTCCATCCCAATTCATGAGCTGATGATCGAAGCTCTGGTAAAACTGTTGAGTTGGCCGAATCCGCCATGCGCCAATTAAAGTCTGCACGCTCAAGAATCCAAGAAATGCGAGTTCTTCCGCTTTCTCTCTGATTTCATCTTCCGAACACTCCGGAAGGCGGGCTTTCAAATCATCCATATCGAGGAAATGCTCGGCCAACCCGTCAGGGCAGCTATGACCAACGATGTGAATGATTTGTGCCGTGACACCGGAGAATTCTATGTGCTGAGGTAAAAGAAGTTCATCATGGCGATCTAAACGGTGGTCATGTTCGTTCGAACGCTCAGTGATGGCATTTTGCCAATCCCCTCGTTCTTGCTCTGACTTTGGCGGGTGCGTCGTTTGGTAGAGGCGTGCAAGCCCTCCAGTGATGGGCTCAAAACCAGCCACCGCTTCAATTATCGCCCGAATGCCCGCTCGTTTGGCGTGAACACTCGGCGCGACGATGACCTTTCTGGTTCGTCTTATGTCCTCAGTCATGCTGCAGTTCCTCGTATATGCAAGGGTTCAAGCCAGAGGAGGCCTGCTCACTTGGGTATATGCAGCGGATGTTTTCATCCAAGGGCATCACCAATCAGTTCACCACCCGCAGCCTCGATCGCATCTTTCACGAGGTTCTGCATCTCGCGAAGGAGGTCAGTCGATCGGTGGTCGAGCGCCGGTCCGGGCACGGGCGCGTTCTCCACATAGACAGACTGAATGGCACGCGCTCGGTCGAACGTCGAGCCGCGTCCAGAGAGGTGGAACGCCCCCGTCCAGCGGCCATAGCCCTTTTCGATCAGTCGTTCATGTGCCAAGGGTGCCAGGCGCTTGTAGACCTCGCGCTGAACCAGCGCGAGAGCGGCCTCGGCTTCCTCCTCTGAGGGCTGCTTTCCGTCCCACCGAAGTGGCGTATCAAGAAAACGCGTGAACCATTCAGACAGACGTGCCACAAGGTCGGCCACAGGCATTAGGGCGCCGTATTCGTAATTGTCGATGCGTAGCGCCACGCGGCGGTTGAGCGCTTTAACCTCGGCCCAGTGGGCGCGCCGGACACTTGGGGCTCCGCCTAGGCGCAGGATCGCGTCCCAACGGCTGTGGTACTCTGTCACGGCGCCTTGGATCGAAAACAGCAGTCGCGCCAGCTCGTAAACAGGCTTGACCTGTACAGAGGCGAGGTTGGCTTGGCCAACCGTTTCAAAATGAGACAGCAAGCGAAGCAATTCGGCCGCAGGAGCTGGATTTTTGTCCGTGATGGGTCGATCAAGGAATCCCAGCATGAAGCATCGTTCATCAATATCGCGACTGATCGCCCGGATGACCGGTGTGCCCACAACTTCGCGTAGGCTGGCCAAGGCTTGATTGACGGTGGCCATTACGTGAGCTCGTTGGTCGGCTGCTGTCGGAAGATTGGCCTGACGCTTGAGCAAGTCGAAGCTGGTAAAGGCAATCGCCAACTTGTCATGGTGACCACTTGCGGCGACTGCTCGAACAACCGAGGTCGGCCCGTCCAGCATCGGTGTCTTTGCTGTATCGACGAGCAGTATCACATCGACTTGGTCGAAACGGCTGGTGATGTGGGACGTCACGCCCATTGCCGTGTCCTTTGCGTGGCCCAAGCCTTCGCCGTCAAGTAGCACGAGCTTGCGCTCACCCTCTCCAAAACGCGGCGTAAAAGGCCCCCGGATACGGATGCCGTCGACCAGCGGCGTTAGTAGGGTTCCAAACGATGGCGCCCAGTTGCTGGATAGTCGACGGATAGTGCGAATGAACTCGTCGCGATCGTCAGACCTGTATACCCAGGATTCCGGCCACCCACCGGGACGGCGTGTAAGCCCAGCATTCAGGCGGTCGAAACGTTTGCGGGTCTCATCCATGATATCAGCGACCAACTCGTCGAAGTCCGGGTGAGTCTGTAAGCCTTCTTCGAAAAGGTCTTGGGCGGCATCGCGATCTTCCTTGATCAGCGACTCCAATTCGACGCCAAGGTCTTGCTTCGCCTTTGCCGCCAGCGTGCGGATACGCGCCACATAGCTTTTCAGTGTCGCCTGCATTTCGGCGATCTCATCGGCTGCTGGCATCTCTTCGCCCTCGTCTTCGAAGGCAGCCGGTTCATCATCGAAACCATCGTCGTCTTGGACGATTGATCCCGCTCCTTGTCCCCACGAGCCGAGTACATAGCTCAGACGGAAGCGCATATCGCGATGCTGTAGCAGCCGCTCAGCTACCTTTGCATCAGGCTCGTCATCCCAAAGGATTGCGCCGGCGTCGGCGACACATTCGTGAACGAGCGTCTGGACGGTCCATTCGTTAAAGAAGGTGGCTACACAGGCATAGCCTTCTTCAGGCGCTGTAATCACCTCAATGTCTGAGATTGTAGTACGCGATGCCGAGGTAGACGGGAACCGATCTCGCTCAGGATGGGAGCCTATCATCTGGCGCAGCAACGAGGTCTTCCCGACACCAGTCGGGCCGACCAGCAAGACGCGACAATAGCCATCGTCCTTGGTGGGCAGGCGGATCTTCTGTTCACGCACATCAAAGGACCGCGTCGTAGGCGTCGTCAAATCCTCGTAGAATGCTCGAACCACGATTTCGTTGAAGACTTCGCTTGCCGCGGCCTGACGGTCTGCTGAAAACCACCCATCATCGGCAAGGAGGGCGCTCAGTTGTTTACGCAACTCCTCTGCGCGGAGTTCGTCTGTTGTGCCGGAGCTGCGTCGCATCTTTCGCCCGGGCTTGCCTCGCTGATCGGTTTTCAGGGGGTGCCGAAACGTTAGCACCCAGGTTGCACCTTCTTTGGCTCGAACCTTGCCGGCCGTATATCGCGGTTCATTCATGTGAGTGTTCCCAATTGTTCCGAGGTGTTTCAATAATCAGCCACCGAAGTGCCGTCAACTCCTATTTGGAACACACCGGAACAATTAGGAAAAGTTTTGTGACCGCATTTGACGGTTAGATGTTATTGTTCCGACTTGACGCTTGGTCCATACACAGCGGTTCAAAGTTCGTTTCAGCCGACAAAGCTGGAGCACCGGAACCGTCCTAAGCGGTGGAGCCCCCGATAAGTGAAAATTGATGCGCTCATAAGCATGGTTAGCTAAATTGAAACAACGAAAACAATGCTCGCCAAGTTTTTTTAGTGAACCTATAACAAGGATGAGTTAACCCGATGTCGAGTGTTACATCTCAAAGATTTTTCAAGAGCTCTTGTGAGACGCCGTAAATAGCTAGCAGTTCAGCAGCGGGACCTCAAAGTCAAACGGAACTACTAAGACGATGAATGTTTCTTCCTCGATCCCACGCACGCCAGCGGAAGTCTTGCTGGATATTCTCAATTTCGAAAATCGAATAGCACTAGCAGTCAGCGTGGTTCCTGGTCAGACAACGTTGCCGTCACCAGCTCTTGTTCTGCCAACGGATGCGGACGCGAATAAGGCCGTGATGGATGTCCTTGACGAACTGACATCACTCGACGCTAAACATCTAAGTGGTAAGAAGTACAGCGACGCGCATTTGATAGGGCAGGTCTTTAAAAAAGACGTGAAAGAGAAAGATCTCGATTGGCATCTGAAGTACCATCTACGGGTAGCGCTGCAGGGGTTTCGCGAACTGACACAGGTCGTCAAAGGATCACAAAGCGCAATCTCCTACGAGTCGCTTAAAGCTCATTCGAGAGCGGTTTCGGACTATATCTTCGGGCTTCTGAGTGTCCTTCCACACCTTCAGCGTGACCAGTCAGGCTGGCGCTACTTCAGGGGCGGATCGAACCCGGGCATCAATTCATGGGAGGCGTATGTCATGGCGCGGGGGTTAGCGCAGCAGTCATCCGCGGCTGATGGGGTTAAATATGATCACAAAATGGCGCGGATCACTTCCATCTTTGTTCTACGCCAGGCTATGGAACTGAGGTTTGAGAGGCTGATTTCGGTCTATCCTTTTTCTCCCGATGGGAGCGCCCCGAAGTTCAAACACGGCTTCCATCAGGCGTTCATCGTTAAGAATGCCTCATTTTTTCAAACCTCGAATTTCAAAATCCAGGATCTGAAAAAGATCTACGACTGGTGCAGTGAAATCGTACACCAAGCCTATCAACCTCTGCCATGGCTGATAGATCTCGCATTCAAGCAATGCCAGCTTCTGCTCGGAGCACAATCTCCGGTGACCGGCCAAGCGTGGTCGATAAACGGAAAAGTTAGAATCGACGATGTTGTCGGCATGCAGACAGCGTTCGAGCGCCACTTTCTTGCGACGTATGGCCACGGCACATGGAAATTTGCGAGAGGGAAACCAGAAGCATTGACGCCAAGTTGGCGACAAGACATGGCTACAGTGAGTGAAAATTTCGTTGCAACAGTTGGGCGCCCGGTCGGGTGGAAACGTTTTGTTCTAGGGCTGGCTAGATGGCTTGAATCTCTAACTCGGTAAAGGAACACCTCCCTTTGAGTTGTCAGTGCACCGTCGTGTGGTGTGATGGCTGAGATGGCTAGAGGGAGCGAGCGTCTTAGCTCGGCACAAACCGTCGCTCCAGCGGAGGAAAAGGAGATCTTGTGGCCGTTGGTACCACGGTGCGCATCCACAAGGATAAGCTCTTCAAGGTCAGCAGGTGTGCCGGAGCTTTGGCATTGGCTCTAGTCGCCTTTTCGCAAAGGCTAACCGCATGGGATGGGACACCCAAAGTGCGCATATAAACTTCTCACTGCCATCACCTGCGCGAATCAGTCGAGCTCATCCCGGCCTCGTATCAATCTCCATACCAAAAATCTCATGTCGGCTGTCGGAGTTGACACCTGCCCGATAGGGGCGGCGATAGACCGCCACACCGAACAATAAGGTGTTGATCCATCGGTATCAGGTCCCGATCTTCCCGCTTTACGCGAAGGCACCGTGACAATGTTTGTACCGTTTTCCTGAACCGCACGGGCAGGGATCGATTCGACGAGGCTCCTCGGGTCTGGGATCCACGGCGTCGTCGGACAGCTCTTCGCGAAGGCTCTCCGAATATCGCATGAAAAAGGCCGGCACTTCGAATTGGGCAGGTGGCCCTTCGACCTTCAGCAATGCTATAATGCCACGCTGCTTTCTGAGTTCGGCGCGTCCTTGTTCAGAAAGGCCCGCCTCGTAGGGTGCCAGTCGGTCCATCTCGGCCTCGGCCTTAGGGATATCGCCACAATAAGCAAGAACGACCGCATAATGCGAGCGGACCGGGATTAGATAATTGACGAGCTGTAGTTCGTTGAGCGTCGGAAACAGATTCTCTTCGAACACGGCGCGGGCGTGAATGTATTCGCGTTGCGTCATAAAATCGTCGGCGAGATCCTGTCCAACGCGGATCAGCGATTCAGGTGCCGAGGCCAAGGTATAGAATTTCATTGCATGCACGGACGCAAGTGGTGACAAAAGGTCCTGTGCGCGAGCGATTTTCGCGTGCAGGTCTAAGCAGTCGGCGACGCGCTTGAAGTCTTCGTCGATGTCGTCCCTCAACCGGATCAGGGGATAAAGCTCTGGCGGATTACGCCCCGAAACCATTTCGGGCGTTATTTCGAAAAGATCGTAATATTCTTTAATGAGGTCCGACACTTCGGTTTCGGCTGTGCCGTACTCCTCGAGGAGATACATGGCGCATGCCGCGTTGTAGCGGAAAATTCGCTTGTGAACCGGGGTATCATGGAGCTCATTAGCAACCCGCTCCATCAGTAAACGAGCGCCAGCGCCATCCCCGCGCTTGGCTAAGAAATTCATTTCCTTCATTCCCACATCGAGCTTTTCGTCGACGCCAAGTTGATGGTCCTTGATGAACTGGTTCATCATCGCGATATGGCGCCCGGGGTCGCCGATATCGCGGCGCATCTCGTTAAAGACGATGCCATCTAACGCTGCGAATCTTGCTTTCGGGTCAGTTTGCTCGGAATAGGCCGCCTTGACCAGGTAAGGTTCAATGATTGGCCAGAAGCCCATTTCGTGAAACCATTCATCCGTGCCGAAGTCGACGAGCATTCTAATGTCGCCAACTTCCGCAAGAAGCCTGATATAGAGCACGAATTTTCGATACTCGCGCTCCGCGCTGATCGAATCGGAAAGGACGCCGAGGAGTACCTGCCGAGCCTGCAGCGCTTTCTGCTCCCCAAGTTCTGCCAGCTTTGCCATCCCTACGACGCGCGCTGCGTCGTGAACCTTTAGCCCGTCTCCACCAAAACCCTGGATCAATCCATTGGTCCGCAACCGCCTGAGGCTCAAACTGACTGTTTGTTTGCCTTCGCCGATTGCTTCGAGAGCAAATAGACCCATCTCCGCGCGGCTGAGTGGTATATCGCTGAGACTGAGAATGGCGAGCAGGGATTGTGTGTTTTCTGGAAGCTTGTCGATCACCCGTGTCAGGATTATCTCCTGGGCGGTCTCGACGGAATGTGTCAGCTCTTTGAGCTCATTGCAGAACTTCGCAAGATCGCCGGCGTGATCCATGACCGAGACCTGTATCGCGTTCTGCACATATAAGGGAAGGCCGCCGGTCAGGTCGAGCAGCATTTGACTTGATGTCACCGTCACGACACATCCCATGCCGGCGGCTTCTGCGGCGATGGTGTCCCTCGACCATCCTTTCAACGTTTCTTGCTCGATCTGCAAGACCGTGGCGAGTTCATGTGTGTGAGCGCCCGGTTGCGCGAGGAGCAAGAATTGAATGCCTCGTGCTGCCCGCACGAGATCCGCTACGTCTGACGGCACAGGGCTATGTGCATTGTCGATCACAACCGTGATTGGTTCGTCCGAGCCGTCCCATTCCCTGGCGATCGACTGGAGAATTTCCAGTCCCGATGCCCCCGGCAACAGAACTGCGCTCATTCCGTCTTCCGTTTGATAAAGCCTCGCAGCGAGCTCTCTCGCAAGGGCCGAAGCCAATCCGCCCCCGGGGATGTCGCGGACGTCGAAATACACGAAGGTTGCGAGGCTATGGACCGCCGCCTGCGCCGCCCACGACGTCTTGCCCGCACCCGAATAGCCCGTGACTAGCCTTGCCGGCTCGGAACTAAGCAACGATGGCTCGCCCTCCTGCGTCCGATAGTGGCTGGGCGGCGCAGGAAAATCCTGTAGCTGCTTGATTAGCTGTTCGAAGATGTTGGGAAGTTCATCGGCGGTGAACCGATGGTTTGCCCTTGGTGCTTGGCCGGAGGCCGCAAGGGTTATCAAACCAGCAAGCTTCCAGACCAGCGTCTCCGGTGCGAGCAACGCGAAGGGAACCTGCGCTGCAAGCGCCTTCGTGTATTCTGCCATCTCCAGGATGCTCGGCATTGGTGCCGCTAGGATACCTTGATGGGGCGACGGACCATTCGGCCATTCTATTGAGACATCCGATGGCCAGTCTGTGCCGCTCATCATCTCGAGAAGTTTCGGTCGCGGCGTTGCGCTGCTTGCGATGACGAAGCGGGCTGCGCCTGCGCGCTCGCCTGCTTCGTGCAAAGCGCGATATTGTGAGAAGCGTACCAAGGCTTCTTCGATATCCGGCAATCCCAGCACACCCTGCCGGAACTTTACCTGCACATAGGTCCGGCTATGCGAGAATAGAATCTCGAGGTCCTCGTCGCTTTCAACGAGAACTGACACGACACCATGTCGCTCGGCGTTGAGGAGAACGGCGGCGGTATAGAGATGCTGATATAGAAAGCCGCGATGAGTGGACTCGATCCGGGCAAGCTGATCCTTGTCGACAACATCCGGCTTCTTCAATTCTTCGTCGCCGTCCATTGGCGGACTCCCCGTTCCTATTGGCTACACGAAAACCGAGTAACGCAGATTAACTGCAAACAACAGGTCTCAGGAACGAGTTGACTTAAATGTCCGAGGGTGCCGATATGGTTTGGCCGATTTTGCTTCGAAGCGATTATTTCCCGAAACAAACCTGCATTTCTATGCGGCTCGATCCGACTGCAAAGCTGACGTTCGAGGCCAGTGGCGGAGAGCGGCCGATCGCCCTCTATTGCGCGGACGCGCCACGGCTCGTTGCTGGCAACTTCGAAGTTTCTCTTTTCGCTCGGCTGGCGGGCTGCAAGCCGCAGGATCGCTGGCTTGCGGAGGAACAGGCGAAGACATCCTGCTGCGGGGCAACAGCCAATGAGTCAAAGTGCTGCGGATAAGCAAACTCGTCGGCTTTTCATTGCCGATATTATGCCGAACTTGCCAGGCGATTTTACTTGAAATCTCGGGCCTTAGGGAACGGGCGCGGCATAAAATCCGGGATAAGTGCTTGATCTGCATATCGATACGCTGAAGGTGAAGGCGCGAATTTTCAGTAAGTTTCGGTCTGCTTTCGCCGGGCCCAACACGCAAATTACTGCGGCAAGGGAGATTATAGCAGGCCTAACGGCTCGATATCGTCATGAAAGACGTCGTCGTCCACGTTACTCAGGTTGCGGCTCGTGTCATGAGCGTGGAATTCTATTGTCGTAAGGTAACCTGCGAGCTTGCCAACTCTCTCGTTCGCAAAATCGGATGGCGTTGACACGCGACCTTCAACACCGAGGTCTGGAAGACCAACATCCAGAAACACCTGCCGGACAAAATCGGAACAGATGTAAGTTGTCGTCGCCGTGTCAACGATCCGTTCTCTGGCTACGCGCTTCACGTCACTCTCGAGTGTCCGAACGCTCGTCTTAATGGCCGAGCGATAGTTGTAACGTCCACTGTAGGTCGGTAGGTTTCGGGAGAGTTTACTCCGAATTAGTTGGTCCACGCCAAAAGGTCGGATTACCGCGACATAGCTGTAAGCACCAATAAAGCTTTCAAGCTTAGACCGCTTGATGCCTGATCCAACAGCTTCGTATACCTCACTTTCGCCCATGACTCCGACATGCGAGGCCGCTCCGCGAGTAAGTGTTTGTATGAGAAGGTCCTTTGGCCCCCGCTTCCAGCCGGTTCTGATCCCAATCAAAATATCTCCCACCTGAACGTCTCGACGCTTCATACCGTGATCTTCATCGTCATCTGGGTCGCCAAAGGGAATCGTTAGCATTTCCGCGGTGTATTGCTCCACCACGCGAGCCCCCGAAATACCCGATGTTCGAACAGGTTCCATTGCTGTTGGTCGCCCCCGTAGACGATAACCAGGTCGTTCAACGGGCGCCGGCGAAAGCAGCTTTGCAACTGCGTACACAAACGGCGCCATGCAAAGTACGACGAACTTACGGCCGAGGTCAGAAACAAAATTCATTGAAGCACCATCTCGAAAGAACGTGACCTGATGCACTGAATGCTCTGAAGGGTTGATTAATTTGAGCCTTCAATGGTTAGGTTCTATGGAGATTTTCTGTTCAATAATGTGTCGCTTAGAGTACCTAATCGAGAATTTGCCGATTTGGCTGCATTCTAAGAACGGGAGCCGTTAAGCCGCTTATCTCATTGCGATCCCATACTAGCCGCCCGCGTCAGAAGAGAAGACGTGGGCGGGCGAACAATTTCAGCAGGTTAGCTCTACTCTACTAGCAGGGTCGGCGGTTCGATTTGGTTCAAGGCGATGGTTCTCGATGGCGATACGCTTTAAGCAATCGACCTTCCATCGCAGGGAGCGCCTCGCGAAGCAATCAGACGCACGGCCCGTGATCACCACGGGCGAACTGCTAGCGCTCCTGCATTGCCTCAGACGCCACCTGCGCGACCGGTGACCAGAAATAGTCAATGATCCTACGGGTACCGGTTTTGATTTCGACTGAGACGGCCATGCCAGGTGAAAGCGGGCGCATCACCCCGTCAACGTTTATCTCTGTCGTATCGAGAGCAATCGTCGCGGGGTAAACAAGGTTTTGCAGCCGCTGCACATTGCCGCCCGGCACAACGCTCCTGAACTGCGGAGCGGCCTGTTCCTCCATCGCCTGAGCGTCGGGATTGGGTATGGCGTCTCGCGCCACTGTTTTCACCGTCCCCGTGAGAACGCCATAACGGGTGAATGGAAACGTTTCGACCTTGATGACGACCGCTTGGCCGGGCTTGACGAACCCCACATCCTGGTTTGCGAAAAACACCTCGATCTCCAGAGGCAGATTTGCCGGAATAATTCGCATGATTTCGGTTTCCGCCGACACGACCTGTCCGGTCGTCGTGATCGATGAGGCCTGGATGACGCCATCGGACGGAGCGTAGATCACGGTGGCAGCAAGTCGTTTTTCGGCCTTCACCAGTTCCTGCTGCGCTTCGTCCATCTGCCGGGCGAGATCTCCTGATTTCTGGATATTGTCGGCAACAAACGTCGACAGGACCTTGTTCTTCTCGCTTTCTGCGACGGCGAGGCTTGCGTGGGCTTCGACCAGCTGCCCCGCATAGGTCGACAAGGTCGCCTCTTCTTCCCGCAAAGCCTGGGTGGCATCGAGGACATCCGATTTCCTGCCGGCGGCGCGTTCGAGAAGGCCCGATCGCATCGAGACACGCTCTGTCAGCGTGGTGATCAGGTTGGCCTGCGCGCGCGACATGGATTCGAGCCGGTCTATCGATGCTGACTGCAATTGCGTCTGGGCGGCCAGATTTCTCATCGTCTCCTTGAGCTGAAGAAGGTTTGCCCTCAGGATTGCCGTTTCGCGCAAGCGAATGGTTTCCTGTGTATTCGCTGCAAAATCAGGGACTATATCGACGGTGATATCGGGACCTGTTCTCCAGTCGTGGTTTTGGACGGTGGCCAGTTCCGTCATCCGTCGCGCATGTTCAGCCTGCAAGGCCTCGATCGTCGTGCGCAAACGCGCGTCTTCCGCCTTGAGTTCGATGTCATCGAGTTTAACGAGAAGGTCGCCTGCCTTGACTTCCGTGCCGTTGGCAAAAGGAGCGGAAACCACACGCCCGGAGATCGTCGACTGAACGACCTTGACCCGGCCAGAGGGTTGAACTTTTCCCTGTGCTGTCGCAACCACGTCGATCCTGCCAATAAAGCTCCAGATCAGTGCCGAGGCCGCGACGATACAGACGAACCAGATAAGGGCATAGCGGATCGGGGAAGCGGGCTTTTCGATAATTTCGAGGGCGGCAGGAAGAAAGTCGCTGTAGTCAGCACTGACCCTTGTGTTCGTTGCCCCGGTCGGTACAGGTTGCGTTTTTCCTCTCATTGGCTCGATCCCATCTGCAAGTCCCATAGATGCTTGTAGAGGCCGCCATCGCGGGCCAGCAGATTTTCGTGGCTGCCTTCTTCAACGATCCTGCCGTCGGCCATGCCGATTATACGGTTACAGCTCCGGATGGTGGCAAGCCTGTGGGCGATGATCAAGACCGTCCGGCCTTGCACAATGTGACGCATGTTTGCGAGGATGAGTCTCTCACTCTCGTAGTCGAGCGCGCTGGTTGCCTCGTCAAGAATAAGGATGGGCGGATTGACGGACAGTGCCCTGGCGATTGCCAGCCGTTGCCGCTGACCGCCGGAAAGGTTTGCACCGCGCTCTTCGATGACGGTGTCGTAGCCCTTCGGCAGCTTGGCAACGAATTCGTCGGCGCCTGACAGTCGGGCGAGATTGATGACGGCCGCGCGCGACATGGCAGGATTGGCGATGCTGATGTTTTCGTGGATCGTGCGGTTGAACAGCATGTTTTCCTGAAGCACGACGCCGATATTGGAACGCAGCCAGGCTGGATTGACATGGGCGATGTCCTGTCCATCGACCATGACCTGACCGCTGGAAGGGAGATAAAACCGCTGAAGAAGTTTGGTCAGTGTCGACTTTCCCGACCCGGAGGGACCGACGATGCCGATCACTTCGCCCGGGCGTACGGACAGAGAAATGTTCCTTAGGATTTCCGGACCATCGCTGGAATACCGGAAGTTGACGCCCTTGAAAGCGATCGTGCCCTTCGGCGGCGGCAGGCTGACGGGGATCGACGGCTTGGGCTCCTCCGGTGCATTCAAGACGTCCGACAGTCGCTCAACAGAGACCTGTACCTGCTGAAAATCCTGCCATAGCTGCGACAGGCGCAAAACCGGCTGAAATACCTGACCAGCGATCATGTTAAAGGCGACAAGTCCGCCGACGGTCAGCTCGTTGTCAATGACGGCCTGTGCGCCAAAGAGGAGGAGGGCGGCCGAGGTGATCTTGTTGACATACTGGATGGCCGTTTGGCCCTTCGCTGCGAGCATGGTCGCTGCAAAGGACGACTGTACATAGGCTGCGAGGCGCTCCTCCCACTGGGCGGCAACGACAGGTTCGACGGCAGATGCTTTCAGTGTCTGCATGCCGATGACGGATTCGACGAGTAGCTGCTGACTGAGAGCGCCCCGGTCGAATTTTTCGTCGATGCGATGTTTGAGGGAAGGGCGGATCAGAAATCCAATCAGGACGAGAAAGGGGATAGAGGCGACGACGATCCAGGCGAGCACTGTGGAATAGGCAAACAACACCGCGATGAACACGAACGTGAAGATGAGGTCGAGAACAGAAAACAGCGCCTGCCCGGTCAGGAAATTGCGGATGGTTTCGAGTTCGCGCACACGCGCAACCGTCTGACCGGCTGCGCGGGTTTCGAAATAGTTGAGTGGAAGATTCAACAGGTGACGGACAAGCCGGCGCCCGAGCTCCACGTCGATCCGGTTGGTGGTATGGGTCAGCGCGTAGGTGCGCAGATACTGAAGCACGACGTCAAACAGCCCAATAGCGGCAAGCCCGATGATCAGGACCGTCAATGTCGAGTAGCTGCGGTGGGCCAGCACCTTGTCGACCACCACCTGAAAAAACAGCGGCGAGACAAGTGCGAAGAGCTGCAGGAAAAGCGAAGCGAGAAAGACATGGGCGAGGGCGCTTCGGTAACGCCACAGCGATGGGAGAAACCACGCGAACCCAAAGCGGCGCTGGAAGGCCGAAACGTCCGAAAATCCCCGCTGGAGCAGGATGAAGTTTCCCGACGTCAGCGACAGCAGTTCATCAACGGTCACCGTCCGGCTGATAAAGCTGACGGGATCGACCAGCCGGTAACTATTTTCTTCTGATTTGCCCGCAAAAACAGCAAACCCGCCGTCGGCCAAGACGGCGATGCATGGCGTCGGGATAACCTTTCCGCTGGAAAATCGTTCTTCGCGGATTGGCTTCGCCTTCAGGCCCACACGTTTGGCAGCCCGCAAAACATCCTCGCGTGTCGCCCCTTTAGTGAGTGCCAGTTCCCGTGACAGGTCCGCCGGATTGCAGGAAATCCTAAAGAATGCTGCGACGGCGGCGAGCGACGCCAGTCCGGCATCGGCATTCGTCGTGGAGGAGGGGGTCAGTAATCCTGTATCCATATCTCAGATCGGTTGGTAAGCGGATTTGCAGGTGCCTGCAAATCCGCGTGAGGTAAAAATGGAAAGGTTTATCAGGCCGGCGAGGACGGCTGGTATGCCAGCCTGACGTCGCCGACGAGACGGGTTTGACCATCGACCTTTTCGAGGAAGCTGGTTCCCGTTATGGCTGAGCCATCAGCGAAGCTCTGCGCCCCATCAGCGGTCGGGATCAGATTGATGTATTTGATGCCGAGCTGATCAAGGGTCGAAAGCTCGCCAGCCTCGCTAATTCCGTTCTGATTGATGTCTTGCCAGACGCGGAACTCGCTCCAGCGAGCATCCTCGGCACTGAGCAAACCGTCATGGTTCGTATCGAAGACGAGCCGTACGGCCTCCAGATCAGAATCCGTGGAACCTTGTTCTTCCGTCGGCCAGAGGGTGAAGGCGAGTTCTTTTGCCTGATTGATCACGCCATCGGGACCAGCGGCCCCATCCGCTGCAAGGTCGATAGCGAGGAAACCATCCTGTGGGCCGGCCCAGGCAGTTACATCAGCCAGGCCGTCTCCATTCCAATCGAACTGTGGCGAATCCGCATGAAGTTCCCCGTTGTTGAGGTCGATTGGCCTCAAATCGATATGGCCATCGTTATCAAGATCCAACATCACTGGACTGTGATTGTCTTCGCCACCGCCTTGATCGATGAGATTTCCGTATCGGTCGTAGTGAAACCAACGAGTTGAATAACCCGCGCCTGCATCCTGAAATATTTTGTAAGTACCGTCGTCATAATCTTCTCGGAATCTTGTTGATCCCATCCTCCATCCACCGTACACGGTCTTTGAGTACCAATTGTACCTGTTGTTGACGTCGAATTCGGTCTTGTCTTGATTTCCGTCGTCAATAAAGTCCAATTGCTGAGTAATTCGTCCCGCGCCGTCAAAACTTTGCTCGATCCGGCTCCAATACTGATTTCCCAACACATCATAGATAGTGGTCGTTCTGGTTCCGTTGTCATGAACCAAAGTGAATACAGTCCGCCGGCCTGCCGCATCCCAGGTTTGCTCATGTCGCCACCAGGGTTGAGAGTTGGTGACGTCAAAATCGATCGCGAACGAACTGCCATCGTCGTTTTGCTGATTGGCGTAATAATGTCGCCCCGCATTGTCAAAAACATTGGTGTATCGCTGCCAAGGCTGAGCGTTCAGCGGGTCGTATGTGTACTCCCACCGGTAGCCATTATCACCATACTCCACCTGGAACTGAAGGCGTCCCGCAGCATCGAACGACTGTCCAATTCTTGACCAGGATTGCGAATTTACAGCGTCTATTGTCGTGACATAAGTTGAACCATCGTCATTCAGTTGATGCGCATAGTAGTGACGCCCGGCACTGTCGAACTCGTTTATGTAGCGCGACCAAGCCTGTGCGTTCGCGACATCGAATGTGTATTCGGTCTTCGTCCCATTATCATAGAGATTAATCTGAGTTAGCGTTCTGCCCTGTGCATCAAACGTGCGATGGACCTCACGCCAGACCTCGGTGTTGCCCGTATCGAAATCGGTCAAGCCCGTCCTGATGCCAGATGCATTGAAGTACTGAGCCTTGATCTGAGCACCGGTCTCGACAACGAAGGAGATCGTAACGGAGGTACCGTCGTCCATAAATTGCTTTTCAAGTGTCTTGCGCTCTTCCGCGTCATAGGTCTGCTCGACACGCGACCATGCTTCGGCATTGGCCCGATCATAAAGAGTGGCACTCTTCAGGAAGTTGAAGCTGTCGAGAACTTCACTGCTTTTGACAAGGCCGGAGTCAGCGACATAGGTCACTCTAGTCGAAGTACCGTCGGCAAGTTTGGTCTGCTCGGCAATCTTCCTGCCGGATCCGTCCCACGCGATGCTCGTCAGAATACTTCCGAAAGCGTCAACGTTGGTCGTACGGGTTTCCGTGTCGACGCCAGCTGCGTTTTTGGTGACCGCCGTCTGGACAACAGCACCGCTCGTCATCCTGATCGAGGTTTCGATGTAGTCGACCACACCATCGTTGTCGCTGTCTTTTTCAAGGACGGTCGCAGAGCCGTCGTGGCTCGTGCGGAACGAGCCATTGGCCTTGACCGTACCGTCCGCCTTGGTCTCGGTAATCGCGGTTTTGACGCTGCCATCGATCAACGTCGAGGTTTTCATGACAGTTTCAAAATAACCGTCGCCGTCCTGATCGAGCCTGGTGGTTTTGGTCATCTGGCTGGCGTCGACGGTCGTTTCCGTCGTCGCCGCTATAGCATTATTCCAGTAGATTTCACCAAAACGCATATAGGCGGATTTGCGGGCAGCTGCTGTGTTGGTGACTTTCGTCACCCGTGCGCCGGAGGCGAGCGATGTCTCCTCGACAGTTTGATCGATCGATCCGTTTCCATCGATGTCTGTTTCCTCGAAGAAGCGGCGGCCATCAGCACTTGTGGTGCTTTTGCTGGTCGAGCGTGTCTTGCCGTTCGCCAGTTCCAGCTCGGTTGTCGTTACCTCCTTGCTGCCGTCAGCATAAAGGTAGCTTTTCAGGGTCTTTCTGGTGTCGAAGACGCCGTCACCGTTCTTGTCGATCTCTATGATCCGGGCAAGGCGGTCGGCGGAAACGGTATCGACGCTCTTGCTCGAAACCGTCCCCGGCGTACGGAAGTTGGTTATGGTCGTGATCTCGCGACCATCGATCATCCCCTGTGTCTCTTCGATCTGGTCGACTGTGCCATCGCCGTTTTGATCACGCTTGGTGACGAGTAGACGCTTGTCGAACGATGTCTCCGCCGTGATAGTCTCGATGATCGCATTGCTGCCATCACGAACGGTCGCCGTTTCAACCTGGGAGCCGTCGGCTCTTTCTCGCAATGACCGGACTGTTATTCTCGTCGCCGCGGGTACGAGGGTCGATTGGCTGCTCGTCGTTGTCGTCAAACCATCCGCGCTTGTGGTCACGCTCACGAGGGAAAGAAGTGCGTCACTCACGCCCGTGGTACGGGACGTCTCCACGATCGTGCCATCAGCGTTAAAGCTTTTGTTCGTGACCATCTTTTCGTCGACGGAGCCGTTTCCATCGGCGTCGACCTGCACGGTCTTCCCCATGCCATTGGCAGAGACTGTCGTCTCTGTGCGTCTAACGGTTGCCGCTGCGGCCTGCCATGTTTCAACTGCGGTTCGCGAGCCATCGGCATGCAGACTTTGGGTCATGTTCCGGCTGGCCGTCCAACCCGAACCACCGGCGTCATTCCAGGACGTGGTTTGTGTAAGACCGTTCCCGCTTTCGGAATGCTCTTCCTTGCCCTTCGTGACCCAGCTGCCGTTCACATTGGCCTGGTAGTCGGTCGTCGTCGTGGCACCGCCGTCCGGGTTCAGCGATTTCGTTTTGATAATGCGGGCGTCGGAACCGCCATCGCCGTTCGTGTCGAACGTTGACGTCTCGATAAGTTTGTTACCGCTCGTCTCAACCGTCTTGCTGCGATCAGCCGTTATGCCGTCCGGTCGCATCTCAATAAAAGTCTGCCGCGATACGCCGTTGTCGAGCAGTTCCTGGTTGAGGGAGTGATCGATCTTGCCGTCACCATCGACGTCCACGGATGTCACGATCGATTGTTTGTCACCCGATGTCAGAACAACGGTCTTGCTTTCAAGCGAAAGATCGCTCTTACGGATCTCGGTCGTTTGTCTGGTCGAGCCGTTTTGCAGAATCTCGGTGGTTTCGTTGACACTCCGCAGCGTGGTGGCGTTTCCGTTAGTGTAAACGGTGCTTTTCGAAAGCCCATTGGCGGTTTCCGTCACCGTCGCGCGTTCCAGCAGCGTCGAACTGCCCTGGTAGCGGGATGTTTGTGTTGTCTTGACGCCGTAAACGTCAATCGTCGTGTTGGATGTCCTCGTCTCATCGACGATACCGTCTCCATCACTGTCGATGACCTGCGTCGAAGACAGTCCGCCGCGCGGCGTTGTCGTTGCGGTTCGGGAAAGGAGCTCGCCATTCTGACTGAGTTCTTTCACCTCAAGGGACGTATTGCCGGAAGCGGCAATCGTCTGCTCGGTGCGATAGTCCGTTATGCCGTCCCCATCGACATCCTCCAGCTGGACGATGGACATGCCGTCAGAACTGGTGGTTTTGCTGGTCGAGGAAACGAGAGTGCTGTTTCCGGAGCGCTTTGCGACGGTCTCGACCACTGCCCCATTGCTGAGGAGAGATTTTGTGGTTGTGGTGATATCATCGACCGCGCCGTTGCCGTCAAAGTCCTGCTCAATGGTTGAGATCAGGCCGTTTGCCGAGGTCCTGACGGTCGAGCGGGATCCAATGCTGGTTCCAGACAGCTTCGTTTCGATGATTCGAACCGTGCCATCATCTTCGACTGCGGTATTCTTGTTAGTGGTTTCGTCAACGACCCAGTCACCGTTGAGGTCCGACTGGCTGGATTCGTTCATCCCGTTGCCGGATACCCATTTCACGTCCTGGCGAATAACGGAGCCGTCGTTTGCCGATGTCGTGTGCGAGGTATAGGAACTGCCGTCGGCTGGAAGGTCGGTATACTGGTTATGAACGCGGTCGATGATACCGTCGCCGTCGAGATCGACTGTCTGGTAGATGTTGAGCTTGTTGGCCGACGTGACGGTCGTGGTTCGCGAAAGAAGGACGCCGGTATTTGTAAGAGAGCGGTTTTCGACGAATTCACCGCCATCAGCTCCGATCGTGCTGCCGATCTCGATATTGATGTTGCCGTCACCGTCACTGTCAGTCCGAACGAGCTTTCCACGTTTGTCTGCGGTAACCCAATTTTCCTCTTTCGAGATGAGTGTTCCGTCGCCACTTCTGTTTTCGGTGATAAGCGTTTCGCTGCCATCGGCATTGTGCGTCTTGTTCGCGCTGATCAATTGGTCGAAACTGCCGTTTCCATCAACGTCCGCGGATTTTGACGTAGAGAGGCCCGTGGCATTGCTGTATTCGACGATACGATTGAAAAGCGTGCTATTTGCGGAGCGTTTTTCGAGCGTTCTTGTCGAGCTGCCATCCGCTTGCCTTACGAGGTTGCTCAATGTGATTTCGTCAAATTGTCCGCGACCGTAACGGTCAAGTTTCGACGTCGAGACCAACCCGTCGGCACTGGTCTCCTTGATGGTCTCCGAAGCTACGGAGCCATCAGCAGAAAGTATCCTGTTTGTTTCAGTGATCGTACCGTCAGCGGTTCTCGCCACCGTAATGAGCTGATCTGTGTGACCATCTCCATTGGAGTCGACGGTATTGCTGCCAGTAAGACCGTCAGCATGCCTCTGTTCCGTAGTTTGCGACAGAAGGTGACCCACTGCGCTGTACCCAGTAACCGTGGTCGTCTTCGTACCATCGGAAGATATTGACGTAATATCGGTCACCGAGCGTTCAAATGTGCCGTCACCATTGGCGTCTTCCCGAATACTACGGGATAATCCATCTGCAGAAGCGGTCGTCTCGATATCCGCAAATTTCGCACCATCACGCGAGAACGATGTTTCGCGAACGGTAGTATCGCCCGCCTGATTGCGAGAAACGGCACTGGTAAATGTATTGTCCCATATAGCGTCACCGTCGAGGTCCACAAACCGCGTTTGCGCCAGATTGTCGGCGGAGATCGCGACCTCTTCCTTTCGCAACAACGACCAGTCTGCGCCCCAGGTCAGATCGCGCTCGAAACGGCCCCCATCTGCATACCGGATTGTCTGATGTTCGGTTATTCGCTCGTTCTGGCCATTGCCGTTTGCATCAATATAAGACGTGCGGCTCAACCGGTCAGCGCTGAGAGCGCTGGATGTCTGGCTGATCACATTGCCGTTCTGAGCGAGTTGGGCAATCGTCGTCGTCAGGCTGTTGTCGCTGCCGATGACGCGTGTTTCCCGTTCGGTGGTATAGCCGCCACCGAGTTCGTCACGGCTGATGATCGTGGTCTTGCCATCTGCGCTGATGTCCGACGTTTTTGACCAAAGCAGGGTTCCTCCGCCGCTTCGCATTGTTTCAACGCGGGTGCGCGCACCAACCTGGCCGATGGCTGTCACGTCGGTCAGGACGCGATCAACGACGCTATCCCCATTGTCATCGAACCGCATCGTTACATCAAGGCCGTTGGCACTTGTGGTTCTCGTCGTTTCCGAAGCGAGCCGCCCATCCTTGTCATGCGCCTTCGTGATGATAGTGACATTGCCCGACGCGTCAATGGTCTTCGTCTCGGAGACCACAAAACCGTTGTCGTCGTGCTTCAGTGTCGCGGTCGCCGCGGTTCCCGTCTGACCATTTGTCCGGGTGAAGGTCGTCTGCCCGTCAATTGAGGAACCACCATCAAAATCGATCCTGGTTTCGTCGATCGAAAGATCGATGGATTCGATACCCAGCTCCGCAAGGCTCTTTTGTGTAACAGTGCCATCGGCGTTGGTCAGCATGATCTTGAACTGCGACCATTGCGCGTCACCGGCATCGAGCTTGCCATTCTGGTTTGTATCGAAAACCTGGCGAAGCGCCTGCATGTCTGAACCGGCCGACGGGCTCCACTCTGTGAAGACGATCTCCTTACGAGACGAAATGGTTCCGTCATTGTCGGCATCGATCATCAAAACGCCATCGCCGCCGCCCACCCATGATGTTCGGCGCTTGTAACCATCGCCGCCGATATCGAGGAAGATATCCGAGTTGGTTTGATCGTTCAGATCAAGGCGGCCGTCTCCGTTCAGGTCGAGGAGAACCGGCTTGCCCGAGCTACCGGAAGAGCCTGATTTGCCTTCGGATTTCGATTTGCCGGACTGGCTTTCGGCACCTCCGCCCTTGCCGGAAGCACCCAGCCTATCCCTATTTTGCTGAGTGTGCTTCTCCAACGCGCGGTATGCCTGGTCCGAATATATCGAGACGTTTGCTTGCGCGGCATACGCCTCTAGGAAACCGTATCCAGCTGCAAAAGCTCTGTCAGCGATGTGTTCTGGAGAGCCAACTTTTTCACCATATCTGGCAGGCCCGAGCGATTCATTGAAACGGGCTTCATGTGCTGAGCCAATTCCTGCTGTTGGCGCATATTGGCGCGCACTGTATCCCAGATATGCCGCTAGATCTGGACTATAATATTTACCGGCTTTTTCTTGATAGGCGACTTCGAAAACAGACTGCGTTTTAAATGCATTGCCGTACGTCGCCTGTGCAGCCAAAGCACTAGTTAGGCCCCAGCCGATTGCCGTGCCCGCGTAGCCCTTAGCGCCGCCCATCGCATCGTAGTAGTTGTTAAGCGCATTGCTGCTGATCGACGTGTCGCCATAACCTCTTACATTGTAAGCGACAGCAAAAAGACCAAAGTCATCGACGCCCATTCCGTTATGGGCAATATCATCTGAGATGTTGTGTACCCGGATACCGCCTGCGACATATGTGTGAAGGCCTTCGACTTCAAAATTGTAGGTTTGCCAGGAATTTGTCTCAATTGGTTCAAGCGCAGTGTTGCCAGCGGCCAGGCTCATGATCGCTGCTCGCTCAAACAAATGGGCTGTTTCGGCGGAATAGACAATCTTTTTGGCGACCACATCAACAAGTTCGCCAGATGCCAGAACGACCGTAGCTTTTCCTGCTTCGATCATTTCCTCGATTTGGGGAAATGCTCCGAATTGATCAAGAAAATGATGCCCTGGAGTTACCACCAACTCTTTTGGGCCGGAACGACCCGACCAACTTAGCCGATACCACTCCTGCGTTGCGTTTCGGAAAACGCGCGTCACTCTTCGTGGAACCAGGTCACCTCTACCACCGTTCAATGATGGGTCGAAAGCTAAGACGCTATCCCCAACTCGCACATTGGAGATTTCCGTCTCACTGCCATCTGACAGGGAAACCAGAACATTTCCAGGAAAGCATTTTGCAGTTCTTGTGTAAGTATCGTTTCCATGCACAAGAACGCCCATCTCAGCTTGGGCTTGGGCATTCATCCAGGTATGTTGTGTGTTCACCTTGATGTATTGGTTCGGCGCCACTTCTTTATAAGTTGTTACTTCGATGACGCGCCCGAAGGGGCCAACCGCGGTCGTCGGCACACTTCTCATAACAGTATCGGGCCCAACGCGAAAATATGAAGTGCCATTGATGGATATAGGTTGACCGACGCGGCCCCAGTCGAAGGACACGCTGCCGCCGAAAACCGGACTACCAATTTCAAAACCCACGCTACCTTTGTAGCTCTTTCGGTCTGCCTCCATAGCGGCCAAAAAACCAGTGGGCGCTGACAGGGTCGTTTTCCCCGTGACAGGATCATATTTTACACCGTACCCACCCCTCTCTGCCTGGATCTCCGCGTTGAATTCAGGCCGTGCATACCATCCGCCTTGGTCCTTGCCGATACCAAATTGATATGGGCCAACTGATCCCGAGATAGTGAAGCCGGCCCAGTTGTTCATTGGGGTAGGGTCGATCATGTTGGCATTTGTTATCGAAACGGTTTGGCGGTCAGTCATCTTGTAGTTCCTTCCGGACACAGACTTCGAAATCGGGGGTTTCAACGGAAGACAGGCACTTCTCTCTAATCTGAAATGCTTTTAGTTGCGCTTCATCTATCGACTTCTCGGAAATCGCGTTATAGTAGAGGGGGTTCGCCTTAACGAACAACGTCAGAGAAAAATGGAATCCAAAAAGCCTTACAAAAGATTCTAAGAGGCATTCTCGTGTATCGCCACCCATGCTTGGGTCAATCAAAATTGAGGCTTCATAATAAATGTCCTTGGAATTATTTTCATTTATCGCGCCGACGTAGCAATAGTCGTAATGACTATTTACAACACCAAAGTTAGATCCAAAACCTGTGATTTTACCAGATTTTGCCTCTTTCAAAACGTCTTTTCCGATGAGTATTGCAATATTATTTCTATTTGGATCCTGCGTAAAATTAAAAAACTCTGCATAGAATTTGTACCAGTGGGATATATATTCAAATAATGATTCACTGCCACTTCCCGCTCTAATGTTAATAAAAGTATGGGACCTGTAGTCGAAAGATCCTTTTTTGGCCGCGCGCAGAATGTATGACTCGAGGACTGCATTGGTTGAGGCTATATTGTCGGGGCCCGATGCGTAGGCGCGGTTGCTTATTAGGCAGCAGCAAACGCCAGCGACGAACCAAGTAAAAAAAATCTTTGCCGAAACCGAGAGGCTGCAAAAGCGCAACCGCTTATACCAACGCATACGTGCCCCCGATGAATTTCGCCCCTGCGGATCTCATCAATCGGTCGGTGGCCTCTATGCGCGTGCCGGTCGTCACGTGTATAAATGAATGGCTGGCATTCAGAGAGGCTGCCCACTTTTTAATAGCCGCGACCAGAGCGAGGAACACCTTGGCGCGACGTACGGGTGGCAATGACAAATCCACCGCGATGACCTGGACGGTCACGAACATCGGCCCATCGCTTAACATGTAGCTGTCGGCAATTGCCCAAGTAACACCGACAGGCTTCCCGTCCAGCGTAACAACGGGGCACACCATGCGTGGCGGTCGGGACAGAATGAGATTGAAGTGTTCGTTAAGCTTCCAGTCAGAAAATTCCTGGTCACGAAACACCGTCGAAGCGTGGTGTTGCTTCATGATTTCACGAACTGCGGGTGTGTCGTCCTTTTCAAGAAGGCGAACCTTGATGCTCTTTTTTTCCGAATTCGTGCGATTACTGTTTTCAGCCAAACTATGATCGCGGAGGGTCATACGGAGCGGCCTTCATTTGATTGTGGCGCGTCCGATATTGCGACAAACCTGCTGGATAGCCGACACTCTCGACCGATAGGTCCACAAAAACGCACCCACCGCGCACGATCATCCCCGCTGCCAAGAAAAATTTGCTGATCCATTTCGCCCCCGAAAAATCACCGCGAATTCATCGATAGCATTGTGCATGATTTCGTCAACTGAGAATTGAACTTTGGTGTGGTTTGGTGTTCATTTTAACCAGCCTCATCTTGAGTCAATTGTCCGGTGGTATGCTGCATACGAGAAAACAAGTGCTTGCTCTCGATTGCGACCGCGAGAATCATAGAGGTAACTATTATGCGGGTTGGTCATCAGTGAAATATAAGATGAATGGTGTTAGCTTATCGATTAAAAATATTTTAAGATAGTGTAAAATAGGGCGATTGGCATGATATTATACGAGTGAGTACTAGTTTAACCTTCCAAGCCATCTGGTGCTACGCGTGACGCTATTTTAGTAACTCGACGTCTGTGTTAGGCAGACATTGGGGCAGTCGTTCCATTGCTCCGGGGCAAGGGGATGCCGCGATTTGCAGCTTTGGTGAGACATCTCGACCATAGCCATTCGAAGAACTCCGAAGCCTCCAGCCCGGCCAGTGTGGTCCATTGTTTGAGGATATCGTTGACAGGTTTTGGGTCGAGAGGCCGGTGTGACATTATCCCAACGATTGATATTTCGGGAGATGCTTCCGACCTAGATCCTAGCGGTTGCCAACCAGGCATCAAGCGCCTCGACCGGCTGGCCCGTGAGATAAACGACCGCGTTGTGATCCGTCACCGACGTCTTGGTACGAGCAATGTGGGCGACAAGAGAGGGGCCGTCGCCGTGCTAGATCGGCGACTCGACGGCGAACTGCTCTTTGCGTAAACCGGCGACTTCGCTGCGAGGACGACCGCCTGGCGCAAACGCTGCCATCAGGATTGCGCGGTAGCGAATGTTCGCTTCTTTGCGCATCTTTTCCGCGAGCCGCTAATCCGCACGCGGCCTCAAATCGGCTACGATATCCGTTGTAGCCGTGATCCGGAAAAGTGAAGCGAAAAACTGTTCCGGTTGACATCGGCGCGAACCGGTTAAACGCTTGAAAAACATAGATAAAGAAAGATTGGCTGGGGAACCTGGAGCCGGACTGACCTTCGGGAATCCTATTGTATTTCAATGCTTTGCTCGACGTCGCGTCAACAATGTGGGGGCAGTTTGTGGGGGTGTCAACAATTATGTCGCGGCTTCAGTTTGGCCGATAAAAATTTAAGTCGCTTACGATGATGAAAAAGTAATATTTCCTCTCTAGGTTGCGCGCAAAACTAGAGAGGTGTGGATGTCACGAGTTTTCGACAATGATGGTCTTGCAGACTTAGCCAGTAAAATCGATCAGAAAGTGCAAGCCCTGCTTGATAGGATGTACATCCAAGATATGGTTGTTGAAGAGGAGGATTTTTCTCAGCTTATTGTCAATGACATATCCCAAGTCGTCAACAATTACAGTTTGAGGCTAAAGCCAAAGCCATCTCACGGAATGTATTTCACATCAAGTCAAGAAGATATAAAATTAAAATCGTCTTCCATCGATGGAAGAAATGAGTATTACATGGACGGCCGCCCAATGAAAAGAAAAGGGCGAGGATCGGAAGAAAAAATAACTGGAGCGGATATGTTGTTTTTCTTTGAGTCGGATGGAATTGATGGATTGGAGCCTAAGAAGGGTTTATTGGCGCAAGCAAAGAGGTGGAAAGAAGATTTTCATTATACTAGTTTAGAGGATTTATTTGAAAAATGCAGAATCATGAATGGCGTAACAGAACATTCATATGCATTTATCTACGCGAGAAACGGCCTTTTCGTGTACCGAAACCCAATAACGGTTGGAACGAAGCGTCTTCGTGCGGACGAGACTAAAGTCAGCATCGGCAGGCTTGTCGCTGACTTTGTCGATTGCTCTATCGGTGATCCCGAGATTACAGAGAAGAACGGTACAAGGTTTCTCCCTGTGGCGAAGGCTCTGAAGAAACGAAGGCTTAAGGAGGCTGCTCGGGCAATGGGGGGATCGGCACTGATAATTGAGGCCACTTCGTAGCATTCTACTTCCAAGTCCTATCAGATGAGAAATTGACCCGATCACGTCGTCAGGTGAGCATAGAAAAAGCCGCTGACATTGGGCTGGCACCCTCGGCGGCTTTTTTGGAGAGCGTTCAATAGTGATGAACAATGGCCGTGATTTTGTGAAGACCCATTTGACGGTCGTTTGAGCCCCGGGCTCGGATATTCACCATCCGAAGCCGCCCAGAACCACGTTTTTCCAAACCAAATTGTTGACAACGCCCCGTCTGACCTGACGAGACGGCGTGCGGACGCTGCCGCAGCGCGTGCCATCATCATGGATGCCGCGAACGATCCTGCCCGCAAGACACATGGCAAGGTCCTGCGCTCGAATACCGGCTGGATGCTCGATCCGGTCGCGTGGGCCAAGCGGGCCAGCGCCACGCAGCGGCTGAGAGAGCAGACGGAGCGCATCGTGTCGGCGCTGACACGGGCTGGCATCGACGTGACCCGCGACGGTGAGGTAACGCTGATATCGGCAGTCACCGGGATCGTGGAAACGATGGCATCATACCGGGCGTGCCGCTTCCTGCCGACTATCGCGGCCCACGATCGCAGGCCGATGGTGAATGGATTGAAGTTGTTCATGATCGGACACAAGAGTTCAAGGTTTTTCAGGTACGCCGTCATGACATGTGCCGAGCCTGTCCCTGCGTTCGGCGATCTCCGGAAGGCGATTCAGGATTTGTCCCGGCGCATCATGCGATGGGCGAACTACCTCAAGAAGTCGAGACCGAAGGGCGGCGGCGGATATGATGGCAAGGTTCTGTTTGGGGGAATAGAATTCACCCGGGCAACGGCGGAAGAACGCGGTATGACCGACCGACATGCGGCCATGGCTGGCAGGTCCAGCATGGTGTAGTACCGTTCTTCAGCCTCGGCGGGCGGAATGTTTCCGATGGGCTCAAGAAGGCGGCGGTGTTGAACCAATCGACCTATTCGAGCGTGGCGAACTCCACGGCTTCGAAGTTGGGCCACGGTCCCCGTCGAAGGATGACTTCGGCCTTGTAAAGACCGTTGATCGTTTCGGCGAGGGTGTTGTCGTAATTGTCACCAACGCTTCCGACAGACGTCTCTATGCCCGCCTCGGCCAGTCGTTCGGAATAGCGAATGGACAGGTATTGCAAGCCGCGGTCGGAATGATAAACCAGCCCGCCGCGATGAACGTGCCGCCGATCATGAAGCGCCTGATCGAGGGCATCGAGCACAAAGCGCGCATGGGCCGTCCGGCTTGCTCGCCAACCGACGATGCGGCGAGCGAAGGCATCGATGACGGACGCAAGATAAACGAAGCCCTGCCAGGTCGCCACGTATGTGAAGTCGGAAAGCCACAGCATGTTCGGTGCTGGAGGCTTGAAGTGGCGATTGACGCGGTCGAGCGGACATGGGCCAGACCCGTCCGACACGGTGGTTTTGACAGGCTTGCCGCGAATGACGCCTTGAAGCCCCATCATTCTCATGATCCTTGCCGCGGTGCAGCGAGCGACATCGAAGCCTTCTCGCTGCAACTGTCGCCAGACTTTCCGCACGCCATTGACCTGGAAATCCTCGTTGAACACCCGGCGAATCTCGACTTTCATGGCAATATCATTCCGTTCGCGGGCCGATAGGCGGTTCACGTCCGTGCGGTTGGCGATAACCTCATAATAAGTGGACGGGGCAATCGGCAGCAGCCTGCAGATCGGTTCGACCCCGAGTACCGAGCGGTGTTCGTCGATGAAGGAAATCATCGCTTCAGTGGGCGATCGAGCTCCACCTGGGCAAAATACGCCGAGGCTTTGCGTAAAATCTCATTCGCCTGACGAAGCTCGCGGTCCAGAGCCTTCATCTTATTCGCCACGTCATTTGGCAAACCTGCACGCTTGCCGCTATCGACCGCGGCCTTCTTCACCCATTCATGGAGGGTATGCGTCTAGCAGCCGATCTTGGCCGCTATCGATGATACAGCCGCCCAACGGGTGGGATATTCGGCTTCATGCTCCGCCACCGTCCGAACGGCACGGGCAAGAACTTCAGGAGAAAACTTGTTCGTCGTTTTGCTTGTCATAGACCCTACTTCTCACCAGTTGGGGTCTCCGGCAAACCCGGTGCGGTTCATTGTGCTGACGAAGCGTGCCATTTCGCGCTACCAACTATTGCCGACGTGCGGCATCAGGATTTCACATTTGCCATAATGGCACTTTTCACTCTGACTTTCGCGCCTATTGCGCCCGTGAGCTCACCTTGCAGTCACGCGCTCCAAAGCTGCCAGGATTGTTGCAGCGATGAAGGGCTTAGATCGATTACTAACGGCTCAACCCAAGCCCCTGCGACCGGTCAAGTCGCCGTCTCAGCGCATGGTCATGGCTGAGCTCGGCATGGCGTGTACGATCCACCATGCGGGCGATCGTCTTGATCTGCTCGGCCTGCTTTGCGAGCTCCGGGCGTGCCGCAAGCTCCTCGGCGAACCTGTGAGGATCGGAACTACCAAACCGCCGCGTGAGCGCTTCGGCCACCAGCTTGGCCTCATCGAGCGCGGCTCGGCCCTCAGGTGACGCGCGGATCTCCGAGATAAACTGGTTCCGCTTCTCGACCGGCGTCTTTTCCACCTTGGCAATGATTCCGGCGCTGCGCGGCGTGAGGGCAGGGACCTCGATCACATCACGCTGTTCGCGCTGCCATTGTTCGCTCTCGCGCTCTTCTCCAAGCCGGCGCTGCCATGCCTCGGAGACATAGCCGATATGGGCAGACAAAGACCTGGCATATTGCAGCGCCTCTTTCCGCTCCTTGTTGTTTCCGAACAGACCCGACTTGCCGCGTAGTTCCCCGAACCGCTCGGGCTGCTCGGCCATGGCCTTTGCCATGATTTTTCCATTGCCTTCCTTCTCGGTCATCGCGGTGCGCAGTCTCGCCGCGACCTCGACCGAATCACGGAACACGTGCCGCGCGATGGACTCAACCGTATCGAACCTGTGATCGATGACGGACATCGCTTTTTCCTGGGCCACCTCTTCGATGCTGCGGTCGTGACGCGTGATCGCCGGCACCAGCGGAGCGAGATTACCGGTTTCCAACGGCAATTGCTGGCCGACAGCTTCTGTGGGGGCAGGGACGGCGCCGTTTTGCGACATGAGGTCGGACCACCGAATGCGGCGATATCCTTTATAGTCCTCTGTCCGGTCGTCGCGCCGATCGCCATCAATTGTTCGGGCAAACGGATTGCGAGGATCTTCGCTGCGAACAGGGCCGGCCAGATCGCCGGCACGTTCCTCGTAAACCTGCTGACGCTCTGATGGCCGATCCTGCTGCTCCCGTTGCAGATGGGCCGCACGGGACAAGACGTCTTGACGGTCATTTCGGGCGGAAGCAAGTTCGATCTCGCTTCTCACCGCAAACTCTTGCCCCATCCATCTATCGCTTGCGATCCCGCGCCGCTCGGCAAAGTCCCTGACGTAATCCAGCGTGGTTTCCTTCGCGCCGGAACGCGACAGGCGGCTTGTCAGCTGCTCGTACGCCAACGCGTCACCCTGATCAACCAGCCGGCCCGCCCTGGCGAACTCCTGGCTGTTTGCATAGAGTTGCACGCTGTCGCGATGCCTTGTCATGGCAACATAGGTCAGATGCCGGTCCATGCTGCTCGACGCCAGCACAAAGGCGCGATCGACTGTCGCCCCCTGGTTTTTATGGATCGTCGTCGCATAGCCGTGGTCGATCGCCTGATAGCTGTCTGTCGGAATGCTGACACTGTCGCCACCTCGACCATCGAGCCGGGCGATGATCTTGCCCGGCTCCACATGCTCGACCGTGCCAAGCATGCCGTTTTTGACGCCGAGGTCGCGGTTGTTTTCGAGGTTGTTGGTCTGGAAGGTGAGTTCGCGACCGGCCTCACCATCCCCACGGTCAACATCGTCGCCCAGCCCGTGGCTGCGCTCCAGCCTTTGTCTGTTCTGAAGCTCGGAGCGGATGGCGGCATTGAGGGCGCGCACATCGGCACGGCGATGCGCCATGGCAACCCGGGTGCCTTGCGGATGCTCTTCGTTATCGGCAAGATAATCACGCACGATCTGCGCCATCGCCTTGTCGCGGCTTTCCGCAAAGAGGATGTCGCCGTGATCGCGATAGGCGGCCAGCCCCTCGGCCGTCTTGTGGGTCGCAAAGGCTACCGATGCCTGCCTCTGCCAATCATGGCGCTGGCGGCGTATCCCGGAAAGTTCGACATGACCAATGTGCTCGGCAATCGCCCTGAAGGG
>NZ_LMFF01000018.1:0-249871 GCF_001427205.1 Rhizobium sp. Root491
CAGCTTCCTTCGCGACAATCAAAACCTCGGCGCAGGCTGTCGCGGAGCGGCAATCAGAAAACGAAGAAGAACTTGTCAGCGACAATCAGCGTGATAACTTGATCTCGACCGCGACCTAAGAATCTCATCCAGATTGTCGCCAGCGTCTCATCCTGATTGCCGCGCTACACGCGTATGCCTGCCATGGATCGGGGCGTGCAAATTGCTGACGCGCCGGGTCGATGCGAAACGGGCAAGGGAGAGATCAACTATCGCGTTACCGCCAAGGCGCTCATGGGCCTGGGGGTATCGCGGTGCAGCGGGTATGAAGGCCTTTGTAAAACACGACCCGGAACAAGCACTTCAAGCGCTCAGAGCGGCATTCACTTTGTGATCAGGGTTTCCGCGTCACCGACGTGGCGTTGTTTCGGCAGATTCGGGCAAGGTCACAGGCAGGCGTTTTCTATCTAACGCCTCCGTAGCTGCCTCGAGCCGAGCCACGCGCTTTTCCAAGGAGAAGAGATAGTCCCCCTGCAAATCATCTATACCGAGGAATGCTTCTTCCCATAGACGCCATTTTTCTAAGAAGTGCTTCAGCATGTGCTGTTTCCTCTCGATCGATTTCACTGGAATTTTCTATGTCGCCCTATCTTGGGCCGGGCGGTAGCGGACACACAGGCACTCTCAAGTCTGCAAGGACATGCTCGCTCGAGGGTGCGAAGGAGCAGGCTCACCCCGTGCGCTCCGCAAGAAAGATCACCTCTGCCGGTTGCCGCAATCCGCTTGCGACAACGGACACTTTCAGTCGACCCGCAAGCGCATCGTCGAACGTCGCGCCGATCACGACATCGGCGTTAGCGTCGACCTCTTCGCGCACGCGCGTGGCTGCTTCGTCCACATCGAACAGCGTCATGTCCGGTCCACCGGAAATCGAGACGAGGAGCCCTTTGGCACCTTTGACCGATGTGTCGTCAAAAAGCGGATTAGCAATCGCTGCTTCGGCGGCAGCTCTTGCACGTCCTTCGCCTGCCGCTTCTCCCGTGCCCATCACAGCTCGGCCCATACCGCGCATCACTGACCTTAGGTCGGCGAAATCGAGATTGATAAGCCCTTCCCTGACAATCAGATCGACGACGGAGCTGACGCCTGCATAAAGAACCCGATCCGCCATTTCGAAAGCCTCAGCAAACGTCGTTGTGGCATCTGCCACCCGGAAGAGGTTCTGATTTGGGATCACGATCACGGCATCCGCGCTTTCGGCTAAACACTCTACCCCGTGTCGGGCCATTCGCATTCGATGTATGCCCTCAAATGCGAATGGCATGGTTACCACGCCGACCGTCAGTATTCCGGCCTTCCGCGCAGCTCGAGCTATAACAGGCGCGGCGCCCGTTCCAGTGCCGCCCCCCATGCCCGCGGTCACGAAACACATATGCATCCCGGTCAGATGGTCCATGATTTCGTCGATCGTTTCTTCGGCCGCCGCTTGTCCGACCTCGGCGAGTGATCCGGCCCCAAGCCCGCCAGTCGCGATCAGGCCGAGTTGCACAACTCGTGGGGCTTTAGACATGGAGAGAGCTTGTGCATCGGTGTTTGCTGCAATGAATTCTACCCCTTGCAGCTTCTGCGCCATCATGTTGTTGACCGCATTACCACCACCGCCGCCGACGCCTATAACGGCAATCCTCGGTTTGAGGTGCAGTATGTCCGGTGTCGTGCCCAAGGTTTGGTTCATTGACGTTCAAGTCCCAAGCGAAAACAGTTTCAGCGTGTGGTGGCGCGACGGTGATCCTCAGCCAGCGCCGTTTGCCTTCGGCCACCGCCGGAACACTGCGCTCGCATTGACACCGCCAAAACCGAAACCATTGGATATTGCGAATTCAGCGTCTAATTGGCGCGCGTGGTTCGCCACAAAATCGATGCCTTCGGCTTCCGGATCCGGAGCATTCAGGTTGAGAGTTGGCGGCGCAATCTGGTGCTGGAGTGCCAGAATGGTGAAGATTGCTTCCAATCCTCCAGCCGCGCCAAGTAGGTGTCCTGTCGCTGACTTCGTCCCGCTTACAGCGACAGTCTTCTCGGAACCAAAGATACTTTTGATGGCCCTGATTTCGCCGAGGTCTCCGACCGGGGTCGAGGTGGCGTGGGCATTCAGATGACCAATTTCGCGGGGGGAAATGCCTGCCTGCGCAATGGCGATCTCCATGGCTCTTTTGGCACCGTTCCCGTCTTCTGGTCCTGACGTGATGTGATGAGCGTCGGCTGTCGTGCCGTAGCCGACGAGTTCGGCAATTGGTGTAGCGCCGCGAGCAATTGCGTGGCTCAGGGATTCAATGACAAGCATGCCCGCTCCTTCGCCCATGACAAAGCCATCGCGTGATGTGTCGAAGGGGCGCGATGCCTTGTCCGGCGTTTCGTTGAAAGCAGTCGACAGAGATCTGGCGGCTGCAAAACCTCCGAGGCTGACGATGTTCATGCAGGCTTCTGTTCCGCCGCATATCGCAATTTCGGCTTCATTTGACCGAATAAGCCTCGCAGCATCGCCAATTGCCTGAACGCCGGCGGCGCACGCGGTTACCGGTGCACCGAGAGGGCCTTTGAAGCCATGACGGATTGAGACATGCCCGGCTGCGAGATTGACCAGAAACGACGGTATGGTGAAGGGCGAAAGGCGACGGACACCGCGTTGATCGACGGTGCGGACCGCTTCGGTTATCGCAGGAAAGCCGCCGATACCGGACGCGATAATCGTCGCGGTCCTCAGCCGTTCCTCATTCGAGGTCGGCTTCCAGTTTGCTTGTGCAAGCGCTTCTTCCGCGGCTGCCAGTGCAAATATGATAAAACGGTCGACCTTGCGTTGGTCCTTCGGAGCCACAATGGTGTCGGGATCGAAGCCGCCCTCGGGATCTTCCATCAATGAGGGGACAACGCCCCCGATTTTCGATGGAAGGTCCGCCACCACGTCGTCACCCAGCCGTCGAATGCCACTTCGACCCGCGAGCAGGCGCGACCAGGAGATACCGACATTCGCTCCAAGGGGACTGACAGCTCCCATTCCTGTGACAACGATACGACGCATGTTTTACACCTGTTCTTCGTTTAAATTGGCATGCCTTCGGCATCCCGACCGACGGTGCGGTCAGGGCCTGTTCTCTGGATATCCAGTTTCTTCAGTGCCTAAATCGCATCCGCCCGAACCCGACGCGGCGACTGCGTTTGGCTTTTGTTTTCCCTAGCTACCGAGCGCGATCCTCAGGCCGCATGATCAGCGCCTGCGATGCGCCTGATTTCCTCCGCCGCTGCGTCGAGGATTCCTTGAGACGTATTCTCGTCTTCCATGATCCGCGACAGGGTAACGGCGCCGACCATGAGAGACAGGATCGCCATCGCCTTGCCGCTGGGATTGGAGCTTCTGGTGTCATCAAGCAGTTCATTGAGCACCTCGAAGTGAGCGCGTATCCCATCCTCGAATGGACGCCTGACTTCTTCACTCTGCCGAGTAGCGTCCGACCCCAGTGCCACCAGGGGGCAACCTTCTGCCTTTTCTCCACGGTGGTCCTTTGACAGATAGAACGCCATCACTGCTTCGAGAGGATCGGAACTGTCCGCAGCCGCTTCAGACCATCTGCGTGTAGCGCTTTCCATCGCGCGCCTCGAAGCCTGGGCTGCAAGATCGTCCTTCGATGCAAACTGCTTGTAGAACCCGCCTTGAGTGAGTCCTGCACCCTTCATCAAATCTTTCAGGCCAATGCCATCGAATCCGTGCTCGCGAAACAGACGGCTGGCAACGTTGATCACCGTCTCCCGATTTTCCTCGGCTTGTGCCCGGCTCACTCTCATATCGACCTCCGGTTAGATTTCGTTTGACATTTATATCGCACATAGATTTAGATCGCAATCTAAATCATTTGCACCGCTGGTCAAGAAGAGAACTTACAATGAAACGCAAACATGTCCTGACTGTCGTGGGTCTTGTCGCAGCGGCTGGGGCCGCCGCCTTTTTCCTCGTTTCTGAAACCCCAAAACGGGAAGCCGAGGCCGCAGACCCAAGGACGGCTTCACCACTGGTAAGGATTGCGGAGGCGAAAAGGACAGGCAGGGCCGACCGGTCATTCACCGGGACGGTCGCATCGCGCGTTCAAAGCAATCTCGGATTTCGCGTTCCCGGTAAAATCGTGGAGCGGCTGGTCGATGTCGGTCAGCAGGTCAAACAGGGCCAACCGCTGATGCGCATTGATGAGACCGATCTTCAGCTTGCACTGACAGCAAAGCGGAATTCGGTCATATCAGCGCGTGCTATTCTGCTTCAGGCGCAAGCCGATGAGAAGCGCTATGCGGCACTGGTCAAGAATGGCCTGGCGGCCACGCCCCAGCGTTACGAACAGGCAAAGGCGGCTCTCGATACAGCGACGGCACAGCTTGCGGCGGCCGAGGCGGAAGCGGAGGTTGCCGAGAATGCGGCAACCTACACCACTCTTGTTGCTGACTCGGATGGAACGGTCGTCGAAACTCTCGGTGATCCGGGACAAGTGGTCGCCGCCGGCCAGACGGTTGTTCAACTCGCAAAGGCCGGCCCTCGCGAGGCGGTCGTCTGGCTGCCTGAGACACTGCGACCTAAGGTGGGATCGGAAGCACAGGCCAGTGTTTATGGAAGCGACGGGCTTAGTGGAAACGCCAGACTGCGACAAATCTCCGATTCGGCTGATCCTCAAACGAGAACCTATGAAGCGCGTTACATTCTTGAGGGTGATGCGGCCTCAGCACCGCTTGGCGCCACTGTAACAATCAGAACACCGGATGCCGAACGCCAGTCGGAAGTCACCGTGCCCGTCGGCGCCATTCTGGACGACGGTAATCGCACAGGTGTGTGGATCGTCGACGGCGCAACGTCAAAGGTGAAGTTCACCCCGATTAAAGTTCAGCAGATTGGCGAGGAGACGGCATTTGTCACGGGGATCGGCACCGGGGAGCAGGTCGTTGCCCTCGGCGCGCATCTTCTCGACGATGGTGCGACCGTCAGGATTGCCTCGAGCCAAGAGGTGAAAAACTAATGCGCTTCAACCTGTCAGCCATCGCGGTTCGCGAACGCGCTATCACCCTGTTCTTTATCGTGCTGCTGGCCGCAGCCGGCGTCTACGCTTTCGTCAAGCTGGGGCGCGCCGAGGATCCGTCCTTTACCATCAAGACATTGACGGTCACGTCAGTCTGGCCGGGTGCAACAGCGCGAGAAATGCAGGACCTGGTCGCCGAGCCGCTTGAGAAACGTATTCAGGAACTGACCTGGTACGACCGCGTCGAGACCACAACGAGGCCAGGTTACGCTTTCCTGACCGTCACCCTCAAGGATAACACGCCGGCAAGTGCGGTTGCAGAAGAGTTCTATCAGGCGCGCAAGAAGCTTGGCGACGAAGCCCGCAATCTCCCCCCGGGCGTGATGGGCCCATTCGTCAACGACGAATATTCTGACGTGAGTTTCGGCCTCTATGCCCTGAAGGCAAAGGGAATGCCGATGCGCGATCTCGTTCGGCAAGCGGAAGTCATCCGCCAGGACCTCCTGCACGTGCCTGGCGTCAAGAAAATCAACATCGTCGGCGAGCGCCCCGAGCAGATTTTCGTCGAGTTCTCCTATGCGAAGCTCGCGACTCTCGGCATATCCGCGCAGGATATCGCTTCTGCGTTGCAGCGACAGAACACGGTCACGCCTGCGGGTTCAATCGACACACGAGGCCCACAGGTCTTTATCCGCTTCGACGGAGCTTACAACAGTGTGCAGGCGATTGCAGACACGCCGATCGTTGCTGCTGGACGAACCCTGAAGCTCTCCGATCTTGCAGAGGTGCGACGCGGTTATCAGGATCCCGCCACGTATATCATCCGCCACGAGGGTGAACCGACAATCATGCTGGGTGCGGTGATGCAGGCGGGATGGAACGGTCTTGATCTCGGCAAGGCGCTTGAGGCTCGCTCTGCCGCCATTGCGCAAACATTGCCGCTGGGGATGACGCTTACCAAAGTCAGCGACCAGGCCGTCAACATCGATGAAGCCGTCGGCGAGTTCATGCTCAAGTTCGCGATGGCGCTTGGCGTGGTTCTGTTTGTCAGTCTGGTGGCACTTGGCTGGCGCGTTGGTATTGTTGTCGCACTTGCTGTGCCACTCACCCTTGCGGTGGTCTTTCTCATCATGCTGGAGACCGGGCGCTTCTTCGACCGCATCACGCTTGGCGCTTTGATCCTCGCGCTTGGCCTTCTAGTTGACGATGCCATCATTGCCATCGAAGTGATGGTGGTGAAGATGGAGGAGGGCATGGACCGCATCAAGGCGGCCGCCTATGCCTGGAGCCATACGGCAGCGCCGATGCTGTCCGGCACGCTGGTCACGATCATCGGCCTGATGCCCGTGGGTTTTGCCAAGTCGACCGCAGGTGAATATGCCGGCAACATCTTTTGGGTGGTGGGCTTTGCGCTCATCGTATCCTGGATCGTCGCCGTCACCTTCACGCCCTATCTCGGCGTCAAGATGTTGCCCAACATCAAGCCGGTCGAGGGCGGTCATCACGCCATCTATGACACGCCGAATTACCGCCGTCTGCGCTCCGTCATCGAGTTCGCTGTCCGCCATAAGTTCATGGTCTGCGCCGTGGTCGGCATTTCCATGGCCGTTTCGGTCGTTGGAATGGGCGGCGTGAAACAACAGTTTTTCCCGACATCGGATCGGCCTGAGGTGCTGGTCGAGGTGCGCATGCCCGAGGGTACGAGCATCGAGGCGACGACATCTGCGGTGAAGAAAGTCGAGGACTGGCTGCAAACTCAGCCTGAGACCAATATCGTCACGTCCTACGTAGGGCAGGGCGCACCCCGGTTCTTCTTTGCCATGGCACCGGAACTACCTGACCCTGCCTTCGCCAAGGTCGTCGTGCTCACACCCGATGCCCACGCACGTGAAGAACTGAAGCATCGCCTTCGTGCAGCTATTTCGGAGGGTCTTGTTCCTGAAGCGTCCGTCCGCGTCACCCAGCTTGTGTTTGGTCCTTACACGCCGTTCCCGGTCGAGTTCCGGATCATGGGTCCCGATCAGGATGAACTCTACAGGATTTCTGAGCAGGCTCTGGCGATCATGAAGACTATCCCCGATGTTCGCCAAGCCAACCGTGACTGGGGCAACCGAACACCCGTTCTGCGATTTGTGCCCGACCAGGAGCGGCTCAATCTGATTGGTCTTTCTCCATCGGAGGCAGCCCAGCAGTTGCAGATGCTGCTCTCCGGCATCCCCGTTACGCAGGTGCGCGACAATATCCGCAACGTGCCCGTCGTCGCTCGCAGTGCTGGCGAAAACCGCCTCGATCCGTCACGTCTTGCCGATTTCTCTCTGATGAGCAGGGATGGCCGTCAGGTTCCGCTGGATCAACTCGGGCACTCCGAAATCCGGTTTGAAGAACCTATCCTGAAGCGTCGTGACCGCACGCCTGTCATCACGATCAGGTCTGATATCAACGAGGCGACGCAGCCTCCGGAGGTTTCCCAACAGGTTATGAAAGCTCTGCAGCCACTCATCGCGTCGCTTCCCGTTGGATATCGTATCGAGATGGGCGGCAACATCGAGGAGTCTCTCAAGGCCAATACGGCACTCGCTCAGGTTTTCCCGGTGATGATTGCTGCCATGCTGATCGTCATCATTCTGCAGGTTCGCAGTCTCTCGACAATGACAATGGTGATGCTGACAGCGCCGCTTGGTCTTGCCGGGGTGGTTCCGACCCTGCTCCTGTTCAATCAGCCTTTCGGCTTCAACGCCATTCTCGGCTTGATCGGACTGGCGGGTATCCTGATGCGCAACACGCTTATCCTGACAGAGCAAATCAAGGAGAACCAGGCGGCAGGGCTCGATGACTATCATGCCGTTATCGAAGCGACAGTGCAGCGGACACGACCCGTGATCCTGACGGCTCTCGCGGCGATCCTGGCGTTCATACCTCTGACCCACTCAGTATTTTGGGGGTCGATGGCCTATACCCTGATCGGTGGAACGGCAGCAGGCACGGTGATGATCCTGCTCTTCCTTCCGGCTCTCTATGCTGTCTGGTTCCGGATCAAGCCACCCAAGGCGGGTGCCGAAAAAGAGACGGTCGAGCACGTAGGGCAGCCACTGGCGCTCGCGGCAGAGTAGGGGCGTCCATGCGTGCCGGCTCAAACCTGAAGCGTGATGTGACGGCGGCATTTAAGGGCAGCAGGAGCTGAACAATGCGTGGCCGCACACCATCTGGCCGGGCACGGTCGAAAGGCTATGGTTTTCCATCTCATCCACATCCGGACCGATCTTCCGCCCGGACTCATCACGCGGATACCAGACCCCGGCAGCCTATGCCGGGATCATCACAGCGCCCGGCTCCAATGCTGCGGGAGATCAAAGCTTCGCTTTGCTACCGATTGCCCACACCGCGCCAACTGGAATGTTGAAAAACGCAGAGCCTCCAATCGCATTTGGATGAAGGTTCCGTGGGAGGGTCATGCCGGTACGCTTCGTCGTTTTTTGCGGACTAACTGATGCTGTTATCGATCCATGCGTGCGTCTGTTCCAGAATCTCGTCCGATAGTTCCGGATCGTCGATTGCCCGGGCGAGTATGACCGCCCCAACCATGGCCGCCCAGCTTCCTATCGCTGTGCGCCGGCGATCTGCCGGGTCCAGTTGCGGGAGTGCCCTTTCGATCCGGCTGATCTGCGCACGAAGGCCTTCTGTCATGGCGGAGCGCGCCGGCGGCGTCTGGTGGCGAATTGCTGCAGCGAGACCGGCGGTTGGGCAGCCACCGGCAGCGTTGTCGCGATGGCGAGGCGCAAGATAGGATTTGACGAAATCGCTGAAATTGCCTCCTCCGACGCTATCTGAAGCAAGGGCATGGGCAAGGGTCTCCGCGACCAGATCGTCTTTTGAACTGAAATGTCCATAAAAGCCGCCGTGAGTAAGACCGGCTGCCTTCATCACCTCCGCAACGCTGACGGCATCGAACCCCTTGTCGCGAAACAGCCGGCTAGCGACATCCAGAATCCGGCGACGGTTTTCCGCCATCTGTTCTCGGCTGACCTTCATTTTCACAATTCTCCCAACATGGTCGTTGACATTTACATGATGGCTATCATATTTAAATCCAATCATGATGATTGTCATGAATATAGGTTCCATCACAGAAAAGAGCAATCCTATGAGCACAAATCCTGCAGTCCTCATCACCGGCGCCTCCACCGGTATTGGTGCAACCTATGCCGATCGGTTTGCGCGGCGCGGCCACGATCTCGTGCTGGTCGCCCGTGACGTGGCGCGAATGGAGGCCGTTGCAAGCCGTCTGCGACAGGAAACCGGCGTGGCCATAGACATCGTCCAGGCGGATCTCACGCAACTCGCCGATCTTGCGAAAGTAGAGACGAGACTGCGCGACGATGACAGCATCGGCATCCTCGTCAATAATGCCGGAACGGCCATCGGTGGAACGTTCATCGAGCAGAGCACCGACGACATGGCCCGGCTTGTTGCACTCAACTCGACTGCACTCGTTCGCCTTGCCAGCGCAATTGCTCCTCGACTCGTCAAGAAAGGTGAGGGTGCAATCGTCAACATCGGCTCCGTGGTTGGTCTGGCGCCGGAGTTCGGCATGACGGTCTACGGCGCAACCAAGGCCTTTGTCCTCTTCCTGTCTCAGGGGCTTAGCCTCGAGCTTGGACCGAAGGGCGTCTACGTTCAGGCTGTTCTTCCCGCCACGACTCGAACCGAAATCTGGGACCATGTCGGCGCCGACGTCAATGCACTGAACAACGTCATGGAGGTGGGCGATCTTGTGGATGCGGCTCTGGTCGGCTTCGACCGTCGCGAGCCGGTGACCATCCCGCCGCTTCCCGATGCCGGTCAGTGGGAAGCCTTTGAAGCTGCGCGCAAGACCATGCTGGCCAACTTCGGCAATGCGCTGCCAGCCGAACGGTACCGCACCGTCGCTTGAGCAGACCGCGCAACCCATACCGCTGCGGCGGCAACACATAGGTAAATCATGACTAAAAAGACGCTTTTCGAACCCTATACGCTCGGCTCCTTGACGCTTTCCAACCGGATCGTCATGGCGCCCCTGACGCGCAATCGCGCCGGTTCGGGCTTTGTCGCAGGTGACCTGACGGCTGAATATTACGGCCAGCGTGCTTCTGCCGGGCTCATCATTTCCGAGGCCACGCAAATATCACAGCAGGGGCAGGGATACCAGGATACGCCCGGTATCTATACCCAGGCGCAGATCGAAGGCTGGCGCAAGGTCACCAGTGCGGTCCACGAGAAGGGTGGCCATATATTCCTCCAGCTCTGGCACGTCGGTCGCATCAGCCATGTTGATCTCCAGCCGAACGGCGCAGCGCCGGTTGCCCCTTCAGCCATCCGCGCCGAGACAAAGACGTTCGTCAACAACGCCTTCGTGGACGTTTCGCAACCCCGTGCCCTTGAACTGGAAGAGCTTCCTGGGATCGTCAAGGATTTCCGTCAGGCAGCAGCCAACGCCATCGAGGCTGGTTTCGATGGTGTCGAGATCCACGGGGCCAACGGCTATCTGCTTGATCAGTTCGCCAAGGACGGTGCCAATGTTCGCACAGACGCCTATGGCGGCTCTGTCGAAAACCGTGCGCGCCTCATGCTGGAAGTCACGGCCGCGGTTGTCCAGGAAATCGGCGCTGCACGCACCGGCATCCGCATCTCGCCGGTCTCGCCCGCCAATGGCATTTCGAGTACTGATCCGCAGGCGCAGTTCGATTACATCGTCGATCAGCTCGAAGCCCTTGGCATCGTGTACATTCATGTCGTCGAGGGTGCCACAGGTGGGCCGCGCGATGTCGCGCCATTCGACTTCGGATCATTGCGCCGTCGCTTCAGCAAGACCTATATCGCCAACAACGGCTATGACTTCGAGCTGGCGAGTTCGCATCTTGCCGAGGGTCGGGCGGATCTGATCGCCTTCGGCCGGCCGTTCATTGCCAATCCCGATTTGGTTGAGCGATTGAAAAGCGATGCGCCGTTGGCAGAGATAAACCCGGCTACGCTCTACGGTGGCGGTGCTGCGGGTTATATCGATTACCCCTCTTTGGCGGCAGCTGCCGGGCGTTGACTACTTTTGGGGTCGCTCGCTGGTGCGGCCCCATCAAATCAGTTTGCTGTGCCTGATCCTTTGCGGATTGGTGCCGGGTCCCGACACTGAAGGGTTACCCTTTCCCTCACCACATGAAAGTCACGCTTGACTTTAATGATGATATATATCATTAAAAATCATCAATGATGATAATGATCATCATTAAATTAGTGTCGTAAAACCATATGCCTTGGCGGCAATCCATGGTGATACCGAAAAGAGAGAAAGACGCTATGGCGACGTTTGCAACCAAGAGACAGAAGACTGCCTTTGTGACCGGGGCTTCCAGTGGGATTGGCAAGGCGGCCGCCACGGCTCTGGCCCGGGCAGGCTACCGGGTGATTGGCACGAGTCGTAAGGCCGCACCTGGCGAGATACGTGATGGCATTCGGATGATTGCTTGTGACGTGACTTCCGATTTGTCTGTCTCGGATGCCGTGGCGCTGGCGCATCAGGAACTTGGCCGTATCGACCTTCTGGTCAACAATGCCGGTTACGCCCTGTCCGGGGCGGCCGAAGAAAGCTCGGTGGATCAGGTTCGTTCGCTGTTCGAAACCAATTTTCTGGGTGTCGTTCGGGTGACCAATGCCGTGTTGCCGATGATGCGCCAACAGGGCTATGGCAGGATATTGAACATCGGCTCTGTCCTGGGCTTAATACCCGGTCCTTTTGGAGCCTATTACTCGGCCAGCAAGCACGCCATTGAGGGCTATTCGGAATCGCTGGACCATGAGGTTCGCCAGTTCGGCATCCGTGTCGCCGTGATCGAGCCTTGGGCAACGAAAACCTCGATCGAGGCCAATTCTCCGCAAGGCGACCGTCCGGTTGCAGCCTATGGCCAGACACTGGCCAGATACCGCACGGCGTTTGACTTGGCCATGGCGACCGGCGACACGGCGGATGATGTTGCGGCCACCATCCTGATGGCGGCGCAGGACAAGGCGCCGCGGTTGCGCTACCCTTCCGGCAAGGCGGCCCGGCAGACCTCGTTTGCCCGGCGTTTCCTGCCGCGCGCGCTGTTTGATCGAACCTTGCGCAAGCAATTCAACATCGCGTGAGCGAGAATGACGGCCACGGCAGGGCCTTCCAACAACATGCTCAGTTCGCGCTGAAAGCCCTGGCTTTTTTAGCCATCTGAGCCGATAATATTTTTACACTGGAGAACGTCCGTGAAAGCCTTCGTCGTCGACAAATACAAAAAGAAGGGCGCCTTGCGTCTGGCAGACATGCCCGAGCCCCGGATGGGCGCGAATGATGTTCTGGTTCGCATTCAGGCCACGGCGATCAACCTTCTGGATTCCAAGGTGAGGGACGGCGAGTTCAAGCTGTTCCTGCCCTATCGCCCGCCCTTTATTCTGGGTCACGATCTAGCCGGAACGGTTGTAAGCGTGGGCGCGAATGTGCGGCAATTCAAGGCTGGGGACGAGGTTTACGCCCGCCCGAGGGATCACCGGGCCGGTACCTTTGCAGAGTTCATCGCAATTGACGCCGCCGATGTAGCGCTGAAGCCCGCGAGCCTTTCGATGGAGCAGGCCGCATCGATACCGCTGGTTGGACTGACTGCCTGGCAGGCGCTGGTGGAGGTCGGCAAGGTCAAGCCCGGCCAGAAAGTGTTCATTCAGGCTGGTTCCGGTGGGGTTGGGACCTTTGCCATCCAGCTTGCCAAGCATCTCGGCGCCACGGTGGCCACCACGACCAGTGCCGCGAATATTGACCTGGTCAAAAGTCTCGGCGCCGATGTGGTGATCGACTACAGGACGCAGGATTTCGAACAGGTGCTATCCGGTTATGATCTGGTGCTGAACAGTCAGGATGCCAAGACGCTGGCCAAGTCGCTGAATGTTCTGAAACCGGGTGGTCGGTTGATATCGATCTCGGGGCCGCCGGATGTTCCCTTTGCCAGATCTCTGGGGCTGAACCTGTTCCTGCGCTTGGTGGTACGGATGCTGAGCCGGGGCGTGCTGAAGAAGGCGAAAAGCCGGGGTGTCTTGTATTCCTTCCTGTTTATGCGCGCGGAAGGGCAACAACTTGCCCAGATCGCCAAGCTGATCGACGCCGGCGTGATCCGTCCGGTCGTGGACAAGGTATTTCCCTTTGCTCAGACGGCGGAGGCCTTGGCCCATGTCGAGACCGGGCGCGCCAAGGGCAAGGTCGTTGTGAAGGTCGCAGACTGAGTTCGTAGTTTGCAGGAGATGGGGTCGCATGGCTGCGGCCCTATTGCTCCCGCCCGCCATTTTCGACAGATGCCCGGCAATCTGCGCGGCAAATATCAAGAATTTCATCTGCCAGGGCCGATGCGTCCGGGCAGGCCCGCGATAGCACGATGGCCCCGACAGCTTGCGCCATAATGCTGATGGCTTGCGTGCGGGCATTTGAGCCGGCGGGCTGGTTCGCCGCAAGATTGCTCTCCAGCGCGTCAACAAGGCGCTCGATGCCTTCGCCGAAAACAGCTCTGGTTTCATTTGGCAGCCGCGCTGCTTCCCCGCTCAGTGCAGCGGCCGTGCAGCCTTGGCCACGCGCATCACGATGCGTGCGCGAGATGTAGGCGTCGATCATCTCGCCCAAATCATACCCGGCATAGCGTGCCAACGTTTCGGAAAACCCTTTGGCGGAGGCTTCTGCTATGAGCGCCTCCTTCGAGACGAAGTGGTTGTAAAATCCACCATGGGTCAGGCCCGCACCCTCCATCAGGTCAGCCACGCCAACGCCATCGAACCCTCGTTCGCGAAACATCCCGGATGCAATCGCAACAATCCGGTCATGATTTTCCTGCTTCTTTTCCTTGGTGATCCGCATGTCCGAACCCTTTCGACGGCGCCGTCTCCATGAAGTTGGATATCATCATGGATTGAGAGCATTGCTGACGCTTATCATTAATAATGCGCTCAACACAAGGAACACGTCGTATCGGCTACCTAATTTTCCGTCCTTCGCCGCCGACATCTTGTCGCTTGCTGCAACGAAGACTTCTGTTTCTGGGAAGCTGGCCCGGATTGTTAGTAAAATAAAGCTCGGTTACGTGGATCGGCGTATCCTCACTGGAACGCCCTTATATGCTGGGGTCCCGGATTTCCTGTCGTAGTCTGCGAGCGCAATGACCTGGTTCATTTCGGGGTAATAACCTGCTACCGAGCCGGGCGGAATATTGTAGGCAACGGCGGTAAATCCGGTAGCGGTTTTGGCGCCACTCCCGCAAATTGCTTCGACATCGATGAGGTCTCCGTCTCTTAGTCCCCGCGTTTCAAGGTCCCGCTGGTTCATGAAGATGACGTCGCGGCGGCCGTAGACACCACGGTAGCGGTCGTCGAGGCTGTATATGGTGGTGTTGTACTGGTCATGACTGCGCAAGGTGGTCAGCACAAGGGCTTCGGGGTCGTGCAAGCGTGTGTCCTCATCAAGGCCCGGTGCGACGAGAAATTCGGCCTTGCCGGACGGCGTATTCCACACACGATCAGAAGCCGCGACCGTGAGCCGGAAGCCTCCGGGCGTTTTCACGCGCGTATTGAAATCATGAAAATCGGGAAATACGATTTCGATCTTGTCGCGGATCTGCTCATAGTCGCCGGCCATGCCGTCCCAGTCGATGTCGTGTCGATTACCAAGCGTCGCCTTGGCCATGCCGGCAACGATCCAGGGTTCCGAGCGCAACTCATCGCTTGGCGGTTTGAGGAAACCGCGCGACGCGTGCACCATCGACATCGAATCCTCTACCGTGACGGATTGGCGCCCTGTCGCCTGAATATCCAGATCCGTTCGGCCCAGAACCGGCAGGAGGATCGATGTCTTTGCCAGCAGCAGATGCGAGCGATTGAGCTTTGTCGCAAGATGAACGGCCAGATCGAGTTTCCGCATGCCCGCGAACGTCGCTTCAGGATCGGACATGGCGACAGCAAGATTGCCACCAAGACACACCAACGCTTTCGACCTGCCCTCAATGATGGCCTCGATTGCCTCCACGGCATTATGGCCCTTTTCACCAGACGGGCGGAAACCGAAGGCTTTCTCCATGCCAGCAAGAAGAGCCTCGTTGGGAATTTCAGTGATGCCGACGGTCCGGTCACCCTGAACGTTGGAATGGCCGCGCAGGGGACAGATACCGGCGCCTGGCCGGCCTATATTGCCGCGCAGCATCAGGAAATTGGCGAGTTGCTGCACATTGGCCGTGCCGTGGGCATGCTGTGTGATGCCCATGCCATAACAGAGAATGACGTTTTTCGCGTTGAGATAGACATCCACGGCGCTATCGAGCGCTTCCAGTGACAGGCCGGATTTCTCGATAATCTCCGGCCATTGCGTCTGGTCGATATCGGCTTGCAGGGCTTCGAGGCCAATCGTATGCGCCGCGATGAAATCGCGGTCGATGACGCCGGGTCCGCCAGCTTCGATATCGGCCGCGTCCCGCTCGAAGATGCGCTTCATCATGCCCTTGAGTGCGGCAAGATCGCCGCCGGTACGAACCTGATGATAGGCAGACGCGATCGGCGTGGATGACATCGTCGCCATTTCGATCGGATCCTGCGGGGCTGCAAACCGCTCCAGCGCCCGCTCCTTGAGTGGATTGAAGACGACGATCGGCACACCCCTACGGGAGGCCTCATGTAATGTCGTCATCATGCGCGGATGGTTGGTGCCGGGATTGTGCCCGAACGAAAAGATCGCGTCGGCATGATCGAAATCCTCCAGCGTTACAGTGCCCTTGCCGACACCGATCGACAGGGGCAGACCGACGCTGGTGGCTTCGTGGCACATGTTGGAACAGTCGGGGAAATTGTTGGTGCCATAGGCGCGAACGAAGAGCTGAAAGAGAAACGCCGCTTCGTTGGAGGCACGACCGGACGTGTAGAACTCGGCCATATGAGGGCTGGGAAGGGCGTTCAACTCCGAGGCAATACGCGCGAATGCGGCATCCCATTCGATCGGCACGTAGCGGTCACTGGCATGATCATAGATCAGCGGATGCGTGAGGCGCCCCTGATCTTCAAGCTTGTGGTCGGTCCATTGCCAGAGATCAGTCACCGAATGAGCGGTAAAGAAATCGGGGCCAACGCGCTTAGCCGTCGATTCCCAGGTGATCGCTTTTGCTCCGTTCTCGCAGAACTCAAACGAACTTGTGTGCTTCGGATCGGGCCAGGCGCAGCCGGGACAATCGAAGCCTTCGGGCTGGTTTGCCTTTAACAATGTCGCCGCGCCCTCGGCGATGATCTGCTGGTGAGCAAGGGTTTTGGCAACGGCTTTTAGTGCGCCCCAGCCACCTGCTGGCGCTGTATAATGCTCTATCCCATCTGGCCGCTTCTCGCTCATCACAGTCTCCCTTCAGCGTGTTTGAATAAATCTAGCATCGAACGCATCAGTACGAACCTAGACCGATGTATAGGTCCAGGTAGACGTCTATCGAATGTGCGGCCAACGAGATTGAGCATATTTTGCCCAGATCAAGATTGGCGGTGGAACAGTATCATGGAAAAGACAGGACAGATGCAAGCCGGGGCGGCAAGCGCCACCCACAATGATGCGATCGGACAAGTGGCGCTTCTGGCCATGGCCGTCGCGGGCGGTATTGCCGTCGCAAACATCTACTACAATCAGCCGATGCTCGGGCTTATCGAGGCGGATTTCAGTTGGCAGCCAGTTACCGGCATGGTGCCCACCGCAACGCAACTCGGTTACGCACTGGGGTTATTCCTTTTACTGCCGCTCGGCGACCTCGTTAATCGCCGTCGGATGATCATCGGGCAATTCGTGGTGCTTGCCGCCGCGCTCGCGCTGGCTGCACTAGCGCCGACGGCCTGGATGCTGGTTGCAGCATCGGTCATGGTTGGAGCATGCTCGACAGTCGCCCAGCAGATCGTGCCCTTTGCGGCATCGCTGGCCGCGCCCGAAAAGCGCGGCGCCACAATCGGCACCGTCATGGCAGGCGTATTGTCGGGCATATTATTCAGCCGCACCCTGTCGGGCTTTGTGGGCGAACACGCCGGCTGGCGGGAAATGTTCTGGATCGGCGTACCGCTCGCCCTGCTCGCCGCGGGCCTCATGTTTGCGGTCCTGCCGCATCATCGCCCAACCTCGACTTTGCGATATCATCAGGCGCTCCGGTCGCTCGGCCAGCTATGGAAACGCCACCCGGCCTTGAGGGCAGCGACTATCATCCAGGCGTTTCTGTTCGCGTCGTTCACGGCCTTCTGGACCATCCTCGCTCTCTATCTGGCGGGGCCAGAATTTCAGCTCGGTGCGGATGTCGCGGGTCTGTTTGGGATCGTCGGTGCGGTCGGCATATTTGCAGCGCCTCTGGCAGGAGTTGTTGCCGACAGACGGGGACCGCATTTCGTGGTCTGGATGGGCGCCGGATTGACGATCGCCGCCTGGCTTATCTTCGGCCTCTGGGCATCGATCGCTTCCTTGGTTGTAGGCGTCATCGTACTTGATTTCGGCATACAGAGCGCGCTGATTTCTAACCAGCACATCATTTATGCCCTGGATGCCGATGCGCGTAGCCGTCTCAACACGGTCTTCATGACTGGCATGTTTCTGGGGGGTGCCACAGGTTCGGCGATGGCGACACTGGCCTGGGGGCAGGGCGGCTGGCTTGTCGTCAGCCTTCTCGGCGCGGCGTTTGGCCTCGCAGCCTTCGCGGTTAAAATATTTCATCATCGCCGGCATTCGCTGACGGTTGTCGGAAACTGAGGGCGGAACGATGGAAAAACTACGCATAGGAATCGTCGGCGGTTCGCTTGCCGGCCTCTTCGCTGGCATCATGTTACAACAGGCTGGCCACGATGTCCGCATCTACGAGCGATCGAAGAGCGGTCTTGCAGGTCGGGGAGCTGGCCTCGTCGGTCAGAGGGACCTGCTGCACATTCTCCGGCTGATTGGCTGCGAGCATGTCGCCCGTATCGGCGTGGTGGCTAGGGAGCGCATCTATCTCGATCAGGACGGCCGTATCGCCCAGACCGTTAAGGCGCCCCAGACCCAGATTTCCTGGGATTACCTGTTCGAAACTGTCGCTTCTCGCATCGCTTCAGGAAGCTATGTGCTGGGTCGGGATGTCGTCAAAGTGCTGGATGGCGAGAGTGGCGCGGAGCTGATTTTTGGTGACGGCACGCGCGTGAATGCCGATCTGGTTATCGGTGCCGATGGCCTTGGTTCCGTGGTGCGCGCAGCGGTAAATCCCGGAGACAATCAAAACCGCTATTCCGGCTATGTCGCATGGCGTGGATTGATCCCGGAAACGAGGCTTCCAACGGCAGCTAATCTGCTTCTCGACCGGTTTGCCTTTCATGTCAGGCCGGGCGTACATGCGCTCGGTTATCTTGTCCCGGGCTCGAAGGGCGAAATGGACATCGGCAATCGCCGATATAACTGGGTCTGGTATCGCAAAGTGCCAGCAAGCGAACTTGCCCACACGTTCACCGATCTGGATGGGCGAACGCATGCATTTTCGCTGCCGCGTGGTGGCTTGTCGAGCGACCGTCTGGAGGCGTTGCGCGTCGATGCTCTGCAGATGCTTCCGCCGCAATTCGCACAGGCGGTCGAGGCGGAGCCAAGCCCCTCTATCCAGGGCATTTTCGACTACGAGTCGCCGCGCATGACGGGCCGTTCGGTCGTCCTCATCGGCGACGCCGCCTTTGTCGCGCGTCCGCACACCGCGATGGGCGTGTCGAAGGCAGCGGGCGATGTCATGGCGTTGAGCAACTGCCTGGAGTCCGAGGTTGACCTTCCCAGTGCCTTGCAGCGGTTCGAGGATGATCGCATCGCGGTTGGCCGAGAAATCGTTGCTTATGGCCGGCAACTCGGTGCGTCGGCTATCTGAGTATCGACCGGCTGTCTGTCACGGTACTCAAGAACGATATTTTTAACCCGCTGGCTTCTGCCAGCGGGTTTTTGATTTTGAGAAAGGTCGGATGCTTCAGTTTGGGGGCTTCATCAGGCTTAGTGCGGCGTGGATTTGCGAGACGACGGCGGCACCTTCCCCAACTGCTGCCGCGACCCGCTTGGTCGATCCGGCACGGACATCCCCGATGGCAAAGACATTTGGCAGGCTGGTTTCGAGAGGCAATGGCTTGCGGGAAAAACGACAATGCTCATCGAAGGATTGCCCAGTGACGATGAAGCCCTTGTCATCGGTTTGCACCCGGCTGCTGATCCAGCCAGCGTTCGGATCCGCGCCGATAAAAAGGAAGAGATGATGAAGCGGCAAGGTGTTCACGCTTCCATCCAGGCGGTTGCGCAGTCTTGCGGAGGAAATGCCAGTGGCGTTATCGCCATTGATCGCGTCCACTTCGCAATGCATGTGCAGTTGGACGTTCGGCAGGGCCTTGATACGGTCGATCAGATATTGCGACATCGTATCATCGAGTGCGCGCCGCACGACCAGATGAAGTGTCTTGACCTGAGGCGCCAGAAAGACGATGGCCTGGCCTGCCGAATTGCCGCCGCCAACCAGGACGATCTCTTCGCCGGCGCAAAGTTTTGCCTCGATCGGCGAGGCCCAATAGGAAACGCCGTTGCCCTCGAAACCGTCAATGTTGGTGATGTCCGGTCGCCTGTAGCGAGCGCCGGATGCGATGACGACACTGCGGGCCGTCACCGATTTTCCACCGTCGAGTTCGAGCGCCAGCACACCGGCGTCATCTTTCGGAGGGATCAGATTTTTGACAGCGACGGGAAGAACCATTTCCGCCCCGAACTTGAGGGCCTGATTGTAGGCACGTCCCGCCAGCGCCTGTCCGGATATGCCCGTCGGGAAGCCGAGATAGTTTTCGATCCGAGACGAAGCGCCGGCCTGCCCCCCAATCGAGTGTTCATCGATGACAAGGACGTCGAGCCCTTCCGAAGCGGCATAGACGGCGGTGGCAAGGCCCGCGGGTCCAGCGCCGACAACAGCGACGTCATAGAGCTTTCCGGGCTTGAGGTCCGGCGTCATGCCGAGACATGCTGCGGCCTCCGCATCGGTCGGTTTCTTGAGCACGGTGCCGTTGGGGCAGACCATTAGCGGAAGGTCGGAGGCGAGAATACCCAGACGTTCGATCAGCGCCTTACCTTCACCCTCCATGGCAGCATCAAGCACGATGTGGGGAAAGGCATTGCGGGCTAGAAATCCTTGCAGGCGCGAGAGCGCGGCATTGCCAGCGGTTCCAATCAGAACAGAACCTGCGCCTGCATCGATCAGACCGACGCGGCGCAGGATGAAGGCGCGCATGATGATTTCGCCGACATCGGCCGATCCGATCACCAAGGCCCGCAAATGGGCGGCATCAAAGGGAATGGCCGTGCAGCCCTCGGACCCGGCGCGGGCCCCGGCAAGTGTCGGTCGACCAGACAGCTGGTTGACTTCGCCAGACAACTGGCCTGCTCCATGCGTCGTGATCGGCGCCTCGCCGGAAAGACCTTCGTGGCGAAACACGTCCATCGATCCCTTCAGCACCAGCCAGGCGGGCGCTGCGTGGTCTCCTACCTTGTAGACGAAGTCACCACGGGCGAAATCTTTTGGCTCGCCGCTGGCAAAACGCTTGGCCGTCTCGACCTGATGGGGGTTGAGCACCGGAAACATCTGGTCCAGGCGCGCGCTGAGATCTGCCATCTGTTACCTCCAGCTGGAAATGTCGTCCGCAGGTCACCGCCGATTTTTCGGCGAAGTTCAGTAATATCGCGGTATCGGCCCGCGTTGCGGTGTCTGATCAGGCAGGTTCACCATGGTTTCGTCCACATAACACCAGCCCCAGCCTTCCGGCGGGTCATAGCCCTCGATGATGGGGTGGCGGGTGGTGTGGAAATGCGCGGTCGCGTGGCGGCCGGGGGACTGATCGCAGCAGCCGACATGACCACATTCGCGGCAGAGCCTCAAATGAAGCCATATCTGGCCAGTTTCGAGACATTCCTCGCAGCCAAGTGTCATGGGCTTGACCGATCGGATCGTCGGCAGGTGCGAGCATTGATCAGACATGGTTCCACTCCTGAACGTGTTGGAAATTTCAGTGCTTCAGTGCTTCTTCAAGACACAGTATAAGCTGGTTGAAATCGACTGGTTTCCCAAGGAATGCGAATGCACCGCCATCCATTGCCGCTGCTCTCGTTCGCTCGTCGCAATAGGATGTCATGAAGATCATCGGCGGCTTTTGATCACCACGCGAGTTTAACACGTCCTGCATCTGGATGCCGCTCAAGCCTGGCATTTTAACGTCGACCAGCATGCAGTCGATCGCAACGCGATCACCGCGGGCCAGAAAGTCTTCCGCAGACGAAAACAGCCGGCTCTCGTAACCGCAGGACAAAACGAGATCGTCAAGGGCTTCGCGGATCGACCGATCGTCGTCAACGATGGCTATGACAGGTGTTCTGGACAATTTGATTGGGCCTTGCGTCTTAAAATCAACTGGCTTCTATATGCGCCATCGAGACACAACATTGCACCATACAAGGGTCTAGGTTTTGGCCTCAAAGGCCCAGCAGTTCCGCCTTGCGCACCAGTTCGGCTACGGAGCGCGCCTCCATTTTGCGCATGACATTGCCGCGATGCAGCTTGACCGTGATCTCACTGATCCCGAGGTTGAACGCAATCTGCTTGTTCATCAGGCCTTGCACGACAGCCGTCATGACCTCATGCTCGCGGCGGGTCAATGTCTTGGCCAGCTCCACGACGGCGCCATTTGCAGCAGATTGCTGGCGCATTTCCCGATCTTTCTGAAAAGCGACCGAGACGGCGTCGAGGATGTCCTGGTCCCGAAAAGGTTTGGTCAGGAAGTCGATGGCGCCTGCTTTCATGGCACGGACTGTCATTGGTATATCACCGTGACCGGTCATGAAGATGATAGGCATTCGGTTGCCGAGTTTTTCCAGGTGGAGCTGAAAATCAAGGCCGTTCGCACCCGGCAGGCGAACGTCGAGAAGAATGCAGCCAGGTCGGTCCAGATCGGCATTTTCGAGCAGGTCCTGGGCGCTTTCAAAGGATTTTGCTTCTGTTCGAATTGACAGGAACAGATCGACCAAAGCCTCGCGTATCGCAGTATCGTCATCGACGACGTAGACAACCGGCGTATCGCCGTTCGGCGGTTTGCCGGACTTTCTCGCATCATTCATGGGTTGCCTCCATCGGGACGATCATTTCGAACAATGCGCCACCATCGATGTGATTGCTGGCAGACAGCGTGCCGCCGCGGGCTTCGAGCATGCTGCGGCAGATGGCAAGGCCCATGCCAAGCCCGGTTGGTTTGGTCGTGCAGAATGGTTTGAACAGGTTTTTGAGAACGTCCGGACTGAGCCCGGGACCTGTGTCGAGAACCTTGATGATCACGCTTTGATCATCCCCAGGCTCGATCGTTACCGATATCCGCCGCATCGCTTCCGGGGTTTCGGCCATTGCGTGAAGGGAATTGGTGATCAGGTTGATCAAGACTTGCTGCAGCTCTATCCGCACAGCGTTGACGGTGGGCACATCGCTTGCTTCAGCTATTTCAACAATGACCCCGTTTCTGACCAGCTCGCTCTCCATCAGCGCGCGTGTCTCCGTGACGAGATCGGCCAGCGAAACCGACTCGATATCGGGCGGGCGGTTACCAAGCATTGATCGTGCGCTCTGAATGATGTCGCTGGCACGCTGGCTGTCACGAGCGATGCGCTCAGCTGAGCGGGAAACGGCTGCCAGATCCGGCGGGTCGCGATCCAGCCAGCGCTGCAGGGTCTGGGCGTTGACCACCAAGGCGCCGAGCGGCTGATTGAGTTCGTGCGCGAGCGAAGCCGATAATGCGCCGACTGTTGCCGCGCGCGACGCCAATGCCAATTCCGCTTGGGCCTCGAACAGTGCTTTCTGGGCGAGTTCCCGCTCCGTAATGTCGAACATACCGACAATGACACGGTTGAAATTGGCAGGATCTTCAGGAAAGCCAACGGTCAGCAGCACAAATTTGCTGGTGCCATCGCTGGTAATGATGCTGCCCTTGCCTTCGAAATGCGTCTCGTTGTTGAAAATTGCCGCGATGAGATCGAGAAAGGTGGCGTCGTCCTGGGCAATATAGCGGCGCATGGAACCGGGATTGTTGTTGCCCACATGGCCCAGCAATTCAAGTGCCGCCGCGTTGGCGGCAACGGTAGGGACGCTGACGATGCATCGCTCCAGAAAATCCGGGTTCTCCCGAGCGTGAGCACTAAGGTCTTTGACACCATCTGCTTTCAACGCCATCAGCATTGCGCGGACCTGCGAATAGTCGCGCTCCCAAAGTGCAACGCGGCTTTGCTCGAAAATCGTCCGGTAGCGCTCTTCGCTGCTCTGCAGGGCGGCATTGAATTTCACAAGATTGAGGCGCGCGCGCTGATTGCGGATGATCAAGGCGCAGGTGATCAACATTGCAGCAACCGCGACCGCCAGGCGTAGGGTTGCGGCGAGGTCGGTTTGCAGCCCATGAGCTGCAAGATACGAGACTGCCGCCAGACTGATACAGATACCGGTCACCAGCATCGTTCCTTTTTCTGTCAGGGTTTCTGCCGACAGAAGCAAGGTGATGACATAGAGCGTGGCAAGCGCGCTGTGAATGTCGGTATAGGTATCGAGATAGAAGATCAGCGCTGCGAGTAAAAATGCGCAGACGAGCACGCCAAGTTCAAAGCGCGCCGGCAGCCGTCTTTCCGGGTTTACCAGGACCAGCGAATGCAAGGAGATTTCCCACGTTGAGATCGACCGCATTATCAAGCCATCCCTGCTGCCAAAACGCAAATGGCAATTCCAATATTCCTATGCAAACTCAATCTCATAACCGCGCAAAAAAGAAAGGCCATTCCAGGACTGGGATGGCCTCAGATGGATCGCGACATCCATGTGAAAGGGCGCGCTTGAACATTCAGGGTGCATTGGCATGCAGCATCTCTTCAGTGGAGGGCCTGAATTTGTAGCCTCGGTTCGGCAGGTGAGCCACTATACTTAGGTGTCAGTCCGACTAACCAAGCATTGGATACCGCGCAACCAGATCCTCGCCTACAACCATCTCGTCAAACAAACGATGTGGGCAGGAGCTGAAGATGCAGATTTCAAAACATGTTCTTTCTCTCAAGGACCGGCCTGCAGCCTTCGAAAGCCCGGCGGGATCGATCATGCGCCTTGGTCGCGATCAACTGCCAATCCTCAAAGGCCTTTCAATACGCAGGCTGGTGCTCACGGCACACGCGATCAGGGAGCCTCACTGGCATGCGAATGCCAATGAACTGGGCTACTGTGTCCGCGGCCAGGCACTGGTGACTGTCGTCGGCAATCATGGCAGCCGCGACGTCTTTCTTATCGGCATTGGCGAAATGTTCTTCGTTCCGTCAGGCACGGTTCACGCAATTGAAAATACCGGTGAGACGGAGGCGGAGTTCATCCTTGCCTTTTCGAACGAGGATCCGGAAGATTTCAGCCTGTCTGGCGCCTTCGACGTGATGTCCGACGCCGTGCTGCTGAGCACCTTCGAGTGGCAACCGCAAAAGCCGCCGAGTTTTGGCAGGCTGAACGCAAACACAGAGATATTCGACCTGCAGGCCCAGCCAGCCATTGAAAAGCAGGCGCTTCATCCAAACAGGCTCAAATTCCGTGTCGAGGAGTCAGCGCCGCACGTATCGTCGCCGGCGGGCTCTGCAAGGACCGCGCAGGCTCCGGCTTGGTCTGTTCTCGATGGTCTTTCGATGTTTTCTGTCCGCATCAGCGAGATTGGCCTGCGCGAACCGCACTGGCACCCCGAGACCGCCGAAATGGGCTATGTGCTCGAAGGGACCGGTCAGATGACAGTCCTTGATCCCGATGGAAGCGCTGACACTTATTCGATCCATCCGGGTGACGCCTATTTCGTGCCGCCGGCTTACCCGCATCACATCGAAAACACCGGCAGTGGCACGCTGCATATCCTGATTTTCTTCAGTCGCAGCGCGCCACAAGATATCGGTTACCGAGCAGCGGCGGCCGGTTATTCACGCAATGTGATCGCTAGCCAGTTGGGCCTTTCCGAGCAAGCCCTCCTGCCTCTTCCTGTCGATATCGACGATCCGCTGATCGTTGCACGGCTCTGAAGCCCTGAATCCCTGAAACCCAAACCCAAGCCCAAACCCAATGGAGATTACCATGAACCGCACCCTCGCTGAAAAACATCGCAAGTCGCCTCTTGCAACACCGACTGCCCTTGGCACGAACGCAACCGCCGATATTTCCGGCGCGTTGACGGCGCTGCTGGCCGATGTCTTCGCGCTTTATCTCAAGACGAAGAATTTTCACTGGCATATGAGCGGTCCGCATTTCCGTGATTACCACCTGATGCTGGACGAGCAGGGCGAGCAGATCTTCGCCATGACGGATGACATTGCCGAGCGAGCCCGCAAGATCGGCGGCACCACACTTCGTTCGATCAGCCATATTTCCAGGTTGCAGCGGCTTCTCGACAACGACGCCGATTTCGTGACCCCGGCGGATATGCTGGCCGAGCTTCGCGACGATAACCTCACACTCGTCTCGCTGATGAAGGCGACACACAATCTTTGTGAAGACCATGGCGACATCGCAACCGCCAGCCTGATCGAAAACTGGGTGGATGAGGCAGAGCGCCGTGCCTGGTTCCTGTTCGAAAGCACCCGCGGCGCCGAATGAGCGCGCGAAATTTCGGAGAGGCCCATGATCAACGAACTTTCACTGTCCCGTCGGCAGGTCCTGTTGGCCGACACCACGGTTTCTCTGGCCTTGGCCATGCCGGCGATGGCTTCCGAAAAGAAAATTTCCCGTAACCCAGAAGGAATTGCATCGATGACCACGAATTTCGTCACCACCAAAGACTGCGTAGAGATCTTCTTCAAGGACTGGGGTCCGAAGGATGCACAGCCGATCGTCTTCCACCATGGCTGGCCGCTGTCGTCAGACGACTGGGATGCCCAGATGCTGTTCTTCCTCAGCAAGGGATATCGTGTTGTGGCCCACGACCGCCGCGGCCATGGACGCTCCAGCCAGGTGAGCAATGGTCACGACATGGATCATTACGCTGCCGATGCCTCCGCCGTCGCCGAATATCTTGACCTGCGCAATGCCGTTCATATCGGTCACTCCACAGGCGGCGGCGAAGTCGCTCGGTACGTCGCACGGCATGGTCAGCCACAGGGACGCGTGGCAAAGGCTATCCTCGTCAGCGCCGTTCCGCCGCTGATGCTGAAAACCGCAGCCAATCCTGATGGCACGCCGATGGAAGTCTTCGATGGGTTCCGTAGCGCCCTGGCAGCCAATCGCGCGCAGTTCTTCCTCGATGTTGCGTCGGGCCCATTTTATGGTTTCAACCGGCCGGATGCGAAAGTTTCGCAGGGTGTGATCGACAATTGGTGGCGCCAGGGGATGATGGGCAGCGCCGTGGCGCACTATGAAGGTATCAAGGCGTTTTCGGAGACAGATCAGACCGAAGACTTGAAGGCGATTACCGTTCCCACGCTGGTGACCCAGGGTGATGACGACCAGGTCGTTCCCTACAAGGCCGCCGTAGAGCTTCAGGCCAAGCTGATCAAGAACAGCACGATGAAGATCTACAAGGGCTTCCCGCACGGGATGCTGACCACGCATGCCGACGTGATCAATCCAGACCTGTTGGCCTTCATCAAGGCTTGATTGTTTCCCTATCCCAAGACGTGTGTGGCGGCTCCCCAAAGGGCCGCCACTACAAATGCGGGGTCAGCGGGTCAGTCAGCCGCTCGTCGCGAAAGCTCGCGGGCCAGATCAAGAAACGCTTTCACTCCAGCCGACAGATTTCGGCGTCCGGGATAATACAGGCAGAGCCCCGGATACGGTGGTGTCCAGTCCTCCAGCACCCGGACAAGGCGCCCCGCTTTGATGTCGGGGAGCACTTCCTCTTCCATGGTATAGCCCAGGCCGGTACCTTCCAGCACCGAAGTCCTCACAAGGCCCGCTTCATCAAGTGTGATCGGGCCTCGCACATCGATTTGCACCGGCTCGTCGTCTTTTTCAAACCGCCATCGAAACAGTGAGCCGTCCGGCAAGCGAACGCGAATGCATCTGTGATTGAGAAGATCCGGAGGAACCACGGGTTTGGGATGTTGCGCGAAATAGTCCGGAGAACCAACAACAGCGTGTCGCTGGGGCCGGCCGAGCGAAACGGCAATCATGTCGCTGGGAACGAGACCTGCCACCCTGACGCCCAGATCAAAACCGTCATTGACGATATCAACCATTTTTCCTTCCGTGACCAGATCAACATTCATCTCGGGATAGCGACGCAGGAACTCAAGCACGAGCGGTGAGATGATGGCGCGTGCTGCAAACGGTGCCGCATTGATGCGTAACGTTCCAGACGGTGTCTCGCGTTGAGAGCGCACCGTTTCCAGAGCGGCATGAAGGTCCTGAAGCGAAGGCGCAACCTGCTGTACAAAGAGCCTGCCGGCATCTGTCAGCGAGACGCTGCGCGTGGTGCGATTGAACAATCGTACGCCGAGCCCCGCCTCAAGCCTGCCGATGGTGTGGCTGAGCGCAGTTGTGGACATACCGAGATCGATAGCCGCTGCGCGAAACGTCCCGCGCCTGGCGATCGCGATGACTGCTTCGAGTTCCCTAAGGTTTAACTGTTCCATTATCCCGATCTGTTCAACATCACGTGCATATTTATCCCACTTATCCATGCAATGGTAGAGCACTAACTTAGGGGCACCTCACAAGGAGAAATAAGATGGATATGCCCCAAGTTGTGAATATGTATTTTGACGCTGACACCCGCAACGATGCCGACGGGCTGTTGCAAACGCTTGATGTCGATGCGGTGGTCGAGGACGAGAATGCCCGCTATCAGGGCACTGCCGCCATCCGTCAATGGTGGGTGGCCGCCAAGAGGTCGGCTCAATACGTTGCCGAACCTGTGGAAACCACGATTGACGGTGACAAGACACTCGTGCGGGCGAGGGTGAGTGGCAAGTTTCCCGGTAGTCCGGTGATGCTAATCCATGCCTTCACGATCAAGGACGACAGGATCGTCAGGCTGGAGATCCGGTCATGATCGACTTTCTCAATCTGAAAGGCAAACGCGCACTCATTACGGCTGGAACCAAGGGTGCTGGCGCTGCGACCGTCAGCCTGTTTCGCGAACTCGGCGCAAAGGTGCTGACGACAGCGCGTGCCCGTCCGGAAAACATGCCGGAAGAATTGTTCGTCGATGCGGACCTGAGCACCGAAGAGGGATGTGAAATCGTCGCAGAGGCCACGCGGCGGCGGCTTGGCGGCGTCGATGTCATCGTCCATATGCTGGGTGGCTCCTCAGCATCGGGGGGCGGCTTTTCTGCCCTGTCGGAGGATGACTGGCACAAGGAAATGTCGCTTAACCTTTATCCGGCTGTCCGACTGGATCGGCAACTGGTCCCGGATATGGTCGCCCGGGGAAGCGGCGTCGTCGTGCATGTGACATCCATCCAGAGAGTCCTGCCACTTCCGGAATCGACAACAGCCTATGCCGCAGCGAAAGCGGCACTTTCGACCTATAGCAAGGCGATGTCGAAAGAAGTGTCGCCCAAAGGTGTGCGCGTGGTTCGGGTTTCGCCGGGCTGGATCGAAACGGAAGCCTCCGTCCACCTTGCAGAGCGCCTGGCGAAGCAGGCCGGAACTGACCTTGAGGGTGGCAAGAAGATCATCATGGATGGACTGGGCGGCATTCCGCTCGGCCGCCCGGCAAAACCGGAAGAGGTCGCAAACCTGATCGCCTTCCTCGCTTCCGACCGCGCGGCTTCGATTACTGGTACCGAATACACAATTGATGGGGGGACGGTGCCGACAGCGTAGGTTCCGAGATGCGCCCGCAGATCAGGCGGGCGCGTCCCACCCGCCGATCTGTGAATAGATCGCGTCGCGGAGATGGCGGACGTCGTGGTTCAGATCGGCCAGCTCCTTTGGAGTTTGCATTGAAGCTGCAAGCAAGGTGTCGCTGAGGCAGCCCGCCTTGTGCTGCAATGCGCGGCCTTCCTCGGTCAACGCGATCACCACCTGCCGCTCATTGCTGAGGTTTCTGGTCCTGCGCAACAAGCCGGCTGTCTCAAGGCGCTTCAAGAGCGGCGTCAGTGTGCTCGATTCCAATGCGAGGGCGTTTGCAATGGCGCCAACGGTTTGCTCATCTCCGCTCCAAAGCACGTTTAGCACGAGATATTGCGGGTACGTCAGCCCCAGCTCATCCAGAAGGGGCTTGTAAGCGCGCTGGATGGCAATGCCGGCAGTATAAATTGCGTAGCACAGTTGGTCGTGCAAGGGCGGTGGATTGTTGTGGCGTATGGTCATTCTAGGCTCCTTCACACATACATATAGTCAATCATACGGCAAAAATAAATATCGCGATAAGAATTATCTTGACGGAAGCATCGGCATCTGTCAGCTTACGTATATCGCGATAACAGTTATCGCAAAACAAAAAAGGAAGAAGCCATGACACGCAAGTCCGCAACCGCCCTTTCTGCAATTGCTGCCGCCGCATTGTCTGCCGCACTGCCGGCAAACGCTGCCGACACCATTTCCCAGAACCAGTCCGTAAAAAACGTCGTGCTCGTCCATGGCGCTTTTGCTGACGGCTCTGGCTGGAAGGGTGTCTACGACAATCTCACAAAGCGTGGTTACCGCGTGACCATCGTCCAGAATCCCCTGACTTCTCTCGCAGACGACGTTGCCGCCACAAAGCGTGCTCTCGAGCGGCAGGATGGTCCGGTCATTCTGGTCGGACATTCCTGGGGCGGCACGGTCATTACAGAAGCGGGCGTTGATGAAAAGGTTGCTGGCCTCGTCTATGTCTCTGCGCTCTCACCAGATGCCGGCGAAACGACAGCCCAGCAATATCAGGGGTTTGCTCCCGCATCGGAATTCGTCATCGAAACCACGAAGGATGGTTTTGGATATGTCAGCCCGGCAAAGTTCAAGGCTGGTTTTGCTCATGACGTTAGCGATGCCGATGTTGCGTTCATGAGGGACGCTCAGGTCCCGATCAACATGTCGGCGTTCGGCACGAAGCTCGAACATGCTGCCTGGCGCACCAAGCCCAGCTGGGCTGTGATCGCTACCGAGGACAAGGCATTCGACCAGGCAATGCTGATCCATATGGCCGAACGCATCAAAGCCAAGATCACCAAGGTCTCAGCAAGCCACGCCCTGTTCATGACGCAGCCGACGGTCGTCGCTGATACCATCGATGCTGCCGCCAAGGCCGTCTCGGCAAAGCAGAAATGATAGATTTCGCGTTATCGGGACAATCCGCACTGTCCCGATAACGACCGGAACGTATTATTTCGGATTTCACAACAAACTATGAATTATTAGTTCAATTGTTGTGCCCGCGACTTGGTAGCAATATCCACGCATCAGACGAGCAACGGCGTCGCCTGAAACACGAAACCATACACTTGCAGGACGTGAAATGACCCAGAACGACTTTTCCATAACGCGCCGTGGCGCACTGCTTTCAGTTGGTGCAGCCGCAGCGGCGATGGCCATTTCACCCGTATTCACCTTCGCAGCAAACGCTGCCCCCACCAACACATCAATCGAAGGAAACAAGACCATGGGTACTATCACCACCAAGGACGGCGTCGAAATATTCTACAAGGATTGGGGCTCCAAGGATGCTCAGCCCATCGTCTTCCATCACGGCTGGCCGTTATCGTCTGACGACTGGGATGCCCAGATGCTGTTCTTCCTTGCGAACGGTTACCGGGTCGTTGCCCATGATCGCCGTGGCCACGGACGCTCTGCCCAGGTTTCCGAAGGGCATGATATGGACCACTATGCCGCCGACGCTTTCGCTGTCGTCGAAGCGCTGGATCTGAAAAATGCCGTGCATATCGGCCATTCCACCGGCGGTGGCGAAGTGGCGCGCTATGTGGCGAAGTTTGGTCAGCCGGCCGGTCGTGTCGCCAAGGCCGTTCTGGTATCGGCAGTCCCGCCGCTGATGCTGAAGACCGCAGCCAATCCCGAAGGCCTGCCGATCGAAGTGTTCGACGGCTTCCGTTCGGCGCTGGCGGCCAATCGGGCGCAATTCTTCCGCGATGTCCCGGCCGGCCCGTTCTACGGTTTTAACCGCGATGGCGCCAAGGTTCAGGAAGGCGTAATCCAGAATTGGTGGCGCCAGGGCATGATGGGCGGTGCAAAGGCGCACTATGATGGCATCAAGGCCTTCTCCGAAACCGACCAGACGGAAGATCTGAAGGCAATCACGGTGCCGACGCTCGTTCTCCACGGCGAAGACGATCAGATCGTTCCAATCGCGGATTCTGCACTGAAGTCCGCCAAGCTGCTGAAGAATGGTTCGCTGAAGACCTATCCCGGCTTCTCGCATGGCATGCTGACCGTGAATGCCGATGTCCTGAACGCCGATCTTCTGGCATTCATTCGATCCTGACGATAAGAGGTGGCCGTGGCGGAACCTGCCACGGCCACTGATGCAATCCTTGCCGCACTACCGATCGAGACGACGATGCAGTTGACGCCCGAGCTTGTAGCCCTGACCATCAGAGACGTCCGTGACGACGGCCCGGAGCCGGGCTGGACGCCGTTATCTGAAACAGAACTTGACGCTCTGGTTGCCGCTATCGAGCGTGAAGCCGATAGCGATCCGATCTGGGTGTTTGCATACGGTTCCCTAATCTGGAATCCTGAGTTCAAGCCAGCCGGCAGGCGACGCGCCACCGCCCATGGCTGGCATCGTTCGTTTTCCCTGAAAATCGAGCGCTGGCGGGCAACGAGCGCGCAGCCAGGTCTGATGATGGCACTTGAGCGTGGTGGACAGTGCGACGGCGTCATCCTGCAACTCTCGTCCGAGCGGCGGCGTGACGACCTTCGAGCTCTCGTCGCCCGCGAAATCAGGTATCGGGAAGTCATCGACATGGTGCGCTGGGTAAAGGTCAAAACGCCTGACGGCATCCAGAAGGCTCTGACATTCTGGGCGAGCACAAAGCGCGCGGGTCTGACGGCGCCGCTACCGGTGGAAACGACGGCAAAACTGATCGCCAGCGCCTGCGGAGAGGGCGGTTCCTGCGCCCAGTATCTGCACAACACGATCGTCGATCTTCAGGCAGAGGGCATTCGCGATCGAAACCTCTGGCAGTTACAGGCGCGGGTCGCGGCCGAGATCTCCGCACAGCAAGGACGCTGTGGCGGGACAGTCCGGGATATCAATCAAGCATGACCATCTGCGCCGCAACCTGCTCCTCGAAGAATTTGGAGAAGGATGCAATGCGGGGAGGCAGAGCCTGATAGGGCGGGTAGTAGAGGGTCAACCACAGATCGGGTGGGGCCCAGCCCTTGAAGACGTGCACGAGGCGCCCACTCTTGAGGTGTTCCGAGACATGAAAGTTCGGCAGCATGGCAACGCCTGCTCCATCTGCGGCCATGTCGGCCAGAACCTCACCATTATTGGCGCTGAAGGCGCGCCCTGCCGATATCGTCATGCTCGAGCCGCCGTCCGAGAGCACCCAGTTCTCTCGCCGGCTTTCGCCGCTATAGGCGAGGCAATCGTCTGGCGTCAGCTCGTTCGGATGCTGCATCTCGACAAACCGGCTTCCCGGTGCCGCAACCAGAATGCGCGGCACGACGCGGATTTTCCTCCATATCGTGAACTTGTCCGATGGCTGAGACGAGATGCGGATCGCCAGATCGTAGTCATCATCAACGATATTCACCAGTCCGTCGGACAGTGATATCTCGAAGCCCATCTTCGGGTACCGCTCTTTGAAGCCGGAGAGGATCGGTGGGAGCACCGCCTTGCCAAACCACGTTGGCGCACTGATCCTGAGACGCCCTTCGTCGGCTTTGTGAGCGTTCATCACGTCGCGGCGCGCTTCTTCAAGCGTCTTCACCGCCGGCTGAATCTGGGCGGCGAAGATCGCACCGTCTGTTGTCAGCGACACTTGCCGGGTCGTACGGACAAACAGCTGAACGCCGAGTTCGGCTTCAAGTGCCGCAATAGCCCTTGTGACTGCAGCCGGCGTCATGTCGAGTTCGCGGGCAACCTGGGCGAAATTTCGCTTTTCGGCCGCAAGGAGGAAGGTTCGCAGAGCTTTGTAATCGTTCATTGGGATTGTTTCAAAAAGAGCAACGCACTCGAAATGAATATTGCAATTCTCTGGCGTGATCAATCGGCCTAGATATTCGTCAACAGCCAAACACTAACGGCGACATTGAAAGGCAAGGACATGATCAAGGATATCAAGGGACTGCATCACGTAACCTCAATGGCTTCGGATGCGCGTCAGAACAATCGCTTCTTCACCGACACACTGGGCCTGCGTCGCGTCAAGCAGACCGTTAACTTCGACGACCCGAACGTCTACCACCTTTATTATGGTGACGAGAACGGCTCCGCAGGCACCGTCATGACCTACTTCCCGTTCCCGAACATGATGCTGGGTCGTCCCGGTGTTGGTGAGGTCGGGGAAACCCAGTTCTCTGTGCCAAAGGGCGCATTGAAATTCTGGCAGGATCGGTTTACCGCGCACGGTGTCGATGGCTTGAAAACTGACACCGTCTTTGGCGCCAACAGACTTCAATTCATGGGTCCGGACGGTGACAGTCTGGCGCTGATTGAATCTGCCGATGACAACCGCGCTCCGTGGCTGGCGGACGGCATTCCGGGCGATGCAGCTATCCGCGGTTTTGCCGGCGCCCGGTTCAGCCTGCACGATACTGCCGCGACAGAAGAGCTTCTGGGTTTCATGGGGTATCAACGCGCCGAGAAGGAAGGTGACGTGACCCGCTTTATCATTCCCAATGGAAACGGCGCCGATACGATTGATGTCGCAGCACTGCCGAAAACGTGGTTTGCCCGTCAGGGCGCCGGTTCGGTTCACCATATCGCCTTTGCCGTCGAAAACCGCGAAAAGCAACTCGAAGTTCGCAAGGCACTGATGGACACGGGTTATCAGGTTACGCCCGTCATTGACCGCGATTATTTCTGGGCAATCTACTTCCGCACACCAGGCGGCGTGTTGTTCGAGATTGCCACGAACGAGCCGGGGTTTGACCGGGACGAGGACACGGCACATCTGGGCGAGGCGCTTAAGTTGCCGAGCCGGTATGAAGCGTTCCGTGACCAGATCCAGGCAAATCTCGAGCCGCTGACTGCCTAACAACCCCCGCTCACTGGTGTCTGTGGCAACTGATCGGGCTTCTATGGAGAAATGCCAATGGATCAATTGGGAGCAATCAGAGCCTTTGTTCGCGTCGTCGAGGCCGGATCCTTTGCAAAGGCTGCCAGCACGATGGGTGCGCCACGGTCCACCGTGAGCAAGCTTGTTCAGGATCTTGAGGCCAGCTTGAGCCTCAAATTGCTGGAACGAACGACACGTTCACTCACGGTGACACCCGAGGGCGTTGCTTATTACGAGCGCGCCCTCCGGCTGATCGCCGATTTCGATGAAATGAACAACGAGGCGACCCGCGGGCGCCTTGCCACCAGGGGAAAACTTCGTGTTGACGTAGGAGGGACCTTCGCCAATACGATTCTGATCCCTCGGTTGCCAGAGTTTTACGCGCTCTATCCAGAGATCGAGTTGCACCTTGGTGTGACAGAACGTCAGGCCGACATCGTTGAAGAGGGAATAGATTGCGTCATTCGTGCCGGAGATCTGCCCAGCGCATCTCTTGTTGCGAAGAAACTATGCAGCGTCGAGATAGTAACCTGCGCCACCCCGGCGTACCTCGAAAAATACGGCGTGCCAGCTTCGCCATCGGATCTGCGGCGTGATCATGTTTTCGTTCAGTACTTTTTCGCGCGCAGCCTGAAGGCCGCACCAGTGCGATTGATGAATGGTGACGAGAAAATAGAAATCTATAGCCCGATCAAGCTCTCCACCAGTGATGCGACTGCGCATTTGCATGGAATATTGGCGGGGCTGGGTATTGGACAGACATTTGAATTCTTGGCACGCGCCCATATCGCTCGCGGCGCACTGGTCCCCATCCTGCAAGATTGGGCGCCACCACGTTATCCTGTTCACATAGTTAGGCCAGCGGGCCGGTTTCCGAGCGTGAAGTATCGGGTATTTGCAGACTGGGTTGCGGGCGTGTTTTCTGCCTACGACGAGGGTACCGCCACGTCCGGATAGCTTTATCCATATCCATGGATAGTTACTCCACAACGGCGGGCTTCTCCACGTTCTCCTTTGACGATATCCCACGGCTGATGTGAGCCCGTGGCTCTATCCCGAATGGGAGTATGCTGTGACAGGCTTGGCTCCTTGGTCGCACGAACCCACCTGCAATTTGGAATAACGGTTGTTCAGATCAAGTATAAGGCGACGTGATCGCGATATGGGGCGTCAATGCCAACGGTGACCCGTCATCTTGTCGTGTCAATACCCAACGGCAGACTGCCAAGCATTACGCGGCTCACACACCGCGCAACCGTTGTTCACTGGCAGTGCCGCGCAGGGCAAATTCAGCCAAATCGCTTCCCACCGAACAGCGAAATCAAGGACGCTGCAGAGGTCTTCAAGGCCTACTCTGCGCATCAAATTTCCTTCAGAAGTTTTCGGAACGCGTGGCCGCGTATCGCAGCCCCGTGCGAAGTCCGCAGCTCAGCCGGATCGCGAGATTATTATTGCGATAAAAGCAATTCATTCGCAATTAATATTGCAATTCTACGGGGTCGCAAGTCGCGCTACCTTTTCTTTCAGCAGCCGAGGCAGCAAGCGAAAGAAAGCATCGGTTTCAACCTCCCGACGGTCTTGGAAGCTGTGTCCCTGGGCACGGCATCCGACCGAAAGGTCCTGCTCATTTCATAACCGGCCGCATTCGCGGTCCAAAACAACCGAAGAGGAATTGACATGTCCAAGCTTGAAGTTCTTACCCCCGCCAACAGCCAGCTCATTTTCATCGATCAGCAGCCGCAGATGGCATTCGGCGTTCAGTCTATCGACCGCCAGACCCTGAAGAACAACGTTGTTGGCTTGGCCAAGGCTGCCAAGATTTTCAACGTGCCAACCACGATTACCACGGTTGAGACCGAGAGCTTCTCCGGCAACACCTTCCCCGAACTTTTGGCGGTCTATCCGCAGAATGACATCCTTGAACGCACCTCGATGAACTCCTGGGATGATCAGAACGTACGCGATGCGCTGGCAAAGAATGCTGCAAACGGCCGCAAGAAGATTGTCGTCTCCGGTCTGTGGACCGAAGTCTGCAACACGACCTTTGCACTCTCTGCTTTGCATGACGTTCCGGAGTACGAAATCTACATGGTCGCCGACGCTTCCGGCGGCACCTCTTCCGATGCGCACAAATATGCAATGGACCGCATGGTGCAGGCTGGCGTCATACCCGTCACCTGGCAGCAGGTCTTGCTCGAATGGCAGCGCGACTGGGCTCGCAAGGAAACCTACGATGCGGTCACCACACTGGTGAAGGAGCATTCCGGCGCTTACGGCATGGGCATCGATTACGCGGTCACTCACGTCCACGGCGGTGCCGAACGCGTCAGCCATGGCAAGCGCATCGGGCCGAACCCCGCGAAGTAAGCCAATCAACCGCTCCGGTGACGCATCGGAGCGGTTGTCCGTTTTAACGAGGATGACTCTCATGAAAATCTATCTTCTGTCTCTTGGCGCGGGTTTGCTGGTCGGCATCGTCTACAGCCTGCTCAACGTGCGTTCGCCTGCTCCGCCGGTTATCGCGCTTGTCGGCCTGCTCGGCATTCTCGTCGGTGAGCAGATCATCCCGCTCGCCAAATCGCTCTGGAGCAAGGAGCCGGCAGCGGTTTCCTGGCTCCAGCAGGTGAAGCCGCACATGTTCGGTCACATGCCGGAGGGCGGAAATTCTCCGGAGATTGCCCATCGTTCGCAAACCAATTTGGAGGAGCGGAGCTGATGACGACGCGCCGAACCTTCCTTGGAGCGGCCTCGAGCCTGGCGTTTTCGAACCTCTTCTCAAAGGCCAATGCCGCCGATCCCAACCAGACCGGAATAGATACCATGCACCCAGACCTGATCCTCCATAACGGTCGTTTCACGACCCTTGACCGCACCAATCCAAACGCGACCGCGGTCGCCATCAAGGATGGACTGTTTCTTGAAGTCGGTTCGGACAGCGAGGTCATGTCCCTTGCTGGTTCCAACACCAAGATCGTCGATCTCAAGGGCAAGCGCGTCCTGCCCGGCCTCATCGATAACCATACCCACGTTGTGCGTGGCGGGCTAAACTACAATATGGAATTGCGCTGGGACGGCGTGCGCTCGCTGGCAGATGCAATGGACATGCTCAAGCGCCAGGTGGCGATAACGCCAGCCCCGCAATGGGTGCGTGTTGTCGGCGGGTTCACCGAACACCAGTTTGCGGAGAAGCGTCTGCCGACGATCGAGGAGATCAACGCGGTCGCGCCAGATACCCCAGTATTTCTGCTGCACCTTTATGACCGCGCGCTCTTGAACGGCGCTGCACTGCGCGCCGTCGGTTACACCCGCGATACGCCCAATCCACCCGGTGGCGAAATCACCCGTGATGCCAACGGCAATCCGACTGGCCTGTTGCTGGCCAAGCCTAATGCCGGCATTCTCTACTCCACCCTTGCCAAGGGCCCCAAACTGCCTCTCGACTATCAGGTCAACTCCACCCGCCATTTCATGCGTGAGCTCAATCGTCTTGGCGTAACGGGTGTGATTGATGCAGGCGGTGGCTTCCAGAACTACCCTGATGACTACGAGGTCATTCAAAAACTCTCTGACGAGAACCAGATGACGGTGCGTCTGGCCTACAATCTCTTCACCCAGAAGCCCAAGGAAGAAAAGCAAGACTTTCTCAACTGGACGTCTTCGGTCAAATACAAGCAGGGCAACGACTATTTCCGTCACAACGGTGCCGGAGAAATGCTGGTCTTCTCCGCGGCGGACTTCGAGGACTTTCGCCAGCCACGTCCGGAAATGGCGCCGGAAATGGAAGGCGAACTCGAAGAAGTGGTGCGCGTTCTGGCCGAGAACCGTTGGCCATGGCGCATGCACGCCACGTATGACGAGACAATCTCCCGTTCGCTTGATGTCTTCGAGAAGGTCAACAAGGACATTCCGCTTGAAGGTCTGAACTGGTTCTTCGACCATGCCGAAACCATCTCGGACCGGTCCATCGACCGCATTGCGGCCCTTGGTGGCGGCATCGCAACCCAGCATCGCATGGCCTATCAGGGCGAATATTTTGTCGAGCGATATGGCCAAGGCGTTGCCGAAGCGACCCCACCGATCCGAAAGATGCTCGACAAGGGCGTCAACGTTTCCGCCGGCACGGATGCGACCCGCGTCGCCTCCTACAACCCCTGGGTCTCGTTGTCCTGGATGGTGACCGGCAAGACGGTTGGTGGCATGCAACTCTATCCGCGTGCCAACTGCCTTGATCGCGAGACGGCTCTGCGGATGTGGACTGAAAAAGTCACCTGGTTTTCGAATGAAGAAGGCAAGAAAGGCCGTATCGAGAAAGGCCAGTTCGCCGACCTTGTCGTTCCCGACAAGGACTTCTTCTCCTGCGCCGAAGACGAGATCTCGTTCCTGGTATCGGAGCTGACCATGGTTGGCGGCAAAATCGTCTATGGAGCAGGTGACTTCAAAACGCTCGACGAGAATGACGTGCCACCTGCAATGCCCGACTGGTCTCCAGTCCGCAAGTTCGGCGGATATGCTGCATGGGGTGAGCCGGAAGGAGCTGGCGCGCGGTCTCTAAGGCGCACGGCTATCTCGACCTGTGGCTGCGCCAGCGATTGCGGCGTGCATGGTCACGACCATGCAGGAGCCTGGACCTCGAAACTGCCGATCGCCGACCTCAAGGGTTTCTTCGGCGCTCTTGGCTGCTCTTGCTGGGCAGTCTGATCGTGTCCTCGCTTGGGCGACTTTTGTTCGCCCAAGCGATCCGACCCCATAATTGCAATATTGGCAATTAAATCGAAACTATTGCTGCAATTGTTGGCAGTGCGATCACCGGCCAATATCGCTCCATCAAACGCGGCCGCTCGATCCCGTCAGCGACCAAAAAGGAGCAGGATATGACCTACCAATCCCCTATATCGAATTCGGCCTTGAGCGGACTTGCACGCGTCGTCGGCTCTCCCATTACGAGAACTGTATCGCTGCTTGCTCTCTGCGCTGCCTACATCCAGGGTCCACTCACCAAGATTTTCGATTTCAATGGCGCGCTTGCTGAGATGAATCATTTCGGTCTGCACCCTGCCGCTCTCTTTGCCGTCGTCGTCATCGTGTTCGAGCTTACGGCCTCCGCGATGGTGGTCTCGGGCTTCCTGCGCTGGGCAGGCGCACTCGCACTTGCAGGCTTTACGCTTCTCGCAACGTTCATTGCTCTTCGCTTCTGGGAAATGGCGCCCGGCATGGACCGCATGATGGCAACGAACGCCTTCTTCGAACACATCGGTCTGGCCGGTGCATTCATCTTCGTTGCAGCGGCCGACCTTGCAAAGGGAGCGGGTAAATGAGCGCCGCGAAAACATCCGGGGGCACTTTTGCTCCTCTCGCACAGCCCGTATTCGCGGTCCTGTGGATTGCAACGGTTCTCGGCAATACCGGAAGCTTCATGCGCGACGTCGCAAGCTCATGGCTGATGACGGACCTCTCGGCAACGCCTGCTGCAGTCGCCATGGTTCAGGCGGCCGGAACATTGCCGATCTTCCTGCTTGCCATTCCGGCAGGCGTTCTCACCGACATTCTGGATCGCCGCAAGTTCCTGATTGCGGTCCAGCTCCTGCTGGCCTTCGTAAGTATCTCGCTGATGGTCCTCTCGCAGACAGGCATGCTTTCCGTGAGCGCACTGATCGGCCTGACCTTCCTCGGCGGCATTGGTGCCGCATTGATGGGCCCGACCTGGCAGGCGATTGTTCCTGAACTGGTGAAACGCGAGGAAGTGAAGAGCGCTGTCGCTCTCAACTCCCTCGGCATCAATATCGCTCGTTCCATCGGCCCAGCTGCTGGCGGTTTGCTTCTGGCAGCGTTCGGGGCGGGGATCACCTATGGCGCAGACGTTGCAAGCTACATCTTCGTTATCGCGGCTCTGGTGTGGTGGCCACGTGCCAAAAACGCCAACGACGCTCTACAAGAGAACTTCTTCGGCGCGTTCAGGGCTGGCCTACGTTACACTCGCTCAAGCCGCCCCCTGCATGTCGTCCTTCTTCGTGCTGCCATCTTCTTCGCATTCGCCAGTGCCGTCTGGGCACTTCTTCCGCTGGTTGCCCGTCAACTGCTGGGTGGTGATGCCAGCTTCTACGGTATTCTGCTTGGTGCGGTCGGCGCCGGTGCGATCGGTGGAGCATTGGTCATGCCGAGGCTACGCGAACGCCTGAGCTCGGATGGTCTGCTTCTTGGCGCAGCGGTGATCACCGCAGTTGTCATGGGTGTCCTTTCGCTCGCCCCGCCGAAGCTCGTCGCCATTATCGCTCTTCTGTTCCTCGGTGGTGCTTGGATCACCGCCCTTACGACCCTGAACGGCGCAGCCCAGGCTGTTCTGCCCAACTGGGTGCGTGGGCGTGGCCTTGCTGTCTATCTGACCGTATTCAACGGAGCCATGACGGCGGGCAGCCTCGGCTGGGGTGCTGTGGGCGAAGCCGTTGGAATTCAGACCACATTGCTTATCGGTGCAGCTGGCTTGCTCGTTGCGGGGTTCATCATGCACCGCGTAAAGCTCCCGGCTGGTGACGCCGACATGGTGCCGTCCAACCACTGGCCGGAACCGCTGGTCGCCGAGCCTGTTGCTCATGACCGTGGTCCTGTCCTGATCCTCATCGAGTACAAGGTCGAGAAACAGCATCGTTCAGCCTTCCTGCGTGCTCTCGACCACCTGTCTCAAGAACGCCGCCGCGATGGTGCCTATGGGTGGGGTGTGACGGAAGACTCCGCCGATCCGGAAAAGATCGTCGAGTGGTTCATGGTGGAATCCTGGGCTGAGCACCTCCGCCAGCACAAGCGGGTTTCCAACGCCGATGCAGACGTGCAGGGAAAGGTTCTGACCTACCATGTTGGTCCGGACAAACCCGTCGTTCGTCACTTCCTGACGATCAATCGGCCAGGGGCGGCGTAAACATTCCATAAAAAGGGCGGCTCTGGCCGCCCTTTTTATGCCATTTGACGCAGGAAACTTGGAGCCGACTAAACTTTTCTCATTCATCCGTTGTCGTGAGAAGGTACCAGATGGATGTCGGCCATCCTCCCCGCCAGAAAGGCGCGACCAAACGGCGCATATACGGATCGATTAACCGGCTGTTGCTGCATTCGAAGCGAAAAAGCCGCAATCCAGCTTTACAACTGTCTGAAAGACGTGGAGGAGCGTGGTACCGTGAAACATCCTATCCCAGCGCTGTTTGTATGTATGGCGTCGCTCGTCGCCTCAACCGCCCCCGTTTTCGCAAATTGCTTTTCTCTGGTTGGGCGGCCTGAATGGCCGCTCATTGCAGGGGCAGTTTCCTCAGCACAGGTTTGTGAGCAGCTCCCAGCCGGACCCAACCAAACTCGCAGTTTCCGCGTGCAATCCGCAGAACTTTGCCGTGGCGTGGATCAAAACTCCACTCTCAGAGCTACGGCCATAGTTACTTGCGGAAGCCCTCCCGACGCGCTTTTCGAGATGCCACCGATGCAGTCGGAGATTGCGGTGATCGTTTCAGTCAACGAAAGAGCATGCAAAATCACCGATGCTCAAATTCAGATCGGCGGTGAGCTGGGAAGCCTCCTGCCCGGCACGGTGGATGCCAGCGAACTCGCGAGGCGCTGGACGGGGTCGCAATTGTCGCAACTCTGCCAGATGCGTTAGTTTTATGATCGCGTGGTCTACTCTCTCTCGAAAGAGAGCCTGGGTGACAGTGGGCGGCTTACTGTGGCTGCCCCATGGATCGCTTATGCCGATTTATGAGCCTCGCTAATAAGTGTTAGCGAAAAGGCGCATCTAATCATCTTCTTTTGCTTCCCTATGTTGAGATATGGCGTTTCTCCGAATGCGCCAGGCCATCAACAACGAATGGAGCTGGAGATGAGAGATCACTCACATTTGGAACTTTCGCGGCGGGACTTACTTGTTTCCTCGGCGGCGGCAATTGCTGTCACGGGAGTTGCGGCAAAAGGAGCCGCAGCAAAGTCCTCGGGGGAAGAAATGAATTTCAAGACGAGTGTTTCCTTCAAAGTGAACGGCGAGATGCATGATCTCGAACTCGACAATCGCACGAGCTTGCTCGACGCCTTGCGCGAGCACCTTCATCTAACCGGCACAAAGAAAGGCTGCGATCACGGACAGTGCGGCGCTTGTACCGTGATGGTGGATGGACGCCGGATCAATTCGTGCCTGACGTTGGCTGTGATGCACGACGGTGACGAGGTCACCACCATCGAGGGCCTCGGGCAACCTGGAAACCTGCATCCCATGCAAGCCGCATTCATCAAACACGACGGTTTTCAGTGTGGTTACTGTACTCCCGGACAAATCTGTTCCTCCGTGGCGGTCTTGGAGGAAATCAAGTCGAATATCCCAAGCCACGCCACTGCAGACATTTCCGCAAAGGTGGAAGTCACCGCGGCAGAAGTTCGGGAACGAATGAGCGGAAACATCTGTCGATGCGGCGCCTACTCGAACATTCTCGATGCAATTGCCGAAGTCGGGGGGATCGAAGCATGAGAGCCTTCACATACGAGCGAGCCACAACGGCTCAGGCGGCAGCGAAAGCGGCAGCAGCCAATCCGGAAGCCAAATTCATCGCCGGCGGGACAAATATCCTGGACTTGATGAAGCTGGAGATCGAGCACCCGGCGCATCTCATCGACATCAACGGAGTTGGTCTCGACAAGATCGAAACCACCTCTGATGGCGGTCTGCGCATAGGGGCTCTGGTCCGCAATACCGATCTGGCAAGCGACGAGACTGTCCGTCGCGACTATGGTTTGCTTACCCGCGCCCTGGTCGCCGGGGCGTCTGGTCAACTGCGAAACAAGGCCACCACCGCGGGCAATCTCCTCCAGCGCACGCGCTGTCCGTATTTCTATGACACCAACCAACCGTGCAACAAGCGGCAGCCGGGAAGCGGATGTTCGGCTATTGGCGGTTTTTCGCGACAGCATGCAGTCGTCGGAAGCAGCGAATCCTGTATCGCCACTCATCCCAGCGACATGGCTGTTGCGATGAGGGCGCTCGACGCAACCGTCGAAACGATCAATGGCGACGGCCGTAGCCGCCCAATCCCGATCGCAGACTTTCACAGGCTTCCCGGCGATACTCCACACATCGAGACGGCCCTGGAGCCGGGCGAGTTCATAACTGCGGTCACGCTGCCGAAGCCAATTGGGGGCAAGCATATCTATCGCAAGGTGCGCGATCGGGCCTCCTACGCGTTTGCGCTCGTATCCGTCGCTGCGGTGATCCAGCCGGATGGCACCGGCCGCGTGGCTGTCGGTGGCGTAGCTCACAAACCCTGGCGAACAGGCTCAGGTGACCGGGAGCTGAAGAGCGGTGCAAAAGCCGCAAGCGCGGCACTTCTCGGCGACGCTCGCCCGACGGAGCAAAATCGCTTCAAGATAACCCTCGTGGAACGAACGATCGGTGCGGTGATCGCAGAGGCAAGGGGATAACGACCATGAAATTCGACACACCTGCAATCAACAATCCCATCGACCGGATGAAAGTCGTCGGTCAGCCTATCCCCCGCATTGACGGCCAAGAGAAAACGACGGGCCGAGCAATGTATGCCTACGAATGGCATGATCCGAATATTCCTTACGCCTACGGGTATCCGGTCGGTGCCGCGATTGCGAAGGGCCGTATCCGGTCGATATCGACCGACGCCGCAAAGCGGTCCCCCGGCGTTTTGACGGTTGTCACCACCTTGGACGTGGGCAAGCGCGAGAAGGGTAAATTCAACACAGCCAATCTTTTTGGTGGCGATGAAGTCCAGCACTATCACCAGGCGGTGGCAGTAGTCGTCGCAGAAACCTTCGAGCAGGCGCGCGCCGCAGCTTCGCTTGTGACAGTAGAATATGAAACCGCGCTCGGGAGCTTCGATCTCAAGAAGGCCAAGGACAGTGCGGTCAAGCCCGACGAGAAGCAGCAGCCCGACACGGCAGTCGGTGACTTCGAGGGAGCCTTCAAGAGCGCACCGGTCACTCTCGACGAAAGTTATACCACTCCAGATCAGTCACATTCCATGATGGAGCCCCATGCGTCCATCGCTGCGTGGCATGGCGATAAACTGACCGTTTGGACGTCCAGCCAGATGATTGATTGGTGGCGATCCGATCTGGCGACTACACTTGGTATCGACAAGGACAATATCCATTTGATGTCGCCATTCATAGGTGGGGGTTTCGGGGGTAAGCTTTTCTTGCGGGCCGACGCGGTGCTCGCTGCCTTTGCAGCAAAGGCTACTGGACGTCCGGTCAAGGTCGCGCTTCCCCGTCCGTTCATAGCCAACAACACGACGCATCGGCCGGCGACGATCCAGCGTATTCGCATTGGAGCGACACAGGACGGCAAAATCACCGCGATTGCTCACGAAAGCTGGTCGGGTGACCAGCCTGGGGGCCAGCTGGAAACGGCTGTCAATCAGACACGACTGCTCTACGCGGGTGAGAACCGGATGACTGCCATGAGACTGGCCACGCTTCACTTGCCAGAAGGCAATGCGATGCGGGCGCCCGGCGAAGCGCCGGGGTTGATGGCCCTCGAGATCGCCATAGACGAGATAGCCGAAAAGGTGGGCGTCGATCCGGTCGAGTTTCGGATACTCAACGACACTCAGGTCGACCCTGAGAAGCCCGAGCGCGCTTTTACCCAAAGGAACCTGGTCGGCTGTCTCAAACTCGGCGCGGAACGGTTTGGCTGGAACCAGCGCGGCAAGCCGGGTTCCCGACGAGAAGGAAACTGGCTGATCGGATCTGGTGTCGCAGCCGCTTTGCGAAACAATCTTCTCCTCCCATCCGCAGCAAGGGTTCGGCTCGGCGTGGACGGCATTGCAACGGTTGAAACAGATATGACCGATATCGGGACCGGCAGCTATACCATCATCGCACAAACAGCAGCTGAGATGCTGGGCTTGCCGGTCGATCGAGTAGCCGTCCAGCTGGGCGATTCCCGCTTTCCGGTTTCGGCGGGGTCGGGCGGGCAGTTCGGCGCGAACTGTTCTACCTCCGGCGTCTACGCAGCCTGCGTGAAGCTTCGTGAGGCGGTGGCGCAGAAACTCGGCTTTAACACTGATGACGTCGTGTTCGAAAACGGACAGGTTCGATCAGGAAACCGTTCGGTAGCGCTTACGGAGGCAGCTGCGCCAAACGGCCTTGTTGGCGAGGATGGAATGGAATGGGGCGATCTTTCCGAAGCCCATCAACAGTCAACGTTCGGTGCCCACTTCGTGGAAGTCGGTGTTGACGTGGCCACGGGTGAAACGCGCATTCGACGCATGCTGGCCGTCTGCGCGGCCGGACGGATCCTGAACCCGATAACAGCGCGCAGCCAGGTGATTGGTGCCATGACAATGGGTGTGGGTGGAGCGCTGTCAGAGGAGTTGGCGGTCGATACGAAGCAAGGCTTCTTCGTCAACCACGATCTGGCTGGCTACGAAGTCCCGGTGCATGCCGACATTCCTCATCAGGAAGTGATTTTCATGGACGAAGCAGACCCCATGTCGTCGCCGATGAAGGCCAAGGGCGTTGGCGAGCTTGGTCTCTGCGGGGTTTCTGCAGCTGTCGCCAACGCAATCTACAATGCCACCGGGGTGAGGGTGCGTCACTATCCTGTGACGCTCGACAAGATCATAGGCGGGCTGCCGGATGTTGCATGACGACATCGCCGCCCTTACGGATATATGTCCTCAGGAGGATATCCAAGCTGAGACAAAGCCGACGCCGGTCAGGTCGTTGCTCACCGATGATACGGAAGAAATATTTGGCTTTGCGATAAGGGAGCTTGCAAAGGGCAGGGTGGCACTTGCCACCCTCGTCGAAATTCGCGGGGGAGCGGCGCGCGCGCTTGGCTCCCATGTCGCCATTGCGGCCGATGGTCGTTTTTGTGGCTATATGTCGGGGGGCTGCATCGAGGCAGCGGTCGCTTCCGAGGCGCTCGACGCAATAGGCGAAAACAGAGATAGGGAAGTGAAGTTCGGATCAGGCTCCCCCTTTTTCGACATTGCCCTGCCGTGCGGCGGTGGGATTACCGTGTCGATCCACGTGCTGCAAAATACCGAGATGTTGAGCGGCGTTCTTGAACAGCTTTATCAGCGCCGGACCACGGGCCTGTGCTACACGAGGCAGACCCAACAGCTCGAGATCGTCGAGCCGCAATCGCGGGCCGGTTACGCCGACGACCGCTTTTTCACGGTCTATCGGCCGCGCACGCGTGTCGTGATTTCCGGTCAAAGTATAGAGGCCGAGAGGGCCGCTGATATAGCCCAATCCTCCGGCTTCGAGGTGGTGGCCTGCACAGCGAACGAAAAAGTTGTGCCCGATATCGATCAGTACACCGCTGTTGTTCTTCTCCATCACGACCTTGATGCGGAGCAGGCCGTTCTGCAAGCCGCGTTACGGTCACCCGCATTCTACATCGGCGCCTTGGGGAGCACCCGTACACACCGTAGACGGGTCGATTTTCTTGTCAGCTCCGGTTTCTCCCGGGCAGATACTGATCGGATAAGGGCACCGATCGGGCTTTTCGGGCCAACCCGCGATGCGAACTCTCTTGCCCTGTCCATCCTTGCCGACATCGCGGCGAGCCGCTTGTCCCTCTATGCGTGAGGTTCGGTGTGGAAGCGGCAGGAGATAGACGAGTGTCAGTTGACGTGGTTGTCCTGGCCGCTGGACGATCGAGCAGGATGGCGGGTGCCGGGCACAAGCTTCTCGCGCGTTTTCGGGAAACCAGCCTCGTTCGTCGGGCCGCATTGGCAGCGCTTGGGGCCGGCAGTCGTTCTGTGGTTGTTGTGACCGGATACCGAAGCTCGGACGTCGAGGCCGAAATTGCAGGGCTCGACCTGATCATCGCGAGAAACTCCAACTTCAGTGACGGAATGGCAAGCTCGATCGTGCTCGGCGTCCAGCGCGCCGCGTTGCAAGCTCCCGACGGGATTATGATCATGCTTGCGGATATGCCGTTGCTTGAACCTGCGGATATTGACGCACTCATCGACGCTTTTGCGGAGAGAAACGGAAAGGCGATTATTCGCGCGGTGTGCGATGGAGATCCGGGAAACCCGGTTGTCTTTCCTCGCGCCGCATTCCCGCAGCTCATGGAGCTTATAGGCGACAGCGGCGCGCGCAAGATAATCACCCAATCTGGTCTCGACGTCATCGACATAGAGATCGGCGAAAGCGCCAAGGTGGACATAGACAACACAGAGCAGCTCGTTGCTTTAGGTGGCCATCCAGAAATCGACTGATCATCGAAACCTCATGTGTGCAGAGGCGTGGATCGCTTTTTTTACATCGACACCCCTTTTTATTGTCCATAACCGAACATTTGTCGTGCTTAACGCGTTCCTTCAGTTGCGGCACAATGATGTGCCCATGGAGGTGGTCATGACCAAATTCGCGCTTTACGTTCCGCTCGAGGCAATGCCCGGCAAGGAACAGGAGGTCGCCGAGTTTCTGCGATCAGCCATACCGCTGGTCAATGCAGAGCCCGGCACGATTTCCTGGTATGCGATACAGGGAGGCCCAAGTTCGTTTGCAATCTTCGATACGTTCGACGATGAGGACGGTAGGGATGCGCACTTAAATGGCCAAGTCGCTGCAGCCTTGATGGCGAAGGCAGAGGCAGGGGACCTGTTCGCCAAGCCGCCGCAGATACACATGCTGTCTATCCTCGCCGAAAAGCGTTCATAGCCCAGACTATTCGGTCCTCACAATGTCGAACAGATGGGCTCAGATCGGCAACAAAATGAGATAATATCTCGTTCACCAATGGCGGGCGGCTGGGGTTGCGGTAGCAATCATAAAAACATCCGTTAGTGGTCGGCAGTTCGAACAAAGTCAGCGCGTGCAGAGTTCTTCCGCCGCTTCGACCTAATACCTTTGACTTTGACGGACCTTCAGCATTGTGCAACCGTCGCCACATAGACCGGCGTCGGCGCTTAGATCCTCGTCGAGAGCTTTGAGTCCTTTGTGCAGGGAAAGATACTCTCATGCGGATCGTGATCTTCGTTCCAAAGGACGTGCATTCTCTGGAGCTTGCAGGGCTAATGGACGTGTTTGCCGAAGCAAATGCCCGTGTTGAAAAGTTATTCTACGAAGTTGCTGTCTTGGCAGGGCACGAGGGCACGATCCGCTGTGCATCGGGGCTAAAAATCCTGACCGACTGCGCTTTCGATGCGTACCTTGGTAGCCCCGATACATTGCTTGTAGCCGGGAGCGTCGGAGTTCCGCAAAGTCCGGGCGGGCGTGTTGTCGACTGGATTGTTAAAATTGCGGCTCAGGCGCGGCGCTATGGCTCCGTCTGCACAGGGGCATTCGTGCTTGGCGAGGCAGGTCTACTAAAAGACCGTCGTGTTACGACGCACTGGCAGTTCGCGTCACTGTTGGCCGAGCGCTTCCCCGAGACGCGGGTGGAAAGCGACCGGGTTTTTGTCCGTGATGGCGCGATGATCACGTCGGCCGGTTCCAGCGCGGCTATAGATCTCGGCCTTTCCCTCGTCGAGGAGGACTTGGGCCGGGAGATTGCGCTCTACGTTGCTCGCCGCCTCGTCGTGTTTCTGAAGCGACCAGGCGATCAGTCACAGTTCAGCGTGCATCTGGCGGCACAGGCTATCGACCGCAGCCGTCTACACAACGTCCAGCAATATGTTCTGAACCATCCGGCGGCGGACCTCTCTGTCAGCGCCTTGGCGAAGATCGCGGCCATGAGTGTGCGGAACTTTACGCGTGTTTTTTCGCAGGAGGTCGGTATATCGCCATCAGACTATGTCGACAGGACCCGTATCGACGTTGCGCGCTTCCTTTTGGAAGGGAGCCGCCTGCCAATCGCATTGGTGGCAGCGAGAAGTGGTTTTGGATCGACACGCGCGATGCGCCGTGCCTTTGTTTCGCACGTTGGAGTGACGCCGTCCGACTACCGTGATCGCTTTCGGACGTCTGGCGATGGCGCGAGAATCAGTTTGTCCGAAAACGGCTGACGCTTGTCCTGGAACCGCCTCTGCTGCGGGTTGCCCCGTCCGTGTTCGCCGTCCATGGTTCCTGTCATGGAAGAATTCGAAAAACGCATGCAGTCGCACCTCATGCAGCCCGCGCCGGTCATGTCGGACAATGCGCTTCTCAGCTCCGACGCTATCAGGCCAATTCTTGCGACGCTGGTCGAAGAACTAACCGATGGGATCGCGATCGCACAGCGTTTGGGCGCCAATTCGCCTTTGCTCTATGTCAATAAGGCCTTCGAGCATCTGACTGGCTACCCTCGGAACGAGGTCGTCGGGAAAGATTGCCGCTATTTGCAGGGCAACGAGCGCGACCAACAAGAGGTCGTCCACATTCGCGCTGCGATCGAGGCGGCGGAGCCTCTGGACTCAACGCTGCGAAACTATCGAAAGGACGGGTCGGCGTTCTGGAACAGTCTCAGTCTCCGGCCTGCCTGGGTGGGCGAAGAACTATTCTACGTCGGCATACTGCGCGACGTCTCGGCGATTCGCCAGGCGCACACCGCGCTGGATCGTGTCGCGAACCTCGACGCGACCACGGGTTGCCTGAACCGTCAAGCATTTATCCTGGCTACCGAGGAGCGTTTCGCAACCAATGCCAAAGCGACGCCCTTGGTCGTGAAGCTGGATGTGATCGGTTTTCACGATTTCAACACGGGATACGGTTTCGAAGTCGGGGATGCCCTGCTTTATGAAACCGGGCGGCGGCTGCGGGACGTGGGCGCTGCCCAAGTGGGACGCATGGGCGCCAATGAGTTCGCTTTGGCTTTTGAGCTCACGGATGGATCAAGTGCGGATACTATCGTGGCAGCGGTATCCGCTTCGCTTGCCGCTGACTTCGTCGTGCCAGGTGCAAGTGTCTCACTGCGTTTCGCCATCGGCTATGCGGTGGGGCAGCCTCGGGCGAGACCCATTTCGCTGATCCGCAATGCCGGCATCGCCCTGTGGGCCGCCAAGTCCGCCCCTCTGGGTGGTCCGCGACGGTTTCGAGACTCGGATCACGAACAGGCAAGCCGACGCGTGCGAATGACTCGCGAATTGAAGGTCGCGGTCGCGAATGACGAATTTGTGTATCACTTCCAACCCCAGGTAGACCTTCCAACCGGCGAGTGGGTGGGTGCGGAAGCTCTGATACGCTGGAATCATCCTCTGTTTGGCAGCCAGCTCCCCGGAAGTTTCGTTGAGACTGCCGAGCGATCAGGTCTGCTGCTTGATCTGACCGAACGAAGTCTGACGACCGTCGCGGCTTATGCACGGCGCATTAACGCGCATCGCGACAAGGCTTTGCGCTTTGCGGTGAATGTATCCGCCGGGGAGTTCCTGCAGCATGACATGGCCGAAATGCTGGATCGGGTCCTGTGCCTGACCAAGGCCGACCCGGCATGGTTGACGCTTGAGATCACCGAAAGCATGTTCCTCAGCGATACACCCGGCGTGATGGACGCATTTCAGCGGCTGCGACAGAGCGGCGTCGGCCTTTCCGTCGATGACTTCGGCACAGGCTATTCGAACCTGCGCTCGCTCGAAACCTTTCCGGTTACCGAGATCAAGATAGACCGCACCTTTATCAGCGAACTCGCAACGAGGCCGTCCAGAAGGGTGATCGTCCAGGCCGTTATCGATCTTGGACGCGCCCTTGGGTTAACTGTGGTTGCAGAAGGCGTGGAGACCGAGGCCCAGCGCAAAATGCTTCGCGAAATGGGCTGTCCGGTCGGCCAAGGCTACCTTTTCGGCCGTCCCATCGACGCCGAAGTTTTTGCAGCCAGCTTGGCACGGATTGAGAGCGACGGGGTGGAAACAGCCTAAGGTCAGCGGGAGTAAGGACCGATTTGGCCCCGCGAGTAATCGCGGAGCCAAGAGACGCTGATCAGATGAGGCTGACGTTCTCGGCCTTGGACTTTCCAGTCTTGCGGTCCTGTCCCACATCGTAGCTGACCTTCTGGCCATCCTGAAGAGAACCACCAAACCCTACGGCGGAGATGTGGACGAAGACGTCCGGGCCGCCGTTGTCCGGTGTGATGAAGCCGAAGCCCTTGTCCTGTGCGAAAAATTTGACGGTACCTGTTGCCATGTTATCCTCGTTAATTGAATACGACGCGGTAATACTATTGTTCGATGGCGGTGGCCACAAGGCTTTATGGCCTTCTCGAGCCAAGTCGCCGTGGATGAGTGCTTTTCAAAAACGCCTGTTTTGCGGTCTCAGTCACGATCAGCACGCGATCTGTTGAATTTCAGCACGAATTAATTCGTATTTCCATTCTGCTCCCGCGCACAAAAATCGAAGCAACGAGTTGCTTATGAACAAATTTGTCGCGTTGAGCGGGCCTGATCTTGATCGGCAAAGCAGCGCAGTTTGAAGGCGTAGAGAGTTGCGGCCGCCGAGATCGCTTGCTCTATGTGCATACAGCGTCTCTATAGCGGTCAAAATGCTTAAAGTTTAGTCATTTCCAGGGTTGCGGATATTTTCATCGATCTATCTTGCGGATACGCTATTTGCGTGCTTGTATAGACAACCTAGGCAGTCATCACAGTTGCCCAGCCTGAAGGCGCAGACAGAGCGCAGGAGAGATTTGCATGATCGTCTTCGACAACGTCACCAAGCAATATGCGGGCGCGGCTACTGCCGTAAACGGTTTGTCCCTGACGGCGCCAAACGGCAAGCTGACCGTGTTCGTCGGCCCTTCGGGTTGCGGCAAAACTACATCCTTGCGGATGATCAACAGGTTGATCGTACAATCGTCCGGTTCTATCCTTCTTGACGGCGAACCGACAGATGGCATGGACGTGGCACTGTTGCGCCGTCGTATCGGTTATGTCATACAGCATGCCGGGCTTTTCCCCCATCGCACCGTTGTTCAGAACATTGCGACCACTGCGCGGCTAAACGGAGCGCCAAAGGAAAAAGCACTGCGCACGGCGCATGAGTTGCTTGAGCGTGTAGGGCTGACCGCCGCCTTTGCCGATCGTTATCCATGGCAGCTTTCGGGTGGCCAGCAGCAACGCGTCGGTGTTGCACGTGCACTCGCTTCCGATCCCAAGTTCATGCTGATGGACGAACCCTTCAGCGCTGTCGATCCCGTCGTTCGCACACAGTTGCAGGACGAATTTCTTCGCTTGCAGCGTGAGATTGGCAAGACCATCATCATGGTGACGCATGATATAGACGAGGCGTTGAAGCTTGGCGATCAGGTTGCTGTTTTGCGTGCCGGCGGAACGCTTGCGCAGATCGCCACTCCAGAGGAATTGCTGGCGCGCCCGGCAGATGCCTTCGTGGCGGACTTTATCGGCCGGGACAGAGGATATCGCTTCCTGAGTTTCGCCGAATTTGACGGAGCAGTCCCTCTCGGTGCGGAGCCGACAGCCTTGCTCGGCGCAACACCGGACAGCCTTCGTGGCGTTGCAACGGATCGCTGGGTTCTGGTGACTGACGCCGAACATCGTCCCATCGGATGGGCCGATGCGCAGGGTCTCAGGCAGCCACTGCGTGAGGGAGATCTCAATCTCAGCGGTACGCTGGCGCCGGAAGGCAGCAGTTTGCGCCATGTGCTCGATGCAGCGTTGAGTTCGCCCGCCGGCCGCGGGGTCATCGTAGGGTCAACGGGCCAGCTTGTCGGCACCGTCACACTCTCTGATGTCGCCAAAGCCATCGAAGCCGCGCGGGTCGGTCGCTTCGGAGGTCAGCCATGAGGTTTGATTGGCTCTACCGGGAATCCGGGCGGATTTTCGAGCTTTTCATCTGGCATCTCGGCCTTTCGGTCATCCCGGTGGTGATCGGCCTGCTTCTTGCCCTGCCGCTCGGTTGGATTGCGCAGCGGGCCGGTTTATTTCGGTCGACCCTGCTGGGGGTTGCCGGACTTCTTTACACAATTCCGTCGCTTGCGCTGTTCGTACTGCTGCCGCTGGTGCTCGGCACCCGTATACTCGATCCGCTAAACGTCGTCGTCGCGCTGACGATCTACGCGTTGGCGCTTCTGGTGCGAACAGTGAACGATGGTTTGGAATCGGTTTCGCCAGACGTCCTCCAGGCGGCGAATGCCATGGGCTACAGAGAGGTTGCGCGTCTGGTGATGGTGGAGCTACCGCTCGCCGTTCCTGTGATTGCCGCCGGATTGCGTGTGGCCGTGGTTTCCAATGTCAGCATCGTTTCCGTAGCGGCACTGGTTGGAACGCCGCAACTTGGTCTGCTCTTCACGCAGGGGCTTCAACTGCGGTTCCTGACGCCGATCATAGCAGGCATCGTACTCTGCGTGCTTCTCGCAGCCTTGCTGGACGGGCTTGTTCTGTTCATTTCACGCCGCCTGACGCCGTGGCAGCCTGGGAGTGCGGCGCAATGATCGAATGGTTTAGCGATCCAGTTCACTGGACAGGGAGTGATGGTGTCATCGTTCTCGTCGGTCAGCATCTGGCTTATAGCTTTGCGGCCCTTTTCCTCGCCTGTCTGATTGGCTTGCCGGTTGGGCTTTATGTGGGACACACGGGACGCGGTGTCGTCTTCATCGCGGGTCTTGCAAATGCGCTGCGCTCCCTTCCAAGCCTCGGCCTGATCGCACTTCTTGTGATTGTTTTTGGCCCCGTTTTCGCATCCGATATGGCTTTTATCGTACCCAGCCTTATCGTGCTCGTGCTTCTGGCCGTGCCGCCGATCATGACTGGCAGTTACGCCGGTATCGCGGCGGTGGATCCCGCTGCGGTGGATGCTGCAAGAGGCATGGGGAAACGTCCGCTCGATATTCTGTTCGATGTGGAACTGCCCTGCGCTCTGCCATTGATCTTTTCCGGTCTGCGCAGCGCCACGCTTCAGATCATCTCGACCGCAACCATCGCCGCTTATGTTTCTCTTGGTGGTCTCGGTCGCCTGATCATCGATGGGCGGGCGCAGAACGATTATTATCAGATGGCCGCAGGTGCCGTTCTCGTCGGTGCGTTGGCCCTGACCGTGGATCTGATCATCGGCGTCATATCGAGGGTCACCGTATCACCAGGGCTGACGCGTCGAGCGAAGCGGTAGAGGTTCTAAAATAACGCGGTTTTCTATTCCACGACTGTTTCAACATAAAGGAGAAGCTCGCATGGCATTCAGGATCATCACTGCCGCCAGCGCATTTGCGCTCATGGCACTTTCCGCTGCTTCGGCATTGGCGCAAAGCAATCCGCTGGCCGCGCCAGCCACTCCGCGAACCGATACGACCACAATCATCGTCGGTTCCGCCGACTTCCCCGAAAGCCAGCTTCTGGCGACGATCTACGCCAAGGCCCTTGCCGCCAAGGGTGTTGCCGTCGAAACGAAGTTGAGCATCGGTAGCCGCGAAGTCTATATCCCTGCGTTGCTCGACGGATCAATCGATCTGTTGCCGGAGTATGCTGGTGCGACGCTGAGCTATCTCGACAAGAACGCCACGGCCCATTCGCCAAGCGATGTGGCCGCAGCGCTCAAGGCGGCTCTGCCGAAAGGCGTCTCGATGCTGACACCCTCCGCAGCACAGGATTCCGATAGCGTGGCTGTGACGCGCGCGACCGCTGACAAATACAAGCTGAAGACGATTGCCGATCTCGCACCCGTAGCCTCTCAGCTCGTACTTGGCGGCCCACCGGAATGGAAAACGCGCAAGGAAGGCATTATCGGTCTGAAGGAACTTTATGGCCTCGAGTTCCAGTCGTTCAAATCGCTTGACGTCGGTGGCCCGCTGACCCTTTCGGCACTCATCAACGGTCAGGTCCATGCTGCAAACCTGTTCTCGACCGATCCGGCCATCGCTGCAAACGATCTCATCGTGCTTGAAGACGTCAAGAACCTCTTTCCCGCCCAGAACATCGTACCAGTGATTGCCACACCGAAAGTTAGCGACGTTGTGACAAGCACTCTCGATGCTGTTTCTGCCGCCCTGACGACGAAAGATCTCGTCGTTATGAACGGTCGTCTGGCCAATCACGACAGTTTCGATGTCGTGGCGGGCGACTGGCTGGCCGAACACAAATTGAACTGAATCCATCGGTAAAGGGCGTGGCATTGCCCCGCCCTTTGCCGACAACCCTGCGTATTGGTGACGTCATAGCTATGGATCACGACAGAAAGATTTTCCGGGAAGTGATGTCACCGATATCTGAGAACGCTCATGACGCGCAGGGCACCGAAGACCAGAGTTCACCACTCTATGTAAAGCTGAAGGACTATGTCCGCAGTCGCGTCGAGGCGGGTGAGTGGAAGATCGGTCAACGTGTTCCATCGGAAAACGAACTGGTCGATATTCTCGGTGTCAGCCGTATGACGGCCAACCGCGCTTTGCGTGAGCTGGCCGACGAAGGGCTTGTGGTGCGTGTACGCGGCAAAGGTTCGTTCGTTGCGTCCAAGAAGCGCACATCGCAGTTCCAGAGCGTACCCAACATTGCCGAAGAAATAACACGCAACGGCGGTGTTCACAGCGCGCGGGTCATACTTCTTCAAATCGAAACCTGCGATCCAGATCTTGCCGAAGCGCTCGCTGTTCCGGCTGGCAGCCTTGCTGCGCACTCGATCATTGTGCATGCGGAAGACGGCGTGCCGATGCAAATCGAGGATCGTTTCGTCAATTCGGAATGCGCGCCCGATTACATCAAACAGGATTTCAACCTCGAAACACCCAACAGTTATCTCACGCGAGTGGCACCGATCGTGAAAGCCGAGCAGCATATCGAGGCGGTCAGCGCACAGCCCTGGGAGTGCAAGCTGCTGGCGATTTCCAAGACGGAACCATGCCTGCTCGTGCGTCGTCGCACATGGTCGACAAAGGGAATCGTATCTTCCGTCCGCCTCCTTTATCCCGGCAGCCGCTATCGTCTTTACAGCAGTAATTGAGACACGGGCCAACGCCGGCAGTATTCAAGATGGAAAATTTCCGCTCCTCGCAGCCGTTTCTGCATCATAGGAAAACGTCATGACTGTTCTACTGGATGATGGATTGAGTTGGCGCGATGTTGCCCATATCGGCAAGGGCGAGGCACTGCGTGTGTCACACGCGGCCTATCTGAGGATTGACCGGGCGAGCCAGATCGTTGACAGCATCGTCGAAAGCGGTGTGCGTGCCTATGGCATCAATACCGGGGTCGGTGCACTGTCGGACACTGTGGTGGATCGCACCGCGCAGGGTCGGCTTTCGCGCTCCATTATTCTCAGCCATGCCTGCGGTGTCGGCCCGTTGTTGGATCCTCGCGAAGTTCGGGCAATCATGGCGGCGCAGATTGCCAATTTCGCCCATGGGCACTCCGGTGTCCGACGCGAGATCGTCTCGCATCTGTCGACGTTTCTGGAACAGGATTGTATTCCCGACGTGCCGTCCCGCGGATCGGCGGGCTATCTGGTGCACAACGCGCATGTTGCGCTTGTTCTGATCGGAGAGGGCCAGGCCCGGCTCGGCGGGCGCGTTATGAGTGGACGGGATGCCCTGGCGGCAATGAGACTTCAACCCATCGTGCTGGGTGCCAAGGAAGGGCTGAGCCTCGTCAATGGTACAGCCTGTGCGACCGGTCTTTCCTGCATGGCACTGGCGCGGGCCAATCACCTGCTAGATTGGGCCGATGCCATAGCGGCGCTGACGCTTGAAGCAGCAGGCTGCCAGATCGACGCTTTTGACGAGACGGTTCTCGCGCTGCGTCCCTCGAAGGGAATCGCGGCCGTCGGGGCTGCTCTGCGATCCCGGCTTGAAGGCAGTGGGCTGGTTGCCGCCGCTCATGGCAGGCGGACGCAGGACGCGCTAAGCCTGCGTGCCGTGCCGCATGCGCATGGTGCTGCACGCGACATCTTCGATGCCTGCGCCTCCATCGTTGATCGAGAGCTTGCCTCCGTTACCGACAATCCCGCGATCCTTGGCACGCCCGAGCAGCCCATCGTCTCGTCGGAGGCCCATGCCGTTGCCCCTGCATTGGGGCAGGCGGCAGACAGTCTCGCCATCGCCATTGCACAGATTGCGTCCATGAGCGAGCGCCGTATCGACAGGCTGGTCAATCCTCTGGTGAATGGTCTGCCGCCATTTCTGGCGACCGATGCCGGAAGCCATTCAGGTTTCATGATCGCGCAATATACGGCCGCAGCTCTTGTCGGCGATAGCAGACGTCTTTCCGCGCCTGCCTCCACAGATGGAGGGCTGACATCGGGATTACAGGAGGATTTCCTCTCTCATCCCACGGCTGCCGCCAACAAGCTGCTCGCGGTTCTCGACAATGCCGAATATATTCTGGCCATCGAATGGATGGCCGGGGTGCAGGCCCATGATTTCCTGGAAAGTGTTGCCGGGCGGGCAGCCGGAACAAATGCGGTCTACAATCTGCTTCGCGAGCACCTCCAGCCCTATTCGGATGACCGGCCTCTGTCTGCGGACATGGAAAAGGCGAGGCTGCTCCTGCGTGATTTCTCGCCACCGGATATGTGATTGAAAGCCGTGAGGCTCGTGCCTTACATGGTGAAAGGCAGATCGATACCCTTGGCGCGGATGAAGGGCAGGCCTTTGCGCCGTGCAGTCCAGCCGATAACGTGAAGGCTCCGGGCGGCCGGTTCATGCTGTTGCGCAAGCATCCAGGATTTGCAGTCAATCGCGGCAATGTCCGCCCGGCCCTCGGCCACTGCGATGACGGAAGCGCGGTGCGCACCGGTTTCGAGACAATTTTCAAACAGATCGAGGCCCGCGCCTTCTGCTTCCAGATCGCGTTTCAAGCTTAGATAGCCGGATAATGACTTGTGCTCGTTGAATGCCAGTATTTTCCCGCTAAGAAATCCTTTCGGCAAAGCGGCCTCACCGGTTTTCGAAGGTTCTGCACCCTCTCCACCGTCGGCTATGCGGGCAATGATGGCGCTGGAATAGAACTCGCCTGCACCACCCTTGATGCCATTATAATCGCTCTGTCCAATCACCTGCACATGATCCTGCAGGCCAAACTCCATTGGCCCCCAGCAGGTGCCGGAGATCAGCAGAGCCGGATGCCGCCAGAGCACCGCAAGATCCAATGCATCGGGATCGAGCGTGGCAGGGTCTGCGGCAATGATGGCGCCGTCCTTTCCACGAATACCTCCCGGAACCGCCGGCATATCGCCGTTGTGTCTGGTGAGGCCTTTGGGAGCGTCGATACCCTCTGCTAAAAAACGGTTGCGCATATCGGCCCACAGCCTGTCCGTCTCATTGCGCAGTTCGGGCCAGTCATACATTGGCAGTGCCGCGATCCATGTCACGACGGAATTTCCAGTCTCACGTCTTGTTCCTGCATCGCATGGTCACAAAAAATCAGAGCGGCAGGCACGACGGGTGACGCGATTAAAACTTGCTCGTCCCGTCTCAAGACAGGATGCGCTACCGGTTCCTTGGCCTTGAAGGCGAAAGCGCGGAACACCTCGAAATAATTGCTAAACACATATCCGTCATTCATCTTCTGCCACTCCGCGCGCCTCTCGCTGTAGAGGGAGGGCAATTTATACCAGGCCGCTGTCGGCATTTTGTGATGCACGAAATGCAGGTTGTTATAGAGAAACAGTGGAGCCAGGATGGAGTTTTCAACAATGATCGTTCTCCCATCCGGCTGTTCGGACCATTGATGTTCGCAATAGGAGCGAATGGCGATGATGGATATGCCCAGATAGGCCGCCACACCAACATACAGCCAGATTGGAACGCCGAAAATCAGGGATATGACCAGCAGTGTCGGAACAAGTCCGGCCAGATGCAAGGTCCAGGCATAGATCACCCGCCGATCACCTTGCGCGATCTTGCGCCATTCGGATATCGTGAAACCAACAACCATCAGCGGAGGGCCGATGACCAGACGCCCGATGAACGTATTGTTCCATCCCAGCAGGACCTTGAGGAACGACGGCATCTTTTGCCAGTCGCCCATGGCCCGGTAATAGCTTTCCGGATCGTCGAATGGGTCGGTCAGACGCTCGTCTGCATGGTGTTGCAGATGCGTGCGCTTGTAACTGCGATAGGGGTAGAAAATCCCGAGCGGCAGAAAGACCAAAGCTTCGTTCAGTCGTGCATTGCGCGTGGGGTGTCCATGCAGAACCTCGTGCTGGAGCGAGGAGTGCAGGGCGACTGCAATGCCCATGAGCACCAGAGAAACGATTGGAAACATCGGATACAGAAAATATCCCGCGAAAATCCAGAGACCGTAACAGACCGCCAACAGCGAGACGGTTGGCCATTCAATTCGGTCACGCTTTCTTCTGCGGCGCACGCCAGTCAGCCGCGCCGTCTTCTTTGCCAATATGTCTGTCATTTCATACTCTTGATGCCCCTGTCATCGCAGGGTCGCACCAGTCTCAGTCAGCCACAACGGGTTTATGGTGACCAACTGTTGATTTTGATAACAGTTTAAGCATTATGATGATAATTATAAACAAACGGGTGAATTGTGGACAAACGCACGCTCGCAGAATTGTTTCGTGCCCGCCTGATCCAGCTGGTGAACAGGTCAGAAGACAGCCAGGCGTCTTTTGCCGCCGCCATTGGCATTGATCGATCAGCACTTTCGCAATTGCTTTCCGGTGATTCGGCGCGGCTTCCGCGTGTGGAGACGCTGCTGAATATCGCCGAGCGACATTCCGTCTCGCTCGACTGGCTACTCGGTCTTTCCCATGATCAGGGGTTGATGGGGGAATTGCGGCCAAGTTTCGAGATCGAGGAGGGCGGTGCGGACTATACGGATACGCTGTTGATGAAGTGGCATGCGGAAGCGGCAGGCACCAAAATCCGTTATGTTCCGGCACGCATTCCCGATCTGCTTCGCACACCCGAGATCATCGCTTTCGAGGCCATGGGCGCGCATCAGAGTGTGATGGCGCAGGCCAGCGAAACGGCGTTTCGACTCGATTATAATCGCCAACCTGGTACCGACATGGAAGTTTGCATGCCGCTCGAAACGCTGGAAGCTTTTGCGCAGGGGCGCGGTATGTGGAGCGGTTTGGACCGCGAGACACGTGCCGAACAACTCAAACATATGTCGGGACTTATCAGCGAGCTATACCCATCATTCCGGCTGTTTCTGTTCAATGAAAAAGAACGCTTTTCCGTGCCCTATACGATCTTCGGTTCGCAACGGGCAGCACTTTTCGTCGGCGCCATGTATCTTGTGCTCAATAACGCTGAAGCCATCCGTAAGATGCAACGTCACTTCGACGAGCTGATACGTTTTACCCGCATTCATGCCCATGAAACCGCGGATTTTGTTATGAATTTGGACGTCGCTTAGTCCTGTGGCGGGTACCAGCTTTCGCACATCATCGAACCTGTTTGCTACGTGACGATATGGTCGGGATTGAACAGGAGAGGAAGGCCGCCATGGCCGCGAAATAACGACCTCCTCCACAAACCGGATCTTTTGTAACGGGGCCAGAAAAGGCCCGGCAGTGCCGGGCTGTAATCTATGATGTTAGTTCGGCCGAAAACGCGGATTTAATCAGTGTTTTGGTATATTCAGCCGCCGGCCGCTCGAATATCGCGTCCGTTTCTCCCTCTTCGACAATCTTCCCGTTTCTCATCACGATGACATAATCCGAAATGGCCTTTATGACTGAGAGGTCGTGGCTGATGAAGATGTAGGAAAGGTTGTGCGTTTTCTGCAAATTACGCAAGAGGTCGATAACTTGTCCTTGAATGGATCGGTCCAGCGCCGATGTAGGTTCATCGAGAATGACGACATCTGGCTTGAGGATGATCGCGCGGGCAATTGCGATACGCTGACGTTGCCCGCCTGAAAACTCGTGCGGGTAGCGGTTGCGGGCGGCGGGATCGAGGCCGACTTCTTTCAGCGCTTCTATCGCTCGCTCGTCGCGCTGCGCGCGGCTGAGCTGTGGGTCGTGCACAAAGAGACCCTCAGTGATGATCTCTCCAACAGTCTGCCTTGGCGAAAGAGATCCATACGGATCCTGGAACACGAGCTGCAGCTGCCGCCGCAATGGCCTCATTGCCGTTCGGCCAAGTCCGGTGATTTCCGTCTTGCCGAAGAAAATGCGGCCTTCTGCAGTGACAAGGCGCAGAAGCGCGCGACCGAGCGTGGACTTGCCTGATCCGGATTCACCGACGATGCCGATGGTCTGCCCTTGATGAAGGCTGACATTAACGCTGTCCACGGCCCTGAAAGCCCGTGACTTCGACAGGAAGCCGCCCGGGATCACATAATCGATCGTGACGTTCTGGCCAGAGAGAACGACCGGCGCTTCTTTGCCGACCGGCGGCTTGTGGCCGCTGGGTTCGGCATCGAGAAGCATCCTCGTATAGTCCGCCTGCGGGCGCTCGAAGACCTCTTCCGTCGGACCGGTTTCAACGATCTCGCCTCGGCGCATAACCGCAACACGATCGGCAAAATGCCTGACGACACCGAGATCGTGCGTTATCAACACCACGGCCATGCCGAAGCGCTGCTGCAACGACTTCAGAAGATCAAGGATCTGCGCCTGGATTGTCACGTCGAGCGCGGTGGTTGGCTCATCCGCGATCAGAATATCCGGCTCGTTTGCCAGCGCCATGGCGATCATGACGCGTTGGCGCTGGCCGCCTGAAAGTTCATGCGGGTAACTGTCGATGCGCCGCTCCGGGTCTGGAATACCGACAAGTTTCAGAAGCTCGAGAACGCGTGCCCTCGCTTCCTTCTTGCTGCCGCCCCGGTGATGGACGATTGGCTCGGCGATCTGCGCGCCGATCCTGTAAAGCGGATCGAGCGAGGTCATCGGCTCCTGGAAAATCATGGTGATTTTCGCGCCACGGATTTTGTTCAGCTCGTTGACCGGCAAGCCTACCAACTCGCGTCCACGATATTGCGCCGAGCCTTGAATGACGCCGTTGGAAGCCAAGAGGCCCATGATGCCCATCATGGTCTGGCTTTTGCCGGAGCCGGATTCCCCGACGACAGCGAGCGTTTCACCCTGCTTTACGTGGAGATCGACACCTTTGACGGCGTTGACCGTGCCGTCTGGCGTGGCAAAATCGACCTTGAGATTGCGGACGGTGAGAATGTTTTCAGATGTCGTATTCATGTCAACGATCCTTGGGATCGAGTGCATCACGCAATCCGTCGCCTACGAAGTTCAGCGAAAAAAGCGTCAGCACGAAGAAGATTGCCGGGAATATCAGCAGCCACGGGGCCGACTGAATATTGTTGGCGCCTTCGGAAATGAGCGCACCCCAGCTCGTGAGTGGCGCCTGAACGCCAAGGCCGAGAAAGGAGAGGAAGCTTTCAAGAAGTATGACTTTCGGGACAACGACCGTCACGAACACGACCACGGGACCGATGGTGTTGGGGATGATGTGACGGCGGATGATCTGCCAGTCGCTCAAACCCAAGGCCTGAGCTGCTGCCACAAATTCCCGCCGTTTCAAGGCAAGCGTCTGGCCACGCACGATACGCGCCATATCCAGCCACTCCACTGCGCCAATGACAAGGAAGATCAGGATGAAGCTACGCCCGAAGAAAACCACGAGAACCACGACCAGGAAGACGAAGGGCAGCGAATAGAGGATCTCGACGAAACGCATCATTACATTGTCGACGCGCCCGCCGATGTAACCCGCCGTAGCGCCGTAAAGCACGCCGATGCCGAGCGAAACGAGGCTGGCGAGAACGCCGACGGCAATGGAGATCTGGCCGCCCAGCATTACGCGAGCCAGCATGTCGCGACCGTTTGAATCTGTACCGAAGAAGAAGTATTCGCGATTGACATCGCCTTCCAACTTCAGTGTTCGACCATCATCTTCCGTAGCAACGACTTTCGTGTTTTCGAATTCGTTGGTGCGGTCGAAATAACGTGTCGTGCGCGGGTCAATCGGGCTGCTGGAGGTAACCGTTGCCGTGAAGGTCTGCCCTTCGACGGCAAACTCCTTCAGTTCGACGCGCGCACGGCCTGCCACACCTTCCATGACGCTCTGGAGGTTGTTCACGTCCGGGCGCGGCTCGAGGCTTGGCGCGACGGAGACGTAGGACGAAAACACCTGATCATAGGTGTGTGAAAGGAAATGCGGGCCGATAAACGAGAAAAGTGTGATCAGCACAAGCATGATGGAGCCAGCCATGGCGGCCTTGTTTCGTCTGAAACGCAGGGCTGCAAGCTGGAACAGGCTTCGGCTTTTCACCGATGGCTGAGGGGCGATATTGCCGGAGATATCAGTCATGTCTGACCCTCGGATCGAGCAGGCCGTAGAGAATATCGACCACGAGATTGAACAGGATGACGAAAATGGCGATGAGAACGACCGTTCCCATGACCAGCGTGTAGTCACGATTGATGGCGCCAAGAACGAAGTAGCGGCCGACACCGGGAATGGTGAAGATCGTCTCGATGACCGCCGAGCCCGTCAGCAGCGCTGCGGCGCAAGGCGCAAGATATGAAACGACCGGCAGCATCGCCGCGCGCATGGCGTGAACCACCACGACGCTGCGAGCCGGGAGGCCATAGGCTCTGGCGGTGCGGATATGGTCCATGCGCAGAGCCTCGATCATTGCACCGCGCGTCAGACGCGCGATGACCGCAAGCTGCGGCAAGGCGAGCGCGATCATCGGAAGAATTAGATAGCGTAGCGACCCATCACCCCAGCTACCTGCGGGCAGAAGCCCCAGCAAGACGGCGAAGATAAGCGTGAGGACAGGTGCGACGACGAAGTTCGGCACGGTGATGCCGATGGTCGAGATGGACATGATGGAGAAATCGAAGGTGCTATTCTGTCTGAGTGCGGCAAAGGTGCCGGCAAGAATGCCGCCGACCAACGCCAGCAAAAGAGCATAGCAACCGAGCTCCAGCGAATAGGGCAGGCCTTTGCCGATCAACTGGGCGACGGTGTTGTCCTTGTAGATGTAGCTCGGACCGAAATCGCCGGTGGCGGCGTTGCCGAGATAGATGAGATACTGGCGCCACAATGGTTCATCCAGATGATAGGTTCTCATCAGGTTTTCCATGGTTTGCGGGGGCAGGGGCCGCTCGAGGTTGAACGGACCGCCCGGTGCGAAACGCATCAGGAAAAACGAAATCGTGACGACGATGAACAATGTCGGCACGGCGCTCGCCAAACGGCGCAGGATAAATGAAATCATGATTTTCAGGCTCCGACATGGCACGGTGGTTTCGGCCACCGTGCCAGCACTGCTTATTCGGAAACGCTCAGGAAGCGGCTGAGGTGTTCGTTAGCAGCATTGTCTTCCCAACCCTTCACGCGATTGGAAACCAGCCACAGGTCCGCCTGTGTGAGAAGCGGAGCAACCGGCTGTTCCTTCATGAGGATGGTTTCTGCCTCGTGCAACAGTTTGGAGCGAGCAGCAGGATCCTTTTCGTCATATGACTTCTGCATCAGCGCATCATATTCGGCATTATTGAACTTCGAGTAGTTGAAGGTCTTGTTGGAGGATACCGAAAGGGCGAGGAAGTTTTCCGCATCCGCATAGTCGGCAACCCAGCCTGCACGCGCAACGTTGTACTTGCCGCCTTCCTGCAGGTAGCCGTAATGCGAGGCGACGTCGAGGTTCACCAGTGACACTTTCGCGCCAAAGGTATTTTTCCACATGTCCGCAATAGCGGTGGCAACGCGCTCATGGTTCGGGTTGGTGTTGTAGCGAATTTCGACGGAAAGCGGCTTGCCGCCCTCGCCGTAACCGGCTTCCTTCATGAGTTTGACGGCTTCGTCTTCACGATCGAGTTGCGACAGCGTCGCAAACTCTGCTTTCGCAGGCTCACCGTAGGAGTCCATGCCCGGAGGAACCATGGAGTAGGCGGGAACCTGCGAACCGCTGTAGATTTCCTTGGCGAGAAAATCGCGGTCGACTGCCATGGACAGGGCTTGACGGACGCGGACATCGTTATACGGCGCTTCACGCGTGTCGAAGGTATAGTAATAGGTCGCAAGCGTCGGCGAAACGTGAACCTGTTCGCCATAGGCCTTGCGCAGACGGTCGATCTGGTCCGCGGAAAAGTTGTAGGCGAGGTCCATTTCCTTGGCTTCGAAACGACGAACGGATGCGGCCTGGTCGTCGATCGGGTAGAAGATGACCTTGTCGATCTTGGTGTTCGATGCGTCCCAGAAGTTGGTGTTCTTGACCACCGTCAAGCTGTCATTGGGAACATGCGCTTCAAGCTTGTAAGCACCGTTCGAGACCATGACGCCCGGCTTTACGAAGTTGGTTCCGTTCTTGTCAAAGCTTGCCTTCGAGATCGGCAGAGCTGTCTGGTGGGCAAGGAGTTCAAGGAAGAACGGTGTTGAGCGCTCGAGTGTGATCTCAAGGGTCTTGTCATCCACGGCCTTGACGCCAAGCTGGTCAACCGAAGTTTCGCCCTTGTTTATCTTCTCGGCGTTCTTGATCGGATAAAGAATATTCGCATATTTTGCTGCGGTCTTCGGGTCTTCGACGCGCTGATAGGAGAAAACAAAATCTCCAGCCGTTACCGGAGTGCCATCCGACCACTTCGCATCTGCACGCAGTTTGAACGTGTAGACGGTACCATCCTCAGACAGCGTCCAGCTTTCCGCCGTACCGGGAACGATCTTGCCGGCAGCATCGTAAATGGTGAGACCTTCATAAAGGTCTTTGAGGATAAAGGCTTCGATATTGATCGAGGTCTGTGCCTGATCGAGCGTCTGAGGCTCCCCGGAATTGCCGCGGTGAAGAACTGTTTCTGCAAGTGCGGAACTTGCGCCAATCAGAAGCGATCCTACCAGCAGCGTGGCGCGAGTTGTTGTTTTTATCGACATAATTTCCCTCCCGTGAAGAGTGTGAGTCTACAAACAAGGCCAAATTGCTCCGAAGGGCAACCACAATAAATTGTGAGTTTATGCATACACCGTGACTGCTGATCGAAAAGAATAAGGGCAAAGCCATGGCCCGCACGCTGGACATTGCCTCGCGTGACGCGACCTCCGGGACGGTTAAATCGATGCGGCAAGCCGTCGGCCCCATCGATATCCTCGTGAAAATACCGATGCCGCCAGCATCAAGCAGGTGCTGAAACGGTGAGGATAATCTTCTCTTTCGAGTCCGGCTCGCGAAAGCGCGCAGCCCGTCGAAAATCAAAGCCCGAGTAAGTTTACGGCATCACACATGTCATCGTTTGCATATGCCGGGTAACACTTCATTTAGTAATTTTGTGAAATCTAAAATACGCAGGTTCCAAAGTTTCATCGGCGGGGCTGGTAGAACGAGTGGATCCAACGCGCCCAGCCTTTGGCGGCCCGGAGCGGATATCCGCTTGTCGCCCTATGAGGAGGGGCACAGCTACCCGCGATGTTCCATTGTTTGTTTCCCTGGCTTCCTGCGCGGACAGCTGGAGGAGCGCTTGCCCTGAGGCTATTCATGTCTTTCCTGAAGAATACCAAAATAAAAACAAAGGTCTTATTCGTCATATCGGTGATGAGTTTGATGTCGCTTTCCGGAATCAGCTACGTCAGCTTGCAATATAAAAATACCGACAATGTCTACAGTGATTTCATCGCCAATGAGGCGCTTGCTGCGGTGCTGAACGCCCGAACCAGCGGCAATCTCAATGCACTCGGCATGCAGATGCTTCGCGCCAGCCTCAATGACTCGACCAGCAGTGATTTCGAGGCCGCTGTCAAAACATTCAAGGCCGACCGGAAGCAACTGGAAGAACGGCAGAATAAAATCATGCAGCTGGTGCCGGCCCGGACGGATGCCGCTCGTGATATCCTCAAGGGCGTTGCCGAGGTTGAGGAAATCGGCAATCAGGTCATCGCTCTCATGCAGGCGGGAAAAAATGCTGAAGCTCAGCAGATGGCGCTTAACGTCCTTCGAAAAATAACTGAAGTCTCACCGAAAATCAGCGCGGGGAACGAGCAACTGATCCAGGTGATGAACGATGGGAGAGAGCGCCTCACGGCCAGCACCAACACGACAATCTGGACAGCTCTGGTCAGCATAACACTTGTTTCCCTGGCATTGATCGCGCTCGGCCTGCTTATTTCTTCGCGTGGCATTACCACTCCGATTGCGCGGCTTCGCGAGCGGATGGGGTCGTTGGCGGCAGGCGATACAGCCAGCGAAATCGAAGGTATGGACCGCAAGGATGAAGTCGGCCAGATGGCCGCTGCTGTTCAGGCATTTCGCGAGAACGCCATCGAGCGCCTCCGGCTTGAGAATGAAACGGAAAACCATCGGTCATCTTCAGAGCAGGACCGGATAGAGCGCGAGAAACAGAAGGCGAAAGAAGCTGCCGACGTGCAATTCGCCGTCGACAACCTTGCTGCTGCCCTTTCGAAGATCGCTCAGGGCGACGTTACTTACCGGATCGCTCAGCCGTTCGTGTCCAGCCTTGACGGTATTCGCGGCGACTTCAACAGGGCAGCGGAACAGCTGCAATCGACTCTGAACCAGGTGGCGCAGAACGCGCGCGGCATCGACTCCGGCGCGAACGAGATCAGGGCCGCAGCTGACGATCTGGCCAAGCGTACGGAACAGCAGGCAGCGGCCGTCGAGGAGACTGCTGCTGCACTGGAAGAGATCACCACGACGGTGAAAGACTCGACCAAACGGGCGCAAGAAGCGGGCCACTTTGTCAGTCGTGCAAAAGTTGGCGCGGAACAGTCGGGAGAAGTGGTGCAGAAAGCTGTCACGGCTATGGAGCAAATTGCTGCATCCGCTGATGAGATTTCCAACATTATCGGCGTGATCGACGAGATTGCTTTCCAGACCAACCTTCTGGCGCTGAATGCAGGCGTGGAAGCTGCCCGTGCCGGTGAGGCGGGCAAGGGATTTGCGGTTGTTGCCCAAGAGGTTCGCGAACTGGCACAGCGTTCCGCAGGTGCCGCCAAGGAGATCAAGAATCTCATTACGACATCGAACAGTCAGGTTCAGCAAGGTGTGCAACTGGTTGGCGAAACGGGCAAAGCACTCGAACTCATCGTCACGGAAGTACAGGAAATCAACCGTCACGTGATGGCGATCGCGGAATCGGCACAGGAGCAATCCTCTGGTCTCCAGCAGATCAATACGGCTGTGAACCAGATGGACCAGGACACCCAGAAGAACGCTGCCATGGTGGAAGAAAGCACGGCGGCAAGCCACGGGCTTGCACGCGAGGCTTCGTCGCTCAACCAACTGCTCGCTCGGTTCAAATTGTCAGAAGGTGGTTACAGCGACATCTCCGCACCGGTTCGCGCAGCCTCGTCCGCCGACAGGCCTGCTGTTTCTCCTGCGCGTGCACTCGGCGGAAAGATTAAAGCTGCGTTCTCCGGCAATGCCGCCCTGAGCACATCGCCAGACAATTGGGAAGAGTTTTGAGAAATGCGAGGTCTTTCGCGCCTGAGGTCAGATGAGAGATTGAAGGCTTTTTCGTAAACACTTGCACCGGTGATTGGACTCTGATTGCCGGTGCCTTGCCGATCGCAAATCGAATCCTCGACGATTTTTGATCGTATTTTTCCACCAAAAAGTCGTCCACTTTTGGGGAAAAGTGTCAATTGATCGTCTTAGGGATTATTGGCGACTGCCCGCACCACCGACAACTTGCAACCGCATGGGTGGTTATAATGGTTGTTCTACGCAGGCGGATCGATATATCTAGCGCCTGGATCGTCACTTTAATCTGCGGGTACATGGAAACTTCACTTTATCTGCCCGTCAAATCTTTCCTTGAGCAAGCGGGTTACACTGTCAAAGGTGAGGTTGGCAGTTGTGACCTCGTCGGATTGAGCGACGCCGATCCGCCTGTTGTCGTCATCTGCGAGCTAAAACTGAGCTTCAATCTGGAGCTTATTTTGCAGGCGGTTGATCGCGCGGCTATCGCAGACGAGGTCTGGATTGCGGCACGGGTCTCAGCCAAGGGCAAGGGCCGCGAGGCTGATAAACGTTATCGCGACCTCTGCCGCAGGCTCGGGATCGGCATGCTCGGCATTTCCGATGTTGGGGACGTCAGCGTTATTGTCAGTTCCATATCACCGATGCCGCGAACCAACCCGAAACGGCGTTCGCGATTGATACGTGAACACGAGAGGCGACGCGGAGATCCGGCGGTGGGTGGAAGCACCCGCGCACCAATCATGACCGCGTACCGGCAGCAGGCACTCGGCTGCGCTTTGGCGTTGACATCGGGGCCGCTGCGCGTGCGTCAAGTCAGATCCAGCATACCGGATGCCGGGAAGATTTTGCTTGCAAACGTCTATGGCTGGTTTGACCGTCTGGATAGAGGCGTCTACGGCTTGACCGATACCGGACGGGAGGCACTGCGCCGATGGCCGCAGCAGGAGATGACGGCAAAGACCGTCGTTGATGGAGAGCCGCCGAAGGCCCCTTGATCTTTTGAAATTCGGCTCGATCTCTATGGGACGTTGATCGCGTCCCAACCCGCTGCGCAACCTACGCCAATACCGATGGCAACCGCGATGAATAGCCTGTGCCGTCGCCCCTCCCGAGGAGCAATAGCGCCACGGCCTCCAGCGAGATGAGGACCGGACTGTTGCCCGGTCCTGCCTTGATCAGCCCGAGAAATAACCGAAGGTGATGACCGGTTCCGCGGCGGTTTCGACCCAGATGCTTTTTGTCTGGGTATAAGCGAGAAGCGCGTCCCTGCCGCTGGAACGGCCGTAACCGCTTTTGCCGAAACCACCAAAAGGCGACATCACGCTGATGGTCTTGTAGCCGTTGATCCAGAATGTTCCCGCCCGGACCTGCGAGGCGACCCGGTGTGCCCGTGCGACGTTTTGCGTCCAGACAGCTCCGGCAAGTCCGTAAGGATTGTCATTGGCGAGCGAGATTGCCTCCTCCTCCGTATCGAATGGCGTAACGCCGACGACCGGGCCGAAAACCTCTTCTTTCGAGATCGTCGCATCCGAAGCGACATTATCGAGGATGGTTGGCGCAAAATAAAAGCCGCCTGTCTCCTCGAGGTGCTCTGGCTTGCGTCCGCCTGTAGCCAGATGCGCGCCTTCGCTGATGCCCTGCTGGACCATCTCGCTGATCTTGTTCCACTGGCGTAGATTGTTGATCGGACCGATCTGGGTTGTGTCGAGATAGGGGTCGCCGACAGGAATTTTCGCCGTTGCCGCCGCATAGCGCTCGATGAACTGCTGATGAACAGAACGATGAATCAGCAGTCTTGAACCGGCAACACAACTTTGTCCCGCGCCGCCAAAGATCGCCGATTGGGCGCCGAGGATTGCGCGGTCGATATCGGCGTCGTCGAAAACGACGTTGGCAGATTTGCCGCCAAGTTCAAGAATACAGGGGACCACATTTTTGGCTGCCGCCGCTGCAATCAGAGATCCCGCATGCGCCGATCCGACGAACACGACAAGACCCGTCTTGGCGTGGGCCACGGCTGCTTGCCCGGCGGTCACGCCCTGGCCCGCGATGACGTTCACCAGGCCGCGGGGCGCTCCACCCTGCTCGCAGAGAAGACCCAGAATGATGGTGCTGAGCGGCGTCAGTTCGGAGGGCTTGATGACGACCGCGTTGCCAGCACAGATGGCGGGCGCGATCTGCCATCCGCCGGTGTTCAGCGGTGCGTTCCACGGCGTGATCTGTACAACCACGCCGATCGGTTCCTGGCGTGTGTAGTTGAGATGGGAAGTCGGAACGGGAATGACGTCGCCATGCAGCTTGTCGCACCATCCGGCGTAATATTCGAACATCTCTGCGACTTTGACGACTTCGCCACGGATATCGCGGATCGGACGGCCAGCCGAGCGGCTTTCGATTTCAGCGATGTCGGCCGAATGTTCGCGGATCGTGCGTGCGATCTCGTTCATGACCCGTCCGCGGCCGGAGGCGGTGAGTTGCATCCATGCGCGTTGCGCTCTGGCGGCGGCATCCATTGCGCTGTCCACCACCGAACTGTCGGCGTCTTTGTATGTCGCGAAGGATTTGCCGCTGGAGGGATCGGTAAGGGTGAGCTCTTCGCCCGAACCGAAGACAATCTCACCATTAACGAAACTGCCGATCTCTTCGGTGCCGATGAAGGCCTTGAGGATTTCGCGAATGCGCGGACCCGGATCGCGGATGATATCTACGTTGCCCATAATGCTCGTCCTTAGTTTGAAGCGGGCTGGAAAGCGCCCATGCGGGTAAAGTCGTCGGAATCTTTCAGGTCGCTGGAGCCGGACCAAAGTTTTGCAACGATCTCTGCCATAGGCAGGTCTGCACCGGTCCTTGCTGCAAGCTCATGCGCAAGCCGAACGTCCTTTCGCATCAGTCCCATCGAGAAACCGCTGTCGAACTTGTCCGACATGATCCACGTTGGGAAATGCACTTCGCTGATCATAGATCGACCCGACGCTGCGTTGAGAACACGTAGCGCTGCTTCGGGATCGATCCCTGCGGCGAGAGCAAGCTTCAGACCCTCACTGGTCGTTACCATGTGTGCTGCGGCAAGAAGGTTGTTCACCAGCTTGGCGACATTGCCCGCGCCGCTAGGCCCCACATGCAGGGCTTTGGCCGACATGGCTTCGATGGCGGGCCTTGCAAGAGCGACGTCTTCGTCAGTGCCACCAATCATCATCGTCAACTTGCCAGAGGCAGCACCGGCGGGGCCGCCGCTGACCGGTGCATCCAGAAAGCCGTGACCAAGCAAGGCAAGCTTTGCGGCAAGCTCGCGGCTCACGTCTGGTTCCGACGTCGAGGTGTCGATGATGATCACCCGCTGAGCGCTCCGGCTTTTCAGGATTTCGATCTGGTCGTTGACCACGCTGGCAACGTCCTTGGCCGTTGGCAGCGAGAAGACCAGGAAAGTGCTCTCTTCAAACGCATGCGCGATGGTGTCTACGGCAACGACGCCGGACTGCTGCGCCAGCTCTTTCCTCTCTTCCGACAGATCGAAACCCAATGTCCGGAAACCCTTGCCAGCCAGCGTTTGAGCCATGCCAAGGCCCATGCTTCCAAGGCCAATTATTCCAACAATTGTCTGCTTTGCATCCGACATTTGATCGAACTCCCTTTATCTGCGCCGCCGCGTGGCATCGGCTGACGATCATTCAGGTGGGACGTTCTCATCAAAAGGGGACACTCGATAGTGAGGTGTCCGGGTACAGAGCGTTGCGGGTTCAGCAACGCGCATCAGGCTTTGAACGCCGTCATTTCGGCGGCGAGATATCCTGCGAGACTGTCCACCGACCTGGGCAGCCGGCGCCGTGCTTTGACCATCAGGTGGGCGCTGGCCTCGGACAGAAGCGGATCGCTCAGTTCGACGACGCCGAACGCCGACCTCATAAGTTCGGTTGACACGGCGAATCTGGGGAGGAAGGTCACGCCAAGGCCGGCGGCCACGAAGCGGCGCAGAGCATCGATGGACGGCGTCTCGATCAGCGGTGTAACCGCTGCACCACAATTGGCCGCGACACGGCTGACAAGCTGGGTGACGCCGTGTCCTTTGCTGAGCAAGGCGTATTGCGTGTCAGCCAGGCAGTCTTCGAGCGCCACCCGCGGGTTGCTCAACAGCCGATGTCCGAGTGGGGCGACAAGACAAAGCGGTTGCCGGGAAATGGCGAGGGACCGGACACGAATATCGATGACCGGATTGTAGGCAATGCCAATATCCGTATCGCCGTTGGCGACACTATCGAGAACGCCTTCGGTACTTCCCAACTGGACGTCGTAACGGATCGCCGGATAGACGGTGACGAAGGGCTTTAGCCCGTGTTCGATGAGGTCCCCTAGAAAACCCTCACCACAACAAAGCCGGATGCGTCCCCGTTGCACGCCTCTCAGCTGGTCGAGTTGTTCCGAAAGCAGACCATTGTCTTCGAGGATACGTTTGCCATGTTCAAACACCAGTTCCCCGGCCTCGGTCAGTCCAACGCCCCGGCTTGTTCTGTCGAAAAGCGGAAGACCGATCTTCTTCTCTGTATCGGCGATCTGGCGGCTGACGACTGAAGGGGCGACATTGAGATGTTCGGCCGCACTGCGGATCGAGCCGAAGCGAACGACGGCCATAAACATCCGCAGTGCTTTGGCATCCATGGTCTCCATCAAAGCCATCCTGTGCCGGAACGATTATCAGGTCAATGCGCGTTGCTTTTGAAGCAACGCCCTTACGCTGCCTTCAGCTGGTTGTCGACGAGGGATATCCACATCTGAACCCCCAAGGGGAGAAGCGCGTCGTTGAAGTCGAAATAGGCTGAGTGGAGCCCTGGATTTTTACCGGCCTTTTGCGCGCCAAGCCAGAAATAACATCCTGCCTTTTCGCGGAGCATGAAGGAAAAGTCTTCAGCAGCCATGCTCGGCATGGCGTCGACTACCTCGATCCCCGGCATGGTGGAGGCAATATCCCTGATGATTGCGGCGCATCCTGGATCGTTTATCGTCGCCGGATATCGGAAGAGATGATCGACTGTCGCAGTGCAGTCGAATCCGGTTGCAATAGAGGTTGCCAAGGCGTGAATGCGTTTCTCTATCTTTGCGCCGACATCCTCCTCGAACCAGCGCGTGGTGCCGCGGATGACGACATTCTCCGGGATGACGTTCCAGGCGTCACCTCCGTGTATCTGTGTCACCGAAATGACGGCGGATTCCAGAGGGGAGACGTTGCGGCTGGCAATGGTTTGAAGTCCGGAGACGATTTGAGATGCGGCCACGATCGGGTCAGCACCTTCATGGGGCATGGCTCCGTGAGCGCCACGGCCGGTTATCGTGATCTCGAATGTTCCAAACGCCGCCATCATCTGGTCGTCCCTGGCAACGCATTTGCCAAGCTCCAGCGCCGGCCAGTTGTGCAGACCGTAGATTGCGTCCATGGGGAAATCGCGGAACAGGCCGTCCTCGACCATCGCCCGGCCTCCGCCCTCGTTTTCTTCTGCGGGTTGGAAAATGAAATGCACCGTGCCGTCGAAGTTCAACCGGCTGCAGGCGCGGGCGGCGGCAAGCGCCATCGACACGTGACCGTCGTGGCCGCAGGCATGCATCTTGCCGGGTGTGCGGGAGGCATAGGCAAGCCCTGTTTGCTCCAGGATCGGAAGTGCATCGATGTCTGCGCGGATGCCAATCACCTTTGAAGACGTCCCGCGGCTGAGCGTTCCGACCACTCCGGTCTTACCGTAACCCGTGCGAACTGAGTAACCCCATTCGGAAAGGCGTGCCGCGATGAAAGCTGACGTTTCCTGCTCCTGAAATCCCAATTCAGGGTTTTGGTGGAGATAGTGCCGCCATTGAACGGCTTCATCGATTTCCGTGCTTGGAAAGAATTGCTGCATCTAGGTCTTGCTCCTGAAGGATGCAGCCGTCTTTGCAGGACGGCCGCATCTGGTTCCGGTATTATTGCCCACCGATCCGAAGCGCAATGTCTGCGATAAAGACCGAGCCAATATATGTGCCGAACATCACGCAGACGGCGATGATGACGATCTTCCATCCCGATTTTCGTGCGATGTCGAATTCGCCCTTGGTGAGGGCGAGGCCGCCATAAGCCAGTGCGGGCGTCGCAAGAGCGAGGAAGTTAAGAGCCTCTACCTGCGAAATCACCCATGCCGAACCGGGAATGCCCGGAATTGTCACGAGGATCGCAAGCAGCGACGTCCATGCCACGCCCGGCAAGTAGAACGGCATGAAACGGGCAAACAGAAGACCACCGACCGAAACGAGGTACAATATACTCATGCCCGGCAAGGCGGTGAGCGGGTCTGTGCCGGTGCCTACCCAGTTCGAAACGAGGCCGATGAGAGACGCGACCAACAGAAGTCCGGAGTATCGGACGACGTTGATTTTGCGTTCGTCTTCACCCTCGGATGGCAATGTGTGTTCAGCGGACGCAGTGTGGGTTGAGTTCATGCTCATATCTTCGCTCCTGTCTGAACCTTGTTGGCGGGGTCGTGAGGCCGTGATTTCTTATAAAGCCACTCTGTCAACGGAAGTGCCACGAACAGGCCGACATAAAGACCGGTCGCATAGGTGAGGATGTTGCTCGCCGCTGCCAGAGCCAGAATGATGTCCTTGTTTTCCGGCATGACGGTAGCAAGGCTACCCGTGCAGGCTGCCAGCATGCTGCCCGAGCCGACGCCACAGGACATTGCCAGTGCGCGATAATCGAACCATCCAAGCGCATGGATCAGAGGAGGCATGATTGCGAAGACGAATGTACCGATCAGCGTCCCGGTGGCATAGACGCCCATTGCGCCAGCTCCCTCGGGGCTGTTCAGGCCGTAGCGATCGGCAATCAATGCGATGTTCGGTTCGCGGTCGATCGAGTAGGTGGCTCCGATCGCCTCACGGCCCATACGCAGGAGAAACACGGCGACCGGGAAAGCGATCAGGATCGTTCCGAGATTGCCTATTTCCTGCAAGACAAGCGCCGGGCCTGCCTCGATGATTTTCTCGATCTGAGGCCCAACTGTTGTTCCGAACTTCGCAATGAACGGCATGATCGCGATGGTGATCATAGTGCCGGAAAGTTTCACGGCGCTCGGCGGAATGAGCTTTGCCGTCTTCTTTAGAATATGCGGGTTAAGCGCGATGCCGATGGCAAACGCATACAGGATCGGCAGGAACACGACGGTTCCTATGCCGATCGGAACTTTTCGGATGCCGATTATTTCCGCAATGATGACGATGGCCAGGACGATACCGTGAAGCCACCAGCTTCCTGCTGATGTTGGGGCTCTGCTCATATTTTTCTTCCTCTGGTCGGTCGCGCACCGATTGTTTTTCTTTATGTGCACCATCGACGAATATGAAGTGAGCTATGACACTTTGTAGTCCCGGAAGCGGGAACAATGCGTTGCGCGTGCGGCAACAGACGGGCAGTCCGTGAGAGAATTTTGGAACAGTATTTCTCGGGTCCGATAGACAGCCAGGCTCGGGAAACACGTGAAAAATGCAACAGGCCTGCCGCGTGCAATACATACGTGCCGGACGAAGACGCCAGGAAGCCTCCGTTTACTCAGCGGTAAGGAGACCATGCCGAGCCTACGACGCGGCGAATTTCTGGCGGATTTCCCTGTTGCCGATGATGGGAAATGCACGCGATCCGGTAACACGTTCGATTATCAAGCTGCTCATCGCCAATTTTGAACGATATGAGGCATTTGTGCAAAAACTGGTATAATTGGTATGATCATTGAGTTTGAATGAAATTCATCATACATATTTATCATTCTCTATTTTCCATGCATGGTGACCGACGTGCCAGAACAACAAAAACAGCGCAGCAAGTCTTCCGGGTCTCTGGTGACCAAGGTCAGCTTGAGCCTTAGAAACGCTATTGCGTCCGGCCAATATGGACCCGGCGACCGCCTGCCCAGCGAGATCGAAATGACGGAGGCGCACGGTGTCAGCCGCACTGTCGTGCGTGAGGCGGTTACGGCGTTGCGATGCGACGGGCTGGTGGAGGTTCGCCAGGGGGCTGGCATCTTCGTGCTGAAGCGCGGAAAGGAAGTCTCGTCCGCTCCCGGCGTCGATCGCGCCCGACTGTCTTCCGACCTTGAAGTGTTGGAAATCAGAACGCCGCTTGAAATCGAGGCGGCAGGCCTTGCCGCTCTTCGCCGTTCACCATCGCAGGAAGAGGCGATTTTCGACTGTCACGCCCGGCTTCTCGAATGTATTGAGCAGAACCGCTCCATTCGCGAGGCGGATCTGGCTCTTCACATCGCCGTTGCGACCGCGACCAACAATCCGCTCTTCACACAATTTCTCGAGTTGCACGGCCAGGCCGTCATCCCGCAATCCCGCGTGGTTTCCGAAGCCGCGGAAAACGACCAGACGGCCTACAGACGGCTGATCCACAAGGAACATGAGGCGATCGTCATCGCCATATCGGACAGAAATGAACAGGATGCCAAACTGGCGATGCAGGCGCATCTACGCGGCAGCCAGAACCGCTACCGTGACATGATGCGCGACCTGCGGGGCATCGCGCACAGCTAAAGACTTTCCGGAAGATCGGCGCCCCAGACCTCGATTTGCGTCAGTGCGGGAAATGGCGATGGGTCATCCGCTTTTTTAAGATCGTGCAGACGAATCCATTCCACCTGGCGCGGCGAGACTGAAAAAGTCTGGGCGGCTCCGGTTTTTTGCAAGGCGAAGCTTACGCACTCACCGTCGGAAAAGGTGACACTCGCTTGTTTCCACCATGCATCGTGGGGGAAATCCGCCCGCAGATAGAATGTCAGTTGGTCGATCATCACCGCACGGCCAAAAACAAGCGTCAATGAAGCGTCAGGATCGCGATTGATGCCCCAGCTGGTATAGGGCCAAAAACCGTGACCTGCGCTGGCTTTTTCACCATCAATCACATTGCGTGCCGCAAAGGCGGCCTCTCCGCGCGTCTCGGTACTCGCATAGACGTGTGGAAACAGGGCGGTGTTTTCATGTTCATCAAACGGGTTCAAGGCCAGGTTTCTACGGACCCCAACATCCCCGGCGAGCGCACGGCGCGCCGCGATCCGGTGAATGGCGCCGCTGAACGCCTGCGGCGGATAGGATTTTCGCCTTGAGGCGGAAGGAACGGGCAGGACGAATTCTGTCGTTCGTAAAAAAACCAGTGTCGCCGGCATTCCGGCATCCAGGGCAAGCCAGATGTGTCCGGGCTGTGAAACCTCGACGACAAGCCGATCACCCTCGCAATACTCGGCCCTGTAGACGAGAAAAACCTCGTCTTCCGCACCGGTCTGCGCCAAAATCGCGCCAGCCGCATTAACGACCTTGAGTGTAAGCTTCATCGGCACTTCCTTAAGTGATTTTCAGGCAAAGACGGTTGGCTTTAACAGGGATGAGAATGCGATAGATCACCGGCGGCCAGGACTGGCGAAGGCGGGTATCGTCGATCGATATCGTCTCAATGGCCGGGTCGCCCTCGCCGTCGCAGTCCACCTTTCCTAGGTCTGCAAAATTAAAGCCACCCGGTGTGATTTGCGGTTTTTCTGCAACCATCAGCGACAGGACCGCGTCAATTTCGCCCCGATGGTCATCGATGATTTCCACATGGCTGCCGCGCAGCAACCGGACACGGCGACGATAATGCGCGACAGTTGCTGCGGCTGGATATGCACCGGCTATATCAAAGGAAATTTCCGCCTTTCCCTCCGAGAATTCGGCCACAAAATCGCGTGCTGCAAACTCAGGTCCGGCGGATTGCATGACGCCGCCGAAGGTCGGCAGGTTGTGAAAGGCCGATTGCATCGTCCAGATGTCATAGCGCTGCGGGGAAAAGGTTTTGGCGGTGTAGGCTTCCACCCCCACATCGATGATGAATGGCCGGCCGTGTTTGTAAAGCGTGAAACTGCCGACATCGTTATGGTTATGGCTTTCGCCGTTATTGCCTGCCTTGACGGCAAGATCGAAAACACTGTCACGGGCAATCACCAGTCCGATGCCTGAATAAACTATGTCGGTCTTTGTGGGTGCCACGGGCGTAAGCGCTGACAATTCCGGTGTGGTGAGAACCGCCTGAACGCGATACCAAAGGTTCCATTCCTTCGACATAAGCCGGTCCGGTGAGCGGTTCCAGCAGGCGGCAGCGAAGGCCTGAAGCGGGGTCGAGGAAACGGCTTTGCCCAAGAGATATTCCCGCACCCCTGATGTCTCGACCTTCGCCGGCGCATCGGCGAAGTTGAAAAAACGGTCTTCTGCCACATGCATATTGAGGACGAATTCGGCCATGTTTCGCAGCTTCGGCGCATTGAAGAGCGGGGCAATCGAGCCGGGCGCGCAGCTTTCGACAATAGTCATCGCCCCGAACATGCAAAGTGCTGCATGGCCGTAATAAAGAACGCCCTCTTCGCAGGCCCCGTCTTCGGCATAATCCTTCTGAAACGCGTCGAGACTCTCAAGTGCCTTTTCAACCACCGAACGTCGCGTCGGCTGGTCTGTCGGCAAGAGCAGCGTCGAGAGCAGGACATTCTGGGTGATCCAGGCCGTCCAATTGTTCATCCGTTCTGCGCCGTTCCCCATCCACCAGAAATGTCTGTTCAGATATGGTGTCGTTATACGCCGGTCTATCTCTGCGTGAATTCTCGAAACGAGATTCGTATTTGCCCGCTCCAGCTCCGGTCCAAGCAGATGCAGGCACAACGCCAGATTGGCACCCGTTTCCGCAGCGAACAGGTCAATCACTGGGTTTTCCGGGTCAGGCAGAGGGTCACGCGGGCCGCCGCGAATATGGGAATTATGAGCGGGCAATTGCCAGCCGCTTTCCTCGCATATCAGCCACAGGCCATCGATGGTGGCATCGAGAAAACGGCCTTGCCCCTCCGCGCATTCACCAAGAACCAGTGCGTTCAGCTTCAGCCGGCGGGAAAAATAAAGCCACTCGAAACGATCACGATTGCCACTCCCGCTATATTCCCGGTAGTCGCCCGCCAGAATGGTGGACCAGGACTCGCCAAGAGCCTGCACCGCCGCCTCGATAAGGCTGCCGCGAACCGCAGCCGACGCTGAGGAGTGAATTTTTTTCGCTGTGAGTTCTGCCCCGAAATCGGCGAACCGATCGGGCATAAGCCGCATCATTTCGACAAACACGCCCTGAACCTCCCGCGCGTTCCGCAATCCGATGATTGGCTCCTATCATACGTATTTTTGAAAAACTAGAAAATTTGTCTGACTTAATGCAAAGTTGTTTGACCAATATCGATATTGTGTTATCCAGAGCGCGGGAGGCGGCAGGGTGAGGATCCCGCGCCGTTATGGAAAACGCAGCAGCCGACACCTGAGATGCGGTGAAACGGCAGCAATGGGAGGTAGGCTGTGGCAATCGCAACCGCGACCATGTCCGACAAGCAGGCGGCCCCGTATCGCAGGAAAAAAGTCCGCATCGTCTCCAGGCGGCGACGCCGGATCGAGAATGCGCTGGTGGCCTATTCTTTTATTGCGCCCAATTTTCTCGGTTTCGCGATTTTCACGCTCGGACCGATCCTTTTTGCCTTCGTGCTCGCCTTCATGCATTGGGACGGCTCCAATCCAATGCGTTTTGCAGGCCTGGATAATTTCTGGCGGCTGTTCGAGGACAAGGCCTTCATCGCGGCCTTATGGAACACGGTCATTTACACTGTCGCATCGGTGCCGGCCACGCTTGCCTGCGCCCTGGGGCTCGCGATACTGCTCAACCAGAAAATCTTAGGTCGCAACTTCTTCCGCACGGCGATGTTCTTTCCCTATGTGGCGTCACTGGTTGCCGTGGCCGCCGTCTGGAACATGATTTTCAATCCGGAGATGGGTCCGGTCAACATGTTGCTCTATACGCTCGGTCTCGATCCCGCCGATATGCCGGGATGGGCGGCGGACCGGCATTGGGCAATGGTTACCGTCATCCTCTTTGGCGTGTGGAAGAGCATGGGCTACTACATGGTCATCTATCTCGCCGGGCTACAGGGCATCAATTCCGAGCTTTATGAAGCGGCCGGTCTTGATGGCGCCAATTCCTGGCAGAAATTCATCCACGTCACCCTGCCGCAGCTCGCACCGACGACTTTTTTCGTCACCGTCATGCTGACGATCCAGTCCTTCAAGGTTTTCGATCAGGTCTACATGATCACGCAGGGCGGACCGGGAACCTCGACGCTGGTTCTGGTCTATCACATCTACAACGAAGCCTTCATTTCTTGGGACCTCGGTTACTCCAGCATGATCGCCCTCGTCCTGTTCTTCCTCGTTCTCATCGTCACTATCGTCCAGTTCAAACGGCAGCGGGAGGATTGAGCCATGCGTATCATGGGCCGGAAAATCCCCGCCACCACGATCGGCATCTATTTCACGGTGATTATCGTCACCATCGTCATGCTCCTGCCGTTCGCATGGATGCTGTCGGCGTCGCTGAAGCTCAGCCGCGATGTCTTCGCCTTCCCGATCGAATGGATCCCTTCTCAGCCGCGCTGGGAGAACTATGTCGATATCTGGACGAAAATCCCACTGGCGCTGTTCATCTACAATACATCGAAGCTGACAATCATCGTCACGCTGCTGCAATTGCTGACATCCAGCTTTGCCGCCTATGCCTTCGCCAAGCTGCACTTTCCCTACAAGAACACGCTGTTTCTAGGCTATATCGCCACCATCGCCATGCCCTGGCAGGTCTATATGGTGCCGCAGTTTCTGCTGATGCGCGAATTCGGGCTCAACAACACCCATCTCGCGCTGATTTTCCTGCAGGCCTTCACCGCCTTCGGCGTTTTCCTGATGCGGCAGTTCTACATGTCGGTTCCGAACGAGCTTTGCGAAGCGGCCCGTATCGATGGCATGAACGAATACCAGATCTGGGCAAAGATCATGCTGCCGCTCTCGAAGCCGGCGCTCTCCACATTGACGATCTTCACCTTCGTCACGACGTGGAACGACTTCCTCGGGCCGATGATCTATCTCACCAAGACCGAGCTGAAGACCATCCAGATCGGCCTGCGCATGTTCATTTCGCAATATTCGGCGGAATACGGGTTGATCATGGCCGCCTCGGTTGTGGCGCTTATCCCGGTTCTCATCGTTTTCCTAGCATTGCAGCGCTTCTTCGTCGAAGGCGTCGCTTCCACTGGCCTCAAGGGTTGATTTCATGTTCGACTTGACCACGACCGTTCCGAACCCGATCACCGCTGCGGAAATCGACGCCGCGCTCGTAGCCGCCGTCGCACAGGTCCGGCGCAATCTGCCGCAGTTCACCTACGCGGCGCAGAACCACTCGAGCGTGAAGAATTTTTACCCCGCAGTCGCCAACGATCAATGGACCGCCGGTTTCTGGCCGGGACAGATGTGGCTCGCCTTCGAACATACCGGCGACAGGACCTTTCAGCACGCGGCGCAAATTCAGGTGCAGAGCTTTCTTCATCGGATCGAAAACCGCATAGAGACCGACCATCATGATATGGGTTTCCTCTATTCGCCCTCCTGCATCGCCGCATGGAAACTGGTGGGTGACGAGGATGGCAGACGAGCGGCGCTGATGGCCGCCGATCAGCTGATGGAGCGGTTCCAGCCGATTGGTCAATTCATTCAGGCCTGGGGTCGCCGGGATAATCCCAACGAATTTCGTTACATCATCGACTGCCTGCTGAACCTGCCGCTGCTTTATTGGGCAAGCCGGGAAACGGGCCGGGAAGATTATCGCACCGTCGCCCTTGCCCATGCCCGCACCACGCTCGCTCACTCTGTGCGGCCGGACGATTCCACCTATCATACATTCTATATGGACCCCGAGACCGGCGCACCGGTGCGCGGCGTGACGAAGCAAGGCTACAGCGACGAGAGCTACTGGGCGCGCGGACAGGCCTGGGGCATTGCCGGCATGGCCATTTCGTACCGCTACGAGCGACTTCCCGCCTATCGCGAAACGTTCGAGCGGCTTCTTGCCTTCTATCTGAAGCGCCTGCCTGATGATCTCGTGCCCTATTGGGACCTGGTCTTTGCGGATGGCGATGACGAGCCGCGCGACAGTTCGGCAGCGGCCATCGTCGCCTGCGGTCTGCTGGAAATGGCGGAGCTGGAAACGCGGGAAAAGGCCAAGGAGTATCGCGAGCTGGCGAGACGCATGGTGAAGAGCCTGATGGACAACTATTCGGTCCGCGACCCGGCGATCTCCAACGGCCAGCTTCTGCACGGCACCTATTCCAAGAAAACCGCCCACAATACCTGCCGGGGCGAAGGGGTCGATGAGTGCGTCTCCTGGGGTGATTATTATTATCTGGAAGCGCTGATCCGGCTTTCGCGCAACTGGTCTTCCTATTGGTGAGCGCGAGGAACAGATGGCAAGCATTTCCCTGAAAAAACTCAATAAAAGCTACGGCGCGCTCAAGGTCGTTCACGATATCGATCTGGATATTGCCGACAAGGAATTCATCATTCTGGTTGGCCCTTCCGGATGCGGCAAATCCACCACCCTGCGGATGATTGCCGGGCTGGAGGAAATTTCCGGCGGCGAATTGCGCATCGGCGAAGACGTGATGAACGATGTGCCCTCCAAGGACCGCGACATCGCCATGGTGTTCCAGAACTATGCGCTTTATCCGCACATGACCGTCTACAAGAACATGGCCTTCGGTCTCGAGCTTAGAAAAGCGCCGCGCGACCTCATCGATACGAAGGTGAAGGACGCGGCGAAAATTCTAGACATCACCCACCTGCTGAACCGCAAACCCAAGGCGCTATCCGGTGGCCAGCGCCAGCGTGTCGCGCTCGGCCGGGCGATGGTGCGCAATCCGGAAGTTTTTCTTCTCGATGAGCCGCTTTCCAATCTGGATGCCAAGCTGCGCGGCACCATGCGGTCGGAAATTTCCAAGCTTCACAAGCGGCTGGACGCCACCTTCATTTATGTGACCCACGATCAGGTTGAGGCCATGACCATGGCGGATCGCATCGTGGTGATGAAGGATGGCCATATCCAGCAGGTGGATACGCCCCAAAATCTATATGACCGGCCGATTAACATGTTCGTTGCAGGTTTCATCGGCGCACCGCAGATGAACATGCTTCCGGTGACGCTGCACCGCCAGGGCGACGGCTTTATCGCCATATTCGACGGCAACCCATTGCCGCTGCCGGCAGGTATCGATCCTGGGCGTGTACTTCCCTACGAAGGAAAACAGCTCGTTCTGGGCATTCGCCCTGAAAATTTCCACGAATTTGCTCCGGCGGATATCGATGCCGCCAATGTCTCTCCCTTCAAGGCGACAGTGGAATTGGCGGAGCCGATGGGATCGGAAGTGCATCTCAATCTCATCTCGGGCGGTCAAAACCTCGTCGCACGTGTTTCACCGCGCTTCCGGGCGAAGATCGGCGATCCCGTTGAGCTGGTGGCCGATCTGACGAATGCGCAGCTCTTTGATCCCGCCACCGAGCGATCGATCCTTTATTGAACGGGCCGGGAGAAAAGCGATGCAATGGCTGGAAGGATTATGGACGAAGGAAGGAGCCGGGATCGACAAGAACGCCCCGCCGCCTACCGGTCTCGCCCTGTTCCTCGATATTATCAGACGCGAATGGTGGGAGATGGTGAAGCTAAACCTCCTCTTTATCATCGCCAGCCTGCCGGTCGTAACGATGCCCGCAGCAATGTTGGCCATGGGCCGCGTCTGCGTTTCTTTCTCGAACGACGAAAATACCTATCTGCTGCGCGATTTCCTTGAAGCCTTGCGGACATTCGCCCTGCGCGGCACCGCGCTTGTGCTTCTCGCAGCGCTGGTGGTCGGTGGCGGTGGTTACGCAACTGTCAGCTATGCCGATGCTGCCCGGTCGCAACTCGCCTACAGTGTGCCTTTTGCGATCAGCCTCGCAGTCACACTGTTCCTCACCCTTCTCTGCGCCTATGCCACCGTTGTCCTGGCGAAGGAGGATTTGCCGCTTTTACAGACCCTGCGGCGTGCGGCGTTTCTGGCGCTCACCAGACCATGGCCGATGCTGGCGGCGCTCAGCTTCGTCGCGGCGCTCTGGATCGCGCATATTCTCTTCTATCCGGTGTCCGTGTTTATGCCGGCAACCATCAATTTTTCGCTCGGCATGTTCGCCCTGTGTTTCGCGGCGAGAAACGTCGCCGCGCAAACGCGCCTGCGGATATCAGAACGGGCGGGGAGCGGCGTTTAAGACATACCAAAATCAAACGACATCAGTCAGGGAAGGAGAAACGGGCTATGGAGTTTAAAACAACCAGACGTGCATTTGCTCTGGCAACCGCCGGTCTCGGCATTGCCATGGGTATGGGAGGAACAGCATTCGCCGCGGGCGATGCCCCCGTCACCTTGAAATGGGCCCTATGGGATCTGGATAAGGGCGCTTACTTCAAGCCCTTGATGGAGGCCTATAAGCAGAAGCATCCGAATGTCACGTTCGAGGTGGTGGACCTCGGCTCGCAGGACTATACGCAGATGATATCCACGCAGTTGACTGGCGGCTCGAAGGACATTGACGTCGTTACCATCAAGGACGTTCCCGGATACGCCAATCTGGTCCGCGCCGGCAACATCACCGATCTCAGCGACTTCATCAAGGATCAGAAGATCGAGACGGCACCCTATGGCGGCCTGATCGAGGAACTGACCATTGACGGCAAGGTATACGCCCTGCCGTTCCGCTCCGATTTCTGGGTGGTCTATTACAACAAGGATATTTTCGACAAGGCAGGCGTGCCTTATCCAACCAATGACATGACCTGGGCGCAGTTCGATGAAACAGCCGGCAAGCTGAAGGGCGGCATGGGCGCGAACCGCATTTACGGCGCTCTGTTGCACACTTGGCGTTCGACGGTGCAACTGCCCGGCATTCAGGATGGAAAACACACGATGGTTGATGGAAACTATGAGTTCCTGAAACCCTGGTATGAGCGTGCGCTTGCCCTGCAAAAGACCGGCGCGATACCGTCCTACGCCTCGCTGAAGACATCCAATACCCATTACTCCGCGCTGTTCTTCAACGGAACGATCGGCATGCTGCCGATGGGCACCTGGTTCGTCGGAACCCAGATCGCCAAGGTGAAATCGGGCGAGTCGAAAAGCGCCAACTGGGGTATCGTGAAATTCCCCCATCCCGATGGCGTGGCGGCAGGTGCGACGGCCGCGCAGATTGCCGGACTGTCGGTCAACACTAATTCCGGCCATAAGGAAGCGGCGCTGGATTTCATTCAGTTCGTGACCGGGCCTGAGGGAGCGGCCATCATTGCCTCCACCGGCACTTTCCCTGCACTCCGAACCGACGATGTGGCTGAGAAGATCGCATCGCTGCCGGGCTTCCCGCAGGATCAGGGCAGCAAGGACGCGTTGCAGGCGGGCAAGGCCTATCTGGAAATGGCGGTCAACCCGAATGCAGCCAAGATCGAAGTCGTTCTGAACCGTGTCCATGACGCACTGATGACCGACAATATTTCAATCGATGACGGCATCAAGGACATGAATGACGGCGTCAAGGCCATCAAATAATTGCCATGGGCCGCAGGCGGAAAGCCTGCGGCCTTTTTCCTGACCCAAGAATTCCGGACATTCGTCACCGTGCCCCATGAAACCGCCGCAGCCAATCCGCTCTTTCACAATCCGCTTTCAAGCAGGGACGATCTCGCAAAGGCTGTGATTGATCTCTTCAATCCGCTGCTTGCCTGTTTTTCGGCGGGCGGCGCGCGCGTGCAGTTGGGCGCGACAGGCGCGATATTTGATTACCCGGCTGCCGAACTGGAAGGCTTTGCCCGACCGTTATGGGGCATCGTACCCCTTGCCGCCGGCGGCTATGACTTTCCGCACTGGGATCTCTACCGGCGCGGATTGGCCAATGGCACCAACCCGGCCCACCCCGAATATTGGGGTGACACCGCAGACCGGCACCAACGATTGGTGGAGCTGGCGGCAATAGGCTTTGCACTCGCCATGGTTCCCGAACACATCTGGGAGCCGCTTGCGGAAACGGATAGAAAGACCGTCACGGTCTACCTTCTGGCGGCGCGCGAGCGGGAATTCGTCGATAATAACTGGAAGTTTTTCCGCGTTCTGATCGATCTCGGGCTGGAGCGGGTGGGTGTCGAATTCGACACGGCCAAGACCCATGCATATCTCGACGAAATAGAGGCATTTGATATCGGCAATGGCTGGTATCGTGACGGGCCGGTACGGCGTGTCGACCACTATATTCCCTTCGCCATGCATTTTTATGGGCTGATCTATACCGTGCTTGCGAAAGACGATGAGGCGAGAAAAAAACGGCTCATCGAACGCTCGAGAGTTTTCGCCCGCGACATGCGCCATTGGTTCGGGCCGGACGGGGCCTCGCTCGCCTTCGGGCGCAGCCAGACATACCGGTTTGCGGCGGGTGGTTTCTGGGGTGCACTCGCCTTTTCCGGCTTGCAGGCGCTGCCATGGCCAGAGATCAAAGGTTATTACATGCGGCATATCCGCTGGTGGTCGAAGCGGCCGATCGCGGATCGCGATGGCGTACTTTCCGTGGGATACGGCTATCCGAACCTTTTAATGAGCGAGAGCTACAATTCTCCCTGCTCGCCCTACTGGGCGCTCAAATTCTTCCTGCCGCTGGCGCTGCCCGCCGATCATCCCTTCTGGACGGCGGAAGAGACCAGATCAGAAGAATTCGCCGAACCCGTTTCATTGCCGGAACCGGGCATGGTTGCTTTCCATACGCCCGGCAACGTCGTTGTTCTATCCTCGGGGCAGCAGCACGACAGGATGCGCGGCGCGCAGGAAAAATATTCGAAATTCGTCTATTCCACCCGTTATGCCTTCAATGTCGAGGCGGATGACCGGCATTTTGCCGCCGCAGCTTTTGACGGCATGCTCGGTCTTTCCGACGATGGTGTACACTTCCGTACGCGCGAGACGATGGAAGAGGCATTGATTGCCGGAGACTGCCTCTATTCCCGCTGGAGGCCATGGGCGGGTGTGGAGATAGAGACCTGGCTCGTGCCGCATAATCCGTGGCATATTAGGCTGCACCGCATCCGGACCCCACGCGCGCTGCAAACATCGGAAGGCGGATTTGCCATAGAGCGCGCCGATTTCAACCGTGACCGAACAGAAGCGGGAGAATGCCGCGCTGTATGCTACGGCCAAAGCGACACAAGCGTCATTGTCGATCTTTCGCTCGGGGCTCGTCGTGAAGGACTGTGCCATCAGGCCATTGCCAACACCAATCTCATCCACGCCAGAACCCTCGTGCCGCAATTGCGTGGCACCGTTCCATCAGGCGAAACGCTGCTTGTTACGGCCTGCATGGCGCTACCCGCCGGCAAGGCGGCAGAAGCGGCATTGGTGACCTTACCGGATGCTCCCGATCTTACCGCGCTGGAAGAGATGTTCAGGCTTGAGGGACGTCGCGTTTCCGCCTTTGCACTCGATGAAAGCCGTGCAGGCTTGCCATTATGACAGACGAAACCCAGACTGTTTTCCAACGGCTGGATCGGCTGAATATCCTGACCTGGGAACGAAAACAGGAAGATATCGACCGTCCCGACCATCAGGCGCTGTTGCGCGGTCTTGAGCGCTCGGCCAATGCCAGTTTCGGGCAGGGCGTCTACATCGCCGCAAAAGCCGAGTTGCATACGGACAGGCTGGTGATGGGCGCGCAGTCCTGGATTGCCGGTTACGCAATCGTGCGCGGTGATATCGAACTTGGAGAAAACGTCTCGATCAACCCCTATGCCTGCCTTTCCGGCAGGGTGAAGATCGGTAATGGTGCGCGCATCGCCTCGCATGTCAGCATCGTCGGCTTCAATCACGGTTTTGACGATACCGACACCCCCATCTATCGCCAGCCGTTGACCTCGCTCGGCATAGATATCGGCGACGATGTCTGGATCGGCGCCAACGCAGTCGTGCTGGACGGCGTGAAGATAGGGCGCGGAGCGATTATTGCCGCGGGCGCGGTGGTGGCGAAAGACGTTCCCGCCTTGGCTGTTGCCGGTGGTGTTCCCGCCCGGGTTCTGAAATATCGCGGGGAAAAGGCAGATACGCCCAAGGTGCCTGAAACCGATCGCCTGTTGCGAGAACTCGGCGAGGAAATTGCCGGCGACTGGCTTGCCGCCATTCGCTCCTATGATGAGGGGGGCTCCTATCGTTCAGCCGATGCATCCGGACATGAGGTCGAAAACGCCAGGCATCTGTGTGATGCTATCGAGATCGCCGCAGCCTTCGGGCAGCAAGAGACCGCCTTCGACGTCGAAAGAACCGTGGCTGGCCTTCATGCTATGCAGGATACCCAAACAGGACTGTTTTTCTCTGCCAACCGCCGCCCTTCATCGCCGCCGCAACAGGACCCAACGGTCCTCTACAATATTCTGGCTGTCGGATATGCGCTCGAATGTCTTGGCGCCGGCCCGAAACAGCAGATTGCTTTCGTGGAGGAGATGCGTGCCGACGCCCTCATTCTTCTTCTGGAAGAACTCCCCTGGCAAAACCGGGCATGGCATTGCGGCGCTACTATCGACGCCATCTCCACCGCGCTTTATTTCAACCGGCGCTACTTCGTATCCGGCGACAATCTCGCCGTACTATTTGGCTGGCTGATGGTGAATGCGGACAGAACTACCGGTCTCTGGGGTGACGCGACGACCGAGCAGGGCCTGCTGCAACCGGTCAACGGCTTTTACCGCCTCACCCGCGGCTCTTACGCCCAGTTCGGCCTGCCCGTTCCCTATCCGGAAGCGGCAGTCGACTCGGTCATCGCCAATTATCGCGCCTATGGCGGTTTTCAGGGTACGGAGTTTAACGCCTGCAACCTGCTCGATACGGTCCATCCCCTGCTTCTCTGCCTGGAACAGACGGATCACAGGCGGGACGAGGCAAAAGAGATCGCCCGTGAAGTTCTGAGACGCAATAGGGGGCGCTGGCAGAAAGGCAGCGGATTTGCCTTCGCGGAAGGGCATCCTGCCGGACTACAGGGCACAGAAATGTGGATGTCTGTTCTCTGGCTTTCGGCGAGGCTCCTCGGTGAACAACAGCTTCTGCCATTCCAACCGAGAGGCATTCATCGCTTTGAACCAGTGGAAATCCTCGGCGGCTGCCGCAGATTATGTACAAATATGAATGCACATCTTGGAGTTGATTTCATTTCCTCTTGATTTACCTTGTGTATTTCCGATGATGTAAGACGGACTTGCTAAACAACCGACTCTGTACTCGATGAGTCGTGCAAATGAACATAACAAACGCCAAACAGAAATTGCTTGATTTTATGTCTGTCCGGTCCGACAATCCGGACCTGGTGAAAGCGCAATATCGCGCCTTCACCCGGCAGATGCCGATGATGTATTTCATACTGATTTCAAGTACATGGGCGCTGGCGACTACACATCTGCAACTGGCGCCGTTTTGGCTCACCATTGGAATTCCGGCTTTTTTTACACTCGGCTGCACCGTCAGGATCGCGTTCTGGTGGAGGACCCGCGGTATCGATCCCGCGCCGAAGGTGGCTCATGCAGCGCTTCAGCGCACAAATCGCCTGGCGGCCGGCATTGCCGTGGTATTTACGCTCTGGTCTTTTCTGCTGGTGCCGTATGGGGACGCCTATACGCAATCCCACGTCGCCTTCTACATGGCGATTACCGTCATATCCTGCATCTTCTGTCTGATGTATGTGCGTTCGGCGGCGTTCATGGTCACGGCCATCGTCAACGGCGCCTTCGTCATCTTTTTTTTGGCCTCACAGCAACCGACATTCATCGCCATTGCCATCAATGTTCTGTTGGTCTGTGCGGGCATGATGTCCATCCTGTTGACCAACTACCGCAATTTCGAGCGCATGATTGTTTCGCAGCAGCGCACGGAAGCGCTGAACAATGAGAACCTGCTGCTTGCCAATATTGACAGCCTGACGGAACTGCCTAACCGCCGCGCCTTTTTCGCCCATCTGGAAGCCGAGATCGAGAAAGCAAGGGTGGCGGGAACGCGGCTGGCGCTGGGCGTTATCGATCTCGATGGGTTCAAGCCGGTTAACGACCTTTACGGCCATTCCGTGGGCGACAGGTTGCTCGTCAGCGTCAGCAAACGTCTCACAGATACTCTGACGACCAGCAGGGCATTTAGACTTGGCGGAGACGAATTTGCGATCGTTGCCCCCATCATACCTGACGATGCACAACTCGTTGCAAATGCGAACGTGATCTCGGAACGGTTGAGGGAGGCCTATCATCTTCCCGAGGGGACTGTGCATGTCGCTGCTTCCATGGGCATCGCCGTATTTCCGTGCCTTGCTCTGACGCTTGAGCAACTTTTCGACCGTGCGGACTATGCGTTGTATCACGCCAAGAAAACCCGGCGCGGCGATGCCGTCCTCTTCGATGCGGAGCACGAAAAGCAGATCAATATCGAAGCTCGTATCGAACATCTGCTCAAGCAGAAAGAGATAGAAAACGAGCTTTCAGTCGTGTTCCAACCGATCGTCGACATACGCGATGGAAGAGCTGCGGGCTTTGAAGCACTGGCGCGCTGGCACAGCCCGGTCCTTGGGCATGTCCCGCCTGCCCAGTTCTTCGCCATTGCCGAGCGGGCCGGTATCGTCAGCTCGCTGACGCGGCCTCTTCTTCGAACCGCTCTCGCTTCCGCATCGGTATGGGAGCCATCCCTTAGACTGTCCTTCAACCTCTCGGCCCATGACCTCAATTCCTGCGAAGGCGTGCTGTCATTGATCGGCATCATCGAAAACAGCGGCTTCGACGCAACACGTATTGACCTTGAAATTACCGAAACGGCCTTTGCGCATGATTTCGAACAGGTCAGGCAGTCGGTCGAAATGCTGCGGCGGCTCGGTTGCGGCATTTCGCTGGACGATTTCGGCACCGGTTATTCCAGCCTGACACGGCTGCACGCTCTCCCCCTCACCAAGATCAAGATTGACCGCAGCTTCGTCACGGATCTGCACGAAAAGCCAGCCAGCTACAAAATCGTTAAATCGCTGCTCACGCTCAGCCGCGACATGGGGTTGGAATGCGTGGTGGAAGGGGTCGAAACACTGGAGGAACTCGCGGCCCTTGAAGGTCTCGGTGCTACGCTGGTGCAGGGTTATATCTATGCGGCACCACTACGAGAACAGGATGTCCGTGAGTTTCTTTCCGGACAGGCAAAAAAGCACATGATCCTGTCAGCCTGAAGTGGCCTGGGTTTTTCGGCCCCGATTTTCCGGCTGCGATGCCTGCCTGCTGATGTTGATCCGGGGAAGGACAGGAAACAGGGCTCGGCTACTTCTATCATGGCGTAGAAATGTCTGCTTTGAATAGACATGTTTGCTTTTTCTGCCCGGCAGGTTTTTAGCGTCCGCCTTGTTTTCCGCGCAATCCAGGCGCAGTATAGGCTTCGTTGTGCTGGCAGCACGGCTCCCCGGTGTCAGAGAGGCACCGCCTCTTCTTCGTTGTCCTTTAGTGAATGTTTGCGCTGACGGTGCCGTATTTCTTTGCGGTAATCACCGAGATGTCACCTATTGCGGCACGAGCATGCTGGTTGACGGGCGATTACGCTGCCACCAGTTGCACAACGCAGACCATCTGCATTTCTCCAGTGCCATTTCATGGCATCTGGTCGTTTCGCTCCTGGATTTTCTTGGTACCACCCGGACACGACACCGCATTTAGTCCTTAGGGATGTCTGGCTCAAGCACCACTCCGATCGATAGGGACTTTCGACCGAGAGACAGGAACGCAGCAGTCGCAATGTAGAATAAAACCGGCTCCACGCGGATCAAAGCCGCGCTGAAGCCTCGGATGAAAGGCAAGACCATGAATAGTTATAACGACCAAAGACGCCAGGCGCTCAGGATCGAAGTTTGGGAGAACGAAGGCGGGACTTCCGTCGCCGATACGGTTGACTCCCAATATGGAAGAAGGATCGAGAGGGACCAAACCTGGACCATATATCATGTATTCACCGGTGTGCCGGTACGGGTGGGTGGCCGCAGGCTGACTGAACTCAGCATATCGGAAGCAACCGATGGCATGCTTTCACTCAATCGTCGTAACGTTTTGCGAAGGGAAGAACGCAGCAGGTGTGAAGCATGACACTGGCTTTCCCCAACTCGGCCCGCAGTTTTGACGATGTGCGTAAAGCTGTGCGGTTTTTCGGCCATGACGGCATGTTCGAAATCCGGTTTTTTGTCGAAGCCGCTGCACTCGCTAAGGGCGGCGTGCATGCAACAGGCATGTCGGAAGCCCAATGCCTTTCGTCTTTTGACGCAATGCGCACGCCGATCTACGAGGCTGCCAAGAAGGTGTATGCCAAGTACCGGCGCAATTTGAACGTCCTGACGACTTCCGACTTCGGCTAGAGCACATCCTGTTTAAACAAAATTGTCTGACGTGCTCTAGCTATTTGTTTTTACGCATTTTCCGGGCGTAAAACTGCTACGCACTTTAGGAAATGCGCGACCATTGCGGGATCATGGAATGGCGCGCGGGCCGGCGGCTACGGTTGCGACGTCGCGAGCCAATGCATCATCGATTTCAGTTGGTGACACCTGAAGGAACTGGCGGCGGTTCATGGCGACAGCGACCGCGGGAATCTCTAGATGGGTTCCCACGCGGCGATACGCCGTGAAGCTGAGGCCCTCTATCAATTCCTCGTCTATGACCAGGCGATAAGTGCCCGCTCCCAAGGGTTCCGAAAGGGCCTCCAGACGGAACGGATGCGTGAATGTGATTTCGGTCTCTGTGGTTCTTTCGATCATGTCCAACACCGCTTTCGGTTGCGTTAAAACCCGCACAGTTACAGCCGGTTATCGCAACTATGCGCCGATCAGGATGTAAACGATCAACGCCACACTTGCCGCAGACAAGACGTAGCCAGCCAGCGTTGCGAGATTCTGTTTTGTCGGTTGGTGGAATATGGAAGACATGGCGTCCTCCTTTGTCGGGGCCAGGGTATTCAACCCTTAAACAGCAGCGCCCGTACTATAGCTGCTGGAACAAACACAGTGGACCCGTTTCATTCGTTTAGCAATGAAACAATCCTGATAATCCGAGGTGCTGATCGAAGACACCTCTATGTGAAGGCGAGGAGCGCCGTCACTCGTCTCGCGATTGCCCTTCTCCGTCGGAAGGCCGCAAAAGTCTCCGATATGCCAAAATTCGAATGCCTCACCAAATGATCTTGACAGGGGGCAAGTTTTGGATTTCCTTGTAAACCGGTTTAGTAAATCGCTTTACAAGCTCTATCAAGAGGCCAAAGGCCCACGGGAACAGGAACGGGAAGAATGATGGCGCCAAATCGCGCGACCAGTCTGAAGGATGTTGCCCGCACGGCGGGTGTTTCCGTCGCTACGGTGTCGCGGCTGCTCAACGGCTCACTGGAATTGCCTGCGGACACGAAGGCCCGCATCGAAGACGCCATTCGCCAGCTCAACTATGTTCCTAACCCGCATGCCCGGCGTCTGAGCCGTGGGCGCTCCGATACGATCGGTCTCGTCGTTCCCGATATCGGCAACCCGTTCTTCGGCATGCTGGTTGCAGCAGTGGAAGAGGAGGCAGACAGGCGCGGTCTTGCCGTATCGCTTTTCGCAACGTTGAACCGGCCGGGACGCGAACTGTCCTATCTGCGGCTTCTTGCCCGCAACCATGTCGACGGGCTGGTCTTTGTTACCAACCACCCCGATACGGACGAGCTTGCCGAGCTTATCAGCGCCACCGGCAAAGTCGTTGTGGTCGATGAAGACGTCAGTGGGGCATCCGTGCCGAAGCTGTTCTGTGACAATGAACAGGGCGGCCGCTTGGCTGGTGAACACCTTGCCGGATATGGCCACGAACGCGTACTTTATGTCGGCGGCCCGGCAGAGATGCTCAGCACGCAGCGGCGTTTCCTTGGGTTGGAGGCAGCGTTGCGGACACATTGCGGCTCCGAGCCGTCGATCATGCGCTATTGCGGCGACTATACCGCGGAGTTCGGTCGCGAGGCGGCCTTGCGTTTTCTTTCCGAAGGCCGTCCCGCCACGGCAATTTTCGCCAGCTCCGACGAAATCGCCATCGGGATGATTGAAGTCTTGCGGGCGCAGGGTGTGCGCATTCCGCAGGACGTATCGATGATCGGCTTCGACGATGTCGGCCCGCTGCATCTGTTCGATCCGCCGCTTACCGCCATTCGCCAGCCGGTCAGGGCCATTGGCCAGCGCGCCCTGTCGTTGCTCGCCGAAACCAATTGGGAACAGGAAACTCCGGCCCATCCGGAAGAGCTGCTTCCCGTAGAAATCGTCGTGCGGAGCTCCGTTGCGCCGCCGTCGAAACAATAATTGCGACGGACAAAACCAACAGAGGAAGAACGCAAATGACAATAATCAAACGCAGATATTTCTCCGCAGCCCTTGCCGCCACCGTTCTGGCCGGGGCGACGCTTTCCGCCGGCATTGCCGGTGCCGCGGAAAAGACGATAGCCCTGGTGCAGATCAACCAGCAGGCCATCTTTTTCAACGACATGAACAAGGGTGCGGAAAAGGCGGCGAAGGAAGCGGGCGTCAAGCTCGTCATCTTCAATGCCAATAACGATCCGGCAGCGCAAAACAGCGCCATCGAGACCTATATCCAGCAGAAGGTCGATGGGATCGCGGTCGTTGCCATTGATGTCAACGGCATCATGCCTGCGGTAAAGCAGGCCGCCGAAGCGAACATCCCAGTGGTCGCTATCGACGCAATATTGCCGGAAGGGCCTCAGAAGGCACAGATTGGCGTCGACAATGCCAAGGCTGGTGCCGACATGGGCAAGTTCTTCGTCGACTATGTGAAGTCAGACATGGGCGGCAAGGCCAAGATCGGCGTCGTCGGGGCCCTCAACTCATTCATACAGAATATCCGCCAGAAGGGCTTTGAGGACACGCTCAAGGATCAGTCCGGCATCACGGCGGCTGGCGTCGTTGACGGACAGAACGTGCAGGATACGGCTCTTTCCGCAGCGGAAAACCTCATAACCGGCAATCCGGATATGACCGCAATCTACGCAACAGGTGAACCGGCCCTTCTCGGCGCCGTCGCTGCCGTCGAAAGCCAGAGCAAGCAGAAGGACATCAAGGTCTTCGGCTGGGATCTGACCAAGCAGGCGATCGCTGGCATCGACGCCGGTTATGTCGCGGGTGTCATCCAGCAGGACCCGGCGGCCATGGGTGCTGCGGCCGTCAAGGCGCTGAAGACCGTTTCTGATGGCGGCAGTGTCGAAAAGACGATTGCCGTGCCCGTGACCATCGTTACCAAGGCCAATGTCGAGCCCTACCGGGCGGTCTTCAAATGATCGCCGGCGGACAGCACCCAACCGCTGTCACCGGCGCTGGGGGAGATATTCTCCCCCAGCATCTCTCCGGTGCGGCGCAAGAACCGCGCGTCTCGCTTCGCGGTATCGTAAAAACCTTCGGTTCACATCAGGCGCTGCGCGGCGTCGATCTCGACATCTATCCCGGTGAATGCCTGGGCCTTGTCGGTGACAACGCGGCTGGAAAATCGACGCTGACGAAGGTTATTTCCGGAACCTACATTCCGGATGAAGGATCCATTACGCTCGAAGGGGAAGAGGTCCGTTTCTCCGGTCCCGCCGATGCGCGCAATCGCAATATCGAGATGGTCTTTCAGGATTTGAGCCTCTGTGACCATATAGACGTGATCGGCAACCTGTTTCTTGGGCGCGAGATCACCAAGGGTCCGTTCCTCGACCGGCAGACGATGTTGGCCGAGGCCCGCAAGATGCTGGACGCGCTGGAAATCCGTATTCCAAGGTTGACGGCCAAGGTGGAAAAACTTTCCGGCGGACAGCGGCAGGCAATCGCAATTGCCCGTGCGGCGTCCTTCAATCCCAAGGTCCTGATCATGGACGAACCCACTTCGGCGCTTGCCGTGGCAGAGGTGGAGGCCGTTCTGGCGTTGATCAACCGGGTCAAGGCCAAGGGCGTGTCCGTCATCCTCATCACTCATCGTCTTCAGGATCTGTTCCGCGTGTGTGATCGCATCGCCGTCATGTACGAGGGAACGAAGGTCGCCGAACGGCAGATCAACGAAACCAGCCTCGAAGACCTCGTCAAACTGATCGTGGGAGGTCGCCATTGACCGTCTACACTGAACGCGCCAAGGGCTCACCCGTCGCCGATTTCATCGCCGAAAACGCGCAGGTCTTGTCCATAACGGCCTTTTTCATCGCCTGCATGCTGTTCTTTGCCGTAAGCACGGATACGTTCCTGACGGCAGGCAACCTGCTGAACGTCGTGCGTCAGGCCGCTCCCATCCTCATCGTTTCCGTCGCCATGACGCTTGTCATCATCACCGGCGGCATCGACCTGTCGGTCGGCTCCATGGTTGCGCTGATCAACGCCGTCGGTGCCATCCTCATGGCGGCGGGCTATCCGTGGCCTCTGGTGCTGGTCGCCATGCTCATGCTCGGAGCCGTGCTTGGTCTCTTGCAGGGCTGGTTCATTGCCTATCAGGGCATTCCGGCCTTCATCGTTACGCTCGCAGGCTTGTCCATCCTTCGAGGGGTCGCACTCTATATCACCCAAGGGTATTCGGTGCCGATTCCGGATGCGCCCGGCTTCTTTTTTCTCGGTCGCGGAGACCTGTTCGGTTTCCCGGTGCCGGCGCTGATCGGTATCCTCATCACTGTCGTGGCCTATGTGGTCATTTCGTCCACCCGCTACGGACGCCGGGTCGTGGCGGTAGGCTCCAATCTGGAGGCTGCCCGTCGTGTGGGTATGCCGGCAAAATGGATCCTTGCATCGGTCTATCTGGTCGCAGGCGTGGCATCCGCAATCGCTGGGTTGCTGATCGCGTCACGCCTTGGCTCGGGTTCCTCCAATGCTGCTGTCGGCTTTGAGCTGCAGGTCGTGGCAGCGGTTGTGCTTGGCGGCACATCTTTGATGGGCGGACGCGGAACCATTCTCGGCTCTGTGCTTGGCACCATGACCATTGCCGTGATCGGCAACGGGCTGATCCTGATGCATATTTCGCCCTTTTTCACACAGATCGTCACGGGCGCGATCATTCTTGCCGCCATCTGGCTGAACACGCGCATCTTCACCACCAACTTCCGCTTGGGTTCCAGAAAAAAGGGTTGAGGCCATGGTGGATGAACTCTCGAAAGGCCATATTCGCTCCGGCAATTTCATGACGGTTGCCGGTCCCGTCCCGGTGGAAAAGCTCGGCGTGACGCTGATGCACGAGCATCTTCTCAACGATTGCCGCTGCTGGTGGCACGCACCGAAAACGCCGGAGCGGCAATATCTGGCAGAGGGCTTGGTCTGCCAGGAAATCCTCGGCGAACTTCGCCAGGATCCCTTCGTCAACAAGCACAACATCACGCTGGATGATGAGCCGCTTGCGATTAAAGAACTGCATGAATTCGCCGCTCAGGGCGGCCATACAGTGGTGGAGCCGACCTGCCAGGGTATCGGCAGAAATCCGCTTGCCCTCAGGCGGATATCCGAGGCGACCGGGCTCAACATCGTGATGGGGGCGGGTTATTATCTGGCCTCCTCCCATCCTGAGAAAGTGGCAGCGCTCAGCATCGACGACATCGCCAATGAAATCGTTCACGAGGCGCTTCAGGGCGTCGACGGAACCGGCGTGAAAATCGGTCTGATCGGAGAGATCGGTGTGTCCTCGGACTTCACCCCCGAGGAGCAAAAATCGCTGCGGGGTGCGGCGAGGGCGCAGGCCCGTACAGGTTTGCCCCTCATGGTGCATCTTCCGGGCTGGTTAAGGCTGGGTCACAGGGTTCTCGATGTAGTCGAGCAGGAAGGCGCGGATGTCAGTCACACCGTTCTGTGTCACATGAACCCGTCGCATGATGACCTTGGCTATCAGGGAGAACTTGCCGGCCGCGGTGCCTTCATCGAATACGACATGATCGGCATGGATTTCTTCTATGCCGATCAGCAGGTCCAATGCCCGAGTGACGACGAAGCGGCCAAAGCCATCGTCCAGCTGGTGGAGCGGGGATATCTGGACCGCATCCTGCTTTCCCACGATGTTTTCCTGAAGATGATGCTGACGCGGTATGGCGGCAATGGTTACGCCTATATCCTCAAGCATTTCCTGCCGCGATTGAAGCGGCATGGTCTGGATGACCTCACCTTGCAAATCCTCATGCGGGATAACCCGCGCTCGGTCTTCCAGGCGAAGACGTGACGAACCCATAGAAATGGAACGAAAAATGACAAAGAAAATACTTCTCGTGGGCGAAAGCTGGGTCAGCTCCGCCACTCACTACAAGGGCTTCGACCAGTTCGGCAGCGTCACCTTTCACTTGGGCGCGGAACCTCTGGTAAAGGCGCTCGAAGGTAGTGAATACGAGCTGACCTACCTGACGGCTCATGATGCTGTCGAGAAACTTCCCTTCGATATGGCGGGGCTGGATGCGTATGACGCGATCATCCTCTCTGACATCGGTGCCAATTCGCTGCTTTTGCCGCCTGCGGTTTGGTTGCACTCGAAAACCGTTCCAAACCGTCTGAAGCTTCTCAAGGCATGGGTCGAAAAGGGTGGCGGCCTGCTGATGGTTGGCGGATATTTCTCGTTCCAGGGTATCGATGGCAAGGCCCGGTGGCGTCGCACCCCCGTGGAAGATACGCTTCCCGTGACCTGCCTGCCATGGGATGACCGCGTTGAAATTCCAGAAGGATCGACGGCCGACATTCTGATGCCGGATCATCCCACCGTTGCAGGTCTTTCCGGCGAATGGCCGCTTCTCCTCGGTGTCAATGAGGTAGAGGTGCGCGAGCGCGCGGATGTGGACGTGGTCGCCCGCCTGCCTGCGGAGCAGGGCGGTCATCCGCTTCTGGTCACCGGCATTTTTGGCCAGGGTCGGACAGCGGCGTGGACGTCCGACATTGGTCCGCACTGGCTCTCTCCCGCCTTCTGCGAATGGCAGGGCTACGGCCGTTTGTGGAAAAACATTCTGGGCTGGCTGACAGAAGCTCGCTGAGCGCGGCGGCATGTATCGGTGGAGAGGATCGTCAGTTGGACAAAATATCCGCGAGCTCAAGGATATCGGGAAAGGCTGAAAGCGTGCCCCGACGACTGACGGTCAGCGCAGATGCCTTTGCGCCATGCCTCAACGCCCGTTCATCCACACTGACGTTTCTCAACGCGGCGGAGGCCAGCGTGACGGCCATGAAGCAATCGCCAGCACCCGTCGTGTCGACAACGCCAGTTTTTTCGGCGGGCACGGTCAGGCATTGGTTTGTCGTGCCAAGCATCGAACCCTCGCCGCCAAGGGTGAGGATGACCTGGCGGACACCGGCTGAAATGAGCAATTTTATCGCTGTCGAGCCGGTATCCCCGGTCAGGGCGGCCGCTTCGCCGCGGTTGAGGAAAGCGATGTCCGTGAGCGGCCAGAGACTTTCAAACCAGGGTTGGAGAGGTGACGGATTGAATGCGGTGATCATTCCCGTTGCCTTTGCCTGCGACAGTGCGAGACGGGTGGTTGTTTCGCCCAGATTGCCTTGCACGACGAGAAGGTCGCCGGGGCTGGCTGTACCAAGGGTTCCGGCCACGTCTTCCGGGGTCAGGGATTGTGCGCAGGCAGTGGTCGTGACGATGCTGTTTTCACCATCGGGCGTATTGAAGATGATGGAGAGATCGCTGGTCTGCCCATCCATGCCAATGAGGTCGGCGGTCAGAGGTTCGGTTGCAAGGCGGGCGCGGATGGTCGCAGACCTGTCATCTGTACCTACAGCAGCAGTCAATGTGGTATCGAGCCCACATCGGGCCATGACAATGGCTTGATTGCAGCCTTTTCCGCCAAGATCGCGGAAGGCCTGCCGGCCGAAAATCGAAGCCCCGGCTTCCGGCAGGGCGGAAACGGAATAGGTTTCGTCGAGCGCGATATTGCCGATGACGAAGGCACGCATGAAAAACTTTCGAGAGGACAAGGCATGCAGATCATATCCGACAATAGGGCGAACGCCATCCAGGAAATCTTTGGTCGTGACAAGGCCTTGATCGGCATGGTGCATTGCCCACCGTTTCCCGGAGCACCGAGGTATCGTGGCGCGGCCATGGATGCCATCTACGACGTCTGCATGCGCGATGCCGAGGCTTTGATCGAAGGCGGTATGCATGGTCTTCTCGTTGAAAACCATGGCGATATTCCCTTTTCCAAGCCGGAGGATATCGGTCATGAGACAGCTGCCTTCATGAGCGTGGTGACTGACCGGGTCGCGCGGGCGACTGGCGTTCCGCTCGGTATCAACGTGCTTGCCAATGCGCCGATCCCGGCTTTCGCCATTGCCATGGCGGGCGGAGCGAAATTCATCCGCGTCAACCAGTGGGCCAATGCCTATGTCGCCAACGAGGGTTTCATGGAAGGGCGTGCGGCGGAAGCGATGCGTTATCGATCCCTGCTCAGGGCCGAGCACATAAAGGTTTTCGCCGACAGCCACGTCAAGCATGGCGCGCATGCTATCACGGCTGATCGTAGCATCGATGAGCTGACCCGCGACCTTGCCTTTTTTGATGCGGATGCGGTGATCGCTACTGGCCAGCGAACCGGCAACAGCGCAACGATGGCGGAAATCGAAGAGATCGGGCAGGCCACACATCTTCCGCTTCTGGTCGGTTCTGGTGTTGGGGAAGCCAATATCGTTGAAATCCTGAAGCGCACCAGCGGTGTCATCGTCGCTTCGTCGCTAAAACAGGGCGGTGTCTGGTGGAACCCTGTCGAGCCTGCCCGTGTGCGATCGTTTGTTGAGGCGGCGCAGCCAGGGCTTTCGGGTTGAGGGCAAACGGGAAATGATGATGACGCAAACTCTTTCGATCAACGGGCAGCGACTTATCGATCGACTCGACCGGTTTGCGCAAATAGGCGCGACGGCAAAGGGTGGCGTCAACCGCCAGGCCTTGACCGGCCTCGACCGGCAGGCGCGGCAATTGCTGACGGAGCTGGCGCTGCAGCGCGGCTTCAAGGTCTTTCAGGACCCGATTGCCAATCTGTTCATTCGCCGCGAGGGGCGCAACCCGGATCTGTCGGCGCTGCTTATCGGAAGTCATCTCGACAGTCAGCCCACAGGCGGTCGTTTTGACGGTGCGCTCGGCACGCTCGCAGCTTTTGAGGTTCTGGAAACACTCGAGGATTGCGGGGTGGAAACCGAGCGGCCGGTGGAGGTCGTGTCGTTCACGAATGAAGAGGGCTGCCGCTTCGCGCCGGGCTGCATGGGCTCCATGGCCTTTGCGGCCGGTTCAATTCCAAGCGCCTGGGAGACCATGCGCGCGACTGACGGTGCGCTTTTCGCAGATGAACTCTCCGCCACGCTGGAAAGTCTCCCGGTTGCCGTGATGCGGCCTCTGGGCACGCCGGTTTTCGCTTATCTCGAGGTCCATATCGAGCAAGGCCCTTCATTGGAAAAAGAGGGCTTACCGATCGGCATTGTCACCGGCATACAGGGAACGCGCTGGCTGGAGGTGATTATCGAAGGGCAGACCGCCCACGCTGGAACAACGGCGCTGCAATATCGGCATGACCCTATGCAAGCCACGGCCAACGCGCTTGCTGAACTCTATCGCGACATCATGCCAGCCGATCCGGCCGCGCGTTTCACGATTGGCCGAATGGCCCTTGAACCCGGCGCGGTGAACGCGATCCCGGCAACGGTGCGCTTCACGATCGATTTTAGACACCCTTCGCTGACAACAATCGGCGTCATGGAGCAGACAATCCGCATGGCTATCCAGCAGGCAGCGGCGGACACAGGCTGCTCGGCGACTATTTCGCAGATTTTCGACATGCCGCCGGCAAGTTTTCCGGATGAATTACTTGCCGTATTGGATCAGGCCGCACAAGAGCGGGACTTTTCAACAAAGAGAATGCTCTCCGGCGCATTCCACGATGCGCTTTTTATGAACCGCGTCGCGCCATCGGCCATGATTTTCGTACCCTGCCGGGATGGTCTCAGTCACAATGAGGCTGAATACGTGGAGCAGGAGCATAGTATTGCGGGTGGCAACATGCTCTTGGCTTCGCTTCTCCAGCTGCTAGCGCCGACGGGAGCGTTGTAAATCGAATGTTTGCGGGGAGCTTTCGTCCCTTGTTAGGGTTGCTCCGTTTGCAGATCACTGCGCGCTGGCCGATCGCGAGTGTAATTCGGTTGAGAAAAAGCCGAAATGAATCAGCGCTGTAGCAAGCGATCGTATGAAACTGCCTTTTGCTTGAAACTTTCCTCCTGTCGCTCTCGTCACTTGTGCTGTTCCCCGAGACGGGAACGACAGGCCTTCAGAGGCGCGCTTCCGCGCCGAGGCGATTAGGGAAGAGGAATATTCAATGTTCAAGTCCGCAATCCGTACGCTCGCCCTTGCGACGGCAATCTCGACTCTTGCTTCGGGTGCCTTTGCTGAAAATCCAAAGGTCGGCGGTGCAGCAATGTACGAAAACAAGAACATCATCGAGAATGCCGTCAACTCGAAGGATCACACCACGCTGGTCGCCGCCGTCAAGGCTGCCGGTCTCGTAGAAACCCTTCAGGGCAAGGGACCGTTCACGGTCTTCGCTCCGACCAATGAGGCCTTTGCCAAATTGCCGAAGGGTACAGTCGAAACTCTGCTGAAGCCGGAAAACAAGGCGCAGCTGACCAAGATCCTGACCTGTCATGTCGTGGCGGCCGATGCCATGTCCAGCGCCATCGAGAAGATGATCAAGGATGACAACGGCACCCATGATGTGAAGACGGTCGGCGGCTGCATCCTCAAGGCGAAGGAAAGCATGGGCAAGATTACCCTGACCGACGAAGCGGGTGGTGTTGCGCATGTGACGATCGCCGATGTCAAGCAGTCGAACGGCGTCATTCATGTCATCGACAAGGTTCTGCTTCCGAAGATGTGATTGCTCTTATCTTCTGCATGCCTGATCCGGCCACCTCCTCGGTGGCCGGATTTTTTTGTGCTCGACGTTGCTTCTATCGGTGACGCAATGGTTTGCCGGCATCGCGTACGGCAGGCCGCGGGGAGGAATGCCGGGCGCATCCCTGAGGGCACGACGGCAGACGGCATGCCTGCCTGCATGTTCTCCTGTTCCGTTATCGAAAACAGAAACAGAGTGCGCTATCTTGCCTTCCGGCCCTGGTTGACGTACTCGAAATCGATAGGACCCTGGGCCGATTAACAATAGTGTTTCGTGGCGCTGCGTTTCGGCGCCATACACCTCATGACGTTGGGATTGCGATGAACCTTTACTTGGATTACCTGGCTGAGATCGAAAGCAGAAAAACTCAAGGGCTCGCTCCCAAGCCGATCGACGATGGCGGATTAACCGGCGAAATCATTGCCTTGATCAGGGATACCGGTAGCGAATATCGCGCGGATGCCCTCAAATTTTTCATTTACAACACCTTGCCAGGCACCACGAGCGCTGCCGGCGTCAAGGCCGCCTTTCTGAAGCAGATCATTCTGGGCGAAACTGTCGTTCCGGAGATCACGCGCACTTTCGCCCTCGAACTGCTGTCGCATATGAAGGGTGGCCCCTCCATCGAAGCGCTGCTCGACATCGCCCTTGGTGATGATGCCGGGCTTGCCCAGCAGGCAGGCGAAGTGCTGAAGACGCAGGTCTTCCTCTATGACGCAGACATGTTCCGGCTGCGCGATGCCTTCAAGGCGGGCAATACCGTCGCGAAGGGCGTTCTTGAGAGCTATGCCAAGGCTGAGTTCTTCACCAAGCTTCCCGATGTCGAGGATGAGATCAAGGTCGTGACCTTCATCGCCGCCGAAGGCGATATCTCTACCGATCTTCTGTCCCCTGGCAACCAGGCGCATTCGCGCTCCGACCGGCAGCTGCACGGCCAGTGTATGATCACGCCGGAAGCGCAGGCGGAAATCGTCGCGCTGCAGAAGCAGCATCCCGACAAGCGGGTGATGATGATCGCCGAAAAGGGCACGATGGGCGTCGGCTCGTCGCGCATGTCGGGCGTCAACAACGTGGCGCTGTGGACCGGCAAGCAGGCCAGCCCCTATGTGCCCTTCGTCAACTTCGCCCCGATCGTTGCCGGCACCAACGGCATTTCGCCGATCTTCGCCACCACTGTCGACGTCACGGGCGGCATCGGCATCAACCTGAAGAACTGGGTGAAGAAACTCGGCGAAGACGGCAAGCCCATCCTCAACAATGACGGCAATCCGGTTCTGGAGCAGAAATATTCGGTTGAGACCGGCACCGTTTTGAAGATCGACGCCAAGAGCTACAAGCTTCGTGACGAGAACGGCACGGAACTGGTCGATCTCTCATCCTCCTTCACACCGCAGAAGATGGAATTCATGAAGGCGGGCAGCTCCTATGCCATCGTCTTCGGCAAGAAGCTCCAGACGTTTGCGGCTGAAACGCTTGGCGTCGAGGCCACCCCGGTCTTTGCGCCCAACAAGGAAATTTCCATCGAAGGCCAGGGCCTCACGGCCGTCGAGAAAATCTTCAACCGCAATGCCGTTGGCGTCACGCCCGGCAAGGTGCTGCATGCCGGCTCCGACGTGCGCGTGAAGGTCAACATCGTCGGCTCGCAGGACACGACCGGTCTGATGACGGCGCAGGAACTTGAGGCGATGGCGGCAACCGTCATTTCGCCGCTGGTGGATGGTGCGTACCAGTCGGGTTGCCACACGGCCTCCGTCTGGGACAAGAAGGCGCAGGCGAACATTCCGAAGCTCATGTCCTTCATGAACAACTTCGGCGTCATCACTGCCCGCGACCCCAAGGGCGTCTATCATTCGATGACGGACGTGATCCACAAGGTGCTGAACGACATCACCGTGGACGACTGGGCGATCATCATCGGCGGCGACAGCCACACCCGCATGTCCAAGGGCGTGGCCTTCGGTGCCGACTCGGGCACTGTGGCGCTGGCACTGGCGACGGGCGAGGCGACCATGCCGATCCCGCAATCCGTCAAGGTCACCTTTAAGGGCAAGATGCAGCCGCATATGGACTTCCGCGATGTTGTCCATGCGACGCAGGCGCAGATGCTGAAGCAGCATGGCGACAACGTTTTCCAGGGCCGCATCATCGAAGTCCATATCGGCACGCTGCTCGCTGACCAGGCCTTCACCTTTACCGACTGGACGGCCGAGATGAAGGCCAAGGCGTCGATCTGTATCTCTGAAGACGAGACGCTGATCGAGTCGCTGGAAATCGCCAAGTCGCGTATCCAGATCATGATCGACAAGGGCATGGATAATGCCGCCCAGACACTGAAGGGTCTGATCGCCAAGGCAGATCAGCGTATTGCCGAAATCCGCTCGGGCGAAAAGCCCGCTCTGGCCCCTGACGACAATGCGAAATATTTCGCTGAAGTCGTCGTGGATCTGGACGTGATCGACGAACCGATGATCGCCGACCCCGACGTCAACAACACCGATGTGTCCCGGCGCTACACCCATGACACGATCCGTCCGGTGTCCTATTACGGCGGCACCAAGAAGGTCGATCTGGGCTTCGTCGGTTCGTGCATGGTGCATAAGGGCGACATAAAGATCGTCGCCCAGATGCTGAAGAACATCGAGAAGGCCGAAGGCAAGGTCGAGTTCAAGGCGCCGCTCGTGGTCGCGGCACCGACCTATAACATCATCGACGAGCTGAAGGCGGAAGGGGATTGGGAAATCCTGCAGAAATATTCCGGCTTCGAGTTCGATGATCTCAAGCCGAAGACTGCCAACCGGACGGAATACGAGAACATCCTCTATCTGGAGCGCCCGGGCTGCAACCTTTGCATGGGCAACCAGGAGAAGGCGGAGAAGGGTGATACTGTTCTGGCAACCTCGACCCGTCTCTTCCAGGGCCGCGTTGTTGAGGACACTGCCGAGAAGAAGGGTGAATCGCTGCTGGCCTCGACCCCTGTCGTGGTACTGTCGGCAATCCTTGGCCGCACACCGAGCGCTGAGGAATACAAGGCCGCCGTGGTAGGTATCGATCTGACCAAGTTCGCACCGCCGAAAGCTGCGCCAATCGATTCCCTGTCTGTCCAATACTAAAGTATTTCCGGGCGTAGGACTTTTACCTCCGGAAAAACGTTTGAAACCAAAGATATAGAGCGCGTCCACCGAATTCAGTTGAAACCGGACGCGCTCTAGGGTTGAAATTACCCGTCAAATTCTTTGCAAAACGCCACAATCACGCGAAAAAACGCCGGCACATAACTTCTGATTAATACGCCTGCGGCAGAATAGGAATGATAATTACTTTCGATTAAATATCTATCCGGCAAGAAGCGGCGAGTATGTCTGAAATACGCTCATTTATTGCGGACGATCTCGTGTCCGTGGCTGACATGTTTCACCGTTTTTTGCGGAAGAAGGATGGGGCCGCGACAGATGATCTGACCTCATATTTGCGCGCCGTCTTTCTCGAAAATTCAAACATAGATCCGGATATTCACTCCAAGGTCTATGTGCGTGACGATGGGCGCGTGTCTGGATTTCTGGGTGTGTTGCCCGTGGCAATGGAACTTAATGGCCGGAACATACAGGCCGCTGTCTGCTCTTCCTTTGTCGCTGAAGGCCGTGAGACCGATCCCTTTGCCGGAGCGCGTTTGCTGCGCGAAGTTTTGGGTGGACCTCAGGAGCTGACATTCGGGGAGACGATCAACGACGTTTCCGCCGATATGTGGAAGACGATGCGCGGCCAGCTGCTCGCCTCCTACAGTCTCGATTGGCTGCGGATTTTACGCCCGGCTTCATTCGGGCTGGAAATAGCCGCTGATCGTTTCTCCAGCACTTTCCGCGCGCTGACGCCGTTCAGCAAGATCATCGATCGCACCATTTCGGCGCGTGGCCATGGGCGAGCATTATCCTATTACGCATCACATCCGGACAAGGTGGACAGCTTTACCGACGACGACGCGAGCGATACCGAATTCGCGCGTCTGGCACGGGAACTCGTCGGCCACTTTCCGCTCCATCCCGTTTGGACCGAGGAAAGCCTGTTGCACATGCTCCAACACGCCAAACGCAAACGTCTGCACGGCGAACCAGTCCAACGGATTGTGAGGGCCCGCGGCGGCAGGGCGGTGGGGCTTTTTCTTTACCACGGCAATCCAACGGGCATCGGCCGGACGCTGCAGATCATGGCCGTGCCCGGGCAGGAGCAGATCGTGATCGATCGGCTGATCCGCAATGCCTATGATCGTGGTCTCGCGGCCATCAGGGGCCGCACCCAGCCGGCACTGCTGCGGGCGATGCTCGGCAAGAAATGCACGTTTCTGCATGCGTCATCCACCATCGTGCATTCGCGCAATGCGGACCTCCTCAAGGCAGCGACGGATGGAACGGCATTTTTTAACGGCTTTTGCGGTGAAAGCTGGACGCGCCTCATCGGTGACAGCTTTGGTCAGGCGGTCGAGTAATGTGCGGAATTGCCGGATTTTACCGACACGACATGCCGGCCGAGCGCGCAAACGAGCGCCTTGCGCTGATGGCGTCGCGTCTTAAGCATCGTGGTCCAGATGCGCATGGAGCCCTGCTGCGCGGCGATGTCGGCCTTGCCCACGCACGGCTGGCGATTGTGGGCATTGCCGATGGCGCGCAGCCGATGCGCACCGTCGAAGACGATCTTGCCATTTCCTTCAACGGCGAAATCTTCAATCACGTCGAACTGCGCGAAACGCTGTCCGCACGCGGCCACCATTTCCGCACCCACTCCGACACCGAAGTCATCCTGCATGACTATCGCGACAAGGGGCTGGATTGCCTCAACGAATTCAACGGCGATTTTGCCTTCGCCCTGCACGACGCCCGCAACGACACGCTGGTGCTTGCGCGTGACCGGATGGGTGTCCGGCCGCTTTATTATACGTGGCATGAAGGTACGTTTTATTTCGCATCCGAGATCGGGGCGCTTCTGGCGTTGCCGGGAATGACGGCCGAGGTCGATCCGGTGGCGCTGGATCAGATATTCACCTTCTGGTTCCCGTTGCCGCCGCGCACCGCCTTTCGCGGCATTCACGAATTGCCGCCCGGTCATCTGATGATCCTGCGCGATGGCGCGTCCACGGTACGGCGCTGGTGGCAGCTTTCCTATCCTGACGGCAAGGACACAGCACCGCCGGCAAGCCTTGGCGCGCAGGTGGAAGAGCTGACGGCGCTGCTGGCCGACGCAACGCGGATCAGGCTTCGCGCCGATGTGCCTGTCGGCTCCTATCTGTCCGGCGGGCTCGATTCCTCCCTCGTTTCTGCCCTGGCTGCGCAAAGCGTTAGCCGAGGCCTGCGCACATTTTCGCTGGCCTTCGAAAGTGCGGAGCACGACGAAAGTATCTGGCAGAAAACAATGAGCCAGCATCTTGGCGTCGCATCCGAAACCACGGAGTGCTCAACTGCGGACATAGCGGAATACATGCCTGAGGTCATGGAGCACGTGCAGACGCCCATTCTTCGCACAGCACCGGTGCCGCTTTACCTGCTTTCCCGGCATGTGCGCGAACGGGGCATGAAGGTGGTGCTGACCGGTGAAGGTGCTGATGAGCTGTTCGCTGGCTACGATATTTTCCGCGAAGCGCGGGTACGGCGCTTTTGCAGCCGCCAGCCGCAATCGGCTCGCCGGCCGAAACTGTTCCAGCGGCTTTATCCCTACCTTCCGGGGCTGAAACAGCAGACGCCGGATTATCTGGCACGCTTTTTCTCCTTCGGCGCAGAAGCCACCGACGAACCGCTGTTTTCCCATCGGCCGCGCTTGCGCTCGACGGCGGCGGCGAAAATCTTCTTTTCAGCGGAATTGAAAGCGCAGCTTGGCGACTACGACGCTGCGGCCGATCTTGCCGCGCAGTTGCCGGAGGATTTCGGCCGCTGGCATCCGCTTCATCAGGCGCAGTACCTCGAGACAGCATTTCTCTTGCCCGGCTATATACTGTCCAGTCAGGGAGACCGGGTCATGATGGCAAATGGAGTGGAAGGCCGGTTTCCGTTCCTCGATCCCCGTGTGGTAGACTTTGCCGCAGCGCTCCATCCCGAGGCGAAACTGCGCGGTCTGAAGGAAAAATATATCCTTAAACAGGCTGCAGCCGAGCTGGTGCCCGATGCGATCTTAAACCGACCCAAGCAGCCCTATCGCGCGCCCGACGCGGAAGCTTTCGCGGATGCCGGCTATCTCGAAACCGTACTTTCTACCGGTCAAGTCAGGACCACCGGCCTGTTCAATGCCCAGGCGGTGGAGAAGCTGACAACCAAGGTGCGGCAAAAACAGGCGACCGGCTTTCGCGACAACGCAGCCTTCGTCGGGATACTCTCGACCCAGCTTCTGCACGCTGCCACGACCCAGAATTCCACAACGTCATCGCAAAAAATCGAAGGAAGCTCCAAATGACCAATGAAAGCACCGGCATGAAAGCCGAAATTCGCGGTTTCATCATCGAAAACTTTCTGTTCGGTGACGAAAGCCGGCCTTTTGGCGACGATCTTTCGTTGATCGACAATGACATGGTCGATTCCACGGGAATTCTCGAATTGGTGAGCTTCATCGAGGAACGCTACGGCGTCCGCGTTGCCGACGGCGATATCGTACCGGCCAATCTTGATACGATCGACAACATCGCCGCCTTCATCGGTCGCAAGCAGACCGCCTGAAATTTCGGGAAGCGCCAATTGCGTATCGACCACTACCTGCATCGAAGTGCGGAGCGCCATGCCGGCAAGACGGCGCTGGTGGCCGGTGAGACGCGCCTGAGTTACGGCGAACTCAAGACGATGAGCGAGGCTTTCGCCACTGCTCTGATAGCGCGAGGCGCAAACCCGGGAGACCGTGTCGTCCTTGTGCTGGACAATGGCTGGCGCATGGCGGTTGCGGTTTTCGGTTGCTGGATGGCGGGCGCTGTTGCCTGCCCCATCAACCCATCGTCCAAGGCCGCACGCCTTTCGCAAATTCTGGACAGTTGTACGCCCTTTGCGGTGGTTGCCGAGGCCCGGCTGGAAAAGGTCGTTTCGGATGCGGCCGGTTCTTCTCCGTTGTTGCGCATCGTTTCCGGCGCGCCGAACCCAACGGCCGATGGTGTCGATTTTAACGCGATGCTCGAGGAACCGCTAGGCGCGCTGCCGCAAAACCTGCTCGATACCGATCTGGCAGTAATCATCTATACATCTGGCTCCACCGGCGAGCCAAAGGGCGTGATGCTGGCGCATGATAACATGGATGCTGCCGTCCGTTCGATTACCTCGTATCTCGGCAATAGGCCGGAAGATATTCTGCTCGGCGTATTACCGCTTTCGTTCGGATATGGCCTGAACCAGCTGCTTTCCAGCGTTTTCGTCGGCGGCACGCTGGCGATCGAGAAATCCTTCGCCTATCCGCATCTGATTTTCGAGCGTATCCGCGACGAGCGGATAACGGGCTTCGCGCTGGTGCCGACCATGCTGTCCATCATGATGCAGACGCGCGATCTGTCGCCGGCGCTGTTTGAAAGCCTGCGCTACGTCACCGCCGCCGCTGCACCCCTTTCGCCCACCCATAGCGACTGGCTGCGGACCTTTCTGCCGCATGTGCACCTGTTTTGCATGTATGGCCAGACGGAGTGTACCCGTATCAGCTTTCTGCCGCCGGAAGACCTCGACAGGAAACGCGGTTCTGTCGGCATCGCCATTCCGGGCACTGCCATCGCGGTGGTGAACGAGGACGGAGACAGCCTGTTGCCCGCAGAGGTCGGCGAACTCGTGGTCAGCGGGCCGCACGTCATGCGTGGTTATTGGCGCAACGAGGCTGCCACAGCGCGCGCGCTGCGCGTTGATGCCGCAACGGGCCGGACGCGTCTTCACACCGGCGACCTGTTTACCTGCGATGCCGAGGGTTATCTCACCTTCGTTGCCCGCAAGGACGATATCATCAAGTCGCGTGGCGAAAAGGTTGCGCCGCAGGCTGTCGAAGCCGTTCTGCAAGCCATGCCGGGCGTTTCGGACGCATTGGTCGTCGGCGTTGCGCATGAGGTTTTCGGTCAGGCGGTGAAGGCGATCGTGATCGCATCCGACGAGGCGATCACCGCAAAAGACGTCATGCGCTACTGCGCTCTGCACCTCGAAACCCACATGGTGCCAACACTGGTTGAATTTCGCGATTTCCTGCCGACGACGGATACCGGCAAGGTCAGTCGCCGCCTCGCTGCTCAAGATACGGAGAACAATCGATGACGAACAATGCAAAGAGCCTGCCTTTCTCGCCGCTTGAACTTGATGCGGCGGCGGAGGTAGAGCGTATCGCCGAAAAAATCCGCCAGTCGCTTCGTTTCAACCTGCGCAAGCGCGGGCTGGTGCTCGGTATTTCCGGCGGTATCGATTCCAGCGTCTGCGCCGCACTTGCCGTTCACGCGCTCGGGGCAGCAAATGTTATTGGCCTGTTCATGCCGGAAAACGATTCCGACCCGGAAAGCCTGCGCTTGGGGCAGGCTTTGGCGACGAAGCTGGGTATGGACTGCGTGCTGGAAGATATCGGCCCTTCGCTTGCCGCCATGGGTTGTTATGAAAGGCGCGATGGCTTCATCCGCGAGGTTGTGCCTGAATACGGGCCGGGCTGGGCCTCCAAGATCGTTTTCGACAACGCCATGAGCACCGGCGCCTATAATATTTCCTCGCTGGTCGTCCGTTCGCCATCGGGCGAAACGCGCAAGGTTCGCCTCTCCGCAAAAGCCTATCTCGGCATCGTTGCGGCGACGAATATGAAGCAGCGCACGCGCAAGCAGTTCGAATATTATCACGCCGACCGCCTGAACTTTGCGGTGCTCGGAACCCCGAACCGCCTGGAGTACGACCAGGGCTTCTTTGTCAAGAACGGCGACGGCGCTGCCGACATCAAGCCGATCGCCCATCTTTACAAATCACAGGTCTATCAACTCGCGGCCCATCTCGGCGTCCCGCAGGAAATCCGCTCCCGCCCGCCGACAACGGATACCTATTCCATGCCGCAGACGCAGGAAGAGTTCTATTTCGCGCTTCCTTACGACAAGATGGATATCTGCCTCTACGGATTGGAACACGGCATGCCTGCAACCGAGATCGCCACGGCGACCGGGTTGACGGAGGACAATGTCCGGTTCGTCTGGACCGATATCGCCGCCAAGCGAAAGGTTGCGCACTATCTGCACCACGCCCCTATCCATTTCCATGAGGGCGCTCAGGCGAAATCCTGAGATTGTTCCAAGCGGCGCCGGCCTGGGCGATCAGGCTGGCGTATGAAACAAACCTCGATATGAATATGTAGCCGCCCGCCAGCAGAAGAGCTGTGAAAGCGGTATGCGGGCGGCAATTACATTTGTTAGTCAAGGCGTTAGTATTGGCAGTGCTTCGCCACCATTCAGTCCGCTGCGAATTCGCACGCCAACAGGGTCTTGTCGCCAAGTGCCGCACCTTCGCGCGCCACAATGGAGACTTTTCCCGGTCCAGCCAGACCTTCAGGCGGCTGCTGGTCCTGCGGAAGCTGCCGGGCATAGCCCTTGCTCGATGTACCCATCAGGTCTGAGGTTTCCGGTTTCAAATCATATTTCGCGGCCAGAGCATCGGCACGCTGGCCCTTGATCAAAACACCGACTGCACCATTGGCGAAGAAGACTTCGTCACTCTCAAACCCATCGCGGCCGATCTGGTTCGGAAGCTTATAGATAGCCGCACCCAAAGACGATGTGTCGGCCTTTGCAAGTTTTTCGGCGGCATCATAAATTTCGGTCGCCGATGTCATCGAATAGGGCGGATTGCACAGGGCCGCATCATAGAATGCGGGATCGATTTCGGCAGCCAAAGCGCTACCGGCATGAAGCGCAGTAATGGCTACGGACATTACGACGGTGCCGCGAAGGAAAGGTGTGAATGCAAACATTGGCGTCCCTTGGAATTTGCCTGTCGTCCGTTTGAAGAGATTGCGTCAGGCTTTGCCATTCCTTGGAGCACCATAATTCACGCCCTGTCGATATACGCGAAGCGTTTTCCCCAGCTCGCCAGAACAAAACTCGTCATCCGACCGCAAAGAAAGCGTGGCGAAAGACGGCATTTCCATAGTGGGGATGAAAATGCTCTGTTGTTGCTAGCCCGGCCGATTCAATACAGTTTGGCCGGCTTCGTGTTTGACAATCCGCAGCATGGGCTGCCCGCCCACTTCGGCGGATTCAAACCGGGCAAGAAGGTCGAATGAGGTTACGGCTTCGCCCGCCTTGAAGCACTTTCCGTGGACGGCGAGATGTCCAAGCCCAAATACGGCAAGAAGAGCCTCCGTCGGGTTATCCGACGACGTGTCGAAGAGCAAATTCGTTTGGCCGAAATGCTCGAGACCCGTAGTCCAGGCTCTGGTCGCGCCGTTCTCCCGGATCACGAAGGCGCCATAGGCAAGCATTGTTGCTGTCTGTTGCGGCTGATCCAGGTGACTGTTGGCGTAGCTCAGACAGTCGTCGAGATCGGTGCGGCCGACGATGAGGTCGAGATAATGCAACACAACGGCGCGCATCGGTGCAAGCTGGTGGATGCCGAGCAGGGTCATGGCGATCTCGTTATGTGCCACTGTGGGGTCGTCGTCATCCGCCACGATCATCAGTTTGAATTTCGCCTGATGGGTCGCACGGCACAGGTCATCATGCGCAGCTTTTGCATTGATGCAGAACGTGTTCGTCCAGTCGACTTCGACCCGCGCTACCGCAGGATAGTGAGCAGGAATTGCCAGCGTTCCCACCGCCTCGGGAATGCCAACGAAGACGCGGGTTCCGCCGCGAAAGCCGTCAAAGACGCCTTCGCTCTCCAGTTGCTCACATTCGTACCCTTCAAGGCCCCAGACTTCGATCAGCGCCTCAGCCGACAGGGTGGGCAAATCGTCAAAATAGAGTGTTGCCGAAAAATATTGAACATTGTCGCTTGTCACTACGATAACCTCATATTTCCGCTGCACTAGTCCGGCCGTTTTCACAGGCGGCGATAGCCCATCTAGTCGATTTTTGCGACAATATGATTTGCGCCGTCGTCAGAGCGATTATTCACTGATGGCTCAGAACGGTAACCGTTCGAGATGATCCCGATGTGCCCATGTCAACACGACACAGTTCGCCCGTACAGGTCGACGATTGGCAAAAAACGGTCTGGTGGCTTTGCAGTCCCGCTTTATGCGGCAGCGCCAAGAAGTTCCGCCTGACGACGGATCGCAGTCTCGATCACATGCCACAGTGTTTCCGCAGCGGATCGCATGCCGAGGATGGCAAGGCGGTCCGGCGCGCGTCGGATGACGAAAACGCTCATATGTTCCATGCCTGTGCGCGTGGCGGTCCCTTGCCCGAATACCGAGGGATCGAGGTTCACCAGCTTCTGCATGAGCGCGACAATCGGCGCCTCGCCTGCGTCGCTCTCGATTTCGAAGGCGACGAAGCCATCGGTCTGCTCCGTCACGGAACAGGAAGGGCAAAGGCTCGCGAGTTCTGCGGCGAAATCCGTTTCGGCCCGGTCTGCGGCCTCAATCAGCCATTGGCCCGGCCCCGTCCAAAAAGCTGAAACCGGGCCTTGCTGGACCCATTTTCCGGGACCCTGCAAGGTGAGGTCAAAGGGCACCGGTTCTTTGACGTTGCGGCGCAGGCTGAGCGATGCGAGGGCAAGCCCCGAATTTTCCTCAAGTCGCAGCGTGCCATGGCGGGCGCGCCGCGAAGTCTGCGCGCCGAGTGCGGTTGTCGGCTTCAAATCAGGCACGGAGTCTCTCTCCCTCAGGGTCGATGAAATGGGGCGAGACCACACGCAATTCGACCGACTGTCCCTGCAAGGGGTTGGCCGCGACGATGATCTCTCCGATACGGTTTGCACCATCGGCAAGGAAACCAAGACCGATGCTGAAACCGAGGTTGGGCGAATAGCAGGCGGATGTGATCCAGCCTTGATCGGTCTCGGTATTCTGGCTGGCGCCGCGGGTAAACAGATGTGAACCTGACACCACAGCGTCCGTTGCCGCAAGCGGCTGCAGGCCGACGAGCACCCGGCTTTCGCCGACAAGCCCTTCGCGGCGAGTCATGACGGTACCAATCGCGTCTTTCTTGGCCGAAACCATCCTGCCCATGCCCAGCATCTGCGCCGTCGTCTGGCCGTTCAGCTCGTTTCCGGCAGCATGGCCTTTTTCGATACGCATGACACCAAGCGCTTCCGTCCCGTAGGCGGTGGCTCCAAGATCCGCACCGATTTCCATCAGCCGGGACATCAGGGCATTACCGTAGCGGGCGGGGACTGCAATCTCGTAAGCAAGTTCCCCTGAAAACGAGATCCGGAACAGCCGTGCTCGCAATCCCCCGCAAACCGTCAGTTCGGCGCAGGCCATGAAGGGAAAGGCTGCGTTGGAAAGGTTGAAACCATCGACAATGCGTTCGATAAGGCGGCGGGCGTTCGGACCGGCGACTGCGAGCTGTGCCCAGGCATCCGTTGCCGAGATCAATTGCACATCCAATTCCGGCCACAGGCATTGGCGGGCGAACTCCATGTGACGATAGACCGGGCCGGCCTGGGCCGTGGTCGTGGTGACGATATAATGATCCTCACGCAGACGGGCACAGGTGCCGTCATCATAGGCGTGGCCGTCTTCCCGCAGCATCAGGCCGTAACGGACCATGCCGACCTTGAGGCTCTTCATTGCATTGCAGTAGAGACGGTCGAGAAATTCAGCCGCATCGGCGCCCTGAACATCCACCTTGCCAAGCGTCGTCACATCGCAGATGCCGACGCCCTTTCGGGTGGCCAGAACCTCGCGGTCGACGGATTGCCGCCAATGGGTCTCCCCGGCTTGAGGGAAATATTGGGCACGCATCCATTGACCGACTTCGACGAAAACGGCGCCATGTGCTTCAGCCCAGGCATGGCTGGGTGTCAGGCGGCGCGGACGGAAATGTGCGCCGGTGTCGCCGCCGCCGAGTACCGCCATCGAAACCGGCGTATAGGGAGGGCGAAAAATCGTCGTACCCGTATCCGGTATCGATTTGCCCGTCAGTTCGGACATGATTGCCAAAGCGGTGGCATTCGATGTCTTGCCCTGGTCAGTTGCCATACCAAGCGTGGTCCAGCGCTTGAGATGCTCGATGGGCCGCATGTTTTCCTGATGGGCGAGCTTGATGTCCTTGACCGTGACGTCGTTCTGGAAATCGACCCAGGCGCGCCCTTTCCCCGGCACATGCCACAGGGGCTTGATGCCGATTTGCGTATCCTCGGCCTCCGGCAGGGCTGGCCTGGATGCGGCAATCCCCATTTGCTCCAGAGCCGTTATGGCAGCGGATGCACCGGAGATCAGCGCCGCCCCCGTGCTGCCTTTGCCTGCCGCCGCCCCTGCAACGAGCATATGCGAGGGTACGTCGCCGGGCAGGAATGCCTGTAGCCCGTCATCCCATACCGGGCGACCGCGCTGGTGCGATGTAAGATGAACATTGGGGTTCCAGCCCCCGGAGATACCAAGCGCACCGCAATCGATGGTTTCGTCATAGCCATCCTTGCGGACATCGATGGAAACCAACCCCAGCCTGCCTTTGCTGCCGGTAACTGTCGCCCCCGCAATCAGGCGGTATTCCGCAAGCGCCCGCGCATCCGGGCGCGGATCGATGACAGCGGCGATCTCGACACCTTTCGCAGCCAGGTCGACAGCGGTCCGATGGCCGTCATCGTTATTGGTGAAGATTGCGACCCTGCCTGCCGGACTGACTGCCCAGCGATTGGCATAGGCACGCAGCGAACCGGCAAGCATGATCCCCGGCCGGTCGTTATTTTTAAAGGGGATATGCCTCTCTGTCGCCCCGGCGGCAAGCACCGTGCGCTTTGCAGTGATGCGCCAGAGGGACTGGCGTACGCCCTTTGGTGCGGAAAGATGGTCGGAAACCCGCTCGACCGCACCGAATATGCCATGGTCGAATGAGCCGAAAACCGTGGTGCGGCGCATGACGCGCAGGTTCGGCAGGGTTGAAAACTCCGCCTCAAGCGTTCCGATCCAGTCGGTTGCAGGGGCGCCGTCGAGCAGGTGGCTCTCCGCAAGCAGGCGACCTCCGAGGCGATTGTCCTCGTCCGCCAGAATAACCTTGGCACCGGCACGCGCCGCGGTCAGGGCAGCAGCCAGACCGGCCGCTCCGGCGCCGATGACCAGCAGATCGCAGTGAAGGAACCCCTTGTCGTAACTGTCGGGGTCCGGTTTCATCGACAGGCTTCCAAGTCCCGCAGCCTTGCGAATGGCGGGCTCATAGAGCTTTTCCCAGAACGCCTTCGGCCACATGAACGTTTTGTAGTAAAAGCCTGCGGTCAGGAAATCGGCAAACAGATCATTGATCGCAAGTGCATCGAAAGACAGGGACGGCCAGCGGTTCTGGCTTTTCGCCTCCAGCCCGTCGAACAGTTCGACCGTCGTGGCGCGGGTATTCGGCTCCAGCCGCGATCCCGTGCGCAATTCGACCAGCGCATTCGGCTCTTCTGAGCCGGCAGAGATCACGCCTCTGGGGCGATGATATTTGAAGCTGCGCCCCATCAGGCGGACATCGTTTGCCAGAAGTGCCGAGGCGAGCGTGTCGCCGGGATGCCCCTGATAATTCTTTCCATCGAAGGTGAAATGCAGCACCTTGCTGCGGTCGATCAAGCCGTCCTTCAGTCTCATGCTTCATCTGCCTTCTGACGGAGCGCTACCTCGTTTGCGAGTTCCGCTCCGAAGATTTCATGGGTGACGGTGTTTCGCGTGACCACGAGCCAGCTGCGATCACCCTGTTCGTGAAACCACAGTTCCCGATGCAGGCCGGCGGGATTGTCACGCAGATAGACATAATCGTTGAAGTCTTTCGCAGCGCTCTCGGCCATTCCGTCCGGGCGACGCAACAGGGCGGCATCGCCGAAATAGGTGAATTCCTGAGCGTCGCGCGGCCCGAGCAGTGGGTGAGGGATCAGCATTGTTCAAGCCTCAGTGAAGGTTCGGTTGGGCGCCGGCGCCCTTTTCGTCGATGACATAGCCCTTTTCGAACCGGTCGAGGCGGTAGGCCTTTGCCGTATCATGCGGGGTATCGGTGGCCAGCAGATGCGCGAATGCATAGCCGCTTGCCGGCGTCGCCTTGAAGCCGCCGTAACACCAGCCGGCATTGAGATAGAGGCCCTTCACCGGCGTGTGGTCGATAATCGGTGAACCGTCCATCGACATGTCCATGATGCCGCCCCAGATGCGCAGCAGGCGCGCCCTGCCGATCATCGGCATCAGCGCCATGCCGCCCTCGGCGACATCTTCGATCACGGGCAGATTGCCGCGCTGGGCATAGGAGTTATAGCCGTCGATATCGCCACCGAAGACCAGGCCACCCTTGTCGGACTGGCTGACGTAGAAATGGCCTGCTCCGAAGGTTATGACGCCCGGTATGGTCGGCTTCAGCCCTTCCGAAACGAAGGCTTGCAGCACATGGCTTTCAATCGGCAGACGCATGCCCGCCATGGCCATAACACGGCCGGTCGATCCCGCCACGGCGACGCCGACCTTTCCGGCACCGATGTAGCCACGGCTGGTTTCCACGCCCTTGATCGTTCCATCCTCGATGCGAAATCCCTGGACTTCGCAGTTCTGGATAAGATCGACCCCTGCCAGATCGGCGCCGCGCGCGTAACCCCAGGCAACGCCATCGTGGCGGGCAGTTCCAGCGCGGCGCTGGTAAAGGCCGCCCTTGATTGGAAAGCGTGCATTGTCGAAATTGAGAAACGGGATCATTGCGCGGAGATCGTCTTGCGCTAGCAGTTGCGCGTCCGCACCGGCCAGCAGCATGGCGTTGCCGCGACGGCGGTAGGCATCGCGCTGCGCGTCGGTGTGGAACAGGTTCACAATGCCGCGCTGGCTTACCATCGCATTGAAATTGAATTCCTGTTCAAGCCCTTCCCAGAGTTTCATCGAAAACTCATAGAATGGCTCGTTTCCGGGCAGCAGATAGTTTGAGCGGATGATCGTGGTGTTGCGCCCGATGTTTCCTGATCCCAGCCAGCCTTTTTCCAGAACGGCGATCCGCGACTTGGAGAAGGTCTTGGCTAGATAATAGGCCGTTGCAAGTCCATGACCGCCACCGCCAACAATGATGAAATCGTAATGAGGTTGCGGATCGGGGTTCCGCCACAGTGGGCGCCAGCCCTTGTGGCCGGTCAGGGCCTGTTTGAAAACCTGGAGAGCCGAATAGCGCAAATCTGTGTTCCTCGAAAACAGGGCGGTTGTCCAAGTTTATAGCGCGATACCGCACGATTTTTATATCCGTGACGGACGCATTATTGTCCATTTTGGCCAAGTCGGCTAAGCTTGCCCTAGGGATTGTCTTGGAGCAGGTCATGCACGCCGAAGGGTCAATGTCGATCGGGTTCATACTCATTGAGGGTTATGCGCTGATGTCGTTGGCTGCGGCGGTTGAGCCGCTGCGCGCGGCCAATCACCTTGCCGGCAAAACGCTCTACCATTGCCGGTTTTACTCGGCGAATGGCGGGTTTGGCGCATCCACGTCAGGCGGAGGTTTCGATACCGCGCCCGTTTCGCGGGCTTTGTCTGAGAAGCTGGATCTGGTCTTCATCGTCGCGGGCGGAAATCCCATGCTCTATGAAGATCCGGCACTTGTGCGCAACCTGCGCACGCTCAACCAGCGGGGTGTCAAGCTCGGAGGCATTTCCGGCGGCGCGGCGATCCTTGCCAAATCCGGTCTGATGACGGGCAGACGTTTTACCGTTCACTGGACCCACATCGATCCGCTTAGTGAATATGCCAGCGATCTCCTGATCGAGCGTGCGCTCTACGTCATCGATCGCGATCGCTACACTTGCGCGGGCGGCGTTGCCGCCATTGACATGATGGGGGCTTTTATTGCGAAAGACCATGGTTCTGCCTTCGCGCGCGATGTCAGCGAATGGTTCATACATCCGCGTTTGAGAACGGCCGATGAGCCTCAGTTGGGCCGCGCCGGCCAACGTTTCAACGTCCACCACCCGGTACTCGAAGCTGCCATTGAACTCATGGCGACCCATGTTGCGGATCCCCTGTCGCCGGAGCAGCTGGGCCAATTGTGCGGCAGCAGTATTCGCCAGCTCCACCGCCTGTTTTCCAGCCATTTCGACCAGTCCATGATGTCTTTTTACCGTGGTCTTCGGCTGGCAAAGGCGGATGAGCTGCTGCAGCAGACCTCGCTTTCGATCGTTGACGTGGCCTTGCTGACGGGGTTCTCGACCGCTGCCCATTTCACCCGTTGCTACACCCAGAAATACGCCGTCCCGCCCAGCAGAAGGCGTCGTGCCGGGAGAGATTTCGAGCAGCCGTCCGATGGTACCTGACGCCCTACCGGAACAGCGTGCGGTTTTTGCGGTGACACTTCGGCAGGGCAGTGCGTCATGCCTGACGTGAAAGGGCCGTTTCGCGCTCCGCATCATGGATCAAGCCCATGATACCCTCGCTCATATCGGCATAGACGCCATTGTTTTCGACCACGCCTTTAACCCGATAGCGGTCCATGACAACAATGCGGTCGGCCAGTGCCACCATCTCCGGCATGTCACTGGTAATGACGAGAATGGCGGTGCCGCTGTCTGCAAGCTCGCGCAGCAGATCGTGCAGATAGGCCTTGGTCTTGATGTCGATGCCAACAGAAGGTTCGTCTACAATCAGCAGCTTCACGTCGGCGGCAAGCCACTTGGCGACGCTGATCTTCTGCTGGTTGCCGCCGGAAAGATTACCCACGGTCTGGCTCAGGCTCGGCGTCTTCACCTCAAGTTTCTGCAGGAAAGGGGTGACCGCCGCACGGATGCGGCTGTCGGAAAGCACGCCGAATGCGTTTGAGAGCTTGCGCCAGATGGGAACGCCCGCATTGGCAAGAACGGAATGCTGGAGAATGAGGCCGTCACCCTTGCGGTCCTCGCTGACATAACCGACGCCGTATTCGTGGATGGCTTCGGCAACGGAGCGGATGCGGGCCGGGCGATCTTCGATCCGGACTTCGCCTTCCGTGACGGCGAATTTACCCATGATCGATTTTGCCAATTCGGTGCGCCCCGCGCCCACCAGCCCGTAAAGGCCGACGATTTCACCCTTGCGCACGGAAAGACTGACATCGCGATGGCCGATTGCGGTAGAGACACCTTTGAGTTCAAGCACCAGCGGATTGTGCTCGACCGCGCGTTTGCGCCAGCCACCGCCGCCTTCGGCACGGCCAATCATCAGGCGCACCAGGTCCTGGCGTCCGAGACCTTCCATAGACCGGCTTTCGCAGGCGTTTTCGCCATCTCGCAGAACCGTTACCCGGTCGCAGATATCCAGAACCTCTTCCAGCTTGTGGCTGACGAAGACAAGGCTTGCTCCATCATCGCGCAGGCGGCGCAGAATGCGGAAGAGGTTGTCCGTTTCGCTCGGGGTCAGCGATGTCGTGGGTTCGTCGAGCAAAAGAACCCGGCTTTGCAGGGAAAGCGCCTTGGCAATTTCCACGAGCTGCATTTGCGCGACGGAAAGCTCGGATACCGGCATCGCCGGATCGACTTCCAGATTGAGAGCCTGCAGCCAGCGGCGTGCATCGCGGTTCAGCGCGGCGTAGTCGATGGGTTTGAGATAGTGCGCCCCAAGCTTTTCCATGTGGATATTCTCGGCAATCGAGAAGCGCGGGATGAGGTTGCGTTCCTGATGGACAACACCGATGCCGCGGGCAATGGCTTCGCGCGGGTTGCCAAAGCGCACTTCCTGCCCGTCGACAAGGATCTGGCCGCTGCTCTGATGGTGGACGCCGGTAATGACCTTGATCAACGTCGATTTGCCGGCGCCGTTCTCACCCAGCAACGCGTGGATCGATCCCGGCTCCAGCGAAAGATTGACGCCCTTGAGCGCCCGAACGCCGGGAAACACTTTTTCGATGTTGCGCGCCTGAAAAACAGGTTGCTTGTCCATGATGTCAGGCCTTTCCTGTCTTTTTGCCGAGATGCGTTTCGCGCAGGCGGTTGATGCCAACGGCGGCGAGGATCATTGCGCCGAGCACCACCTGCACGAGGAATGGATCGATGGAGAACAGCACGAGTGCCTGCGTGATGATGGCGACGATGACGACGCCGAGCAGGGTCGCCCCCACGCTGACATGCCCGCCAGCCAGTACGGCACCGCCGATAACGGGTGCGGCAAAGGACAGGATGAGCCAGTCATCGCCAATGGAAGGCTGGCCGATCTGCAGGCGGGATACGAGCAGAATGCCGGCGACGGACGCCAGAAGGCCGGAAATGCCGTGCGCCACGATCATTGTCGTGCGGATCGAAATGCCGGAAAGCTCTGCCGCATGGCTGTTGCCGCCAATGGCAAGGATGAAGCGGCCTATCGGCTGGCGGCGCAGCATGAACCACAGCGCGAATGCGATGATGATGGTGGGTGCTGCGAGCCACGGAACCGGGCCGACGAGCAGTGCCGAGCCGAAGGCTTTCACCTGTTCCGGCACGCCGTAGAACGGCTCCGCCCGGGTGATGCCAAGGTTGATACCCTTGTAGATCGACAGCGTCGCCAGTGTGATGACGAAGGCGGAAATGCCGGTGATGGCGATCAGCAGACCGTTGAGCATGCCGCAGACAACACCGATCAGCACCGCAGCAATGGCGGCCACCGGTGCCGGAAGCCCCCAGACCTGCATCAGTCCCGCAAAGGAGATTGCGGCCAGTCCGCCGATTGCGCCCACGGACAGGTTCATCTGGCCAATGGCAATGATGATCATCTGGGAAAAGGCGATGAGCGCGTTGACCGCGATTGCAAGAAGGAGAATCTGGATGTTGAAGGAAGAGAGGAAGTTGGGGCTGAAGCCGCGGATAAGCGCGATTGCCAGCACCGTGACCAATAGGGGGCCGAACCAGTCGGTTCTGGCAAGGCCTAGAAGGGTGTTGTCGGTCTTCATCGTCCAGTCCTCAAGCCAGGTTGCGTCGGGCGAGATAGCTTCGCCGCGCCTTGTCCATCAAAACCGCTAGCAACAGCAGCAGGCCGAGAAATGTCTGGACCCAGAATTCACCGAGCTGAAGCAGCAGCAGGCCGCTGGTGAGCATGGTGACCAAAAGTGCGCCAAGACAGGTGCCGAGCACCGAAACTTTGCCGCCCTGCAAAAGTGTGCCACCGAGAACAGGGCCGAGAAAAGCTGGCAGAAGCCAGTCCTGCCCAAGCTGGCCTGCCATGGAAGGAATGGCGGCGCCCGTGCGCGTCACCAGCATCAGGGCAGCCAGTGCCGCAAGCAGGCCCGACAGTACGTGACAGGCAATGAAGATACGGTCGACCCGAATGCCGGAAAGTTCCGCCGCTTCCGGGCGTGCGCCTGCCGCCAGCATTTCGCGGCCAAGAACGGTGCGTCTGTAGAGAAAGGACAGGGCAAGCGCCGTTGCGAGCGTGACGAGAAGCAGCGGCGAGAAATAGGTCGCGAGCTTCAGTTTTCCGAAGGCTGCGAAGATCGGCGGTAGGCCACGGTAGGCCTCGGCGCGCGTCAGGAAGATCATCACGCCGAAGAAGATGCTCATGGTGGCAAGCGTGATGATGAAGCTGTGCAGCCCCGTGCGGATGACGGTCCAGCCATTGACGAAACCGAGCGCCGCGCCGGTGGCGAGACCGCCAATGAGGGCGAGCGGCCACGGCACGCCAAGCACCTCGATCAGATAACCACAGGCCATGGCCGCCGAGACGCCGATCGCTCCAACGGCAAGATTAAGGCCGCCGGTCACGATCACCGCCATCATCGACAGGCCGATCATGATGTTGATCGCGGCACTGCGACCAAGCGTGAACAGATTGAAAGGCGAAAGGAAGCCGCTGGCCGCGACGCCGAAAATGACGGCGAAGACGACGATCAGCAGAATGAGGCCGAATTCATTGGTCAGAAAAAAGCGGCCTTGCGAAAGGCTGGACCCCATTCGTCTGTCGCCCTCCTGCGAACCCTTTGTGAGCAAAGTATCGTTCACGGTCATGAAACTGTCCCGGTATTGGTTCGCCCGAAGCGCCTGCGCGTGTCGCCTGGTCATTGCGCTGCCGCCTGAAAGAATATTTTCTGGCAGGGCAGATTGCCGGGCGCGGTCGTTTGCCGCCCGGCAATCGCTCAAGGCATGATTAGTTGCAGCTCAGATAGGTCGTATCGAAGTTGGTGAGCAGCTTTTTGGTCTCGGCGCGCATGGCATCGATGTAGTTGTCCACCTTGGCGGCATCGACATAGGCGGTGCCGGAATCGATGAACTTGGTCGTCAGCGCATTGGATTTGAACGGCGCATCTTCCTTCACCTTGCAGCCGGACTGAAGTTTGCTCAGTGCAAACGCGCCGATATAACCCTGGCCATAGGGGTTCTGAAGCATCGTGCCGTCGACGAAACCGTCCTTGATCGCTTTCAGCACGACTTCGTCGTGGTCGATGCCGACCATGTGGATGCGCTTGTCGCCGATCTTGCGCAGTGCGTTGGAGGCAACGACCGCAGGAACCCAGGCTGTGGTCACGATGCCGTCCACTTCGGAAGCGTGGGCGGCCAGGTAGGCGCTGATCTTTTCTTCCGCCGGTTCCGGTGCGTCGATATCGGCGATGACGTGAACGACCTCGGCGCCGGCTTCGTCAGCTGCCTTTTTCACGGCATCGATACGAAGCTGGGTGTTGGGGTCCACAAGGAAGCCGGTGAAATGGGCGATGCGTTTTTTGCCCGTTCCCATCGCCTTGATCAGCTCCTTGGTGCCGAGATAAGCGGAATTACCGGTGTCGGTACCAAGGCAGAAGGCGGCGGGCGAGGGGTCCTTGAAGCATCCGGCGCCAGCAATCACATTCGCGCCGTTGCCGGTCAGTTCCTCTGCTGTCGAGACCGCGCCGACGGGATCGCCGGGGAAAATCAGGAAGCCGTTATAACCCTGGCTCAGAAGGCTTTCGAGAAGCTGGTTCTGCTGTGCCAGTTCCCACTTTTGCGGCACCTTATAGTCGGCGCCAGCCAGGCCGAAGTCCTTGGCCGCGTCCTTGCCGGCCTGTTCCCAGGCGGCGAAATAAGGGTGCGGACCGCCCGGAACGAGGGCGATCTTGCTGGCGTCCGCCGCCTGCGCGACACCGCACGCTCCCGCGCCGATGATTGCGGCAGCGACGAGGCTGCGCATGAAATACGTCATGTTTTTCTCCTCCATGAAACGGCCTGCTCCTTAAAAAAAGCGACTGGAACCTCCCTTAATCGCTCTTTCTCCCAACAGCCGACTTGCGTAAGCACCATGGACACTAGTATACTTGTATCCAAGTAGCAACGAGATTTTCACGACTGCCTTTTGAAGGGGAGCGTTCATGACGAAAAACACCACTGCCGGTTTCACTGGGCGCGGCTCTCATCAAGAGGCCCCCGGCTCCGGAATCGAAAGCGTGGAGCTTGTGGTCAATCGTTATGGCTCGGTTGCCGATCAGGTTCATGCGGCGTTGCGTCAGGCGATCGTCGAGGTCCGCCTAGCGCCCGGTGCGCCGATCAGTGAAAACTCGATCTGCCGTCAGTTTTCGGTGTCGCGCACCCCGGTGCGTGCCGCGATCCAGCGCCTGTCGGAAGAGGGTCTTGTGGACGTCTATCCGCAACTCGGCAGCTTTGTTGCGCCGATCAGGCTTGGCGAAATTCAGGACAGCCATTTTATCCGCCGTTCACTCGAAGTGGCTTTGCTGCGCGAAGTCGCGCCGAAGTGGACGAAAGAAATGAGCCGTACGATGCGCGACGTCATCGCCGAGCAGGAAAGAGTGATTGCCGCCAACGACGCATCCGGCTTCTTCCATGCCGACGAGGCGTTTCATCGCCTGCTCGGCACGTTTTCCGGTCGCGAAGGCGTCTGGCAGGCGATCCTTGCCGCCAAGGTGACCCTGTCGCGGTTCCATCGTTATTGGGCAAAGCCGGAACGATTGCCCGCCGTCATCGAAGAGCATCTGGCAGTCGTGGATGCTCTCGACCGTGGCGATGCCGAAGGTGCGGAAAAGGCGCTGGTGACGCATCTGGATATGGTTTTCGTGATCTACGAACAGTTGCCTGAAGAAGAGCGGAAGCATTTGTCCATTTGATAGTGGACGTGGAGGAGACAGAATGGAACTGAAACACAAGACGGCGCTCGTGACAGGCGCTTGTGGCGGCATCGGCCGTGCCGTGGTTGCGGCGCTGGTCGCGCAAGGGTCGAGGGTAATCGCCTTCGATCGCGACATCGAAGCTGTTGCGGCGCTTGCGGAGGGGTTTGGCGGTGCTTGTGATCCCGTCGCCGTCGATCTCGGCGATGCGACGGCGCTGCGGGCCGTCATGAAAGATGTCGCCAACCGTTTCGAGGTCATAGACATTCTCGTCAACAATGCCGGTGTGCTGTCGCCGCACAAGCTGGGAGCGACCACGCTTGATGACTGGCACAGGCTGATGGCCGTCAATCTCGATGCTGCCCTGCTGCTGACGCAGGCCGTCGTTCCCGCCATGAAGGAAAACCGCTGGGGGCGGCTGATCAACATCTCGTCCTATGCCTGGAAGTCCGGTGGCCTGACGGCGGGCACGGCCTATTCGGTCTCGAAATCGGCGCTGGTGGGCCTCACTTACTCGTCCGCTCGCGAACTTGCCCCTTTCGGCGTCACCGCCAATGCAGTCGCGCCGGCCTATGTGGTTTCGCCGATGATCATGGAGCAACTGTCAGAGGAAGACCGCCAGCGCCAGCTTGCAGCCATTCCGGTCGGGCGGTTCTGCCAGCCGGAAGAGGTGGCCCATACCGTAGGTTTCCTCGCCTCGCCGCTGTCCGGCTTCATGACCGGCACTGTCGTTGACATGAATGGCGGCCTGCAATTCGGCTGAGATACGGAGATAAATGAGCATGACAGAACGCCTCTCGTCCCTTGCGTTGCCGCATCTGCCAAACGACGTCCTTTTGCCCGCCTATGATCGCAAAGCGGTGACACCGGGCATCGTGCATCTTGGCGTTGGCGCTTTTCACCGCGCCCATCAGGCCGTCTTCATCGATGATTGCCTGGCGCGTGGCGAAACCGGCTGGGGCATTGTCGCTGCCTCGCTGCGCAGCCCCGATACTCGCGATGCCATCGCGCCGCAGGACAATCTCTATACATTCTGCCTGCGTGACGGTGAAAACGAAACGCTGCGGATTGTCGGTTCAATCCTCGAGACCATCGTCGCTCCTGAAGATCCGGAGCGGCTGCTGCAAGCCATGACTGATCCGCGGGTCAGAATCGTCACTTTGACGGTCACGGAAAAGGGTTACCTCGCCGATTTGTCGGCGGGCATGCTTCTTCGTGACCATCCCGATGTCGTTCATGATCTGGCGCATCCGCAAAAGCCGCGCTCCGCGCTCGGTTTTCTGCTGGAAGCGACAAGACGCCGGCGGGCCGCCTGGGCTGTGCCGCTGACTTTGCTCTCCTGCGACAATCTTCCGTCCAACGGTCGCATCCTGCACCGTCTTCTGGTGGAGATGGCTGGTCTCACCGATAATGATCTCGCTGCCTTCATCGCGGAAAATCTCTCCTGCCCCTGCGTCATGGTGGACCGCATCGTGCCCGCCACCACCGCAGCCGACCGCGAGCGCGTGACGGCGCGTCTCGGCTGCGAGGATTCCTGGCCGGTAATTGCGGAACCCTACTTTCGCTGGGTAATCGAGGATCGCTTTCCGCACGGTCGCCCCGGCATCGAGCTGTCAGGTGCCGAAATCGTTGATGAGGTCGAGCCATATGAGCATATGAAGCTCAGGATGCTGAACGGCGGTCACACCGCTATGGCCGCAATCGGCCAATGCAGCGGGCTTGAGACGATCGCCGATATCTATGCCGATGCGCGTGTACGCGGTTACGTCGACCGTTACTGGCGGGAGGTTGGTTCGACATTGAGCCCGGCCGTCAGCGGACCGGACTATGTTGCCGGTCTGCGCCAACGTTTCGCCAACCCCGCCCTTCGTCATCGCGCCGCCCAGATCGCCTCTGACGCTTCACAGAAAGTGCCGCAACGCATTCTCGCGCCGCTTGCGGAGCTACGTGCCGCAGGCGCGCCGAATACGGCCGCTCTTTTTGCTGTTGCCATGTGGATACGGTCCTGCGCAGCGCTGAACGAGCGGGGAGAGGCAATTGTCATGGCCGATCCGGCATTTTCCGAATGGAGTGCACCCACCGGCAACGGCGAAGAGCAGGACGCGGTCATCGAGCGGTTTTTAACATTCCGTCGCGTCTTCGGGCCTGAATGGCAGGCGGATGAGGCATTCGTAACGGCGCTTCGGGCGGCCTATCGCGACATCGTCCAATACGGCGCGCTCGGCGCCATCGAACGGCATTTTTCGGAGGAGTAGAATATGAAGGAAACCTGGCGCTGGTTCGGTGAATCGGACCCCATCACCTTGCAGCATGTGCGGCAGACCGGCGCCAGCGGCGTTGTAACGGCGCTGCACCAGATCCCCGACGGCACGGCGTGGCCGGCCGAAGAGATCGCCAAACGCAAGGCGATGATCGAGGCGGCCGGCCTGGAATGGAGTGTCTGCGAATCCATTCCGATGGAACAGTCCATCAAGCGCGGCGACGCCGATGCGCCGAAGGCGATTGCGCGCTGGAAAGATACACTCTCCCGTCTCGGTCACGCGGGCGTTCCCGTCGTCTGCTACAATTTCATGCCGGTGGTGGACTGGACACGCACGAACCTGCGCTGGCAGGCACGCAATACCGGATTGGCGCTGCGCTTCGAAATGGCGGATTTCGTCGCCTATGACGTCTTCATCCTGAAGCGTGTTCGTGCTGCTGAAAATTACGATCCTGCGCTCGTGGCGCGAGCCGAAAAGCGTTTTGCGCAAATGAGCGAAGATGACCAGTCGCTTCTCGAGCGTAACATCATCGCCGGCCTGCCGGGCGGCGCCCTGGTGCAGACGCGCGAATCCATCGCCGCTCTGATTGCTTCGTTCGATGGCATCGACAGCGCGACCATGCAGGGCAATCTTCTGGCCTTTCTGAGAGAGGTCGTGCCGGTGGCGGAAGAGGTGGGCGTGCATCTCGGCATCCACCCTGATGATCCACCGTTCTCCCTGTTCGGCCTGCCGCGCGTTGTCTCGACACCTGCAGATATTCGCGCCATCCTCTCGGCCGTTGAAAGCCCGAACAATGGCATCACCCTTTGTACCGGCTCATACGGCGCCCGTAGCGACAATGATCTTGTGGCGATGGCACGGGAGTTCGCGTCTCGCATCAATTTCGCCCATCTTCGGAACGTGACCGTTGAAGCGGATGGTTCCTTCTTTGAGGACGATCATCTGGATGGCGGAACGGACATGATTGGAGTCATCGAGGCATTGTTGCGCGAGGAGCGGGCCGCCGCCAAGGCTGGCCACCGCACCAATATTCCAATGCGGCCTGACCACGGCCATCTGCTGGGTGATGACATCACCAAAAAGACCAATCCCGGATATTCCTACATTGGCCGCATGAAGGGGCTCGGCGAACTCCGCGGCGTCATCCGCACCATTGAGCGCCAGCTTCGCCGCGAGGAGGGTACCGCATGAAAACCCGCAAACTTGGTCGCACGGCGCTGTCGCTGAGCGAACTTTCCTTCGGCGCGGCCGGTATCGGTAATCTCTATCGCAGCGTAAGCCGCGAAGATGCGATGGAGACGCTGCAAGCCGCCTGGGACGCCGGCATCCGCTATTTCGATACCGCACCCTATTACGGGCAGGGCCTTTCCGAACGCCGCCTCGGGGATTTTCTTCAGGGGAAACCACGCGACGAATTCGTGCTGTCCACCAAGGTCGGGCGGATCCTGAAACCGGCTGAAGCGGGCGTGACACCGGATTACGGTTTTGTCGATGCACTGCCTTTCGTGGTGGAATACGACTACAGCTATGATGGCATCATGCGCTCGTATGAGCAAAGCCTCGCCCGGCTTGGTCTCGGTTCAGTGGATATTCTCTATGTCCACGATCTGGAGGAGACCACGCTTGGGGAAGAGGCCTATCGCCATCATTTCAGGATATTCACCGAAAGCGGCATCGAGGCCCTGCACGAGTTGAAGGCGACAGGCCGGATCGGCGCGTTTGGTCTTGGCGTGAATGAGGTTCCGGCTTGTCTGAACCTCATGGAGATAGACGAGATCGACTGCATTCTTCTGGCGGGTCGTTACACGCTGCTCGACCGGTCGGCTGCAGCAAAGCTGCTGGGGCGTTGTGCGGAAACCGGCACCTCGCTCGTCATCGGCGGTGTCTTCAACTCTGGCATTCTTGCGACGGGCGCAAGGCCGGGTGCGACTTTCAACTATAGTGAAGCAGCAGCAGATGTCATGGAGCGGGTGCGCGCCATGGAGGTCCACGCTGCCGGGCACGGGGTTGCACTTGCGGCCGCTGCCCTGCATTTTCCGCTACAAAATGCCGATGTCGCAAGTGTCCTGATCGGCACCGCAAAACCGGACAGCCTTTTGCGCAACCTGTCTATTTTCGAAACGGCCGTGCCGGACGCCGCCTGGGCGGGTTTCGACGCGCTCGCCCTCGAAAATTGACCGCAACGACAGGGAGGAGGATGCCATGGATCTGATCGATACTCACCAGCATCTGATCTTGCGAGGCAAGCTCGGTTATGCCTGGACACGAGGGGAGCCCAGCCTTGCGGGAAGCTTCACCCAGGCTGATTACGCAGCGCTTGTCGAGGGATGTGGCGTAGTGGGTACGATCTTCATGGAAAGCGGGGTGGATGACGGCGACTATCAGGCTGAGGCTCGCCTCATCGCCAGCATGATCGGCGAGGGTGGCTTGCCGATGTTCGGCCAGATCGCCAGTTGCCGACCGGAAACGGATAATGGTTTCGAAGCCTGGCTGGAGGAGTGCCGCCACCTCAACGTGGTCGGTTTCCGGCGCATTCTCCACGTTATGCCCGACGACCTCAGCCGCGAGGAAAATTACCGACGAAACGTGCGCACGATTGGAAAGGCCGGATGGCCGGTCGATCTGTGTTTTCATTCCCGCCAGCTTGCCATTGCCGCCGAACTTGTCGGGGCCTGCCCCGATGTGCGCTTCATGCTCGACCATTGCGGCACGCCGGACATTGCCGGAAACGATTTTCGGGAGTGGAGCGGGCGTATGGCCGACTTGGCGACGCTGCCCAATCTCTTCGTCAAACTCTCCGGCATCACCGCCTATTGTGCACCGGGATGCGCGACGCTGGAAAGCGTGACACCCTATGTGGAAACCGTGATCAACCTGTTCGGACCTGAGAGAATGGTCTGGGGCGGCGACTGGCCGGTGGTCGATCTCGGCTCGGGTCTACCGGAATGGATCGGTATGACGAGTGAGCTTCTTTCAACGCTCTCGCCCGACGAGCAGGCATCGATCGGCCACCGCAATGCCAGACTGTTTTATTTGGCGACATAGCGTGCAGCTTTTCATGCCGATTGTGCATTGCGTCGGCCGGATATGCCAAGAAGCGCGCCGGCGCGCGCTTCATACGCCTGTGCTTTACTCGGCTGGCTGCGCTGCGGTTGTCGTCGCAGAGCGGTTGGTCTCTCCAGAAAGGCTGCGCTGACCGAGGCTGATAATGGTGACTGTCGACAGGGTGGCGGCAATCGATACCCAGAAGCCGTTGCTCGGGCCGAAATTATCGATCACCCAGCCGGAAATAAAGGCGCCGAGCGCCATGCCGATACCGATGCCGGTCATCACCCAGGTCACGCCTTCCGTCAGCATCGATTCCGGCACACGGCGCTCGATCAGGCCAAATGCAGTGATGAAGATGGGAGAGATTGCAACGCCGCTGAGGAATACGGCGAAGGCAAGCAGGGAAACTGTCGTGCTTGCAAAGAGGAGCGGCAGCGCGGTGAGCGCAAGGACGCTGACGGCGATCAGCAATTGCCGTTGCAGCGGCATTTTGGGGTTGATCGCGCCCAGAAGCAGGCCGACGACAAACGAACCGATGGCATAAACGCCGATGACGAGGCTGGCAGCTTCCGGTTGACCGAGTTCTTTGGTGATGGCAACAGCACTTACCTCGGCTGTGGCGAAAGTCGAGCCTACGAAGATCAGGGCGACCGTGATGATCTGGACCGAACGCAGCCGGATAGCCGAATGTTGCCTGCTGCCACTTTCAACCGCGCGTACCTTGGGTTCGGTCGATCGTTGCAGCAGAAAGGCAAAGGTACCGAGTGCCAGCGAGGCGGTGCTGATCATCATACCTGCTTCCGGAAAGAGTGAGACCGCGAGACCGACGGAGAGCGAGGCGCCGGCGATGTAGACAAGTTCGTCGGCGGCGGATTCAAATGCAAAAGCAGTGTTCAGCTCAGGCCGGTCACGGAAGATTTCCGTCCAGCGGGCGCGCATCATCGCGGGAATACTCGGCATGGCCGCGGCGAGGAAGGCCGAAAGAAAGAGCGTCCAGGCAGGCCATCTCTGGTTGGTCGCGATAATCAGGATAGCAAAGGCGATGACCGATATGATGGTGGCCGGGACAAGGACGCTGCTCTGGCCCTTGCGGTCCACCAATCGGGAAATCTGCGGCGCAACGGCGGCATTGGTCAGCGCGAAGGTTGCCGAGACCGCACCGGCAAGCCAATATTCACCATGGGTCTGGGAAAGCATGGCGACGATGCCGATCGGTGCCATCGCAATCGGAAGACGGGCAAAGAAGCCTGCGGCGGAAAAGCCTTTGGCGCCCGGAGCCCGGAAAATTTCTCTATATGGATTAGACATCGGGATGCACCTTGTTTAGGGAGTACCCACCACAAACATACGTGGCGTATGCAAATGAAATAATTGCATACGTCGCGTATGTCAACTAGTATACGCGACGTATGTAGAATTCGGAGAAAAAATGCGCAAACCTCGCAGTGAAATGATTGCCGAGACGCGGGCGAAGCTTCTGGTCGCTGGCCGCAAGGCATTTGGCAGCATCGGCTATGCCGAAGCTTCGATGGACGACTTCACTGCCGAAGCAGGGCTGACCCGCGGCGCGCTCTATCACCATTTTGGCGACAAGAAAGGCCTGCTGCTGGCGGTTGTGGGTGAGATCGACGCCGAGATGACGAAAAGGCTCTGTGACATCTCGTCTAGGGCCGCGACGCGTTGGGAGGGTTTTGTCGAGGAAAATGTCGGTTACATTCTCATGGCTCTGGAGCCGGAAATCCAGCGGATCATGTTCCGTGATGGACCGGCCGTTCTCGGCGACCCTTCACGTTGGCCAAATGCCAATGGTTGTATCTCGGCCGTTGCGCGAAGTCTCGATGCGCTGAAGCAAGAAGGGACGATCGTCGACATTGATCCGGAGGCCTGTGCGCGTTTCATCAATGCGGCGAGCAGCAGTGCAGCCCAGTGGATCGCGAATTCCGACGACCCCGAAACGACCTCGAAACGCGCCGTCGACAGTTTCCGCACCTTTCTGGAAGGGCTGAGGATCACACGCTGATCCGCTTGTCGCCGGTTCTGCGTATACATCAGGGTCAATCTCGTTCCGGCTGAGTGGGTAACCTTGAGCCGGCGATATTCCCCGAAGCGCGCTGAGCGAATCGTGCTGTCTCTCTCCCCCGTAGACTCGTTAACGCGCCAGGGATGATAAGAAATTGCGGGCTCATCGATACAGTTTTTCCTCCTTGAAGAAAAACCGGCCGATCCGGCTGATTTCTGTTTACTTTTGTCGAAATTGCATCGCATCACGCTGTTTGAATTCGCTGTAAGGCCTTTCGCAAACTACGGAGGATGAGATGAAAGCACTGGTGCTGGAAGAAAAAGGAAAGCTCTCGCTCAGGGAGTTCGACATTCCCGGCAAGCTCGGACCCAAGGATGTGCGCATCCGTACCCATACCGTCGGGATTTGCGGCTCGGACGTCCATTATTATACCCATGGCAAAATCGGCCATTTCGTTGTGCATGCGCCGATGGTGCTGGGCCATGAAGCTTCCGGCACGGTAATCGAGACCGGTGCCGAGGTTGCGCATCTGAAGCCGGGTGATCGCGTCTGCATGGAGCCGGGCATTCCCGATCCGACCTCGCGCGCCTCCAAACTTGGCATTTACAATGTTGATCCGGCGGTCAGCTTCTGGGCAACGCCACCCGTTCACGGTTGCCTGACACCGGAAGTCATTCATCCCGCCGCCTTTACATACAAGTTGCCCGACAACGTTTCCTTTGCCGAAGGCGCCATGGTGGAACCCTTCGCCATCGGGATGCAGGCAGCGCTCAGGGCGCGTATTCAGCCCAGCGATGTTGCCATCGTGACGGGCGCCGGTCCGATCGGCATGATGGTTGCGCTGGCGGCGCTAGCCGGCGGTTGCGCAAAGGTTATCGTTGCCGATCTTGCCCAGCCGAAGCTGGATATCATCGCAGCTTATGACGGCATCGAGACCGTCAACATCCGCGAACGTGACCTGGCGCAGGCCGTGGCTGATGCGACGGATGGCTGGGGTTGCGATGTCGTTTTCGAATGCTCTGGCGCTGCACCCGCCGTGCTCGGTATGGCGAAACTCGCACGTCCCGGCGGTGCCATCGTCCTCGTCGGTATGCCGGTCGATCCGGTGCCGGTCGATATCGTCGGCTTGCAGGCAAAAGAGCTGCGGGTAGAGACGGTTTTCCGCTACGCCAATGTGTATGACCGTGCGGTCGCTCTCATCGCGTCCGGCAAGGTCGATCTGAAGCCGCTGATCTCCGCGACCATTCCCTTCGAAGACAGCATTGCCGGTTTTGACCGTGCGGTGGAGGCAAGGGAAACGGACGTGAAGCTGCAAATTCTGATGCCGCAATAATCCCTTCCGGCAAGCCGCCTGCCGATGCAGGGGCGTCAAAAACCCTTCGGAAAAGTATAAGCTCGACCTGCCGGTGATCGGCGGGTCGAGCTTTAAAAAATCATCACATCGATCTTTAAGATGCGCATTTTCTGGGCGTATGGCGTGCAACTGCGCGAAAAAATGGGCGCAACCGCTGGCTTAGTTGTCGGCGGATGCACGGCACTCTTCAATTTCTGACAAAAAACAGTCAAAAAAGTATCGGTAATTTCCCCGGTATGATGTGGAAGTAAATGTGCCGCAGGCCATATGCTCCCCATCAACGCCTGGGACGAGCCATAAAGAGGAATGGCTTTGCTCCGCGAATACGGCGGACGTGACCGATGGGAGGAAACATCGATGCAGCCCGATCTGGAACTGGTACATATCCGCAAGGGCGAATCCTTCGCCGCCTGGCGGCATGGCTATCCGTTCCGCACCGTGCGCTGGCATTACCATCCCGAATATGAAATTCATCTGGTCGTGGCGACGTCAGGCACGTTCTACATCGGCGATTTCGTCGGTCGCTTCGGCCCGGGCCAGCTAATCATGACTGGCCCAAATCTCCCCCAAAACTGGATCAGCGAGATCGAGCCGGACGAGATCGTTCCCACGCGCTCTCTCGTCATCCAGTTTCCGGAGGCTTTTATCGAGGATGCCTGCGCTTCCATGTCCGAGATGGAGGTAGTTCGCGCCCTTCTGGACCGCAGCCGCCGCGGCATTCTGTTCGACGATGAGACCAGCGATCGCGTTCGCCCGCTGATACTGCGTTTGATCGAGGCGCAGGGGTTGAAGCGTCTTGCGATTTTTTGGGAAATTCTCGATCTGCTGGTCAATGCGCCGGCGCCCGAGGTGCTGGCGAGCCTGAGCTACGAGCTGGACCTGACGGGCATCGGCGATAGCGGCATCAACCGCGCCTTGTCGCATCTGCGCCAGCACCTGACCGAACAGGTCGAGGAAATCGATCTGGCCGACATGGTTGGCCAGAGCCAGAGTGCCTTTTCCCGTGCCTTCAAGCGACATACGGGAACGACTTTGGTGCGCTATCGCAATCAGCTGCGCATCGATCTGGCCTGCCAGATGCTTCTGGTGGATCAGGACGTGAAGGTGGCGGAAGTCTGCTACGACGTGGGCTTTTCAAACCTTTCGAATTTCAACAGGCATTTCCTGAAGCTGAAGGGAATGTCGCCATCGAGGTTTCGTACGGTATTCGCGGCCCAGAAGGCAGCGGTCATGGCGGATTAAACCAAGATACATCGCGGATTTTTCACCAATTCGGGCAGAGGACTGTCCGGAAACGGGCTCTTATTGCCCAGATTTTCCAAACGGGAGGAAGTTACTATGAGAATGAAATCCAAGTTCCTGATGGCATCGGCCGCACTTGCAATGATGGCCGCTCCGGCATTGGCACAGGACAAGCTGAAAATCGGCATGACGTTCCAGGAACTGAACAACCCCTATTTCGTGTCCATGCAAGAAGCGCTGAAGGAAGCCGCGGCAAGCATCGGCGCTGATGTTGTCGTCACCGACGCCGGCCACGATGTGGCAAAGCAGATTTCCGACGTGGAAGACATGCTGCAGCAGAAGATCGACATCCTGCTTCTGAACCCGACCGACAGCGCCGGCATCGAAGCCGCCGTGCACGCTGCCAAAGCTGCCGGCGTGATTGTCGTTGCTGTCGACGCCAACGCAAACGGCCCGGTCGACACCTTCGTCGGCTCGAAGAACCGTGACGCAGGCTACAAGTCTTGCAAGCATCTCGGTGATGCGCTCGGCGGCAAGGGTGAAGTCGCAATCCTCGACGGTATCCCGGTCGTGCCGATCCTGCAGCGCGTCGAAGGCTGCAAGGCGGCGCTTGCCGAATTTGCCGACATCAAGCTTGTCGACACGCAGAATGGTCGTCAGGACCGCTCCGTTGCGCTCGGCGTCGTTGAAAACATGATCCAGTCCCGTCCGAACCTCGCCGGTATCTTCTCGGTGAATGATGGCGGCGCAATGGGTGCACTCGCTGCGATCCAGGGCTCCGGCAAGGACATCAAGCTGACCTCGGTTGATGGTGCTCCCGAAGCTGTGAAGGCAATTGCCGACGGCGGTCCTTTCATCGAAACGACCGCGCAGTTCCCGCGTGACCAGGTGCGCGTTGGCCTTGCCATGGCGCTTGCCCAGAAGTGGGGCGCCCGCGTCGTTCCGAAGGAAGTACCGATCGACGTCATGGTCGTTGACAGCAAGAACGCCGGCGACTTCAGCTGGTAAGAATTCCTCCCCAGGTCCCGTCCCCGCCTCGTGTGGGGGCGGGACATGTCCCGACCATCGAGGAGGGTAAAATGCTGGAACTGAATGGAATAAGAAAAAGCTTCGGCAAGATCGAGGTCCTGCGCGGCGTTGACCTGCAGGCGCGCGCCGGCGAGGTGCATGCGCTTCTGGGAGAGAACGGCGCTGGCAAGTCGACATTGATGAAAATCCTGTGCGGTATTTTGCAGCCCTCGGAGGGCACGATCCGCATTGACGGAAAGGACCGCCGCTTCGCCAATTACGACGAGGCGATTGCCGCCGGTATCGGCATCGTGTTTCAGGAATTCAGCCTGATCCCCTATCTCGATGCGGTTGAAAACATGTTTCTGGCACGCGAAATCCGCGGACCGCTGCGCCTGCTGAACAAGCGCGCGATGCGTAAACGTGCCGCCGAAATCATGAGCCGTCTGGCCGTGGACGTTCCGCTCGATGTGCCGGTGCACCGCCTTTCCGTTGCCCAGCAGCAATTCGTGGAAATTGCCAAGGCGCTTTCACTCGATGCGTGTATTCTCGTTCTCGATGAGCCGACTGCGACGCTTACCCCGTCCGAGACCGAGCATCTCTTCAAGGTCATGCGCGAGCTGCGGCGTCAGGGTGTCGCTATCATCTTCATTTCCCATCATCTCGAGGAAATATTCGAGATCTGCGACCGCATCACCGTCCTGCGTGATGGCGAACTCATCGGCTCCTGCCTCACCTCTGACGTCGATAATGACCGTCTGGTGGAGATGATGGTCGGCCGGCGTATCGAGGCCAATTTTCCGCCCAAACCGAAGATCGATACAGCTGCGCGCAACGTGATCGAGGTCGAAGAGCTTCAACTGAAAAAAGGCGGGCCGGTCTCGCGCTTTACCCTGCGGCAGGGTGAGATACTCGGTTTTGCCGGGCTTGTCGGTTCCGGGCGCACGGAAACGGTGCTGGCCATGCTTGGCGCGCATTCCGCTTCGCGCCGCAAGATCAAGGTCGATGGCGTCGAGACCCGCTTTTCCGGCCCGGATGAGGCGCTGATGCGCGGCATTGGCCTGCTGCCGGAAAGCCGCAAGGAAGAGGGTCTGATCACCAGTTTCTCCATCCTGCAGAACATCTCCCTCAACAACTATCGCAAGTACCAGAAGGCTCACTGGTTTATCGACCTGAAAAAAGAGCTGGAGCACACGAAAAAGGCGATGGCGCAGGTTCAGGTCAAGGCACAGGGACCCTATGCCCGCGTGGACACGCTGTCCGGTGGAAATCAGCAGAAGATCGTTATCGCCCGCTGGCTGAACCATGACATGCGCGTCCTGATCTTCGACGAACCGACGCGCGGCATCGATGTCGGCGCGAAGGCGGAAATCTATGCGCTGATGCGCGAATTCGCAGCCAAGGGCTATTCGATCATCATGATCTCTTCGGAGCTGCCGGAAGTGATCGGCATGTCGGACCGCGTCTGCGTGTTCCGCTCCGGGGGCATCGTCGCCACCGTCGAGGGCGCAGACATCAATTCAGAAACAATAATGACAAACGCCACCACCGGGAGGGTTGAACATGTCGCTTGATGCAAATACCGGCATTGCCGAAAAGACGAGCGGTTTCGGCCTTGGCAGCATGCTGCGCTCGCCACTCGCCCTGCCTCTGGCGGGCCTGATTGTCGTATCGATCCTGATGGGTCTTGCGAGCGACAATTTCTTCAGCGTGAACAACATCATGAACGTGCTGCGACAGGTTTCAGTCGTCGGCATTCTGGCCGTGGGCATGACATTCGTCATCCTAACAGGCGGCATCGACCTGTCGGTCGGCGCGGTCATGGCGCTTGTAGGCACGTTGTCTGCCGGCCTGATGGTGAATACCGGCCTGCCTGCGTCGCTCGCCTTGCCGGCCGGGCTGTTCATCGGACTTGGCATCGGTATCTTCAACGGAGCACTTGTCGCCTGGGGCAAGATGCCGGCCATCATCGTCACGCTTGCAACGATGGGAATGGCGCGCGGTCTCGGCCTCATCTACTCCGGCGGTTATCCCGTCAGCGGCATTCCGAGCTGGATTTCCTGGTTTGGCGTCGGCCGCGTTGGCGTCGTGCCGGTGCCTGTTATCATCATGGTGGTGATTTACGCCGTGGCCTGGGTGCTTTTGCAGCGTACGGCTTTCGGTCGTCACGTCTATGCACTCGGCGGCAACGAGTTGGCCGCGCGCCTCTCCGGCGTCAAGACCCGGCGCGTCAAGCTTGCCGTCTATGGTATCTCAGGCGTGACGGCAGCGCTTGCAGCTCTCATTCTGACCGGCCGGCTTATGAGCGGACAGCCCAATGCGGGTGTCGGTTTCGAGCTGGATGCCATTGCGGCTGTGGTTCTCGGCGGCACGGCGATTGCCGGCGGACGCGGACTCATTCTTGGTACCCTTATCGGCGCGGTGCTGCTCGGCATCCTGAATAACGGCCTCAATCTCATGGGTATCAACCCTTATCTGCAGGATGTCATCAAGGGCGGCATCATTCTGCTCGCCATCTATATCGGGCGCGACTGGCGTTGAGCCCACACGTCATATCTTCAAAGAAGCAGGAGAATTAAATGTCTGAATTGCTGCAAGGCAAGATCGCGGTCATCACCGGCGCCGCGTCCGGTATTGGCCTCGCCACCACCGAGGCGCTACTGGAAAACGGTGCAACCGTCGTCATGGTAGACTGGAACGAGAAAGCCCTGAATGAACTTGTCGGTAAACTCGGCAAGCGCGCCATCGCGCAAGTCACGAACCTTCTGGATGCCGACAGCTGCAATGCCATGATCCCTGAGATCCTCAAGAAGGTCGATCATATCGACATTCTCTACTGCAACGCAGGTACTTATATCGGTGGCGATCTCACCGAAACCACGCCGGAAGCCATCGACAAGATGTTGAACCTCAACGTCAATGCCGTGATGAAGAATGTACAGGCCGTCGTGCCGCACATGTCGGAGCGCAAGACCGGCGACATCATCGTCACTTGCTCGATCGCCGGACATTTCCCGACCTATTGGGAGCCGGTCTATTCGGGTTCGAAATGGGCGATCACCAGCTTCGTGCAGGGCATGCGTCGCCAGATGATCCCGCATGGTGTGCGCGTCGCGCAGGTCTCTCCCGGCCCGGTCGTCTCGGCCCTTCTGGCAGACTGGCCGGAAGAAAATCTTCGCAAGGCCAAGGAATCGGGTAGCCTCATCGACGCGAGTGAAGTGGCCGATGCGGTTGTTTACATGCTGACCCGCAAGCGCACCGTCACCATCCGCGACATGCTGGTGCTGCCCACCAACTTCGACCGCGTTTAAACTACACTCCCAAGGAGTATCGCAAATGGCTTCCTACCTGATTGGCGTCGATGTCGGTACCGGCTCTGCCCGTGCCGGTGTCTTTGATGTGGCGGGCAGGCTTCTCGCCACCGCCAAGCGCCCGATCACGATGCATCGCGAAGACGGCGGCATAGCCGAACAATCGAGCGGTGAGGTTTGGAAAGCCGTTTGCGACAGCGTGCGGGAAAGTGTCTCGCGCGCCGGCATAGATCCCGCAGCCGTGGTTGGCATCGGTTTCGATGCCACCTGCTCGCTCGTGGTGCGCGGGCCTGAGGATGAGACCCTTCCGGTCGGCGCGCCGGATCATCCAGAGCGCGATATCATCGTCTGGATGGATCACCGCGCCGTCGAACAGGCGGAGCGGATCAATGCTGGCGAACATGCCGTTCTGAAATATGTCGGTGGCCGGATTTCCCCGGAAATGCAGACGCCCAAGCTGCTCTGGCTTCGCGAAAACAGGCCGGATATCTATGCGCGCGCCGAGCACTTCTTTGACCTGACGGACTTCCTGACCTGGAAAGCCTCAGGCGCGCTCGATCGTTCCGCGTGCACGGTTACCTGCAAGTGGACTTATCTCGCCCATGAGGAACGTTGGGATGCGGAATATTTCACCCGCATCGGGCTTGGCGATCTGGCGGAGCAGGGATTCCGCCGTATCGGTGAAAGCGTCGTTCATCCAGGCACGGCGCTGGGTAACGGTTTGACCGATGAGGCCGCAACAGCCATGGGGCTGGTTGCTGGAACCGCCGTTGCCGCCGGTCTGATCGATGCGCATGCCGGGGGTGTCGGCACGGTGGCTGCGGGCGGCGACGCTTCGCGGTGCCTCGGTTACGTCTTTGGTACCTCTTCCTGTACCATGACAACCACCTCGGAGCCGGCTTTCGTGCCGGGTGTTTGGGGTCCCTATTATTCCGCCATGGTTCCCGGCGCGTGGCTCAATGAAGGCGGCCAATCCGCCGCCGGTGCGGCCATTGATTATCTGGTGCAATTGCACCCGGCATTTTCAGAGGCAAAGGCGCTTTCCGAAAAAGAAGGCAAGTCATTACCTGCATGGCTTGCCGACCGTGCACTGGCTTTGGCCACGTCTGCTTCCGCTGCCGTGAAGATTGCCGAGAATTTTCACGTGGTGCCGGAGTTCCTCGGCAACCGCGCGCCCTTCGCCGATCCTCATGCCCGTGCCGTCATTGCCGGTTACGGCACCGAGACGGGGGTGGATTCGCTTGTCGCGCTTTACGTGGCGGGGCTTCTCGGCCTCGGTTACGGGCTTCGCCAGATCATCGAGACGCAGGCGCGTCATGGCGCTCCCGTGGAAACGATCAGTGTCAGCGGCGGCGCGGGCGCGCATCCGCTTGCCAGACAATTGCTGGCGGATGCGACGGGGCTTCCGGTTGAACTCACTGAATGCGAGGAGCCGGTGCTTCTGGGATCGGCGATGCTCGGTGCGGTTGCTGCCAAGGCCTATCCCGACCTGATTTCCGCAATGCCCGCCATGTCGCGTATTGCCAAATATTCGGCACCGGACGCTGCATTCAGCCAAGTGCACCAGTCACGCTACGACGCGTTTCTGGCACTGCAGAATGCGGCGCGCGCCATTCGTTCCGCAAACCATTCCTGAAGCGCCACACGCTTCCATCGTCCGGCCGTTTTGGCCGCAAAGTAAAGAGGATTCCATGCAGTTTTCCGGAAAATCCGTCATCATCACCGGCGCAGGCAAGGGCATCGGCCGTGCCTGCGCTATCCTGATGGCCGCGCGCGGTGCTGAGGTCGTGGCAATCAGCCGGACCCAGTCCGATCTCGACAGCCTGAAAAGCGAAATCGGCGGACGCTCGATCCGCGTCGATCTTGCCGATGTGGCTGCAACGCGGGCCGCGATGGTCGAGGCGGGTCCATGCGATTTTCTCATCAACAGCGCCGGCATCAACGTGCTCGAAAGCGTGCTTGATATGAGCGACGAAGGTTATGAGGCCGTGCTCGGCATCAATCTGCGTGCCGCGCTCGTCACCTGCCAGGAATTCGCCCGTGCCCGTGTCGCAAAGGGTGGCGGCGGCGCAATCGTCAATATCACGTCAATTGCCGGTCATCGCGGTTTTCAGGATCATCTCTGCTACGCGGCCTCGAAAGCGGGGCTTGAAGGCGCAACCCGCGTTCTTGCCAAGGAACTCGGGCCGCACGGCATCCGTGTCAACGCCGTCGCACCAACAATCACGCTCACTGAACTGGCTGCCGAAGCATGGAACGATCCGGCCAAGAGCGCACCAATGATGGTTCGCCATCCGCTGCAGCGCTTTGCCGAGGCCGAAGACGTGGCACAGAGCATCGCACTGCTTCTGTCAGATGATAGCAGCATGATTTCCGGCGCGGTGTTGCCCATCGATGGCGGGTTCCTCGCCGTCTGACGTTTAAGGGATGCGCGGGGTGCAAATGCATCGCCGCGCATCCTGTTCCAGGACTGGATATCCGCTCAGGTCAGATCCGGATGTCTGCCAACCAGCTGGTTGCGTTTTGCTTGAAGAATTTCCTTCTGTTCTTCAAGTTTGAGCAATTCGTCGTCTATCTCCTCGACGCTTTTCTCGATGTGCAGATATTGCTCTGCAAGAAGCGACTTCGCTTCCTTTCGGCTAGACGCATTCGGCGTGTCGCCATAAAGCGGCCGGTTGGCGGTTTCCTTGAGGAAAAATGTCGTCACAATGCCAAAGATGGCCGCGACCATGAGATAGTAAGCCGGCATATAGATATTTTCCGTTACCTCCACCAACCATGCGGTGAGTGTCGGCGTGAGCCCGGCAACGATGATCGAGATATTAAACGCGATAGCCAGCGCGCTGTAGCGGATGCGGGCGGGGAAAAGGGCCGGGAGGGTGGATGCCATGATCCCGATCAGGCAGTTGAGTGCGACCGCCAGGATGAGCAGGCCGAAGAAAATCTGAACAACCTGTCCGCTGGCGATGAGATGAAATGCCGGCAGTGAAAGAAACAGGATCGCCGTGCTGCCAACCGCCAGAAACGGCCTGCGTCCGATCCGGTCGCTCAAAAGCCCGATGGCGGGCTGGACGAACAGCATGCCAACCATAACCGCGATGATGATGAGGACGCCATGGTCCTCGCTGTAATTCAGCGTCTTCGACAGATATGTCGGCATGTAAGTGAGCAGCATGTAATAGGTAACGTTGGTCACGAGGACCATGCCTATGCATATTGCCAGCGAGCGGGAATGTTGGCTCACGATCTCGGCGATGGGAACCATGGGGCGCTCTTTCAGCGACTGCCGGTCTTCTTCTTCGGAGCGCTGCAGGCGTTCGGTGAAGGCTGGTGTTTCTTCTGCCGCGTGGCGCAGATAAAGCCCGATCAGCCCGAGGGGTGCCGCCAGGAAGAACGGAATGCGCCAGCCCCAGTCGAGGAACTTGGCTTCACCCATCGCGGTGCTGAGCAGCACGACGAGCCCCGCGCCAAGCACGAAGCCGGCGATGGAGCCGAAGTCGAGCCAGCTGCCAAGGTAACCGCGCTTCCGGTCAGGCGCGTATTCCGCCACGAAAATGGCCGCACCGGTGTATTCGCCGCCAACGGAAAACCCCTGGGCAAGCTTGCATAACAGCAACAGAATGGGTGCCCATATGCCGATGGTGGCATAACCGGGGATGAGGCCGATACAGAAGGTGCTCGCGGCCATGATGATGATTGTCAGGGAGAGGACTTTTTGACGCCCGAATTTGTCGCCCATGGCGCCAAAAAATACGCCCCCCAATGGGCGGATGAGGAAGGGGACGGAGAAGGTTGCGAGCGCCGCCACCGTTTGAACGGCGGGTGACGCGTCAGGGAAGAAGACCTTGCCGACGGCATAGGCGACGAAGCCGTATACCCCGAAGTCGAACCACTCCATCGCGTTACCGAGAGCGGCTGCCGTAACTGCTTTTTTGACCTTCTCGTCATCGATGACGGTGACGTCGTCGATGCTCAGCGGAGTGGCCTGTATCTGGTTGTTCAATCGCTGTCCCCTTGAACTGCATTGCGCCCGAATTTTTGAGCGCCATGAAAATGCTCGATACGCTTAAGCGTTCCATCGGTCGGCAGAACAATCGGGCCTTAGCTCATCTTATGGGGAGTATGGGCGGGGTCGCCCGACAGGAGAAAAAAGAACGCCCGGTTGGTAGCCGGGCGTGTTTTAAAGATTAGTGGTGGTGCTCAGGCATTTCCTTGAGCTGATCCTTGGTCCACGAGGTAATCGCGTGGACATCGCCGTCTTCATCGCGCATGAAATCGAGATCGCTGAGCGGTACTGCGACGGGCTTTGCGCCGATGCCGAGAAAGCCGCCGACGTCGATGATCGCGGTGCTTGCCGCGCCAACGCCATGGACGTGATCGACCTTGCCGACCTTGTGGTCATCTGCGCCATAAACTGTTGCACCTTCCAGAACCGACGGTGTCAGTTCGGTTTCAACGAGGCGTACGTGATTGGCGTGATCCATTTTTCTTCCTCCTGCTTGGGTTGCGATATGGAAACTCCCGCAGTGCAAAACCGTTCCATCGCGTCTGGGGGATTTTGGGCTAAACCGGTTGTCTGAACGCTTAGGGGACTGGTATGAACTCCAGCGGACCGCCTGCCGCAAAATCACGCTTGAAAAGATTGAACACGTGTGCAATATGAACGCGTGTTCAATCTTTTGAGAGATGGTTATTCCGCATGGACCTGATGCCTTATCCGGATACGTTGGCAGCCCGTGCCGAACTGTGCCGCAGCGTTATTCTTTCCGCCGGGGAACTGGTGCTGAAAGGCTTTCAGGGCGAGGCGACACGCAGCTTCTCGATGAAGGGCCCGCAGGACTTTCTGACGGTGACGGATGCAGCCTCCGAAGCGCATATTCGCGGCGCGATCTCGGCCTGCTTTCCTAAGGACAGTTTTTTCGGCGAGGAGGGCGGCGGTGTGATCGGTGATCGCGTCTGGGTCGTTGATCCCGTGGACGGCACCGCAAATTTCGCCCGCGGCATTCCGCACTTCTGCATCTCCATCGCCTATGTCGAAAACGGGCAAACCGAAATCGGCGCTATCTATAATCCGGCTCTGAATGAACTTTATTTCGCCCGACGCGGCGAGGGGGCAACGCGTAACGGACAGCCGATCCAGGTCGCGCAGACGGAACGTTTCGATGCGGCCTCAATCGAAATGGGCTGGTCGACCCGTATCGCGAATGCCACCTATCTTGATGTCGTCAAGAACCTGCTCGATATGGGCACCAATGTGCGCCGCGCCGGTTCCGGTGCGCTGGCGCTTGCCTATGTGGCCGATGGCCGCTCCGATGCCTATCTCGAATTGCACATGAATTCATGGGATTGTCTTGCGGGACTGCTACTCGTCAGCGAAGCTGGCGGCGACGTCTGCCCTTTCCTGGAGATCGGTAGTCTTGAAAATGGCGGGCCGGTGCTGGCCGCAGCCAGCGGTGTTGCAAGCGGCGTCAGCCTGGCATCGAAGATACCTTTGGCAGAGCGGCAGCCTTCGGATCGGCAGCGGGCCGTATCGGCCTGAGTTTAGACGAGCGCCCGTCCGTGAAGGGTTGCTTGGTGCATGTGGAGGAATGAGATGGATGGACCCGTTTATGCCCGGCCTGCGATCAGCCTGATTGCGGAAGGGCTCGGCCCGCGTAACGTTGCGCTCTATATCGGCGGCAGCGATGGTGCGAGCGACCTTGGGCTCCTTCACCGGCACGGCATTACCACCGTCGTCAACTGCGCCGTCAATCTGGATATCAATCTCGTGCAGGCGTCGGCGGAAGATGGCGACAGGTGCGCGGTGGGGTATGGCGATATCCGTTATTATAAGCTCGGTCTTATCGACGGCGAAGGCAGTCCGGACACGATGATGCTGGGGGCCTATTATATTCTCGACGGCGCATTGCGGCAGACCATGCCGAAGCGCGAAACCTATCCGTTCCCCGATGGCGGCAATGTGCTCGTCAATTGCCGCAGCGGCCGCAGCCGCTCGGTATCGCTGGTCGCGCTTTTCCTGCACAAGCAGCAGCCGCATCTTTACCCTACCCTTGACGATGCACTGGCTGTGATCCGCACGAAGCGGGAATTGCGGCCGGACGAATGGTTCGAGACACCGAAACCGATGCTTTATGCTGCTGCCCGCCGCGCTTCCGACTGGATCGATATGGTCGAAGGCAGAAAGACTGTCCAACCATGCTGAAACGCACGCTTCCTTCCGTCGCCGTCATTGCCGACGCCCATTTCCATGACACGGCGGCCGATTTCGGTTTTCCCGGAATAGAGGTCGATGGAGAACGCATCACCATGCGTAGCTGGTCGGATACACGCGAATCCACCCGTGTTTTCAACGAAAGCGCCGATGCGCTGCATGCTGCACTCGAAGAAGTGCGGCAGCGGGGCATTCGCCATGTGGTGCTGCTTGGCGACTATACCGACGACGGCCAGCGCGCGACATCCGAAACGCTGAAGGGTATTCTGGAGCGTCATCGTGATACCCATGGCACCGCCTTTTATGCGCTGCCCGGCAACCACGATATTTTCGGCCCGCGTGGCCGGCATCATACCAAGGAGTTTCTGACGGAGAACGGCAAATGCCTTTCCGTTTCAAGCGATGCGCGGCGGGCCGGTGATCGGGTGGTGATCAGCGACCGGATGTATTGCGAAGGCTACCCCGTTGGCCTTGGCCCGATGGCGGCTTTTGGGTATTTCCGCCAGCCGGACTATCTGCATTGGGAAACACCGTTCGGGCTTTCCGATGCGACGGAAGATCGTCTCTACGAGGTGCGTTCCCCCGATGGCACCAATATCTACCGGCTGATGGACGCATCTTATCTGGTTGAGCCGGAGCCGGGCCTCTGGCTGCTCATGATCGACGCCAATATTTTCGAACCGCTTGACGGCGCTTTCGAGACGGGTGAGGAAGCGGCTTTCACCGACAGTACCTCTGGCGGCTGGAATGCGCTTTTGCGCTGCAAGCCCTTCATCATCGACTGGATTGCCGATGTGCGCGAAAGGGCGCAGGCGCTCGGCAAGACTTTGCTCGGCTTTTCGCACTATCCAGCGCTCGATCCTTTCGATGGCGCAAGCGGTGCCGAAAGTGCGCTATTCGGCGAAACCAACGTGGTGCGTCGCACGCCGCGCAAGGCGGTTGAGGATGCGCTGGTTGAGGCCGGGCTCCAAGTCCATTTCAGCGGGCATCTGCATGTGGAAGGCGTAACCCGGCGTGGGGAAGGGGAAACCTCGCTCACCAATATCGCCGTGCCGTCTCTGGTTGCCTTTCCACCCGCCTTCAAGGTCGTCCATCCCCAGCAGCACGAGATTTCCATCGAGACGGTGGAAATGGCCGCGCTGCCGATTAACAGCCGCATTTGCCGGGGGTACGCGCAGGAAATGGCACTTGCGGGCGAGGATGAGGACCGCGCATTTGCGGCCGGCAATTATGGTGATTTCCTGCTTGGCCACAAACGCGCGCTTATCAGGCATCGTTATTTTACCAAGGAGTGGCCAGCCGGGATCGTGGCGGCTATCGCGGATAAAACCATATCCGAGGTTATCGGCCTGCTTGGTGAAAAAAGCCTTGCCTCGCATGATGCCGGGCTTTCCTCCGATCTGCCGATGTTCGAGCTTATTGCTGACTGGTATTGCCTGCGTCAGGGCGCGGGGCTGGCGCTTGTCCATATCGCGCCTCAACGGCTTTCCCTTTACCGGATGCTGGCGGAGCGGTTCGGCCGTGAGCCCGATCACCACGACGGTTCGGTTAAGAGTTTTATCGAAATCTTCTTCGGTGCCCTTGGGCTGTTTCTCAACCGTGCCGAAGGCGGTTTGCGGCATCTGGAGCTCCGTGTCACACCGCAACTCCAATCCGTTGCGGTGTGATCGGCGAGGTGATCTATTGGAATCGGTCGTTGTCAGCATCAATCTGTTCGGCGCGGTGGCGCTGCTGCTTTTCGGCCTTGGGCAGATCAAGGACGGAATGTCGCGTGCCTTCGGCGCCAAGCTTCGCATCGGGCTTGCCGCCGGTACACGGGGTGGGTTTCGCTCCTTCATCGCCGGTCTCGTGGCGACGATCGCCCTGCAGAGTTCGACAGCCACGGCGCTGATGGTTGCCTCCTTCGTTGAAAAAGACTTGATCGCACCGGCGATGGCGCAAATCGTGCTGCTCGGCGCGAATGTGGGTACTGCGACGACTGCGTGGATTGTCGCACTCGGTCTTGGCTGGCTGTCGCCGATGCTGATCCTTGCCGGTGTCATTCTATTGCGTGGAAAGTCGGTGCAGCGGCAGGGTGCGGGTGCTGCCCTTGCCGGTGTCGGCCTGATGCTGCTTTCCCTGCATCTTCTTTCCGCGGCGACGGATCCGATCCGGCAGTCGCCGGCGCTTAACCTCTTCATTTCCATGCTCGGCAATGCCTGGCCGGTCGCGTTGATCTTTTCCGCGGTGCTGGCCGTGCTGGCATCATCGAGCCTTGCCATCGTCGTCCTCATACTCTCGCTTGCGGCAAGCGGCGGCATTGAAACAAGCCTCGTTATCGTGCTGGTACTCGGCGCCAATCTCGGCGGCGCGGTTCCGCCGGTGCTGGCGACGTTGAAGGCGCCGGTCGCGGCGCGCCGGGTGGCGCTTGGCAACCTCATCGTCCGGACCACCGGCTGTGTCGCAGCCCTGCCTCTTGCCGGGTACGGCGCGGCACTGCTCGACATGTCGCCTTTCTCGCACGCCAATCTAGCGGTCGATGCGCATCTCCTTTTCAATCTTGCTGTTGCCGCGATCGCATGGCCGCTATCGCCGTTGTTGCTGCGGATGACGACCGCGCTGCTGCCGGAAAAAGAGGGAGCCGAAAGCCGCCGCAGTTATCTCGACAGTCATGATCTGGGTCAACCGGTTGCGGCGCTTGCCGGTGCAAGCCGCGAGGTCATGCTGGTTGGTGACCTGATCGAGCGCATGCTGCGTCAGGCGAATGACGCCATGCGCGACAGCGATCTTTCCAAACTCAATGATATCAGCACGCTGGAAGGCCGGGTCGACAGTATCCAGCATGCCATCAAGGTCTATGTCTCGAAGGTGGGCCAGGATGGTTTGTGCCAGAAGGATCAGCGACGTGCGATGGATATCGTTGAATATGCCATCAATCTCGAACATATCGGCGATATCATCGAGAAGGGCATCCGCCCGGAAATCGCCAAGAAGATCAATCTTGGTCTCAGGTTTTCCGATGATGGCAAAAGCGAGCTGGAACGTCTATTCTCCATCACGCTCGACAATATCCGCATGGCGCAATCCGTTTTCGCCACCCGCAATGCCGACCTTGCCCGTCGGCTGGTGGAGGTGAAGGAAGATGTGCGACGGCTGGAAAAACAGTCATCGGAGCGACATCTCCAGCGCCTGCGCGACGGCCTGACCGACAGCATCCAGACAAGCTCAGTGCATCTCGACATGCTGCGCGATCTGAAGCGCATCAACGCCCATATCGCCGCCGTCGCACATCCGATCCTCGATGAAAGCGGTCTCCTGATCGAAAGCCGGATCAAGCAGGCGGGTTGAAGCCATGCCAGTAAAACGGCGCTGTGGTTTTTGCCCGGGAGTGCTCTTCTAGCGCGCGGTGATCCTTTCGACCATCTCAACGGGCACGACCTGAAGCCGGGTCTCGGGCTCGTCGCTGTCGAGGGCGGTCAAGACTTTCTCGGTCAGCGCGTCAAAGGATTGGGCAACGGTCGTCAGCTGATAGCTTTTCCAGCCCGCCTGCGGAATATCGTCGAAACCGACAATCGACAGGTCTTCCGGAATTCGGCGGCCCATCTCTAGCCTTGCTGCATCCATGAAGCCGAGTGCCAGCAGATCAGTCACGCAGAAGGCGCCGTCTATTGTCTTGTCCGTCAGCAACTCGCAGCCTGCCTGATAGCCGCTGTCATAACTCGTCGGACCGCCCGACCATGGAACGACCTCGATACCCTCGATGCTCATGCGCTGGGTGAAAGCGCCGGCGCGGCGCAGCTGTGCCGGTGTCTGGCTGCCGCTGGAAACGACCGCGACCTTCCGGCATTTAGCCGCCACAAGCCGCATCGCGGCGAGATCGGCGCCGTGGGAATCGTCGCTCAGCACCATGTTCGTATCGGTCCGGTCGAGGCGCTGGTTGATGAGTATGAGGCGCACGCCATTGGCAATGCATTCGTCTACGATAGAGGCTGGCGGCTCGCCGGAGAGTACGACGATGGCCTGGGCGCGAAACTCGAAAAGCAGTTCGATCAGCGGCGCGATATCCTTGCGTGCATCGGCCGCATTCAGCAGCAGGCATTGCAAGCCGCGACGCAGAAGGCCGATGCTGAGGAGGTCCAGCTGTTTTGAAATAAACGGCGAGCTGAGATTGGCACCGACCACCCCGATGAGATTGGATCGGTCATTATTGAGGCCCTGGGCCAGACGGTTGACGCGGTAGCCAAGCTCATGCGCGGCTTTCAACACCTTGCGCCGGACGGCCTTCGATACGCTGCCGCCGGGGGTGAATGTGCGCGAGACGGCGGAGCGCGAGACACCAGCCTTTTTCGCCACCTCTTCGGCCGTCACGAACCCTCTCGCCATTCAACTTCCCCGTTGCAAAACCACATGTCTGATATCACAGGCCATAAGGGCCGACTATTCCAATCGAAATATTTCAGGTGCGAAGCGCTCTTGCTGATGGAAGGCGGTTCTCGCTTTCGCCGGCAAATATATCGTCCTTTCCATTTTCATTCTGCGGGAAAAAATGACTGCTTGTGCGTCGATAAGAAAATTTGCAAAACACGTTCAATAAAACCATTTAAAAACAATAGCATATATCAATGATCACGTGTGCATTTTTTCGTTGACAAAATGCCGTTTAGGATGGATCATGCATTCCAAGGTTAAGCGCTATATGGAATATTTATTCCACGTTTTGCTTGCCGGCGATGTTTCCGGGAGGAGCTGGGTCATCGTTGCTCGCGGGCCTGATGTGCCCGCTGCTGAAGCATTGACGCATTGCTCATGTTCGACGCACGCGCCGCCTGTTCCGCAGGTTGCGCGCAGGCAGATGCTTGCCGGCGTGTCGGAGCAATGTTGCGGCCATATGGGGAGGAATAATGGCTCTTTTAAGCGAATCAACGAAGGCGGAGGCACTGGGGCGTCCCCCGGCGACCGCGCCTTCGGCATGGCAGGCCTGGCGATATCGCCTCAAGGTCGCGCTCAGGGAGCCGACGACGCTCATCGGCGTGCTAACGGCGTTACTTTTCACCTATCTGATCGTCGTTCCGATCATCTCTATCGTTCTGGATGCCGTCCGTGTCCAGTTTGGCCACGAACGGCGTCTTGGCAAGGATGTCGGTGACCTCACGCTCTATTATCTCGACAGGGCGTTCTTCTCGCCCGTCGCAACGGATCTTTTCTGGCATCCGCTCTTCAACACGCTCACCGTCGCTTTGGGGGCGATTGCGCTTTCGCTTGTTATCGGCACGGTGCTTGCCTGGCTTATCAGCCGCACGGACATGTTCGGTCGCCGCTGGTTCGCGACCGCGCTGATCGTGCCCTACATGCTGCCCGCATGGACCTTCGCTCTCGCCTGGACGACGCTGTTCAAGAATCGCACCGTTGGCGGCCAGCCCGGCTGGTTCGAGGCGATGGGCCTGACACCGCCGGACTGGGTGGCCTATGGGCGCTTCCCGATCACCATCATCCTTGCCCTGCATTATACACCTTTCGTTATCCTGCTGTTCGGCTCGGCGCTGCGCCGCTTCGACTCGCAGCTGGAGGATTCGGCCCGCATTCTCGGCGCTCATCGTTATCAGGTGGCTTTGCAGGTCATCCTGCCCTTGATGCGCCCGGCGCTGCTCTCTTCCATGGTGCTGATCTTTGCAAAGTGCCTCGGCGAATTCGGCGTACCCTATGTTCTCGGGCTTCCCGTGAAGTTCGAAGTCCTCTCGACATCGCTGTTCCGCAGCATCGCCTCGCGCCAGACCGGCGTTGCCGGTGTCGTTGCGGCCTCGATCATGCTCATCGGCATCATCACGCTGATGATCGATGCCCGCTTGGTTCGCGAAGCCCGCCGTTTCGTGACGATCGGCTCGAAGGGGTCGATGAACCGGCAAAGCCGCCTCGGCAAAATGCGTCTTCCGGCAACGGGCTTTGCGGCCGCTGTCTTCATTCTCAGCGTCGGTCTGCCTTTGCTCACCCTCGCTCTCTCGACCGTCATGAAGATGCCGGCCAAATTCACGTTCGACAATTTCACGCTCGATTACTGGATCGGCAGCAATCTCAACACGGTGGCCTTGCAGACCGGCGTTCTTTTAAGCCCCGATTTATGGGCAGCCGCGAAGAACACGATGATGATCGTTGGTCTTGCCTCGCTCACATCTGGTGTCCTCGGTCTTCTGGTCGGGTATGTCGTCATCCGCACGCCGGTGCGCGCCCTGTCGGTCTATCTGCGTCAGGTCACGTTCCTGCCCTATCTTGTGCCCGGCATCGCCTTTGCCGCCGCCTATCTCTCGCTCTTTGCGGTTCCGCGCGGGCCGATGCCGGCGCTCTACGGCACGGTGACGATCCTTATCCTCGCACTGATTGCCGACCAGATGCCCTATGCCTCGCGCGCCGGTATCTCGGCCATGACACAGCTTGGAAAGGACCCGGAAGAGGCAGCACAGATTGCCGGTGCCGGCTGGTTCCGCCGCATGGTCTCGATCGTCATCCCGATCCAGAAGGGATCGCTGGTGACGGGGGTTCTCCTGCCCTTCATCTCGGGCATCAAGGGCTTGAGCCTGTTCGTGATCCTCGCGGTGCCGAGCACGGATGTTCTGACCACCTATTCGCTGCGGCTGGTCGACTACCACTATACGCAGGCCGCAAACGCCGTGGTGCTGATCATCGCTGGCATTGCCTATTTCGGTACCCTGTTGGCCCAGAAGCTGACCCGCACAAATCTTGCAGAAGGACTTGGAAGCTGATGCCTACCATCAACCTGCGCGGGGCGCAGAAGAACTACGGCGTGAATTCCGCAAATGCGGTTTCCGATCTCGATCTCGAAATCCGCGACGGCGAATTCATGTGCCTGCTTGGCCCTTCCGGCTGCGGCAAGACCACGACGCTGCGCATGATCGCGGGTCTTGAAAACCTCTCCGGCGGTGAAATCCGTGTCGGCGACAGGGTGATAGATTCCGTCAATGACGGCATATTCGTGCCGCCGGAAAAGCGCGAAATGGGGCTCGTCTTCCAGAGCTACGCGCTCTGGCCACATCTGACCATCGAGCGCAACACCGATTTCGGCCTGCGCCTGCGCAAGCTGCCGAAAGCCGAGCGGGAGGCACGCGTCGAGCGCGTCATGCAGGCGCTCGACATTGCCAAGTACCGCGACCGTTATCCGTCACAGCTTTCCGGTGGGCAGCAGCAGCGTGTGGCGCTGGCCCGCATGCTTGCCGTCAATCCCGGCGTGCTGCTTCTGGATGAGCCGCTGTCCAACCTCGATGCCCGGCTGCGGCTGGAAATGCGCGCCGAGCTGAAGCGGCTGCACAAGGAGTTCAAGACCACCATCGTCTTCGTGACGCATGACCAGTGGGAGGCAATGACACTTGCAACGACAATCGCCGTCATGAACGAGGGCACGCTCCAGCAGATGGGTACGCCGAACGATATCTACGACCGTCCGGCCAACCGCTTCGTCGCCGAATTCGTCGGCAGTCCGCCGATCAATATTCTGACCTTCGGCCAGCCCGGCGTGTCTGATATCGCCGACAATGCGGAGGCTTATTTCGTAACACGTTATCCGCAGTTGCGCGGCATCGCCTCGGTCGGCATGCGGCCAGAGGCGATGGGTTACACGGCAAGGTCTGAGGATGTACCGCAGGGCAGCCTCTTCGGTGAAATGACGGTGACCGGCGTGCTTCCGACGGGCGGCAGCTGGATTCTCGAATTGAGGAGCGAGAACCATACGCTGTTCCTGACCACCCATGCCCTGCCGCGCGTCGATAGTGGCGACCGTGTGTTTTTCCACGTGCCTCCCGACGCCCTGCATGTGTTCGACGCAAAAGGGCAACGGATTACCGAAGCGGACGCCGTGCTGAGGAGCAGTAGCTACAACTGACAACGACGAAAAGACTGACAATCGCTTGCTGAAGGAGGAGCAGTATGAAGCGGAAAATGACGAGCGGCCTTAGCCGTCTCCTGTGTGCAACGGCAATTCTGGCAACGTTTGGCGGCGTGGCGAAGGCGGGGGAGCCTTTCGACCTCAACGCCCTGATCGAGGCTGCCAAAAAGGAAAAGCCGATCACCGTCTATGACAGCACCGGCAAGATCGTGGAAATGGCGAAGAATTTCGCCAAGAAGTATGGCGTGGGCGCGGAGGGTGCGAAGGTAAAGGCAACAGCGCAGCTGGAGATGGTCATCCGCGAGGCGCGGGCCAACAATATTCAGGGTGACGTCTCGATCATTAGCGATGCCCCGGCGGCGATGGCACAGCTTATTCCAATGGGCTTTGTCGAAAGCTGGTTGCCGCCGGATCTCGCTGGCAATATTCCGCCAGAATATCAGGATCCGCTGACCGTCGTCACCAGCGCCAATGTCTGGGCCTACAATACCGAGCTTTTCGACAAATGCCCCGTTTCCAATATCTGGGAACTGACCGACCCGAAGTGGAAGGGCAAGGTGGCGATGCAGGATCCGCTCGGCAAGGCATCCTATGTCGACTGGTTCAACCAGATGGCTAAGCATGGCGATGGGGAGGTGAAGGCGGCCTATAAGGCGCTTTACGGCAAGGACCTCGAGACCGCAGAGTCAAGCGCGACAGCGGCCTGGGTCAAGGCACTTGCCGCCAACGCGCCGCTGCTGACCGATGCCGATGCAGCGGCGGCGGAAGCCGTTGGCACGCCTGGCCAGAAGCAGCCCTTCATGGGCCTCATCAGCTCGGCGAAGTTTCGCGATAATGCCGACAAGGGCATGAAACTCGGCCTCTGCAAGGAGCTGAAGCCGTGGATCGGCTGGCTTTATCCAGGTGTCGGCCTGATCACCAAGGGTACGGATAGCCCCAATGCTGCAAAGCTCTTCATTCACTACGTCATGACTGCTGAAGGCATCGCGCCGCAGGCGATCGACGGCAAGATGTCCACCAACAAAGACGTGAAACTGCCCGCCGACGAACCTTCGGGTATCGGCGCCGTGCTCGACCGCGTTCTGCCCTACAGCATGGCCACCAGCCTGGAAGACTGGGATGCGCGCGAAACCTGGCAGGACTTCTGGCGTGTGAATTACAAGAAATAACGGGGGGACCGACACAGTGAATATCATGACCAAGAACCGATATGGTGGCGAGCGGCGGCGGCGGATGGCGGCTTCAGCCCTTTCCCTCATCTTCTCGCTGGCGCTTGGCGGTGCTGCCCACGCGCAGGACGCCTTTAATCTCGATGCGCTCATCGACTCCGCGAAGAAGGAAAAACCGATCACCGTTTATGCGGTGACCGGCAAGATCGTCGACACCGCACAGGCCTTCACCGCCAAATATGGCGTGCAGGCAAGCGGCAAGAAAGTGAACGAGGCAACTCAGGTCGAGTTGATGATCCGCGAACACCGCGCCGGCAATGTCGTCGGCGATGTCAGCGTCGCAACGGATGTCGCCTCCGCCATGGGGGAACTTCTGCCGGAAGGCATTGCCACCAGCTGGTCGCCACCGGATATGGAAAGCGATATTCCGCAAAAGTTGCGCGATCCGCTCGTGGTCGTTTCGGATCCGCATGTGTGGACCTACAATACCGAGAAATACGACAAATGCCCGGTCACCAACATCTGGCAGCTGACGGAGCCGCGTTGGAAGGGCAAGCTTGCCATGCTCGATCTCTTCGACAAGCCGCTTTATGCCGACTGGTTCAACCAGATCGAAACCCATCATGATGCCGATGTCGCCAAGGCCTATGAGGAGCTCTACGGCAAAAAGCTGGAAACGGGCGAAAAAAGCGCGACGGCTGCCTGGGTGAAGGCCTTTGCCGAGAACGCTCCCCTGCTGACGGACTCGAGCACGGTTGCCGATGCGGCGGGCGCTCCGGGACAGACCGATCCCTTTTTCGTCATCACCTCGGCGGCGAAATACCGCGATAATGAGGCCAAGGGGCTGAAGCTCGGTCTTTGCAGTGGCGTCAAACCGTTTTCCGGGTTCCTCTATCCCGGCTTCGGCCTGATTGCCGGGCAGACCAAAAGCCCGAATGCTGCAAAGCTCTTCCTTCACTATCTGATGACGGAAGAGGGCATCGCGCCGCAGACGGTCGATGGCAAAATCTCCGGCAACACGAAAATCGGTCTGCCGGCGGACGAACCATCGCGGGTAGCCGATCATCTCGACGAGTTGATGGCCTTTGATGCCGCAACGGCGGCCGACGACCTCGACAAGCGCGAAGGCTGGCAGGATTTTTGGCGTGTGAACTACAAAAAATAACGGCAGGGCAGGCGCGAGCCTGCCTTGCCTTTTCCTTGGGAGGGGAACGATGAGAAGAAGCAGATTTTTACCGATGACGGCGATAGCCATCGCCGTTGCAGGCATATCCGCAATGGGGGCTGCAGCCGAAGAAACCTTCGATCTCGATGCGATCTTGGCGGCGGCAAAGCAGGAAAAGCCGATCAATATCTACGACAGCACCGGCAAGATCGTGGAGATGGCCGACAAGTTCAGCGCCAAATACGGGTTAAAGGCGACAGGCGTGAAGGTTTCCGCCAACAGCCAGCTGGAAATGATCATCCGCGAAAGCCAGTCCGGCAATGTGCAGGGCGACGTGGTGCTGATCACCGATGCGCCATCGGCGCTCGCGCAGCTTCTGCCGGCGGGTTTTGTCGAGAATTACCTGCCGGGTGACATGGTTGCGAAAATCCCGACGCAGTTCCAGAACCCGCTGGCAATCTCCACCAACGCCAATGTCTGGGCTTACAATACGGAAGCCTATGATAAATGCCCGGTGACCAACATCTGGGAACTGACCGAGCCGAAATGGAAAGGCAAGGTCGCCATGGTCGATCCCTTGAGCAAGAGCACCTATACGGACTGGTTCAACCAGCTCGAAGCCCACGGCAACGAGAAGGTGGCGGCCGCCTACAAGGCCCATTTTGGCAAGGATATCGAAAAGGATGCGGCCGCAGCCTGGATCAAGGCGCTGGCGCAGAACGGCCCGCTTGCCACCGATGGCGATGACCCGGTGGCAGAGGCCGTCGGCGCACCCGGCCAGAAGCAGCCCTTCTTCGGCCTGCTCAGCTCTGCCAAGTTCCGCGACAATGCCGACAAGGGCTACAAGCTCGGCCTCTGCACTGGTCTCGATCCCTGGGTCGGCTGGACCTACATCAAGCTTGGGCTCATCGCCTCCAAGACCAAAAGTCCGAACATGGCGAAACTCTTCGTCCACTACATACTGACGGAAGAGGGCATCGCACCGCAGATGAAGGACGGCAAGCTGCCGACCAATATCGACATCAAGATGCCGGCTGACGAGCCGTCGGGGCTGATGAAGGTTGCCGACAGGCTGATGGGTTACGAGTCCGCCACCGGCCTCAACGATTTTGATCGTCGCGAGGAATGGCAGGATGTCTGGCGCGTCAACTACAGGAAATAATCCAGGCTGGCGCGGTCCTGCCGCGCCGGTCCCTCCTTTGCGAAAAAAATAGACTGGATATGCCGATGCAAAGCTCTTCTTCGACTGAAAACAAATCTGGAAATGAGGAGGCGCTTTCCCGCTCGGTGCGGCTGATGAAAATCGCCGAAGCGGCGGCGCGTGCCGTGCGCGATCCGCTGCTGGTGGCATTCCGCTCTGATATGGCGGTGGATTACAAGGTCGATCTCCACGACATCGTCACCATTCACGACAAACGCGCCGAAGCCGCGATCCGCGCCGTCATTCTCGAACGGGAGCCGAATTCGGCGATCATGGGCGAAGAGGGTGGCCAGATCGGCAATGGCGAGGTGCAATGGTATGTCGATCCGATTGACGGCACGGCGAATTTTGCCCGTGGCCTTGCCTTCTGGTGCGTATCGATTGCCGCCGTCATCTGTGGGGAAGCCGTTGCCGGCGTGGTGTACGACCCCGTGACTGACCAGATGTTTTCCGCCGACCTCGAGGCTTCTTATCTCAACGGCGACAGGCTGCGCTCCCGCAGCGTTGCAGATGAAACCCGGGCGACGCTTATCACGGGCTATCCGGTCTCGCGCGATTTCCGGCTGGATGGGCGGGATGCGGCGCTTTCCAATTTCGGTGCGCTTGTCGAGACCTTCTCGACGCTGCGCCGGCCCGGCAGCGCTGCCCTCAGCATCGCGCATGTGGCGGCAGGCTGGACAGATGCTGCTGCGGGCTTCGGCGTCAACGCCTGGGATGTGGCAGCAGCCATCCTCATTCTCAAGAATGCCGGGGGAACATACGAGCCGCTGACCTTGGGGAAGGTGGCGGAGGGGTCGGCCGATTTTCTCTGCCCCGGCTATATCGCTACGGGCGAGGGGGCGAATTACCAGACATTGCAGCGGGTGGCGCGATCCATATCCGCAAGCCGCATAGCCAGGGCAGCGATCTCGCCAAGCCAGACGGCTGCAAACGCCTGAACAAGCAAGGACATGACGGCCGCCACATCGGCGCCGATGGAGACAAGACATGCCGCAACCGGAAAAGACCCTATCTCGCGAACAGGAAACCGGCGAATTGCCGAAGCTCAGCCGCATCTATGAGCGGCATCCTCTTTATGGCGTAGATCTCTTCATTTCAGGTAAGGAAGGCGCCAGCGATCTGAAGCTTCTGCGTGAAAACGGCATCACCACCGTCGTCAATTGCGCCGTCAATCTCGACTTCAACTTCGTGGAGCAGCCGCAGATCGTTTCCGATCATGAAGGCAGCGTCTATGGACCCGGCGAAATACGTTATTACAAGATCGGCCTGATCGACGGCGATGGAAATCCCGATACCCAGATGGTTGCGGCCCATTACATCCTGCGGGCGGCGCTCGAACAGATACTGCCCGACAAGCCGTCCTATCCCCGGCGCGAGCGCGGCAGCGTGCTGATCAATTGCCGCGGCGGCCGCTCGCGTTCCGTCGCCGTTGTTGCGCTCTTTCTGCATATGACGTTGCCGGTGGAATTCCCGACGCTCGACGATGCCATCAGCTTCGTACGCGTGAAGCGTGAGCTGCCTGAAAACGAATGGTACAAGGCGCCCAAACCGGTGCTTGCGGAAGCAGCCCGCCGCGCCGCCGGCTGGATTACCACGATCGATGCCGCCCACTAGAGCGGAGGACGGTTTTCACCGGTCGGCCGCTTGCTTGGTGACGCAAATGTGGAGACGTGCCGTGGCTTGCACGTCACGTCGCCATTTCGGAACGGGTTCGGGATTTTTCCAGCTCACGCCTCGGGAAGCGTGGTGTTCCAGACCCGGACCTTTTCGATGTTTCTGTCCGAGCAGGAAACGATCTCGAACTCGAACCCGTCGCCGGAAACACGTTCGCCGATCTCGGGAAGGCGATTGAGCCGCCAGAGGATGTAGCCGGCGACGGTGGAGTAACGATCGTCCTCGTCCACCAGATCGATATCCAGCAGATAGGATACCCGTCTCACGTCGACAGCGCCGTCCAGCAGCCAGGAACCGTCCTCTGCCCGTTCCGAAATCTGCGATTCCTCGCCCTCATCCGGAAATTCGCCGGCGATAGCCTCGAGAATGTCGGTAGGCGTCGTTATTCCCTGAAGCGTGCCGTATTCGTCGACGATGACGGCCATCTGGAGCGGGGATTTGCGCAGCTGCTCCATGACCTGCAACGCGGTGGCGCTTTCATGCACGACGAGGGGTTGGCGCAGCGAGCGCTCTAGGTTCAATTTGCCGTCATGCAGAAGATCGCGCAGCAAGTCCCTTGTTGCGGCGACACCGAGGAACGAATCCAGCTTGCCCTGCGCGAGCATCAGGCGGGAATGGTCGAGTTCCAGCAGGCGGTTCCTCAGCGTATCGTGGTCGGCGTCGACATCGAGCCAGTCGATTTCCGTCCGTGGCGTCATGATTGATACAACGGGGCGCTCGGCAAGCGTAAGGACACCGCGGATCATGTCCTTTTCCTCGGATTTGAACAGGTCGCTTCGTGCCGCCTGTGCCGCGATGACGTCGGCTGTCTCGCCAAGGGACTGTTCTTCGCCGACACGGCCGCCCAGAAGCCGCAGAATGGCATCGGACGTCCGCTCGCGCATATCACCGGCGGTGATGCGTTTTTCGCGATTGCGCCTGCCAATCTGGTTTGCCGCCTCGATGAGCACGGAAAAGCCGATTGCGGCATAGAGGTAACCCTTGGGAAGGTGGAAGCCGAAGCCTTCGACGATCAGGCTGAAACCGATCATCAACAAGAAGCCTAGGCAGAGAATGACCACGGTCGGGTGTTTCGACACGAAGCTCATCAGCGGCTTCGATGCTGCCATCATCACAGCCATGGCCACACAGACGGCGGTAATCATCACCCAGAGATTGTTGACCATGCCGACGGCGGTGATGACGCTGTCGAGCGAGAACACGGCATCAAGCACGACGATCTGCACGATCACCTGCCAGAAGACGGCATGGACAACCTTGCCCTGTTTTGGCTTATGCGCGCCCTCCAACCGTTCGTGCAGTTCCATCGTTCCCTTTGCGAGCAGGAACGCACCACCGAGAATGAGGATGAGGTCGCGCCCGGAGAAGGAGAAGTCCGCGACCTGAAATAGCGGCCGCGTCAACGTCACGATCCATGAAATCGAAAACAGCAGCAGGATGCGCATGACAAGCGCCAGCGACAGACCGACGATCCGCGCCTTATGGCGTTGATGCGGCGGCAGCTTGTCGGCGAGGATCGCGATGAAAACGAGGTTGTCGATGCCGAGGACGACTTCGAGGACGATAAGGGTAACGAGGCCGATCCAGATATTTGGATCTGCGAGGAATTCCATGGTCAGGGGCCTTTATGGGAACGGGCGCGAACGCAAAAAGCCCCGGACTGAACATCCGAGGTTGAAACCCGTTTCGTTGAAGAAAACAAGAAAGGACGAGGCTGGCTTCGCTTTACGCAAGCCAGCCTCGTTCGGTGTCGACTATCGTCGGTACTGTCGCCTTCGTCAGGCATATCGCGGAATTATCCCACTATCAGTCAATTCTTGTGCACGTGACAGTAGCAGATTCCAGGCGGTCGGGGAAGCGTTTTGCGTGCATCATCCTTTGCGAGGCGGATTTGCAATCCTCCCTGCAAGGGCATTATCGCGTTTTTTCGCCGATATCCGAGGTGGTTCGCTTGTCGATGGCCTTGCCATCGAGGATGCCTCTCAGAACGTCGAGGCGCTCGTTGATAAGCCATCCATAGTAGTTTTCAACCGGCAGCAGGTTCTTTGCGCCTGCATCCACGGCCGTCCGCAGGCGTTCGGCGCGACGCCGGGGTTGGCCGACATTGTAGAGAGTGGCGGTGATGCCGGGATTGCCGGAAATGTCGAAGCCTTTTTCCCTGTAGGCGTCGATGGAATCTCTAAGGATAGCGGCGATGTAGATGATGCTCCGGTCAGGATCCATGACGTCGCGGTAAATCTCTTTCGGCCTGTCGGCGGAGAGTTTCGGCAGACCACTGGTTCTGTTTACGAGATCGGTAACCTGCAGCGCCGTCAACGGGCTGATCTGGCCAAGACCAAAGGTCTGTCCGGCATAAAAGGGCTGGAAGAAGGCCCGCTGGAACGAAATCGCTTCATAGCTCACGCCATCGACGACCTTGCCGCGGAAACTTGCATCCCAAACGATATCGCGGCAGCTCCATTGCTCGGATGTCGTGGCAAGCGTCGCGCAGGAGCGGAATTCCGGACGCTCGAGAAACGTCTTCAGGGCAACGCCCTGATAGCTGAATTTTATATCGAGTTCCGCATAGGAAATGGCCTTGACGTAATATGTCTGCAGGCGGTCCACGGCGGTGACGTTGAAAGTGTGTTCGCCAACGATAGCGCCGACGATATGGATCGGGTCGATGCCATAGGCCGCTCCCGCTTTCCTGATCTTGCCGAGTAGACCGGGTTCGCTGTTTAGAAGATCGACCGTCTTGCGGAATTTTTCCTCATAGGTCGTGGAAAACGCCCTGGTCCTGATCGCCGAGGCCTGGGGTATTTCCGGCTGTTGGGCGGAGCGGTTTCCGGGAGGTACGACGACCATCTGCTGCGCTGCGGCATTTGAGGGCAGGCAGGCCAGTGCCAGAATGACAGCGGCCGCGCGGGTGGTCTTCGCAAACAGGCTCATGCAGCGTTCTCTAATATGTGGATTACTATTGCGTGACGGCCTCTTCATAGGCAGGCCGCCCCGGCGTGGCAAGTTCCCGCTGCTCACTTTACCGTTGCTGGCTGTTCAGATGCCGTGGCTACCCCGGCGTTATCCCAGTCAACGCCGCTCGTTGTCGGGACCATCGGGAGCGGAATTATCGGGTTCGTTAAAAGTCGAGCATTTTGTTTCATGTGAACTCAAATCGCCACCGGTAGGTCATGTCGTCAGGAGACGAACATGACCCATCTCATCAAATTGCTGCAAGCATGTTTCATTCTGGCCGTCGCGGGTTTCGCTGCGCCGGTGCAGGCGTCTCCTTCGATGCAGACTGGCAAGTTCACGTCGCAGCCCATCGGGCATTACGATTTCTGCAAGCGGCATACGGATGAATGTCAGCCGGTCAAGGAAATGCCGCCGCTCAGTCTTACGCCTGATGTCTGGGCTACCCTTGTTTCGATCAACAGCGCAGTCAATATCGAAATCGACCAGCGTTCCGACATGGAAGTGTGGGGTTACGAGGACTATTGGGAGTATCCCTATAACGGCGCGGGAGACTGCGAGGACCTCACGCTGGAGAAACGGAAACGGCTTGTGGATGCCGGTTTCCCGGTTTCCGATCTGCTGATCACCGTTGTCCGCGACGAAAAAGGCGATGGCCATGCCATCCTCACGGTAAGAACGGACCGCGGAGATTTCATTCTCGACAATATGAAATCGAAGATCTTTCGCTGGGACGAAACGCCCTATACCTATCTCAAGCGTCAATCCACGGAACATGCCGGTCGGTGGGTGGATATTGAAGGCTCCGGTTCGCCCGCCATCGCCGCCCGCGAGGTTGGCCGGGCCACCGCCACCTCCGCAACCGCGCGCCGCAACATCCTCGACATCATCATGGGGCGCTGAAGCTTTCACCTCGTTGCGGATCGGAAAGCCCCGAAGGGCCGCCCGGTCCGGATATGCCCCATGGTTCGTTTCACCGGCCTCCGAGGCCGGCTCCGGTTTCTTCATCAAACAAATGCAGGTCGGTCGGGTTGATGTCGAGGCCGACGACTTCGCCGCTCCTGACCTCACTGCGTCCCTGTATAGCGATGACCACTTCGGTCGATGTGCCAAGGGTGAGGAAGGTGGCCGAACCTGTGGTTTCCACGGCCGAAACAGGTAACGTCAGCGCCGCGCCGGTTGCGGTTCGCGGCCGGATGTGTTCCGGCCTGATACCAACGATGACACGCTTGCCGGGCGATAAGGGAGCCGGGTTTTTGATGGACTGCTGCGGCTCGCCTTCACTGAAACGCAGCTGAAGCACCGCGCCGTCCGGGCTGACCGTTGCCGGAATGAAATTCATTGCCGGTGAACCGATGAAGCCAGCAACAAAACGATTGACTGGGCGGTCGTATAATTCCAGTGGCGTGCCCTGCTGTTCGATCACGCCGTCGCGCATGACGACGACGTGATCCGCCATCGTCATAGCCTCTATCTGGTCATGGGTGACATAGACCGAGGTGGCGTGCAAGCGGTCGTGCAACGCTCGGATTTCCTTGCGCATGTGCACACGCAGGGCCGCGTCTAGATTGGAGAGCGGTTCGTCGAACAGGAATGCCTGCGGGTTGCGGATGATCGCGCGGCTCATCGCCACACGCTGGCGCTGCCCGCCGGAAAGTTCGCGCGGATAGCGCTTCATCAGCTTTGACAGGCCTGTGGTGGCTGCAACCTCCTCTGCCGCCTTGCGGGCTTCCGATTTTGCCACGCCGCGCATCCGCAGCGAGTAGGTCAGGTTCTCCTCCACCGTCATGTGCGGGTAGAGCGCATAGGACTGGAACACCATCGCCACATCGCGCTTGCGCGGCGGCACACCGTTCATCAACGTGCCTGCAATGCGCATGTCGCCGCTCGATATGGTTTCCAGCCCCGCCAGCGAACGCAGCAAGGTGGACTTTCCGCAACCGGACGGGCCGACGAGGGCGACGAAGGTGCCCTTCTTGATGGAAAGATGGATGTTCTTCAGCGCGTGAAAGGCACCGTAATATTTGTTTACGCCGGAAAGTTCGATCTGAAGGGTCATTTTAACGCTCCCGATGTCAGGCCGGAAACGATGCGGCGCTGCAAGAGAATGAATAGGGCAAGAATGGGCGTCACATACATGGTCGCATAGGCCATGATATTGTTCCATTCGCTGGTGTTGGGGCCCATGAAGGAATTGAGGCCGACACTGGCAGGCTGCAATTCAGCCGCCTGGATCATCGATTTCGAATAGACGAATTCCCCGAATGCCTGCATGAAAATGAGAATGGCGCTGACGAGAATGCCGTTTCTGGCAAGCGGCAGCACGATGTTGAAGAAGGCGCCGACGCGGGAATTGCCGTCCACAAGCGCTGCCTCTTCCAGCTCCTGCGGCACCGCCATGAAGGTTGCGCGCACCAGCACCACGAAGAAGGGCATGCTTTTCGCCGCAATGGCGAGAATGACCGACAGGCGGGGATAATCCAGCAGACCCACTTGCGAGAAGCCGACGAAGATCGGCGTAATCATAAGGGACGCCGGCAGAACCTGCAGCATGAGGATGAGGAAGAGGCCGATATCAACCCAGACGTTGCGATAGCGCGCCAGCACATAGGCGCAGCCAACGCCAAGCACGGTGATGAGCGCCACGGCACTTGAAGCGATGAGCACCGAATTCCACAGATAACGGCCCATATTGCGGCTTTCCCAGACATAGGCATAGGTCTGCCATTGCGGATCGGCCGGCCAGAAGCCCGGCGGGTTCGCAAACATCTCCGAGCCGCTTTTCAGCGAGGTCAGATACATCCAGTAGAGCGGAAAGAGATAGATGACGGCAAGCACGATGGCGATTACCAGCATCAACCGGTTGCGGGTCGTGATACTCATCCGCGCACCTCATGCCGTGTCGAGCGCACATAAACGACGGAAGCCAGCATGACGAAAACGATCATGATGACGGAGATCGTCGCGCCCTTGCCGAAATCATATTGCCGGAACGAAAGATCCCAGGCCCAATATTGCGCCACGTTGGAACTGTTGTTGGGCCCGCCATCGGTGATGGCGGCGAAAAGATCGAACTGCTGAAGCGTGAAGATCAGGCCGAGCGAGATGATCGCGCCGATGGTGGAACGCATCATCGGCAGGGTGATGGTGTAAAAACGCTGCCAGGCGTTCGCGCCATCCAGCTCCGCCGCTTCGTAGAGATCGCCGGGGATGGAGGCGAGGCCGACAGAAAGAAGGATCATGTTGAACGAGGTGCCGAGCCAGATATTGGCGATGACCACGGCCCAGAGCGAAAAATTCGCGTCCGATCGCCAGAAGATATTGCCTGAGATCATGCCGCTTTCCCGCAGGAAGAAATTCAGCACGCCGAAATCGCCTGACAATATCCAGTTCCAGATCGCGCCGACGACGAGGCCGGGCATGACCCAGGAAACGAGGAACAGCCCGCGCAGCCAGGTGGCGCCGGGAAAGTTCACCCAGAAGAACAGCGCCAGACCGAAGCCGATGGCGAATTGCCCGGCAATCGAAGTGACGACAAAGGTGACGGTGTTGAAAAGGATCGGCAATGTTTCCGGTTGCCGGAACAGGTCGATATAATTCTTGAAGCCGACGAAGGGGCGCACGAAGGTGCCCAGGCTGAACATGTCGACTTCCTGAAAGCTCATGACGATGTTGTAGATGAGCGGCAGCCCCGCCATGACGAACAGGAAGCCCAAAGGAAAAGCGACAAGGATGAGGTCGAAATCACGACCGTCGCTGACGCTGGAAAACAGTTTTTTCATGAAACATCCTCACAAGCTCCGATCGGGGCCGCCGCTGCATAAAGCAGCAGGCAGCCCCACCGGGAGGAACCACTTGGATGGGGCCGGGTGAACCCGGCCGCCCGCCCAGACAGATCAGCCTTCGATCAGCTTTATCTTTTCAGCGGCCTGATCGAGCGCGGCCTTCGGCGTCATCTGACCCGACAGGGCGCCCTGGATAGCGTCCTGAATCGCCTTGGAAATCTTCGGCCATTCAGGCGAGGGACCACGCGGCTGCGCATATTTGAGTTGCTCGATAAAGGTCTTGAGCGCTTCGTCCTTCAGCGCGTTGCCGGTGGGCGGAACGGGAATATCGGAACGAGCCGGCAATTGCCCGAAGTTCTTGAACATATCCTTGTCCTGCGAGGCGAAAAATTCGATGGCCTTGAAGGCTTCGGCGGGATGTTTGCTCTTGGAGAAGATCGCCCAGTTATAGTCGCCCATGGCCGAAGACCGCGGCGCGTCCGGCGTCGGAACCGGCAGTAGCGTTACGCCCCAGTCGAACTTGGCGTCCTTGAGCATGCGGTCGATTTCCCAAGGACCGGAGATCGCCATGGCCGCGTTGCCGGCGTTGAAGGTGGCGGTGGAATCCCACTGGCTGCGCGTCAGCGTATCCGGCGAGGCCAGCTTTTCACTGAGAAGGGTCTTCCATGTTTCAAGCGCCTTCACCGCGCCATCGGTATTGATGTTTTTGTAGGTGGCACCGGCCATCTGCGCCCATGGCAGAAACTGGAAGGTGCCTTCCTCGTTGGCCTTGGCGCTGAAGCTGATGCCGTAAACATTCTTGGCGGGGTTGGTCAGCTTGCGGGCAGCTTCCACAAGCTCGTCCCAGGTCTGCGGCGGTTTTGCCGCATCGAGACCGGCTGCCTTGAACAGGTCCTTGTTGTAATAGAGTGCGATCGTATTCGTCGCCTTCGGAACGCCGAAATATTTGCCGTCCCAGGTTACGGATTTCAGCGGGCCCGGAAAATAGTTTGCCGTCTTGATGACGTCCGACTTCGCAATCATATCCGTCACGTCAAGAAACGCGCCACGTGCGGCGAACATGGCGTGGTTTGGGTTGTCGATGGCGATGATATCGGGCGCGTTGCCGGTCGAGTAGGCGCGCATGGATTCGCTCACCACATCATCGAACTGCAATTGCCGGTATTCGATCTTGATGCCGTTATTGAGCTTGTTGAACTCGTTTACCAGGTTGGGTGCCGGCTGGATGTCCCTGTCCAGCGACCACAGGGTCAAGGTGACATCTTCCGCATGCGCCACCATCGCACCGGCGGATACGCCTGCCAGAACAAGCGCACCGGCGATCATGCATTTCGCGATACCCATAATAATCTCCTCCTCTTGGTTATCGTCTCTGCAATTACTGGAAGCCTTCTCCCAAAGGCTTCCATTCCTTAGGTGGGATCGACGACAAAATCGCCGCCCCGGCAATGTTTCAGATAGTTCAGGCCGTGTACCTGTCCCGTCATTTCCAGCGCGTCGCGATAGACGGGGTCATGCCAGCCTTCGATGTCGATCGAGCCGGACCAGCCGGCCAGGCGCAGTTCCGAAATAATGTCCGTCCAGTTGCTGTCGCCGAAGCCCGGCGTGCGCATGAAGACGAATTTTTCCTTGCCGAAAATCCCATGCTCACGAATGACATCCCAACGAATGGTCGCATCCTTGCCGTGCACGTGGAAAATCTTGTCCGCCCATTTGCGGATCTGCGGCAGCGGATCGATGAGATAAACCATCTGGTGGCAGGGTTCCCATTCGATGCCGATATTCTCGTCCGGCGTTTCGTTGAACATCAGTTCCCACGCATCCGGATTATGGGCGATGTTCCAGTCGCCGGTTTGCCAGTTGCCGTCCATGGCGCAATTTTCAAAGGCGATCTTCACGCCCTTGTCCGCTGCGCGTTTGGCAAGCTCGCTCCAGATTTCCTTGTAACGGGGCAGGCTCTCGGGCAGCGGCTTTCCGCGCAGGCGGCCGGTGAAACCGGCAACGCAGGTGGCACCGAAGTGATGAGCATTGTCGATGCAGTCTTTCCAGCCCTGCAAGGTCTGAAGGTCGATTTCCGTTTCCTCCAGCGGATTGCCGAACATGCCGAGCGTGCCGATGGTGATGTCGCGGTCACCGATCGCGTCAAGTGAACGCTTGCCAAGCTCGGCAAGGTCCTGGCCGTTGGTCGTCTGCCAGAAGAACGGTTCGAAGCTCTCGAAACCAAGATCGGCTATCTGCCCGATGCGTTCAGCTGCCTGTCCCTTGGTGGCGCTGACCATGGTGCCGATGCGGATGGATTTTGCCGGATTGCTCACGTCTGTCGGTCCTTATGCTGCGATGGAAACGCGCTGGCCGATGCGGGCGCTTTCAATCGCGCCGATCACCATTGCCAGGCTGTTGATGTTGTCGAAGGAGGCCGTTTCCGGCATCTGGCCGGTACGGATGGATTGAAGAAACGAGAGTATTACGCTGGCGTGGCCGTGCGTATCCTTCTCGGAAATACTGTCGGAAACGTTTACGGTCTTGAAGCCGCGTAGAAGACCTGGCTCTTCGCCGGCGACGGATGCGGAGAAATTGTCTTCGCCGTCCCAGAGGATCATGCCCTTGGAGCCAATCAGCCGCCAGCGGGCTTCCCAGCTGGTTCTTTCGCCTTCCGCGCACCAGGAGCCGCGATAGGTAAAGACCACATCGTTGGAGAATTCGAATATGGCATTTGCGCTTGCCCCGTGGGCGTACCAGGAGCCTGCCGGATTTTTCTCCACGCAAAACACGGAGAGCGGCTTTTCATCGGCGACGAAACGCGCCGCATCGAAAGTGTGGATCGCCATGTCGAGAAGAAGAACGTTCTTCATCTCCTCGCGGAAACCGCCGAAATGGGGCCCGAGGAAAAAGTCGCAGTGAATGGCCGTCAAATCACCGATAATGCCGTCTTCCACGGCCCGGCGCAGCCGCCGGATGCCGGAGATAAAGCGCCGGTTTTGCACCACAGCATGAATTTTTCCGGCCTTTTCCGCCAGTTCCACCAGCTTTTCGGCTTCTTCCATCGAGGCCGCAAGCGGCTTTTCGCTGAGCACATGGCACCCGGCTGCAAGACCGGTTTCAACCACGGCATACCGTGCCTGCGGGATGACGACATCGAACAGGATGTCGGCTTTGGTCCGTGCGAGAACATCGCGGAGATCGACGCCGATGATGACGTCGGTGAGGGAGAATTCTTCGGCAAGCGCGCGTGCCGTGTCTTCGTTCAGATCGACGAACCCGACGATCTTGATCGCGCCGAGAATGTCCGGCGTCGATTGAATGGCGCGCAGCCAACCTTTGGCCATAGCTCCGCACCCGCATAAAACGGCATTGTATGTCATCTTCTCTCCCCGCTCTCTGGGCAAACTCCTCTTTGCGCAGAGCGTCGTAAACGTTTACGACACTAGGATGATCATGTTAGATATGTCAATACCGTTATTGGGGACCCATTTTGGTACCCGGCTCAGGAGGGGGAGTGCATGAAAGGAATTCGTCAGCTTGCCGATTATCTGGAGATATCGATAGGCACCGTTTCCCGTGCCTTGAACGGCAAGCCGGACGTTAACGAGGAGACGCGGCGGCGTGTTCTGGAGGCGGCGGAAAAACTTGGCTATGTCGCTAACCAGTCAGGCCGCAGCCTCAGGCAGGGGACGACTAACGTCATCGGCCTGATGACCGGCAGCGACGCGCAGACGGTGGAGAACTCCGACAACTTCTTCATGGGAGTGACGGATGGTTTGCAAAGCGTGTTTTCCGCTCACAATCTCGATCTTATCGTTCTGCCGTGTCCCGGTGAGGAAGACCCGGACGAATATCTCAAGCGCATGGTGGCGCGCCGCATGGTGGATGCGATGATCATTTCCTCGACCCGCCGTGTCGATAAGCGTGTCGATTTTTTAAAGCAGACCCGCTTGCCTTTCGTAACGCTCGGCCGCACCTCTTCCAGCGCCGATCATGCGTGGATCGATCTCGATTTCGAGGAGGTTGCGCGCAGTGCCGTCAACCGGCTCGCCGCTGCCGGTCATCGCACCATTGCGGTTGCCGCACCCGATAGCGACGTCAATCTCGGTTATGTTTTCATGGACGGGTACCGGCGTGGACTGGAGGAGAACGGCATTGCTTACGATCCTTCTCTGGTCATCCGGGCGAAATCGAGCGAGCAGGGCGGATATCACGCCGCCAGCGAGTGGCTACAGATGCGGCCGCGGCCAACCGCGCTTGTGCTGATCTATGAGTTGATGGCCCTTGGCCTTTATCGCCGTCTGGCGGAAGTGGGTCTGAAACCGGGACGGGATCTTGCGGTCATCGGTTTTCGTGATGGTCCACGCGGCCAGTTTCTCGAACCGCGATTGACCAGTTTCCGCATGTCCCTGCACGATCTCGGTGTAATGGTCGCGCAGACGCTTCTGTCTACCATGCCGACCTATGCGCCGTTTTACCCAAATCAGGCGCGTTACTGCGTCTGGCCGATGCAGCTTGTCGCCGGAGAGAGCGACCCAGGCCCCGCATCTTTATAAGCGTGGCGTCAAAGCTTGTGGTCTCGAATGGTCGCAACGCCGAACGGATTGAATTTATATTCGTCCTCCTCATACCGCGTGTCATCGGACAGGTCGGCACGACGATCCTTCACGGCCGCTTCAACCCCGTTGCGGGTCATTTGATCGGCAATATCGTCAATCAGCGCGGCGATCTTCAGCTGCTCGCTATTTGTTGAGGGCTGCTGCTGGTCTTTTCGGGTGAAGTGTATCTCCACGTCAGGCAATCCGACCAGATGAAAGCCGACGCTCCCCATCCCGTCGGCATCGCCGCCGATGGGCCGGCGCGCGAAGGCTAGACGGCAGGTTCTGGCGAATGCCAGGGCGTCGTTTGCGGTCGCGTTACGGCGCGACTGTTCGAAGAGTTCCTTCCACCGCTGCACACCATGGGCAACGCCGGCGCTTTCACCCTTTACGGCAACTGCGCCACTATCGAGCATGTGGTGCACGAACATCAGGGCTTTACCGCAGGTCGCCACGGCTGTTTCCGCGGCCATTGACGGGCCGAGCACATAAAGAACCGAGCCGTGGCCTGCAACTGCCTCCTCGTCACTCTCCTGATAGGCATCCGGCTCGACACGATCCCAGCAGACATTGAAGGAGCGTTCCATCCTGTCGTCCGGTTCATCCTGCGAATAATCCTCATCGAGACTGAAATCGCCGGCAAATTTATCGATAGCGGCGCGAGCGCTCTGCTGCAGCGCTGCCAGACCATTTTCCGGGCCGAGAAAACAAAGGACATGGCGGGGTTTGTATTCGGAGCGGGATTGGGCAACTGCCGGAACGTTGCTCGCGGCCTTGCCGACAGACGGTCTTCCCAGCACAAGGCCACCTAAAAGCGCGAGAACGCCACGACGCTCTGAATTCATCCCATACCCCCACGGCTCCCCTAAACAGGATCGAGGACTTTTATACCGGTACGGGCAAGTCTGACCATATCAATTACGTTGATCTATTTTTTGCAGGGCCCGACTTTTCGCAGGCGAACAGCAAAGCCTCAAGGTTGCGGCAACAACACGCCGACGGCGAATTCTTCGTCCGTTGTCGTGTGGCCAATCTGCGTCTTGCGATATTCGCTGGGGCTGAATCCGCGCTCGGCACGAAGCGTGCGGGAAAGGTGTGGGGCATCGCAAAATCCGGTGGCGAGCGCAATCTGGGTGATCGGGTCCCGCGTGGTGCGCAGGAGGGAAAGGGCGCGGTCGAGCCGCAGCTCAAGATAGACCTTGGAGGGCGTTGCTTTCAGGTCTCCAAGGAAACGCCGTTCGAGGCTGCGTCGGCCAAGGCCGAGATCGCGCGCGAGTTCCAGCACGGTTCTCGGAACCTCGATGTTCTGCTGCATGCGCAGGATCGCCTTTCTGACCAGGGGATCGGTTGCCGTTCTGGTGCTCTGCTGGCCGGGCTGGGGTTTTTCGCCGCTGAGCGCACTGTCGATCATCATGATATTGAGGCTTTTGATGGCGGCCGACTGGCCGACATGGCGCTCCACAAGGAACGCCGCCAGATGCGCAGCACCATGGCCGCCCGAACAGGTCAGGCGGTTACGATCTACGACGAAGAGCTGGTCGGAGACCATCTGCTCGGCGTCGAACCGGTCGAGAAAATCCTGATGATGGAACCAGCTCACGCAGCAGCGATAACCATCCAGCAGGCCGGCTTCATGTAGAATGAAAACGCCGGTGCAGAGCCCGATAAGGGGAGTGCCCGCTGCCGCACGGTCTTTCAGGAACCGCAATGCCTCCGGCGGCAGGGCGCTGTGGTCGCTGATCAATCCGCCGACAACAACAATATAGTCGTAATGCACGGCGTCGATGAGCCGCGTATCAGGTTGCACCTTCACACCACAGCTCGATTGCACATTGCCGAGGGTCGCCGACAGCACGGACCATTCGCACAGGATCGGCCGGGAACGGTCAGCCTCATCGGCAGCAAGACGCAGCACATCGACGAAATTGGCGAAGGCCGACAGCGTGAACCGGTCGGCGAGCAGGAAGGCGACGCTGAGGCGTTTCTTGGCGCGATGAGAGCTCATGGCGCAAATATTCACGCAAACAGACGCGATTGTCCAGCCCGGCCGCTGTAAATCTCCGTAGGCTTTTGAATACCGAGAGTTCCAACCAGCAGGCCCGCTCATGACGCGTTTTAATGCCTTCAATCTCCTGCGGAATGCCCTGACCGGCCACAAGAACTGGGACGAGCAATGGCCCGACAGTCAGCCAAAAGCCGAATATGACGTGGTCATCGTCGGCGCCGGCGGCCATGGTCTGGGTGCGGCCTATTATCTGGCCAGCCAGCACGGTATCACCAATGTCGCTGTCATCGACAAGGGCTGGCTCGGCGGCGGCAATACCGGCCGCAACACGACCATCATCCGCTCCAACTATCTCTACGACGAAAGCGCGCGTCTTTACGATCACGCCGTCGATCTGTGGGAGAACTTGAGCCAGGAGCTCAACTACAACGTCATGTATTCGCGGCGCGGGGTGCTGATGCTCGCCCATAATGTCCACGACGTGCAGAGCTTCAAGCGCCACATCCATTCCAACCGTCTGAACGGTGTCGACAATCGCTGGCTCACCCCGGAAGAATGCAAGGAATATTGTCCGCCGCTGAGCATATCGCCAAACGCCCGCTACCCGGTGATGGGCGGTGCGCTTCAGGAACGTGCCGGCACGGCGCGCCACGATGCGGTTGCCTGGGGTTATGCGCGCGGTGCTGCCGCCCGTGGCGTCGATATCATCCAGAATTGCCCGGTCACCGCCATTCGCCGCAACGCCGACGGGTCCGTCGCGGGTGTCGAGACGGCGCGAGGTTTCATCAAGGCGAAGAAGGTGGCGGTTTCCGCCGCTGGCCATACTTCCGTTGTCATGGATACCGCAGGCGTGCGCCTGCCGCTCGAAAGCTATCCGCTGCAGGCTTTGGTATCCGAGCCGATCAAGCCGATCTTCCCCTGCGTGGTCATGTCGAATGCGGTTCACGCCTATATCAGCCAGTCCGACAAGGGTGAGCTGGTGATCGGTTCGGGTACGGACCAGTATACCTCTTATTCGCAGCGCGGCGGCCTGCCGCTGATCGAACATACGATCGCCGCCATCGTCGAAATCTTCCCGATCTTCAACCGCATGCGGATGCTGCGCAAATGGGGCGGCATTGTTGATGTCACGCCGGATCGCTCTGCCATTCTCGGCAAGACGCCGGTCGACGGGCTTTATGTCAATTGCGGCTGGGGCACGGGTGGTTTCAAGGCCACGCCGGGCGCTGCCCACACCTTCGCCTGGACCATCGCGAAAAACGAACCGCACCCGATCAACGCGCCTTTCACGCTGGAGCGTTTCCGCTCCGGCCGCCTGATCGACGAGGCCGCCGCCGCTGCCGTGGCGCACTGAGGAGCTAACCCATGCTGCTGATCCGTTGCCCCTATTGCCATGAAACGCTGCCCGAAGCCGAATTCACCTATGCCGGGCAGGCCCATGTCGTGCGCGCGACCGACCCCTCATCTCAGAGTGATGAACAGTGGGAAGAATTCCTGTTCATCCGCGAAAACGCCAGGGGTCCGCATTTCGAGCGCTGGCGGCACCTGCATGGCTGCGGTCGCTTCTTCAATGCGGTGCGCGACACGGTGAGCGACCGTTTCCTGACGACCTATCGCGCAGGCGAGCCGCGTCCTGATCTCTCTTCCCTGTCCAGCGCACCAGCCAGCTCCGAGGTGTCGAAATGAGTTCCTATCGCGTTCCCGGTCGTGGCCGGGTGGATGCCGCCCGCTCGGTAAGCTTCACCTTCGATGGGAAGACCTATCGCGGCGTAAAGGGGGATACGGTCGCGTCAGCACTTCTCGCCAATGGCGTACATCTCATGGGCCGCTCGTTCAAATACCACCGCCCGCGCGGCCCTGTAGCGGCGGGTTCCGAGGAGCCGAATGCGCTGATCGGCACCCGCCGCGGCTCCGGCCGGTTCGAGCCAAATACCCGCGCCACGGTGCAGGAAATCTGGAGCGGGCTGGAAACCACGTCTCAGAACAAATATCCGAGCCTGAAATTCGATATCGGCGCAGTCAACGACATGGCCTATATGCTGTTTTCGGCGGGCTTTTACTACAAGACCTTCATGTGGCCGAAGAGCTTCTGGAACAAGGTCTATGAGCCCTTCATCCGCGCGGCGGCCGGTCTCGGCGTCTCGCCCACGGAAGAAGACCCCGATACCTATGCCTCGCGCAACCTGCATTGCGACGTGCTGATCGTCGGCGCCGGTCCTGCGGGTCTGGCTGCGGCGCGCGCAGCGGCGGTCGATGGTCTCAAGGTCGTGCTGGTGGACGAAAATGCCGAAGCCGGCGGGACGCTGCTGTCCGAGCCGCAGGCGCAGATCGACGGCCAGCCAGCATGGAACTGGTTGGCGGACGAGTTGAAGGCGCTGAAGGAGCGCGGCGTCAGGGTCATGACCCGCACGACGGCGATTGCCTACTACCACCAGAACATGATTGGGCTTTGCGAAAAGCTGACCGACCATCTCGAAACCGTGACCAAGGACATGCCGCGTGAACGCCTGTGGCGGGTGCGGGCGCGCCATGTGGTGCTGGCGCAGGGGGCTCTCGAGAAACCGCTGGTCTTCCATGGCAATGATCGGCCGGGCGTGATGCTTGCGGGCTCCGCCCAGACCTATCTGAACCGCTATGGCGTCAAGGTCGGCAACAGGCCGGTGGTGGTGACGAGCCATGACAGCGCCTGGTATGCCGCCTTCGATCTTCATGGCGCAGGCGCGCGGGTGCAGGCCATCGTCGATACCCGTGCGAAGGTGCGCGAGGAACTGGTGAACGAGGCGCGCGCGCTCGGCATTCCGGTGCGGCTGTCGCATACCGTGACGGCGACTTCGGGCCGGTTGCGTGTGAAATCAGTCCGCGTCAATCCCGTGAATGGCTCCACGGTCGGCGCGGGGCAGGAAATCGCCTGTGATGCGTTGCTGATGTCTGGCGGCTGGACGCCGTCGCTGCATCTGTTTTCCCATACGCAGGGCAAGATTGCGTGGGACGATCAGCGGACCACCTTCCTGCCGGCCATGACCAATGAGGATTGTGCAATTGCCGGCGCCGGGCGCGGGCTTTGGGGCATTGAAGCGGTGCTGAAGGATGGCGCCGAGCAGGGCCGGAAGATCGCTGCAGCCCTGGGCAAGACGGGCGATACCCGCGACTATGCGGTGGAGCACGACCGCACCGGCAGCGGCGTATCGCTGACGGAATTGCCGAGCGATCGCGATGCCGGCAAGGCCAAGGCCTTCGTCGATTACCAGAACGACGTGACCGCCAAGGATCTGCGGCTGGCCGTGCGCGAGGGCATGCGCTCCATCGAGCACGTCAAGCGCTACACCACCAACGGCATGGCGACCGATCAGGGCAAGATGTCCAATATCAACGGCCTCAACATCGCGGCAGAAGCGCTCGGCAAACGCCAGCCGGAAGTAGGCCTGACGACCTTCCGCCCACCCTATACGCCGACGACCTTCGGCGCTTTCGCCGGTTATCATCGCGGCCAGCATTTCGAGGTGACGCGCAAGACGCAGATCGACAGCTGGGCTGAGGAGCATGGCGCGGTTTACGAACCGGTCGGCCAATGGCGGCGCGCCTGGTACTTCCCCAAACCAGGTGAAGACATGGATGCGGCAGTCGGCCGCGAATGCCGGGCGGTGCGGCAAAGCCTCGGCATGTTCGACGCCTCGACGCTCGGCAAGATCGAGGTCGTCGGGCCGGATGCGGTCGAGTTCATGAACCGCATGTACACCAACCCGTGGTCGAAGCTCGCGCCCGGCCGCTGCCGTTACGGCCTGCTTCTGGGTGATGACGGCTTCATTCGCGACGACGGCGTCATCGGCCGCATGACCGAGGATCGCTTCCACGTCACCACCACCACCGGCGGTGCGGCAAGGGTGATGAACATGATGGAGGATTACCTCCAGACCGAATGGCCGGATCTCAACGTCTGGCTGACTTCCACCACCGAGCAATGGTCTACCATTGCGCTGAACGGCCCGAATGCGGCAAAGCTGCTCGCTCCGCTGGTCGAGGGCGTCGAGCTGACGGAAGAGGCTTTCCCGCATATGTCCTGCGCGGAATGCACGGTGGCCGGCATGCCGGCGCGGCTGTTCCGGGTGTCGTTCACCGGCGAGATCGGCTTCGAAGTCAACGTGCCCGCGCCGCTTGGCCGCAAGCTCTGGGAAATCCTGTGGGAGGCCGGCCAGCAATACGGCATCACCGCCTATGGCACGGAAACCATGCATGTGCTGCGTGCCGAAAAGGGTTACATCATCGTCGGCCAGGATACTGACGGCACGGTCACGCCCTATGATGCCGCGATGGGCTGGGCCGTGGGCAAGACCAAACCGGATTTCGTCGGCAAGCGTGGCCTCGCACGCCCCGATCTCGTCGCCAAGGGCCGTCGTCACCTCGTCGGTCTTCTGACCGAAGACCGCTCGAAGCTGGAAGAGGGCGCGCAGATTGTCTTGGATCCGAAGCAGCCTATCCCGATGAAAATGGTCGGTCATGTCACCTCATCCTATCATTCGGATGCGGTTGGCCAGCCGATTGCGCTGGCGCTGGTCGAGGGCGGCCATGAGCGGATGGGAGAGACCGTCTATATTCCGATGCCCGAACGCACGATTGCCGCAAAAATCACCGGGATGGTCTTTGTCGATCCCGAAAACACCCGCCTGAAGATCTGACCCGGAGATGACAATGAACATGCGCGTTTCCTCCCCCGTTCCCGGCACGCTGGCCGAGAGCAAAGCAGCCCGGGTCAGCATATTGGCCGCGCAGGGGCGGCTGTCGCTGCGTGCGCGCGGCGATCTGGTCCCGCTCAATACAGCCCTTGGCCTGACCTTGCCCGACCGGATCGGCGCTCGCACTGCTGCAGGCGAAATCGAGGCCGTGCGCCTTGGCCCCGACGAATGGACGATCCTTGCTCCCGCTGGCGCGGTCGACGGGGTGATTGCGGCCTGCGCTGGCGTTTATGCCGGCCATCCGCATAGTCTCGTCGACATTTCCGGAAGGGAAGTGACGCTCGCGATCAAGGGGCCGCTCGCCGCCGAGCTTTTGACACTCGGCTGCGCCCGCGACATCGACACCATTCCGGTTGGCGAGGCCCGCAGAACGATTTTCGATGGCGTGACCGTGGTGCTGTGGCGCGATGCGCCGGATGGTTTCCGTATGGATATCTGGAACAGTTTCGCGCCGCATCTCGGCCATTTGCTTGAAACCGGCTGCAAGGAACTTGCCGCCGAAATCGCCTGATCCTTGAGGAGGAAACAATGCTCAACCGTCTGTCCCATAATGCCGTTTCGGATACGGTGATTGCCGACGCCATCGCCGAGGAACTCGATCGCCAGAAAACCCAGATCGAACTGATCGCTTCGGAGAATATCGTGTCCGCCGACGTTCTGGCGGCGCAAGGCTCGGTGCTGACCAACAAATATGCCGAAGGTTATCCCGGCAAACGCTATTATGGCGGCTGCGAATTCGTCGACAAGGTCGAGCAGGTCGCCATCGACCGGCTGAAGCAACTTTTCGGCGCGGAGTTCGCGAACGTTCAGCCGCATTCCGGCGCGCAGGCCAATCAGGCGGTGTTTCTGGCACTTCTTCAGCCGGGCGACCGGATCATGGGGCTTTCGCTGGCCCATGGCGGCCACCTGACCCACGGTTCGCCGGTCACCATGTCGGGCAAGTGGTTCGATGTCGTCTCCTATGAGGTGGATGCAGAGACGCATCTGATCGATATGGAAAAGGTGCGGGCAAAGGCGCTGGAAACCAGGCCGAAGCTGATCGTCGCAGGCGCCTCGGCCTATCCGCGCCAGATCGATTTCGAAGGCTTCCGCAAGATCGCCGACGAGGTTGGCGCATGGCTGATGGTCGACATGGCCCATTATGCCGGCCTGATCGCCGGCGGCAAATATCCAAATCCGGTGCCGCACGCCCATGTCGTCACCTCCACCACCCACAAGACCCTGCGCGGCCCTCGCGGCGGCGTGATTTTGACCAACGATGCCGATCTGGCAAAGAAGCTGAATTCGGCCGTCTTCCCCGGCAATCAGGGCGGCCCGCTGATGCATGTCATCGCTGCCAAGGCCGTTGCCTTCGGCGAGGCGCTGCGGCCGGACTTTGCCGACTACGCCGGTCAGGTCATAGCCAATGCTCAGGCTCTGGCGCGAGTGCTGACGGATGGCGGTCTGGGGATCGTGTCTGGTGGAACCGACAGCCACATGGTTCTGGTCGATCTGCGTCCGAAGGGCGTTACCGGCAAGGTTGCCGAAATCGCTCTTGAGCGGGCAGGTCTCACCTGCAACAAGAACTCCATTCCCAACGACCCGGAAAAGCCCTTCGTCACCTCGGGCATCCGGCTCGGCAGCTCGGCCGGCACCACGCGCGGTTTTGGCGTGGCCGAATTTGAGCGGATCGGCGTGCTGATCCTGCGGGTCATCGACGCGCTGGCTGTCAGTGCCGAAGGCAATGCTGAGATTGAGGCGAACGTGCGGGCCGAGGTTGCTGCGCTGTGTGAGGACTTCCCGATCTACGGCGCGTAACACGCTATTATCGGTCTCGTTAGCCATGATCGGGCAGGGCGGCATCACCGCCAATGTGCCCGATCGCTGATCCATCAAGGGGAGCAGGATTTGACCAGCTATGTCATGAAAGTCTCGTGCCCGGCACGCAGCGGCATCGTTGCCGCCGTGTCCGGATATCTCGCGCGGTCCGGCTGCAACATCAACGACAGTTCGCAATTCACCGACCTGGAAACGGGCCGCTTTTTCATGCGGCTGAGCTTCGTTTCGGAGGAAGGGATGGAACCCGCTGCTCTCGTCGCAGGGTTCGCTTCCGTCGCCGCCGATTTCGACATGGAATACGATATCCATGATCTCTCGCGGAAAACGAAAGTCGTGATCATGGTTTCACGCTTCGGCCATTGCCTGAACGATCTGCTCTATCGTTCCCACATTGGTGCATTGCCTGTGGAGATTGTCGCTGTCATTTCCAATCACCTCGAATACCAGAAGCAGGTGGTGAACGAGGATATTCCCTTTCACCACATTCGCGTCACGCCGGAGACGAAACCGGAAGCCGAGGCGGCCATACTGCAGGTGGTGCGCGATGCAGGCGCCGAACTCGTCGTGCTGGCGCGCTACATGCAGGTTCTGTCGGAACGGCTGTGCCAGGAAATGTCTGGCCGCATCATCAACATCCACCACTCCTTCCTGCCTTCCTTCAAGGGCGCAAACCCTTACAAGCAGGCCTATGAGCGCGGCGTGCGACTGATCGGCGCGACGGCCCACTACGTCACCGCTGATCTCGATGAAGGCCCGATCATCGAACAGGACACGATCCGCGTCACCCATGCCCAGAGCGGCATGGATTATGTGAGCCTCGGGAGGGACGTGGAAAGCCAGGTTCTGGCGCGCGCCATTCATGCCCATATCCATCACCGTGTCTTCCTCAACGGCAATAAGACCGTTGTGTTTCCAGCTTCGCCGGGCGAATATATGTCCGAACGAATGGGCTAAGGTTGAGGCGCGGTTGCCGGAGGCCTATTCTTCCACCGGCCCCGTCCCGTCGCTTGCTTCGGGCTCCTGTGGCCGCGCGCTTCGTGTAGATGTGGGATAGGCGCCCGCCATGCTGGCGAACTGGATGTCGTTTTGCGCAAAGGCATCCTTCAGCATCGAATAGGCCTTGCGGCGCACCATGGAGGATTGCCCGCCGGCGCGCAGCATCATGCCGAAACCAAGCGTCATGCCATATTCGCCGAATTGCTCGACGCCCTTCAGCTTGACGGTTTCGATCAGGAACGGTCCGAATTCCGGGTCTTCCTTCAGCGCCTTGCCGATCTCCTTGGTAATGGCCCGGACCCTGGCAATGTCAGTATCGAAGGCGACCGTGACGAGGAATTTGTCGATCGACCAGTCGCGGCTCATATTTTCGACGGCGCCGAGCGATCCGAACGGCACGGTGAAAATCGGGCCGCGATGGTGCCGCAGTTTGACCGAGCGGATGCTGAAGGATTCAACCGTGCCGCGGTAGGAACCGCTCTGGATGTATTCGCCGACGCGGAAGGCGTCGTCGATCATGTAGAACACGCCGCTGATGATGTCCTTGACCAGCGTCTGCGAACCGAAACCGATGGCGATGCCGAAGATGCCGGCGCTCGCTAGCAGCGGCCCGATATTGACGCCGAGTTCCGAAAGCGCCGTCATGACCGCAACCGCGGCGATGATGATGCCGAGCATGTTGCGAAGGATCGGCAGAATGGTCAAAAGCCGGTCATCTTGCGGCTGGCCCCCACCCGGTTGGCCGCTCATCGGGTTGCCGGCGGGTGTACTCAACTCCAGCCGCCGTGCGATCATCGACTTGATCGCGATCCAGACGAGATCGGCAAGAAGCAGGATCAGCGCCCCGTGCAGGACGCCGACGACGATCGACGTCAGCAATGCGCCATCGGGCAGGGAATTCGGATGCGCGCGCACGAGGAAGATCAGCCACAGGATGGCAGTCCCGACGATTGCAAGCCGCACGCCTCGCTCGACCAGTACCGGGCGAAGATCGCTTTGCCCATAGGTGCCGAAGTCGGTTGCCAGCTTTCGCGCCGCGATGCCAAGCGTCGAGGCAAGGCCGGGCAGAACCAGCGCATAAAGCCCGATCCAGAACAGGACCCCGGCGCCGGCGAGCCGCAACCCGAAGAGGATGATGAGGCCGAAGATCAGCGCGACATCGATTGACCTAGCCCGCTCCGAGCCGGGATCGCCGACCGGACGACGCCAGATCCAGATGCATGCGAGCAGGAACAGCAGGCCGACCATGGCGGAGGACAGAAGCCCAAGCGTGTCACGCGGGACATCGAGATTCTCGAGCGTCCTGAGTAATGCCCAGAAGACGCTGGCAAGGGTCAGGAGCCATGTCCAGCGGACGATCCAGAAATCGCGCCGGGCATTGGCCTCGCGGCCAACGACCCGCCGCAGCAGGCCCGTGAAGGCAAAAAGCAGCGGCAACACGATGCTGGTTGCAAGCCAGGGCAGGAGAACGGCGCTCAGCAAAGGTGACCACTGGATGGCAAGGAACATGGCGGTGGCAGCAATGCCGTAGCCGAAGACGGGCAAAAGCCTCCGCTATACGGCAGACGAGGCCTCCTTGCCGATATCCGCGCCGTTCCTGCGGGAGGCCTGCATCGCTATGATCCGGTTCGTGGCAATGCCGCCGGCAAGGCCCGCACCGAACAGGATGGATACGTGCAGCAAAAAGACGGCTGCGCCGTAGTTTCTGATCTCGTCGCAAAGCCTTCCCAGCGCCGCGATGATCTGCGTGGACATGCCGGGCAGATCCCTTGCGAGGCGGCCTAGGTGTTCGCGCCGCTTGCTTGCCCATTGGTCGAGATCGCTCAACTGGCTCTGCGGCGTCAGTTCTGGCGGCTGCTCTGTGCCGGCCGCCGCAAGCTTCTGTGTGAGAAGGGCACGAACATCGTCCTGTCCCAGAAGCTGTAGCAACTGGTCGACTTTCTGCTCTGTCGTCTGTTCCGTAGGGGCCGGTCTCGCTGGCGGCGGCAGTTCCTGCGCAGGCAGGCCCGCCGCGCCCAGGACGAAAACTGCGATGGCAGCCGCCATCGATCGGAAAAGGAAGGGAAGGGTGGTCATTGGTCCGCTCCACACCATCCAGGCAGATGCCGCGCATCGCGCGAGCGTGCCAGTTGCATCGCTTCCTCAACCGCGTCCTCGAAGGAATGTCGCAGCTTCTTGCCACCCACCCGGCGGCGCAGGAAATCCGCCCAGAGGAATTCACTGAAGGGAGCGTCTATTTTGGCAAAACCGCCAGCGTCGCGAATCGCGCCGGCCAGCGCGCGGAAGGGATCGTCCTTGAGATCGACGATCCGTTTGGGAAGGTTTTCGATAGGATGGCGCACGCCATCCACGTCGAAAGGATAGACGAAGTTGCGATGGTCCATCACCGACCAGAATTCCTGCCGGTCGAGATGGGAAAGATCGGCAACGATACTGGTCAGGACATGTTTCACGCCTTCCTCATGCAAGGCCAAAGCGAGGTGGTGGTGGTCCACCAGATAAAGACGTTGTTTGTGACCAAGGACGACGGGTACCATGTGGTGTCCGAGGAAGTCGGCTCCCTTTTCCTCACGGATGGCGGCCCATTGCCGGCGCTTGTCCTCCACCTCGCGCAGACCGACTGTCATCTGCGTTGGTTTGAGTGAGGTGATTTCAACCGGGGTCAGATGCGGTTCAAGATTGTGTGGCATGGCTGTCCTCCCGATGCATGGCCGCCGTCACGGCATCATCGACACTGAAATTGCTGCGCGCCACCATGTCGGATCCGCCGCCGACAAGCAGCAGATCCTTCACATGGTCGTGCATGCGCGCGTAATAGACCACGATGCTGCTGCGCTGCATCGCTGCATCGAACTCCAGCAACGCATCAAGCGCGGTGGAATCCAGTTCGAATGTTTCCTCAAGGCTGACAATCGCGATGTGCAGTTCCGGCCGCGCAACGATGTATTTGGTAACGGCGGCAAGGATCGGTTCCGCATTGCCGAAGAAAAGCGGCTGTGCGGGCCGGAGAATAATCATGCCTGACACATCCTTCGCATCCGGGTGGCGTTCCATGTCGACAAAGTCGTGGCTATCGCCCAGCCGGCCAAGATGCATGACATGCGGTAGGGAAAGCCGGCGAACGAAGACGGCGAAGGAAAGGGCGACGGCGACAAGCATGCCGTTCAGCACACCGAAGGCAAGTACGCCGGCTGCGGCGGCAAGTGCCAGATAGGCGTCGTTGCCGAGCCGCCATAAACGGATGATCGGCGCGGGGTCGAGCGCATGCAGCAGCGCCACGGCGATTACGGCGGCAAGGACTGCTTCCGGGATGAAAGCGAACCAGCTGGCGGCGAGCAGGCTGAAGACCGCCAGGCCGATTGCGGCGATGGCAGAGGCAAGCCGGCTTTGCGGCCCAACCGCCTCGCTTGCTGCGCCTGCGGAAAAACCCGCACCAACCGGCATGCCCTGCATGGCGGCGCTGGCGATATTGGCAAGCCCGAATGCTCTGAGTTCGCGATTGGAATCGACAATTTCGCCATGGCGAAGCGAAAAGCTTCGGATGGTGCCCCATGATTCCGCAAAGAGGATGAGGACGAGTGGCGGCGCGAAGCGGGCAACATGCGCGACATCGTCGAGCGACACCGAAAACGGGCCGGCCCATATGCCGGCAAGATCGATCTGGCCGACGACGGCGACGCCCCGACTTTGAAGGTTGAGCAGGATCGAGATGGCAATTCCTGCCACGATGACGACGAGGCTACCGGGAATGGCGGGGCGCCTGCGCAGGAGAAGCAGCACGGCGAGTGCCACAACGCCGACGGCGATGCTTTCAAGGCTCCAGTCCTGTGGGCGGGAGAAGATTTGCAGGAGAATGGAAAGCGGCTCGCCCGACTGCGCCTTTATCCCGAAGAGGCTCGGCAATTGCTTTATGGTGATCAGAATGGCGAGGCCGAAGGCAAAACCGCGCAGCACCGGGCGCGAGATGACACTCGACAGGGCGCCGAGCCGCGTGGCAGCCGCAAGCAGAAACAGTAGGCCCACCAGAGCGACCGTAATGGCAACGAGCAGCATCTTTTGCGCTGGTGTGACCGAGAGCGTCGCAAGCATTGCCGCCAGGATTGCGGCGGAGGAGGATGTGGGCGAGACGACCGCAAAACGGCTCTGGCCAAAAATGGCATAGACGATGCAGCCCATGATGGCGGCAAGGATGGCGTGCTGGGCTGGAACGCCGGCAATCCCCGAATAGGCGATCGCTTCCGGTAACATCAGGCCGGCAATCGACAACCCCGCCACCACATCGCGCCGGTTGAGTGTCATGGGCATGGAATTGCAACCGCATTGGCGGTGATAAGGGCAAGGACAATTCCACCGGTTAAGATCACGATTCTCCACCATGTTCCCGCGACGCGATGAAGGTTCACCCAATGCGCATACGAGTCAAAGTTTAAATCGCGCCCCCGAAATATTTCGGCTCTTCCGGATGTTGCTTAACGCTGGAGATCGTCCGGCAGGCAGGACGAGCGCCATTTCGGCCAAGCCGCTTCAGCCACCATACTGATCGTCCGTGACGTGCTCCATCCAGTCCACGACCTTGCCGTCTTTCACTTCCTGAAGCGCGATATGCGTCATGGCGACATCGGGTGCCGCCCCGTGCCAGTGCCTTTCGCCCGGCGCGAACCACACGGTATCGCCGGGGCGGATTTCTTCCACGGGGCCACCCTCGCGCTGCACCCTTCCAAACCCTGAAACCACGATCAGGGTCTGTCCGAGCGGGTGCGTGTGCCATGCGGTTCGCGCGCCTGGTTCGAAGGTGACCTGAGCGCCCTGAACCCGCTCTGCATCGAACGGGTTGAACAGAGGATCGATACGGACCGTGCCGGTAAACCACGCCTCGGGGCCTTTGGTTGAGGCCCGTGTTCCCGCGCGCAATATTTCCATGGTCATTCTCCTGACTGGTATCGTGTGGGGGGATTTGAAGCGGTAATGCCTCTCTTGTCCACTGGCGAGTGAAAATTCAGTCAGGCCGCATCGACCCTTGGTCACGAGTGACAGGAGCCGGATCTCCGCTATGCCGAGACCCGGTTCCGCCTAAGCCAAAGCGTCAGCCGATCTGCGCGTTGTCGTCACGCTTGATGGCGATAACGGTGGAGCGCGGCAGCTTGCCTTCGCCATCCGGGAAGGGGGCGTCGGGGTGCTGGATGCCGACGAAGTGGGTACGCTTGTCGCCGGACCATGTCTGGCCGGTAACTTCGGAACCCTTCGGCGCGGTCAGGAAACGCTCGATACGGCCGGTGGCTGGATCGCCTGCCAGCATCTGGTTATTGCCCTGGCCGGCGAAGTTGCCCTCGTTGCTGTCTTCTCCGTCGGTCTGGATCCAGAGGAGACCGGTCGAATCGAACATCATGCCATCGGGCGAGTTGAACATGTTGCCTTCGTTGATGTTCGAAGAGCCGGCATAGGCATCCTTGTGAACGGTGGGGTTGCCGGCCATGCAAAACAGGTCCCACTTGAATCTGCCGTCCGCGTGATCGTCGTTTTCCGGGTACCAGCGCACGATCTGGCCGTATTCGTTGTTTTCGCGCGGGTTGGCAGCATTGATCGCCATGGCGTCACCGCCAGCATTGGCGCGCAACTTGCCGTCTTTCATTTCGCCGCGACGGCTGTTGTTGGTAAGGGCGCAATAGGCTTCGATGGCGACCGGGTTGATGGCGACCCATTCCGGGCGGTCCATCGTTGTCGCGCCCACCTTGGAAGCGGCCTGACGCGTGAAGACGCAGATTTCATCGATCTTCATGCCTGTCGTCTCAGGCGTGAGCGCCAACCATTCACCAGCGCCGTCGTCCGAGAACCTGGCGACGTAGAGCGTGCCTTCGTCTAGCAGTTTCGAGGTGTCGCCACCGGGCACGTAAATGCCGTTGGAGACGAATTTGTAGAGGAATTCGCCACGCTCGTCATCGCCCATGTAAACCACCACGCGGCCGTCACGGGCAATCACCACGGCGGCGTTCTCGTGCTTGATACGGCCGAGTGCGGTGCGCTTGATCGGGGTGGAGGAGGCGTCCGAAGGATCGATCTCGACCACGTAACCGGCGCGGCGCGGCTCGTTGGGGTTCTTGGCGACATCGAAACGCGCATCGAACTTCTCATAGGCGTAACGGGTCTCGGCGACTATGCCGTAGCGCTTGTAGTCATCCGGCAGCTTGAAGGCGGCATCAGTGGTACCGAAATAGCCGTTGAAGTTTTCCTCGCAGGTGAGGTAGGTGCCCCAGGGCGTGCGGCCGGCGCCGCAATTGTTGAAGGTCCCCAGACAGTCGACACCCTTCGGATCTGCGGCGGTCTTGACGAGGTCCGAGCCTGCGGCCGGGCCGGAAAGCTTCATCGGGGTGTTGTGGTGAATACGGCGGTTGAACGGGCTGTCGAGAACGATTTCCCAGCCTCCGGTGCCTTCCGCAACTTCCATGACAGTGACGCCCTGCATGTTCTGCAGGATCTTGACGTCGTCGGCCGTTTTCGGGTTGCCCTTTTCGGCATGCGGCAGGTTGGTTTCGGGGTTTACATATTCATGGTTGACGGCGATCAACTGGTGATTGCCAACCATGAACAGTTCCATGCCGTCAGTATTTTCGCCGAAGACCTTGTCGGAGTTTTCAACGCTGACACCCTTGGCAGGGTCGAGGTCGGGCACGTTGGAGAACAGCGGCTGGCCCCACTTGGCGACCGGCTTCCAGCTGTAGCCTTCCGGCACGTGAATGGTGTGGTCGGTCGCGGCAGCCACCGGCTTGAAGGGGAAACGGCCGGCTGCCGCTTCCTGCGCTTCCGCCGATGTGCTGGTCATCAGGTTGCCGAGCGTGCCCATGGCTGCTGCGGCCGAACCGAAGGCAAGCACGCCACCGAGAAAGCCGCGGCGGGAAATCGCGGTCTCGACCACGCGGTCGAAATCGGTTTCGGCCGGCGGCGGGTTTTGCAGCTCGTCCCACGCATCCCAGGAAAGCTTGCTCGTATCGATGTCGGTCATATCGTATCTCCACCGTTTGCATGTTTGGAATCATTCCAACACGGTGCGTACCGTTTCAGTGTTTCACACAAATGACGGGAATAACGACTTTAAATATGATCTTCACAGAAAAGGATTCTGTATTTTTCCCTTAATGCGGGAGAAGGATACGGGTGAGCAAAAAGCCTTCGAAGCGGCAGAAGCGGAAAGGAATGTCCGTTCCCTTGCGCCACTCGCCGCTGATGTCGGTTGTCAGCCGAAGGGATGCTGAACCGCACTCTTCATAGCCGGATAACTCCGCCGCCTCGAAAAAGAACAAACGTCTGGCGGTCGGATAAAGCGCTTTGAACAGGCTTTCCTTGGCCGAAAAGATCAGCCCGGTCATGAAGGGATCGATGTCGTTTCCAAGACTGAGGCGTTCGTTCGCGGTCAGTACCTGCGGGGCAATGTCGCAAGCTTCCTCCTCGCTCAGAAGCCTTTCGATATCGATGCCAATGCCGCAGAACCGCTCGGAAGAGCCGGCAAGCGCAATTGCCCGCTTGTGGCTGTGGGAAATCGCGCCGACCACGCCTTCGGGCCAGATAGGGGCGCGATCCTCTCCCATGCCGGGAAAGGCGGCGCGGCCGGTGAGACGGCGTATGGCTTCGGCAGCACATCTGCGCCCGGCGATAAATTCCGCCTTGCGTCTGGGCGCAGCGCGCAAAAGCTGCGGCGGCAAGGGAGGGACCTTGCCGCCGCGCCCTTCTTCGGCGCTGTAATGAAGGCTGACGCAATGACAATCGCATCTGTCATCCGGCCAAGGCCAGATGGCCTCGGGTGGATCGCCGGAAACAGCTTCGCCGTGAAACGCCGGCACGTTGGCCATTTCTGTCATCCTCATCACGCGGACCGATGCTCAGGCGGCAAGCGTGGCGCCGCCATCGACTACGATCTGTTGCATCGTCACATGGCCTGCCTGATCGGAGGCGAGGAACAGCACCGTGTCGGCGATGTCGTCCGGCCGCGCGATTTTGCCGAGCGGAATACCGAGCTTGAACTGCTCGGGAAGACCGGCGACCAGTCGCTGTTTGCCGCTGGGATCGTGCAGCATGCCGGCCAGCATCGGCGTATCGGTGGAGCCGGGTGACACCACATTGCAGCGCACGCCATAGGGCGCGAGTTCAAGTGCTGCACAATGGCTGAGGCTGACGAGTGCGGCCTTGGAAGCACAATAGGCGAGCATGCCGATGCGCGGTACAACGGCGGCGTTGGAGGCAATGTTGACGATTGCCCCGCGCCGCTGCCGCTTGAAGACGCCGCTCCATTGCCGCAGCAGGTAGAACGGCCCCGCAGCATTGACATCCATGCAGGCGTTCCAGTCCTGCGGCGTCAGGCTTTCGCTGTCGCCGAGCCGGAGGATGCCGGCGGCGTTGACGAGAATGTCCAGCCCGCCCCATTCCTTCTCGATCGCCTTGCTCGCCGCCTCCACTGCCGCCGCGTCTGTGATGTCGAGCGTGACCTGGCGGAAGGTTGCATCGGTTGCATTGGCAATGAGGTCAAGGCCGATGACCTCGGCCCCTTCCTCGGTGAAACGCTCGGCGATGCGGCGGCCGATGCCCTGCGCGGCACCCGTCACCAGCACGCGCCGCCCGTTAAATCTGTTCTGCATCATCTTGTCCGTCCGCTCAGGCCGCGAGCCGCTTTTCTTCGATCAGCGCCCACCAGGCAGAAAGCGTCGGTACGCGGGCAAGCTCTTCGAAGCCCACGATGACGCCGCGTTCCTTCAGTTCGCCGGCAAGCTTCATCACCTGCAGCGAATCCAGCCCATAGAAGATCAGGTTCTCATCCGGGTCGATGTCGCTCTCGTCCTCCACCATTTGCAGGACGCGAGCCTTCAGCCATTCGCTGATATCGGTGGTCTCTCCCGCGCCGGCAAGGCTTGCAGTGTCGATCACCACGCCGCAGCGTGTTGCCACATATTGCAGCGCCATGCGGTGTTCGGCTTCGGAAAAATCGGCGACGGCATCACCCAGCATGAAGGGCTGAATATCCTTCATGAAGGCTTCAACAGCCGTCATCATGCAGCCGATATGGGCATAGACGCCGCCGATGATGATCTGGTCGCGGCCCCACCCCTTCATGCGCTCGGCAAGGTCTGAACGCTGGAAGGCGCTGTAGCGCCATTTGGTCAGCACCACATCGTCGGGCGTCGGCGCAAGCTTGTCCACGACCTTCTGCAACTCCGGGTCGACCACGGTCAGGCCCGGTCCCCACATGTCGTTCAGAAGCGCGCGGTCGGCGGCAGGCTGATCGTGCGGCTGGGCGGTGTAGATGACCGGCACGCCGTTCTGAACCGCCCATGCCTTTACCTTTGCAAGATTGTCGATGAGGGTTGTCATCAACCTGCCGTCGGCCTCGTAGAACCGCAGGAAATAACGCTGCATGTCGTGGATGAGCAGCACGGCGCGCTTGGCGTCCGGCTGCCATTTGGTCTTGTTGGCCGGAAAGCTTGCTGCGACCGGCATCGGATAATCGGAAATGGTGGGGATCGTCATATTGACCTCGATGGTTTGGCGCATCGGCATGGGCGACACGCAATTTTCAAATGGTTGGGGCGTGCACGCTCAATTACGCCGGGATTGGCGCTGCGAGCATGTCGCGCAGACGTTTCTTGTCGATCTTGCCGACGGCAGTAAGCGGCATGGTGTCGATGAAACGCACCCGATCCGGCAGCTTGTAGTCCGCAACACCCAGACCAGAGAGGTGCTGGCGGATGGCCGGTGCCTTGAGAGCGGGATTGCGGGAAACGACGAAGACGCAGCTTTTTTCACCGAGGAGTTCGTCCTGCATCGCCACCAGTGCGGCATGCGTCACATCCGGATGCTGCAGGATCAGGTTTTCCACCTCTTCCGATGCGACCTTCTCGCCGCCGCGATTGATTTGGTCCTTCACCCGGCCAACCACCCGCAGGTAACCTTCGGGCGTGCGCTGAACGACATCGCCGGAATAATAAAAACCCTGGTTGTCGAAGACGCGCGCGCTGTGCTCGGCGGCGCGGTAATATCCGCGAAACGTATAGGGGCCGCGCGTCGCCAGCATGCCAGCTTCGCCTTCTGGGACGTCGTTGCCGTCCTCGTCAACGATGCGGATCTCATCATCCGGGCTGATCGGCCGCCCTTGCGTGGTGAAGACAATATGGTCGGGATCACCGGCGCGGGTATAGTTCACCAGACCTTCCGCCATGCCGAAGACCTGCTGGAGGGCGCAACCCAGCACCTGCGGCACCTGACGGGCTAAAGCTTCAGCAAAGCTTGCGCCGCCGACCTGCAGCAGCTTGAGGGATTTCAGCCGTTCGCGATGGGCGGGCGCCACCTGTAACCACAGCGCCACGGCCGGCGGCACCAGAGGCACAATGTCGATGCCATGTTTTTCGATGAGGTCGAAGCAGGCCAGCGGCTCGGGATTGGCCGCCATTACCACGGTGCCGCCAGCGTGGAACACGCCAAGCGCACCCGGCGAACTCATGGGGTAATTATGCGCCACCGGAATGGCGCAGAGGAAACGGGTCTGCGGCGTCAGCTCGCAGATTTCCGCACTGGCCCGGGCGCTGTAGTCATAGTCGTTATGCGTGCGGGGGATCAGTTTCGGTGTTCCGGTGCTGCCGCCGGAAAGCTGGAACAACGCTACCTCATCGGCTGCCGAAGGGCCGTAATGCGGCGCATTTTCGGCGGGTGATGAGAGCCATTGTTCGAGGCTGCGCTGCGGTTCCGCCTCACCAAGCAGCAGCGTCACGGCAAGCTGCGGAGAGGTAAGCTTCAGCGCCTCCAGAAACGTGTCATTGGCAAAAAGCTCGTGGGAACGCGAGCCGATCACCAGCTTTGGCGCAATCTGTTCCGCATAGGAGGTCATTTCCAGCCGGCGATGGCTGAAAAGCGCATTGACGGGTGCAGCGCCGATTTTCATCAGAGCGAAAAAGACGAGATAGAACTCCGCGATATTTGGTAATTGCACCAGTGCCGTATCGCCCCTGCCGATCCCGGCGGCAGCCAGATGCCCGGCAAGATCGGAAGATTGCCGGTCGAGATCGGCATAGGTGAAGCGGCGGTCGCCGCAGATCAGCGCGGTCGCGTCCGGCCGAAGTTCCACCTGCTGGGTGAGGATGTCGCTGAGCGGTCTGTCGATCCAGTAGCCGCGGTCGCGGTATCGGCGCGCCAGATCTTCGGGCCAGCGTTCAAATTCGATTGTCATGGTGTGTCCCTGGGAAAATTAGGCAGAAAGACCGCAGGCGTTCAGCATGGTCTTGAGCTTGGTCTGCACCTCGGCCCACTCGGATTCGGGTTCCGAGGCTTCAACGATGCCGGCGCCTGCGAACAGCCGCACGGTTTGCCGTTGCACGGTGCCGCAACGGATTGTCACCACCCATTCGCCGTTACCCTCGGCATCCGTCCAGCCGACCATGCCGGTGAACAGCCCACGCTCGAAAGGCTCGACGAAGCGAATAAGCCTGCGGGCACGCTCGGTGGGGAAACCGCAAACAGCAGGTGTGGGATGCAGCAGGCACGCGAGTTGCAGCGAATTGGTCTCAGGATCAGCAAGGCGACCCTCGATGCGCGTCGAAAGATGCCAGAGAGCGGCCGTGTTGATGAGGGAGGGTTTTTCGGGAACGTCGATTTCAGTGCAGCAAGGCGTAAGCAGCGAGCGTATATCCTCGATCACGAGGCTATGCTCGTAATGGTCTTTTTCCGAAGCCGAAAGCCGGTCTGCATTGGCCTTGTCCGCCACCGGGTCAGCCATGCGTTTTGCCGAGCCCGCGAGCGGGTTCGAGATGACTTTTTCACCCTGCTTGCGGATGAGGAGTTCGGGGCTCACGCCGATCAGATCGCCGCCATCGGGCAGCGGAATGCGAAACTGGTAACCCTCGCGGTTCTGTTTGGCGAGGCTGGCCAGCAATCTTTCGACATTGACCTCGGAGGCGAAGGTCAGTTCGCGCATGACCGAAAGCACTGCCTTGCGGACATCTGAATGGCGGAAATTGACGATGGCATGCTCGACGGCGCGCTTGAAACCATTTTCATCGGGCAGGCTGTTCTGGCCGACAAGCGCTGGCATGGCCGAATCAGTCGAGATCGAAGCGATACCCTTTGTATTCCACTCATGGTTGTTGGGAATGTACAAGCAGGATGGCTCGTTGACGTCGAAGGGGATGGCGCCAATGGCGATGGGATTGTCCTGTCCGGCCCTGCGCGCCCTCTCAAAAGCGGCCTTTATCGCCTTCTGCAAAGGGCTTCCCGCGTCTTCGGCGCCATGGGCAGGAATCGTTATCCTTTCGCGAATGCCTCTGGCACGCAGTTCGCCCGAGCCGGAAGTGAAAAGAAATTCTCTATCAAAATCAGTAATTTCGTCGGAATCGACGTCATTCGTCCTGAGTGCTCCCGTTTTCATGGGATGCCTCCTGTGCGAGTGGTTGACGGTGGCTTATACTTGATTATGATAATCATGTTTTGTCAATCGGTGCAAATTCACATGCTAAATTTAACCCCCATGCAGGTTGCCTACTGGGTCGGCCGAGAGGCGGACGGGATACTCGGAAAAGTTACGCCGCATCTCTATCTCGAGTTCGAAGGCAGGGGGCTGGAGGCGAAAAGACTGGCCGTCGCGGTCGAAAGGCTTTGCCGGCGTCACCCCATGCTCAGCCTCAGGATCGATGCGGAAGGGCGACAGACGGTGGACCCCGCCGGCCGGCCGCTCCGCCTCGACGTGGAGGACATGGCGTCTCTCAATGAGGAGGCGCTTGCGCACCGTCTTGCCGCCAAACGTGAGGAGTGGAGCCATCGCCAGATCGATCTGCGCGTTGCCCCGCCGGCGGCAGTGTCGCTCAGCCTGCTGCCCGCAGGTCGCGCCAGGCTGCATGTGGATACCGACATGTTGGCCATCGATCCCGCCAGTATACGTATCGTGCTGGAAGATCTCGCCCGCTTTTATGAAGCCGACGCGGACGAACTCGAGCCATTGGGGGATACACCACCATCGTTTTTCAGCTGGGCGGAACGTCTTGCATCCGATCCGGAACTCAAAGCCCAGCGTGAAAGGGACCGGCTGTGGTGGCGGCAACATATTGCCGATATTCCGGAGGCACCGCCATTGCCGTTTTTGCCCGAGGATCCGTCACGCGCCGTTCACACCGATCGCCTTTCAGCAAGACTTTCTCCGGCTGAACGCAGCAGTCTGGAACGGGTGGCGCGGCGCTGCGGCGTGACCACGTCGACCCTGTTGCTTGGTGTCTTTACAGTGGTGCTTTCGCAAGCGACGAATACGGAAAAGTTCCGGCTTTCCGTGCCGGCTTTCTGGCGCGCGCCGCTGGTGGAAGGGGTCGATGCCATCGTCGGCGAATTCTCCAATGTGCTCATGCTTGGCGTTGATATCCGGCCTGAGGAAAGCCTTGAGCGACTGCTTGGACGGCTGTTCGGAGAGATGAACGGGCTCCTGGCGCACCAGTCCTATCCCGGGGTCAGCGCCATGCGCGACCTTTCCCGCCTGCGCGGCGGTTTGCAGACCTCACCGGTTGTCTTTACCGCGGGTGTCGATTTGCCCGGGGGCGAGTTGTTTTCGGAAAATGTGGGGCGCGTGTTCGGCCCGATGATCCACACCGTCTCGCAGGGGCCTGGAGTTGCGCTGGATGCGCAGGTCGCAGCGCTCGATGGCGGGCTTTTGATCAACTGGGATGTTCGGCTCGATGCGCTGCCGGAAAGCTGGCTGCGAGCCCTGTTCGACGCCTATACCGCCCTTCTTCGCCACCTTGCCGCTAGCCCCGATCTCGTTTCCGAGACCGTGGAGCGATTAGGCTTGCAAGCGCCGGAAGCGACAGCGCAGACAAAAGGAAAATCCATGGAACGGCCACTCTCAGCCTTGCAAAAGGCCTATCTGCTCGGTCGCGGCACCCATCTGCCGCTGAGCGGCGTGGCGATGCAGGAGTTCCGCGAATATCGCGGCAATATCGATCCCGCATTGCTTCGCTCGCGCCTTACCGCAATGGTCGAGCGGCATGAAAGCCTGCGCACCCACATCGATGAGCGGCGTCTGGTGCAGGTGGTCTCGGATGAGCCGAAGCTAAACCTTGATATTCTTGATCTTTCGGACCTGTCCGTTGCCGAAGCCGAACAGCGGATCGGCACCGTGCGGCAGGATTTCTCCCATGCCCATTTCGATCTTGCCGCTTCTCCCTGGCAGGTCACGGTGTTTCGTCTGCCGGAAATTGCGGTGGGGGACAGCGTGGCGGTCTTCCTGCGCTTCGACGCCCTCATTCTCGATGGACGGGGAATAGCCAGCCTTGCGGCGGAACTCTTCGATGATGTCGTGCCGCCCGCATCAGCCGTCGCAGCCCCCGCCGCGCAGCAAGATGTAGCAGCGGCCCGTGCCGAGGATGCCGCATACTGGGCTGAGAAACTTGAGGGTGCGGAAGTGCCCTCGCAACTGCCTTGGAAAGCCCCGCTCGAAACCATTGCCGTTTCGCGTTACAGCCGCCAGAGCCTAACCGTGGAAAAACAACGCTTTACCGCCTTTTCACGGATCGGCGCAAAAGAGCGGCTGTTCAAAAATTCGGCGCTGACGGCGGTAATCCTCGATGTGCTCTCGCTTTGGCTGAACGAAGGCGCTCTCGTCGTCGGCATTCCCGTTGCCCCGCAGGTGGAAGGCGCCTTTGCCAATCGCTCGAGCTTCATCGCAGTCAAATGGGACGCGGCCAAGGGCGATTTTGCGGAGCGGGCCGCAGCTTTGCAAACGGATGTGCTTGAGGGCCTCAATCATCTGGCTTTTTCGGGGATCGATCTCAATCGCATCCTTCTCAACGCCAATCCCGGCGGGCTCGCCCTGCCTGTAGTCATCACCAACGGCCTTTCATGGCCAACGCTCTCGCAAGCTTCGACGCTTCGTTGGACTGACGGGCTTACCCAGACGCCCCAAGTCGCGCTGGATTTCCGTTTTTCGCAAAACCCGGATGGCGATCTCGTCCTTGCTATCGACTATGCGGAGCAGGCGATCGATGCCGCAATGGTGGCGGACATTCTCGGCGCCATAGAGCGTGCGATTACCGCGATCACCGCCAGCGGGACGTTTTCGATGAATTTCCGCGAGATCGTCGACCTGTCTCACTATCGGCTGAATGGCGACGAGCGGAACTTCGTCTGCCCGCCATTCCTGGAACGGATCGCCTCGCATCTTTTCAAAGGAGACGGATCGCGCACGGCCCTGATCAACGGCAAACGGCGCATCTCCTATCACGAACTTGGCGACGCGGTGGCGCGGGCGATGGCGGGCCTTAAGACGCGCGGCATTGGCCGGGGCGATGTCGTAGCGGTGTGCCTGCCGCGCAGCCCGGAGCACGCAGCCGTCACGCTCGCCGCTGCACTTATCGGCGCCATTTGGGTGCCGATCGATGCGAGCTCGCCGGAAGATCGCCTGCACTATCTGCTGACCAATTGCCGCCCGGCCATGATCGTTGCCCGTTCCGTTCCGCAAGGATTCGACGCTGTCGGTCCCGAGCAGCTTCTCGCAGCGCCAGCCGCCTCCGGCGTGCCCGTTAACGCGGCGGAACTGGCGGCACTTTCAGCAAGCGAAGCACCCGCTTATTACCTCTATACCTCCGGTACCACTGGCAAGCCGAAATGCGTCGTGCTCTCTAACAGGGCCACGGCCAATGTCATCGGCAGCACGCTTTCGGAATGGGCGGTGACGGAAAATGACGTCTTCATCTCCGTCACGCCCTTGCACCACGACATGTCGGTCTTCGATGTTTTTGGGTCGCTTGCCGCCGGTGCGACACTGGTGCTGCCGGAACCTGGCGAGGAGAAGGATGCAGTGCGCTGGAACGAGTTGGTGGCCGAACACGGCGTTACGCTGTGGTGCTCGGTGCCGGCGATCCTTGAGATGCTCCTGTCCTGCCATCGTGGCGACCAGCTCGGCTCGCTCCGGCTCGTCGCGCAGGGCGGTGATTACATCAAGCCCGTGGTCATCGAGGAGTTGCGCCGGCTGAAACCTGAACTTCGGCTGATATCGCTGGGCGGGCCGACGGAAACGACCATCTGGAGCATCTGGCACGAGATCGTGACAGCCGATACCACGGCGATACCCTACGGGCATCCCTTACCAAGCAATCGCTATTTCATCCTCAATGATCAGGGCGGCCATTGCCCGACGGGCGTTGTCGGGCGCATCCACACAGTGGGCGTGAATGTGGCGATCGGCTATCTGGAAGATGGCGCCATTACCCAGACGGATTTCGTGACGGTCAGCGATACGGATGGACATGCGGTGCGCGCTTTTCGCACCGGAGACAGGGGCCGTTACCGGCCGGATGGCAAGATCATGTTCGCCAGCCGCGTCAACGGTTACGTCAAGGTGCGCGGGGTGCGGGTCTCGCTGCCGGATGTGGAAAATGAACTCATCCGCCACCCCTCCATCCAGCGTTTACTGGTGGTGGATTACGGTGCCGAGCAAAAGGGGGAGGCTGCTATCGGCGTGCTTTATGTTCCGATGCCCGGCATTGAGCTTTCCGCCGCCGATCTGCGCAATTTTGCCCGCAGGCATCTGCCGGAATCGCATGTGCCCGGCCGCTTTCTCAATGTGGCCGATCTGCCGCTCTCGGCCAATGGCAAGCCGGATCGCCGCCGCGCCCGCGAATTGCTGACGGCAGTGGAACCGGCAAAGGCACCTGCGGCTGTAACAGTCGCAGATCAGGGTGATCGCCGGGTGCTGGATATCTATCTCGGCGTACTGGGCAAAAACCCGGCGAATGTGGACACGAGCAGCGATCTGCTGGCGCTTGGCCTCTTGCCTTCGCATCTGAAAACCGTCTCGGCCGAAATTCGCAGCGCCTTCGGCGTGGAGCTTTCGCCGCAGCAACTCCTGCGTTGCCGAAACGCCAAACAGGTCAGTTCGCTTTTACCCGCTTCGGCGGCATGAGCCGCGTTATTGCGGCCCAAATCACGGAAATAATTCAAGGAAAAACAGATGGCGCATATCGATTCTGCCGGCGGCTGGCTTCCCCTGACCCAGCCGCAACTCGATTTTTGGGAGGAGTTTTCCTTCCATCCCGACGAGCCGGTCTCCACCGTCGCCCATTACATCGAGCTTTCCGGTGCCGTGAACGAAGGCGCTCTGCTTGAGGCAATCAGGCGCACCGTGCGCGAATCGGAAGTTCTGTCGATCCGTTTTCGCGTCGGTGAGGATGGCGAGACGCCGCAGCAATGCTGCGATCCGCTCCACGCTCCGATGGTCGAGCTTGTCGATCTCCGTGCCCATCCGGCGCCTTTCGAGGAAGCGCTGGGGCGCATGAACGCGGATGTCGAGGCAGGGCTTGATCTTCGAACCGACAAGCTCTCCGCCCAGGTGCTTTACCGCATCGCCGACGATCGCTACCTCTGGTATATCCGTGCCCATCATATCGTCGTCGACGGTTATGGTCTTACGCTGGTGGAGCAGCGCTGCGGGCAGCTTTACGGGCACTATTGCGGCAAGGGCGAGGCGGGTCCGGATTTCCATCCTTTCCCCAGTTTTCTTGCCGAAGAGGACGCTTACCGGCAAAGCCGCCGTTTCGAAAAGGACCGCGAGTTCTGGACGGTCTATCTCGCGCCGCCGGTGTATCTGCCCGTGCTGGACAAGGATTGCGAGGATTACGGTGGCGGCGGCCTGCATGCCGATGCGGGGTTGCCGGAAGGTTTCAGCACAAGACTGCAACAGATATCCGGCGCACTGGAGATAGGCTGGCCGGACCTTCTGGTGCTGCTTTCAGGCCTTTATCTTCACCGCGTATTGCCGCGCCCGGATCGCGATGTGCTGACGCTGTGGCTGCCCTTCATGAGCCGCTGGGGCAGTGTCGGCGCGCATATGCCCGCCATGCTCGTCAATATCCTGCCTTTCCATCTGACGATAGAACCGCAGGAGAGCCTTGGTAGCTTCCTTGCGCGCAATGCCGCCAATCTGCGCCGGCAACGCCTGCATGGCCGCTACCGCATCGAACAGATCGCCGCCGATCGCAACATATCAAAGGGCCGGCGGTTTTTCTTCTCACCGCTTATCAACGTCCTGCCCTTCAGCGCGCCGGTATTTGCAGGGCTTGCCGTTATCAGGCACATTCTCGCCAATGGTCCGGGCGACGGGTTCAACCTGACCTTCCGTGGCGAGGATGACGGCAGTGATCTGAACCTGCATATCGACGCGGATTCCGCACTGACCGAAGCCGACGATTTCGCGCGTTACCGCGAGGAGTTGCCGCTGTTTCTGCATGCCATGCTGCGCGACGAGGCGCTGGCGGCTCCGGCCGAAGAGGTTTCCGCGGCCTTCCGTCTGGCGGTTTGAGAAGCCGGGTACTCTGCAAGAAGGGGACGGAAACCTTTCTGCCGTCACTCTGCATTTGGTCGGAAGTGACTGGGTGCGGATGTGATAAACCCGGCTCCGTTATGCAAAACCCTGCCTGATGGGGTGACATGCTGTCCTCCCACACAACGTCATCCTTGGGCTTGTCCCAAGGATCCGATCACGTCCAATTAAATCCAGACGTCGCAGATGCTGGGGACAGGCCCGAGCATGACGGAAGAGAGCTTTCCGGACATTTGTTAAAAAGCAAAACCCGGCGCCGCCATGCGGAGCCGGGTTTATTGGGAAGCCTGGCCAGCACTCAGGCTAACGTGGTCAGCACACGGCCCGAAGCGCCTGCTTCGGCGAAACGGCTGAAGACGCCGCTGGTGGTCGTGCGCAGCCGGTCGACATCCTCGGGGCCGTAACGGTCGGAGCGGTAGCTCATCAACACGCGGATGGAGCGTTCTCCGCCAATCGTTTCTTCCATCACCTCGAATTGCAGCCCCAGCATGGATTCGTGCTTGTCGGGATCGATCTGTCGGAACTCGACAGCTTTGCCGTCCGGTCCTGAAAGCGTGCCGTTCAGCTTGTTCTTGGCGTGGATCTGGATGAATACCTCGAACAGATGATCTCGACCCGGTGTCATGCCAAGCGCCTCTTCGACGAGATCGATCGGGATTTCGCTGTGTTCAAGAGAGCCGTTGACCGTGTTCTTCACCGAGGAGATCAGTTCGCCGACCGTCATCTCCTCGCGGAAACGCACACGATGGGCAACGACCGTGGTGAAATAGCCGATCGTATCGAAATAGCCGCTGTCGGTGCGCCCGGACGCCGATGTGCCGACCACGAGATCGCTCAACCCGCCCAGATGGCGCAGCGACGCGGCGATCGCGGCATAAACGACGTTGAACAGGGAAGCGCTGTTCTGCTTGGCGATGGCGTAAAGTCCGTCGCTGACGTGTTTTTCCAGCTTGAACTCGATCCAGCCGCCCGCCGGCGCCTCGTCGTGTGCAGCATCTGTCGGCGTGCTGTTCTGTCCGGTGAGGACCAGGCCCTTCGGTGCGTCCCGCAGCATATCGGTCCAGTAGACAAGGTGGTCGCCGTTGACGCCGGATGCCACCTGTTTTCTGGCGAATTCATGGAAGGGTGCGGGCTTGCTCGCAAAGACGGGAGCCTTGCCGGTGGCTCTTGCCCTATAGGCCTCGGTCAACTCGTCCATCATCAGGTTTACCGACCATTCGTCCAGTACGATATGGTGGAAGAGGAAAGAGAGCACCTGGCCGCCGGTTTGGGGATTGCGCAGGAAACGCAGCCGCATCGGCAATTCGCGGGCAAGGTCGAACCGCCAGGACGCTTCCGTATGCCGGTCCACGCCTTCGCTTTCCTCACTCGTCCAGAACCACTTGTAGCCGGGCAGGTCGTGCATCGGCACGATCTTTTGCAGAACCGTCCCATCTTCGACGTAAAAATGGGTTCGCAGGCCGGGATGACGCTCGATAATATCGAGGAATGCACATTCGAAAGCGCTCTCATCCACCGGATCGAGGAAATCGAGCGCGAAGGGGATGTTGAAAATCTCGCCGAAACCGAAGGCGGCATAGGCTTTCCAGAGCGACATCTGCGCAAGCGAAAGCGGTGCCGTCAGCGAGCCGGTCGCGGTTGCTTCCGCCTGTGCCGGTGCGGCGGTTTCGAGACGTGTCGCCTGTTTTGCGAGCGATGCGGCGGTGGGATAGCTGAACAGGTCGTTGAAACGCAGCTCAATGCCGTGATTGCTCAAGAGGCGTCCGATGATGCGGGTCGCGATCAGCGAATGGCCGCCAAAATCGAAGAAATCGTCATCCGGTCCCATGTCTGGCGACGCAAGCGCTTCGCGGAATTCGGCAAGAATTGTCGCGGCAGTCTCGTCGTCGCTGGAGCGGGAGGCGGCGGGCAGGGATGCTGCAGCCTCCGGCCCTGCGGACGAGGGGTGATGCGTAATGCTGGAAAAATCCGCACCGCCTTCGAGATGGGCGATGAAACGCTCCAGCAGGAATGCCGTCGCATGCGGCGAGGCCTCTTTGCCGCCGGTCAGTTCCAGACGGATGTGGCCATCAACCGTGCTGCCGGCAGCGAGCGTCAGGCCAAGGCCGGACTGGAGAGAGGGGAGCGGCAGGCGCTCGAACCGGAGCCGCTCGACGGATGAGGTTTCAGCCGATGTTGGCAGCGTCTGAAGCGTGAAGGTGGCAACCTCGTCGTTGTGTTCGCCATGTCGGGCCAACCCAGCCAGCACGGCTTTTTCGGCCTCCTGCGGCGACTGGCTACGTGAGATCGAGACGCGGGCGACCGCATCTACTGGCAGCGGCAGGCCGGCCTCGTTCCCGGGTTGCAGGGGCAGGCGCAGGGTAACAGTGTCGAGATCGCCATTGGTCGCCAGAAAAAGCGCGAAACGGGCGCCGGTGCGTGCCAGAAGCGCGTCCGTTGCGGCCGAACCGCCTAGCTCCAGCAGAGCGGCCGGAAGATAGACGCCGTGGCAGTGGCTCGCCGGCTTGGTCCCGTTATTTCGGAGAGAGACGACGGGCGTGCTGGAGGCCGGTCCTTGCAGCCAGGGGAGCGGAACTGGATTGACGATGGCGTTTTCGGTGATGCGTGGCGAAAGCGGCTTTGGTGCCTCGCCAGCATAGGCTGCGGCAACAGCGCCCAGCAAAATCTGCGGCGAGAGGGATTCACCAAGCAGGCCATGCACCAGAAGCGCCAGCAGTACCTCTCCTTCGCTCAAGAGCACGATGGCCTGAAACGGCGGATCGATTTCCGCGTCGAACGGGCTTGCCTGAAGGTCGTGCAGAAGGGCCACCGCTTCGTCTTTCGATGCCGTCTGAAACAGTTGCACGAGAGATGCCGAAGGGGCCTCTACGCTCTTGGCAAGGGTGCCGTCTTCTCCAAAGGAAAACCGCACGCGCAGTTCGGGCCATGCCTCGCAAACCGTCTCCAGTGCCGATGTCAGGCGCAGAAGGTCGCTCTCGCCGCCGATGCGGTAGGTGAGAATATGCCGGAAGACCTGATCGGGGTCCTGAAACTGCTGGAACCAGACCCGCTCCTCATATTGGCTTGGCTGCGATCCGCTCCGTGGGGCTTCGTCCGCATTGTCGAAGGTTTGTTCGATGCGGCGCGCAAGCATGCGCGAATTATCTGCTGCCATGGTCCTCTCCTTGGAAGTATAATGTTGAGGTACGTCGCGCTTGGCGGGAAAAGTCCCCTCTTGCGGGGATCAGCAGCCCGCGCGCGACTGCTCGATCAGCGCCTGCCAGGCGGCAAGCGTGGGCTGACGGGCGAGATCGTCATAGTGAAGTCGCGTGCCGGCGAGCTGCGAAAGCGGCGGGATCAGGCGCATGAGAGCGAGGGAATGAAGTCCGCAGCCGAACAGGTTGGCGTTCGGGCCGATATGTCCCACCTCATCGTCCAGAACCTTGGCAAGATGGGCTTTGAGTTCCGTCGTCGTCATGTCCGCCTCCAGCTTGCCAGTCGCCGCGATTGCCGGTTCATTCATCGAAATGATCGTGAACGCCGCTTGCCCCGCGCCGCCAGTAGCCGGAAGCGCGCGTCCATTTGGGGTTCGCGCCGTACTCGCCGATCAGAATGGCGCGCAGGTCTTTCGCCGCTTTCGATTCGCAGGCGACCCAGCTGAAGAAATCGCCCTCAGGCAGTTCAAGCGTACGCAGCGCCTCCGTCAGGGCGTCGTGATCGGCGCCGCCCGCGGCCTCCTGCGTTACCCAGATGATCGACGCGTCAGCTTTCGTGGCGAGGTCCAAGCGATCAGCCTCCGTCTCAACTTCGATCAGGGCGACGACGCGGGTGCCCTCGGGCATTTCTTCCAGTCGCCGTGCAAGGGCGGGAAGGCCGGTATCGTCGGCAATCAGCAGATGCCAGTCGAAGGTGAAGGGAATGGTGAACGAGCCGCGCGGGCCTGCAATCCATGCCTTGTCGCCCACCCTGGCGGATTTTGCCCAGTTGCTGGCGGGGCCATCATGGTGCGTGGCGAAATCGATGGCGAGTTCGCCCTTCTCGGCATCGAAGCTGCGCGGCGTGTAATCGCGTGCGAGCGGGCGCGGCGCGCCTTCGGGAAATTCGAGGCCGTTCGGGCCGATCACCGGCAGGTTAGGTTCGGTTTCGCCGGGAAGCGGGAAGAACATCTTGACGTGGTCATCAAAACCGAGACTGGCAAAGCCTTCAAGCTCAGGCCCGGTCAATACGATGCGCACCATGGACCGGCTGAGTTTTTCCACGCGGGCCACGTCAAGGCAGCGTAGCTTGACGGCGTAACGATGGCGTTTGGGGGTCCGGTCCGGAACGCCGGTTTCGATGCTTTGTGCAATGCTCATGTTGCTGTCTTCCCTGGGATATCGCCGATGGGGATCGGCAGTTTCGCTGTCCCGGATCGGCATGCCGGACAATCGCGCACCGGAGTTTTCCGGCGGGAGATCCGACGTCGTTGTGTCAAGATGCGCAAACCATAACAGGCGGTTCCGGCCGTCGCAATATAAGTTTCTTCAAAAACTCAAGTTTATGTCCGGCGCATGGTTTGCGCCGGAATTGCGCTTGTCGAAAAGGCGTTTAACGGCGGCCTGCCCAGCTTTCCACCGCGTCCAGCGTGTGCAGCGCGCTTGGGATGGACGGCGTCGTGACCCGGCTGGAATCGAGGAAGACGATCCGGCCGTCACGCGCCGGTTTGACGAAGCGTTCCCAGCCGGGAATGATCTTTTCAAGTGCGGCGCGCGTTCCGGCTTCGCCTCGGGCGGGGCTGTTATAGCTGTTCATCACCACCAGCAGATCCGGGTTGAGCTTGCCAAAACCCTCGGCACTGAGCGGCATCGCCAGGGTGGAACCCAGCCCACCCGACGAGGTTGCGTTGTCGATTTTCAGCCGTGCGTAACCCAGATCCTCGAGCGCCTGCACCGCACCGGACATGTCGCCGACCGCGTTGATCTGGTCGGTCAGCAGAATTGCGAGATAGGTCTTGCCTTTTGCGTCTTCGCCGAGTGCTTTTTTGACGGTGGCGAGTTTCTCGTCATAGGTCTTCCGGCGCTCGGCAAAAGCGTCACTTCTGCCAACGAGACCCGAAAGATTCTCTTCGACGCTGAAGCCATAGGTGTGGCCAGTGCTTACCTTCTGCAGATAGACGGGCGCGATGGTGGAAAGCTGCTCGGCCTTGCCGCTGTCCATTTCCGTGGCGACGATCAGGTCAGGTTGCAGCGCTCTCAGCTTTTCGAGATCGATCTGACCCACCGCGCCGAAACCTTTCGGTTTCGTGCGGCCTTCACCGAGAACGGTGTCGATGAAATCAACGGCGGTTGCGAATTTACCGTCGCTGTTGCGGCCATAGGCGCCTACCACGTTGGCGCCAAGATCCATCAGCGGCACGCCCAGCAGCGGTTCGTGCATGACGACAATGCGCTGCGGCTGCTCGGGGATGGAGACCGTGCGGCCGGCGGCATCGGTGACGGTTCGCTCTGCGGCAAGGCTGCTTCCGGCGGTCAGAAGTGCTGCTACGAGGATGGCAAATCGCATGGCATAACCTTTGTTCAATTTCTTCAGTGGCGGTTGGTTCTGCGCAGCGCCTGCAGGCGCAGCGTGAGGATGAAAAGCGGCACTCCGATCAGCGTCAGCGCAAGGCCTATCGGCATCGGCGTATCGGCCAACAGCCCACGCGAAAGCGTATCGGCGGTCACCACCAGAATGCCGCCCGTCAGCCCCGACAGGAAAAGCCTGGCGCGACCGACGGCGGGCGACACGAAGGTGGCGAGATGCGGGGCGATGACGCCGAGAAAGGTCAAGGGGCCGACAGCGGTGACGGAAGCGGAGCTGAGGATGACCGCAAAAACGATGACGAGCGGGCGCGAGCGTTTGACCGTTTCGCCGAGCGCCATGGCCATCTCGTTACCGAGATCAAAGACTGCAAGCGCCCGGCCGATGAGGAAAATGCCCACAAGGCTGACCGCGAAAAGAGGCGCGAATACGAGGATGATCGGCCAGCTGGCCTGAAACAGCGAACCCGCCATCCAGTCTGCAAGCGACAGCGATGTTTCCGTTGGCGTGTAGAGCAAAAGCACTGATGAGACTGATGAAAGGGCGGATTCGATTGCGATGCCCATCAGCAGGATGGCGAGCCCGCTGGAACGTTCGCGCCCCACGAGCGCGATGAGCAGGAAAGCTACCGCAAGGCCGCCGCCGACGGCCGCAAGCGCCACCATGGTCTTGGGCGCCGCCGGCACCAGCACCAGAAGCAGCATGATGGTGGTCATTGATCCCTGGCTCAGACCGAACAGGCCGGGATCGGCAAGCGGATTGCGGGCGACCGATTGCAGCATGGCCCCGGCCAGCGCAACGCTCCATCCGGCCATGAAACCAAGCAGGATGCGCGGCAGCCGCACCGTCCACAGCGCATAGGCCTGATCGTCGCTCAAATGCCCGCCGGAAACGCCGCGCAGGAGGTCAATGAGACCGGTCTGTGTATTTCCGAGACTAATGGAAATGGCGGCCAGCACCAACGCCAGCAGGATCAGTGCAAGGCCGGCCTTTAGGTTGCCGATGCCGATCTGCAGACCGCTCGGCAGCCGCAGGACCGCTTTGCCATCGGTGGCCAGTTGCCTTTTCATGACAGCCCTCTTCATGACAGTTTATTGGCCGAAGGCGAAAGATAGAAGCGCTTGACGATGACGATGAAGACGAGGCCGCCAAGCAGGTCCATGAACAGTCCGGTACTGACCACATACGGCCTGAACAGGGTTTGCGCGCCGAGATCGGCCACCACGCACAGACTCGCCCCGACAAGGGCGGAAGCGGTTAAAGCGAGCGTGAAATTCACCCCGACCAGCGGCCGGACCATATGCGGAACGATGAGGCCGACGAAGCCGATGGGACCGCAGATGGCCACCGCCGAGCCGGAGGCCAGCATGGTGGCGAAAAGTGCGATCCGGGAAACGCGCGTGACGTTGACGCCGGCGGAGGCGGCTTTTTCCGCACCCAGCAGAACCAGCGTCAGCGGGCGGGCGACCGACCAGAGCATCACCATCGCAATGGCGCCAATCCACCAGAAATCGGTGAGGCGCTCGGCATAGACGTGGTTGATATTGCCGCCGATCCAGCTCAGGAATTCGGCGCGACGTGTGGGGTTTGACAAAAGGAGGGCATTGGTGATGCCGATCAGCAGCATGGAGACAAGCGCACCGGACAGGATGAGCGACAGGCCGCGCGGATCGTTTGACCGCCCGGCCAGCCGGGCAACAAGGAAGCAGGCGCCAAAGCCGAAGCCGGCGCCGATAAGCGCGATGAGCCCCTGTATTTCGGGCGAGAAATCGAACACCAGCGCACCGGCGACCACAAAAAGCGTCGCACCGGCATTCAGGCCCAGGGTGGAGGGCGAGGCGAGAGGATTGCGGGCAAGCCCCTGCAGCACGCAGCCACTGACGGCCGTGGTGGCGCCGACATAGATCGCAATCAGTGAGCGCGGGATTTGCTGATAGAGGAGAACCGACTGTTCATAGGTTTCGGCCTCGCCATGCAGGAGCGTCGTCGCGATTTCGGCAAGTGGCAGGTCGCCAGTCATCAGCACGAAGTTGATGACGAGAACAACGGCCAGCAAGATCGCGGCGGCAAAGATCAGCATTATTTTAGATGTCATGCCGGAATGGCCTGTTCCTGCCGCTCCAGCCGCGGCACGCAGATGAGCCGCCCCTGCCGGGAAAATATGTCGGCCTCGAGATCAAAGACGTCGGCCACATTGGCTGATGTGACGGTATTCGCAACAGGCCCGGAGGCGAGAACCCGTCCGGCTTTCAGCATGATGACGTCATCGGCGAAGGTTGAGGCGAGGTTGAGATCATGCAGCACGACGATAACAGTTTTGCCGTGCCTGTCCGTCAGTTCGCGCACGAGGCTGAGGACGGCATATTGATATTTCATGTCGAGATGGTTGACCGGCTCGTCCATCAGGATCACCTCCGTGTCCTGAGCGAGCACCATGGCGATGAAGGCGCGCTGGCGCTGGCCGCCGGACAGCGTGTTGACCTGCGCCCTGGCCTTGTCTTCCAGCCCGACGGTCTTCAGCGCTTCGGCAAAAAGCGCCCGGTCGCGTTCGGATGGACCGCCGCCAAGCCCGTAGCGCGCATAACCCGCAAGCTCGATCAATTCGCCAAGCGTCATATAGTCAGGGCAATGGCATTCCTGCGGCAGATAGGAGATGCGGCGGGCGAGTTCGCGGCGTCCGATCGCGCCGATCAGGCGGTCACCGAGGCTTATCCTGCCTGATGATAAAGGCACGAAACCCATGATCGTCTTCAACAGCGTCGACTTGCCACAGCCGTTGGGTCCGACCAGCGCTGTGACGCGGCCGGTTTGAAAGCGGGCAGACAGGCCCTGCAATACGGGGATGTGTCCGTAACTCGCATGAAGGTCCGTGGCATCAAGCACCGGATTACAACTCCTGTTATTCATAGGGCTATGCGTCGACTCGACGCACGTTCTACCTAAGCTTTTGAATTAACATATCGAACTTGCGGAAATCGGGTTCTGTACCGGCAAGCGCGACAGGCTGGTCTTGAAGCGACACTAAACTATAGTAAAATTCTCCACAAATCGAAATTTGCCGATTCACATCGCGGATTTCGTGATGATTTTTTTATTCGAGGTGTTTCATGTCAGTCGCGCTCAAGCTTCACGTCGGCATGTCGCTGGCGCCAACCTGGCTCAGCGGCGAGGCATGGCGGCGTCAAGACAGCGGTATAGACGGGGTTTTCTCCAGCGATTATTTCGTCGATCTTGCAAAGCTCGCCGAGGCTGCGCATGTGGATTTTGTCTTCCGGCCCGACACGCTGTTTCTGCGCGCTGAGGGCCTGGAGACCGGCGGCGGATTTGCGAGTATGGACCCGAACATGCTTCTGGCCGCCATCGCTCGGGAGACCAGCCATGTCGGCCTGTTATCCACGGTTTCAACGACATTCCTGCCGCCTTATGTGGTTGCCCGCCAACTGCAATCGCTGAACTGGCTGAGCAATGGCCGGGCGGGATGGAACATCGTCACGGCGCTGGACGGCCACGAAAATTTCGGCCTGAAAGAAATGCCGTCGCCACAGGAGCGTTATGAACGCGCCGCCGAGTTCACGCAGGTAGTAAAGCAGCTCTGGGCGAGCTTTCCCAACGAGGCGCTGAAGCTGGACAAAGAGAGCGGGCGTTTTGCAGATTCGTCGCTGGTCCAGCCAATCGCGCATGAAGGAGAGCACTTCAGCGTCAAAGGCCCGCTCAACCTGCCGGCCCATTCCAGCCGTATTCCACTGGTGCAGGCTGGAGCTTCCCCCGAAGGCCGCGATTTCGCAGCCTCCGTTGCGGATGCGGTCTTTGCCTCGACGCCGGATATGCAGGCGGCAATAGAGCTTCGGGCGGATTTGCGGCAACGAGCGGAGCGGCATGGGCGCTCACCGGATGTGGTGAAGCTGATGCCGGGTCTCAGTCTTTATCTGGCGGACACCAAGAACGAGGCGCTGGAGCTGTTTGCGGAGACCCACGCAAGGGCCAACCATAGCCGTGTATTTGCATCCATTCAAAATCTGACGGGTCTTGACCTTTCCGACTGGTCGCTCACGCGGATCGTGACCCCGTCTGACTTGCCGCCGCCGCCCGAGACACCGAGAAGCCGCACCCATGCCAATCTGCTCCGCCGGCTGATCGAACGGGAAACGCTGAGCGTTGCCGAATTGTTGCGGCGACCGGAAGTGATGGGGTCGGGCCATTGGCAGATCATCGGCACGGTTGAGGATGCTTTTGAAAGCATCCGCGAATGGGTGGCGGCCGGCGCGATAGACGGCTTTGTCGCGGTGCCTGGCGGTTCGGTCGCGTCGATGCGGCTGGTGTTGGAGCGGCTGCTTCCGAGGCTCGGTGATGCCGGGCTCTTCCGCACCGCCTATTCCGGCAGCACCTTCGCCGATCACCTGGCCGGATAGGTTTACGAGCCGCCGGATTCTGCCGTCGCCTTTCCGGCCGCTTCAAGAAGCTGCGGAAAGTGCCGCTCGGTCTCGGCGGTCGCGAGGAAAGAAACGGTGGTGACGACGCAACAGATTTCGCCCTGTGCGTCGAAAACCGGGGCGGCCTTGCCGGTCAGGGCGGAGAACAGGTGTTCGTTGAGTTCCGCGCCGCCCGTCTCACGAATGGCGTGCAGGACTTTAGCGTCTGGGCGGGACCCGCGAAAGGCGGGCGGCTGCAGCTTGCGCACCGACGCCGTCCTATCCGGTGGCAGATAAGCCTGAAAAACCAGCCCGCAGGCGCTGTTATCCAGCGGTAGAACATCCCCCAGCGCCACGGTGCTGATGGAGAAGCTGGCACTCCTGTGCCATTGCACCACGGTCGGGCCGCGATCTGTCCAGATCGCCACGCCGCAACTGGCGCCGATCTGCGAGGCCAGTGCTTTCATCTGTCGACCGGCGGTTTCGACCGGATTGATTCGTCTGAGCGCGCTGACGCCTATCGAGAGCGCGGTTGGGCCGAGGTCGTAGCTGCCGGTTGCAGGGTCCTGTGCCACCAGTCCTTCCCGCACGAGGCTTTGCAGGTAACGATGAGCTGTGGAACGGCCTGTGCCGGCGCGTTTGGCGAGTTCGCCGAGTGCAAGCGCCCCGTCCGATTTTGCCAGAAGGTCGAGAAAACGGGCAGCAATAGAGACCGACTGAATGAGGGCAGAGCGCTTCTCTCCGTCGTTTTCAGGCAGATTGTCCGGCTCGTCATCCATGGCGTCCAAGTCCGCTCCCCGATTTATGTCGTGAACATGCCTAGCGCATCCGACCGGAAATCGGAATCGATTTCTGAGTTATTTCAACGCCTTCCCCTTGAGGCGGGGAACTACATGACAACGGCCAGTCGATAAACTTTGTTGTAAATATGGCACATCCCGTTACGGAACCCTATCCGTCCACAATACGGAACGCATTCTCTATTGCGAAACGGATAACGCTTCCGTTACTTGAATATGACTTTGATACTCATGTTTATTAGGGGTGTGTTATGGGGTTTCGTTCTAGCGGCCGTTTGATGGGCGGGGTCAGCGTTTTGACGCTGGCCGCCCTGTTTGTGACGCCGGTTTTCGCCCAGGAGCAACAGGCCGAGGCCTCGGGAACGACCGTTCTCAAGCCGATTGTGGTGACCGGCGAAAAAGTCGCGCGCGACATGAAGAACACGGCGTCTTCCGTCTCGGTCAAATCCAGCGATGAACTGAAAAAGGAAAAGACAGGCGATCCAACCGTCTCAGACGCGATCAAGGACATTCCAAACGTTGTTTATACCGACAATGTCAGCGCCCCGATCATTCGCGGTCTCGACACGCAGGGCCCGAACACCGGAGCAACGGCATTCTTCGCCGGCACCGTGCCGCGCGCCACGATCAATGTCGATGGTCACTATCTCGGTTATAACGAGTTCATCTATGGCGCGACGTCCATCTGGGATGTCGAAAGCATCGAGGTCTTCCGTGGGCCACAGACCACATCGCAGGGCGCTAACGCCATTGCCGGCGCCATTCTCGTCAATACCAAGGATCCGACGTTTACGCCGGAAGCAAGCTATCAGGCCGAAATCGGGAATTATCACCAGAAGCGGGCGTCCTTTGCGGTCTCAGGCCCGTTGATCGAAGACGAGCTGGCGGCGCGTCTGGCAATCGATTATTCGGGTCGCGATACCTTTATCGATTACATCAATTCCGGTTTTGCCCACGCAGGCACCAACCAGGATTTCAAGGAATTCAACGCGCGTTTCAAGCTTCTGTGGGAACCGCCGGAAATTCCGGGCCTGACGACCAAGCTGACTTATTCCTATAACGCCGCCAACCGGCCGAGCCAGGAAGCGGCGTCGCGTCCTTTCGAGGATCTCAACCACGTCACCACCACCATGCCGAGCTGGAGCCAGAATACCCACACCGGTATTCTCGACATCAATTACGACTTTGAAAACGGCGTAAAACTCTTCAACCAGACGCAATTTTCCGCTTCGGATGCGCGCCGCCGGGTGGGTGTGGTCAATAATGGCGATGCCAATATCGATCAGAAGAATGTGTCCCACGAGACCCGTGTGACCTTCGGTGACCAGGAAGACGTTCTGAGTGGCGTCGCGGGCATCTATTACGCCCATACGCAGGCCGATGAAATTCTTTATCTTCTGAACCCGGCAAACAGAAGAACCCTTTCGACATTTGACGATACCAAGGACAATCTCGGCATTTTCAGCGAGTTGAGCTACCGTCTGACCGACCAGTGGACGCTTACCGGCGGCCTGCGTTACCAGACCGATCGTATTCAGCGCGCTGGCCGCTCCGTCTATTCCAACGTCGCGGTTGATTTTGACGAGACCTTTTCCGAATTGCTTCCCAAGGCCTCGCTTGCCTATGCGATCAATGATGACTGGACCGTTGGCGGCATGATCAGCCGTGGTTACAATCCCGGCGGCATATCGCTGAACATCTCGTCGGGCCAATGGTTGCCCTTCGAGAAGGAAACCATCTGGAACTACGAACTCTACACGCGCGCGAAGTTGCTGGATGACAGGATGACGCTCAACAGCAACCTGTTCTACATGGATTACAAGAACGCCCAGTACAATATTCCGGTCGTTATCTCGTCAGGCATTACTCAATCCTACACCATCAATGCGCAGAAAGCGCATGCCTATGGTCTGGAAGTCGGCGCCGACTATCAGGTTCTCGACAATGTGACGTTAAAGGCAAGTGCCGGCGTGCTGAAGACCGAAATCGACCAGATTTCCAGCAATGCCAGCTATGCAGGCAATGAATTCGCGAAATCGCCTGGTTACATGTTCAGCATTGGGGCAAGCTGGGATGTGACCGACAAGTTCACCGTCTCGGGTCAGGTGCGTCATATCGACGGTTATTATTCCGACACGGCCAACACGGCTGCCTATGCGATCGACCCCTACACCATCGCCGATGTGCGTGCGAGCTACAAGTTCCAGGAGGAGATGGAGGTCTACGCTTACGTGAAGAACGTCTTCGACGAGCGTGCGCCGACCTATATGCAGCAGAACCGCGGCATTGGCGGCATCGAGGCCAGCATGACCGAACCGCGCATGTTCGGCATTGGTGTCAGAGGCACGTTCTAAGCGATTGCCTGAACCGGAAAAGTAAAAAGGCCTTCGAAGTGATTTTCGAAGGCCTTTTTTTCATGAAGGAAATGATGCGGAGAAGGTCTCAGAAAAACGCCTGAATGCCCGTCTGCGCCCGGCCGAGGATAAGCGCGTGAACGTCGTGCGTGCCCTCGTAGGTGTTGACCGTTTCGAGGTTCTGGGCGTGGCGCATCACGTGGTATTCGATCTGGATACCGTTGCCGCCGTGCATGTCGCGGGCCTGGCGGGCGATATCTAGCGCCTTGCCGCAATTGTTGCGCTTGACGATGGAGATCATTTCCGGCGCCATTTTGTGCTCGTCCATCAGGCGGCCGACGCGCAGCGATGCCTGGAGGCCGAGAGCGATCTCGGTCTGCATGTCGGCGAGCTTTTTCTGGTAAAGCTGCATGCCGGCCAGCGGCTTGCCGAACTGCTTGCGGTCGAGACCATATTGCAGGGCGCGGAACCAGCAATCTTCCGCAGCGCCCATCACGCCCCAGGAAATGCCGTAGCGGGCGCGGTTGAGGCAGCCGAACGGGCCTTTCAGGCCGGAAACATTCGGAAGCAGCGCATCTTCGCCCACTTCCACGCCATCCATGACGATCTCGCCTGTTATGGAGGCGCGCAGCGAAAGCTTGCCGCCGATCTTCGGTGCAGACAGACCCTTCATGCCTTTTTCCAGCACGAAGCCCCGAATCTGGTTGTCGTGGGCTTCGGATTTCGCCCAGACGACGAAGACATCGGCGATGGGCGCATTGGAAATCCACATTTTCGAACCACGCAGGCGATATCCGCCGGCGATCTTTTCGGCGCGGGTCTTCATTCCGCCCGGATCGGAGCCGGCATCCGGTTCGGTCAGGCCGAAACAGCCGATCAGCTCGCCGGATACGAGACCGGGAAGGTATTTCTTCTTCTGTTCGTCCGAGCCATAAGCGAAGATCGGATGGATGACGAGCGAGGACTGCACGCTCATCATCGAGCGATAACCGCTGTCGATCCGCTCCACCTCGCGGGCCACGAGACCATAGGCCACGTAGCTGGCATTTGCGGCGCCATATTCTTCCGGCAGGGTGACGCCCAGAAGGCCGGTGCGGCCCATCAGGCGGAACAGTTCCGGTTCGGTGGTCTCAGAAAGATAGGCCTCGGACACACGCGGCATAAGTTCCGATTTGCCGAAGGCTGCGGCGGCGTCGCGGATCATCCGCTCGTCGTCGGTCAGTTGGTCTTCCAGCAGAAAAGGGTCCTGCCAATTGAATGCTGCGCGTTCGCTCACTGTGTGCCTCCGGATTTGCTGGCCGGATTATTCGTGTTAGCCCCTGATGGCACAAGCCATGTTTACTCATTTTTGCATTACATATAGTAATGGCTCATGACGTCTCTCAGCCGCAAACTCCTGCCCTCCACCAGTGCGCTTGCCGCCTTTGATTCCGTTGCCCGGCTTGGCAGCTTTTCAGCCGCTGCCGATGAACTTGCCTTGACTCAAGGGGCGATCAGCCGTCAGGTTATGTCACTGGAAGAACAGCTTGGCGTGCGCCTGTTCGAGCGCGGCGCGCGTGGTGTGTCACTGACGACCGAGGGTGGTGCTTACGCGAAATCGATTGCCGCAGCCCTTGGCGAGATACGTGCCGCCTCGTTGCAGATCATGACCAAAACGCATGGCAATACGCTCAATCTAGCGATGCTGCCGACATTCGGCACCCGCTGGCTTCTGCCGCGCATTCCTGATTTCGTCTCCAGTCATCCGGAAATCACCATCAATTTCGCCACCCGCATCGGCCAGTTCGACTTCGAGCGTGAGCAACTGGATATGGCGATCCACATCGGGCAGGCGGATTGGCCGGGGGCGGAAAGCACCTTTCTGATGCATGAGATGGTTGCGCCGGTGTGCAGCCCCGAATTCCTGAAGGCGCATCCGGTCGAAAAGGGTGAGGATATTGCCGGCCTGCCTCTGCTGCACATGGCCTCGCGGCCGGGTGCCTGGAGCCACTGGTTCGAGAGCCTCGGCCATTCGCTTGCCTTGCCGCAGGGCATGCGGTTCGAGCAGTTTTCCAGCGTGGCACAGGCCTGTATCGCCGGACTTGGCGTGGCTTTGATGCCGCTTTTCCTGATCGATAACGAACTGAAATCGCGGCAACTGGTGAAAGCCTACGATCATCAGGCCAAAAGCCCGAGTTCCTATTATGCGGTCGCGCCGCTATCCCGTGCCAACCACGTTCCAGTCGTGCTGTTTCGCGACTGGCTGGTACGGCAGGTCGAGGCCTATCGTGCGGCGGGCAATCTGCCACTGGAAAAATAAGCGCACTTTTTTCGGGCATTTAGACTTAGTGCTTCAATTTTTGCCCGGTTTTGTCTCTGGCCGGACTCGACAGGACAGTTTTGGTCGATTATCGTGATTAAACGTTTAATCAGCCCTTTCGGACCATCATGGCGTCTTCACGGCCTGCCACCAATCTGAGCGCGATAGCAGCGGCACTCGGCGTGTCGGTTGCAACCGTGTCCAATGCGCTGTCAGGCAAGGGCCGTGTTTCGCCGGAACTGGTGGAGCGCATCCGCAAGACCGCAAGCGAACTTGGTTATGTGCCGAGTTCGGCGGGCAGGGCGCTGCGCACCGGCAGGTCAGGAGTTCTCGGGCTGGTGCTGCCGGATATCGCCAATCCACTCTTCCCACAGATCGCGCAGGCCATCGAAAAGGCAGCCGTCAATGCCGGTTATGGTGTTTTGATCGCCGACTCGCGCGGCGAGATCGCCATGCAGACGGACGCCATCAACCGGCTGATCGAGCGTGGAGTGGATGGCATGGTCGTCGTTCCCCGCCGCGGTACGCGTATCGCGGATGTCGATTGCCCGGTGGCGGTGATCGACAGCCCCTCGACGCCCGGAAATACGGTAGCCGCTGACCACTGGGACGGCGGCCGGCAGATCGGCGAATATCTCTCAGCCCTCGGACACGACAAGGTGGTGCTGATCGGCAAGAACCGCGACTCAAATGTGCAGAACGACCGACTCGGCGGCATTCGCGATGGTTTGGGCAAGGCCTGCGTCACGGAGACGCTGTGGGTAGACGCCATTGAAAAGGCGGATGGTGCGGGTTGCCGTCTCGGCCTTACCGAAAAGGTGAGGGATGGTTTCACTGCCTTTGCTGCCGTATCCGACCTGCATGCGTTGCGCGCGCTCACTGAATTGCAGCGCGAGGGCATCGAGGTGCCGGAAGAGGCGAGTGTCACCGGCTTCGACGATCTGATTTTCTCCGCCGTGGTGACGCCGCCGCTGACGACGATGCGCATGGATATGCGCCGCATCGCCGATCTGGCCGTGGATGCGCTGTTGCGCGCGATCGATGGCGAGGCGGGCTTCGAAAACGGCATAGCTGCCGAGGTCACGGCAGAAATCTCGAAAGTACCGATGGCGCTGATCATGCGCGGCTCCACCGGCGAAAAAAAGCATGATGCGATTGAAGCCAAAAACACGACAGCAGGAGAACTCACACCATGAAAAAAATCATTCTTGCATCGGGCACCGCCCTGATGCTGACGATGGGTGCCGCGCAGGCGCAGGACAAGACGCTGACGATCTCGGTCTACGCCTTCGCGCAGGACGAATTCAAGGAACTGGTCTATACACCGTTCGAAAAGCAATGCGGCTGCAAGCTGGTCGTCGAGACCGGCAACAGCGTTGAGCGCCTCGCCAAGATGGAGGCCAACAAGGCCAATCCGGTGGTCGATCTCGCCATTGTTTCCATGGCGGATGCGCTTTCCGCCACCCGCAAGGACCTGATCCAGAAGATCGATGCCGCCAAGGTGCCGAATATCGGCAAGCTCTATGACATCGCCAAGGATCCGAATGGCGACGGCATGAGCGTCGGCGTCAATTTCTACGCCACGTCAATCGTTTACCGCACAGACAAGATGAAGATCGATAGCTGGGCCGATCTTTTGAAGGACGGTATCGTTGACCACGTCGCTTTCCCGAATGTCACTACCAATCAGGGCCCGCCGGCGCTTTACATGCTGGGAAAGGCCATCGGCAAGGACACGCCTGATCTCTCCGGCGCTATCGAAGCCGTGGGCGAAAAGAAGGACGATATCGTCACGTTCTACGTGAAATCGTCGCAGCTGGTGCAGCTCATGCAGCAGGAAGAAATCTGGGCCGCCCCCATCGGCCGCTTCTCCTGGGCGCCCTTTACCAAGCTCGATCTGCCGCTTGCCTGGGCAACCCCCAAGGAAGGCCAGACCGGCGGCATGAACGTGCTCGTGGTGCCAAAGGGCACGAAGAACGAAGATCTGGCGCTGCAGTTCATGGATTTCTGGCTCTCGACCGACGTTCAGAAGGCGCTGGCCGAAAAGCTCGTGGACAGCCCGACCAACAAGGAAGTCAAGGTGTCCGACGAGGTGGCGAACAACATCACCTATGGCGACGAAACCGCAAAAAGCCTGCAGCTCATTCCTTCCGCCGTGACGCTCGACAACCGTGACAAGTGGCTGTCGGAGTGGAACGCCAAGGTCGGTCAGTAAGTCCTTATCAAGGTTTGGAATGGGGCATTTAAAACGTCCGAAAGGGCGGCTCCATTCCCGGAAAAGCGGTTTGGTCGTCCCCTGACCGCTTTTCCACCTCTCAATTCCGCAAGCTGGCCCTGGCCGCTTGCAGTAACAATCGGCCGCAGGCCGTTCAGGGAATAAAGCGATGTTTCAGAACCGGGCCGAAGCGCTGGCGCTTGCCTTGCCCGCCGCTATTTTCGCGGCGGCGGTCTTTCTTGTGCCGGTCTTCATGCTCCTGTCGGAAGGCTTTCACACCACTGACGGCTGGACATTGTCCGCTTACGCCGATTTCTTCTCCGATCCGCTGAACAGGGCGGTTTTCCTGCGCACCCTGAAGCTTGGCGCACTCGTCACCATCGTATCTGCGGTGGTGGGTTATGCGGCGGCTTTCGCCATCGTCAATCTGTCGCAGGGCGCGAAAGGACATGTCGTCAATCTGGTCGTCTTGCCGCTGATGATCTCGCCGGTTGCCCGCACCTATGCCTGGATCGTCATTCTCGGCAGAACCGGCATCGTCAACCAGGCGCTTCAGGCGGTAGGACTGAGCGATGCGCCGATCCGTATACTGTTTTCCGAAACGGCTGTTTTCATCGGCCTTCTGCAATTGTTCCTGCCATTGATGATCATTTCCCTCATCAGTGCGCTGGAGAATATGCCCAAGGATACGATCGCAGCCGCCCGCGTTCTCGGCGCAAACTGGCTGCAGGTGTTCTGGAAGGTCATCCTGCCGCTCACCAAGGAGGGGCTTGTTGTCGGCGGCACGCTGGTGTTCACCGGTTCGCTCACGGCCTATATCACGCCGGCCATTCTCGGCGGCTCCAAGGTGCTGATGCTGGAAACCCTGCTCTACCAGCAGGTGACGGTCTCCAACAATTTCGTCGCCGCCAGCGTCATCGCCTTCATCCTGATCGTCATGAGCTTTGCCGCCAATATCCTGCTGAAGCGCATCGCCACCGCAAGGAACAAGAAATGACCCGGCAGCTCTTCATTCCGCTCACGCTCCTGCTCGTTGTCGGCTTCCTGATCGGGCCGTTCCTCATCATCGTTGCGGCCTCATTTTCGGCCGGCGACACGCTCGCCTTTCCGCCGCAGGGCTTTTCACTGAAATGGATCGCGAAGGTCTTCACCGTCGAAAGTTTCCGTGAAAGCTTCGCGATGTCGATGTTCCTCGCCATTGGCGGCACATTCACGGCGCTCGTCCTCGGTATTCCCGCTTCCTACGCCATGTCGCGCTACAAGCTGCCCTTTGCGGAAACCGTGCGCACGATCGTTTCGGCGCCGATCATCGTGCCGGGTATCATCGTCGGTCTGGCGCTGCTGCGCTATTTCGTCGTTCCCTTCGGCATCGGCATCACGCTTGCCCTGTTTCTCGCGCACACGGCGCTCATCCTGCCCTATGCGGTACGGGTGGTTTCGGCCAGCCTCAACAATCTGCGTTCGGATATCGAGGAGGCGGCGGTGCTGCTCGGCTCGTCGCGGTTTGGCGCATTTTTCCGTGTGGTGCTGCCCAATATTCGCGGCGGCATCCTGTCGGCCTTCATCCTCGGTTTCGTGACGAGTTTCAATCAGGTGCCCGTGTCGTTGTTCCTGTCGGGTCCGGGCGTGCGCACGCTGCCAATCGATATGCTGGGCTACATGGAAATCGTCTTCGATCCGTCTGTCGCCGCACTCTCATCGCTGCTCGCCTTCCTTTCCATCGGCATCGTCTTCCTGGCCGAACGTTTTCTGGGGTTCTCCCGTTATGTCTGACGCAAATTACCTTTCGCTCCAAAAAGTCTCGCTCGCCTACGGCAACAGCATCGCCGTCAAGGATCTCGACCTCGATATCCGCAAGGGTGAACTTCTCGCGCTGCTCGGTCCTTCCGGCTGTGGCAAGACCACCACGATGCGCGCCATTGCCGGGCTGATGCCGGTGGCGGGCGGGCGCATCGATCTCGACGGCGCCGATATCACCCGCGTCGCCGCCAACAAGCGCGCCGTCGGGCTGGTGTTTCAGTCCTACGCGCTGTTTCCGCACCTGACGGTTTACGAAAACGTCGCCTTCGGCCTGAAACTCAAGGGCATGAACGGCAAGGCGCTTGATGACAAGGTCGCCTCCGGTCTGAAGTCCGTGGGATTGTCGAACTTCGCATCGCGCAAGCCGGCCGAGCTTTCCGGCGGCCAGCAGCAGCGCGTGGCGCTGGCGCGCTCCATGGTCATGGAGCCGAAGGTGCTGCTGCTCGATGAGCCGCTCTCCAACCTTGATGCGCGCCTCAGGCTTGAAATGCGCACCGAATTGCAGCGCGTGCAGAAGGAAACCGGTGTGACGATGATCTTCGTCACCCATGACCAGATCGAGGCGCTCGCATTGGCCGACCGTATTGTCGTCATGAAGGGCGGCAAGATTGAGCAGATCGGTACACCGGAAGAGATCTATAATGCGCCGGTTTCCGCCTTCGTGGCGGATTTCGTCGGCTTTGAAAACATCTTCGCGCTGGAAGGCGGCGCGTTGAAAACCGAAAACGGCACAACACCGCTTACCGGACCAGTCCCTTCAGCATCTGGACTGGCCTGGCGGCCGCGCATGGTCACCCTTGGTTCAGGTCCTTTCCAGGGAACCGTGCGCGGCACATCCTTTGCCGGAAATACCCGTGAGTACCTGCTGGATACGCTGCTTGGTCCCATCAAGGCGGAGACCGATGCTGCGCTGACCGCCCATACGATCGGTGATACGCTCGCCTTCGACCTTCCGGTCGAAAAGGCGGCAAGCCTCAAGGTGTTTGGCTGATCATGGGTGTGTGGATCGATACCGATATGGGCTTTGACGATATCGCCGCCATCATGGTGGTGCAATCGGCAGGCCTTGCCATAGACGGCATTTCGCTGGTCTTCGGCAATGCGACGCTGGATGTTGTCTGCAGCAACGCCGCAGGCGCGGTCGCCGCCTTCGGCTGGTCCATGCCCCTCCATCAGGGCCGTGCCAAACCCGTCCTTGGCGCGCTCGAAACCGCACAATGCATTCTGGGTGACAGCGGCATTCCGACCGTTGGCCGCAGCCTGCCGGATGCGCCCGCTCTGCCGCAAAGCGACGCTTTCACTGCGCTGTGCGGCTGGCTTGAGGGGGCAGGCGAAAAGCGTATCCTCGCGCTCGGCCCGCTTACCAATATCGCCGCCCTTTGCCTTGCCCGGCCCGATCTTGCCGCGAAAATTTCCGATCTGACCTGGATGGGTGGCGGCGTGACGAGCGGCAACCACACCGCATCTGCCGAATTCAACGCCTTTGCCGATCCGGAAGCGCTGGCCATCGTGCTTTCCCATGACCTGCCGCTGCGCATGGTCGATCTGGACGCCTGCCGCAAGGTCACCGCCTCGCCAGCCGATGTGCTGCCGATCCGAAATGCTGGCGGCAAAAACGCCGGCCTGATTGCCGACCTGTTGGAAGGTTTCATCGGCATCGCCACGAGACGCGGCAGACCGGCCATGGCGCTTTACGATCCCGTTGCCGCTGTCGGCTTCACCTCCGAGCTGCTTGGCTGGCGCCACACGCGGATCGATGTCGAGCTTCACGCGGCGTTAACGCGCGGGCGAACGGTGGTTGAGCCGCGTGCCGACAAGGTTGCCGCCTTCAACGCGCATTTCGCCGACACCGTGAATGCCGAAGCGGCAAAGGCTGCGGTTCTCGAGGCGTTGCGCCGCGAGGCTGCCCGATGAGTGCACAATACCCGATACGCGAGCCGGTCGATCTCAACGACGATGCGCTGCGCGCCCGCGCGGTTGCCGCTGCGCGCGGCGATGCGGCTTTCGATGTTCTCATTACTGGCGGAACGCTGGTGGATGTGGTGACGGGGGAGCTTCGCGCCGCTGATATCGGCATTGTCGGTCCGCTAATCGCCAGCGTTCACGAACCGGCAAGCCGCAGCGATGCAGCGCAGCTCGTCGACGCGTCGGGCGCCTTTGTCTCGCCCGGCCTGATCGACACGCATATGCACATCGAAAGCTCGATGATAACGCCCGCTGCCTATGCGGCAGCAGTCGTTGCCCGCGGCGTCACCACTATCGTCTGGGATCCGCATGAATTCGGCAATGTCCATGGTGTCGAAGGGGTTCTCTGGGCGGCGAAATCCATCGAAAACCTGCCGCTGCGCGCCATTCTGCTTGCACCCTCCTCAGTGCCATCAGCACCGGGTCTGGAGCGCGGCGGCGCTGATTTCGATGCCGGAATTCTCGCTGATATCCTGTCGTGGCCGCAGATTGGCGGGGTTGCGGAAATCATGAACATGCGCGGCGTCATCGACCGCGATCCACGGATGAGCGGCATCGTACAGGCCGGTCTTGTCTCGGAAAAGCTGATCTGTGGCCATGCGCGCGGCCTGAAGGACGCCGATCTCAACGCCTTCATGGTGGCCGGTGTTTCTTCCGATCACGAGCTGGTCTCGGCTGAAGACCTGATGGCGAAGCTTCGGGCGGGGTTGACCATCGAGCTGCGCGGCTCGCACGATCATCTGCTGCCGGAATTTGTGGAGGCGCTGAATGCGCTCGGCCACCTGCCGCAGACGCTGACGCTCTGCACTGACGATGTTTTCCCGGACGATCTGTTGCGGGGCGGCGGGCTGGATGATGTGGTGCGCCGCCTTGTCCGTTATGGCCTGAAACCGGAATGGGCGCTGCGCGCCGCAACACTGAATGCTGCGCAAAGGCTTGGCCGTGCCGATCTCGGCCTCATCGCCGCCGGTCGCCGTGCCGATATCGTCGTTTTCGAGGATTTGAGTGGTTTTTCACCCCGTCATGTCTTGGCCGGTGGCAGGGCGGTTGCGGAAGCCGGGCATATGCTCGTCGACATTCCAGCCTGCGATGCGGCGGCGCTCGAAGGCTCGATGAAGCTGCCGCTGCGCGCAGCCGATGATTTCCGGGTTGCCTGCGAGGGCGCAAGGGTGCGCCTTGCCACCATCGACCGCCCACGCTTCACGCAATGGGGCGAGGCGGAAGCCGAGGTGAAGGATGGTTTCGTCGCTCCCCCCGAAGGCGCCACGATGATTTCCGTCACCCACCGCCACGGCAAGGCCGAGCCAGTTACCAGGACCGGCTTCCTTACCGGCTGGGGACGCTGGAACGGCGCCTTCGCCACCACCGTCTCGCATGACAGCCACAACCTCACTGTCTTCGGCGGTAATGCCGAAGACATGGCGCTGGCCGCCAATGCGGTGATTGCGACAGGCGGCGGCATGGCTGTCGCCTCTGAGGGTAAGGTGACCGCGCTTCTACCCCTGCCGCTCTCAGGCCTCGTTTCCGATGCGCCGCTTGAAGACGTAGCACAGGCTTTCGAGGAATTGCGCGCCGCTGTCGGCAAGGTGGTCGATTGGCAGCCACCCTATCTGGTCTTCAAAGCCTGCTTCGGCGCCACGCTCGCCTGCAACATCGGTCCTCACCAGACAGATATGGGCATTGCCGATGTGTTGACGGGACGGGTGATGGAAAGCCCGGTGCTTGCGGTGGTGGGGTAAACCAGGGTCGAGCGTTGCCAAAAAGCCGGCATATTGCTAAATCCAACCCCTGTTTACCTGTCGCTCTATATGGATGTTGAACATGGGTGCCTCGAAGTCATCAGATAAGTAAGCCGCAACGACGATATTTCGCTGTTGCGGCGTTCTGTCGAGCGATCCCTGTTTCTTCGGGCAGACGCCGCCAAATGTCCTCATTTGAGCGGATCAATTCTAATGTCTATTCCAACTCCCGTTTGGGGGAGATCGCTGTTGGCAGCAATGCTGCTGATGGCTCCCTTTGATATTCTCGCCTCGCTGGCCATGGATATTTACCTGCCGGTCGTCCCCATCATGCCGGAAGCCCTCGGCACGACACCGGTGGTGGTTCAACTCACGCTCACCGTTTACATGGTGATGCTCGGCCTTGGGCAAATCGTGTTTGGCCCCATCTCCGACCGCATCGGTCGCCGGCCCGTCTTGATCGGCGGTGCCCTGCTGTTCGTCGTGGCCTCGTTCTGCCTCGCAGCTGTGACAACGGCGAGCGCCTTTATCGTTTTCCGGTTCCTTCAGTCGGCTGGAGCGGCGGCGGCATTGGTCGCCACTTTCGCCACCGTTCGCGACGTCTATGCGGATCGTCCGGAAGCAACGACGATATACGGAACGTTCAGCTCCATTCTCGCATTCGTCCCGGCACTCGGTCCGATTGTCGGGGCGGTCATCGCCAATGAATTCGGCTGGCGTGCCATCTTCGTCACCCTGGGCGCGGCAGCTTTCATTGCGACGGTTGCCGCAGGGATGAACTGGAGCGAAACCCGACCGGCGACGGCAACGATGTCACGCCTATCGCCTTTGCGCATGTTGGGCAGTGGTCGCTTCTGGACCTATACGCTTGGGTTCAGCACTGCCATGGGAACGTTTTTCGTATTCTTCTCCACCGCTCCGCTCGTCATGATCGGCAGGGCAGGTCTCTCCGAGGTGGAGTTCAGCCTGGCTTTTGCAACCGTCGTAATCGCAATGATCGTTACCACCCGTTTTGCGAAGTTTTTCGTTGCCAGATGGGGTGTGCAGGGCAGTCTCGTGAGGGGCATGGCCCTGTTGTTCGTGGGGGCGTTTCTGTTCACTGCAGGTGAAGTCGGGGCGGTTCCGTCATTTTTGACGTTTATCGTACCGATGTGGGTCATGGCGGTCGGAATCGTTTTTACGGTTTCAGTCACCGCCAATGGCGCGCTGGAGGAGTTCGGGCACATGGCTGGAACAGCCGTCGCCTTCTATTTCTGCATTCAAAGTCTGTTTGTGGGAATAGCGGGCACCTTGGCTGTCGTCATTCTGCCGGGTGATGCGGCATGGCCGGTGATCGCCTATTCATCGATCATGGCCTGCCTTGTCCTGACGGCGCTATATTTGTTGAACCGCCGGAATATCTGAGCGAGAAAGCCGGGCAGCGCGTCTGCCGCTGCCCGGCTTTTCAGATTTGGGAATGCAAAAAGTGGCTTTCGGCCTTACTCCGCCGCCAGTTCCTGCTCCACCAGTGTTGCCCAGAAAGCGACGCCGGGAACGATTGCCGCGTCGTTGAAGTCGTAGGAGGTGTTGTGGTGCAGCGCGCCATCCACCGCGGGGCCGTTGCCGAGCCAGACGTAGCAGCCGGGGGCTTCGCCCGCGAAAAAGGCGAAGTCGTCGCCGGCGGTCGAGGGCGGGAAGGCGGTGCGGGATTTGTTGCCGAAGACGGTCTTGGCGGCTCGCAGCGCCCGTTTCGTCGCATCGGCATCGTTGATGACGGGCGGAATGCGGCGGATGAATTCATAGCTTGCCTCGATGCCGAACATCGCCGCCGTACCCTTGGCGAGCCTGCCGATTTCCGTTTCAAGCTGGCTGCGCACCTCAGGCGCGTAGGCGCGTGCGGTGCCGCCGATTTCGACGAGATCGGGAATGACGTTGAGCGCCTTGGGGTCACCCGCCTGCACCGAGCAGGCGCTGACGACGGCAGGTTGCAGCGGATCGACGACGCGGCCGACGATGCTTTGCAGCGAAGCGAGGAAGGTGCCCGCCGCCGTTACCGGATCGCGGCCGAGATGCGGCTTGGCGCCGTGGGTGCCGATGCCCCTGAAGGTGACGCGCCAGCTATCGGAAGAGGCAAGCTGCGGTCCTTCCACCACGGCCATTTCGTCAATGCCAAGCCCCGGCATGTTGTGCAGGCCATAAACTGCATCGCAGGGAAACAGGTCGAAAAGCCCGTCCTCAACCATTTTTTTCGCGCCGCCACGGCCTTCTTCGGCCGGCTGGAAGATGAAATGGACGGTGCCGGAAAAATCGCGGGTACTGGCGAGATAACGCGCAGCGCCCAGCAGCATGGCGGTGTGGCCGTCATGGCCGCAGGCATGCATCTTGCCGGGGAACTTCGATTTATAGGGCCGGTCGGGAATTTCCGGCATGGCCAGCGCATCCATGTCGGCGCGAAGACCGATACTGCGGGTGCCGTTGCCCACCTGCAGCGTGCCGACCACGCCGGTACCGCCAAGGCCGCGATGCACCTTCACTCCCGCCCTTTCGAGAAGATCGGCGACGATGGCGCTGGTTCTCTCCTCTTCAAAGCCCAGTTCCGGATGGGCGTGGAGATCGTGGCGAAGCTCCGTCAGGAATGGCAGGTCCTCGCCGATGCGGTCCAGCAGTCTCATGGGTAGCTTGTCCTTGAATATGGGGAAAACCCACGCCATAGGTGGGCTTGTCCGAATGCCTGTTGCTTTGTTTCCTTCTAGCTGAAAAACCCAATGAAATGAACCCGCCGCATGCCTGCGGTTGTCGAAATGCCTGATATGCCGAACGGGGATGGCGCGGATGAAAATCGCTTCCGCTTTTGCCGTCCCGCTTCTGAAAGGAAAACCGATGCCGCAATCCGCATCGCCCGCCGCATCATCCCCCGCCGCGCCGCATGAGTTCTGGCAGGATGTTCTTCCGCCCCGTTCGTTCGATACGACAGGCCCGCATTCGGCTTTCTTTCCGGCGGAGCTGGATGACGGGCGGCAGCTCTGCCTGCCGATCCGGTCCTTGGCGGATGGCGAACATGCGCTCGCCTCGCTCATCGTCAATCAGGCCTCTTTTGACGTGCTGGAAGTGCTGGCCGCCGACCTGGCGGAAAAGCTTCGCCCCCTCAAGCCAGATGTCGTGATCGGCCTGCCGACTCTGGGGCTGACGCTTGCCGCAGCCGTTGCCCGTCACCTCGGCCATTCGCGATATGTGCCGCTCGGCACTTCGCGCAAATTCTGGTATCTGGAGGAACTGTCGGTGCCGATGTCCTCCATCACCACCAAGCAGGAAAAACGGCTTTACATCGATCCGCGCATGTTGCCCCTCATCGAGGGCAGGCGGGTGGCGCTGGTGGACGATGTCATCTCCAGCGGCAGCTCAATCATTTCAGGTCTTTCGCTTCTCGCCTCATCCGGCATCAAGCCGGTGGCAATCGGCGCTGCCATGCTGCAATCGGATCGCTGGGTGCAAAAAATCGCTGCTTTCGGGCCGGAATGGCCGGAGCGGGTGAGGGGTGTTTTCGCGACGCCGCTGCTGAAAAAAGCCGAAGGCGGCTGGCAGGCTTGACGTTGCGCAATTCCCGGCAAAAGGCAAGTGGTGATAATTTCATCGTTGCCTAATTTGCGTCTTGCGGAGCCGTGAGAGATCGTCCTAAGATCGTTTCTGACAGACTATAGCAGTCGGCGAAAAATGCGCCGGTTTGCTCTCGCGCGGTGTTATTCCGGCGTCTGCCCGCCCCCTTTGGTTTTGCCGCTTACTGGAATTTCTTGACATGCATGCAGTGTTCGACGGTCATAATGATGTGCTGCTTCGGTTGTGGCGCAACAGCAAGGCCGGTGGCGATCCGGTGGCTGAATTCAAGAACGGCACCCGCGAAGGCCATATCGACGGTCCGCGTGCACGTGCAGGCGGTCTCGGCGGCGGCATCTGCGCCATCTACATTCCTTCCGGCGATCTGGTCCTGCAGGAGCCGGACGCGCAGGGTCATTACGATACACCGCTTGCGGCGCCGCTCGAACGCCAGCCCTCGCTCGATATTGCGATGGAAAAGGCTGCGATCGCGCTCAGGCTTGACCGTGCCGGCGCCTGGCGCCTTTGCCGCTCGACGGCCGATATCCGCAAGGCCTTTGCCGAGGATATTTTCGCGGCCGTGCTGCACATGGAAGGCTGTGAGGCGATCGGTGCCGATCTCGATGCGCTTGAGGTTTTTTATGCCGCCGGCCTGCGCTCGCTCGGTCCGGTCTGGAGCCGGCACAATATTTTCGGTCACGGCGTTCCCTTCTCCTATCCAATGTCGCCCGATACCGCGCCCGGCCTTACCGATGCCGGTTTTGCGCTGGTCAAGGAGTGCAACCGGCTCGGCATTCTCATCGATCTCGCCCACATCACCGAAAAGGGCTTCTGGGATGTGGCGAAGACCACGAACCAGCCTTTGATCGCCAGCCATTCCAACGCACATGCGCTCACCCCCGTCGCCCGCAATCTTACTGACCGGCAGATGGATGCCATCAAGGAGAGCGGCGGTCTGGTGGGCCTCAACTACGCGGTCACCATGTTGCGGGCGGATGCGCGCGACATTGCCGACACGCCGCTTTCCGACATGGTGCGCCACATCGACTACATGGTGGAGCGTATGGGCGTCGATTGCGTGGCGCTCGGATCGGATTTCGACGGCGCGACGGTACCCGTTGGCGTTGCCGATGCCAGCGGCAACCACAATCTGGTTGCGGCGCTGAAATCGGCGGGCTACGGTGATGGAGAACTTGCTAAAATATGCCGGGAAAACTGGCTGCGCGTCCTATCCCAGGCCTGGCACGAGCCGGCCTGAAGGCAAATAAAAGCGAACTAAATCAATCTCATAACAAAAGGGGAGATCCTATGATCAAATCGCTCAACAAGTCCATGCGTATCCTCAGCACCAGCGCTGCTCTGTCGCTGATGATGCTGTCTGCGCCGCACGCTTTTGCCGCCACGCCGGCCGATACGCTGGTTGAAGGTTTCGCCATCGACGACATCATCACGCTCGATCCGGGTGAGGCATTCGAGCTGTCGGCAGCTGAAGTTACTGGCAACACCTACAGCAAGCTGGTTTCCATCGATCTCAACGACACCTCCAAGGTGATCGGCGATCTGGCCGAGAGCTGGACGACCTCTGAAGACGGTCTCACCTATACCTTCAAGCTGAAGACCGGCCTGAAATTCGCCTCCGGCAATCCGGTGACGGCAGATGATGTTGCCTTTTCCTTTGAACGTGCCATCAAGCTCGACAAGTCGCCAGCATTCCTTCTGACGCAGTTCGGTCTCAAGGGCGACAACGTCACTGAGAAGGCGAAAGCGACGGATGCCAACACCTTCGTACTGACGGTCGACAAGCCCTACGCACCAAGCTTCGTGCTGAACGTTCTGACCGCGACCGTTGCCGCAGTTGTCGACAAGAAGCTGGTAACCGAAAAGGCCAAGCCCGTCACGCCGAGCGCCGATTACAAATACGACACCGATTTCGGCAATGCGTTCCTGAAAACAGGTTATGCCGGTTCCGGCCCCTACAAGATCCTTGGCTGGAAGGCCAACGAAGCCGTCATTCTGGAGGCCAACCCCAACTATTACGGTGAGAAGCCGAAGTTGAAGCGCGTGGTCTATCGTCACATGAAGGAAAGCTCCGGCCAGCGCCTGGCGCTTGAAAACGGTGATATCGACGTTGCCCGCAACCTCGAGCCGGGTGATATGGAAGCCGTTTCCAAGAAGGAAGGCCTTGCCGTCACCTCCGCGCCCAAGGGCACCGTTTATTACTTCAGCCTCAACCAGAAGAACGAGAACCTGAAGAAGCCTGAGGTCGTCGAGGCCTTTAAATATCTCGTCGACTACGACGCGATCGGCGCGACGATCATCAAGGGCATCGGCGAAATCCACCAGACCTTCCTGCCAAAGGGCCAGCTCGGCGCGCTTGACGAGAACCCATACAAGCTCGACGTCGCCAAGGCCAAGGAACTGCTGGCGAAGGCTGGTCTGAAGGACGGCTTCACCGTGACCATGGATGTGCGCAACACGCAGCCGGTGACCGGCATTGCCGAAAGCGTACAGCAGACGCTGGCGCAGGCTGGCATCAAGCTGGAAATCATTCCCGGCGACGGCAAGCAGACGCTTACCAAGTATCGCGCCCGCACGCACGATATCTACATCGGCCAGTGGGGTTCGGACTATTTCGACCCGAACTCGAATGCCGAGACCTTCACGATCAACTACGACAACTCCGAAGAAGGCAAGAACAAGACGCTTGCCTGGCGTAACGCCTGGGACGTTCCGGAGTTGACGAAGGAAACGCAGTCGGCACTTCTGGAAAAGGATAATGCCAAGCGCGCCGCCATCTATCAGAACCTCCAGAAGGAAGTTCTCGAAAAAGGCCCGTTCGTCATCATCTTCCAGCAGACGGAAGTGGCGGGATACTCCGCGAAGCTCAAGGGCCTGAAGCTCGGCCCGAGCTTCGACACCAACTATGTCTATACGATCTCCAAGGAATGATCCGGAAGGATCGGTCTATTGAGCATCGTTGAAGCAAACAGCCGGGCGAGGCAGGGCAAACGCCGTGCCAACGCCCGCGCGAAGGCCATTCTCGGCTTCGCCGTCACCGTCATCACCACCTTTCTGGGGTTGATGGCGGTCACATTTTTCATTGGCCGCGTTGTGCCGATCGATCCCGCGCTAGCAATTGTCGGCGACCGCGCGCCTGCGCATGTGGTCGAGCGCGTGCGTGAGCAGCTCGGCCTCAACCTGCCGCTCTGGCAGCAGTTCTTCATCTATCTGAAGCAGGCGCTGTCGGGTGATTTCGGCATCTCAGTCCTCACCACCAACCCGGTGATGGAGGATATCAAGCGGGTTTTCCCGGCAACCATAGAGCTTGCCACGCTCGGCACCATCATCGGCGCCGTTTTTGGCATTCCGCTCGGCGTGCTTGCCGCGGTCAAGCGCGGCAGCTTTGCCGACCAGGTCGTGCGCGTCATCGGCCTTATCGGCTATTCCGTGCCGATTTTCTGGCTTGGCCTCCTGGCGCTCCTGGTGTTTTACGCCCGGTTGCAATGGGTCGCCTATCCCGGCCGGATGGATATCGTCTACGAATTCACCTTTACGCCGGTCACGGGTTTCTTCCTGATCGACGCGATCTGGCAACGGCAATGGGACGTATTGTGGGATCTGCTCCGCCACATCATCCTGCCCGCCTCGCTGCTCGGCTATTTTTCGCTGGCCTATATCAGCCGCATGACGCGTTCGTTCATGCTGAATGAGCTCGCCCAGGAATATATCGTTGCGGCGCGCGCCAAGGGGCTTTCGGAAACGCGCATCATCTGGTTTCACGCGCTGCGCAACGCCGCCGTGCCGCTGGTGACCGTGATTGCGCTATCTTACGCCGGTCTGCTGGAAGGTTCGGTGCTGACCGAAACCATCTTCGCGTGGCCGGGGCTCGGCCTCTACATCACCAATTCCCTGCAGAATGCGGATATGAATGCCGTTCTTGGCGGCACGATCGTGATCGGCGCCATCTTCGTCGGCATCAATCTCTTCTCCGATCTGCTTTACCGGACGCTCGACCCAAGGACGCGCAGCCGATGACGATTTCGACCGATACACTCAAACCCTACAGCCGCGAATGGCTGCTCTCCGACCGGCCTGCCTCGCGCAGGCAGGCACGGCTAGGCCGTGCCTATGTCATCTGGCGGCGCTTTTCGGAAAACCGGCTGGCGCTGCTTGGCCTCGGCATCATCATTGCGCTGCTGCTTGTCGCACTGTTCGCCAATGTGCTTGCACCACACGATCCGGTGCAGGGCGATCTGCGCAATGCCCGACTTCTGCCTCCGGGGACAGAAGGTTACCTGCTCGGCACTGACGATCAGGGGCGTGATATTCTCTCGCGCCTCATCCACGGTTCGCGGCTGACCCTGTTCGTCGTGCTGCTGGTGGCCATCATCGCCGCACCCATCGGACTCATCGTCGGCACCGTCTCGGGTTATGCCGGCGGCTGGGTGGATGCCGTTCTGATGCGCATCACCGATATTTTTCTGGCCTTTCCGAAGCTGGTTCTGGCGCTTGCGCTGGTGGCCGCACTTGGGCCGGGCATTGAAAACGCGGTGCTCGCCATCGCGGTCACCTCATGGCCGCCCTATGCGCGCATCGCGCGCGCCGAAACCATGACCTTCCGCAATTCCGATTTCATCGCGGCGGTCAAGCTCATGGGCGCGTCGCCGTTTCGCATCGTTCTGAAACACGTCATGCCACTTTGCATGTCGTCGCTCATCGTGCGTGTCACGCTCGATATGGCGGGCATCATCCTCACAGCAGCCGGTCTCGGCTTCCTTGGCCTCGGTGCACAGCCGCCGCTGCCGGAGTGGGGCGCGATGATTGCTTCCGGACGCCGTTTCATTCTCGACCAATGGTGGGTTGCCGCCATGCCGGGCATTGCGATCCTGATCGTCAGCCTCGGTTTCAACCTTCTGGGCGATGGCCTGCGCGATGCGCTGGACCCCAAGGAGGCGAACCAATGAGCGCGCCGCTTCTGACCGTCGAGAACCTGCGCGTTTCCTTTCCCACCCGCACCGGGCTGGTGGAGGCGGTGCGTGGCGTCTCGTTCACGCTAGGACGCGAACGCCTAGGCATCGTCGGCGAGTCCGGCTCCGGCAAATCGCAGACCGGCCGCGCCATCATGGGCCTGACGCCGAAAAGCGCTCGCATCGAGGCCGATGTGTTGCGCTTCGGCGATGTCGATCTTCTCAGTGCTTCGGCAAAGGAACGGCGGCTCATGCGCGGCAAGCGCCTGGCCATGATCCTGCAGGACCCGAAATATTCGTTGAACCCGGTCATGCCCATCGGCCGCCAGATCATGGAAACGCTGCGTACCCATGAAAGCATCGGTTCCGGCGAGGCGCGCCAACGCACGCTCGCCATGCTGGAGGCGGTGCAGATCCGCGATCCCGAGCGCGTGTTCGATCTTTACCCGCACGAGGTTTCCGGCGGAATGGGCCAACGCGTCATGATTGCCATGATGCTGGTCTGCGGCCCGGAACTTCTGATCGCCGATGAGCCGACTTCCGCGCTCGACGTGACGGTCCAGCTCGAAGTGCTCGATATTCTCGACAAGCTGGTTCGCGACCGCGGCATGGGGCTGATTTTCGTCAGCCACGATCTGCGGCTGGTGTCGTCTTTCTGCGACCGCGTTCTGGTCATGTATGCGGGCAAGGTCGTTGAGGAGCTCTCTTCTGCTAATCTTAAAGAGGCGAAGCATCCCTATACGCAGGGTCTTTTGAACTGCCTGCCGGAAATTGGCGGCCACCGGCATCCGCTGCCGGTTCTGGAACGCAAGGCGGAGTGGCGCGCATGAGCACGGTTCTTTCTATCAAAGACATGGTGGTCGATTTCGACGGATATATCGCGCTCGACAGCGTCAGCATCGATGTGGCCGAGGGTGAGTCCTTCGGTATCGTCGGCGAGTCCGGTTCCGGCAAGTCGACGCTGCTTCGGGCAATTGCCGGCCTCAACCATTTCGACGAAGGCTCGTTGATGGTGGCCGGTCGCTCCTATTCGGGCAAGCACCGCGACAAGAGCTTTTATAGCGATGTGCAGATGGTGTTTCAGGACCCTTACGGTTCCCTGCACCCTCGCCAGACAGTGGATGCGCTGCTGCTAGAACCACTCGTCATCCACGGTCTCGACAATCGCGAGCAACGCATCGCGCGTGCGCTTGATGAGGTGGGTCTCGGCACCGGTTTCCGCTTCCGCTATTCGCACCAGCTTTCCGGCGGTCAGCGGCAGCGTATTGCCATTGCCCGCGCGCTGATCGTCGAGCCGAAGATTCTGCTACTGGATGAGCCGACCTCGGCGCTCGACGCGTCCATTCAGGCGGAAATCCTCAATCTGCTGGAACAGGCCCGCAAGGACCGCAACCTCACCTTCGTTATGGTCAGCCACGATCTCGGCGTCATCAGCCACATGTGCGATCGCCTTGCGGTAATGAAAAGCGGCAAGGTGGTGGAAATGCTGGAGGCGGAAGCGCTGGAAAGCCGCGAGTTTACTGCGGATTATACCAGGCAGCTGCTGGTGGCGAGCGAGGGCTTCAAGCGCGCTTGAGCTGCCGCTATAGTCGGGTCAAGCCCGGCATGACGGACAGTGTCGGCCAAAACAGGGTATCCCGACCATGCAATTGCGCGCATTGATGTATTTCGACGAACTTGTCCGCACCAATTCCATGCGCGCCGCTGCCGAAAATCTGAATGTCGCGCCGACGGCAGTCAGCCGCCAGATCGAGAACCTCGAATATTATTTTGGCTCGCCTTTGGTGGAGCGTTCCAGCCGGGGCGTGAAGCTGACGGCGGCGGGGGAATTGCTGGCTGCCCGCGCCGGCAAGACGCTGCGCGAACTCGACCATGTGCACCAGCTGATCGATGACCTGAAGGGGCTTCAGCGCGGCCGGGTCACCGTTTATGCCAATGGCGCGACGGTTGCGAACCTTCTGGCGCCGGTGCTGGCGCAGTTCAGCCTCAAATATCCGCAGTTGCGCTTCGAGGTGCACATCACCAGCGCGCGCCAGGCGATGGAAGCACTGGGTGCAGCCGAAGCGGATCTGGTCGTCAGCCTTTTTGCGCCCAAGGTCTCCGGCGTGAAAGTGCGCTCGCGCACCCGTATCAGTTACGATGCTATCTTTCCGACCGGCCATGCGCTTGCCGCGCAGGCGGAAGTCTCGCTGAAAGAACTGGCCGGCCTGCCGCTTGCCCTGCCGGACAAGAGTTTCGCGGCGCGTCAGGCCTTCGATACACTGTTTGCCGATGCCGGTATCGAGCTTGATCCCGTCTTTATCACCAGTTCGCTGGAAATGCTGAAGGAACTGGTTCTGGGCCATGCCGCGGCCACGCTGTTGCCGGCCTTGTCGGTGGCGCGTGAAATTCGCAGCGGCCAGATGGTTGCTGTTCCGCTTTCCGGCAAGAAGGGCATCCACACCCAGATCGATCTCTGCGTGGCGCCCGACCGTCAACTATCCTTCGCCGCCTCTAAGCTTGCCGATTTCATCGAGCGTTTCATGCGCGAGGCGACAGCGGGGTAGGGGAATTCGTCAGCCTGGAGAATTGTCCATCCCGGTTGATTTCCATCCGTATTTCCGTGTAGCCATTTCAGCTACACGGAGCACACAAAAATCACGATTGTGTGTGCGCCTGCAACATGACACTCTTTTTGCAACGGGTGGTCTTCGAAAGGCAAAAATGCCTCGGCCGCCAGACAGGGGACAATGATGCCACGCACTTATTTTTCGCAGCCGCTGAAAGTTACGCGGCGCGCCGCGCTTGCGCTTGCACTGGGGACGGCGCTCTGGATGCCGCTTTCTATGACGGACGCCGCGGCCGCGCCGAAGACCGCCTTGACGCTGGGCATGACAGTGGAGCCGACAGGTCTCGACCCGACAATTGCGGCACCCGTCGCCATCGGTCAGGTCAGCTGGCAGAACATATTCGAAGGTCTCGTCACCATCGACCATGACGGCAAGGTGAAACCGCAGCTTGCCGAAAGCTGGGAAATTTCAGCCGATGGCAAGACCTATACGTTCAAGCTGCGCCAGGGTGTTACCTTCCACGACGGCGAGGCCTTCGATTCCTCTGTTGCGAAATTTTCGCTCGACCGGGCGCGCGGTGAAACGTCGGTAAACCCACAAAAACGCTTCTTCACCGCCATCGAGAGCATAGAAACGCCGGATGCCGCGACGCTGGTACTGAAGCTGAAGCAGCCGGCGGGCAGCCTGATCTACTGGCTCGGCTGGCCGGCCTCCGTCATGGTTGCGCCGAAGAGCGCTGACAATAACCGTACCACGCCCATCGGCACCGGCCCGTTCAAGTTCGTGAACTGGGCCAAGGGCGACAAGGTGGAATTGGAGAAGAACGCGGCCTATTGGGACAAGGCGGTGGCGGTGAAGCTTGAAAAGGCCACCTTCCGCTTCGTTTCCGATCCGCAGGCGCAGGCAGCGGCACTGAAATCCGGCGATATCGATGCCTTCCCGGAATTCGGCGCGCCGGAACTGATGACGTCCTTCGACGGCGATGCGCGTCTCGGTACCTTCGTCGGCAATACGGAACTCAAGGTCGTGGCTGGCATGAACAATGCCCGCAAACCCTTCAACGACAAGCGCGTGCGCCAGGCGCTGATGATGGCGGTGGACCGCGGCACGGTGATTGAAGGCGCATGGTCGGGTTACGGCACGGCCATCGGCAGCCACTACACGCCGAACGATCGCGGTTACATCGATACGACCGGTGTTCATTCTTACGATATAGACAAGGCAAAGGCGCTTCTTGCCGAAGCGGGTTACCCCGACGGTTTCAGCTTCACGATCAAGGCCCCGCAAATGGCCTATGCCCAGCGGACCTCGCAAATCCTCCAGGCGATGTTGGCCGAAATCGGTGTCACCATGACCATCGAGACCACGGAATTTCCGGCAAAATGGGTGGCGGATGTTTTGAAGGGCGCGGATTACGACATGACCATCGTCGCCCACGCTGAGCCGATGGATATCGATATCTACTCCCGTGATCCCTATTATTTCAACTATAAGAACCCTGCCTTCAACGAGGTCATCGCCAATGTTGAAAAAACGGCGGATGCGGCCGAGCAGGAAAAGCTTTACGGCGAAGCCCAGAAAATCCTCGCCGAAGATGTGCCGGCGCTGTTCTTGTTCGTGATGCCGAAACTCGGCGTCTGGGACAAGAAGTTGAAGGGGTTGTGGGAAAACGAACCCATTCCGTCCAATGTGCTGACGGATGTGCATTGGGAAGAGTGACGTTTGTTGTGAACGGTGAGGCGCATTCCTACCCACCACCTCATTCCTGTGCCTGTCACAGAAATCCAGCCAGCCCAAGTCGTTGGGCTGAAAGGAATCTTTCCGCCGTGCAGGCACGCTTCGGCTGGATCCCTGTGACAAGCACAGGGGTGAGGGAAGAGTGTGCGGGGATGACAATAAATCCATCCGCCACATCCCGAAACGAAACAACGCAAGGAAAGAATGCCAGATGTTAGCCGTTCTCGTCCGGCGCCTTGCAAGCCTCATCGTCACGTTGTTTGCGGTGTCGCTCATCATCTACATCATCATGGGGCTGTTGCCGGGTGATCCGGCGGCCATCATGCTCGGCACGTCGGCGAGCCCGGATACGCTTCTCGCGCTGCAAAAGCAGATGGGTCTCGATCAGCCCTTGCCATTGCGTTACATCCACTGGCTTGCAGGCGTATTCCGGGGTGATCTCGGACAATCCTATACCTACGGCGTGCCGGTAGCGGGGCTTATTGTCGAGCGGCTTGCCGTCACCCTGCCGCTTGCGCTGCTCGCGGTCTGCCTGTCGGTCGCCATCGCCATTCCGCTCGGCGTCGCGGCAGCGAGAAGCCGAAACGGGCCGGTGGATTTCGCAGCCGGGCTATTTTCCCATGTCGGCATTGCCGTTCCCGGTTTCTGGGTCGGGCTGCTGCTCATCATCGTCTTTTCCACCACGCTCGGCTGGATGCCATCTGGCGGTTTTCCCGGTTGGCGTCCGAGTTTCTCTGCCGGATTTATCGCGCTTGTGCTTCCAGCCATTGCGCTTGCGCTGTCGCAGGCAGGCGTCCTCACCCGCGTCTGCCGCTCGGCAGTACTTGAGGTAATGAACGAGGATTTCGTGCGCACCGCCCGCGCCAAGGGGCTGAGCGAGCGGGTAGCGCTGTGGCGACATGCGGTGCCGAACGCCATGATCCCCGTTGTCACCATGATCGGCCTGCAATTCACCTTCCTGATTGCCGGGGCAGTGCTGGTGGAGAATGTCTTCAACCTGCCGGGCCTCGGGCGGCTTGCCTATCAGGCGTTGACCCAGCGGGATATCGTCGTCATGCAGTCTGTCGTACTGTTCTTCTCGGCGCTTGTCATCGTCATGAATTTTCTGGTCGATATCGCCTATCTCTTTATCGATCCAAGACTGCGGGCAGGTGCACGATGATGCGACTGATCCGCCGCCGCCCCGCTTTCGTCCTTGGCATCGCCGTCACTCTCTTTCTTGTCGCGGTTGCCCTGCTTTCGCTGGTCTGGACGCCGGTTTCTCCGACGAAGATACAGATTGCCCAGAAGCTGAAATCGCCCTTTACCTATGGCGGGCTTGGCACCGACCATTTTGGCCGCGATGTGCTGTCCATGCTGATGGCGGGGGCATGGAATTCGCTCTCCACCTCCATCGCCGCCGTTGCCATCGGCGCGCTCATTGGCACGGCGCTTGGCGTATCGGTCGCGGCACTGCGCGGTTTCACCGAAACCCTGGTGATGCGCGCCTGCGATATCATCTTCGCCGTACCGCCGATTTTGTCGGCCATGATGCTCGGCGCGTTCATCGGTACGGGGCGGTTCACCGCCATCATCGCCATTGCCACCTTCATGGTGCCGGTCTTTGCGCGGCTGACGCTGGGTGCGGCCTTGCAGATATGGTCGCGGGAATATGTCACCGCCGCCACCAGCATCGGCCAGAACCGCGCCAAGATCACGCTGTTTCATATCGTGCCGAATATTTCCAACCAGATCATCGTGCAGGTGACGATCCAGCTCGGCCTTGCCATCCTCACCGAAGCGGGACTCTCATTCCTCGGTCTCGGCATGCCGCCGCCGGCCGCCACCTGGGGGCGGATGCTCGCCGATGCGCAGACCTATCTTGGCGCAGCACCCTGGCTTGCCATCATGCCCGGCCTTGCCATTGCGCTCGCGGTCTTCGGCCTCAATCTGCTTGGCGATGGCCTGCGCGACCTGCTGGACCCACGCGATACCAGCTGACCGCTTCAAGCCGATATCGCCCATATTATCTGTTTTCTGACGAGACGAAGCTTATGACCGATCTCATACACCTCAACACGCTCGAAATCCTGGCGCTTTACGGGCAAAAGAAGCTGTCGCCATCGGAATATTGGAAGGCGGTAGAGGCCCGTATCGACGCATTCGAGCCCACGGTGAACGCGCTTTACGCCTATGATCCCGAGGATGCCCGTAAGCAGGCGCTGGCCTCGACGATGCGCTGGCAAAAAGGTGAAACGCTTGGGCCCCTCGATGGGATTCCGGTGTCGCTGAAGGAATTGATCGCCACCAAAGGCCAGCCGGTTCCGCTTGGCACCAAAGCGGTGGAACTGGTGCCGGCTCTGGAAGACGCGCCGGTTGCGGCCCGCTGCCGCGAGGACGGCGCCATCATTTACGCCAAGACCACCTGCCCGGATTACGGCATGTTGTCATCAGGCCTTTCCAGTTTTCACAAGCTCAGCCGCAACCCGTGGGACCCGACACAGAACCCCGGCGGCTCCAGTGCCGGTGCGGCTTCTGCCGGTGCTGCAGGTTACGGCACGCTTCATATCGGTACGGATATTGGCGGCTCGGTGCGGCTACCGGCGGGGTGGACGGGGCTGTTCGGCTTCAAGCCCAGCCAGGGCCGCATACCTGTCGATCCCTATTATACCGGCCGTTGCGCCGGACCGATGACCCGCACCGTCGTTGACGCCGCCTATGCCATGGCCACACTTTCCCGCCCGGACTGGCGTGACGGCACCGCGCTGCCGCCCAACGATATCAACTGGATGGACCTCGATATCGACGTAAAGGGCCTGAGGATCGGCCTGATGCTGGATGCCGGCTGCGGCTTGGCCCTGGACGATGAGGTGCGGGATGCTGTTGTGGCGTCCGCAAAGCTGTTCGAAGATGCAGGTGCCATCGTGGTCCCGGTCGAGCCGGTGCTGTCTCGGGACATGCTGGATGGGCTGGATGATTTCTGGCGGGCGAAATTCTGGGGCGATATGGCGGCGCTGAGTGACGAACGACGCGCGGCGATCCTTCCCTATATTCACGAATGGGCGCAGAAGGGCGCTGGTGTTTCCGGCGCGCGGGCCGTTTTCGGTTTCAACCAGACCATGGAAATGCGCAAAGCCTGCGGGCGGTTGATGCAGTCGGTTGATGTGGTGATTTCACCCGTCAATCCCATCGTCTCCTATCCGGCCGACTGGGCCTCGCCCACCAACGATCCCGACCGACCCTTCGAACATATCGCCTTCACCGTCCCTTGGAACATGTCGGAACAGCCGGCATCCTCGATCAATTGCGGCTTGTCGAAATCCGGGATGCCCATCGGCTTGCAGATCGTCGGCCCGCGTTACGCGGATCTGCTCGTTCTCAAGCTTTCCAAGGCCTTCGAGGATTGGGGCGGCGGTGTTCGGCGCTGGCCGGAGCCGCCCGAAGCGCGCTGATCCCGTCTTTATCGGCCCTGTAGTATAGCCATAATACCCGCTTCTCCACCCCTCCTGTTACGGTGCCCCGGGCATTCAAAATGGGAGGAGCAAGCATGCCGAAGAAGATTTTGATGATCACCGGCGATTTCGCCGAGGACTACGAGACCATGGTGCCGTTCCAGACGCTGCTTGCGGTTGGTCACACGGTGCATGCCGTCTGCCCCGGCAAGAAGGCTGGCCAGACGATCGCGACCGCGATCCATGATTTCGAGGGCGACCAGACCTATTCAGAAAAACGCGGTCATAATTTCGCGCTCAACGCAACTTTTGCCGATATCAAGGTCGCGGATTACGACGCGCTGGTCATTCCGGGTGGTCGCGCGCCGGAATATCTGCGGCTGAATGCGGATGTGCTTGCCGCCGTGAAGCATTTCTTCGAGGCTGACAAGCCGGTCGCGGCCGTCTGCCACGGTGCCCAATTGCTGGCGGCTGCGGGTGTCCTCAAGGGCCGCACCTGCTCGGCCTATCCGGCCTGCCGCCCCGAGGTGGAACTGGCGGGCGGCACCTATGCCGATATCGCCATCGACGCGGCGGTTACCGACGGCAAGCTGGTGACGGCGCCCGCATGGCCGGCGCATCCGGCATGGCTTTCGCAATTCATGGCGGTGCTCGGCAGATAAGGCCGGCGGAATGGGGCTTTTACCGGTCCCGTTTCCCGTCTATCTTCTGCAGCTTGCTGAGGGAGGACATCATGTGCAAGCTTTTCATCAAGGCAGACCCGACGCTTTGGGAAAGCCATACCCGGTCTTTGCGGATCGATGGCATGGTCACCAGCGTCAGACTTGAAAACTTCTTCTGGACGACTCTGGACGAGATTTCACGCCGCGATGGCATGAACAGCGCGCAGCTCATTGCCAAGCTTTACAATGAATCGATCGATGCCGGGCATGATCTCGGCAACTTCACCTCGTTTTTACGAGTCTGCTGCGGGCGTTATCTGGCCTTGCAGCTTTCCGGCGATATTCCGGCGCGCAGCGACATTCCGATTGCTGCGCTGGATGCAGACAGCATTCTCGACGCGGAAAAGATGAATTATCACTGAGATAAAGGGAAGGGCGCAGCCACCGCGCCCTTCGCGTCAGCTCTTAAGCGCCCTTGGATCAAGCGCATCGCGCACGGCATCGCCGATATAGTTGACGCTCAGAACCGTCAGCGAGATTGCCAGTCCAGGCCACAGCACGCGCGAGGGCGTCAGCTGCAGGAAGTTGGCGCCATCGAACAACAGCCGTCCCCAGGTCGGAAAGTCTGACGGAAAACCGAGGCCGAGGAAGGACAGCGCCGATTCCGTGATGATGGCCGAGGCGATGCCGAGCGTGGCTGAGACCATGATCGAACTCAACACATTCGGCAGGATATGGCGCAGGATAATGCGGTATTCGCGCATGCCGCTCGATTTCGCCGCCATGATAAACTCCTGGCTTTTGATCGTCAGCACGTCGCCGCGCACGATGCGTGCGGTATGCATCCAACTGGTTACCCCGATCACGAAGACGATGAGGATGAAGATACCGGTTTCCGGCCCGAAAGCGGCACGCAGCGTATCACGGAACAGCATGAGAATGACGAGCAGCAGCGGCAGCAGCGGCAGGGCCAGAAACAGGTCCGTCAGCCGCATAAGCGGCCCGTCAAGTCTTCGGAAATAGCCTGACAGCACCCCCACCAGCGTGCCGAGAAACAGCGCCAGCAGCATGGCGGTGATGCCGACGGCAAGCGAGATGCGCCCGCCCGCCAGCACCTGCGCCAGCATGTCCTTGCCCAGATTGTCGGTGCCGAAGGGATGCGCCAGCGACGGCCACTGGTTGCGTTCCTTCACATTGATGGCATTGGGCGCGACGGTGTGGATATAGGGCCCGACATAGACCGCAAGCAAAATAAAGATGAAAACGAACAGGCCTGCCACGCCGCCCTTGTGGACGCGGAACTGTTTCCAGATATCGGCAAGTGCCGATTGCACAGGCGTGGCGGCAACGGCTGGTGCTGCGAGGGTGGCGTCAGTCATAGCGGATCCTCGGGTCGAGAATGCCGTAAAGCACGTCGGCAATCAGGTTGAAGAGCACGATAAGCACCGCGAAAATGAAGGTCAGCGTCTGCACCAGCGGAATATCCGCGCCCTGAACGGCGGTGATCAGCAATTGGCCAAGCCCGTTCACGCGGAAAATCTGTTCGGTAATGATGGCGCCGGAAAAGATCGTCGGCACGCCGAGTGCGATGACGGTGACGACGGGTATGAGGCTGTTACGCAGGACGTGAACGAGCAGAACGGATTTTTCCTTCACGCCCTTGGCACGCGCGGTGCGTACATAGTCCTGATGCAGATTGTCCAGCATCGAGGCGCGTACGAAACGGCTGATCTGCGAGACGTTGTAAAGGGTCAGCACCAGAACCGGCATGAACATCTGTTTGATCTGTGCCACGAGGCTTCCCCAGTCAGTCACCTGCAGATTGGTGTCGTAGACGGAAGGGAACCATTGCAGATAGGAGCTGAAGATGACGACCAGCAGCACGCCGGTGAAGAAGGTGGGAACCGAATAACCCACCATCGAGACGAAGGTGCCGATCTGATCGAAGATCGAATATTGTTTGTAGGCGGAAATGACGCCGATCGGGATCGCCAGAAGCGCGCCGAAGAGATAGGCAAGGCCGACGACCCAAAGCGTTTGCGGCATGCGCTGGATGACGAGATCGACCACCGGGCTGCGCGTTGCCCAGGACAGCACACGCATGCGGCTACCGTCGCCGATCTGCCAGCCTGTCAGCTTCTCGAACAGGTTCAGCGGTTCATTGATGAAAAATTGCTGCAGCCATATCAGGTAACGGATGAAGAAAGGCTGGTCGAGGCCGAGGGAGGCGCGGATCTGCTCGCGCACTTCGGGCGGAATGGTCAGCGGCAGGTCGCCGGTCGGATCATTTGGCGCCAGATCGAGCAGGGCGAATATGACGAAGCTGATGACGAGCAGCGTCGGTACGGCAAAGGCAAGCCGCCGGAGCGTAAAGGTAAACATCGAAAAGTCTCCAGACCGTCAGGGTCTCGCAAAATGAGCGCGGTCCCCCCGTCAGGGGCGACCGCGCATTTGCGGATTACTTTTTGCGGGACCAGTCCGCGACGTTCCAGAGTTCCGAATCCCAGGCGTTCATGCGAACGCCTTCGAGTGTCAGCGAATGCGAGGAGACGTTGCCACGGTGGATCAGCGGAATATGCGCGCCTTCTTCCGTCAGCATGTCGTTCAGCTGCTTGGCGATTTCTCCACGCTTGGCGAAGTCCGTCGTCTTGGAAAGTACGCCCACCAGCTTGTCGAATTCCGGGTTGCAATAACGCGGAATATTCTGACCCTGCCAGCCGTTTGCGGGGGCGGGGATCTTGTCGCAGAGCCATTCCGCCAGATATTTTTCCGGGTCGGTGCCGTCGAAATTGTTGGTGTACATTTCAACGTCGGCATAAAATTTCTGGAAGGTATCCGGGCTTGCCGGATCGCCGCCGAAGAAGACGGAGGCACTGACATTGCGCAGTTCGGCAGCAACGCCAATCTGCGACCACATGTCCTTCACCAGTTCCTGCGCTGCCTGGCGAACGGAGTTGGTGGAGGTCTGGTAGAGGAAGGACAGTTTCACACCGTTCTTGGCGCGGATGCCATCGGCCCCCTTCACCCAGCCTGCATCGTCGAGCAGCTTGTTTGCACCTTCCAGATCCTGCTTCAGGCACCAGCTGTCGTTTTTCGTCGAAGCAACAGCCGCCGGGGCCGGCACGATGTTGCAGGTCGGCTTGCCCGCCTCGCCATAACCCGTCTCATCGATAATGTCGCGGTCGATGGCGAGCGAGAGTGCACGGCGCACGGCCGGGTCGGAAAGGGCCGGATGCGGACCGCCTTCCTTGGTGGAGCGCTTGTCACCCAGCGCAGGATCGGCATTGTACCAGTTGAGATTGATACGCTCGACCTGCGTGCCGAAGGCGGTTTCCAGCTTACCCTTGCCGGCGGCCACCATGGTCGCCAGAATTTCCGGCTCCACCTGCATGTTCCAGGCGTAGTCGAATTCACCCGTTTCAAGCACGGCACGCGCAGCGGAAGCTGCGTCACCGCCGCCCTTCAGGGTAGCCGTTGCAAAGGCGGGCTTGGCCGGATCACGATAATTGGGGTTGGCGACATAGCTGATGACGTCGTTCGGCTTGAACTCCTTGACCACAAAGGGGCCGGTGCCGATGGGGCCGAAATTGGCGGATGTGCAGCCGGGAGCCGCGGCGCCGACGCAGTTTTCGAACTGCTTTTTCTGGATGACGGGCGATTGCGCGCCGACAAATGCCGAGTAGGGGTAGGGCTTGGGTTCAGTGAAGCTGATCTTGACGGTATGGGCATCGATAGCCTCAACGTTTTTCACACCTTCATATTGCGCCGCCTGCGCGCAGCCGCCGTCGGGTGCGGTGCAATATTTCCACGTGAAGATGACGTCGTCAGCGGTAAGCGGCGTGCCGTCGGACCATTTGACGTCGCTTTTCAGCTTCCACGTCATGCTGAGCAGATCCTTCGCGACGCCGCCATTGTCGACCGTCGGGATCTCGCTCACCAGCATCGGCACCAGCTCGCCCTTTTCGTCGTAGCGGGCCAGAGGCTCAATCACCATGGACGAGCTGTAGATCTCTTTGGTGCCGCCGGAAAGATAAGGGTTGAGTGTCGATACAGCCTGCCAGAAAAGGATTTTCAGTTCGCCGTCACTGCCACGCTCGGCATGGGCGGCAGAGCCTGCCATGGCCAAGGCCGCCACCGTGCTGGCAAAGAGAACGCTGCGCTTCTTCATTGTGATTTTCCCCTTTGAAGATTTTATCTGTTTGAATGTTTGACGCTTTTCCTCAACGTCATTTGCAAGTCTTTTGTTTTAAGTGTTTGATTTTGCTAACGAATATTCTTCCGTTCCCAATGATGCTATTGTCAGTTTTTTTGAAATGCAAGCCCCAAACTCTGATTGATGAACAAAATTTGAGCCGATTGGCTTCGGGCCTATTTTTCACTCATCTAGCGAAATTCATACTTGCAAAAGCAGAAATTCCAAACGCAATATGGTTCCCGACAACCCGGCGGGGAACAAAAAAAGGAAAAATGGGAATGCCGATATTGAACCGTGTGGCCGAGATGCAGGAAGAAGTAGCCGGTTGGAGGCGCCACCTGCACGAGACGCCGGAGCTGCTCTACGACGTCTTCGAAACCTCGAAATTCGTGACGGAGAAACTCAAATCCTTCGGATGCGATATCGTCGAAACCGGCATTGGCAAGACCGGCGTGGTGGGCATCATTAAGGGGCGGCACGGAGACGGCCCGACCATCGGTTTCCGCTCCGACATGGATGCGCTGCCGATCCTCGAAACCAGCGGCAAGCCCTGGGCTTCCAAGGTTCCGGGCAAGGCCCATTCCTGCGGCCATGACGGGCACACGGCCATGCTTTTGGGTGCGGCGCAATATCTGGCCGAGACCCGTAATTTCAAGGGGTCCGTGGCCGTCATCTTCCAGCCGGCTGAAGAGGGTGGCGCAGGGGCACTTGCCATGCTGAACGACGGCATGATGGAGAAATTCGGCATTTCTCAGGTCTATGGCATGCATAACGAGCCGGGCATTCCGGTCGGCAATTTCGCCATCCGCAAGGGTTCGACGATGGCGGCGGCGGATAGTTTCGAGATCGTCATTACCGGTAAGGGCAGCCATGCGGCGGCCCCCCATCTTTCCGTCGATCCGGTGCTGACCTCGGCCTATATCATCATCGCCCTGCAATCCATCGTCTCGCGGGAAACGGACCCGTTGAAATCGCTGGTCGTCACCGTCGCCACTACCCACGGCGGCACAGCGGGCAATGTCATTCCCGGTTCGGTGACGCTGACCGGCACGGTGCGCACCCTGCTGCCGGAAACCCGCGATTTCGCCGAAAAACGGTTGAAGGAAGTGGCGACAGCCACCGCCATGGCGCATGGTGCGACGGCGGAGGTGAGATACGATCGCGGTTATCCCGTTACTTTCAACCACAATGACGAAACCGAATTCGCAACCAGCGTGGCGGCAGGTGTGGCAGGCGCAAACGCCGTCAACACCAATCCCAACCCGCATATGGGCGCGGAAGATTTTTCCTACATGCTGGAAGCACGCCCCGGCGCCTTCATCTTCATCGGTAACGGCGACACGGCCGGGCTGCACAATGCCGCCTATGACTTCAACGACGAGGCCCTGCCTTACGGCATCAGCTACTGGGTCTCGATGGCCGAAACCGCGCTTGCTGCGTAAGACATCCGGCGGCCTTCACGGCCGCCTTTCGCTTTTCAGGAGATCGGCATGCTTTTGGCGGCAACATCCATGGAACAGACCGGCGGTTCGGTAAGCCCGGTACTTTCGGTTCAAAATCTGACCACGTCCTTCCGCGTTGATGGCGGCTGGAAATCGGTCGTCCGCAATATGAGTTTCGACATTGCGCCCCGCGAGACGGTGGCGATCGTTGGCGAAAGCGGCTCGGGCAAAAGCGTGACGTCGCTGTCGATCATGCGGCTTCTCGATAAGAAAACGAGCCGCATCGAGGGTAAGGTCATGCTCGGCGGGCGCGATTTGCTGGCACTTCCGGAAGAGGAGATGCGCAAGGTTCGTGGCAAGGACATTTCGATGATCTTCCAGGAGCCGATGACCAGCCTCAATCCGATCTTCCCGATCGGCAAGCAGATCGCCGAAGCGCTGACCGTGCACCAGGATATTTCCTCATCTGCTGCCAAGGCCGAAGTTGTCAGGCTTCTGGAAAAAGTCCGCATTCCCAATGCGAAGAACCGTTTCGACGACTATCCGCACCAGTTTTCCGGCGGCATGCGCCAGCGCGTGATGATTGCCATGGCGCTTGCCTCCAAGCCGAAGCTCCTGATTGCAGACGAGCCGACGACGGCGCTCGACGTGACCATTCAGGGCCAGATTCTCGACCTTATCAAGCAATTGCAGGAAGAGGAGGGCATGTCGGTCCTGTTCATCACCCATGATATGGGCGTGGTGGCGGAAGTGGCGGACCGCACCATCGTCATGTTCCGCGGCGACGTGGTGGAAACCGGCACGACGGACGATATCTTCCATCGCGGGAACCATCCCTATACGCGCGCCCTGCTTTCGGCGGTGCCGAAGCTCGGTTCGATGAAAGAGCGGGTACTGCCCGCCCGTTTTCCGATCATCGATATCAAGACCGGCGAAAGCCAACCGGTTGAAGAGGTCAGGAACACGGTTTCCGGTGGTCGCACGCCCATTCTTTCGGTCCGGGACCTGACGACCCGCTTCGATATCCGCTCCGGTCTTCTCGGCCGCAAGTCCGGTGCCGTGCATGCGGTGGAGAAGGTCTCCTTCGATCTGGCTGAGGGCGAGACACTATCGCTGGTCGGTGAATCCGGCTGCGGCAAGTCCACCACGGGGCGGTCGATCACCCGGCTGATCGAACCGACCTCCGGTAACGTGACGCTCGACGGTTACGAGGTGATGAAACTCGACAAGACGACGTTGCGCACCATGCGCCGCAGCGTGCAGATGATCTTTCAGGACCCCTTCGCCAGTCTCGATCCGCGCATGAGCATCGGCACGGCGATCATGGAGCCCTTCATCGAACACCGGCTTGGACCGAAGGCGCAGGCGCGTGAAAAGGCGGCGGACCTGATGGAGAAGGTTGGCCTCAGCCCGGATATGATGCGGCGCTTCCCACATGAGTTTTCCGGCGGCCAGCGCCAGCGCATCGCCATTGCCCGTTCGCTGATGCTTGACCCCAAGGTCATCGTTGCCGATGAAGCAGTGTCGGCGCTTGATGTCTCCATCAAGGCGCAGGTCTGTAACCTGCTGCTCGATCTGCAACAGAGCCTCAACCTCGCCTTCCTGTTCATTTCCCACGATATGGCTGTGGTGGAGCGTGTCAGCCATCGTGTCGCGGTGATGTATCTCGGCGAGATCGTCGAAATCGGCCCACGCGCCGCCGTCTTCGATAATCCGCAGCACCCCTATACGAAAAAGCTGATGTCCGCCGTTCCGGTGCCGGATCCGGCCCGGCGCCAGATCAGGCGCAACATGGCAACGGACGAGATCAAAAGCCCGATCCGTCCTGTGAACTATGTTCCGCCGCAACGCCATTACCGCGAGGTTTCGGCAGGGCATCTGGTGCAGGAAGCGGCTTGATATAGAGGAAACTGCGCAGGGATAGGTGCCTCTGTGTTGACGACGTCATCCTCGGTCTTGTGCCGAGGATCTGCCAATGTCTCGTAAATCGGTGCATTGCAGATGCTCGGGACAGGCCCGAGCATGACGGAGGAAATGTTTTGCATCTTCTTTAGAGGTGCCCGGTGCCGCCAAACGCTTCGCTCAGTCGCTGCGCCGTTTGACAGGCGGCCTGAAAAAATGCCAGCAAATGCTCGAGCATAATTCTTAGAGGGCGGCGGCATGGCCAGACGGAACGACGCACATGGACGGCTTGATGATGCGGCGCGTGCTGGCTGGCTTTATTATGTCGCGGGCCGCACGCAGGACGAGATCGCCGCTGCCATGGGCATATCCCGGCAATCGGCGCAGCGGCTGGTATCGCTGGCCGTCGCCGAGCGGTTGATCAAGGTCCGGCTCGATCATCCCATCGCCGCCTGTCTCGAAAAGGCGGAGCGGCTGAAGCAGAAATTCGACCTTAGATATATCGAGGTGGTGCCGAGCGATCCCGCTGGCGTTTCCTCCACGGTCGGCATTGCCGAGGCCGGCGCGGCGGAAATCGAGCGCTGGCTGAAAAATGCCGATCCCATCGTGCTTGCCATCGGCACCGGCCGTACGCTGAAGGCGGCTGTGGACCAACTGCCGCCGATGGAATGTCCGCAGCACCGCATCGTGTCACTGACAGGCAATATCGGGCCGGATGGATCGGCCGCCTATTACAACGTCATCTTCAGTATGGCCGATGCCATCAAGGCGCGGCATTTCCCGATGCCGCTGCCGGTTCTCTGCTCGTCTGCGGAAGAGCGGGAACTGCTGCACGACCAGTCCATGGTGCGCTCCACGCTGGCGCTGGGTGCAGCCGCCAATGTCACCTTCGTCGGCGTCGGCGAACTGGGAGAAAATGCACCGCTCTGCGTTGATGGCTTTCTCGGTGTCGACGAGATGAAGGCCCTGATGGCAAGCGGTGCGATCGGCGAAATCTGCGGCTGGATGTATGATGCCAACGGCCGCATTCTCGACCATTCCGTCAACGAGCGCGTCGCCTCCGTTCCCATTCCGTCCAGAGAGACCTGCACGGTCATCGGTATGGCGCAGGGCGCGCGCAAGAATGCCTCGATTCTCGCGGCACTGAGGGGTGGTCTTTTGAACGGCCTCATCACCGACGAAGCGACAAGTGAATATTTGCTCACACACTGAGCAAAAATTAATCCATTAAAATCAATGACTTGATTTTTCCATGTGCGCCGCAGCACAGGATGTTGCTTGACTTTTTTTGGCTGCGGGTGAGTAAATGCCCCAGAGCAAAGCGAATGCTCATAAATTTCTTCTGGGAGGAAGATATGACATTGAAGACCATTTTGCTGGGCGCATGCTCGGCACTCGCCTTTTCGACCCTTGCTTCCGCCGAAACGCTGACCATCGCCACCGTCAACAACGGCGACATGATCCGCATGCAGGGTCTGACCTCCGACTTCACCACCAAGAACCCCGACATCAAGGTGGAATGGGTCACGCTTGAAGAAAACGTCCTGCGCGAGCGCGTGACGACCGATATCGCCACCAATGGCGGTCAGTACGACATCATGACCATCGGCAACTATGAAGTGCCGATCTGGGCCAAGCAGGGCTGGCTGCTGCCGCTCGAAAAGCTTGGCGACAAATACGACGTGGATGATATTCTGCCGGCGATCCGTGGTGGTCTTTCCAGCGAAGGCAAGCTTTATGCGGCGCCGTTCTACGGCGAATCCGCCATGATCATGTATCGCAAGGACCTGTTTGAAAAAGCCGGCCTGAAGATGCCTGAAAACCCGACCTGGGAATTCATCGGTGACGCTGCCCGCAAGATTACCGATCGCAAGGCGGATATCAACGGCATGTGCCTGCGCGGCAAGGCTGGCTGGGGCGAGAACATGGCCTTCATCAGCGCGCTCACCAACTCCTTTGGCGGCCGCTGGTTCGATGAGAACTGGAAGCCGCAGTTCGATCAGCCGGAATGGAAGAGTGCTCTTCAGTTCTACGTCGATCTGATGAAGGATGCCGGTCCGTCGGGTGCTTCCTCCAACGGCTTCAACGAAAACCTGACGCTGTTCCAGCAGGGCAAATGCGGCATGTGGATCGATGCCACGGTGGCTGCTTCCTTCGTTTCAAACCCGAAGGATTCGACCGTTGCCGACAAGGTCGGTTATGCGCTCTTCCCGACGCATGGCGAGCTGAAGAACCACGGCAACTGGTTGTGGTCATGGAACCTTGCTATCCCGAAGAGCTCGCAGAAGGCGGATGCCGCCGAGAAGTTCATCTCCTGGGCAACCAGCAAGGAATATACCCAACTCGTCGCTGCCAAGGAAGGCTGGGCAAACGTGCCTCCGGGTACCCGCACCTCGCTTTACAAGAATGCTGACTATGAAAAAGCAGCCGCCTTCGCCAAGCCGACGCTTGCTGCGATGGATGCCGCCGACATCACCAAGCCGACCGTAAAGCCCGTGCCTTACACCGGCGGTCAGTTCGTGGCGATCCCTGAATTCCAGGCGCTCGGCACCACGGTCGGTCAGCTGTTCTCGGCGGTCGTTGCCGGCCAGTCCAGTGTCGACGATGCGCTTGCCAGCGCCCAGTCGACAGCGACGCGTGAAATGACCCGCGCCGGTTACATCAAGTAATCCTCCTGAAGATCGCTGTCCGGCGCCAATGCCGGGCAGCGAACCTTGGGGGCGCAAGCCGCGAGCTGCGCGGCGGCCTTTAAGCCTTTCAAATCAAAACTGGAATGAGCCGGTTCTTCCGGATATGCCGGGGGCATTTCGTGATGCCCGAGCCCATGGGGAGGTTAGTGCAATGGCAACACGAAACACGAGCGGTCTGGCGCGGGTTATGCTTGCGCCTTCGGTGCTGCTTTTGCTGGTGTGGATGATCGTGCCCCTGGCGATGACGCTGTGGTTCTCGTTCCAGAACTACAATCTCCTCAACCCTGCCAATGTCAGCTTCGCAGGCCTGTTCAATTACCAGTATTTCTATACCGATCCGGCCTTCTTCCAGTCGATCTTCAACACGCTTGCCATCGTCGGCGGCGTGCTTTTGATCACCGTCATCGGCGGTATTGCGATTGCGCTTCTGCTTGACCAGGACATCTTCGGTCAGGGCATCGTGCGCATCATGATCATCTCGCCCTTCTTCGTCATGCCG
>NZ_LMFF01000019.1:0-214140 GCF_001427205.1 Rhizobium sp. Root491
CGGCCCAGCCGATACAAAGGGCCGCTCAAAGCGGCCTTTTTGCATTGCGGAACATGAAAACATAAGGAAAACGCAACGTGCGTCCCTTAAAGGAGACAAATCGCCTTCGGCAATTTGCTCCGGAACTATACATCACAGCGTCCCTGTGATGCAGTCGCGATAAATCCCATAGGGATTTACGCTGGTCGCGATAAATCCAATAGGGATTTACGCTGGTAACGCGGGGTGGAGCAGCCCGGTAGCTCGTCAGGCTCATAACCTGAAGGCCGCAGGTTCAAATCCTGCCCCCGCAACCAATATCTTCAAGACTATCAACAACAAAGCCCTCCCATCCCGGAGGGCACTTTGCGTTTAGGGCCTTGGATACCGCAAATGACTTGCTGGTGGTACAGCCCCGTGGGGCTCTGATNATCAACAACAAAGCCCTCCCATCCCGGAGGGCACTTTGCGTTTAGGGCCTTGGATACCGCAAATGACTTGCTGGTGGTACAGCCCCGTGGGGCTCTGATAGCGTGCACCTAGGCCTGTATCCTGCTCCCGGAGCACTCTGCAACTATCTAACGATTGTTTACGAAGATCACGTTCTGCTTTGGCGTATCCCAGTAAAAACGAGGGCGCAAATCCAGAGTTGCTCGCGCCAATTCAAATCTCCATAGTTTAGCTTTTCTAAACAAAAACCCATCTGTGGCGGGATTGTCTCTCTTTGTTGACGCGCAAATAATGAGATTTGTCAGAGGGATAAATTGAGGTGAGGCCTTGGGGCTGCAAATTGGTGAAGACCAAATTGTCAGCGAGTTTTTGAGGAAGTTCTGCCTCCCGCGAAAACCTTTGACCGTCTGCAGGTTGAAGCAAGCCTTGAGCGATCTCACGGGGAGGGCTTTCGAGGCGATCTGCGGATTTCCGGATATTGCAATCATCAGGACAAGCAAATCATGACGACCCGCCTGGATCCACGTTTTCGCCCGTTCGAGGTAAAGCGCAAGGTGCGCGAGAGTGCCACGATCACGTCGTTTTACCTCACGCCTGTCGATCCTGCGGATTGGTGTACTTTTGAGGCGGGCCAGTTTCTGACGATCCAGATATCGCATCCCGAAGGCAAAGAACCGCTTGTCCGGAATTACACGGTTTCGTCAGGACCAAATGAGATCGGGGTCTATCGTATTACCGTGAAACGGGAGGCCGCTTTAACGCCCGATATGGCCGATGGTCTTGTTTCGTGCTGGCTCCACGACGCAGTAGAAGAGGGTGCGGTCATCCATATTGACAGGCCGCGTGGTGCCTTCAAACTCGACAAGGCCAGTCAGCGACCGGTTATTCTCTTGTCTGGTGGCGTCGGGCTGACACCTACGATTTCCATGTTGAAGGTCCTGGTTGCGGAAAGCGATCGGCCCGTCTGGTTCGTCCATGCCTGCGACGGGGCTGCTACCCATGCGCTGCGTGAAGAAGTACGGGTGCTCGCTGAACAGCGCAGCAACGTCCATATTCATTACTGTTATCGTTTTCCGACCGACGAGGATGCTAAAGCCGGGCTGTTCCATTCCGCCGGTTTCATCACGCGGGAGACCTTGCAGTCGTTTCTGCCGCTGGACGATTACGAAGTCTATATGTGCGGACCACCGCCGTTCATGCAGGCGATGTATGACCTGCTCCTCTCCCTCGGCTTGGAGAAAAGCAAGATTGCCTACGAATTTTTCGGGCCTGCCTCCCTGCTTTCGCCATCGCAGCCGAAGAAGGAAGCAAACCTCAGCCTCACTGTTGCTCCGGTGGCGTCAGAGCCTGAGTACTCCGGCATCGAGATCGTTCTTGGAAAGTCAAATGCCAGATTCGAGTGGGATTCAGCCTCGGAATCCATCCTGAGCTTTCTGGAGAGCCGGGGTATTGAGCCAGCATTCTCCTGTCGCGCGGGTGTCTGCGGCAGCTGTGTCCAGGACCTTGTGTCCGGCGACGTTGAATATGTGGAAGAGCCGCTGGATGACGTGCCATCCGGGCAGATTCTCCTCTGTTGTTCCAAGCCCGTGAGTTCAATCGTACTCGACCTCTGAAACCAGATTCCAGCGTTTGTCCAAATCAGCGAGATCAACCCATGGCCGATGAACTCAGACTCAACCCGCACGTTGCTGAACTCCCGCCTTATAATGCTGGAATGAATATCGCTGTTGCGCGAAGCAAGACGGGTTTGACCGATATTGCGGCCCTTGCCAGCAATGAGAATCCATATGGCTGCTCTCCGAAGGTAACCGCTGCGCTGGCCAGTCTCGACCCTTCACGCTATGCGGATCCTGCCTGTGTGATTTTGCGTGATGCGCTTAGTCGAAAGCTCGGCGTTGCCGGAAACCGGATTGTCATTGGAAACGGCTCGGAAGAGATGATCGCTGCCGTTTGTCGCGCGGTCCTGCGTCCGGATGCTACCGTGGTCGCGATGATACCTGGTTTCGGCCTTCACGAAATCGAGCCCAGAGCAAATGGTGCGAAAATCATCAAGATACCGATGACGAAGGATCTTCGGTTCGATCTTGAGGCGATGACGACCGCATTGCGCGAAAAGCCATCGATATTCTTCATCTCCTCGCCTTCCAATCCCGTGGGCCCGGCGTTGCGACAGGATCAGCTCTCAAGCCTCATTGCAGCCGTCCCGAAAGAGACGTTGCTTGTTTTCGACGAAGCCTATTTCGAATTCTGCGACGGGAATACGCCAGATGGGCTTAAGACACTGGCTGACAGCGCTATCTCCTGGGTCGTGCTCAGGACGTTCTCGAAGGCCTATGGGCTGGCTGGGTTGCGCGTCGGATATGCCGTGGCTTCCGATGAGCGGCTGGCACAGGCCATGTCATCTGCAAAAACACCGTTCAACGTCAATGCAGCCGCGCAATTGGCCGCAGTTGCCGCGCTCGATGACGAAAACTGGATGCGGGTTTCAGTCGAAAGCGTCGTCAAGGAGCGCAGGCGCATGGCTGCGGCAATCGCCTCGCTTGATCTTTTCGTTCCGGATTCTCAGACGAATTTTCTCTTCATCGATGTTGGTTGCGACAGTTCGATCGCTTTCGATTATTTCCTGTCCCATGGCGTCATCGTTAAGCCCTGGAAAGAACCGGAGTTCGCCAGCTTCATTCGTGTGACCGTCGGGCTTCCTGCGGAAAACGACCGTTTTCTCGAAGCGTTACGCTCACTCAAAGATAAGCTTCCTGAGGCAAAAGTCGCGTCATGATCGAACACAATACCGCCTTAACACGGGATTTGTCCGCCGCGTTTCTCAATGAAATCGACCAGATTATCGGCCTGTCGAACCTGAAACGCGGTGATGCCGTTGCCAATCTCGATTATGGCGTAACGCCTGCGAATTTCGGTGCGGATGCGGTTGCTTTCCCTTCATCTCCGCACGAGGTTGCGTCGATCATAAAAACTGCGGTTGCCCATGGTATATCGGTTGTACCGCAGGGTGGCCGAACCGGGCTTGTTGGCGGGGGTGTGTCCGTCCCCGGTCAAATCGTGGTGTCGACCGCCCGGCTGAACCGGATCGTGGAAATCTATCCAGATGAGCGCGTTGCCGTTGTGGAGGCAGGCGTTACGCTTCAAGCGTTGCAGGCGGCCGCATCGGAGCATTGTCTCGAGCCAGGCATCGACTTGCCATCGCGTGGTTCTGCCACGATTGGCGGAATGGTCTCGACCAATGCCGGCGGGATTTCTGCTTTTCGATATGGGGTGATGCGACATCGCGTGCTCGGGCTGGAAGTCGTATTGCCTGATGGCTCGATATATTCCGACCTGACACGCGTGGTGAAGAACGCCGCAGGATACGATCTGAAGCATCTCTTCATCGGGGCCGAGGGTACGCTTGGTATAGTGACCAGGGTTGCCATCAAGCTGGAGCCGGTTCCCGCAGCAACCGCCACCGCACTTTTTGGGTTTCCCTCCGTTGAAGCGGCTCTTGATGCAACCAGGCTGGGGTTGACCGTGAGGTATGGCCACATGCGTGCGGCGGAAGCGATCTGGAATTCGTTTTTCTCCCTGACGGCGGGCGAGCACCTTTGGTCGGCGCCAGATTATGCCCCTGACTATCCTCTCAACCTCATCATGTCTCTGGGCGGCGGTGACGAGGAACAGCTTCAGATGGAGCTCGGCCGGATTTACGAGGAGCTGTATGAAACCTATCCGAACGTGTCCGCTGTCGTCGCAACATCGAAGGCACAGGAAGCAGAGTTGTGGCGTCTGAGGGAGGACACGGACCTTATCTATCGCAGATATCCGGCTGCGCCGTCCTTTGACGTCTCCGTCCCCTTGTCGCAGATCGGAGAATATGTGGCTCGCTGCGTACCGGAGCTTCGGTCAATCGATCCTCTCCTCGATCCCTACCTCTTCGGCCACATTGCCGATGGCAATCTTCACATTGTTCTCAATGCAGCCGGGACAGCTCTGACGCCCGCCAAGATTGCTGCCATCGAATCCGTTCTCTACCGCGACCTGACGCAATCGGGTGGTTCGTTCTCGGCGGAACATGGGATAGGCTCCAAACGCATTCATGCGTTGCGGGAGACAGCGAACCCGGTAAAATTTGCCCTGATGACGCAGATCAAGGCCGCAATCGATGGCGGATACACTCTTAACCCCGGCAAAGTCACCGGCTGACATGACAACGCCGCGCTCTTTAGGCGCGCGGCGCGGACACGATATGGGCGACTACGTTTCAGAACGCCATTTTTTTGGCTGTCCAGGCGGCGATATAGTCCATCAATGCGCGTGACAGGCAGTCGTAAGGTTCGAGTCTAATGGCCTTCAGCGCGCTTCGTGACGCATCAGATGTGCCTCAAGCATGCGGATGAGCATGACGAGGGTGAGGTTGATGACGAGGTAGATGGCACCCGCCAGGGCGAAAACCTCGAAAATCGCGAATGTCTGGCTCATCAGGCGCTTTGCATATCCCGTGATCTCGAGAACCGTGATTGTCGAGGCAAGGCTCGTACCCTTGACGACGAGGATCAGCTCATTGCCGTAAGCCGGCAGAGCCTGGCGAATGGCGAGCGGGAATTCGATCCGGCGGAAACGCATAAATGGTGACATTCCCGTGGCTTTGGCCGCTTCCTTGAGACCCGCGGGAACCGATAATAATCCGCCTCGCAGAATCTCCGATGTATAGGCGGCTGTGTTGAGCGCCATCGCCATGACCGCGCAGCGCGCACCATCACTAATCACCCACCACGTTATGGCATTGCCTTTGATAAAGCCAATTTGGCCAAGCCCGTAGTAAAACAGGAACAGCTGTACAAGCAGCGGTGTACCGCGAAAGACCATGCTGTAATATTTTGCAAACCCGGCAAGGAAACGGTTTTCGGACAGCCGCATGAGCGCAAGACCAAGGCCGAGATTGAAACCGATCGCGACAGATATCGCGGTTATGGTCGCCGTTGTGGAAAGCCCTTTCAAGAGGAAAGGCATCGATGTTTTCAGGAATTCGATATCCATCGCGTTACTTCCTCGCCCTTAGTCTCACCAGGCGTTCGACCCTGTCGAATCCAGCCTGGCTTATGATGGTGATCGCGAAATACACGACGGCTGCAATAAGAAAGAAAATCAGGGGATTGCGGGTGCTACCGGCGCCAACCGAGGCGGCGCGCATCAGTTCCTGTAGCCCGACAACCGATACCAGTGCCGTGTCCTTGATGGTTGTCTGCCAGACATTGTTCATACCGGGGATGGCAATGCGTAGCATTTGCGGGATGATGATGCGCCTGAAGATGCGGCGCCCCGGAATCCCCAGTGCACGCGCAGCTTCGATGTGTCCCGTCGGAATGGAAGCCAATGCTCCCCTGATAACCTCGGTCGAGTAGGCGCCTGAAATCGTACCGATGGCAATGATGGCAATGATGAAGGCATATCCGCTGTCCGCAAGGGCAGCATATCCGAAAGCTGTGGCAACCTGTGTCACGAATTGCACGGAAGAAAAGAACAGCAGATAGATGATAAGCAGTTCAGGCACCCCCCGCACGAGAGAGGTATAGGCGTCTACCACAAGTGTCAGCGGGAATATCCGCGCCCACTTGATGACGCCGCACAAGGTTCCGATCAACGCACCGACAAGCATGCTGACCGTACCGACGGCAATCGTTATTGCGGCCCCCTGCAGAATGGCTCTTATCCAACCACCCTGCCAAACTAGGATCAGACTAGACTCCATTGGATTTGCCTTGGTTTTGCTGCGCACTCCCTTGCCTTTTTGGCAGCGGGCATCAGCGTCTTCGACCGTGCGCACCCTGTCAGGTTGCGATTGAGTGGTTGCCCCGCACTTCTGGGAAGAGCGGGGCAGGCGTCTTAGTTGCAGGGTCTGGAGATATCCATCTTGAACCACTTCTGGCTCGCTTTGCCGATTGAACCATCCGCGACGAGCTCGCACAGTGCCTTGTCGATCTTCGTCTTCAGCTCGGTGTTCTCCTTGGCAATACCGACGCCGATCCCTTCGCCGAGGGTGGAATCGAATTTGCTCTGAACTTTCACGTCGACAAACTGAAAGTCCTTGCCTTCGGGCTTGGCGAGAAAATCCTGAAGTGCAGAGGCGTCTGCAAATGCTGCCTCAACGCGGCCGCTTGCGAGATCGATCTGCATATTGTCGAGCGTGTCGTAGGTTTTGAGATTGGCATTCGGCACCCGCTTTTCGATGAAATGGGCGTGCGTCGTGCCGGTTTGAACGCCGATCGTCTTGCCGTCCAAGCCCTTCAACAAAGTGTCGATATCCTTGATGCCGGCGAGATCGGACGTCTTGGGAACGAGGAACATGTTTGCCAGCTCAGCATATCCGACCGAAAAATTGATTTCCTTTTTTCGATCCTGGGTAATCGACATCCCGGAGATGATGACGTCGAAGCGCTTCGCCTTGAGGGCAGGGATCAGGCCATCAAAGGCCTGCACGACGAACCGGCACTTCACGGCGAGCTTCGTGCAGAGCAGGTTGCCGACATCGGCGTCGAAGCCGGTTACATTGCCGGCAGCATCGGCCATGCTCCATGGTGGATAGGCACCTTCGGTGCCGATCGACAATTCGCCTTCGGCAGCGTGCGCCGTGCTGACGCCTGCAAGAAGCAGGGCGAGTGACAGGACTTTCAGATTCATATGCGAATTCCCCTATTTGGTTATTTGTTGGGTTTGATTTGCCGGACACAGCGCCGGCACAGCGGATCACGTCATAACGTTCGCGACAGAAACTGACGCAGGCGTTCCGATCGCGGATTGGTGAACAATTCCGCCGGGGTACTCTCTTCCTCCACCTTTCCTTTGTGTAAGAAGAGAATCTTGTGAGATACCTCGCGCGCGAACTGCATTTCATGCGTCACGAGGATCATGGTATTGCCCTCTTCTGCCAGCTGACGGATCACGCGCAGGACCTCTCCCACAAGTTCGGGGTCGAGAGCGGATGTCGGTTCGTCACAGAGGATGACTTTTGGCCGCATGGCCAGTGTTCTTGCGATGGCCGCACGCTGCTGCTGGCCGCCGGAGAGCTGCCCGGGATATTGGGCATGCTTTTCCGACAGTCCCACTTTCTTCAACAACTGATGGGCATGGTCGATTGCATCCTGGCGACGCTCGCCAAGAACATGGACGGGAGCCTCGATGATGTTCTCAAGCACGGACATGTGGGGCCAGAGATTGAAGTTCTGGAATACCATTCCCACGCGGGCGCGAATTCTTTCGACCTGGCGCATGTCTGCTGGCTGCGAACGGCCATTCGCTCCGCCCTTCATTCGTATTTCCTCGCCATCAACGACGATCGTTCCACTGCTGGGCTGTTCAAGCAGGTTTATACAGCGCAAAAACGTGCTCTTGCCGGAACCTGACGAGCCGATCATGGAAACGACTTCACCGGGATCGGCACTCAGCCCCACGCCCGACAGGACTTCGTGCGTGCCGAAGCTTTTGTGGAGATCATGAACTTCAACGGCTGGCCGTTCATGGCGTTTGGTGTTCACAGGCACGGCCGGTGGCCAGTCGCTCACCAAAGCCGGAGCGGTTGCGCCCTTTGAAGCCGGTGGAGTAACCGAGGCAAGTGCGGTCAGCGCGCGGTCGAAATATCGCAAGCTTGTCCCAAGACAGTTCTGCTGCCATTCGGGATCGTCAGGAATGAACGCAGTTCTCAGCGTCTTCTTGATTTTCTGCCCAAGCGGAGATTCGATATTCCCGAAAAGATGCAGCCAGTTATCCGCCTGCACGGCGTCCATCACCACCGGGCCTTCAAGGGTTCCGCATTCGATTACCAGCGGCAATACGCGGCTGTCCGGCAAGGATTTGCAGACCGCTGCTGAAACGTAGCCCGTGGCCGTTGCCGCAATGCCGGTATCGGTCGTTGCGCCCTTGCCGGTCATCACGACCGCGAGTGCGTGGCCATAGGTTTTTCTGCCCCATTCCAGACCGGCATGGTCCTCTTCCGCCACGGATAGCAGCGCGGGATATCCGTAAGGGCCTGCACCGGTGTGAAGATCGAAGACGACGACATCCGACGCGCCACTGACGAAAGTGCTCAAGATATCGTTGAGGGTGCGGTTCGACCATGTCGGGCCGTTTCCGCCATAAAACAGTCCGTCTGGAAAGTCGTATTGGCCTGCTTCGATAATCGCGGCGATCCCGGCGTGACCATTTAAAGCGGCCTTGGCATCTCTCAGCAGTTGATCGGCACGGTCACGATCGGGTCCATCCCACTCGGCGCAGACAAATGCATTATGGAGTGGGGCGTATCGTTCGTTTCTTGGAACGGCTCTCTTCCAGTCAACGAAGTTTCGGTTGAGATCGACATTGTCCTCGTTGACCCGTCGGCTCCATGCTGTTCCCCACGGGTTGATCAGATGGATCATCACCACAGCCGTATCGGGAGGAAGCGGTAACGGGTTATTTGCGGCAAGCCATTCAGCCTGACAAGCCGATCCGAATTGCCCCTCAACTCCGTGCGTGCCGGACAAGATGACGAGTTTTTTTGACGCGTTGCGTTCGCCCAGATATGCAACATCCGTGAAAAGGTGCTCTCCACCTGGGCCATGCAATGGATGCTTATATTCGAACAACGCAGCATTCGACCGGCGCGCGGCGGAAAGAAAACGTTGCCGCAGCACATTATAGTCCACTGAATAGAGCTCAGGCTGCCTGATGTGGCGCATCAAGGATACTCCCGATTTGTGGCGGGCGTCGGCTTTTGCCGATCACCAGCTATGTTCCCGGTTATTTTTTTTGCCATCTCCGCCTGACCCATTTGAGCAGGCGAAGACCATATCGTTAGTCATTCTGGCGCAGGCGCTTACTCCGCGGCAGCGACGACATTCATGGTTTCGCTATCGATCATCTGTGAAAGCTTGCGTCTGAACCGCAGCGGTCCGACATCGATCTTCAGATCGAGGTTTGGAGTCTTCTTGTTCGCGATCCCGTGGTGGACCGCCTCCAGCACGACACGGTCTTCCTCGAATGCGCCGCGTACGGATGTTGCGAAGCGCGCTGAAACGTCCGGGTCGTCGGGCGCGAAATTTCGCATCTGAAACCAGTAATACTTCGTGCGGTTCTCATCGACTGGCGTCATGAAATTGTAGCTGTCCATCAAGAACGTGTTGGCCGGCAATTCGCGGCCTTCGCCACCGGAGCCTGATGGTGCAAAGATGGCCTTGATGATGGCATTGCTGGGGTAGCGAACCTCGTAATGCTGTTTTCGATCGCATTTCCCCTCAAATTGCAGGAACGGTGCGTAGAAGGGGGCTGGATCTGAATCCAGCATCCAGCGCCAGACGACGACGCCATCGCTTTTCACCGTTGTTTCCAGTGGCGTTTCTTCGCAGGCGGAACTGGCGAACGAGCTCTGATGTACCCATGCGACGTGGGATGGGTCCAGCAGATTGTCCGTCATGTAGAGGTAATTGCAGTTGATCGTCATCGACTCGCCGCGATTGACGCCCCAGGACGGATCACCGAAATGTTCGACATGGAAAATCTCTGCGGGATCGGCTTTCGCGGCCTCACCCATCCAGACCCAGACGAGCCCGTAACGTTCCTCCACCGGGTAGGAGCGGACGCAGGCCACATGTGGAATACGCTCTGCACCCGGTACGCGGGTGCAGGCGCCGGAACAGTCGAAGGTCAATCCGTGATAGCCGCATTCGACGTCGTCGCCCTTGATACGCCCCATGGACAAGGGGAGCTTGCGATGGGGACAGGCATCTTCGAGCGCTGCAAGCTTGCCATTCTGAAGACGATAAAGAACAATATTTTCGCCGAGCATCGTTACGGGTGTCAGGTCTCGTCCGATTTCGTGATCCCAGGTGGCGACGTACCAAGCATTCTTGAGAAACATTTTCTTCCCCCGTTCTCGCTTTAATCGGATCAGTATTTTCCTTGTTGCGATGCGGGACAAGCGGATTTTCGTTGCGTTTTTGTTTAGAAAAACTTAACAAAAAGCAGAACTGGAGATACTCTATTGGCTATGCCCCCACTCCATGCCCTGCAAGCTTTCGAAGCCGTAGGAAGGTGCGGCACGATGAGCACGGCCGCCAAAGAACTGGGCGTAACACCCAGTGCCATCAGCCAACAGGTGCGCAAGCTTGAGAACCATCTCGGCGTTACGCTCCTCGAACGTATCGGACGCCGTGTGGAACTGACGTCGTGGGGTGTTCTTCTTCACAAGGAAGTCGCCAAAGGCTTCAGCCAGCTCAATCATTCCGTCGATGTTCTCGAACGGGCGCGGAGCCAGACCGGCATCGTGCTGACTGCGCTCAGCTCGGTTGTGAACAAGTGGATCGGCCGCAAGATCTTCGAGTGGCAGGCTCTCTATCCGGAAGCCAATGTCCGTATCATCGGCAAGGATGACGAACCCAGCCTGTCGGGCGGCCAGAGCGATTTTCGCATAACCTATGGAAAGCGGGCAGAGGTGCACGCGCATTTCGTGCCGCTTTATACGGATTGGGTGGTTCCCGCATGTTCGCCGCGTTTGCTCGGGGGACGGACATTATCGGCGGCCGCCGACCTTCTCAAATTCCCTTTGCTCAATATCGAGTGGGAAGCCCATTACAGCCGTCCGCCACAATGGAGCGAGTGGGCGCAGCTGGTTGGCGCGACCGTGAATGAAAAACTCTCGAGCCTGTTTTTCGCGTTGTCGAGCAACGCAATCGACGCTGCGGTCAACGGACACGGCTTCGTGCTGGCTCAGGTCTCGATGATCGAGGACGAGTTGCAGGCCGGTACACTTGTTGTTCCTTTCGACATCCGCCTTCCGCTTCCCGAGAGCTACTATCTGGCATGGGATCGTTCCGTTTTCGATAAGCCCTACGGAAGAGAATTTCACATGTGGGTGATGGGGATCGCGAAAAAGCAGTCTGTCGCATCGTCCCCGAACCGCAGTGCGTGACTAAGGGCCTACCGCTCGGGATATCACCTTCTGATGTGTTGATATTCTCCGCGCCAGTACAGAAGTGGCCTGGCATCGTCATGTGTCCTTATCGACCGGACGAGGCCGATCAGGATCACATGGGATCGATGGATGATCGCGTCTTCGAGTTCGCAGTCCAGACTTGCCAGAGCGCCATCCAGCGCAAGGCCGCCTGACCCCATCGTGTGCCAGACGGCGCCATCGTAGCGGCTGGCACCCTTAAGGCCATTAAAACCCGAGAATGAGTGGGCGACGTTTTCCTGACCTTCAGCGACGACGTTGACGCAAAACCGTCTGGCTTTCTCGACGATTTCCCAGGACGAGGATCCACGATTGAGTGCGACCATCACAGTCGGGCCATCCGCAGAAAGTGCTGTGACGGATGTTGCGGTGAAGCCGGTTCGTGTTTCACCCGTGCCTGTCGTGATGACGCAAACGGCACCCGCCAGATTCCGCATGGAGGATTTGAAGAGGTCAGCGCCCGGAGACGGCACCTGCATTTTCATCTGGTCCACCATGATTGGCTCCTTCAGATGCGCTCTTTATCGCCTTTGGCGGCCGTGTAACGGTTGGCAGGCATCGAAAGCCCCAGGTTCTCGCGCAGCGTCGATCCTTCATATTCCTCACGAAACAGTCCGCGCCGCCGCAACTCCGGCAAGACAAGGCGGACGAAATCTTCCAGGCTTGCGGGAAGTGTCGGGAACATAAGAATAAAACCGTCGGCGGCACGGGTTTCGAACCACTCTTCCATGTAGTCTGCGATCTGTTTTGGTGTCCCGGTTATTCCGTTTCCGGTGTGGCGTTCTGCGTAGTGGCGGATCAATTGTCCCACTGTCTGTCCTTGTTTGACGAACTCGACGAGCTGGTCAAACATCTTGCGCGAGCCTTTCGGCTCGGCGGGCAGCCGGTCCATCGGAAATGGTTGATCGAGTGGAACGCCACGAAGGTCGGCTTCGAGGAACTCCGAAAGCATCAACCGACCCACGTCCGGATGCAGGCTGTCGATGAGAAAATCGACTTTTGCCTTCGCCTCGGCCTCGGTCTCCCCGACATTGACGACAATTCCCGGCATGACCTTGAGATCGTTGGGATCGCGACCGAATGCCGGCATACGTCCTTTGACGTTCTGGTAGAAAGCCCTGTTGCTCTCGATGTTGGATGCCAGGCTGAAGACGATTTCAGACGTCCGTGCAGCAAGGTTCATTCCGGCCTCGGAGCCGCCGGCCTGAGCAATAACAGGCCGCCCCTGCTCGGAAGGCGCAATGTTGAGGGGGCCGCGCACCTGAAAATGCTTGCCGACATGATTGAGGGTATGGTGCTTGTCCTTGTCATAATAAACGCCGCTTTCGCGATCGAGCAGCAAGGCATCGCGTTCAAAGCTGTCCCATAGGCCGAACACTACGTCGATGAATTCCTGCGCACGCTCGTAACGGACGGCGTGAGGATCGAGACCCTGACGATTGAAGTTGTAGCCGGTCTCGTCATGATCGGAGGTGACGACATTCCAGCAGGCGCGTCCCCGGCTCAGCTGATCGATAGACGCGAAAATCCGGGCGACATTGAAGGGTTCATAATAGCTCGTCGATACCGTCGAGACCAGGCCCAGTCTTTCCGTCATCACCGAAAGTGCCGAGATGAGAGAAAGCGGTTCGAACCGGTTCTGCTTGGTCGGGCTGCGCGCCAGGGCGTCGGGGTCACCAACGGCAGCCGCAGCGGAATCGGCGAGGAACATGAAATCGAATTTGGCAGCTTCAGAAATTCTGGCCACATTCAACATGTGGCTGAAGTCGGTTGCTGCCGTTACCTTGCTTGCGGGGTGCCGCCATGCGGCTGCATGGAAGCCGAACGTGTAAACAAAGGTTCCGAGCTTGATCTTGTCCTGCCGTTTCGACATCGTTCCCTCTTTTGCCTGATACCAATTCTGGTCTCAGGCTATTCGAGGATCAACGCTGCAACAATCGGCCGAAATCTTCTCCGTAGGTTAGAAATACTAACAAGGATTAGTGGCGCGTCTGCGCATCAGCCCGAGAGGCTGCGGCGCCCCGCAACAGGATCACATTCCCGTTGGAAGGCCTGATGATGGCGCTTCACTATAAGTATTCATAAGTCACACTTAAGTCGCTGTTAACCAACATCTGGTCAATTTATTCATATAAGAAGTTGTCTTCGCAGGCGAATTTCGCGCAGGCGCTTCATTTTTATGACCACATGACGCGGTCGTCTTTTCCCAAAAAAATGTTTCCAGATCCGTTGAATTCGCTCGGTGAAAGCCGAGGAGTTCGCGCGTCTATTCGCCCGCAATCCAATGATAGCGAGGACAAGTGCAAATCGTATTGGTCGATGACAGCAAGTCGATTCTTGTTGCCCTGAAAGCGACGGTCCGCGGGCTTCCGGATGTCGGCACCATCGTGGGCTTCACCGATCCCACGGAGGCGTTGGAATTCTGCCGCAACAATGCGGTCGATCTGCTTGTGGTGGATTATACGATGCCGAAATATAACGGCATACAGCTCCTCAAGGCACTGAATACGTATGAGCATTTCGCGCATGTGCCTGTTATCATGATCACATCGGAAAGAGGCCGGCCTGTCCTTATCGAAGCGATAGAGAGCGGTGTCACGGAATTCATCCACAAGCCCTTTGACCCGGTGGAGCTGAAGGCGCGGGTGCGCAACCTTCTCGCCTTGCGCAAGGCGCAGCGCGATCTTGCCGGACAGGCGCGCAGCCTTGTGGATGAGGTGCGCAAGGCCACCCGGCAACTCGCGGCCCGCGAAGAAGAAATCATCTGGCGCCTGGCGCGGGCCATCGAATTCCGCGACGGCCACACCGGCGACCATATTTCCCGCGTCGCGCAAATCAGCATGCTGATGGCAAAGGATCTCGGCCTCGATGACGAGCATTGCCGCATGATCTATCTCGCGGCACCCTTGCACGATGTCGGCAAGATCGGAATTTCCGACAGCGTGCTGCTGAAGCCGGGTCGCCTGACGCCTGATGAGATTACCGAAATGCGAAAACATGTCGGTATCGGCGTGCAGATTCTCGAAAACGGTTCATCCGACCTGCTGCGCATAGCCGAGGCGATTGCAGGCGGCCATCACGAAAAATGGGATGGAACGGGATATCCGCACGGCTTGTCGGGCGATGGCATTCCGCTGGAAGCCCGTATCGTCGCCATTGCGGACGTCTTTGAGGCTCTCTGCTCCGAGCGCCCTTACAAGAAGGCCTGGTCGACCCAAGAGGCATATGCGCATGTTGTCGCGCAGAGCGGCAGCCATTTCGATCCCGCCTGCGTCGCGGCGTTCCAGCGCCAATGGACACTGATCGAGAGGCTCATGACGGGTCACGGCGTTCTGGAGATCGAAGTGCCGAGCCTCGAAACACCGGAAGAACAACCGATCAGGGCGGATGGCGGCATGCAAGCCGCAGCCGTTCGGGAGACTCCCCATGTTTGATGAAACCACGAACGACACACTGAAGATGCCGCAAGCGCTTTCCATCCGGTCGATTGCGCCGGCACACGGTCTTCTTCTCGACCGTCTCAAAGACACCGACAGGCTGGTGGTCGAGGTGCCCAAGGATGCGGATGCGGATTTGAGCTTCGTGCAGCTGATGGAAGCCTCGCGCAATTTCGCGGCGCAGAACAACAAGACGATAACATTGAAAGAGCCGGCTGACGGTCAGGTTTTGCAGACATTGCGGCGGGGCGGTTTCCTGTCGCGGATGGATGAAGCCTCCCGCCAGTTCTGGTTGCATGGAAAGGACATATCATGAGCGCACATATTTTAACGGTCGACGATTCCGCCAGCATTCGCATGACGACGAAGATCGCCCTCACAGGCGCGGGCTACCAGATTACCGAGGCCGTTGATGGGCAGGACGGTCTTGCCAAGGCGAAGGCCGCGAATTTTGACCTCATCGTCACTGATCTCAACATGCCGAACATGAATGGTCTCGAGATGATTGAGGCGCTTCGGCAATCTCCGGCTCATACCGGCATTCCGATCATCTTTTTGACGACGGAATCCGATGCGGACATGAAGGCGCGCGCCAAGGCCGCCGGTGCCACCGGCTGGCTGACCAAGCCCTTCGATGCCGAACATCTGGTCAAGATCGTCAGAAAGGTCCTCGGAAAATGACGACGCTGGACCCTATTCAGGTTTTCAGAACGGAGGCTGCGGAGCTTTTCGAGCAAATCGAGGGGGGCCTTCTCGATCTGCTTCACGATTTGACCGATCAGGATCAGATCGACGCCGTTTTCCGCGGACTGCATACATTGAAGGGGTCCGGGGCAATGTTCGGGTTCGAGGCGCTTGCCGCCTTCACCCACCATTGCGAAACCGCCTTTGACCGGGTGCGCAAGGGCGAGGTTCCGGCAACCAGCGAACTGGTCGCAGCCGTTCTTGAAGCGCAGGATCATATGCAGGCGCTGGTCGACAATCCGCACGGTGTGCAGGGTGATGTTGGAGAGCAGCTGCTCGCCAAGCTTCGTGCAGCAGTCGGCACTCGTGGCGATGGCGGTGTCCTGACACATGTTCCGGTGCAGAATCTCACCAGGAAGCAGGCAAAGGCAAAAGCTGCCACCTGGGAAATCCGGTTCCGGTTGCCCGTCAACGCCATGGCAAACGGAACCAATCCCCTTGGTCTGCTGGATGAACTGGCCGAACTCGGCGATTGTGAAATCCTTGCCGACACCTCGACGGTGCCGTCTCTCGATGCACTCAATCCGAGCGATCTCCATCTGGGCTGGACAGTCCGGCTGACGACCGAGCAGCCGCAATCGGCAATCGACGACGTTTTCATCTTCGTGATGGATGACATGGAGATCGATATCCGCGCAATCGAAGCGGTTGTCGAAGAAGAGCTCCCCGTTTCCGAAATCCTGCCTGAAGCCAGAAAGGTCGCCGCCGATCCGAAGGGCGGCAAGGCGGCCGAAAACGTGCGGGTGCCTGCTGAAAGACTTGACGAGTTGATGGATCGGGTCGGTGAGCTCGTCATTGCACAGTCCCGCCTTTCGCAGCTGGCGGGTAGCAGCGTCGATATTCTTTTGCGCTCTGTTTCGGAGGATGTCGAACGTCTTTCCGGAGAACTTCGCGATACGATGATGGTCCTGCGAATGGTGCCGATCGCCCAGCTTTTTGGTCGGTTCCGCCGTCTGATCCATGACCTGGCGCGGGAAACGGGCAAACAGATCGAGCTGGAGACCGAGGGCGAAGGCACAGAGGTCGACAAGGCGGTGATCGAACGCCTGGCTGATCCACTCGTGCACCTTGTCCGCAACTCCTGCGACCATGGACTCGAAAAAAGCGATGAGCGTGTGGCGGCCGGCAAACCGGCGACGGGGCGGATCACCCTCATTGCCCGCCAGTCGGGCGGTGATGTGACCATCACCATCCGTGACGATGGCCGTGGCATCGATCGCCAGCGCGTCCGGGCAAAAGCTGAGGCTTCCGGCCTTTTGGCTCCGAACGCGCAGGTCAGCGATCAGGAACTGCTGCAGATGATCTTCCAGCCGGGCTTTTCGACAGCCTCTGAAGTTACCAGTCTTTCCGGCCGTGGTGTCGGCATGGATGTGGTGAAGAAGAGTGTCGAGGCCCTTCGCGGCACGATCAGCGTTACCAGCACGCCGGGCGCGGGTTCGGAAGTTTCGCTGGCGATCCCGTTGACTCTGGCCATCATCGACGGCCTGCTGGTGCGGGTCGGCAATGGTTGCTACGTCATTCCGCTGCCGGCGGTTGAGGAATGCCTCGAACTGTCGCCTGACGACGATATTCGTTCGCGGGGCCGGTCCTTCATTTCACTGCGCGAGAGCCTCGTTCCCTTCATTCGCCTGCGCGAATTGTTCAACACCGGAACCAAGCCGGATCAGTTCCAGAAGATCGTCGTCATTTCCACCGGCTCCGAGCGAGTCGGGCTTGTGGTCGACCAGATCATCGGTGATCACCAGACGGTCATCAAGGCCATGTCGAAACTGCACCATGACGTCGCGACATTCTCCGGCGCGACCATCCTCGGTGACGGCAATGTCGCCCTTATCCTCGATGTCGCACATCTGGTGATGGCGGGGCAACAGCAGGAGGCGCGATTGCGGGCCGCGGGATGAACCAGTCTCTCTTGAAGCAGACGGACGAATTTTGGGGCGTGTCCGACGCCGTGGAAGTTCTGACCTTCAACATCGCGGGCGAGACCTTCGCCATAGAGGCGGTGAAGGTTCGGGAAATTCTGGATCTTCTGCCCGAAACCGCCGTTCCCGGTGCTAAAGCCTTCGTGGCGAGTGTTATCAACTTCCGGGGCAAGGTCATCCCTCTGGCCGATATCCGTCTTGCCTTTGGCATGGAAGCCACCGAGCGAACCATTGATAGCCGTATCGTCGTCATAGAACTGCCGTTTGATGGCGAGCCGGCATTGATCGGCATCAGGACCGATAAGGTCAACGAGGTGACCACGTTCAGCCGGGCAGCCAGCGAACCGCCGCCGAGCGTCGGCATGCGGTGGCGAGCGGATTACATCCATTGCCTCATCAAACGCGGCAGCGAGTTCGTCATTCTTCCAAATCTGACAGCAATTTTCACGGGGCATCGCGAGTCCGGAACGGTTTCGTCCAGCGCGCGTGGCAACGTCATCGAACTTTCCAAGGAGCATTGAGATGCGATTTACAATCAAGATGAAGCTGGCGGTTGCCTTCGGCTTTCTGATCCTGATGCTTGCCGGAACGGCCGGCTACGGCATATACAGCCTCGGTATCGCCAAGAATGCCATGGACGATGTGGTCGATGGCACTGTCGTGCGCCTCGACAAGGTTCACCAGATGAACGCACTGGCGCTGGCAACTGTCCGGTCGCAGAAGAATATCATCCTTGCTGCTTCGCCGGAGGAAACCCAGCTTTTCAAGGCGGCCGGTAACGAAAGTCGCGACCAGTTGACGGCCATGCTGAATGATATGGCAGCCACCGCCAGCGCCGAGACGCGTGCGTTCTGGACGGATCTGCAGGCCATCACCAAGGCTTTCGAGGCCAGTGATGATCACGTCCGGGAACTGGTTGCGCAGGGCAATACGTCGCTCGCCGCGTCGTACTCGTCCGGCAAGGGCCGTGACGCTGCCAATGCCCTGACCGGGAAACTGGGCGAGGGCGTCAAGATGAACCGCGACCGTCTTGAAGAATCGAAGCAATTGGCGGCTGATGACTATGAGCAGACCCGCACCCTGCTGGTCAGTGCATCGGTCATTGCCGTACTCATCGCCATCGCGACAGCATTCTGGATCGCGCTCGGCATCAGCAGCGGATTGCGCAAGATCATGACCGTGGCTGAGGCGGTTGCGATCGGCGATCTCGATCAGAATGTCGAGATCAAGACCAATGACGAGATAAAGGATCTCGTTGCGCGCATCAACACGATGACGGGCAATCTGCGCAATACCGCAGGCATTGCCGACCGGATTGCGGATGGCGATCTTACCGTCATGCCGAAACCCCTGTCCGACAGGGATACTCTCGGCCTTGCGCTGGAACGGATGGTTGAGCGCCTGCGTGGCATTGTCGCCGATGCGCTTTCCGCTTCCGACAATGTGTCCTCCGGCAGCCAGGAACTGTCGGCCAGCTCCGAACAGCTGAGCCAGGGCGCGACCGAGCAGGCATCGTCTGCCGAAGAGGCCTCGGCCTCGATGGAAGAGATGGCTGCCAACATCAAGCAGAATGCCGACAATGCCGCGCAAACGGAAAAGATCGCGCGCCAGTCGTCCAAGGATGCCGAAGCCAGCGGTGAAGCCGTCAACCGCGCCGTGGTCGCCATGCGCACCATCGCCGAGAAGATTTCCATCGTGCAGGAAATTGCCCGCCAGACCGATCTTCTGGCGCTGAACGCCGCCGTTGAGGCGGCGCGCGCTGGGGAACACGGCAAGGGTTTTGCTGTTGTGGCATCGGAAGTGCGTAAGCTCGCCGAACGCAGCCAGGCTGCTGCCAGCGAGATCAGCTCGCTTTCCGGCGAGACCGTGCAGGTGGCAACCGAAGCGGGCGACATGCTGAACCGTCTGGTGCCGGACATTCGCAAGACCGCCGAGCTGGTCGCCGAAATCTCCGCCGCCTGCCGTGAGCAGGATATCGGCGCCTCCCAGATCAACGAGGCAATCCAGCAGCTTGATAAGGTGACGCAGCAGAACTCCGGCGCTTCGGAGGAAATGTCAGCGACTTCGGAAGAGCTGGCGGCGCAGGCCGAAGAGTTGCAGAGCAGTATCGCCTTCTTCAAGGTGGATACCTCAAGCGTCTCGTCGCGCCCCGCACAGGCTGCACATCGGCCTGCCGCAAAGCCCGCTGCAACGCGTCCGGCGATGAAGCCGGCCCCCGTTCGCAAACCGCAGACGGGCAATACCGTCAGTGCCCAGCAAGCCCGCGTCAAAGGTTTCGCACTGGATATGTCCATGGGCGGTCCCGATGCTGACGACGCGGATTTCCGCGAAAGCGCCTGACCATGACCAGCACATCTTCAGAAGGCCAGTTCGTGACATTCAGCCTCGGTGAGGAGGTCTTTGCGGTATCCGTCGCGGTCGTCCGCGAAATCCTCGACTATGAGGACACGTTCAAGATTCCGCATAGTCCTGAATATCTGCTGGGTCTGAGAGATGTGCGCGGGCAGGGTGTGCCCATCATCGATCTGCGGCTGCGGCTCGGAATGAGCCGCAGCGTGCGGACAGCTCATACCCGTGTGCTGGTGCTGGATATTCCGTTTCCATCCCGCACGCTGGCGATAGGTCTCGTGGCGGACAAGGTGTTCGAGGTGACGCCGTTCCGTCGCGACCAGATGGAAACCGCACCCGATATCGGCGTTCACTGGAACTCCGACTACATTGCAGGTGTGGTTCGCCGCGAAGGTGATTTCGTCGTCATCATCGATCTTGCAAAGCTTTTCTCGAACGAAGAAAACGCCATTGCCCGGCAGGGCGGCACACCGGTTCAGGCGGCATGAGGAGAGCCTTTTCCGTGGATGCCTCCATTGCTGCCAGCTCCGCGCATGATGGCCTGAGTCAGCGGGATTTCCGGCTGCTCGCCGAATACATCTACAATTACAGCGGCATAAAGATGCCGGACAGCAAGCGCACCATGCTGGAAGGGCGTCTGCGCAAGCGTCTTCGCGCCACGGGGCATGCCACCTTCGCTCAATATTGCAATTTCCTCTTCCGCGAAGACGGGCTGGAAGAGGAAGCGATCTACCTGATTGACGTGGTGACGACCAACAAGACGGATTTTTTCCGTGAGCCGAACCATTTCGACTACATGGAGAAATTCGCTTTGCCTGCACTTGCGGGTGAAGGCCATGGGCGTATCCGTGCCTGGAGTTCCGCCTGTTCGACGGGTGCGGAACCCTATACCATGGCGATGGTGCTGGCCGAAGCGGCCGAGAAACAGGTCATCAACAATTTCAGCATCCTTGCGACCGACCTTTCCACTGATGTGCTCAGGAAAGCCCATAGCGGTATCTATGCCCGTGAACTGCTCGAACCGGTTCCGGCCGACATGATGCGCAAATATGTCATGCGGTCGGTCGATGCCGGACGACGGGAGGTTCGGATCGTGCCGCGGCTGCGTTCCAAGATCGGTTTTGCCCGCCTCAACCTCATGGACCCGACCTACCAGATCGGCGATGCGGTGCACCTTCTCTTCTGCCGTAACGTTCTCATCTACTTTGATAAAAAAACTCAGGTGCACGTCCTGACCCAATTGTGCAAGCGCCTGGTGCCGGGCGGTTACCTTTTCATCGGTCATTCCGAAACGATAACCGGTATCGACCTGCCCCTGCGGCAGGTCGCCAATACCGTTTTCAAGAAGCAATAGCGGCAGAGAGCCATGTCGAAAAAAATCCGCGTTCTCATCGTCGACGATTCCGCCAGCGTCCGGCAGACCCTGACGGAGGTTCTCGAAAGCGATCCCGGCATTGAGGTGATCGGGGCCGCTGCCGATCCGTTTGTTGCGGCCAAGCGCATTCAGGAAGAAATTCCCGATGTCATCACGCTTGATGTGGAAATGCCGCGCATGGACGGCATCACCTTCCTGCGCAAGATCATGTCGCAGAAACCGATCCCTGTAGTCATGTGCTCGTCGCTGACCGAGGCCGGATCGGAAACCCTGCTTCAGGCACTGGAGGCGGGGGCGGTCGACATCATCCTCAAGCCGAGGATAGGCGCTGCGGATCATCTGGCGGAGCAGGCCACGCGCATCTGCGAGGTCGTCAAAAGTGCGGCGCACGCCCGCGTCGGCAATGCGCGGGCGGCGCTGCGTTCGGCTGCCGCAAGCGGTCCGCAGGCCAAGCTGACCGCCGATGCCGTGTTGCCGCCGCCTTCGGGCAAGGCCATGGCACGCACCACTGAAATGGTGGTCTGTGTCGGTGCATCCACCGGCGGCACAGAAGCGTTGCGCGCAATGCTGATGAAGCTGCCGGCCAATTCACCCGGCATCGTGATCGTTCAGCATATGCCGGAAAAATTTACCGCCGCATTTGCAAAACGCCTGAACAGTCTCTGCGATGTCGAGATCAAGGAGGCCGAGGACGGCGATCCGGTGCTGCGCGGCCATGTGCTGATTGCGCCGGGCGACAGACATATGCTGCTGGAGCGGCAGGGTGCACGTTATCGCGTTTCGGTCCGCACCGGGCCACTGGTTTCGCGACACCGGCCTTCGGTGGACGTTCTGTTTCGTTCTTCCGCGCGTGCCGCCGGTGCCAACGCCATGGGCATCATCATGACAGGCATGGGTGATGATGGCGCACGCGGCATGCTGGAAATGCATCAGGCCGGCGCCTTCACGGTGGCGCAGGACGAAGCATCCTCTGTTGTCTTCGGCATGCCGAAGGAAGCGATCGCCCATGGCGGTGTCGACAAGGTTCTGCCACTCGACAGGATCGCGCTGGAAATTCAGGCCGAAGACCGCCGCCGCTGATGGCGCGACCCTTTTTTACCCGGCATTAACCAAACTCGCCAATGATGGCGGTAACACCATGCGACAGGTGAGTTCCGCGAGGCATGACAGTCTCCGCCCAGTTTTCCGGATCATGCCATGCCAGTTATCACCTTCGCGAACACCAAGGGCGGCGCCGGGAAAACCACGGCGGTTCTTCTCCTGGCGTCCGAACTGGCGCGGCGCGGATCGCGGGTTTGCGTCATCGATACCGATCCACAGCGCTGGATTTCCCGCTGGCGTGAAAAGGCCGATGCGCGTGTCGATTTTTCAGTCATCACCTATGTGACGGCGGCGACGTTACAGCAGCATGTCATCGACAGCCGCCGTGCATTCGATCATGTGATCATCGACCTGCCCGGTGCGCAATCGCCCCTGCTCGCGACTGCGATAGGTCTCTCCAACCATGTGCTGATACCCGTTCAGGGCAGCACCATGGATGCGCAGGGCGGGGCGCAGGTGCTGGAGCTGCTGCGTTATCTCGATGAAAAGGCGAATATCCGGATCGACCATTCCGTCGTGCTGACCCGCGTCAATCCGCTGGTCACGACCCGCGCGCTTCTGGCCGCACGGGAACTGCTGGCGCAAAGGAATGTACGTGTTCTCGATACGCCGATTTTCGAACGTTCTGCGTTTCGCGATATGTTCGAATTCGATGGATGCCTGCATATGATGAAAGCCGGCCATGTCAGCAATCTCGACAAGGCTCTGCAGAATGCCGAAGCTTTTGCCGCCGAGGTTCTCCGTCTCCTTGAGGCCTCCAGCAAGAAAAGCCTTGGCAAACTGATGCAGGCGGCCTGACGCCGGGAACCCGGCGCAGTAAAAGCGCCCCATCGATCCCGTTTAGATCGGGTACGCTCTAGAAAAGCGCGTCGGCAAACAGATCGTCGTCATCTTCGACGGCGGCGGGTGCTTTCTGCCCGGGCGCAAGATCGACCGGCAAGTAGCGAAGATGCACGTCGCGCTCCTGCGCCATCGTGTAGATCTTGTAGATGCGTGCCGAAAACGGCTGGATTTTCTCTGCGAAGCCGGAAATGTCTCCGGCGCCGCCGGCGGCCAGCCCGCTTGCCACGTGATGGCATTCTTTCAGGACATCGCCGAGTTCGCTTTCGAAATCGAGCTTGATCACGGCGGCACTGATGCGGCTGAAAACGGCCTGACCTTCCGTGGCGAGATCCTGAAGACCGGTTTCCATCTGACCCTTGGCGTGGCTTATGGCTTCCAGTGCTTCGTTCAATGGTTCCCGCAGATCACCGGCGCTCCGGTTCTCAGCCGTCTTCAGATTTGTAATGACGCTTTCGATCCGGTGGAGATCGGCAACGATCGAATCCGCCGGGCTTTCCAGCTTGTCGGCAAAGACCCGCAGCTCGCCGCTGACGACATTGACCGACCGGCCTTCGTCGCCCAGTTTCGAGCAGCGCAGGTTTGAGTTCAGCGCCATATAATGGATTTCAGTCTTGATCGAGCGCAGCACTTCAATGCCGTGCAACAGGTCCTGTGCGGTACCGGTAACGGAAGCGACGACCGCATTGGCATCCGCCATGCCTTCCTGAACGCGCCCGGCCAGATCGCACGCCTTTGCTATGTCCTTCTCAAGCAGCTGCAACGCGCTGCCGCCATCATTGGCAGCATCTTCCACCAGGGTGTCGCGCAGTGAAAGAATGGTTGCGGCATCGTCGGCGAAACTTGAGATGCCTGCAAAGATCTTGCGGCAATCCTGCTGGAAGGTGGTTGCCATCTCGTCGATCTGGGCGCTGACCATCTCGAAAACGGTGTCGTAAAGAGCGTCCATTTCGGCGGAATTTAACGCCAGCGCCTCTTCGGAATTCAGATAATCGCTGAACAGGGCGAGTGTCGTCTGCACATGTTCGACACGTTGGCGGGTAATGTCGCCGATCTGGAGGGAGGACAGCGTTGCCGCTATCTTGCCCTGCACGCCCTGCGCGACGGATTTCACCTTGGCCGCCATGGCCGTCATGGCGCGATGCTGTTCGCCGATGCGACCGGAATTTGTCTTCAAACCTCCGACGATGCCGGGGATCGTTGCTTCGAAATCGGCGCCGATGACGGATGAGACGTCGCGCGCTCTGGCAAGCTGCTTGTCCATGAGATCGAGATATTGCGCGAATTTGCCGACTTCAGTACCGCCGAAATGGATGCGTTCACGGATTTCCTCGGCAAAGGAGGAAAATTCGGCGATGCCTGCGCCGGTGATCTTTACCGTGACCGCAAAGGTTTTCAGGTAACGGATCGTCTCGCGGATATCATCGACATGGCCGTTTGCAGACTTGCAAAGGAAACTCATTTCAACGAAGGCGGCCTGTCGCAACTGTTCGGTTTCCGGCAGGCGGACCATGTCCTCAATGGTCTTTTGCATGTTGGCCATTGCCGCATCCGCGGTATCGCCGTCCATCGAACCCGTCATGCGGTCCAATATGGTGATGAGCTGGTTCAGGATGTCCATGACTGAAACGAGCACGGAGCCGCCTTCGAGAAAGGTCTTCTCGATACGAGACTGTGCGGTTGCAAGGCGCGCGGTCAGGTACGCTTGCGGATCACTGGCTTCAGCTTTTGGTTGATTTTTCACGACGGTACTGTTTCCCATACTCGGATGGCGTGATCCTAGAGAGCAGGAAGAAACGGACAGTGAATATTCTGAGTTGATCGGGAGTTAACAACTCAATTGGTTGACGAATTCCTCTCCCCCTGGAAGGCCTTCTCGGGGCTTATCGAATCTGGACGTGGTCGGTGCCTACCGGAAAAGTCAGTTGTACCCTTGCGCCATCGCCCGGCATTGAGCTGATATGCGCCTCGCCGCCGCTCTGCCGGACGAAGCCGTAGACCATTGCAAGGCCGAGGCCTGCCCCGCCGTGTTCCTGCCGGGTGGTGAAATAGGGCTCGAAGGCCTTGTCCACCGCCTCGGGCGTCATGCCGACCCCCTCGTCGGTGACGGCGATCACAAGTGCATCCTTCTCGGAAGCGGCGCTGATCGAGATCAGGCCACCATCGGGCATGGCCGCTGCCGCATTCAGGCAAAGGTTGAGGATGGACTGCTCGAGGAGGGCAGGGTCTAGCGCAATCGAGGGAAGATCCTCGTCAATCTCCAGCGCAATCCGGCATTTCGGGCCGACTGCAATCTCAAGGATATCGGCCATGCCGCGCAGCAGGTTTGCGACGTTGATGCAGCTCGGATGAATGGGCTGCTGGCTGCCGATGGTCAGCATGCTGCTGGCCAGAGAACGGCCGCGATCCGCCGCCTTGCGGATACGGGCGATGTGGCGTTTCTGGCGATCGTTGAAACCAGTTTCGCGCTCCAGCAGGCCGAGGCTGCCGGTGATGATGCCGATCATGTTGCCCACTTCATGACTGACCTGATGGGTCATGCGCATGATGCCATCAAGCCTCTGGGCTTTTGCGGCCTCCGCCTCCTGACGATCGAGAGAAGTTACATCCCGGGCGAGCAGCACGATACCGCCATCCGGCTGGCGTGACATCGATACTTCGATCACTCGTTGATCTCCAGTGCGATGGCGCACCACTGCCCGGTCCATCAACTCGCCTCGGCCGCTCTCGAAAGGGAACAGTGTGGGATCGATCTCCGGTATCGGTTCGACAAAACGGCGAAGCGGCAGCTTACGCGACGAGCCGGAACGACCGACAAGTTCTATGATCCGGCGGTTCATGGTGATTGGCCGACCGGTCGGATCGAACAGCGCTATTCCCTCATTCATGTTGCGGAAGGTCGAGCGGATGGTTCGGGCCGCCGCTTCTGCCGTGCGCCGCAGGCGGGAGACACGATCGACGCTGTCATGGAAAGCCCGGAAAGCATCGAGCAGGCGGATCAGTTCCGTCTCCGATCCGGTGTAGGATGGCGGGCCGACATCCTTTTCACCCTTGGCGAGCGCATTCATGCCGTTGGAAAGCGTCGCGATCCCGCGTGAGACACGCATCACTGATCGAATCGAGAATGTTGCCATGACCAGAACCAGAAGCGAAGCGACTGCGACGATGACCAATAGCCGGCTCAGAGCGTCCGAGGTCGAGATCAGGTCCTCGTTGAGGCTGCGGGCAACCGCATCGCTCTGGGTTTCGGTGACATGGGACAGATCGCGCGACACAATGTGAAGCCGCGATACCGAGGCGCGGATCGCAAACATTTCCAAGAGGTAACGGCTCTGCGCTTCAAAGACCCGCTCATAGGGTTGCAGCTCGGCCACGGGGAGCCGCTCTCCGGGATAACCTTCCTGGCGCGCGGTGGTTTCGGCAACATAGCGGCGGCGCAGTTCACCAAGCTGGAAGAGGCTGTCGGATGCGGATGCGGCCTGCACGATGCCGTTCATCCGCCTGCGCAGTTCGGGATCGGTGATGCCGCGACCCGTGGCAATTTCGCCAAGCGCGGCTGCCGCTTCCGCCTTGTGGCCCTGCGCCGCATCGGCATCCTTTGCCAGATCCAGCGTCTGTGTTCTGATCAATTCAAGGAGTTCGACGATGCGCTCGTTGGCAAAGCCGCGGGCGACCCGATCACCGTTGCCTGGCCCTGTCATCTCCAGCAGGATATCGACCTGCTGGACCACGGACCGGCTTTCGCTGGAGACGCGATAGGGCGAGGCGGCATTCATCAGGAAAGGTGCGCTCGAGACGAGGTCGGAGACCTGCCGCGAAACCAGCGATGCCTTGGCAAGGCTGGAAAAGGCCTGCAGGCCGTAGGCGGCCATTTCATCGCGGGCGCGTTGCAGGCCGTAGATGGCGATGGCGGATAGGCTGAAGACGAGGATGCAGATGAAGACGATCGCAAAGGGCAGGCGAAAGGCGATCGAGGAAAGGAAGGAGCGGCTGATCACGGAGAAAGCTCGCCCTCGTCGGTGTGGAGCACATAACCCCTGCCGCGCCGCGTCTTGATGTGACGCGGCAGATCGGGGTTTCGCTCGATCTTGCGCCTCAGCCGCAGCACCAGCACATCGACGTTTCTATCGATATAGCGGTCGCTTTCCGAGCCCAGCCTGTCGAGGATCTGGGAGCGGCTGACGGGCTGGTTGGGCGTTTCGGCCAGAATTTCCAGAAGTGCGAATTCGGCACTTGTCAGCGTTCTGCTGCGATCGGTCAGGCAGACCGCCTGTCGAGCATTGAGATCAATCGCCCAGTCGCTGAGGAGCAATGCCGCCCGGCCGTGGTCGCGCTCGCTGTCCTTTTCCTGCTTTAAGGAGGGGATCGTCCGGCGCAGAACGGCCTTGATCCGTGCCGTGAGTTCGATCGGTTCGAAGGGTTTGACGACATAATCGTCGGCCGCTGTTTCCAGGCCGAGAACCCGGTCGGCGGCGCTGCCGGCAGCCGTTACCATGACGATGCCGATATCGACCTTGCTGCGTAGTCTCTGGGCAAAGGTGCGGCCGGAGGTGCCGGGCAAGTTGTGGTCCACGAGCACCAGCTGCATCACGTCCTTCGCCAATATCTCGTCCGCTTCCTCGGCGGAGCGCGCGCAGGTGGGCAGCCAGCCCTCGGCCTCGACGAGGTCCGAGATAAGCTCTGCCATATCCGGATCGTCCTCGACGATCAGAATGCGAACCTTCTGATTAAGCACTGCGTATTCCTCCCGCCATCATCATAGGCGCGGCAGACGCGATCTTCAAAGCCTAGCTGGTTATCCGCCCTGTCATATTTGTAATATCTGTAATCTTGTTCGGAAAGATTGGTAACCATTCTTCGATTGCGGTGCGGTCAGGATGTGACATGCTAATGGCGGAGATTGGAACGGGGAGGTTCCAAGCAGGGAGGCTCAGTTGAGAGCATTGACCGCACTTGCGGCGAGCATGGCCTTATGGCTGTGCGGCGCAGGGCATGGCATGGCCGCGACGAAGTTAAACGTCCTGTGCGGCGTCGACGAGGCTTGGTGCGTGACAATGCAGCGGGCTTTCGAAGCGCGGATGGGGGTCGAGATTTCGATGGTTCGCAAGAGCACCGGCGAAATCCTCGATCAGATTCGTGCCGAGCGCGCCCATCCGACTGTCGACGTCTGGTGGGGCGGTACAGGCGACACTCATTTGCAGGCGGGTTCGGAAGGCCTTCTGGAAGAGTATCAGCCCGCCCATCAGCAGGATCTGCTGCCATGGGCGCAGAATTTCAATGCGATGTCGGGATCGAAATCGGCCGGAATCTATGCCGGTGCGCTCGGTTTTGCCTATAATACGGAACTGCTCGCCAAGAACAATCTGCCGGCCCCGACATGCTGGAAGGATCTGGCGAAGGAGATTTATCGCGGCCATATCCAGACCGGCAACCCGAACTATTCGGGCACGGCCTTCACCATGCTTGCCACGCTTGTCCAGCTCTTTGGCGAGGAGGAGGCTTTCAGTTTCATGGGCAAGCTTAACCAGAATGTGGTGAGTTACACCAAGGTCGGCTCGGCGCCCGTAAAGGCGGCGGCGCGGGGGGAGGTTCTGATCGGGATTTCCTTCATGCATGACGCCGTGACACAGAAGATCGAAGGCTTTCCGCTGGTGATCGTCGCCCCTTGCGAGGGAACCGGTTATGAGATCGGGGCGGTCAGCATCGTCAAGGGCAACCACAACGATGCGCTGGCGCAGGCCTTCGTTGAATTCGCGCTGACCCCGGAAGGACAGGCGACCGGGGCAAAGGCGGGGCAGAACCAGGTGCCATCCAACGCCCGGGCGACCTTGCCGCTGACGGCGCCCGATATATCGATGATCAAGATGGTGGATTACGACTTCGCCACCTTTGGCCAACCCGAAGAGCGAAGTCGATTGTTAAGCCGCTTCGACAACGAAATTCACCCGACCCAGTAGGGGTCAGCAATCCAAGACCGAAAAGACAGACAGCGTGGCAGCACAAGATGCCGCGACCGGCAGCGCCATGTTTGTGGACTGCCGAACCATTCAGACGCAAGCTACAGGAGGATAACCATGCGACTGACGATACTTTCCACATTGCTTTTTGCCGGTACGGCACTCGGCACCACATCGGTGCAGGCGGCAGGCGAGCTTAACCTGATATGCTCTGCCGATGTCGTCATCTGCGAACAGATGAAGGGCGATTTCGAAAAGTCGCATGACATCAAGGTCAATATGGTTCGCCTGTCTTCCGGCGAAACTTATGCCAAGGTGCGTGCGGAAGCCCGCAACCCGAAGACCGATATCTGGTGGGCCGGCACCGGCGATCCGCACATGCAGGCGGCCTCCGAAAACCTGACGCTCGAATACAAGTCGCCGATGCTGGATCAGCTGCAGGACTGGGCCGTCAAACAGGCGGAAAGCACCGGTTACAGAACCGTCGGCGTTTATGCCGGCGCGCTGGGCTGGGGTTACAACACCGAAATCTTCAAATCCAAGGGTTACAAGGAGCCGAAGTGCTGGGCCGATCTGCTGGCACCGGAACTGAAGGGCGAAATCCAGATCGCCAATCCCAACTCTTCGGGCACAGCCTATACGGCGCTTGCCTCGCTCGTGCAGATCATGGGCGAAGACCAGGCGATCGATTATCTGAAGAAGCTCAACGCCAACATCTCGCAATATACCAAGTCCGGCTCCGCGCCGGTGAAGGCGGCAGCGCGTGGCGAGACGGCACTCGGCATCGTCTTCATGCATGATGCCGTGGCGCAGACAGCGGAAGGTTTCCCCGTCAAGTCCATCGCGCCCTGCGAAGGTACCGGCTACGAAATTGGCTCCATGTCGATCATCAAGGGTGCCCGCAACCTCGAAAATGCCAAGACCTGGTACGACTGGGCGCTGAAGCCAGAGGTCCAGTCACGCATGAAGGACGCCAAGTCCTTCCAGCTTCCATCCAACAAGACCGCGGAAGTGCCGAAGGAAGCACCGAAGTTCGAGGACATCAAGCTCATCGACTACGACTTCAAGACCTATGGCGACCCGGCCAAGCGCAAGGCGCTGCTGGAACGCTGGGACCGCGAGGTCGGTGCAGTCGCAAACTGATCTGAACTCCGGCGATCGACATCCCGGCTTTTGAAAGCCGGGATGTCCGCCGTTCTTTCATCGGCATGAAATAAGCGAGGTCGGCCATGACACGTGGCAATCGCAGGCTGAACATTGTCCTGGCGCTCGGGGCTTTTGCCCTGGTTTTTCTTCCCTGGTATCGCATTGAAGGCGGCTTCTTCAGCTTCCGCTGGCTGTCTGAGTTTCTCTCTTCCCCCAGCAATGCGCCCGGTATGCTGCAAATATTGGTTTATGGAAAACCCTGGCTTGCCGGTGCCGGCCTGTTTTTCCTTGCCGGATGCCTTGTCCGCCCGATTGGCGATCCGATGCTGCGGGGCAAGCTGCTTGCGTGGATTGGTGCTGCCGGTCTCGTGGTTCTGATTTTGCAGGGATTGGCGATCGGCTTTACCGGCTGGACATGGAGTGTCAGTGAAAACCTGTTCGGCGTGCTTTCCGATGGCCAGCCCGCCATGGGCGCCGGTGCCGTCGTCATGTCGCTGGTCTTTGTGCTTTTCTTTGCCTTTGGGCTTGCCGAACGCGGCGTGATGAAGGGCGATGCCTTTGTCGTCGGCTCGATTTCCATTCTGGCCTTCCTCGTTACCGTTTTCGTATTCTATCCGATCGGCAGCATGCTGATCGCATCTGTTCAGGATTTCGATGGCTCCTTCAACGCCGATGGCTTCATCCGCAATATCAAGGATCCCGGCATCTGGAGCCTTGGCTGTGTCACGGGTGAAGAACGCTGCGGCGTTGCCTGGCGAACGCTCTTCCTCGCCTTGATGACCGCCTTCGGCTCCACAGTGCTTGGATTGGGTTTCGCGCTGGTCGCCACCCGCACCCGTTTTCCGTTCAAGAAGGGCCTGCGCCTTCTGACGGTTCTGCCGATCATAACGCCGCCTTTCGTCATCGGTCTTGCCCTGACGCTGCTCTTCGGCCGCGCCGGTGTCGTCACTGAATGGCTTTCCTATCTCTTCGGCATCGAACCCGGCCGCTGGCTCTACGGCATGACCGGCATATGGATCGCGCAGGTGCTCTCCTTCACGCCGATATCCTTCCTGGTGCTGATCGGTGTCGTCGAAGGTGTCAGCCCGTCGATGGAGGAGGCGTCGCAAACGCTTCGCGCCGACCGCTGGCGCACCTTCTGGCGGGTGTCGCTGCCGCTGATGAAGCCGGGTCTCGCCAATGCGTTTCTCATCGGCTTCATCGAAAGCATGGCGGATTTCGGCAATCCGCTGGTGCTTGGTGGCACGCATGGGGTGCTGTCGACGGAAATCTTCTTTGCCGTTGTCGGTTCGCAGAACGACCCTTCACGCGCCGCTGTTCTCGCCATTATCCTCCTGTGCTTCACGCTTTCGGCCTTCCTCGCCCAGCGTTTCTGGCTGGCTGGCAAGAACTTCGCCACGGTTACCGGCAAGGGCGACAGCGGCGCGCATATCGCGCTGCCACGCGGCCTGTCCATTGGTGTCCACGCCGTCGTCGTGCCGTGGATGGTCTTCACCATCGTCGTGTACGGCATGATCCTCGTCGGCGGTTTCGTGAAGACCTGGGGTCTGGACAATTCGCTGACGCTCGACCACTACATCCGCGCGTTCTCCGTCAGCTTCTCCAACGGCTCGATCGCCTGGACCGGTGTTGCCTGGAACTCGTTCTGGACCACCATGGAGATCGCGCTGGTGTCGGCGCCGCTGACCGCTGCCGTCGGTCTGCTGACGGCCTATATCATCGTGCGGCAGAAGTTTGCCGGTCGGAACATCTTCGAATTTGCCCTGATGATGAGCTTTGCCATTCCCGGAACGGTCATCGGCGTCAGCTACATCATGGCCTTCAACCTGCCGCCGGTGGAAATGACGGGATCGGCGCTGATCCTGATCGCCTGCTTCGTCTTCCGCAACATGCCGGTCGGCGTGCGCGGCGGCATTGCGGCAATGAGCCAACTCGACAAAAGCCTGGATGAGGCCTCGCTGACGCTGCGCGCCGACAGTTTCCGCACGATCAGGAAAGTGATCCTGCCACTGCTGCGCCCGGCGATCACGGCGGCTCTGGTCTACTCCTTCGTCCGAGCGATTACCTCGATCAGCGCCGTCATCTTCCTCGTCAGCGCCCAGTACAACATGGCGACCTCCTATATCGTCGGTCTCGTCGAAAACGGTGAATACGGTGTCGCCATTGCCTATTCCTCCATGCTGATCGTGGTGATGATCACTGTTATCACCGGCTTCCAGCTCATTGTAGGCGAGCGTCGCCTGCGCCGCGAAAACCGCGTCGCGGGACTGCCGTCCGCGTCCTCCGTTCCTCTCGCTCAGGAGAAAACCGCATGATTTCCGTAAAGCCCGGCTCCGTCACCTTTCAGAATGTCCGCAAGACATTCGGCGCCTTCACCGCCATCCCCGACCTTTCGCTCACCATCGAACCCGGCACGCTGGTGACACTTCTCGGTCCCTCCGGTTGCGGCAAAACGACGACGCTGCGCATGCTGGCGGGGCTCGAACATCCGACGGCCGGTCGCATTCTGATCGGCGACAAGGATGTGACCATGCTGCCGGCCAATGAGCGCGATGTCTCGATGGTTTTCCAGTCCTACGCGCTTTTCCCGCATATGACGGCGCTCGACAATGTCGCTTATGGCCTGCAATCCTCCGGACTGCGCAAGGCGGAAGCACGGGAGAAGGCCGAGGAAGGTCTGAAGCTCGTGGGGCTGGCCGGCATGGGGCATCGTCTGCCTGCCGAGCTTTCCGGTGGTCAGCAGCAGCGCGTGGCGGTTGCCCGTGCTCTGGTGCTGGAGCCGCAGGTGCTGCTGCTCGATGAACCCCTTTCCAACCTCGATGCGCGTCTTCGCCGCCGGGTTCGTACCGAAATCCGGGAATTGCAGCAGCGGCTTGGTTTTACCGCTGTTTATGTGACGCATGATCAGGACGAGGCGCTGGCCGTTTCCGACCGGATCATCGTGATGAAGGAAGGCGAGATCGCCCAGTCAGGCGCGCCGCGGGAACTCTACGAGGCGCCAGCTTCTTCCTTCATCGCCGACTTCATGGGCGAGGCGAATGTCGTCGGCTGCGAGGTGGTCAGCCTTGAGGGCGCCGATGCGTTGATCCGCGTTGGGGGGATCGATCACCGTGTTGCGGCACGCAACGCTAAACCCGGCCCGGCAAAGCTTGCGGTTCGTCCGGGTTCGATTTCCATTGCCCAATCGGGCGGGCAGGGACTTGCCGGGCGGGTGCTGCACAGTGCCTATCTCGGCGGTCACGTCGAATATGAAGTCGAGACCGATATCGGCACGCTCTTCATCATCGACCATGCGGTCGAGACCAGTCTGCCGCCCGAAAGCGATGTCACACTCGGGTTCAAGAACCGTGGCATTGCCTTGATCCAGGCCTGAGTTTCAAAGCGTATCGCGGCGGCCCTCTCAAATGTCCTTTGCGAGACGCAGCGCATCGTAGATCGCCGCATGTGTATTGCGTGCGGCGACCGCGTCGCCGATGCGGAAGAGCCGGTAGGCACCGCCAGGGTTGCGCTCGACGGTTTGGGCGGAGCCCTCCAGCAAGGCGTCGTAGGATATTTCGCCGAGGTTCCTGGAGCCGGGCTTGAGGTCGAAATAGAGATCGTCCAGCGGCACCGTGCCGTGATTGACGACGATCTGGTCCACGGTCCTTGATTTCGTCACGCCGCCATAATCGCTGCCGACGTGGGCGACGAGCTGGTTGCCGTTTCTTTCCGCCGCTTCCAGCCGATAGGTGACGGTGAAGGTGACGTCGAGTTTTTGCAGTGAGCGCATGTAAGGAACCAGATTCATCGCCATGACTTCGGGCGCGAAGGCGCGATCCGGGGTCATGATCTCCACTTTTGCGCCCGCCTTTGCGAGAAATTCTGCTGCCTGCAAGCCCGCATGGTCGCCGGCATCGTCGAAAACCAGCACATTCGTTCCTGGCTTGACGTCGCCGGAAATGATATCCCACGAGGAAACGACCAGATCATTGCCGTTTGAAAGCACATCGGTATGCGGCAATCCGCCGGTGGCGATGATGACGACATCTGGGCTTTCCGAGAGCACCGTGTCCGCTTCCGCCCAGCTGTTGAAGTGAAAGGTAACGCCGAGCCTTTCGCACTGGCTCATGCGCCAGTCGATGATGCTGATCATTTCGCGGCGGCGTTCGCTTTGCGCAGTCAGGCGGATCTGGCCGCCCGGATCGTTTGCGGCCTCGAAGACGACGACCTCATGGCCGCGTTCGGCACAGACACGCGCGGCCTCCAGCCCGGCCGGACCGGCGCCGACGATCACGACCTTCAGGCTTTCCGTCGCTCTGGTGATCTCGTGCGGCATCGTTTCTTCGCGGCCTGTCGCCGGATTGTGAATACAGAATGCGAGGCCGCCCTGATAGATGCGGTCGAGACAGTAGTTGGCGCCAACGCAAGGCCTGATATCGTCCTCCCGCTTTTCCATGATCTTGCGCACGATATGCGGGTCCGTCATGTGGGCGCGGGTCATGCCGACCATATCGACCTTGCCGGAAGCGATGGCGTATCTGGCGGTGGCGACATCCTGGATCTTGGCGGCGTGGAAGGTGGGGAAACTGGTTGCCGCGCGGATTTCGCCTGCGAAGTCCAGATGCGGCGCGTTCGCCATGCCCTGAATGGGAATGACGTCGGTCAGGCCGGGATCGGTGTCGATATGGCCCCTGATAACGTTGAGATAGTCGATCAGGCCGCTATCCCGCAACCGGCGCGAGATTTCGAGGCCTTCCGCCTTTCCGGTGCCGCCTTCAAGACATTCGTCGGCGGTATAGCGAACCCCGAGGATGAAATCGTCGCCGACACGCTCGCGCATCGCCCTGAAGACGTCGAAACAGAAACGCATGCGGTTGTCCAGCGAGCCGCCATAGGGGCCATCCAGCTCGTTGGTCAGCGGCGAGACGAACTGATCGATGAGATGGCCATAGGCTTCAAGCTCCACCCCGTCCATGCCGCCCGCCTTCATGCGTTCCGCAGCGTCGGCGAAGTCCTTGATGATGCGCTCGATATCCCAATCCTCGATCTTCTTCGGGAAAGCGCGATGCGCGGCCTCCCGCTGGTGGGATGGTGCCAGCACCGGCAGCCAGTCGCCCTTGTCCCAGCGCGTGCGGCGACCGAGATGCGTCAGCTGGATCATGATCGCTGCACCCTCTTCATGCACGGCGTCGGTCATTTCCCTGATCCACGGAACGATTTCATCCTTGTAGGCCAAGAGGTTGTTGAAGACGGGCGGGCTGTCTTTCGAGACAGCTGCGGAGCCTGCCGTCATTGTCATGGCGACGCCGCCCTTTGCCCGCTCGAGCGTATAGGCGCGGTAGCGCCCTTTCGGCATGCCGTCCTCCGGATAGGCGGGTTCATGCGAGGTAACGATGATGCGGTTTCGCAGGGTGAGATGCTTTAGCTGGTAGGGCTGAAGAAGGGGGTCATTCGACATGGCGACCGTGCTCCGAGAACGTTTATGGGAGAAGGCTAAGCGGGAATGTACATAGGTGTCAATTAATAAAACACTTGTGTTTATGCATTCGACATGAGTGGACATTCGCCTTGTCGCGACCAGACCGATTTGCTAGGAAATCATCATGGAAGCGACATTGAACGAGACCGGTTGGCGCGGATCGCAGGAGGGCTGGCTTGAGGCCGCCTACCAAGCGCTTCTCGAATCCGGCGTGGATTCCGTGAAAATCCTGCAGTTGGCGAAAAAACTCGGTCTGTCGCGCACGAGTTTCTACTGGTTCTTCCGGGATCGGGAGGAATTGCTGGCCGCACTCGTCTCCCGCTGGCGCGAAAAGAATACCGGCAGTATCGTCAGGCAGTCGGAGGCCTATGCGGAGACCCTGGCCGAAGCGATGCTGAATGTCTTCGATTGCTGGCTGGATGCCGGCCTCTTCGACAACAGGTTCGAATTTGCGGTTCGCAGTTGGGCTCTTCAGTCCGATGATATTCTTGCCGAGGTGCGTAAGGCCGACCAGACGAGAATGGATGCACTTTCGCGCATGTTCATGCGTTTTGGCCATTCCGAAAATATGGCGGATGTGCGTGCCCGCACCACCTATCTCGTGCAGATCGGCTATATCTCCATGCAGTCGGAGGAAGATATGGCCGTGCGCATGAAAAGGATCCCGGACTATATTGCGATCTACACCGGTGAGGTGCCGCAGCAGCGCGAGCTTGACCGTTTTTATGCAAGACATGGGCACAGGCCGGGATAAGGCATCCAAGGTGTGACGGTCGATTTGCGTCTGGCAGGAGGGTGAGAGAAGGATAGTCCGGCTCCTTGCCTGCAATGTAGCTGTAACATTCACCGACCAGTGGTGAGGACGGCAAGAATTCACCTTTGGGGAAAAGTCATTGCGAATCCTGCTTCTCGAGGATGAACCGGAAATGGCGCGGGCCCTGCTCGAAGCCCTGCGACGGCGTGATGTGCTTGCGGATCATGTCAGGACGATAGCCGATGCCGACGCGCTGGCGCGTGACGGGTCTTACGATGTGCTGGTTCTGGACCGTCGCCTTCCGGATGGTGAAGGGTTGAACCTTGTGTCTTCGCTTCGCAAAGCCAGGCATTCGGTGCCGATCCTCGTTCTGACGGCGCTCGGAAGTGTCGATCACCGCGTTGACGGTCTTGACGCCGGAGCGGATGATTACCTCGCCAAGCCCTTTGCGATCGAGGAATTGCTTGCCCGCCTTCGGGCGCTGCACAGGCGCGGCCCTTCGCTTTCCAGCCAATATGTGAGCTTCGGAAATCTGAGCATTGATCCGAAGAGCAATGAAGTCACGGTTGCCGGTGCCATCATCGAGTTTCGGCGGCGAGAATATCTGGCGCTCGAGGCTCTGATGCGACGTCCGAACCGCATCGTGACGCGTTCCAATCTGGTCGAGGCGGTTTACAACCTGGATGATGAGATCGAATCCAACGCGCTTGACGCCCATATCTCCCGCATCAGGAAGAAGCTCGCGCACGCCGAAGCAACGGTCGAGATAAGAGCCGTGCGAAACATCGGCTATCTCATCCGGGCGAATACATGAAGCAGGAGCGCAACCGATCCCTGCGGTGGGCGCTGATGAAGCGTCTTTTCGCCTTGCAGGCGTTCTTGCTCGTTCTGTTTGTCGTCCTCCTCGTCGGCTGGATCTGGATCATTGATCCACGGCTGGAGGGCGCCAATGAAGAGGCTGTCCGCATCGTTGCGGAAAGCGTGACAAAGGATGGGCAGGGCCGGGCGCAAGTTTTGCCCACGCCCGCATTGCTCGGGCTGAAACAGCGCTATCCGAATCTTTGGTTCTTGGTGCGGGACGCCGATGAAATCGTCCTGCGATATGGAGAAATCCCAGTACCGGCTTTGGCGGCAGTTTTTCCGTCAAGCATCGAAAGGGCGCGTCTGGAAGCGGGGGAAACAGTCCGGGCCACCATGGAAAACCGCGATACACTTGCCGGGCGGCTGCAATTCATTGCCGGGACGGAAAAAGGCATCCCGAATGACGGCCTCAGCCTATGGATCAGTATGCAGTTAGATCTGGAAAAGGATGCCAACGGCGAGATCCGCTGGCTTACTGTCTTGCCGGGTGTGGGCTTCGTCATTCTTATCGCCGTCGTGCCCATGCTGATCCTGACTGGTATCGCGACATTGATCGTGACCCCGAGGGCGGTCGGCCGTTTACTTGGCGGCCTGATGGAAACGGTCAGCCAGGCGCAATCCATCAATTTCGAGAACAGGTCCGCCCGTATAAATCGTTCCAAGGTGCCCAGCGAAATCATTCCCCTGGTAAATGCCTTCAACGTCGCGCTCTCCAAGCTGGATGAGGGATATAATCGCCGTAACCGCTTTCTTGCCGATGCCGCGCATGAGTTGAGAACGCCGATTGCAATCGCGCGGATCAGGGCCGATCTTTTGCCCGATGACCCGCTGAGCCGACAACTCCGGGCCGATATCGATCGCCTCACACGCGTTGCGCACCAGTTGCTGGAGATGCAGGCAGTCGGCGTGGTGGAATTACCCGCCGAGCGGCAGGACCTGAACATCCTTGTCGAGCGCATCGCGACCGATCTCGCGCCGATTGCGATGGATGCCGGTTACGAGTTCGATTTCGAGCCAAGTGAAGGAGAGGCCGTGTTCACGGTCCAGACTTCGATCATCGAGATGGCGGTCGTCAATCTCGTTCGCAACGCAATCGATCATGGCGGCGGCAAGGGTGCTATCACGATCCGGGTCGGTGCTGCGGGCTTCATTGACGTTTGCGATGAAGGGCCGGGCATCCCCGTCTCGGAGCGCGAGCAGGTATTCGAGCCGTTTCACCGCGTCAATACGAACTCGCCAGGAGCAGGCCTCGGTTTGAATCTGGTCCAGAAGGCGGCAGAGATTCATTGCGGACGCGTTGTCTTCCTCGACCTCAATCCCGGTTTTTGCGTCCGGCTGGAAATTCGCTCGGTGGCTTCGAAAGATGCTGCGGCTGACACTGTCTAGCTGACGGGATTTTAAGCGATCAGGCATGTTTCCCCGGCCTTACCACCACCAAGTTCAAGGATGGAAACGGCTTCACGGGTGCCGACGGCTGGAAACAGGGCTATTGGGTTGGCGCCGGCGTCGAACAGAGCTTCGGCGGCGGCCTGTCGGCCAAGTTTGGCGAGCAGCATGTCGAAGACCGATCTAAATGATCACATCATCAAGGCTGGCCTGAACTACCGCTTCTGACCGGCCCATCCAATGAGAAATCCCAGGGAGAACGTTCCAACGAAAACCGCCGCTTCGAGCATCAAAGCGGCGGTCAAAAATCTGGGAGGGCTGAGTTTGAAATCCGGAAACGATCACTCGCATTCGAGTGACGGTTGCCGGAAGCTCGTTACATACCATTCGCCGCCGGAATTGCGTGTGTAGAAAGTGTAGAAGCAGTCTATGCGCTCGACATAACCCGGCGTCTCGGACACTTCGTAACGCTCTCCGCGCCGTGTTGTCCGCACTTCGCCACTTGATGATCCGGCTACAGCCTGTGTCTTGTTCTTCCGCCACTGGTAGGCCTGCTGTCCACCGCCAAGGCTATAGATATTGTCCGGCGGCCCATAGTCCAGCATCACGCTGGTGATGGGCGCGCCGATGTAGCTTTTCATGACTGTCGAGGCGCAGGCCGAAACCAGGATCGATGCTGTGACAAGGGCGAGCGTTGTCAGGAAGGCGGGTGACAATCTCTCGGACATGGGCAAATTTCCTCCGCTGTGGTGAGTTGCCACAGGGATAGGAACCAGCCATTGCAAGTACATTGCACGCGAAGGTCGTGACGGGTCAGCGGATCCTTGGGGGATCAGAGACCGGCAATATTGCGGCCGATGTGGCGCAGGATGCTTTTGAAAAGTTTCACTTCGGCCGGGTCAAGGCCTTCGATCGCGGTCTTTTCGAACATGGCGGCGATGGGCATCAGTTCCTCGGCAAGTTCTTCACCCTTTGGCGTCAGCGTGATGCGCACGATCCGCGCATTGTCGACCGGTCGCTCGCGGCTGACGAGGTTGCGTCTGACGAGCAGGCCAACAAGCCGGGAGAGCGTGGAAATCTCCACCGACACGAGGTCTGAAAGCTCGGTCAGCGTTTTGCTTTCCTGTTGTCTCAGCGTTGCCAGCACACGATACATCGGCAGGGTGATGTCATAGGATGCCAGCCTCAGGGAGAAGCGCTCTCCAAGCCGAACACCTACCCAGTTGAGCAGGTAGGGTACCGAGTCAGTGAACTGATAAGACACAAGCAAAACCCCGTTTTGAGAAACACGTGCGCGGATGACGTGGCGCACCCATCGGCTGTACCGGCATAATCTATCAGTTTCAATAGTTTCGCTCCAGAAGACCGGTGACGGCGAGGCCATATCGCAGCTTCCCACGCCACAAAACATTTGCATTGACAAATGTTGCAAATGAAAATATTTAAGAATGCAGGATTTGGGAGGATCTCATGACATCAGCACTGTTTGGCCTGAACAATCTTGCGCCTGAAGGCGTCGGCCAGAATTTCCGCACGACGATGCGCCGTTTTCCGGCGACCGTGACGGTCATCACTGCCTGTGCCACGGGTGATCAGCGCGATCACGGCATGACGGTTACCGCCGTCACCTCGGTTTCGATGGAGCCGCCCTCTCTTCTGGTTTGCCTGAACAACCGCACGTTTCTGCACGAATTGCTGCTCTGCCGGCCCGATTTCATCGTGAATGTGCTGACGCAGGACCAGATTGCCTTGTCTGATGCTTTCAGCGGCAAGGTTTCACCGGAGGAGCGTTTCCGCAACGGCGAGTGGCAGCGTCATGACAACGGTGTTCTTTATCTGCCCACGGCCCATGCCGCCATCGCCTGCCGCCGTGTCGCGGCAATGCCATATGGAACGCATACGGTGTTTATCGGACAGGTGGTGTCGGCCGATGTAAGCGAGACGACACGACCGCTGCTTTACGAAAATGCCCAATATTGCGCCGCAAGCCCGGCAGGCCTGTCCGCCTGATATTTCCCGGCTAGACTATTCTCGGAGGAGACAATCATGAACGATATGAGCCATGCGCCGCAGCCGGCGCAAACGAACCCGCATGTCCGCCTCGTCGGTCGCGTTGCCGGTGTAGCGGATCTTTTCCGGTCCAGCGCCCGACAAACAGAGGAGGCGCGCCGCGTTCCCGCCAGTCATATCGCGGCGCTGCGCGGCATCGGCTATTTCGATGTCGTCAAACCGCGGGCTTTCGGTGGGCAGGGCGGTGAATTTGCTGAGCTTGTCGAAGCCAATATCGAGCTTTCGGCGGCCTGCGCGTCGACTGGCTGGGTTGCCGGCCTGCTTTCCGCCCATCAATGGCTGCTGGCGATGTTTCCAGAGGAGGCGCAGGCGGATGTCTGGGACGAAAACCCTGACGCGCTTCTGTGTGGTTCCTATGCGCCGGTAAAGATGGCGGAGGCCGCTGACGGCGGTTACCGCCTGAGCGGCAAATGGGCCTTTGCCTCGGGCTGCGAGAATGCCCAATGGTCTCTCTGCGCCGCCATCCTGCCGCCGCAGGGCGAAGGCAGGCCGGTTCCGGCCTTCCTTCTCGTGCCTGCAAGCCAATATGCCATTGAAGACACGTGGCATGTGGTCGGACTGGCCGGCACGGGTTCCAAGACGCTGGTTCTCGATGATGTCTTTGTTCCCAAACATCGGGTTCTGACCTTTCCGGACGCGACCAGCGGCCACACGCCGGGCGGGCGGTTTTATGCGCAGGAAGGTCTCTTCAACATGCCGCTTCTGACCGGCATTCCTTCCTGTCTCGCCTCGACTGGCGTCGGTGCAGCCAAGGGTGCCCTGGCAGCCTATGTCGATCATGTCGGTGGCCGGGTGACCCGCGGTGCGGTGGCGGGCGGCAATAACCGCATGGCGGAATTTCCAACCATCCAGCTGCGTGTCGCGGAAGCCGCTGCGAGCGTGGATGCCGCTTGTGAAATCCTGTTGCGCGACGTTGCGCGGGCTCAGGCACTCTCACAGGCAAGGCTTGAAGGGCGGGCGGAATTTTCGGTGGACGACCGGCTATTGAGCCGTCGCGGCCAGTCCTTTTCGGTCTCTCTGGCGCTGCGCGCCGTGCAGGCACTCAACGATTCCACCGGCGGTGTCGGGCTCGATCTTTCCAATCCGGTCCAGCGGGCCTGGCGGGATGCGAATGCGGTGGGCCGCCATATCAGCATGAACTGGGATGCCGTGGGCACCATGATCGGCCAGAGCATGCTCGGCCTGGAACCCAAGGGCCAATATTGACCGCACGCGTGGCGGCAACTGAACAGCGATTTTCGGAGGAAATAACATGCAAGGCAAGGTCGCTCTCGAAGAGCATTTCGCAATCCCGGAAACACTTCAGGATTCGGCCGGGTTCGTGCCCGGTGATTACTGGAAGGAACTGCAGCATCGCCTGCTCGACATTCAGGATACGCGCCTGAAGCTGATGGATGCGCATGGCATCGAAACCATGATCCTGTCGTTGAATGCGCCGGCGGTGCAGGCTATTCCCGACAAGAAGAAGGCGATCGAGATTGCGCGCCGCGCCAATGACGTCCTGGCTGAAGAATGCGCCAAGCGGCCGGACCGCTTCCTCGCCTTCGCAGCCCTGCCGTTGCAGGACCCGGATACGGCGACCGAGGAGCTTCAGCGCTGCGTCAACGATCTCGGTTTCGTCGGCGCACTCGTCAATGGCTTCAGCCAGGAGGGCGATGGCCAGACACCGCTTTATTACGACCTGCCGCAATATCGTCCATTCTGGGGCGAGGTGGAAAAGCTTGATGTGCCTTTCTATCTGCATCCGCGCAATCCGCTGCCGCAGGATTCCCGCATCTATGACGGCCACCCCTGGCTGCTTGGCCCCACCTGGGCGTTTGCGCAGGAAACGGCGGTTCACGCGCTGCGCCTCATGGCATCAGGCCTGTTCGACGAGCATCCGCGCCTCAACATCATTCTTGGCCATATGGGCGAGGGCCTGCCCTACATGATGTGGCGCATCGACCACCGCAATGCCTGGGTGAAGCTGCCGCCGCGCTATCCGGCCAAGCGCCGTTTCATGGATTATTTCAACGAGAATTTCCACATCACCACCTCTGGCAATTTCCGCACCCAGACCCTGATCGATGCCATTCTGGAAATCGGTGCCGACCGCATCCTGTTCTCCACCGACTGGCCCTTCGAGAACATCGATCACGCCTCCGACTGGTTCAATGCGACGAGCATTGCCGAGGCCGACCGGGTAAAGATCGGCCGCACCAATGCGCGCCGCCTGTTCAAGCTCGACGGAGCCTGAGCCATGCAGCCGTTCGTCTATACGACGGCCCCGGCCCGCATCGTCTTTGGCACGGGTAGCTCCGTGGGGGTGGCGGAGGAAATCCGTCGCCTCGGGCTATCACGGGCGTTGGTGCTTTCCACACCCCATCAAAAGGGCGATGCGGAGGCTTTGGCCGCCCGGCTTGGCCCATTGGCTGCCGGTGTTTTTTCCGATGCGGCCATGCACACGCCGGTCGAGGTGACGAAACGGGCGGTCGAGGCCTATCGCGCTGCCGGTGCCGATTGCGTCGTGTCGCTCGGCGGCGGCTCTACCACCGGTCTTGGCAAGGCCATTGCCTTGCGCACCGATGCGCCCCAGATCGTCATTCCAACGACCTATGCCGGCTCTGAGGTGACGCCCATTCTTGGCCAGACGGAAAATGGCGTGAAGACCACCCTGCGCGGTCCGGAAATCCTGCCGGAAGTGGTGATTTACGACGCCGAGCTGACACTTGGATTACCGGTTGGTATCAGCATGACCAGCGGGCTAAACGCCATGGCCCATGCGGCAGAGGCGCTTTATGCTCGGGATCGCAATCCGATCGCCAGTATGATGGCGGTGGAAGGGTTGCGGGCGATGATTGAGGCGCTTCCCGGTGTGAGGATGGAGCCGCAAGATACCAAGGCGCGCGAAACGGCACTTTACGGCGCGTGGCTGTGTGGCACGGTGCTTGGCGCTGTTGGCATGTCGCTGCATCACAAGCTTTGCCATACGCTGGGCGGCAGTCTGGACCTGCCGCATGCGGAAACCCATGCGGTGCTTCTGCCGCACACCATCGCTTATGTGGAACAGGCGGTGCCGGATCAGCTTGCGCCGCTGGCCGCACTTGTCGGTGGCAGGGCAGGGACGGGTCTTTACGATTTTGCCGCCCGGCTCGGCGCGCCGGCAAGCCTTGCAGCACTCGGTGTTGGCGGGGAAGATCTCGACGCTATGGCCGAGCTTGCGACCGCCAATCCTTACTGGTGCCCGCGGCCAGTTGAAAAAACCGCGATCCGCGCCCTGTTGCAACGCGCCTTCGAGGGCGCAAGGCCGGAGTGATCCGGCAAGCAGGGAGCGGCAATGATGGGAGGAGGACATTATGGACATGAAAACGACCGGTGATGACGGCTATTTCGTCGAGGAACGTTCGGCCGAAACCGTGATCGCCCGTATGCGCGATTGTGAGGATCCGCGTCTCAAGGAGATCATGGCGGTCGTCACCCGCAAGCTTCACGAGGCGGTGAAAGAGATTGAGCCGACTGAAGAGGAATGGATGAAGGCAATCCATTTTCTGACCGAGGTCGGCCAGATCTGCAATGAATGGCGGCAGGAGTGGATCCTTTTTTCCGATATTCTCGGCGTTTCCATGCTAGTCGACGCGATCAACCACCGCAAGCCGAGCGGCGCGTCGGAATCCACCGTTCTCGGGCCTTTTCATGTGGCCGATGCGCCTGAGATGCCGATGGGCGCCAATATCTGCCTCGACGGCAAGGGCGAGGACATGCTGGTAACCGGCCGCATTCTCGACACCGACGGAATGCCGGTCGCAGGCGCCCGCATTGACGTCTGGCAGGCCAATGACGAAGGTTTCTACGACGTGCAGCAGAAGGGCATTCAGCCCGATTTCAACCTGCGTGGCGTATTCGTCACCGGTGAGGACGGACGCTACTGGTTCCGGGCGGCGAAGCCGAAATATTACCCGATACCGGATGATGGCCCTGTCGGGCAGCTTCTGAGGGCAATGGGGCGCCATCCCTACCGGCCAGCGCATCTGCACTACATCGTTTCGGCAGAAGGCTTCACCACGCTCGTCACGCATATTTTCGACCCTGATGATCCTTACATTCGTTCGGATGCAGTTTTCGGTGTGAAGGAAAGCCTGCTGGCCGATTTTCAGCGGGTGGAGGATGCGAAGAGGGCGCAGGAGCTGGGGTTCGCCAACGGCTGGTTCTGGTCGGTGGACCACGATTTCGTGCTCGCCCGATGACCCGCGGTAGCGACCGTCCCCGGCTCTATGTGCGTTTTGCGGAAAGTGATCCCGCTGCCGCTGAGCAAAGGTTGGCGCAGATCAGTGCCCACAAGGCTCATTTGCGCAACGAAGATGGCGTGCCGGAAGGATTCAGAATTCTCGCATCCGGCCCGATGCAGGCGGAAAGCGGAGGGTCTGCCGCGGCCCTCATCATTGCTGAAGCCCGCTGTATCGAGGACGTCATGGCTTTTAGCGACGCCGACCCTTTTGTCATTCACGGCGTCTATAACCGCATTCGTATTTTGAGCTGGACGCCGACTTTGTCGAGGATTTCGGGGCTGGAAGGCGACTGAAATCCACGCCTGCAATGGCTGTTGGCAATTGTTAATATTTCAATTGCAATTTTTGCAAACGCAACATTTAATCGAAAGCGGGTGATACCGGCGATATGTGTCTTGACAGGAGCGAGACGCACATCAGGGTGGAGCAAGCCGGGCACCCAGGGAGCAATCGCAGGAACGGGAAGACGTCGATCCATTCCGGGTGGCGCGTTCATGCGTGAAAGGGAGGAATATGTCCACGAACTATATGAGCGCCGCCTCGGTGCGGACGAAGAACCCGGCTGGCGTCATCGCGACATGCGGCCTGATGATCATGTTCGACGGTTACGATCTGGTCGTTTACGGCGCGGTTGCACCGGCGTTGCTGAAAGAAGGCGCATGGGCGCTCAATCCGGCCATGGTCGGGCGGGCTGCCGCCTTGACGCTGGTGGGCATGCTGCTCGGCGCGCTGTTTGCCGGCACCATGGCGGACCGTATCGGCCGCCGGAAGGTCGTTCTCATCAGCCTTGCCGGATTTTCAGCGATGATGATTGCCTCGGCCATGACGCCGAACTTTCTTGCTTTCGAAATCACGCGCTTCTTCGCCGGTCTCGGCCTTGGCGCGCTCCTGCCGACGGTTACCGCGCTCGTGCTGGAATTCTCGCCGCCCAAGCGCAGGGCACAGGCAAACTCCCTGTCGTTCCTCGGTTATCTTATCGGCGGCATCATTTCCGGCCTCATGGGTATTTTGCTTCTGGAGAGCTATGGCTGGAGGCCACTGATGCTGATCGGCGGCCTGCCGCTTATTCTTCTGCCGATCTTCATGCGGTTCCTGCCGGAATCGCCGGAATGGCTGGCAAGCAAGGGCCGGCAGGCAGAGGCAGACGGGATTTGCGACACTTACGGCCTGCAACGCATTACGCCGCATGCCAAGATCCAAAAGGGCGGCGTGGGCGCCCTCTTCTCGGAAGGCCGGCTGCTTTCGACGCTGAATGCCTGGGGCATTCACTTTTGCTCGCTTCTGCTGACCTTCGGCATGGTCAACTGGCTGCCCACCATCATGAACAAGATGGGCTACGACATCAGTTCGGCGCTCAGTTTTTCCATCATGCTCAATGTCGGAGCCGCAATTGGCATTCTCATCGGCGGGCGTTTCGCCGACAAGGGTAACGTCAAGGTGGTTGTGGCCGTCCTGTTTGCCATTGGCGCGGCCTCGATCTGGGCGTTGACGGTAAACAAGGGGCCGTTGCTCTATCTCTTCGTTGCCCTTGCGGGTGCGGGAACGATTGGAACCCAGATTCTTGCCAACGTTCTGGTCGGGCGGCTTTATCCTGTCCATATTCGCGGTACGGGTCTTGGCTTTTCCCTGGCCGTCGGGCGGCTGGGCGGCATCGCCGGTCCGATGATCGGCGGTCTCGTGCTGCAACGGGGCCTGGCTCCGGAGTGGAACTTCTACATTTTCGGCTCGGTCGCGCTGGTCGGGCTGGCTTTGACCGTATTGACCCTGCTCTACCGCACTTCAGGCGACGGGCGGGTTTGACTAAGATGATGCTGGCCGCAGGGCAAAGCCTGCGGCCAGCACTTATGGATGGTCTAACCTCTGCGGCGGCTGCGGAGTTGCCCCAACGTCGCGAGTGTATTGCCGCTGATGGACGTGCTGCCGCTGCCGAATAGAGCGAGACGCGGATCCGACGTTGCGTTGTTCGCTTCGAATGTCAGCAAAAAGCGATTGACCAGTTTTTCGACCTTCTTGGGGTCCTGCAGGTCCTTTATCTTCAGCTTCTTCTCGATCATCTTTGCCTGCGCATCCACCTTGGAGTTTGCGGTTTCTGCGGGAATTCCAAGGGCGGTGCGGGTGAACTCCGCAAGCGCATTATCGGCGAGTATGTCGTAGGGATTGGAAATGCTGGCAGCCATGCGCTTGAAATAGAGCGCAAGGCGAACGCCGGAATTTTCTTCGCCGACCCGCTGTTCCAGCGTCTGCCGAACATATTTGTCGCGTGTTTCCATGAGGCTGCGGGTGTTCTGCACGCTCTGGCCGGCTTTCGCGACGATATTCCCCTTGGCGTCGAAATTGAAGGAGCCGGCAAGTGCGCGGAAGCGGGCATCTTTTTCGGTATTGGCGAAGCTTTTTGGGTCCTTGAGGTCGGACTTGAAGATCTTCTTGAGGTAGTCGGTGGTGACCGTTTTGGGGTCGATACGCTGCGCAATCAGCATAAAATCGAGAAGGCGGCGGTCGGAGAGCAATTGATCGACGGTTTCAATCGTTTCCATTTTCTGGCGATAGTAGGTGACCTCCTTTTCACCTTTCTCCCTGACCTTTTTGTCCTTGTCCCAACGGGTAACTTCCTTCAGATAATTTCGCGATATTCGGGTGATCTCGTTTTCCGACTGGGCGAGCCGGGGTGAGCCGATTTTGCCCTCGGCATCAAAGTTGAAAGCCTTGGCCAGCCGCACGAAACGCTCGTCTTTCAAAGTGTAAACGTAACTTTTCGGGTCTGACAGATCGCTGGTAAATACCCGTTTCAGCGTGAAGGACGAGGCTTCTTCAGCGGTAATATCGAAGGCCTTCAGGGCGAAGTTTCGAATGATGACCGCGCCCTGCGCGTTCGACAGAAAATCCTCGAGATTTTTCGTCAGGCCGATATAGCGCTGGTAGTTCTTGATTGCCTTTTCGTCCGCTGCTTCGTCCTTGTCATCGTAACGGCTGAAGTAGAGGTTCATCATGGTGTTGAGCTGTTCGGCGGTCTGCGCGACCTTGCCGGTCTTGATCTTGCCATCCGCACCGAAATTGAAGGCGCGTGCCAGATCGACAAGACCTTTGTCCTTCTCCTTGTGGATAGGGCTTTTCGGATCATTCGGATCCTGCAAGACGGCCCAGCCGATTTTCTTGTCCGTCTCATCATTGTCCGTCAGATTGAAGCTGACGATGAGCATCGTTCTCAGGCGCGCAAACTGCGTCATCTGGCTGGCCTCGGTGATGGTTTTCATCTTGTCCGCGAAATACTCGCGGTTGAGAACAGCTCCGGCCTGCGTCAGGCGGGGATTTGAAAGAACGTAGGTTTCGTTAATCAGTCGCCTCTGCGCAGCCGTCTGCGCCTGCATGCCGTCATCTACGCGGCCGTCGTCCCGGAAATTAAACGCGGCCGCCATCTCGAACAGTTTGTTGGCATCGTTGATACGCTTGTTATATTGGCTGATCAGGTAGTCGATCTTTGCGAGCGCCGGTTTGTCGGTGGACGCGACGCCTGCACGTTCTATGCGCAGATCGGCCGCCTTTGCCTTCCACTCCGGGATCAATGACTTGTAGGTCTTGTTGATGTAGCTATCGGCATTGCTGATATCGCTCGTCAGAACGTTTTTGACGTGCTTGTAGCTGAAGGTCTCGGGGTCGATGCCGAAGGATTTGAAGATATAATCCCGAAGCCGCGTGTTCTTGAAGATATCGTCGACATGCCCGACCTTCTCGATGGCAATGTTGTAAAAACGGGTCTCTTCCTTTAATTCGGCGCCTTCCTGTTCGATCGTAGCGTGATAGGTGGCAATCAACCGGTCCTGCTGGGATTTTGTCTGAACCGATTTTTCCGCTTTGATCGTGCCGAAATCGAAAGAGGCAGCGAAGTCGCGGTATCGCGTATCCTTGAGTTTGTTGGCGAAGCTGTTCGGATCGTTGAGATTGCTTTCCAGCACCTTCTTCATGAAGGCGGTGGCATAGATCATTTCCTCCAGTCCATGTGCCTTCATGGCGTAGGAATAGAGCCGGAAGTCCTTCAGGAACGCATCGAGGTTTTTGACCTTGCCGATATTATCCGCATAATATTTGGCGTCCCGCGATACGACGGGGTCGTTCGCGACGCGTTTCAGCGACAATTCCATATCACGATTGTAAAGAGCGTAAGTCGTATATGCGGGCAGCACCATGTGTCTCCGAAAAAACTATGGCAAAATCTGTGCGTGAACCAGTTATGAAGCGGATAATTGCAGTATAGTCTTGCGCGTAGCTGTATAATTAAAAGTAATATTTAGGATAAATATTTTGTATTATTAAATTAGTTGAGATTTATATTGATTGTTTGGTGCGTGGCTGCGTTCAGATCGCGTGCAGGCAGAAGCGGCCCCAAGCGCCAACGCCAACACCACGCCGGCAGACAAAGGGGGAAGACTTGGCAAAAGCTGAGGGCGGCACATTTGTCCGGGCTGTTGGGACAGACATGCGAAAATACCGCTGGCAGCGTGTTCAGCGCTATCCTGAGGCAAGGCCGTATTAGAGGCTTTTTCTAGGGCAGTTCAGGGTACCGCTACGGGTTCTTGCGGGAGACGGGGGCGATGGTCGCCATCTGCAACAATGTGCGCTCATTCGTGCGTTTGGCTCGCGCCAATGCATCGTCGCGGTCTTCCGGCAGCGTGTAGGTCATGTAGGACAGCGAGGTTTCGAGGTCGTTATTGTTGTGTCCGAGGATGGCCGCGAAATAGCTGTTTTTGGTGACATGGGGCGGCGCGAAATTGTGATACGCCACCTCCGCATAAAGGTGCCGCAAGCCATAGGGCTTGGGCAGTTCTTCCTTCGGCCAGAAATCCTCGAACAGATTAAAAACCGTGTCCCGAAGCAGCAGGCGGGTTTCCGATGAAAAATCGTCGATCGACATGCCGTGCCACAATTTTCCCTGCCCGCTTTCGCGCAGGCGCTGGTAGGCGGACAGGATGGTTGCGGAGCGTGCAAGGACCGGGATCTCGTAGGTAATCCCGAATTTCGTTCCTTCGCCCTGCTTCGTCTTGGCTTGGCCGTTAAACAGGATGCTCCATTTGGAAACGCCCTTGCCATAGGGGGCGGGTGAAAACTCGGCCTGCGTAAAGACCTCGTAGGGGCGTCGCCCCGTCATGCCGATCAGGCCGATGCCGATCATCAGCGGATCGTTGGACTTGAGACAATCCTCGCAAATCTTCAGAACCTGCCGGTAATTTTCGAACGTGATCAGCGCGCCGTGCTTGTTGGCGATCTTCTCCATCTTGACCCGGCGCGCATCGTCGTACATCGCTGCATCGCCGGTGGCGATCTTCAGCATCGGATGGTCGTCACCGAAGGCTTCGCGGATGGCGTTACGATATTTGGTGATGTAGGAAATGATCGTCGTCTGGGCGCGGCCCTTCATGACGGCGATTTCGGCGTCCCACAAGGCCTGCATCTCTTCTTTCGAGCCCAGGCCGTTCATCGCTGCAATAAAATCCGCGATCCGCAAAAGCACTGTCGGCTTGCGGCCGGCGGTGTTGAACTCCGCCCGTTCGATCTTTTCGACAATGGAGGTCGCCACGCCGGTTTTCGGATAGTCGGCCCGCTCTATATAGGTCTTCAGCCGCTCCCGCAGCTTTTTCATGTTGCAGATGGCAAGCGGGGTGCTCTTTGCTCCAAATTCGGCCTTCAGGGCATAGCGATATTTCATGATGTAAAGTTCGAGCGTCTTTTCCGTGCGGCCATTGTCGAAATGGTAGCGGACCTCTGCGTCCCAAAGATCGCGGATTTTTTTGTTTCGCAACGCCTCGCTGCTTTTCATCGCCTCCCTGACCCGACCGACGAACTGGTCGATGCGTTCCACGAGAACTGGAGTTTTGGTCTTTCGTGCGAGCATGCGGCGGCCCCTGAACCGGTCGGGAAATATAAAATCTATGATTGGCAATCAACAGAAGCATGGTTGCGGAAATGCCATGGATATCCGCCGCCAGCATATTTCTTTTGAATAATAGTTTAATCGATTCCGCAAGTATGGCCGTGATGCGTGGAACCTTCAAGGAAGGTTTGCGAGCCGAGATCGGCAAGTCGGGGAGCCGGCATCCTGCCGGCGGCGCTTCGGGTGATTGAATTCTGATGGAAGTACGGGCTTCGGGAATTCTCCCGAAGCCGCAGAGGTTGCGACAGCCTATTTCGGTAGCCGGGTTTTCAGGGAGGTCACGATGCGCTTGGCAAGCCCCTCATAGTCCTCATCGAAATGGTGGCCACCTTCGATGCCGACCGTCTCCACGCCCTTTGCCTTCAGGCCGGGGCAGGGATCTTCATCCTCTTCCTCCGTGCCATAGACGCATTGCACCAGCTTCGGATCGATCTTGACGATGTCGTCGATGGTCTTGCCGCCCTTGCCTTCGCCGGCAACGCCGAGCCAGCCCTGGACGGAAATCTCGAAATCGACTTCGGTCGAAAGTCCAAGCAGCGTCAGCTGCACGACATGCGATTTCGCGCGTTCAGGCAGGAGATTATAGGTCGCGGGAATGATATCGGCGCCAAAGGAATAGCCGATCAGCACGACGTTTCGAACCTTCCATTCCTTGCGGTAGGTGTCGATGATGCGCGCAAGGTCATTGGCCACTTCCTGCGGTTGTTTTTCTTTCCAGAAGTAACGCAGGGCATCGACGCCGATCACAGGTATCCCCTGCTTTTGCAGCGCGCCGCCGACTTCCTCGTCCAGATCGCGCCAGCCGCCGTCACCGGAATAGATCACCGCCATGGTGTCCATCGCCGGGCTCGTTTCGAGGACCGTGATCGGCAGGCCTAGCGGGCTGCTGGTGTCGCCCGCCGCATCGACCTTGTCGGACAGGGTCTGGGACAAAATCTCATCCGCCTTGCCTGTCACATCAGTCACTTCGATATCGGGATGAAGCTTCACCAGGGCGTTAACGTGGTCGCGGCCCTTCTGATCCGCATCGGGCGTGAACAGCACGCTGACAGGAGCTGGCAGCGGGCCATCGGTCAGGCCATAAACCGTTTCACCGTCCACCTTGTCCTTGGTGGCGGGGGTGCAGAGTATCTTCTCAAGCGGCAGGCCAGCCTTGGGGTCGACCGCGATGGCTTCCTGAACGGTGGAGACCGGGCTTTGCGCGATCATGGCGAGCGCCAGCGTTCCGCCCTTGCCGATGCCGGTGAGGATAGGCTGGCGATAGCTGGCCGTCCCGGCGGTGCGCTGGATCTGCTGCGACAGCGACTCGATGTCCGAGATCATATAGATACACTCGTCATCATCGGCCTCGAGTGCCTTCAGATATTCCTTGAAATCGATGCCGACCACCGCGGCACCCTTTTCCACCAGTGCTTTGGCGCGTTCTTCGTCGGTGCCGGTCCATCCGTCCGCATCGGAAATCAGGAAGACGCTGGCGAGAATTTCGCCATCCGGCACCATGATGTGCTCGGCGGGGATCATGCCGGTGTCATAGGCTGGTTTGTCCTGCGAAAAGGCGGCGCTGGAAGCAAACAACGGGGAGAGGAACAGGGCGGAGGCGGCAAGGGCTGCCTTCAGCATGCTGTATTTTCTCATTTTCCGATCACTCCTCTGACACCGCCACTGATCAGAACCGTCGCGTCCATCAGCGCCAGAGCGGCGTCTGCGCCATTCTGTACGGCGAGGTAACGCGGTTCCCATTTCGGGTGGAACTTCGTCTTGAACGCACGAAGGCCCTTAAAGTTGTAGAAACGTTCGCCATGTTCGAAAAGCGTGCTGCCAATGCGGTCCCAGACCGGTGCCGCATCGCGCTTCGACATGCCGGACATGGGTGCCATGCCGAGATTGAAGCTTTCATATCCCGCCTCGCGTAGATGCTGCATGATGCTGACGAAGAGGAAATCCATCGAGCCGCGCGGTGCATCCGGTGAAAAGCGCATGAGATCGACGGTGGCTTCCTTTTTCGTGTCCGTCACCATCAGATTGGCGAAGGCGGTGATCTTGCCATCCTTGCGCAGCACGGCGACGGGCTGGGAGAGAATGTAGTTGGGCTCGAACGCACCGAGAGAAAATCGCTTTTCCCTTGTATTGTGGTGGGTGAGCCAGCCATCCGAGACCTGCTTGAGATCATCCAGAATATCGGCAACATGCGATTGCTCGACAACTTCGAAGGTCAGCCCGTCGCGGGCGCCGCGGCTCAGTGACTGGCGAAGGGTCGCGAGCTTGCCGCCCTTCAATTCGAATGCGGTAAGATCGACCAGCGCCAGTTCGCCAAGCTTGAAGGCACGCAGGCCCGCATCGGCGCAATGGGACAGGAGGAAGGGCGAAATCTGGTAGAAGGCGGCGCGCGCACCCGCCGAACGGGCGGATTCCACGAATTGCCAGACCAGATCGGGAAAATCCTCCTCGTTGCCGACGGGGTCGGCGAAGGCTATCCATGATCGGCCCTGAATGCCGTACATGATGAAGGCGCTGCCGCTTTCCGAGAACATCACATGCTTGTCGCCCATGCGCACCAGATTGGCATCGGCCGAATCCTGCTGCATGACGATGTCGGTTGCACGTTCAACGTCTTCCGGCTGGATGGAATCCGGCTTGAAGGTGACCGGCCGCATCAGGCTGAAAATTGCAATGGTCGATGAAGCGAGCACCAGGCCGAGAAGGGCGCGCAGACCGCGCGGTGCTTCTTCGGAGAACTCGAATTCCCACCACAATGTGTGGCTGTAATCGGTGTCACGGTAGACGAACAGAAGGATCGTTGCCGCGCCGGCGATGATGACGGCCATAGCGGCGAGCCAGCTCGGTCCCAGCGCCTGTTTGACCAGCGAGGCATGACGATTGAAGCTGCGCATATTTAGGGCGAGCGCCGCGATGAAGATGCCGAGGAAGATTGCTTCGAAAACGGCGATCGCCTTCACCAGCGACAGGATGAGCGCCAGCGATGCGGCGACAAGGGCAATCCACCACGCCCCATCCAGCCGCTGCCCGAGGCCGCGGGAGGCGACAACGAGGCCAAGGCCGAGAATGCTCGTCAGAAAGTGCGCCGCCTCGATGATCGGCAGTGGCACGAAATTCGACAGGAAATCCAGATTGCTGCCGGGCGTCGGCGTCACGCTCGAAAAGATCAGCATGGTGCCGAGAATGATCGCGAAGGTGGAGAGCAGCGGTGGCGCCAGCCGCACGGCAAGCTGGCTGATATCGGAGACCACCGGCTTGGCCGCGAACTGCTTCATTTCGGAAACGATCATCACCAGAATGGCAACAACCAGCGGCAGGACGTGATAGATGACGCGATAAAGAACGAGGCTTCCGAGCAGCTGATCGACGCTGATCGCGTTGCCGAGCCCGGCTACCATGACCGTTTCGAACACACCGAGACCGGCGGGAACGTGGCTGAGAACGCCAAGGCCAACGGCGGTGGCATAGATCGCGAAGAATGTCGGCCAGCCGAGATGCGTCTCGGGCAGGAGCACGTAAAGCACGGAGGCGGAGGCGGCGATATCAAAGGCGGAGACGAGGAACTGGCGCGAGGAGGTGCGGCTGTCGGGAAGGCGCAGTCGCCATTTGCCGAGCCGGATCGCCTTGCCGTTGCGGCCGACGTAGGCGGTGGTAACGAGAACGGCAATGACGGCGAGCGCTCCGCCCCTTAGAACAGTCGGGTCGAGACCGATGATGGCCGCGATGCGTGGTGCGACGATGAAGGTCGAAAGGGCGCTGACAGACAAAAGCCCCAGCCCGAAGGACAGCGTGACGAAGGCGATGACACGGGCGATGTCACCCGGCGAAAGTCCCAGCCTGGAATAGGCGCGAAAGCGTATGGCGCCGCCGCTCAAGGGGCCAAATCCAGCAGTGTTGCCGATGGCGTAAGCGGCAAAAGCGGTGGCCGCCATGGACGGGAAGCGCACCTTTTTTCCGACATATTCGATCGCGTTGGCGTCATAGAAAATCAGCGACAGGAAGCTCAGCGCCGTAAAGACCATTGCAAGAAGAATGGCCGGAAGCGAAGTGTCCAGAAGGGCTGCGATCACATCATCGTATCGCACTTCGGATGTGAGGCGGTAAATCGCAAACGTCATCATCACGAAGATGAGCGTAATGGCGATGGCCGTCAGATAGGGCCGGTTTCTGGCAAAGAAGCTTTCAACCGGGGATTCGGTAATATCGGTCTGTATAATTTCGCTCTTGTCTGCCATTTGCTTTTTCCAGCGCCAGTCCCTTGGTTGGCGAACCACAGGATTGTGTCGCTAATTCGTTTCGGTTGAGGAAATTTGCTTAGCAGAAATGCGTGACGTGTCGATGTGAAGTTTGGCGACAAACCAATGAGATTTTCGCCGTTAAAATGAAAAATGCAACCAAAAAGAGCGATGTTCAAATTTTAGATCAAAAACTCCGTGAATTAAACGTTCCGATTGCTTGGAGGCGATGTTTGATGTGATTAAACGCTTCTTTCAATTTAAGGAAATGCAAAATGAACATGCCTACAAGAATAGTAATTTCGCTGATCGCAGCCCTTTTGGTGGGCGGCGGCTACATGGCTTATGACAAGATGCGGGGCGCCGAATGGGTTGTCTCGCCGCAGCAGATCGCTGATGCGAAGGCCGGCGGGCAGGCCGGATATGAATCGCGTCCGGGAACAGTGACCGTTCTGCCGATCCGTAGCGAGACGGCGGATGTACTGCCGATCAAATGGGCCATTGCTGGTCTGGTCGCAGGCCTGCTGGCGTTTCGGTCCACGGGCAAAAAGAAAGCGGCAAAGGCCTGAGGCCTGCCGCTTCATGTCTCCGGCACGGAAGTCCGGGGAGAATGCCAAAGTCGGGGCGCGTTACGCGCCCCACGTTTTCTCCAGCACGCGTACCCAGTTGCCATAGCAGATCTTGGCGAGTGCGGCGTCGTCATAACCGCCGTTGCGCAGGGCTGTGACCAGCAATTGCAGATCGGCCGCATCCTTCATGGCTGCTGGAATGGTGGTGCCGTCGAAATCCGAGCCGAGTGCGACGTGATCGATGCCGATGCGGTTGACGATATAGTCGACATGGCGGACCAGTTCGCCAAGATCGGTAGCCGGGTTCTTCACGCCGTCCTGTCGCAGGAACAGAACGCCGAAATTGATGCCGGCAAGACCGCCTGTGTCGCGGATCGCGTCCAGCTGGCGGTCCGTCAGGTTGCGGCTGTGGTTGCACAGCGCATAGGTGTTGGAATGGGACGCCACCAGCGGTGCGTCCGAAATCTTCGCGATGTCCCAGAAACCCTGTTCGTTCATGTGCGACAGGTCGACCATGATCTTCAATTCGTTGCAGGTCTTTACCAGCCGTTTTCCGGCATCGGTGAGGCCGGGGCCGATATCCGGTGTCGACGGGAAGCGGAAGGGAACGCCGTAGGCGAAGATGTTCGGGCGGCTCCAGACCGGTCCGAGCGTGCGAAGGCCAGCCTCGTGGAGAACATGCAGCGCATCCAGATCGGCGCCGATCGCTTCTGCGCCCTCGATATGGAAGACGGAGGCAAAGGCGCCCTCTGCCATCGCGCTGCGGATCTCGGCGGCCGTGCGGCAGACTTTCAGCGCACCGCCTGATTGTTTCTCGGCGCGGAACAGGAGGGCCGCCATGCCAAGCGTCGCCTTCAGCGCGTCCGCTTCAGCCGGTGTCGTGAAGTCGCCGTTCGCGTCCTTCTCCATGCTGGGCGAGGGGACGTAGATGGCGCAGAGGCCACCGGCCAACCCGCCCTTCCTGGCGCGCGGCAGGTCGATGTGGCCGACCGTATCACCCTCGATGAGAAGCGTTTCGGGAGAGGCATTGCCCGATCGCCATAACCGCAGAAGCACGTCGTTGTGGCCGTCGAAGACGGGTACGGTTTTTTCATCGGTCATGGTCATTCACCTTTGGATACGGGCGGGGCGCGGGCGCGCGGTCGTCAGACTTTTGAGAATTGGTAGAGGAAAGGTCAAGGTCGGAGCAAATGCAATCCGTGCATAGGCTCTGCCAAATTTGGAATTGGTCGCGCCTCGTTTGCTCGTGGTAATCGCGGGAAAACATAAAAAAAATGACTGGATTGGGGCGAACCCATACCGTTTCCGAAAAATAAGGTCCGAAAGGGGATTTTCGATGATTTCAAGACGCAACCTGCTGATTGCCGGCGCTGCCGTACCGTTCCTGTCCTATGCGCACATTCCGGCATTTGCTGCGACGCCCAAGGATATTCTGGTGGTCGCGCAGCAGCTGGACAACATGACGAGCCTTGATCCGCATGAGGGTTTCGAAGCCGTCGGCGGTGAAATCATGTCCAACATGTACCAGAAGCTGGTGCGGGCGAACCGTGAAGATTCCACCAAGGTCGATCCGGTCATCGCGAAGTCCTGGGAAGCCGATGCGGAAAGCAAGGTTTTCACCTTTGTGATCGGTGAAGATGCGACCTTCTCGAGCGGTGCGAAAGTGACCGCGGAAGACGTGGCCTTTTCTCTGCAGCGCGCCATCAAAATGAACAAGAGCCCGGCCTTCATCATCGGCCAGTTCGGCTTCACGCCTGACAATGCCGAAACGACCATCGTTGCCGCCGACGAAAAGACGGTGAAGCTGACGACGGCAAAGCCGACCGCAATCTCGTTCCTGCTCTATTGCCTCTCCGCCAATATCGGCGCGATCGTTGAAAAGAAGGCCGTGCTGGCAAATGCCTCGGGCGAAGACCTCGGCAATGGCTGGCTGCAGAAAAACAGCGCCGGTTCCGGCGATTTCATGTTGCAGGCCTGGAAGCCGAGCGAGAGCGTAGCGCTCACCGTCAACCCGAATGGCCCCTACAGGGGTAACATCAAGCGCGTCATCCTGCGCCATGTCACCGATCCGTCTTCCCAGCTTCTGATGTTGCAGAAGGGCGATATCGACATTGCCCGCGACCTGACCTCGGAACAGCTGCGTACCGTCCAGAACGACGCCAACATCGAGTTGCAGCGCAAGAGCATCGCCTCGCTGGTGCTGATCTCGCTTAATCAGGGCAATGAGAACCTTGCCAAGCCACAGGTCTGGCAGGCCATCAAATGGGCGCTGGACTACAAGGGCATGCAGGAAAACATTGTGCCGCTGACGCACAAGGTTCACCAGAGCTTCGAGCCGGAAGGTTTCCCCGGCGCCGTCAACGACACGCCGTACCAGCGCGATGTCGAAAAGGCCAAGGCGCTGATGGCGGAAGCCGGTCTTGCCGACGGTTTCGAAATCACCATGGATCACTATTCCGCCCAGCCTTACCCGGATCTGGCGCAGGCCATCCAGGCAAATCTTGCCGATATCGGCATCAAGGTGCGTCTGCAATCTGCCGAGAACCGTCAGGTTCTGACCAAGATGCGCGGCCGCGAACACCAGATGGCGCTTTCCGCCTGGGGCACGGATTACTTCGATCCGCATTCCAATGCCGATGTCTTCAACATCAACAAGGACAATGGCGACGACGCCAAGTCCAAGCCCTTCCTGTGGCGTTCGCGCTTCAAGAACGACGACTTTGCCGCGAAGGCAGAAGCCGCCCGTGACGAGAAGGACCCGGCAAAGCGCATCGAGCTTTATGAAGCGCTGCAGCGCGAGCACATGGAAAACAGCCCCTTCGTCTTCATGTTCCAGACGACGAAGACGGCCGCGTTCCGCAAGGGCGTTTCCGGCTTTGAACTCGGCGTTCTCTCCGAGGGCAATTCCTACCACGATGCTAAGAAAGCGTAACATTGAACAAGCGCGTCAAAAGCATATCGTCGACACTGAGCAGCGTCATTCTGACGCTGTTCGGGTTGATGGTCATCACCTTCCTGATCGGGCGCGTCATGCCTGTCGATCCCGTCATTGCGGCAGTCGGCGACAACGCGCCTGAAGACGTCATTGTGCGGGTTCGGGCCGAAATGGGCCTGGACCAGCCACTGGTCGTTCAGTTTTTCCACTATGTGTCGCAGGTGCTGCACGGTGATTTCGGCAATTCCATCCTGACCCGCAACCCGGTCTGGATCGATATCAAGCGCGTTTTCCCCGCCACCTTCGAGCTTGCTACGGCAGCACTCATTCTCGCTGCGCTGATCGGCATTCCGCTCGGCGTATGGGCCGCCGTGAAGCAGGGTAAGTTGACGGACCAGATCATCCGCGTCGTCTGCCTTGCCGGTCATTCCGTGCCCGTCTTCATGCTGGCGCTGATTTCGCTGCTGGTATTTTACGCCACGCTTGGCGTCGCACCCGGACCGGGCAGGCAGGACATCATCTATGACGGCATGATCTCGCCGGTCACGGGCCTGATGACGGTCGATACGCTGCTTGCCGGCGACTGGGACGCGTTTTACGACGCCATCGCCCACATGGTGCAGCCCGTCTGCATCCTTGCCTATTTCAGCATGGCCTATATCACCCGCATGACACGCGCCTTCATGATCGATGCGCTGAAGGGCGAATATGTCATTACCGCCCGTGCCAAGGGGCTTTCGGCAATGACCGTTATCTGGGGGCACGCCTTCCCGACGGTTGCCGTACAGCTCGTCACGGTTCTCGCACTCACCTATGCCGGCCTTCTGGAAGGTGCCGTGGTGACGGAAACCGTCTTCAGCTGGCCGGGCCTTGGCCAATATCTCACCGTCTCGCTCATGAACGCGGACATGAACCCTGTCGTCGGAGCGACCCTGTTGATCGGCCTGATCTATGTCGGCCTCAACCTGCTCGCAGACGTACTTTACCGAGTAATGGATCCCCGCGTTCGATGATGTTAGCAACTTTCAGAAACTGGGCTCTGGATGAGACGCCGCATTCCCGCAGGCAGGCTGCCTGGGGAAACCGGTACCGCATCTGGCTGAACCTCAAGTCCAATCCGCTGGCGGTGGTCGGTCTCACGATCATCATCATCTTCATTGCGCTGTCGCTGCTGGCGCCGTTCATCGCGCCTTACGATCCGGCCGCGCAGAACCTCGGCAACCGCCTTGCCTTCCCGAGTGCCGAGCACTGGTTCGGCACGGATGAGCTGGGTCGCGACATTCTTTCCCGCATTCTTTATGGTGGTCGCGTCACGCTCGGCATGGTCATTGCCGTCGTCGTTCTCGTTGCGCCGATCGGTCTCGCCATCGGCTGCATCGCCGGTTATTTCGGCGGTATCGTCGATACGGTGTTGATGCGGGTGACCGATGTGTTCCTGGCCTTCCCGCGCCTCATCCTGGCGCTTGCCTTCGTCGCGGCGCTGAAGCCTGGCGTCGAAAGCGCCATTCTCGCCATCGCGCTCACCGCCTGGCCGCCCTATGCGCGTCTCGCTCGCGCCGAAACCATGACGGTTCGCGGCAGCGATTTCGTTGCGGCCTACCGGCTAACAGGCGCTTCCGCCTGGCGCATCATCGCCCGTCACATCGCGCCGCTCTGCGTGCCGAGCCTCATCGTGCGCATCACGCTCGACATGAGCTCGATCATCATCACCGCCGCAAGCCTCGGCTTCCTCGGCATGGGCGCGCAGCCGCCTTCGCCGGAATGGGGTGCGATGATTGCGACGGCCAAGCGCTTCATCTTCGAACAATGGTGGGTCGCCACCATTCCGGGCATCGCCATCTTCCTCGTCTCGCTCGCCTTCAACTTCCTTGGCGATGGTCTGCGCGACGTGCTCGACCCGAAGGGACATTGAGCCATGCTGGTCGAAATCGAAAATCTGAAGATCGCGTTCCAGACCCGCACCAGCCGCTTCGAGGCGGTGCGCGGTGTTTCCATGAAGCTCGGAACAGAAAAGCTCGGCATCGTCGGTGAATCCGGTTCGGGCAAGAGCCTCACGGCGCGCGCGCTGATGAAGCTTCTGCCCTCCAATGCCGATATCAGGGCCGACAAGCTCTCCTTTGACGGTATCGACGTGCTTTCCGCCAGTGAAAAGCAGATGCGCCAGATCCGAGGAAAACGGGCAGGTTTCATCCTTCAGGATCCGAAATATTCGCTGAACCCGGTCAAGACCATGGGTGCACAGATCGCGGAAGCCTGGCGCGCCCACAAGGGCGGCAGCAAGCGTGCGGCCATGGAGGCGGCAATCGCTCTGCTCGATCAGGTGAAGATCCGCAATCCGCGCCAGGTCGCTTCGTCCTATGCTCACGAGGTTTCCGGCGGCATGGGCCAGCGTGTCATGATCGCCATGATGCTGGCGCCTGATCCAGAGCTTCTGATCGCCGACGAACCGACGAGTGCTCTCGATGCCACGGTGCAGGCGGAAATCCTGCGGCTGATCGAGGAGCTGGTATCGGAACGCGGCATGGGTCTCATCCTCATCAGCCACGACCTACCGCTTGTCTCGCATTTCTGCGACCGCGTGGCTGTCATGTATTCCGGCCGGGTGATGGAGGAACTGAAGGCTTCCGAACTCCTGAAAGCCCAGCATCCTTACACGCAGGGTCTCTTGAACTGCATTCCCTCGCTGACGCATCCGCGCGAGCGTCTTCCCGTTCTCAACCGTGATGCAGCGTGGTCCAGCCTATGATCGACGTCGAAAATCTCCGTATCAAGTTCGGCGACCGTGAAGTGGTGAAGGGCGTGTCCTTTTCGGTCGAAAAGGGCGGCAGCTTCGGCATCGTTGGCGAAAGCGGCTCGGGCAAGTCCACCATCCTGCGCGCCATGGCCGGCCTTAATGAAAGCTGGGAAGGCCGCATCGCCTTTGCCGGCAAGGATGCGCCGCTGAAGCGCACGCCGGAATTCTTCCGGCAGGTGCAGATGGTGTTTCAGGACCCCTATGGTTCGCTGCATCCGCGCCAGACCATCGACCGCATTCTCAGCGAATTGCCGTTGGTGCACGGCATGGACAATATCGAAAAACGCATCCAGCAGGCGCTATCGGATGTGGCCCTGCCGCAGGCTGTGCGCTTCCGTTATCCGCACCAGCTCTCCGGCGGTCAGCGTCAGCGCGTGGCGATTGCGCGTGCTTTGATTGCCGATCCGCAGGTTCTGCTGCTCGATGAGCCGACTTCGGCGCTCGATGTTTCAGTGCAGGCGGAAATCCTGAACCTGTTGCAGGATCTGCGGGCGGCGCGCAACCTCACCTATATCCTCGTCAGCCACAATCTGGCTGTTATCGCGCATCTGTGCCCACAGGTGGGCGTGATGCTGAATGGTGAAATGGTCGAGCAGCTGAATGCAGGCGATCTACGCGAAGGCCGCACAAAACACCCGCATACAGAAGAGTTGCGCAGCCTGAGTATCCGGCTGGAAGAGCCGGCTTGAGCCCCCGTCGCACATAGATCGAGCGGTTGCTGCTCGCTTCTTCTCCCCACCGGGGAGAAGGTCGCGGCAGCGGTATGAGGCTTCCCACAAGACCCACGAAGACACGAGACCGAACAATGTCACAGCAATTCGACTGGAACGCCGCTTCAACGCTTGCCGAGAGTTTCGTCTCGCAATGGGCCGGCAACGAGCCAGGCGGAGCAGTGATCGGTTTCGATCTCAATGGCATCCGTTTTGCCCATGCGGGCGGGGTTGAGAGCCTTTCGACGTTTACGCCGTTCACGCCGAAAAGCGTGGTGCGTTACGCTTCCGTCACCAAACATGCCTTCTGTGCCATGGTGCTTGCCCATTCCGATCTGATCGGGCTTGACGATCCGCTCGGAAAGCATCTGCCGGAGCTGCAATCGCCACTCCGCGACGTCACTGTCGGGCAGGCGCTGGATATGAGCGGCGGATTGCCGGACACGCGCGAATGCCTCTCGCTGCTTGGTCTTTCCGTCTATACCGAAACGAAGGCCGGCCCGCTTCTCGACTATCTGTCGCGGCTGACCCGGCTGAACTTTCCGGCCGGCAGCGAGGTTTCCTATTCGAATACCGGTTATCGTCTGGTCGAGGCGGCGCTGGAGCGCCATGGCTTCCGTTTTGACGATTTCGTGCAGACGCAAATTGCCGGACCGTTCGGTGTTTTCCTGAAGGCGCCGGACGTCTGGAACGATCCGGTCGACGGATTGGTGCCGGGTTACTGGAAGGCTGAAAGCAACTGGCAACTTTCGGCGGCGGGGCTGCATATTTCCGCTTCGGGCAGTCTTGCCGGCAGTGCCGAAGCGCTGACCCGCTGGCTGCAGGGGCTGATGCGCGGAGAGGGCAGCTTTGCCGCCGTTCTGGACGGGCTTTCCACCGAGCGGCGGCTCGCCGATGGACGGATGAGCGAATATGGTCTCGGCCTGCGCTGGTCACATCTCGGCGACAGACGTTTCGTCGGTCATGGCGGTTCGCATCCTGGCTACAAGACGTACTTCCTTCTCGATCCGGAAAACGGCACGGGTTTCGTCGTGGTATCGAACCGCGAGGATACCAACGGCTTCAAGATTGCGCTGGAAAGCATGGCGGCCCTGACCGGTCTGCCTTTACCCAAAGCCGCCGCCAGCTTGCCGGAAGGCCTCTATGTCACCGAAAGCGGACCGTGGTGGCTGGAGATCAAGGGCAGTACCTCGACCTTCATCGATGGCGACGTCACGCTTTATGAAGATGCCGATGGCTGGGTGTCATCGCGCTCCGCATCCTCTCCGATGCTTCTGAGGCTCGAGGGCGATGCGATCGTCGGCGAGGCAGGCCACGCCGCTCGTCGGTTCCTGCCGGTTGGCGACCATGCGGTGCCCGATGAGCTTTCCGGATCTTGGCGCTCTACCGAAGGGGCGGAATTTACGATTTCCGGTTCGTCGCTGACCATGGGTATCGGTCCCACGCGCCGCTCCATGCCTTTGACGGCGCTCGGCAATGGTCGCTTCCTCTTCACGCTCTCGGACGGGCCGTGGACGAAGCGCATCTGCCTCAATCAATTGAGCGACAGCCGGATAGAGCTTGTGGCGAGCCGGGCGCGAATGATCGAATATACAAGAAGCCTTTAAGAGGGTTTCAATCAGCTGCTATTGCTCCTAATAAAGACCCTTGTTCCAGCTAAAGGCCGGTTCAACATCTTTGTGGGAGAACAGGCCCTTGGAAGTCAAATGGCTCGAGGATTTCCTGGCGCTGGCCGGAACGCTCAATTTTTCGAAGGCGGCGGAAGAGCGACATGTGACGCAATCCGCTTTCAGCCGAAGGATCAAGCAGCTGGAAGCCTGGGTGGGCGCGACGCTGGTCGATCGCGCTTCCTATCCCTCACGACTGACCGAGGCCGGGGTGAAGTTCGTTCCGGTGGCGCAGGAAACCCTGAAGCAGCTTTACCACGCCCGTCGCACTCTGTTGCAGGAAGACGGCGAGGATGCCAGAACAGTGCGGCTGACGGCGCTGCACACGCTGTCTTTCACCTTCTTCCCGGACTGGCTGAAACAGGTGAACGAGAAGGCGGGACCGCTGTTTTCGGTTCTGCGGCCTGATTCCGGCAGCATGGAGGAGAACCTCAATTCGCTGGTGGACGGGCAGAGCGATTTCCTTCTGACCTACGCTCACCCCGAAGTGCCGATGCTGCTCGATGCGCAGACCTTCGAATTCCGCGTGCTTGGCGCGGAAAACATCATTCCCGTTTCCGCCCCCGCAGAGGATGGCGCACCGCTGCACAGCCTGACGGAAAGCGCGAAAAAACCCTTTGCCTATCTGGATTACGAAAAAGCATCGTTCTTCGGGCCGCTGTTGCGCGATCTCCTGAGTGCGCGCCTGCCGAAATTCGAGCGGGTGCATGAGGGCAGCATGTCGGTGGGGCTGAAAGCCATGGCGATGGCGGGATGGGGTGTTGCCTGGGTGCCGGAAAGCCTGATGCGGCACGAGCTGGATAGCGGCGCGCTGGTGCGTGCCGCCGATCACAGTTTCGATATTGCCGTGGATATCCGGCTTTATCGTTCCAAGGAGAACCGCCGTCCCGTTGTCGAGCGCATATGGGCGGTTCTCGAAGATTGATCCTGGTCAGATCGCGGTGCGGTGGGCGTTTTCGAGATAGAGCGCGCGCAGGCGTTTCACCATCGCGCCTGGTTTGCCATCACCCACCGGCTTGCCGTCGATCTTCGTCACCGAAACCACGAAGTTGGAGGCGCTGGTCAGGCAGGCTTCGTCTGCGTTCATCGCCTCTTCCAACGTGAAAGGCCGTTCTTCCAGCGTGAAACCGGCCTCCTTGGCCAGTTGCAGGGCGGCAAGGCGGGTGCAGCCGGGAAGGGTCTTGTTGCTGTTGCCGCGGGTGATGATCTTCCTGTCGCCGGTGATGATATAGGCGGTGGAGGATGCGCCTTCGGTGATGAAACCATCCTCGATCATCCACGCCTCATCGCAGCCTTCAGCCTTGGCGATGCGTTTTGCCATCACTTGCGGCAGCAGGCAGACGGTCTTGATATCACGGCGCGCCCAGCGCTGGTCGGGAACGGATTTGACCGCAATGCCGGCCTCTTCCACGGCGGTGCCGACGAGTTTTTTGGCCTGCGTGAACATCACCAGCGTCGGCTTCAAATCGGCGGAAAACAGGAAGTTGCGGTCTTCCGCGCCGCGCGTCAGTTGCAGGTAGATCATGCCTTCGACAAGGTTGTTGTCGGCAATCAGGCGACGTTCGGCCTCGACGATTTCCTTTGTTGTGACCGGCAGCAGCACGTCGATTTCGCGGGCGCTGCGTTCCAGCCGCGCCATGTGCAGGTCGCTGTCGATCAGCTTGCCTTCGAGAACGGAGGTGACTTCATAAATGCCGTCGCCGAACAGGAAGCCGCGGTCGAAGATGGAAAGGCGGGCTTCCGCCTCGGGCAGGAATTCGCCGTTGAGGTAAACGATGCGACCGGATTGGCTAGTCATGAAAACTCCGTCTGGAAAAGTCAGGCTGAAAGAAGGGTTTTAAGGGTATCGATGCAAATAGCCTCAACCGTGGAGACCTTGCCGGTTCCAGCGTTGAAGCCTGATGTTGTTGTTGCCGCGCAGAGCGAATTGAGGATCGCCTCTTCGGTCGCCTCTATCGCAGCTTCGAACAGTGGCGAGATCGCATCGTTGGAAAGCTCAGGAAAATCCGCCACGGCCTTGCGGCGTGCGGGTGTTTTGCGAAGCCGCTCGTTGGTCGAAAATGCCAGCGCGTAATCGCCGGAACCATTGCTCAGTGCCGCACCGGTGCGCGAGAGGCCGCCGAAGCTTCTGGCTGCCAAGCGCTTCAAATTGCGCGACGACAGCGGCGCATCGGTTGCGACGATGATGACGATGGAACCGTCCTTGTCCCTGTGCTCCGGGCTCACATAGGGTTTGCCGCAGACGAGAAGATGGCCGCCATAATTGGACTGCACGAGAACGCCGAGCGTATAGGCCTCCCCCGCGACGGTGACGATGCGGGATGCGGTTCCGATGCCGCCCTTCATGCCGAAAGCCACCGTGCCGGTTCCGGCTCCAACGCCGCCCTCGGCCACCGGGCCTGCGGCAGCGTTTTTCAGCGCGGCCGAAATTTCCTCGACGGTCGGGCGTCCAGCGCGGATGTCGTTGAGGCGGGAATCGTTGGTCTCTCCGACGACCGCATTGATCGACACCACTTTTTCGTTACCCGGCTGCGCCAGTGTGTGGCGGTTGATCGTCTCGATTGCCCGGCCGGTTGCAAGCGTATTGGTGAGGATGACAGGCGTTTCGAGTTCGCCGAGCTCCTCGATCTGGGTCGAGCCTGCAAACTTGCCGAAACCATTATAGACGGCGAAGGCGGCGGGCACCTTGTCCTGAAAAAGATTGCCGCCATGCGGCAGGATCGCGGTTGCGCCGGTGCGGATCGTGTCGCCTTCGATGACGGTCAAATGGCCGATCGTCACGCCTTCGACATCGGTGATGGCATTGAGCGGGCCGGTCTCGAAATGGCCGGGCGGCAAGCCGATATCGCGCAGTCTCGGGCGGGTCGTCTGATGCATCGGGCGATCACTTTTGCGGAATGCAGGCTCAAGGTGGAACAAGCGCGGCTTGCGAAAAGCTTTGCTCTGACTTGACGTTAGCCTAGTTCGCCGGGAAACGGCATCGCAAAAATGGAATAGTTTTATGCGGGCAATGGATGCGCTCAGGAGGCGCGTAGCGCCGGTCCCCGTTCACGCTCCAGCCATTGCCGCATCGCGTCTTCGGTCTCTTCGCGTGTGGGTGTGCCGATGCGGCCGCCGAAGACCGTGCATTTGAGCGCAGCGGCAACGGAGGAGAGCCGGATGGCCGCGCGGCTCTCCATGCCTTCGGCTATGGCAAGCGCAAAGGTGCCGTGGAAAATGTCGCCTGCCGCCAGCGTATCCACCGCCTTGACCTGCATCGTTTCCTGAAAATGGACAGTGGGATCGCCAGCTTCCGTCCACCAGCAGCCTGCCGGTCCGGCGGTGACGGCGATGAAGGTTTGCGGGTAGCGGGCGTGCAGCACCGGCAGCATGTCCTCTACCGTCTCAAGCCCCGTCAGCCGGGCGGCGGCGGGTTCGGAAAAAACGATGTGGGTCGCGGCGGGTGCGAGCTTTTCGAGGGTTTCGACCGGCGCGACGTCGCCGTCGAGAATGGCGTGTTTGCCGAGCGCGCGTGCCACATCAAGAACATCGAGCGCCAGTTCCGGCCAGCGCACATCCACCAGCACGGCGTCGTAAGCGGCGAGGTCCGCTGGTGTGCAGGAGCGCTTCTTCTCATGCAGCCTGTGATCATAAAAAGGCACGATCAGCCTTTCACCGCGATCATCGATAATGATCGTGGAGAGTGCCGAGCGTGCGCCGGCGGCGACTGTCATGCCTGTGGTGTCGATACCGCTTTCGGCGAGATCGCGCAGGATACGGGTGCCGGTCTCGTCGTCGCCCACCGCACCCCAAAGGCTGGCGCGCCCGCCCATGCGGTGTACCGCATAGGCTGCGCTGGATGCCATGCCCTCGGCGATCTGCAACATTTCGTAGGGCAGGACCTTGCCTTCGCCCTTTGGCATGTCATGGACGCGAAACAGGGTGTCGAGCACGGCTGCGCCCACGCACAGCACATGTTTGCGGCTCTCGTGTTGGCTGTCCATGCCCGTCACCCTATGTCTTTGTCTTACGCAATTTTACTCGGCATGCGCCTTAGATGCGCTTGCCGGTTGCCTTGTCGAAAAGGTGAACCATTTCCGGGTCGATGGCGATATGGATCGTATCGCCGAACCGCACGTCCAGCCGCTCACGGAACAGGCAGGCAATCTCGTCGCCCTTGCAGTTCAGCTTGGCATAGATTTCCGAGCCGGTGCCTTCGACCAGTTCGACCCGGCCTTCGATACCGCCGCTTGCTGCACGGATATGTTCCGGGCGCACGCCGTAGACGAGGTCGCGACCGCCCAGTGCGGCGATGTCGCTGTTGGCGGGCAGGGGAAGGCTTAAGCCCTTCACGGTGCGGAACACGCCTTCTTCGACGCGTCCACGAATGAAATTCATCGCAGGCGAACCGATGAAACCGGCAACGAAGAGGTTGGCCGGGCGGTCGTAAAGCTCGAGCGGCGCGCCGATCTGCTCGATCACGCCGTCATGCAGCACCACGATCTTGTCGGCCATGGTCATGGCTTCCACCTGGTCGTGCGTGACGTAGATGGTGGTGGTGCCGATGCGCTGGTGCATGGCCTTGATCTCGCCGCGCATCTGCACGCGCAGCTTGGCGTCGAGGTTTGACAGCGGTTCGTCAAACAGGAAGACCTGCGGATCGCGCACCAGCGCGCGTCCCATGGCTACACGCTGGCGCTGGCCGCCGGAAAGCTGGCGCGGATAACGGTCGAGCAGCTTGTCCAGCCCCAGAATGGCGGCAGCCTTGTCGACCTTGGCCTTGGTTTCGTCGGCGCTCACCTTCTTCAGCTTCAGCGCGAAGCCCATATTATCCTTCACCGTCATGTGCGGATAAAGGGCGTAGTTCTGGAAGACCATGGCGATATCGCGGTCGCGGGCAGGCAGGTTGCTCACCTCACGCGCGCCGATGTGGATTTCGCCGTCGCTGACTTCCTCAAGCCCCGCAATCATGCGCAGCAGGGTGGATTTGCCGCAGCCGGAAGGGCCGACCAGCACGACGAATTCGCCATCCTTGATATCGATATCGATGCCGTGGATGATATTGACCGCGCCGAAGCGCTTCTGGACGTTTAGAATATTGACCGGTGCCATGTTTTTGGTTCCCGTATTTTTAATTGGTTGATTCAGCCGCCCTTGACGGCGCCGGCGGTCAGGCCCGCCACGATCTGTTTCTGCGCGAACATGGTGAGCAGCAGCACCGGCAGCGTCACGATCAGCGCGGCTGCGGCAAGCGGTCCCCAGCTCACCTGTTCGAAGGAGAGCATGTTGTAGACCGCCACCGGCAGGGTGCGCGTTTCACGGCTGGCCAGCACGATGCCGAAGACGAAGTTGTTCCACGAGAAGATGACCGCCAGAATGAAGGAAACGACGATGCCGGGCTTGGCAATCGGCAACGCCACCAGCCGGAACACCTGCCAGGAGGATGCGCCATCGATGCTTGCCGCTTCTTCCAGTTCCTTCGGCGTGGTTTCGAAATAACCGATCATGATCCAGACCACGATGGGAACCGTCACCACGAGATGGATGATGATCTGCGGCCAGAGTGTGCCGAGCAGGTTCAGCCATTGGAACAGCAGGAATAGCGGAATGAGGAAGGAGAGGCCGGGCGTCATACGGGCGATCATTATGACGACAGCCGACTTTTCCGCCTTCAGCCGGGCGATGCCGTAACCGGCAGGCACGCCGATCACCAGCGCCAGAATGGTGGCCGCACCGGTGACGAGCACCGAATTCCAGAAATAGAGGAAGAAATTATTCTCCTCGAACACCTTCACATAGTTCGACCATGCGAAGCGTTCGGGGATGAGGATCGGCGGATAGGCGCCGTTGTCGATTTCATATTTCAGCGATAGCGAAATCATCCAGATGAAGAACAGGATGACAGGCGAAATCATCACCAGCGCCACGAAAAACAGGCCGATGCGGTCGAGGTTTTTACGTTTGAGCAATTGGCGAGCCATCAGCGATCCTCCATCTCGTTCCATTGCGCACGCTGGCGCACCATCAAAAGCACAAAGGACAGCGCTACGATGATGATGAAGAAGACGACGGCCATGGCCGAGCCGTAACCGATGTCGTAGTAGGAAAACGCCGTGTTGTAGAGGTAGATGTTGATGGTTTCCGAGGCCGTGCCAGGGCCGCCCTGCGTCATCGCGTAGATGATGTCGAAGCTTTTGACGGCATCGATGGAGCGGATGATGACGGCGATCATCAGGAACGGCGCGATCATCGGCATGGTCAGGTAACGAAACTTCTGCCAGGCGTTGGCGCCATCGATTTCGGCGCTCTCATAGGGTTCGCGGGGTACTGCAGCCAGCCCGCCGAGCACGATCAGCATGACGAGCGGCGTCCATTGCCAGGTTTCCACCAGCACCAGCGAGGGGATGACGGTGGACTGGTTGTAGATCCATTCCAGCGGTCCGATATGGATGAAGGACAAGAGATAGTTCAGAACGCCGAGCTGCGGGTGGAACATCATGGTCCAGACGAGCGCGATGGCGACCGGGGTCGCCATCATCGGCATCACGAACACGCCGCGCAGAAAACCGCGCAGCGGAAACTGCGCATCGAAAACCAGCGCCGCCAATGTTCCCAGAAACAGCGGAGCGACGACCGACAGCACGGTATAGATGAGGGTGTGCCAGAGCGACTCCCAGAACCTCACGTCGCTTGCGAGCCTTATATAGTTATCGAAACCGATAAAGCTCTGCTCCTGTCCGAGCGTCCAGCGATGCACGCTCATCCACAGGGTGAAGACCCACGGAAAAACGATCACCGCCGAGATGACGACAAGTGCCGGTATGACGAAAGGCCAGTAGTTGGGAGCAAGCCTTGCGGGCCTGCTCCTTTCTTTCCGGCTGACGCCTGTTTTGGTGTTTTCGATGCTCACGGAGGCCATTATCCCTCGCTACGCGCCAGAACGGGTGCGAACTGTTCCGTCGCTTTTTTCAGCTCAGCTGCCGGGTCGGCGCCGCCGATCATGTTGGTGAGGCCGACGCCGTAGATGTCGCGGAATTCCGTGACTGGAATGATGACCGGCAGGGCAAGCTGCGAGACCTTGCCGGAACCGACGACCGCATCCAGCCAGGCGGCCGGCATCTTCACGCCCTCACGCACCTTCTGGTCTTCGAGGATGGACTGGCGGAACGGAACGCCTGCACCCGCCTGCAACAGGCGCGCGCCCATGTCGTGCGAAATCGCCCATTGGCAGAAGAGGTAGGCCGCTTCCTTCTTGCTGCTGGCTTCGACGACACCAAGGCCATCGCCGAAGGTGCCGGCCGCCTGTACTGCCGGGCCCTTCGGCATGACACCGTAACCGACCTTGCCGACCACGCGGGATTTTTCCGGGTTTTCGATCGGCGGTGCAAAACCGACGCCATCAAACCACATGCCGATCTTGCCCTGAAGGAAGGCAGACTGCGCTTCGGCCCAGTTGAAGCCGGAAACGCCGGGAGGGGCGGCTTTGGTCATCAAGCGTTGATAGAGTTTCGCTGCCTCGACCGCTTCCTTGGATTCGGTGTCGACCTTTCCGTCCGCGCCGATCGGCTTTGCGCCGTAGCCCAGCATCAACGAAGTCCAGACCGGGGTGTTGGCGTTCTTCAGGCCGCGGGCGACGAAACCGTAGGTGTTGGTTGCGGGATCGGTGATCTTTTCCGCTGCCGTCACCAATTCCTCGAAGGTCTCAGGGTATTTCAGGCCCTTGGCTTCGAAGAGTTCCTTGTTCCAGTAGACGATCCAGTAATCCACCGAGAATGGCAGCGAGCGCAGCACGCCGTCGCTATCCTTGGCAAACAGCATGCCGGCTTCGGCGAAATCCTTTTCGACAAGGGACGGATCGGTCAGCGACGGGTCCTTCAGGAAGCCGCTGATATCGGCCAGCCACTTGCCCTTTTCGAACTGTCTCTTCTGCACGTGGTAGCTCAGATGAACGACGTCGAAGCTCGGCTTGCCGGAGGAAAGCTCGATTACCACCTTCTGGCGCTGCTGCTGTTCAGGTGTTGCTTCGGCATTGACCTTGATGCCGGTCAGTTCCTCGAATTCGCCCAGATATTTGATCAGCGTTTCGCTGCGCGGGCTTTTGACCAGGTTGACTTCAAGCGTGGTGCCGGCGTGTTTTTTCCAGTTCACCGCCGCCGATGCGGGGCGGATGCCGAGCACCGCGCTGCCACCGATCGCTGCCGTGCCTGCCAGAAAGGCGCGACGCGTGGGGTTGAGCAATGAATGCGTCATGTCAGTTCTCCTCCAGTTAGCCGGAAATTCTCCTCACCTCCGGCTTGTTGCTTATTTTCATGCAATTCCGGGCAGGACCTTTCTTCTGCCCTACCGGAATTGCCCTATACTGCCAGCGCCCTGTCCCTTGCGTTGCGGATATGGGCGGTCAGCCGCTCCACGGCGTCTTCGACGGATCGCTTCTCAATGGCTTCGAGAATGGCGAGGTGTTCTTTCATCACCGATTTGACATGGCCTGCGATGCGAAAGCGCTCCTGATTGATGAGGCGCATCTTGATGGAATTGACCCTGTAGGCGTTCGAGATGATCGAATTGCCGAGACTATCGATGAAGGCGTCGTGCATGCCCCAGTCCACCTGCTGCGCGTGCTGGTCCAGCTCCGGCGATTCCCCACCGTTTTCCGTCGCCTCGACGATATCGCGGTGCTGTTTTAACAGCTTGGCGATGGTCTCGTCCGAGGCCGAACGCGTAAAGAGCGCCACGGCCTCCTTCTCGAGAAAGATCCGGAACTGGAACGCCTCGCGGATGAGGTTGATGTCGATATGGGCGACCTGCAATCCCCGCTGCGGCACGGTCTTGATCAGACCTTCCGCCTCCAGCCGTGGAATTGCTTCCCGGATCGCGCCCAGCGGCAGACCCGTCAATTCCACGAGGCGGCGTTGCGAGATGAATTGCCCAGGGCGAACGTCGCGCGAGAGAAGGTGATGCGTAAAGCTTTCATACGCCCGTTCCCGCAATGTCTGTTCGCCGGTATCGTCCATGCTCAACCTTTCAAGGTCTGTTCAGGCGGCCTGTTTGCGAAACAGCGCGTCGAATGCGCCTTCGATCTGCCGCCGGCCCTCCGGTGAAATGGCAACGAGCGGCGCGCGCACATCAGACCAGATATTTTCCCCTGTCGTGTGTGATACCAGCACCTTGACGGCGGGCGTAACCGGAAATTTCAGAAGTTCCACAACAAGATCGACGATGCGCGCATCGTCCTTGCCGTCAACGGCCATGGCGCGGACTTCCTGCGTCAGGAAATTGGCAACGCCGGAGATGGCTCCCTGACCGCCCAGGCGAACGCCCTTGGCCAGATCACGCTCATCGCCGATCAGAATGGCGAGATCGCCGTGTTCTTTCAGCAGGCGCTCTGTGTGGCTCCAGTTGCCTGAGGAGTCCTTCACGCCGGTGACGATGCCCGGAAACGCTTGTCTCAGCCGCCCCACCAGTTCGACCGACAGTGTTACCATGGTCACGGAAGGGATGTTATAGACGAGAATGTCGCGCGCGCCCTTGCCGATCTTTTCGAAAACCGCCGAGAACCAGGCAAACAGGCCGTCATCGCTGACATTCTTGAAATAGGATGGTGGGGCGAGAAGAATATTGCGGGCACCTGCGTTCAGGGCCTCGGCGGATTGGTCGGCTGCATCCTCGATGGAATCCACGAGAACGCCGGTGACCAGACGGGAAGGCGCAATGCCTGCCTCGATGAAGCGGGAGAGAATGACCTGCCGTTCGCGGCTGCCGACGGAGCATCCCTCGCCGGTGGTGCCGAAGAGTGTCACGCTGTCGCAACCATTTGCAAGGCAACGGCGGGCATGCGCGATCATGGCGTCTGTATCGACGGTTCCGTCAGTTTTGAAAGGGGTCGTCAGTGCTGCCGAAAGGCCGAATTTCTGGGTCAATTAAGATGCTCCTCCAAGATGGCTGCAGATTGATGGCACACTGACATGTTAGTTGTAAAGCGGTAATTACAGAATGATTGTTCGGGAGGCTGGAGCGGGGGGAATTGGCTTCTAAAGCTGCCTCAGGATCGGTGTTGCGCCCGGTGGGGCATGGAATGTTTACACCGGTTTACGCGAATGCCATTTTTTAGCGATGCACAGGAAAAATGCTAAAATAAATTTGACTGTTTAAGTAAAGATTTTTATCAGGCAATCTGAATATGGGATAAAGGGAAGCGTCATGACCATTGTGGAGCCATCAGCGCCTGTGGAAGAGATCGAGCAGAGCCGCGTGAAGCGCCTGAGGGCTGCCACGCGTGGCGCGCATGGTGGTCTCGACACATTCATCATGGCAGCGAAGCCGTTCGAGAGCCGGGAGAACTTCGGCAAATTCGTGGAAACGCAATATCTTTTCCATCGCGACCTCGATGCGTTTTTCTCCAATGAAACGCTTGATGGCCTGCTGCCTGATCTTAAGGGTCGTCGCCGTCTCTCCATGATAGAGCAGGACCTTGCCGATCTGGGACACGCCATTCCTGAAACAAACGAGCCGCGCTTTACCAGCGAAACGCCGTTCGATCTACCTGAGGCCATGGGCTGGCTTTATGTGGTCGAAGGCTCGAATCTCGGCGCGGCTTTCCTTCTTAAAGATGCAGCCAAGCTTGGCCTCACCGAAGAATTCGGCGCGCGCCATCTGGCCGGCGCTCCGGAAGGGCGCGGCCTGCATTGGCGTACCTTTACGGCCGCGCTCGATGAAATTTCGCTGACCATCGAAGAAGAGGAGCGGGTCGTCGCCGGCGCCGAAGCCGCCTTCAGGGCCGTGCATGCCTACGCGCAGCAACGCCTCGGTTGAGGTTTTGGCATAGCTTGTCGCTGGTTGTCTTCACAGCGCTTGAAATGCCTCGTTGCACATTCGTGCTCACCTCGTCTTAGCATCCTCACGCCATCACCCCGGGCTTGGTCCGGGGTCTAGTGCGATCAAGTGTTTGATCGCGCGGGGCTCTATTGGCGGCGCGGACGGGCCGCGGCTGGATACAGGATCAAGTCCGGCGTGACGGAGGAGTGGTTTTCGGCTGTCGTGCAACGCTTCAGAACCATTGTGAGAGCCGCTCATTTCCCGCACATTGCGTTCGATATTTGCCGAATAAACAGGCATATTAATTTACCAAATGATAAAATTTTTATCTTTTGGTAAAAAGAAATTAGCCTCCAAAAAATTATCCAATTGATAAAATTATTTTTTTTCGTCTGGCACGGAACCTGCTACTCTTTCTTCAAATCAGGAAAACGCCTGATGCCAAAAAAGGGAACAGCAAGATGGAAGTTGGTGTTTTTATACCGATCGGGAATAATGGGTGGCTCCTTTCCGAGAACGCGCCGCAATACAAGCCAAGCTTCGACCTGAACAAGGAAATCACGCTGAAGGCGGAAAAGTACGGCTTCGATTTCGCGCTGTCGATGATCAAGCTGCGCGGCTTTGGCGGCAAGACCGAGTTCTGGGATTATAATCTGGAATCCTTCACCCTGATGGCGGGCCTCGCCGCCGTGACCTCCAAGATCAAGCTGTTCGGCACCGCCGCCACGCTTGTCATGCCGCCGGCCATCGTTGCGCGCATGGCGACGACGATCGATTCCATTTCCGGCGGGCGTTTCGGCATCAACCTTATTACCGGCTGGCAGCGTCCTGAATACAGCCAGATGGGCCTTTGGCCGGGCGACGATTATTTCGGTGATCGCTATGAATATCTCGGCGAATATACCTCCGTGCTGAAAGAGTTGCTGACGGAAGGACAGTCGGACTTCAAGGGCAAGTTCTTTCAGATGGATGATTGCCGCATGAAGCCGGTGCCGCAGGGGGATGTGAAGCTCATCTGCGCCGGTTCCTCCAATTCCGGCATGGCGTTCTCTGCCAAATTCGCCGATTACAGCTTCTGCTTCGGCGTCGGCGTCAATACGCCAAAGGCTTTTGCACCCACCAATGAGCGACTTCTGGCGGCAACGGAAAAGTCGGGTCGCGAGGTTAAATCCGTCGTGCTGACCATGATCCTTGCGGAAGAAAAATCCGAGGATGCCTGGGCGAAGTGGGAGCATTACAAGGCGGGCGCGGATGAAGACGCGATCAAGTGGCTCGGCCTGCAGAGTTCTGTCGACACCAAGTCCGGCTCCGACACCAATGTCCGGCACATGTCCAATCCCGTCTCGGCGGTCAACATCAACATGGGAACGCTGATTGGCTCCTATGAGGAAGTAGCGGCGATGCTGGATGAAATGAGCGACGTGCCGGGAACGGGTGGCGTGATGCTGACCTTTGACGATTTTCTCGAAGGCGTCGAAAAATTCGGCAAATATGTACAGCCGCTGATGAAGAGCCGCCAGCATGTGCTGGCCGAACTGGAGGCAGCGGAATGAGTGAAGCCGTCGTGGCGGGTTACAAGGGGCCGGAAAGCCGTTCGGAAAGTGTGACGCTTCCCGCAAGGCCGGAGCCGATTACCCTCAAGCCCAGCGAGACCGCCGTTGTCGTGGTCGACATGCAGAACGCCTATTCGACCGAGGGCGGTTACGTCGATCTTGCCGGGTTCGATATTTCCGGCGCCAAGGGCACCATCGCCAACATCAAGAAGACGCTGGATGCAGCGCGGGCGGCAGGTGTTCAGGTCATCTATTTCCAGAATGGCTGGGACAAGGATTATGTCGAGGCCGGTGGGCCGGGTTCGCCCAACTGGCACAAGTCCAACGCGCTGAAGACGATGCGCAAAAGGCCGGAATTGCAGGGCCAGCTGTTGGCCAAGGGCACATGGGACTATGCCATCGTTGACGAGTTGCAGCCCCAGCCCGGCGATATCTTGGTGCCGAAGACGCGTTACAGCGGTTTCTTTAACACCAATATGGACAGCGTCCTGCGTGCCCGCGGCATCCGCAATCTGGTGTTCGTCGGCGTCGCCACGAATGTCTGCGTCGAAAGCTCGCTGCGCGACGCTTTCCATCTCGAATATTTCGGGGTGATGCTGGAGGATGCTACGCACCATCTGGGCCCGGACTATATCCAGCAGGCGACTGTCTACAATGTCGAGAAATTTTTCGGCTGGGTGGCGACCGTCAATGATTTCTGCGGCGTCATCTCGCAGGCCGCACCCGTCAGGGATTGATCCCCAAACACAAAGAGGAGAATGAAATGCCGAAGAAGATCGTCGTGCCTGCCGGTACAAGCAAACCCATCGCCCCTTTTTCGCCGGGAACCCTTGCCGATGGCGTGGTTTACGTTTCCGGTACGCTGCCATTCGACAAGGACAATAATGTCGTGCATGTGGGCGATGCCAGCGCCCAGACACGCCATGTTCTGGAAACCATCAAATCTGTTATTGAGACCGCCGGCGGCACCATGGAGGACGTGACGATGAACCACATCTTCATCACCGACTGGGCGAATTACCAAGCCGTGAACACGGTCTATGCCGAATATTTCCCCGGCGACAAGCCCGCGCGTTATTGCATCCAGTGCGGCCTCGTAAAGCCTGATGCACTGGTGGAAATCGCCACCGTCGCACATATCGGCAAGTAAGGCGAAACGGCAAAATGATGCATTTCGAGGTTCATGGCCGGGCCGAGCCTGAGGCGCCCACTATCCTGCTGTCATCGGGACTGGGTGGATCGGGCGCCTATTGGGCGCCGCAGATCGAGGCCCTTTCCAGCCATTTCCGGATCGTTACCTATGACCATCGCGGAACTGGCCGGACCGGCGGCGAGGTGCCGGCAGATGGCGGCATATCGGCGATGGCCGATGATGTGCTGGAGATCGTCTCGGCGCTGAACCTCGAAAAATTTCACTTCATGGGCCATGCGCTTGGCGGTCTGATCGGACTCGATATCGCGCTTCGCAAGCCCGGCCTCATCGAAGGGCTTGTTCTTATCAATGCCTGGAGTAAGGCCGATCCGCATTCCGGGCGCTGCTTCGATGTGCGGATCGAGCTTCTGGAAAAATCCGGTGTCGAGGCTTTCGTGAAAGCCCAGCCGCTGTTTCTTTATCCGGCGGCCTGGATGTCAGAGCATCAGGAGCGGCTGGCACGTGACGATGCGCATGGCGTCGCGCATTTTCAGGGCAGGGCGAATGTGCTTCGGCGCATCGCGGCGCTCCGGGCCTTTGATATCGACGCGCGCCTCGGCGAGATCGGCAATCCGGTTCTGGTAGTGGCAACCAAGGACGATCTTCTGGTGCCCTATACCCGGTCGCTGCGTCTTGCGGAAGGTTTGCCGCAAAGCGAGCTTTGCCTTCTCGATTTCGGAGCGCATGCGGTCAATATCACCGATTCTGACCTTTTCAACGCGCGGCTTTTGCAGTTTCTGCTACCGGCAACACAAACATTCTGACGGGATTTGAGAGTAAAATGACGAGAGCATTGGACGACGCTGCATTGGCAACACTTTTCACCGAGGCACGCACCCACAATGGCTGGACGGACAAGCCGATCGGGGATGAGACGCTGACAGCGCTTTATGACCTGACGAAGATGGGGCCGACCTCGGCCAATTGCTCGCCGGCGCGTTTCGTTTTCGTGCGCAGCCCGGAAGCCAAGGAAAAATTGAGGCCGGCGCTTTCTTCGGGCAATCTGGAAAAGACCATGGCAGCACCCGTCACGGTCATCGCTGCCATCGACAGCGAATTTTACGAGAAGCTACCGGTGCTGTTTCCCCATGCCGATGCGCGTTCCTGGTTCACCTCCAGTGCGGCGATGGCCGAGGAAACGGCATTCCGCAATGCCACGCTGCAAGCCGGTTATCTCATCCTTGCCGCCCGCGCGCTCGGGCTTGATACCGGAGCCATGTCCGGTTTCGACAAGGGAAAGGTGGATGCGGAATTTTTTGCGGGTACGACGTGGAAATCCAATTTCCTCATCAATCTTGGTTACGGCGATCCGTCGAAGCTGTTCGGCCGCCTGCCGCGACTTGCGTTCGAAGACGCCTGTGTTCTGGCTTGAGGGCCTGTTAAGGAAGGATGGTTTAGATGCGGATGATGTCTCTTGAAAAGGAAGCGGAAATGGAGACGAAGACTGCACAGGAACGCAGCCTCGATTATAGAAATGCCATGGCGCGGCTCGGTGCGGCAGTCAACATCGTCACCACGGACGGTGCGGCAGGCCGTGCGGGATTTGCAGCGACGGCCGTTTGCAGCGTTTCCGACAATCCGCCCACGCTTCTCGTCTGCCTCAACCGCGGCTCTTCCGCTTATAATGTGGTGAAGGGCAATGGCGTCATCTGCGTCAACACGCTTGCTTCCAAGCACGAGGTACTAAGCACCCTGTTCGGCGGCAAGACACCGGCGGAAGAACGTTTCGCTGCCGGAAGCTGGGGCGTGCTCGAAACCGGCGCTCCAGTTCTGGAAGACGCACTGGTCTCCTTCGATTGCCGCATTCGCGAGGCACATGATGGCGGCACGCACGATATCCTGATCTGCGATGTCGTCGATATGAAGATCAATGAGGGCGACGAAGCACTGATGTATTTCAACCGGCGTTACCGGGTGCTTTGAGAGCGGTCTCTGGGGCCGGTTTACCCTTAACTCACGATCAGCTATTTGCGCGCCGTCATCCTCGGGCTTGTCCCGAGAATCTGCAACCGGGACAAGCCCGAGGATGACGGCGGAGCTTTCTTTTCACGTCAGTAAGAAGGGCGTTTCCGGTCTCCCGGAAACGCCCTTTTTCATCACTTGATCAGCGGCAAAAGATCGTTGATCGACTTCTTCGCATCGCCGTAGAACATGCGGGTGTTGTCCTTGTAGAACAGCGGGTTCTCGATGCCGGAGTAACCCGTGCCCTGGCCACGCTTGGAAACGATGACCAGTTTGGATTTCCATACTTCCAGAACCGGCATGCCGGCGATGGGCGAGTTGGGATCGTCCTGTGCCGCCGGGTTGACGATGTCGTTGGAGCCGATGACGATGACGACGTCGGTATTGGGGAAATCGTCGTTGATCTCGTCCATTTCCAGCACGATGTCGTAGGGCACCTTTGCTTCGGCGAGCAGCACGTTCATGTGGCCGGGAAGACGACCCGCAACCGGGTGGATGGCGAAACGCACGGTCTTGCCGTCGGCGCGCAGCTTGCGGGTCAGTTCGGAAACGGCCTGTTGTGCCTGTGCCACCGCCATGCCGTAACCGGGCACGATGATGACGCTGTCAGCGTCGTTCAGCGCTGATGCCACGCCTTCGGCATCGATTGCCACCTGCTCGCCCTCGATTTCCATCGCCGGACCCGTCGTGCCGCCGAAGCCGCCGAGGATGACCGATATGAAGGAGCGGTTCATGGCCTTGCACATGATGTAGGACAGGATCGCACCCGAGGAGCCGACAAGCGCACCGGTAACGATCAGGAGATCGTTGCCGAGCGTGAAGCCGATGGCGGCCGCCGCCCAGCCGGAATAGCTGTTCAGCATCGAGACGACGACAGGCATGTCTGCACCGCCGATACCCATGATCAGGTGATAGCCGATGAAGAAGGCGGCAAGCGTCATCAGCACCAGCGTCCATGCACCAGCACCGTTGCAATACATGATGAGCAGGACGAGCGACAGGATCGCGGCACCGGCATTGAGGACGTGTCCGCCCGGAAGCTTCTTCGCCTTGCCGTCCACCTTGCCGGCAAGCTTGCCGAAGGCGACGACGGAACCGGTGAAGGTGACGGCGCCGATGAAGACGCCGAGGAAGACCTCGACCTTCATGATTGCCAGTTCTACCGGCGTCTTATGGGCGAGGAGGGCGGAAAAGCCTGTCAACAGGGAACGCGCCGTCTCATCGAGCGAGGCGACATGCGCTTCCTCGATATGGGCGTTGAAGCCGATGAAGACGGCGGCCAGACCGACAAAGGAGTGAAGTGCTGCAACAAGCTGCGGCATCTCGGTCATCTGCACGCGGTTTGCGACGAAGTAGCCGAGAACGGCGCCACCCGCCAGCATCAGAAGTACGATGAACCAGTTGCCGACATCAGGTCCGAAGACCGTGGCGACAATGGCAAGACCCATGCCTGTTATGCCGTACCAGACGGCGCGCTTGGCGCTTTCCTGCCCGGAAAGACCACCGAGGGAGAGGATGAATAGAACGGCTGCGGCAACATAGGCCGCGGAAACGATACCAATGGTCATTATGTGTCCCCTACACGGCTCAGGACTTCTGGAACATGGCGAGCATGCGCCGTGTCACAAGGAAACCGCCGACGATGTTGATCGTCGCGATCAGGACGGAAAGTGAGGCAAGGATCACCACCAGCCAGTTGCCGGAACCGATCTGCAGCAGCGCGCCGATAATGACGATGCCGGAAATCGCGTTCGTCACGGCCATCAGCGGCGTGTGCAGCGAGTGGCTGACATTCCAGATGACGGAGAAGCCGATAAAGCAGGCGAGCACGAAGACGATGAAATGGCTCATGAAGCTTGCCGGTGCGTAAAGGCCGACGAGAAGCAGGGCCGCCGTACCGATGACGAGCAGACCGACCTGGCTTTTCGTCTGCGCCTTGAACTCGGCCCGTTCCTTGGCGTGCTTTTCCTCAGGCGTAAGCTCTTTTGCTCGTTCCTTGGGTTTCTGCGCGGCGATGGCCTGGATCTTCGGTGGCGGTGGCGGAAAGGTGATGTTGCCCTGATAGGTGACGGTCGCACCGCGGATGACGTCGTCTTCCATGTTGTGAACGACCTTGCCGTCCTTTGCGGGCGTCAGATCGGTCATCATGTGACGGATGTTGGTGGAATAGAGCGTTGAGGCCTGCGTGGCCATGCGGCTCGGGAAATCCGTGTAGCCAATGACGATGACGCCATTGTCCGAGACGACGCGCTGGTCGGGCACCGTGAGATCGCAATTGCCGCCGCGCTCGGCGGCGAGGTCGATGATGACCGAACCCGGCTTCATTGCCGCCACCATGTCGGCCAGCCACAGCTTCGGGGCGTCACGGCCGGGGATCAGCGCCGTGGTGATGACGATATCGATCTGCGGTGCCAGCTCGCGGAATTTCTCAAGCTGCTTTTCGCGGAATTCCGGCGAGGAGGGGGCGGCGTAACCGCCGGTCGCTGCGCCATCCTGGCTCTGGTCGGCGAAATCGAGATAGACGAATTCGGCGCCCATGGATTCGATCTGTTCGGCCACTTCCGGGCGCACGTCGAAGGCATAGGTAATGGCGCCAAGCGAGGTTGCCGTGCCGATGGCGGCAAGACCGGCAACGCCGGCACCTATGACCAGCACCTTGGCGGGCGGCACCTTGCCGGCGGCGGTTACCTGGCCGGTGAAGAAGCGGCCGAAATTATTGCCGGCCTCGATGACGGCGCGATAGCCGGCGATGTTGGCCATGGAGGACAGCGCGTCCATTTTCTGGGCGCGGGAAATGCGCGGCACCATGTCCATGGCGATGACATTTGCGCCCTTTTCCTTCGCCTGCTCCAGAAGGTCCTTGTTCTGTGCGGGATAGAAGAACGAGATCAGCGTCTTGTCCGAAGACAGGCGATCAATCTCCGACGTTTCCGGCGGACGAACCTTGGCGATGATGTCGGCACCGGTATAAAGCGCATCGGCGCTATCGACGATGGTGACACCGGCTGCGCGATAGGCGTCGTCGGAAAATCCCGCCGCCTTGCCCGCGCCTGTTTCGAGGATGCAATCATATCCGAGTTTCTGCAGGCCTTGCGCGCTGTCGGGCGTCATGCCGACGCGCGCCTCGCCATCATATAATTCCTTAGGCGTCCCGATTTTCAAAATGGCTCTCCCTTTTCCGCACGATAGGGCGTCATAGCCTATTTCGAGCGTTTTTGTCTTGTTTTTGGCGGTTTCTACCTGCGGCGGATTGACAGCCTGCGAAAGGCCAGTTCGGGCACTGGCGGTACTGCGGCAATAAAAAACCCGGCGCGTCAGCGCCGGGTCTCTGTCGTCGGGAGCGAAACCGCTCACTCCATGGTGTGGATGTCGCGATCCTTGGTTTCCGGCAGGAACAGCAGGCCGATGACCAGCGTGATGCCCGCGAAAACGATCGGGTACCAGAGGCCGTAATAGATATCGCCCTTCGCCGCGCTCATCGCAAAAGCGGTGGCGGGCAGCAGGCCGCCGAACCAGCCGTTGCCGATATGGTAGGGCAGCGACATGCCGGAGTAGCGGATGCGGGTCGGGAACAGTTCGACCAGCAGGGCCGCAATCGGGCCGTAGACCATCGTCACGTAGATCACGAGGACGGTCAGGACCGCGATGATGACGACCCAGTTCACGGCAGCCGGATCGGCGACCATGGCGAAGGTACCACCACCGGCAATGCTGTAGACGGCCATTTCCGCCGCTCCGGCGGTCTCGGCCGGCGTCAGCAACTTGTCGGCCACCAGCTTGTCGGTCGCCACCATCTTCTTGTCGGCTGCGCGAACGGCTTCCGCATTGAGGTTGAGTTCCGGGTTGGCGGCAATGAAGGCATCCAGTTTTGCGTCCGGCACCTGTGCTACGCCACGCACCAGCGGGTAGCCGCCGTCATGCAGCGCGATGTTGACCTGTTTCTGGAAGGCCCTGTCTTTTGCGGCAGCATCCGCACCGGCTGCGATTGCGTCGTAGCTCGCAATGGTGGCGTCGCCGATCTTGACGCTTGCCGGCGTTCCGGCCGCTCCAGCAACGACGTCATAGGGAACGGAGTTGCGTGTCAGGAACGAGGTGGCGATATCGCAGGATGTGGTGAATTTCGCCGTACCTGTCGGGTTGAACTGGAATTTGCAGTCGCCCGGAGCAGCGGTCACGGTGGCGCGAACGCTGGCTTGCGCTTGCGCCAGTGCCGGGTTCCCCGCCCATGTGAGCGCCTTGAACAGCGGGAAGTAGGTCAGCATCGCGAGAACGAGACCCGCCATGATGATCGGCTTGCGGCCGATCTTGTCGGAAAGCCAGCCGAAGAGCACGAAGAAGCCCGTGCCGAGGATGAGGGCCGCCGCGACCATGATGTTGGCCGACTGGCCGTCCACCTTCAGAATGCTCTGCAGGAAGAACAGCGCATAGAACTGGCCCGTATACCAGACGACGGCCTGACCGATGACGGCGCCGACGAGGGCAAGCAGGGCGATCTTTGCGTTTTTCCACTGGCCAAAGGCTTCGCTGAGCGGTGCCTTGGAGGTCTTGCCTTCTTCCTTCATCTTCTTGAAGGCAGGAGATTCGTTCATTTTCAGACGAATCCAGACCGATACGCCAAGCAAAAGAACCGAAACGAGGAAGGGAATACGCCAGCCCCAGGCGGCGAAGGCTTCCTTGCCGAGTGCGAACTGCACGCCGAGAATGACCATCAGCGACAGGAAGAGGCCGAGCGTCGCCGTCGTCTGGATCCATGAGGTGTAATAGCCTCTGCGACCGTTAGGCGCGTGTTCGGCCACATAAGTTGCAGCACCGCCATATTCGCCGCCAAGCGCCAGACCCTGAAGCATGCGCAGGATGATCAGGATGATCGGGGCTGCGATGCCGATCTGCGATGCACCGGGCAGGACGCCGACGAGGAATGTCGAAACGCCCATGATGAGAATGGTGATCAGGAAGGTGTATTTACGGCCGACAATGTCGCCGAGACGCCCGAACACCAGGGCGCCGAAGGGGCGCACGAGGAAGCCGGCGGCAAATGCCAGAAGCGCGAAGATGTTACGTGTCGTTTCCGGATATTGGCTGAAGAAGTTCGCGCCGATATAGATCGCGAGCGAGCCGTACAGATAAAAATCGTACCATTCGAAGACTGTTCCGAGAGAAGAGGCGAAAATCACCTTCTTCTCCTCACCCGTCATGGGACGGGCGGCGCCGCTCACGGCTGCTACGTTTGCCATTGTCTGTCCTCCACAGATGTCAAATGAGCGCATTGCAGAGCCCTGTCTCTCCTCCGGACTCCCCCGTAAGGGTGCAATGCGCGTAATGTTAGAGTGACAGAAAATTAACCCCAATGAGAGCGATGCTTTCGGATTATGACTTTAGTCTAATGCATAACGTGCAAAAATGTCGCGAGGTGGCATTTGCGCTTGTGCGCTGGGTCGCTCGCAACGTGCCTTTTTTCTTGACACGAACACCAAACCTTCTAATAGCTTCTCGCGAAGAAGGAGCATCACCTTGCGCAGGCATGTTGCAGACATGATTGTCATGGAAGGACCGGCACAATCCGCCGGCGATGATCCGCGTCTTTCTTATTCTATCCGAATTACGGCCAAAACGACGATTAAAACCGTCTGACGTCTCTGGCCACCGCTCTCTCCCCGGTTTGGCTGGGGATCGAGGAAGCCGCAATGCGATGCGGGTTCCTCACCTCACCCAAAAGAGGAGAGACAGAAAGAGAGCTTGATCATGGGTTTCAAAGTTGCAATTGTAGGCGCCACCGGCAATGTCGGTCGCGAAATGCTCAACATCCTGGCCGAACGTGGTTTTCCGGCAGATGAAGTCGTGCCGCTCGCTTCCTCCCGCTCGCAGGGCACGGAAGTCTCCTATGGCGACCGCACGCTGAAGGTTTCCAACCTCGAAAACTACGATTTTTCCGACACGGATATTTGCCTGATGTCGGCCGGCGGCGAGATTTCCAAGAAGTGGTCGCCGAAGATCGGCCAGCAGGGTTGCGTCGTCATCGATAACTCGTCTGCATGGCGCTACGACCAGGACGTTCCGCTGATCGTTCCGGAAGTCAATGCCGACGCGATCTCGGGCTTCACCCGCAAGAACATCATCGCCAATCCGAATTGCTCCACGGCCCAGCTCGTTGTCGCGCTGAAGCCGCTGCATGACTTTGCCAAGATCAAGCGCGTCGTTGTCTCCACCTACCAGTCCGTTTCCGGCGCTGGCAAGGAAGGCATGGACGAGCTGTTCCAGCAGACACGCGCCGTCTTCGTGGCCGATCCGGTCGAAACGAAGAAGTTCACCAAGCGCATCGCCTTCAACGTCATCCCGCATATCGACGTCTTCATGGAAGACGGCTATACCAAGGAAGAATGGAAGGTTCTGGCCGAAACCAAGAAGATGCTCGATCCGAAGATCAAGGTAACCTGCACGGCCGTGCGCGTTCCTGTTTTCATCGGTCATTCGGAATCGGTCAACATCGAGTTCGAAAACGAGATCACCGCCGATCAGGCGCGTGATATCCTGCGCGAAGCGCCGGGTTGCCTCGTGATCGACAAGCATGAAGATGGCGGCTACATCACCCCGGTTGAATCCGCCGGCGAGGATGCGACCTATATTTCGCGTATCCGTGAGGATGCGACGGTTGAAAACGGCCTCAACATCTGGGTTGTTTCGGACAATCTGCGCAAGGGCGCTGCCCTCAATGCCATCCAGATCGCCGAACTCCTGGTCAATCGTGGTCTCATCAAGCCCCGCAAGGCGGCGGCTTGATACGATTTTTTAAGGTTCGTTAAGTATAACCCGTCTGTTCTGTGTGGGGCAGGCGGGTTTTCCAATTGGCTATCATCACGGCCAGTTTATTTGCAGGCCTTGCTGCCAAAAGGCAATTTAGGCGGCCAAAAAGCAATTTGGCACCCGAGCCCATACAGCAGCGACGTTTTGGTTCTCGGGATAAATTCCCCAAAGGATATCGAAGGCAGATTTTGATGCGGGCAATGAAGGCAATTCTGGCTGGTGTGGCCATGGTCTCGGTTTTGGCGGCGACGCCGGTTGTGGCTGCGCAATGCGGCAACACTTCGGCAGGGTTCGACGCCTGGGTCGGTGCCTTCAAGCAGGAAGCGGCGAGCCGCGGTGTCAGCGCCTCGGTGCTTGATCGTGCCTTCTCCGGCGTCTCCTACAATCAGCCGACCATCCGCGCCGATCGCGGCCAGCACAGCTTCAAGCTGTCCTTCGACCAGTTCATGCAGAAGCGTGGCGGCCAGACGATCATCTCGCGCGGCAAGACCATGAAGAAGAACAATGCGGCTCTCTTCGCCTCGATTGAAAAGGCCTATGGTGTGCCGGCCGGCCCGCTGCTCGCCATCTGGGGCATGGAAACCGGATTTGGCGGCTTCATGGGCAACCAGCACACGCTGTCCGCCGTGGCGACGCTTTCTTTCGACTGCCGCCGTTCGGATTATTTTACCGAGCAGCTTTATGCGGCCCTGAAGCTCGTCGGCAGCGGATCGCTGAACGTTAACGCCAAGGGTGCTGCCCATGGCGAAATCGGCCAGACGCAGTTCCTGCCGTTGAACGTTGTGCGCTACGGCGTGGATTTCGACCGCGACGGACGCATCGATCTCGTCGGTTCGCGCGCCGATGCGCTGGCCTCCACCGCCAACTTCCTTGTCGGCCACGGCTGGCAGCGCGGTGCGGGTTATCAGCAGGGGCAGACGAATTACGCGGCCATTCAGGGCTGGAACGCTGCAAGCGTTTATCAGCAGGCGATTGCGTTTATCGGCAAGGCGATTGACGGCCAATAAGGCCGCTTTCTCCCAATTGGAACGTCCACTTCCGTGATGCCGGACTAGTTCCGGCATCCAGTCACGGCGCGTCTACGCCGTGAAAACAATCCTAAGCAATCAAAGACTTGATCGCACTTGGCCCCGGATCACGTCCGGGGTGACGAAGCTTTGAGAAGGTTTCGACAATCACAGGTCCGGGCGGCGAAAGTCGCCCGTTTTGCCGTCCATCACCCACAATTCGCCGGTCGAGATATCGAACCAGGCGCCATGCAGCTTCACCTTGCCGGCGGTTTCCTGCGCCTTGACGAAGGGGAAGCCGCGCAGGTTGGCGATGGAGTTGCGAATGGAAACGCGCTCCAGCGCCGTCTGGCGCTCGGAGGCGGTCATGACGTCGTTGCTCTGGATCTGCTCGGCGGCGGATTTCACCATGTTCATCCACTTGCCGATGAAGTCGCCGGGTGACAGAGGTTCAAGATTGGGGTCGAGTGCGGCCTGAATGCCGCCGCAGCGGCCATGGCCCATGACGACGATGTCCTTCACCTTCAGAACCTGCACGGCATATTCGATGGCGGCTGATGTGGCGTGGTACTGACCGTCAGGCTCAAAGGGCGGCACCATGTTGGCGACGTTCCGCACGACGAAAAGTTCTCCCGGTCCGCAGTCGAAAATCGTTTCCGGCGCCGAACGGGAGTCACAACAGGCAATGAACAGGGTCTGCGGTTTCTGTCCGGTATCAGCCAGAACGCGGTATCTTTCGCGCTCGTCGGCATAGCGGCCGCTCATGAAGTTCTTGTAGCCGTTGAGAAGGTTTTCCGGAAAATCTTTCATCTATCGCAGTACCGTTGTGCTTGGACCAAGATCAAGAGAAGAACTCGGTGCGTTGAAGACCAATCCTTTAGCCGCTATTTGCGCTTGCTGCGCGAAGGATGCAAGAGATGGCGCATCTGCACCATCGCCATGGGTGTGGAGAGACTTGAAGAATCCGTCTCCAGCGTCAATTCGTTCATGTCGCGTTTTTTGGTTCGCGCCAGAATTTCGAACACGCTGGCGGTGGCCAGTTGCAGCGCCTTCTCGTCGTCCATGCCTTCCAGCAGCCGGGCAAGGAACAGTGCCGCCATCAGGTCTCCGAGACCGTTCGGTGCGTCTTCTATGGCGCGGTGTTCCGCCATCAGCGCGTGCCGGCCGCTCAAATAGAGATTTCCCGTGCCGCCCGCCATCATCGACACGGCTGAGGTGACCAGCATTTTCGGCGGGCCGAGTGCGAGCGCGGCATCCATGATGGCATTGTTGGTCTCAAGCTCGGCACCGCTCATCCAGGCCAGTTCATAACGGTTTGGCGTGGCGACGGTGGCAAGCGGAATGAGGTGATCGCGGATGGCTTCGGCAGTCTCAAGGGGAATGTATAGTCCGCCCAGATCGCCCATGACCGGGTCACAGGCATAAATCAGCGACGGGTTCTTTTCCTTGAGATTGCGGATCAGCCTTGCGACGGAGCGCACCTGCGCCGCGCCGCCGAAATAACCGGTCAGTACGGCTTTGACCTCGCCGATCCATTTGGCGTTTTCGAGGTCGGTCATGGCCTTGTCGAAGTCGTCGTCCTGAAAGCGCATCCGGGTGGACGGGCCATGGCCGGGGTGCCAGGGCAAAACGATTGTGGGCACCGCCCATACCGGATAGCCAAGGGTCTCCAGCGCGAAGACTGCGGCACGGTTGCCGACCGATCCACGCATGACGTGGCTGGAAATGACGATGACGGCGCCCTGGGTATTTTCCTGCATCACGGCCTTCTTGCTTTCAAACGCCACAGAAGCCCGCAAGTGCCCCTGCTCACAGATCAAGATGCGCTCTCATGACATATCGCATCGTCACTTTCCACCGTTAATCCCGCAAGGGTCTATCCCGTAAAACGATGGGCGTCCGGTCTTCTTGGCCTTTCCGGTGCCGGTCCGGTATTGCGGTATCGGCGAACTGCCCTACCTTTTTGTTTACGCATCGGGTTTTCCCAAAACCGCGGTACACTTTTCGGCACGATGCCCTATAGTTGCATCATGCTCGATCTCGTCATCGCCTATTGGCCTCATATCCTTGCCGCTCTTTCCATTTTGATGGGAACCGTGGCGGCCGTACATGCCACGATGACGAAGGAAGAGGTCCGCTCCGCGCTTGGCTGGGTGGGCGTCATCGTTCTGTCGCCGATCGTCGGTGCAGTCATTTATGCGATTGCCGGCATCAACCGGATTCGCCGGTCCAGCATCAGGCAGCAGCGGTCTTTCATGCAGGACGAGATCATGGATCGCGTGGCGCGCCTGGATGCGAGCGGCGAGGTGATTGCCGCGCGGTTCGGACGCCGTTTCGAGGCGATGAAGACGCTCGGCGATCGGGTTACGCGCCACGCACTGACGACCGGTAACCGCATCGAGCCGCTTGTCACCGGCGACGCAGCCTATGCCGCCATGCTGGAGGCGATAGGCGAGGCGAAGCGGTCGATCATCCTCGAAACATATATTTTCGACAATGACAGGATCGGCGCCCGTTTTGTCGCCGCGCTGGAAAGGGCGAAGTTCCGGGGCGTGGAGGTGCGGGTGCTGGTGGATGCCGTGGGCGCGCGCTATTCCGTGCCGAGCATCCTGCCGACGCTCCGGGAAAAAGGCATCGTTGCCGATGTATTCAACGGCAATGTCATCATGGGGCTGCGGCTGCCCTATGCGAATTTGCGCACCCACCGCAAGATCCTCGTGGTGGACGGGCGCCTCGCCTTTAGCGGCGGCATGAATATCCGCGAGGGCTTCACCCTTGAATTCGGCGGCGAAAAACAGGCGCACGACACACATTTCAAGATCAGCGGACCGGTAGTCTCTGATTTTTTCTCCATTGCGGCGGAGGACTGGAGGTTCACGACGGGGGAGCTTCTGCACACGCCGGTCTGGGATATCGCCATTCCCGATGGTGTGCCGGGTTCACAGATCGTCGCCCGCGTTTCCTCCTCGGGGCCGGATAAGAGCATAGAGACCAATCACAAGATGCTGATGGGGGCGTTTTCCGTCGCCCGCTCCTCCATTCTCGTCATGTCGCCCTATTTTCTCCCCGATCGGGAGCTTATTTCAGCGCTCATTACCGCAGCGAGGCGGGGAGTCGTGGTGGATATCATCGTGCCGCAAAGCAACAATCTGGTGCTTGTGGACAGGGCGATGACGGCGCAATTCGACCAGATGTTGAAGAATTACTGCCGCATCTGGCGGGCGACAGGGCCCTTCAATCATTCCAAGCTTCTGGTGATCGACGAGCGCTGGAGCTACATCGGTTCTTCCAACCTGGACCCTCGTTCATTGCGGCTGAACTTCGAAGTTGATCTGGAAGTTATGGATGAGGAATTCGCCGCGACCATCGGAAACCGCATCCGGGAAGCACGGGCAACCGCTTTACCCGTGCGACTGAGCGAACTGAATGCGCGGTCATTCGTTGTCCGTTTTGTGGAGCGCGTCCTGTGGCTCGCTTCGCCGTATCTTTAGAGCGCCATACGTCGGAAACGCTCTAGAACTTTTAATTTGCGCATCGGAGGCGTCGCAGCGTGAAGAAAAACAGTTTGCTGGAGCGTGGAAAAACGGCACTGGCGAAAAACAGCAGCCTGCCCGCCTTCGTCATGCAGTCGCTGCGCGACCGCCACCAACGGAAGAATGCCGGGCAGGTGGAGAGAGATCACTCCTTTCCGGTCATCGCGTCCTACAACGTCCATAAATGCGTCGGCCGCGACCGCAGGTTCGATCCTGATCGCACCAGCCGCGTTATTCAGGAAATCGGCGCGGATATCATCGCGCTACAGGAGGCGGACAGCCGTTTCGGCGAGCGCACGGGCCTGCTCGATCTTGCCCGGCTGGAGCGGGAAAGCGGGCTTGTCCCCGTGCCTGTTCTGGCGGGTGTGAAGGCGCATGGATGGCACGGTAATGTCCTGTTGTTCAAGGAAGGTGCGGTGCGGGATGTTCATACGCTGAAATTGCCGGGGCTGGAGCCGCGCGGCGCGCTGGTGGTGGAACTGGATTTGAAAAGCGGTGGCGCACTGCGAATAATCGCCGCGCATTTCGGTCTTTTGAGGCATTCCCGTGCCCAGCAGGCAAAGGCGCTTATCGGTCTTCTGGAAGCGCGAAACGAATGCGCGACCATCCTCATGGGAGACCTGAACGAATGGCGTCTCGGCAATGGCTCGTCGCTCAATACTCTGAGAGATGCATTCGGCGCCCTGCCGCCCGCAGTGCCCAGTTTTCCATCCAACCTGCCGGTGCTTGCGCTCGACAGGATCATCGCCAACCGCGAAGGGCTGATCGAGCAGGTGGAAGCGCATGACAGTGCGCTGGCGCGCATTGCCTCGGACCACCTGCCGCTGAAAGCCGCGATAAGGACCGATCTGCTTCCAACCTGATCCTGTGGCAGCATCGGATACGGCGACAGACTTCAGAGCCGCTGCGCTACCGTCAGATGGCTGCGCGAACGGGCCTCCAGCAGAGATTTGCGGATGGCTTCCATCAGCCGTTCACGGTTGTTTCTGGTCTTGCCTCTGTCCAGATTCTGCGCGGCAAGCGCCAGATCGAGACCTTCATGCATTACTATCGAATAGGCAATGGTTGTCGCCCAGTTCTCGTATTCCTGCTCCATCATGTCACCCCTGAACTAAATCATTTAGCCCGAATCACCCTGTTCTTGAAATTACCACAAAATGGAAAGCATAAAATAGCATTGTTCCTTTACGTATCTGCTGCCTTATGCGGATATAGTGTATTCGTTATTTCTTTATTGCGGCGCAACATGTATGTGCTTGCTGCTTAAGTCATTGAAACAGATTCTGTTTCAGGCGATGCACATGGACGTTCCCACCAACAAAAACGCCGCGCATCGTTAGATGCGCGGCGGGCTTTCGTCGAAGTTTGCGGTGGATTGGATCAGGTCTCAGCCGGCCTTTTCGAGCTTGTAGTCCGAATTGGCAGGTTCTTCCTGTTTGTGCTGGATGAGAGGACGGTTACCCGACAGCTTGCGCACCAGCACGTAGAATACCGGTGTCATGAAGATGCCGAAGAACGTCACCCCGATCATGCCGGAGAACACTGCGACACCCATGGCCGCGCGCATTTCCGCACCCGCACCGGTGGAGATGACCAGAGGCACCACGCCCATGATGAAGGCGAGTGAGGTCATCAGGATTGGGCGGAGGCGCAGGCGACTTGCCTCGACTGCGGCCTGAAGCGGCGTTCGTCCTTCGAATTCCAGCTCGCGGGCGAATTCCACGATCAGGATCGCGTTCTTCGCCGATAGTCCGACAAGGACGACAAGGCCGATCTGCGTAAAGATGTTGTTGTCCCCTCCCGTCAGCCAGACGCCTGTCAATGCGGCGAGAACGCCGAGCGGAACGATCAGAATGATCGCGATCGGCAGGGTCAGGCTTTCATATTGCGCAGCCAATACGAGATAGACGAGCAGCAGCGCCAGCGGGAAGACCACGAGGCTGGAATTACCGGCAAGGATCTGCTGGTAAGTCAGGTCCGTCCATTCGTATTCGATCCCGGCCGGCAGGTTTTCGGCAAGGATTTTCTCGATCGCTGCCTGCGCCTGTCCAGAGGAGAAGCCCGGTGCCGGACCGCCGTTGATATCGGCTGCAAGGAAGCCGTTATAACGGTTTGTGCGCTCCGGTCCTGTGGTTGCATCTACCTTCAACAGCGTGGAAAGCGGGATCATCTGACCGGTGGACGAGCGGACCTTCAGGCGGCCGATATCTTCGGCATGGGCGCGGAATTGCGCATCTGCCTGCACACGCACGCTGTATGTCCGCCCGAAGGCGTTGAAGTCGTTGACATAAAGCGAACCCAGATAGATCTGCAGCGTCTGGAAGACGTCGCTGACCGAAACACCCAGCTGCTCGGCCTTGGCGCGGTCGAGATCGGCGAAGAGCTGCGGCACGTTGATCTGGAAGCTGGAGAAGATGCCTGCCAGTTCCGGTGTCTGGTATGCCTTGGCGATGACCGCCTTGGCCGCTTCGTCAAGCGTCTGGTAGCCGTAACCGGCACGGTCCTCGATCTGCAGCTTGAAGCCGCCCGTCTGGCCGAGACCGTTAACCGGCGGCGGCGGGAACATAGCGATGAAGGCATCCTGAATGCCGGCAAACTTCTGGTTCAGCTGCATTGCGATGGCGCCGCCTGACAGTTCCGGCGTCTTGCGGTTTTCGAAGTCGTCGAGAACTGCAAAGACGATGCCGGAATTGGAGCCGATGGTGAAGCCGTTGATCGACAGGCCGGGGAAAGCGATGGCGTGGCTGACGCCCGGCTGTTGCATGGCGATATCGCTCATCCGCTTGATGACACTTTCCGTGCGGTCAAGCGTTGCGCCGTCCGGAAGCTGGGCGAAGCCGATGAGATATTGCTTGTCCTGCGCCGGTACGAACCCGCTTGGGACCGCGCTGAACATGCCGTAGGTGGCAGCCACCAGCGCCATATAGACGATCATGACGAGGCTTTTGCGCGTTACCAGACCGCCTACGGTTTTGCCGTACCCGTTGGAGGCGGCCCCGAAGGCGCGGTTGAAGCCACGGAAGAACCAGCCGAAAATCCGGTCCATGAAGCGGGTCAGCCAGTCTTTCGGTGCGTCGTGCTCTTTCAGCAGCAGGGCTGCAAGAGCGGGTGACAGCGTCAGAGAATTGATCGCCGAAATGACGGTGGAAATCGCGATCGTCAGCGCGAACTGCCGGTAGAACTGGCCGGAAAGGCCGGAGATAAAGGCTAGCGGGACGAAGACGGCGACCAGCACAAGCGCGATTGCTATGATCGGCCCGGAGACTTCGCGCATCGCCTTGTAGGTGGCATCACGCGGAGAAAGCCCGTTTTCGATGTTTCGCTCGACGTTTTCCACCACCACAATGGCGTCATCCACCACGATGCCGATGGCCAGCACGAGGCCGAACAGGGTCAACGCGTTAATGGAGAAGCCGAAGGCATACATGACGGCGAAGGTGCCGATGATCGACACCGGAACGGCGATCAGCGGAATGATCGAGGCGCGCCAGGTCTGGAGGAACAGGATGACCACCAGTACCACGAGGCCAACGGCCTCGAGGAGCGTATCAACGACCTTTTCGATGGACGAGCGAACGAACTTCGTCGTGTCGTAGACGATTTCATATTTCACGCCATCAGGCATCGCCAGTTGCAGATTGTCCATTGTCGCGCGGACATTGTCGGCGATTTCGATGGAGTTGGAGCCGGGAGCCTGCAATACGGCAATCGCCACGGCGGGTTCGCCGTCGAGCAGCGAGCGCAGCGTATAGTCGGCAGCGCCGAGTTCGATGCGGGCGACGTCGCGAAGACGGGTGATCTGGCCGTTCGCGCCGCTCTTGACGATGATGTTGCCGAATTCCTCCGGAGTCGTCAGACGGCCCTGGGCATTGACGTTGAGCTGCAGGTCGACGCCGTTGGGGCTTGGCGATGCGCCGATAACGCCGGCTGCGGCCTGGACGTTCTGCTGACGGATGGCGTCGGATACGTCGCTGGCGGCGAGATCGTGTTCGGCCACCTTTTGCGGATCCAGCCAGACGCGCATGGAATAGTCACCCGCGCCGAAGACCTGCACCTGCCCCACGCCTTCGATACGGGCGAGGCGATCCTTGACGTTCAGCGTCGCATAGTTGCGCAGATAGGTGATGTCATAGGCATCGGTCTTCGACACGAGATTGACGACCATGATGAAGTCGGGCGAGCTTTTGACGGTGGTGATGCCGAGTGCGCGCACTTCCGCGGGCAGGCGCGGTTCGGCCTGCGACACGCGGTTCTGCACCAGCTGTTGCGCCTTGTCCGGGTCGGTGCCCAGCTTGAACGTGACGGTCAGCGTCAGCACGCCGTCCGATGTCGCCTGGCTGCCCATATAGAGCATGTCCTCGACGCCGTTGATCTGTTCTTCAAGCGGCGTGGCGACGGTTTCGGCGATAACGGCCGGGTTCGCACCGGGATAGGTGGCGCGGACGACGACGGATGGCGGAACGACTTCCGGATATTCGGAAATCGGCAGGGCGCGCATGCCGAGAAGGCCTGCGACCACGATCAGGATCGACAGCACGCCGGCGAAGACCGGCCTGTCGACAAAAAATCTGGAAATATTCATATCCAGTCCCCTCTCCGGGTAGATTTGGAAATGCAAGGACCGTTCCGGCGGCATCATGGCCGCCGGTGAGGGCCGGTTCTTTGTGAAATGCGTCTCGCCGGAGGCGGGACGGCGTTATTGCGAGGCGGCGACCTTGTCTTCCGCCTGCGGTGCGATGGTTGCACCGGGGCGAATGCGCTGCAGGCCGTTGACGACGATCGTATCGCCGGCGGCAAGGCCGCTGTCGATGATGCGCTGGCCGTCAGCCGGTGCGCCGGGCTTGATCTGGCGGTAGCTCACCTTGTTTTCGGCATCGACGACAAAGACGAACCGCTTGTCCTGATCCGTGCCGATGGCGCGGTCGCTGATGACTATACGGTTTTCCGGCTTCGGTTCACCCATGCGCACCCGCACGAACTGGCCGGGAATGAGCCTGCCATCAGGATTTTCGAAGACCGCACGCACACCAATGGTGCCGCTGGCGGAATCGACCTGGTTGTCGATGAGGTGCAGGGTGCCCTTGATCGGCGTGCCTTCATCCGAAAGCGTGCCGATTTCTACCGGGATCTGTTCGAGCGCGGGCAGGGCGTCGGTTGTCTTCGGCAGCTCGGACAGCGCTTTCGCTACCGTTCCTTCGCTGGCGTTGAAGCTGGCATAGATCGGGTTGACCGAAACCAGCGTCGTCAGGGCAGGCGATGTCGAGCCGGCGGCAACGAGGTTGCCGGCGGTGATTTCGATGCGGCCGACCCTGCCGGAAACCGGTGCAACGATTTCGGTGTAACCAAGATCGAGCTGAGCCGTCGTCAGCGTCGAGCGGGCGGCGCGAAGCTGGGCTTCGGCATCCGCAAACGAGCTTTGCCGCTGGTCGAGATCGCTCTGGGAGATCGTGCGATTGTCGGAAAGCCTGCGGCCACGGTCGAGTTCCGTCTTGGCAAGGCTGACCTTGGCTTCGGCGGAGGCGACCTGGGCTTCAGCACCTGCAACGGCTGCCTGATAGGGGGCCGGATCGATGGTGAAGAGGGGGTCGCCTTCCTTCACCAGCGCGCCTTCGCGGAAATGCACGGCCTTGATCTGGCCAGCGACGCGGGAGCGGATCTGCACGCGGTCGACGGCTTCGAGACGGCCGGAAAATTCTTCCCAGCGCATCACATCGCGGCTTTCCACCTTGGCGACGGTGACTGGGATAGCCGGCGTTTCAGCCGGGGTAGAAGCTGCCGTCGCATCACGGCTGGTGGGCAGGTCGAAAATGAGTGCTGCGGCTGCAACGGACATAGCAAGCCCGATACCGGCGCCCGTCAGGGCCCGGCGCTTTGTGGTCAGCGTCATGGGTCTCTCCTTGGCTCGGATCAGGAGCCGGTCAGTTTCTCTATCTGTGTGTTTTGTCGCATGGTCCGGGCGTAAAACCGCTACGCACTTTTACTGGACATGCTCAAAATGCGATTTCAGTGTTTTATCTGGTCAACGAAGGTCTTGAACTCCGAACAGACGGATGGGACCCATCCGCCGCCCTTTCCTTGATAAAGCCCCGTCCAGCCAATACCGGCGGGGAAAACATGCTGCCGGACGCTGACACCGGAGGCGATGAGCCTGTCGGCATAACCGACCGTTTCGTCGCGCAGAGGGTCGTCCTCGGCGGTAAAGATCAGCGCTGGCGCCACCCGGTTCAGCCGCGTACACTGGCAGGGCGCGGCATAGGGGTGAAAAAACCCACAGGCCTTGGCAAGGTAATGGCTCCAGCCATCCGCCCAGCGCTGGCGCATGCCGATCCTGTCCGCATCGCGGAAGGATTCCGTCGTCATCATCGGGTCGATCATGGGCGACAGAAGTATTTGACCGGCAAGCTTGCCCGGCATGCGGTCCCGCGCCTTCAGCGCAAGCCCAGCCGCCACATTGCCACCAGCCTCTTCGCCGGCCACAAACAGCAGCGATTTTGCGCCGCCATAATGCTTGCGGTCCCGGCTCAGATGATCCAGCGCTTCGAAGGCACAATCGATCACCATCGGAAACTCGTTGCCGGACGACTTGCTATAGTCGGCCTCGACGACGATCGCGCCGCTTTCAGCGAGCGCGCGTGCCACCGGAAGCTCCGGGCAATTGCCGCCCTTTTCAAGAAACGAGCCGCCGCGCAAATAAAGGACCACCGGCGGGTTGGTGCACAGGCCGGCACTTTCATATCGGCGCACGGAAAGCTGGGACGCCGAGCCCCCACAGCCTTCGATATTTTCCCAGTGCGCTTTCATCTGATCCGGTCCCGTGCGCCGCCATCAGCAGCTCACATATTTGCAAAATCTGAAATTCATATTATTGTTCGGGAGAAAACGATCAAGTACGTCAAAATGAAAACACTATTCCAAAAAAACGGATAATAGCGACATGGATCAGCTTTCCGCCATGCGGGTATTCACTCGCGTCGTCGAAACCGGCAATTTCAGCCGCGCCGCGACCGCGCTGAACATGCCCAAAACCACCGTCACCAACATGGTCCAGGCGCTGGAGGCGCATTTACATACCACGCTTCTCAACCGCACAACGCGGCGGGTGATGCTGACGACGGACGGCGCTCTCTATTATGAGCGGGCCTCGCAGATTCTGTCGGAAATCGAAGAGCTTGATGGCAGCATGTCCAGCGCGCAGGTGCAGCCATCTGGCCGGTTGCGGGTGGAAATGGCCGGTGTCTTCGCGGACCTCGTGGTTATTCCACATCTTTGCGAATTTTACCAGCGCTATCCGCAAATCCGGCTCGATCTCGGCGTCGGCGACCGTCTGGTCGATTATATCGCGGAGAATGTCGATTGCGCGCTGCGGGTCGGCACGTTGCGGGATCAATCCCTTATAGCGCGCAAGGTCGGCGAGCTGAAATTCGAAACCTTCGCCTCTCCCCTGTACATCGAGAGTTTCGGCATGCCGCAACAGCCGGAAGATCTCGAAAACGGACATCATTCCGTGGGATATTTCAATGCCACCACGGGCCAGATCATGCCGATCTCATTCGACAACGGGCTTCGCAGCGTCGAGATTACGCCCAACTATGTCGTGTCGGTGAATGACAGCCGCACCTATCTCAACGCCGCGCTGGCGGGCATGGGCATGGTGCAGCTGCCCGTTTTCATGGTCAAGGATGCGCTTGCGCGTGGCGAGCTTGTGCCGGTTCTGCCGGAATGGCGGCGCGAACCGATGCCGATCTATGTGGTCTACCCACAGACGAGGCACGTCACCAACAAGGTCCGTGTTTTCGTGGACTGGCTGGCGAAGATGGTTCACAGCCTGGTCTGAGGCGGCTAGTCACCGCCCGACCTTTGCCGCGACAAAATCGATAAAGGCGCGTACGCGGGCGGCCAGGTGATCATGTCCGGCATAAACGGCGTGGATCACCTCCATGTCGCCCGGATTGTAATCCTCCAGCACCGGCACGAGCAGACCGGCCTCGATATCCGGCTCGACATGAAACTCTCCGACCCTTCCCAGCCCAAGGCCCGTCAGGCACAGCCGACGCATTGCCATGCCGCTGTTGACCGAGGCATTGCCGGTCACGGGAAGGCGGTAGACTTCCGTCGTGCCGGGATCACGAAAAGGCCATTCGTTGAGGCTGCGACTGAAATTGAAGCTGATGCAATTGTGTTGGGCCAGATCCTGCGGCTTTTCCGGCATGCCATGTTTTTCGATATACGCAGGGGAGGCGACGATGATCCGGCGGACCTCTTTCAGCTTTCTTGCCTTGAGGGACGAATCCGCCATCCCGCCGGATCGTATCGCAATATCGGTGCGCTCCTCGATCAGGCTGATGACGCCGTCGGTCAGCGAGATATCCAGTTCGATTTCCGGATAAAGAGATAAAAACTCCGGTGCGAGCGGCAGAAGATACCTTTCGCCGAAGCCCAGCGTGGCGTTGACACGCAGTAGCCCCCGCGGCACCACCTTGCCGCCGCCTGCTACGATCTGCTCCGTATCGGCGATGTCGGCCAGAATGCGCCTTGCCCGGGAAAGATAGATTTCCCCCTCCGGCGTCAGCGTCACCACGCGGGTGGAGCGAGCGAGAAGGCGGGTGCCGAGGCGGTCTTCAATGCGGGTGACAAGTTTGCTCACCGCCGAGGGTGAAAGCTTGAGCCTGCGCCCGGCTGCGGAAAAACTCCCCAGCTCGGCTGCCGCCACGAAGACTTCCATTTCTCCGGCCCTGTTGTCCATCGCTGCACCACTTGTGAAATTAATTCAAAGGCTTTTATCCAATCTTGCTGATTATCATGCAAGTCCACTTCGCCCATATTGCAATCACACAGTTGATCCAACCGGACAGTACCCGCTGTCCATAACGCCCGCGATCCCGCTCCGGGCGAAGAGGTACTCGTCATGCCATTGGCCATATTTGCCTTGACGATCGCGGCTTACGCGATCGGAACCACGGAGTTTGTCATCGTCGGTCTTTTGCCGACGGTCGCCGCAGATCTCCACATTACCCTGCCGCTTGCCGGCCTTATCGTCAGCGTTTACGCGCTGGGTGTCACTTTCGGTGCGCCGATCCTGACTGCGCTGACCGGCAAGATCGAAAGAAAGCCGCTGCTGCTCGGTCTGATGGCGCTGTTCGTTGTCGGTAATGTCGCAGCCGCCGTGTCGCCAAGCTATGAGACGCTTCTGGTCGCGCGGGTGCTTTCCGCCTTCGCCCATGGCGTGTTCTTCTCCGTTGGCGCCACCATCGCCGCCGATCTCGTGCCGGAAAACCGCCGTGGCTCAGCGATTGCCATGATGTTCATGGGTCTGACCGTCGCCATCGTCACCGGCGTGCCGATCGGTACCTATATCGGGCAGATTTTCGGCTGGCGCGCCACCTTCTGGGCGGTTGCAGGTCTTGGTGTCATCGCCTTTGCCGGTATCGCGGCCCTGTTGCCGGGAACGCTGAAGAAAGCGCCGCCCGCCAGCCTTCTCGATCAGGTGCGGGTGCTGGGTTCCGGCCGACTGCTCATCGTTTTCGCCATGACCGCACTTGGTTACGGCGGCACCTTCGTCGCCTTCACCTTTCTGGCGCCGATCCTTCAGGATGTCACAGGCTTCTCCGAAAAGAGCGTCGGCCTGATCCTTGTGCTCTACGGCATCGCCATTGCCGCCGGTAACATCGGTGGCGGCAAAATCGCCAACCACAATCCGGTCAAGGCGTTGATCGGCCTCTTTCTGGCACAAGCCATCGTGCTGCTGGTCTTTTCCTTCACCGCCGTTTCGCCGGTTCTGACCCTGATCACGCTGGTGGCGCTCGGCTTCCTGTCCTTTGCCAACGTTCCCGGCCTGCAGCTTTATGTGGTGCAGCTGGCCAAGGAACATCGCCCCGGCGCTGTCGATGTCGCCTCGGCGCTCAATATCGCCGCCTTCAATCTCGGCATCGCGATTGGTGCGTGGCTTGGCGGTCTGGTGGTGGAATCGCCGATGGGCCTTGCCGCAACCCCGTGGGTCGGCGCCATCCTTGTCGCTATTGCCCTCATTCTCACCCTCTGGAGCAGTGCACTCGACCGTCGCGCCTCGCTCTCGCTGAAGACTGCCTGAGTTTTTCATATAAATCCCGGCCACTGCCTAAGGGCTGGCCGGGCGTACCCTAAAAGGAGAAAATATATGTTTGATGTCACCGCCAACGGCGCATCGATCCCGGTGCTTGGCTTCGGTACCTTCCGTATTCCCGGCCCCGATGTTCTTCGGATCGTTCCGCATGCCCTGAAGGCCGGCTTTCGCCATATCGATACCGCACAGATTTACGGTAATGAGGCCGAAGTCGGCGAAGCCATTGCCGGTTCCGGCGTGGCACGCAGCGATATCTTCCTGACCACCAAGGTCTGGGTGGAGAACTACAGGCACGATGCCTTTCTTGCCTCCGTCGATGAGAGCCTGAAAAAACTGAAGACCGATTATGTCGATCTCCTGCTTCTGCACTGGCCGAACGAGGCGGTAACGCTGGCCGAGCAGATCGGCGCGCTGAACGTGGTTCGCGACGCCGGCAAGGTTCGCCATATCGGCGTGTCCAATTTCAATACGGCGCTGATGGCTGAGGCGGTCAGTTTGTCAAAGGCACCGATCGTCACCAATCAGATCGAATACCATCCCTATATCGATCAGGATATGGTGATCGCGGCGGCCAAGTCTGCCGGCATGTCGGTGACGGGTTACTACGGTATGGCCGACGGCAAGGTTTTTGCCGATCCGGTTCTAAAGGACATCGCCGCAAGCCGGGGCAAGTCGGTGGCGCAGGTGGTGCTGCGCTGGCTCGTGCAGCAGCAGGGTGTGATTGCGCTTTCGAAGACGGTGAGCGAAGCCCGTGTTGACGAAAACCTTGCGATCTTCGATTTCACGCTGTCGGTCGCTGAGACGGATGCGATCCGTGCTCTTGCTCGACCGGATGGCCGTATCGTCTCGCCGGACGGGCTTGCACCGGTATGGGACGCGGCTGCCTGACAGTTGCCAACGGGTGTGGGTGGAATTCCTCCCGGTGCCGTCACCCCGGGTCTAGCCCGGCATGACGGAGGAGCGGTTTTCACTGATATAGATAACCTTAAGACACCCGGATAAGCTATCCGGGTGTCGTCTGAGAGAGTGGATCAGAATTCGCCCCATGTCTGATCTTTCGAGGCCGTGGATACGCCGAGCGCTGCGGCCACCTGGCCGATCATGCGACGCGCCGGGGATGGTCTCGGCTGTGCGTTGTCGGCAACGCGCACCGGCGCTGAAGGCTTATATGCGGTTCTAGCCGTGCTGGTGCTGGCCATTGCGCCATCCAGCTTGAACTGGCCGACGATCTGGCGGAGTTTTTCGGCATCACCGGCAAGCGATGCGCTGGAGGCCGTCGCCCTTTCGACCATCGCGGCATTGTGCTGCGTGACATGGTCCATCTGGTTCACCGCGCTGTTGACCTCGGCCAACCCGACCGACTGTTCCCTTGCGGATGTCGCGATGGCGTCGAGTTGTGTATTGATGGCGATGACGTGACTTTCAATGATCTTCAGGGCGTCGCCGGTTGCGGTCACGAGTTTCACGCCGTTCTGCACTTCGTCGGCGGAGTTGCGGATAAGCTCCTTGATTTCCTTGGCCGCTTGCGCCGAGCGCTGGGCCAGTTCACGCACTTCCTGTGCCACAACCGCAAAGCCCTTGCCTGCCTCGCCCGCACGGGCCGCCTCGACGCCGGCGTTGAGTGCCAGAAGATTGGTCTGGAAGGCAATCTCGTCGATGACGCCTATGATGTTGGAAATCTGGCTTGAAGAGCTTTCTATGCGCTTCATGGCATCGACCGCAGTTGCCACGACCTGACCGGATGTCTGCGCGGATCTGTTGGCCTCGACCGCCACGATCCGGGCCTCCTCAGTCCGTCTGGTCGAATTGCTGACGTTGCTGGTTATCTGGTCGAGCGCTGCGGCTGTTTCTTCCAGCGATGCGGCTTGGGTTTCCGTGCGTTGCGACAGGTCGCTCGCACTCGAACTCAACTCGCGAGAGCCGTTGTCGATCGTGGCCGTGACATCGGCAACGGACAGCAGTGTTTTGCTAAGCTGGTTTACGGCGATATTGAAGTCCGCACGCAGGCTTTCGAATTCTGCGGAGAAAGGCGTTTTCAGCTGGTAGGACAGGTCGCCATTGGCCATATGCTTCAGACCTTCGGCAAGGCCGCTGGTCGCTTCCGCCATTTCGGCGGCGCGCCTGCGATCAATATCGGCGGTTCTTTGACGCTCTGCCTCGGACTGGTTACGCACCTGCGCCGCATCCGCTTCCAGCCGGCGGGCCTTCAATTCGTTATCCTTGAAGACCTCAACGGCCTTTGCCATCGTGCCGACCTCGTCGCGCCGGTCCGTTCCCTCGACATTGACGGACAGGTTACCCTCCGCAAGCGTTTGCATCGTGCGGACAAGACCCCGGATCGGCGTGACAAGCCAGCTGCTGATCGCGAAATATCCGATGACGACGACGGTGATGAAGCCGAGGACGACCGCCGCGACGGTAATCAGTGCAGTCCGTTGGCTTATGTCGCTCAGATCATCGCTCTGCTTGGCGCTACGGTTCGAAATATCAGTGGCTATCTGTGTAAGTTTCGCGCCGATCTTGGCAAAGACTGGCTGGCACTCGGTGCCAAACGCTTTTTGCGACGCAAGTGCCTCATCCACGGTTGATGCGGTTCGGCCCAGGTGCCAGGCGTTCTTGCACGTCACATTATAGAGCGTCGTCACGTCGTCCTTGAGTACGCGCAGGCGGTTGTCTTCGGGGATATTAGCGATGGCTCCATCCATCGATACCATGAACTTGTCGCGTGTGGCCTTCACCTCAGCTTCGGCAGCGGCATTACCCTGTTCCGTAAAGGCGATCATCATATCGGCCAAAGCCGCACGCCCGTTCAGCAGTTCTTGGTTCGCGAGTGCCAAATTCAAGGCCGCTGCGCTGTCACGCGCAATAAGGTCACTATAACTTCCATCGATCGATTTGATCTGTATGGCGGAGTAGGCCGCAATCAGGATTGCACATACGCCGAATAGCGCAAATACCGTCAAAAACTTTCCGACAACGGGAATATTTCTCATCGTTATGGCTCCCACAAGAAAATCGAGCCCTTCATGGGTCATATTTCGGCATCATGCGCTTTTCCGGTGATAATTATACTTACAAATTTAAGAAATAATTATGTATTATTAGTAATTACGTATCTTATAATAAGATACTGTACTGTTATATTAAATAAGAATAGTATTTAATACTGAATAATTATAATGGGCATCTCAAATCGGTTGTCATGTCTTGCGCGTCCGCGAACGCCTTCCCGAAGCGAATAAGTTCGGTATCTAGGGCACGGGACTATGGTTGGGCGTCAGATCGGCCCAGAACATGCGGGTAGGCTTCGGTTGAAGAGGAGCTATCTGGGACCGGCGGCAAAATCAGGGCGGTGCCCGTAAGCGCTTTGACAATCCCGACGTTTCCGGGGAAAACTGGAGCGGGCGAAGGGATTTGAACCCTCGACCCCAACCTTGGCAAGGTTGTGCTCTACCCCTGAGCTACACCCGCTCAAAAACCGCTGGTCCGGGGTAGTTCGCTGGACCGCGGGCCGCCAAAGCGTGGCGACGGGTGCTATATCGCTCAATCGTTTTTGGAATGCAACAGTTTCTTTTGCGGTTTCGGTGGAAATCCGTCTGGCCTGTGGGTTTATTCAAAACGGCCGGGCCGATGCGTCGTAAAAAAGGGTGTTGGCGGGCGAAGGTATTGTTTCGGCTGGCCTTTATTTGGGTTGTAAAAGCACACAACCGGCCGGATGGCCAAAAAATAACCTGTTTACATTTGGTTAAAATCTGATTCGACAAGTGATTCGTTCGGGTGTACAAATTTCATGTCCACAAAAAAAGAAACGATACTTGGCATGTCATCATCGGGAGGATGAGCCTTGTCGTATGCAGCTTTTGAAAGAGTCGGCGCACAATTGTCGCCCCAGCAGATCACCGATCTGCAGAATATTTTCGACGGCGTATGTTTCGAGTGCCTTCAAGATCGCTGTAGCCACGTCGCCAACGAGTGCGCGGCGGTTTTGATCCGTAGCGCCCAGCGCGGCATTCTCGATCATGAGATGTTGCGCGACATCGGTCTTGCGGTTTTACGTCGGCACTGATTGCGCCATTTCATTAAAAAAGCGCCCGGGCATCTCGGGCGCTTTCGTGTGTGTGGTGGCAGTAGTCGCGTTGCGGCTCAGCTCTTTTCCTGAACGTGCGCCTCGAGGAACCACAGCGCCTTGTCGAGATCGCGCGAGGCGGCGGTGAAGATATCCGCTGTCGTCGGGTCGCCAGCCTCGTCGGAATCATCGATAGCCTTGCGGATCATGTTGGCCACGTCGCCATAACGAGCGATCAGTTCGTCCAAATGATCGTGGATCTTGTAGATATCGGTCGGATAGGCCTTGAGCTTGGTCGTCGAAGAGACGGATTGCAGGCTACCGAGGGCCGTGCCGCCAAGCTGCACCACGCGTTCGGCAATGGTATCGCCGTGATTGTCGAGCTGGGCGCGGAAGGTGTCGAGAAGTTCGTGCACGGCGATGAACTGCGGACCTTTCAGGTTCCAGTGCGCCTGCTTGGTCACCAGTGCAAGGTCGATCACAGAAGCGAGCGATTCGTTCAGAATACCCATCACCGTTGATTTGGCGTTGGAAGGCAGGTCGTTCTTCGTCTTGTGCGTCTTCATCGATGTCTCCTGACGTTGCGGACGGAATGCCGTTTGGCAAAATCTCCGCCGATTAACGCCCTGGCTGGTTGCCCTGTTCCGTCGCTCGGACGGCAATGGCAAAAAACCTCTGCAATCGTCGTATCTCACTCATAAAACAGACAGATGCGTCGACCGTCTATGTCGTTGACACTGATGGTCATGTCGTAGATTTCCCGCAGAACCTCCGGACGGATAATCTGTTCCGCCGGTCCCTGGCGGCAGATTCGGCCATCACGCATGGCGATGATGGTGTCGGAGTACCAGGAGGCGAAGTTGATGTCGTGCAGCACCAGAACCACGGTCTTCTTCAGCTCGTCGGCGGCGCGACGCATGATCTTCATCATGCTTGAGGCGTGTTTCATGTCGAGATTGTTGAGCGGCTCGTCCAGGAGCACATAGTCCGTGTCCTGACACAGAACCATGGCCACGAAGGCGCGCTGACGCTGGCCGCCGGAAAGCTCGTCGAGAAAGCGGCCGGAAAGGGTTTCGAGATGGAGATATTCCAGCGCCCGGTCGATATGGACCTTGTCCTCGATGGTGGGACGGCCCTTCGAATAGGGATAACGTCCAAAACCGACGAGATCGCGCACCGTCAGGCGTGACGAGATGTGGTTGTCTTGCCTGAGGATCGAGAGCCGTTTTGCCAGCGTGTCGGAAGGGGTCTTGGTCACATCCAGCCCGTCCACAGTCACGGTTCCCGCATCCATGGACATCAGCCGTGCCACGATGGAGAGCAGCGTGGATTTTCCCGCCCCGTTTGGCCCGATGATGGAGGTGACGCCGCCTGCCGGAATGGCGACGGAGACGCCATCGACAACAACCGTTTCGCCATAGGATTTGCTGATCTGACTGGCGATGATCATCGCGCACCCCGCTTGAGAATAAGACCGATAAAGACGATGCCGCCCAGAAATTCGATGATGATGGAAAGCGCCGTGTTGAAGGCGAAGATCCGCTCCAGCACCACCTGACCGCCGACAAGGCAGATGATGGCGATGAGGATTGCAGCCGGCAGCACATAGGCATGTTTGCCGTTGCCTGTGAGATAATGGGCCAGCGCCGCAACCAGCAGCCCGAAGAACATGACAGGGCCGACGAGTGCGGTGGAAACGGCAACGAGAACGGAGACCAGCACGAGGATGATCGTCACCGTTCGCTTGTAGTCCACGCCAAGGCTGATGGCCGTTGCGCGGCCGAGCGAAAGAACGTCGAGCGTGTGCAGGAGCCGCAACCCGATAATCGTCACCACGCCGACGATGATGGCTGATACCGCAAGAAGGGTGGGATCGATGGAATTGAAGCTGGCGAACAGCACATCCTGCAGCACCGCATATTCATTGGGGTCCAGTATGCGCTGCATGAAGCCCGAGAGGCTGCGGAAGAACACGCCGAAGACGATGCCGACCAGCACCAGAAGATGCAGGCTGCGTTCCGCGCCGACGAAAAGCCAGCGGTAGAGCAGGGCGGAGAAGGTGACGAGCAGCGCGGTTTCGGCAAGAAACTTCAGCTGCGGATCGATCATCACCACGGTTGCCGAGCCAAACACGAAGATTAGCGCCGTCTGCACCAGCACATAGAGCGAATCGAAACCCATCACCGAAGGGGTGAGAATGCGGTTGTTGGTGACCGTCTGGAACAATACCGTCGAAACGGCGATGGCATAGGCCACCAACAGCAGCGACAGAAGCTTGATGCCGCGAAACGGCAGGATGAAGCTCCAACTGCCCTTTGCACCGAGCGTCATGAAGGCAGCCATGGAGATGAGCGCCAGTGCGAGAAGCATCAGCAGCACGAGTTTCGCGCGCCGGTCGGGATGTCTCTCATGCATGGTGGCGTTTCCGGAGCAGGAGATAGAGGAACAGCGCGCTGCCGATGACGCCGACCACGGTTCCGATCGGTATCTCATAGGGCGCGCGCACCGTTCTGCCGATGATGTCGCAGGCAAGAACGAAGACCGCGCCAAGCGTCGCCACCCAGGGCACGGAACGGCGCATGTTGTCGCCGATCATCAGGCTGACCACATTCGGCACAATCAGGCCGAGAAAAGGGATCATGCCGACCGTGACGACGACGACGGCACTGACCAGCGAGACGATGGTGAGGCCGAGCGCCATCACCCGGCGATAGTTCAGGCCGAGATTGGTGGTGAAGTCGCGCCCCATGCCTGCCACCGTGAAACGGTCGGCGGCGAGATAGGCGGCGATGGCGAAAACGAAGCCAATCCACAGCAATTCATAGCGGCCACGCAGCACGCCGGAAAAATCCCCGGTCATCCACGCGCCGAGCGATTGCAGCAGATCGAAACGATAGGCGAAGAAAGTGGTGACGGCAGAAATGACGCCGCCCAGCATGATGCCGATCAGCGGCACCAGCAGCACATCGCGCAGCGGCACCTGCCGTAGAATACGCAGGAAAAGTGCGGTTCCCGCCAGCGCGAAAGCGGCGGCCACCAGCATCTTGCCGAAGATCGGCGTTTCCGGGGCAAGCAGGGTGACGGTGAGCAGGCCAAGGCCGGCGGATTCGGTGGTGCCAGCCGTCGAAGGCTCCACGAAGCGGTTGCGCACCAGCATCTGCATGATGAGACCGGCAATCGCCATCGAGCTTCCGGCCAGTATGAGCGCCAGCGTGCGCGGAATGCGGCTGACGAGGAGCACGCGCAGTGCATCCGCGCTCGTATCCGGCGCAAAAAGCGTCGCTAGCGAGACGTTGCTCACACCGACGAACAGGCTGACGATGGCGAGTGTCAGCGCCAGAAGGAGGGCGAGGATGAGGGACAGGGATTTCACGTCAGTGGTTTTTCGAAAATGGTGATGGCTCGCTTCGACCTCGCAGATTGCCCGGAGGACTGAACCTCTCCTTCGTCATCCTCGGGAGAAGCCCGGGGATGACGTCGCGAAGGCAGTTTTTACGACTTCTTCTCGGACACGGCCTCGTAGACCTGATCAAGCAAGGTGGTGAGCGCCGTATAACCGCTGCTGACGATATAGGCCGCCTGCGGATCGAGATAGACGATCTGCTTTTTCTTCCAGGCGTTGGTCTGGTGGATCAGTTCGTTGTCCAGCACCTGGGCGGCGGCCTTGCCTGGGTCCGTTGCGCGGCCGATGCCGGCATCGCGGTCGATCACGAACAGCCATTCGGGATTGACCTCTGCCAGATATTCGAAGGACACGACATCGCCCCGGTCGAAGCGGTCATCGATATCAGGAGCGACCGGCTTGAAGCCGATTTCCGTGTGCAGCCAGCCGGTGCGCGAGCTTGGGCCGTAAACACCGACCTTGCCGGCATTGGTGACGAGGATCATCGCCGTGCCGGAATTCGGCGCGATGGCCTTCAGCTTTGCAACCTTCTCGTCGATGGAGGCGTCGAGCTTTTTTGCTTCTTCCTGCTTGCCGAAGATATCGCCGAGCTTGGTGATATTGGCTTTGACGCTCGCGATGAATTCCTTGGAATCGATCGACATGTCGATGGCGGGCGTGATCTTCGCAACATCGGGATATTTCGCCCGCGAACGGCCGCCGACGATGACGAGATCGGCTTCTGCCGCATTGATCGCCTCGTAATCGGGTTCGAACAGCGTGCCGACCTTCAGATATTTGCCATCGGCATATTTCTGGAGATAGGTCGGCAGGTTGGAACCTAGGACACCAGCTGGCTCGACGCCCATCGCATCGAGATTGTCGAGCGAGGGGATATCCAGAACCAGAACCTTTTTCGGCGCGGCTTTCAGAACGGTCTCGCCCTGCGCGTGCTTGATCGTCATTTCCTCAGCGCCTGCGGTCATCGCGCCAAGGCTGAAGGCCGCTGCTGCCAGCAGCCGAACGGGGAAGGTGAAGTTGATGGCCACGGATATGTCCCTTGCAATATGGTTCTTGACCCTGCGGAAGCGGATCCCGCAGGCGTAACTTGATGTTCGCTGTCAGCTTTATTGGCAAGGTATGCGGAAATCAAAAATATGTTTTAGAATGGTTCTGAATTGCCGTGAGCGGGAAATGTGTGTGGTACCGGAAGCAGACCCCGGAGCCACATCAGGGGCCGTATCTTCTTTCAATTCGGCGGCCAGTCGCCGACGATCTCGCGTCTTTCCAGTTTCAGCGACCGGTCAGGCTGGATGCGGTAGGTTTCAATCGCCAGCCGGCCGTCGCCCATGACGAATTCGTGGCTGAGCGTGCTGCCGATGGGTGACTTGGTCAATTTGGTGTGGGGTTGTCCGCCATAGGTGATGCTGCCCGGAATGGGTTGCACGTCGGGTGCCGCGGTGGCGCAGCCGGCAAGGCCCAGAACCAGCATGATCGCGATCTTGCGCATGTTTTTCTCCTGCGTTGGACAGGAATACTATCACGGCCGTGCCTGCGCCACACATCCCGTTGCCGTGAATAAAAAGGGCCCCGCATCCGGAAGGAGACGGGGCCAGTTGCCTTGGGAGGCTGTTTGTTATCAGTCCTCGTTGGCGGCAAGCTGCGTCAGCACCTCGCCGCGGCCGCGGATGCGCATGATGAGCGGGACGATGAAGGCGGCGGCTGCGACAAGGAACAGGCCGACGGCAATCGGTGAGGTGAGCAGCACGGTCGGGTCGCCCTGGCCGATGGCGAGTGCACGGCGAAGCTGCTGTTCGGCAAGCGGCCCGAGGATGAGGCCGACCACGGCGGGCGCGATCGGATAACCGAAGATGCGCATGATGTAACCAAGGATACCGAAGGCGAGCAGCATGCCGAGTTCGAACACGGACGGGTTGGCGCCGATGGTGCCGAGCGTCGCAAACAGCAGGATGCCGGCATAGAGCCAGGGTTTCGGGATGGTCAGCAGCTTCACCCACAGGCCGATGAGCGGCAGATTGAGCACCAGCAGCATCAGGTTGGCGATGAACAGGCTGGCGATAAGGCCCCAGACCAGCTGCGGATTGGTGGCAAACAGCAACGGGCCGGGCTGAAGACCGAACTGCTGGAAACCGGCGAGCATGATGGCAGCTGTTGCCGTCGTCGGCAGGCCGAGGGTCAGGAGGGGCACGAGCGTACCGGCAGCGGAGGCATTGTTGGCGGCTTCCGGACCGGCAACCCCTTCGATGGCGCCATGGCCGAATTCTTCAGGATGTTTGCTGAGCCGCTTTTCGGTTGCATAGGAAAGGAAAGTGCCGATTTCAGCACCACCGGCAGGCATGGCGCCAATGGGGAAACCGATCAATGTGCCGCGCAACCAGGGTTTCCAGGAACGCGCCCAGTCCTGCGCACTCATCCAGACCGAACCCTTGACCGCTTCGACCTTCTCGTCGCCACTCTGGCCCTGCGCAACGATGAACAGCGTCTCGCCGATGGCGAACATGGCCACCGCAAGCGTCGTCACTTCCACGCCGTCGAGAAGGTCGGGAATGCCGAAGCTCATGCGGGTCTGGCCGGTCAACTGGTCGATACCGACGATGGCGAGCGCGAAGCCGATGAACAGCGAGGTAAGGCCGCGCAGTGCCGAATCTCCGAAAGCCGAGGAGACGGTGACAAAAGCGAGCACCATCAGCGCGAAATATTCGCGCGGGCCGAAAACCAGCGCCAGCTTGACGATATACGGTGCAACAAAGGCGAGAGCGACGGTGGCGATGAGACCAGCGACGAAGGAGCCGATGGCGGCGGTGGCAAGTGCCGGACCGCCGCGGCCCGCACGGGCCATCTTGTTGCCTTCGAGCGCAGTCACGATCGATGCGCTTTCGCCAGGCGTGTTGAGCAGGATCGAGGTGGTCGATCCGCCATACATGCCGCCATAATAGATGCCGGCGAACATGATGAGCGAACCGGCAGGATCAAGCCGATATGTAACGGGCAGAAGCAGAGCGACCGTCAGCGCCGGCCCGATGCCGGGCAGAACGCCGACGGCAGTGCCGAGTGTCACGCCGATCAGCGCATAGAGCAGGTTCATGGGTTGGGCAGCAACCTCAAGACCGTGCAGCAGGAATTCAAACGTACTCATGGACAGATGTCCCCCAAGTCGAGCAGATGGGCGGGCGGAACGGCTGGCGTTTGCGTCATCGCGCGCCGGCGGTTTCCTGTGATCTCGAATTTTGGTCGGAATGGCTGTTAGAACAACAGCCGTTCCAGAGGCCCGGCAGGCAGAGAAAGCTGCAGCAGCCGCGCAAAGATGATCCAGATGACGAAGCTCAGAGCGATGCCGATGGGGATCGAATACCAGAGCTTGCGTTTGCCGAAGGCGCGCGCCGTAAACGCAAACAGGAGACCGGTGGCGATGGAGAAACCGGCGACGTTCAGCAACAGCATCTGCGCGGCAAGGCCGGCGACGACCCATATGACCGGGGCGACTTCCTGTTTGTCCCGTTCAGGAAAATCACCGCGCCAGGCTTCGATGGCCGTCCAGAGCGCAAGGCCGACAAGACAGAAGGCGATGGCGTAGGGGACCGTTGCCGGACCGACCGGCGAGTAGCCGGTGACGCTGGCGAGACGCGCACTGTCCCAGAAGATCACGCAGGCGATAAGGACGAGGGCTACGGCGATCGCCAGCGCCGCCCAGTCAGGGCGGCGCTCTTGATGTTGTGAAGGGTTGGAACCCTGGCTCATTTTACCAGTCCGATTTCTTTGAGGATGGCGGCGGTGGCGTCGGTGTCCTTGGCAAGCTGCGCCTTGAACTCGTCACCGGAAAGATAGGTATCCATCCAGCTCTTGGTCTTCAGCGTTTCCTGCCACTTTGCGGATTTCGCGAGCTTCTCGATATCGGCGCTGACGGCCTTTTCCTGTTCCGGCGTCAGGCCGGGAGGAGCAGCGACCATGCGCCAGTTCTGTACGACGACGTCGAGGCCGCTTTCCTTGAGCGTCGGCGCGTCAACGCCTTCCAGCTTCTCTTCGCTGGAAACGGCCAGCAGGCGCAACGTGCCCGCCTTGACCTGGCTTTCGAATTCGCCGTAGCTCGAAATGCCGGCAGTGACCTGCGAGCCGAGGATCGAGGCAAGCGCTTCGCCGCCGCCGGAATAGGCGATGTAGTTGATCTTGGTCGGATCGACGCCGGCCGCCTTGGCGATCAGGCCAACAGCGATATGATCGGTGCCGCCGGCCGAGCCGCCGCCCCAGGACACGCTGCCCGGATCTTTTTTGAGCTGGTCGACGAGGTCGCCGATGGTTTTCAGCGGCGAGGATGCCGGAACGACGATTGCTTCATATTCACCGGTCAGGCGGGCGATTGGCGTCACTTCCTTGAGGGTGACGGGCGCCTTGTTGGTGAGGATCGCGCCGACCATCACGTAACCGCCGACGATGAGGGCGTTCGGGTTGCCCTTCTGCTGGCTGGCGAACTGTGCAAGACCGATGGTGCCGCCGGCACCTGGCACGTTCTGCACCTGAACGCTCTTGGAAATGCCTTCTTCCTGCAGCACGCTCTGCAGGGAACGCGCGGTCTGGTCCCAGCCGCCGCCGGGATTGGCCGGCGCGATGATGGTGTAGTCCGCTGCGACCGCCGGAAGCGCGATCACGCCTGCCAGAAATGTGCCGATAAGAAAATGTTTCACTTAGAAAACCCTCCTCAGGATGCCCTTTTTGGGCGTCGTTTTTCGTTTATGCGGAAGGGAGTTTCAGGCCGTGCTTATACTGACGCTGCCAGGGCAGCGCGGAGCTCTACGGTCCTCAAGATTTCCTCCCGCATCTTCTTCCGCCTCCACGGAATGAAGAAGGATTGCAGAGCATCATAAAAAGCTGTCATCTAACTGACGCACCGCAAGTCCTTGCGCATTTACTCTCTATTAATTTGTGCTTGCCGTCTACTATTGCGAGCGTAGCGCCTCGTTCCAACGCTCGATCAGGCGGCTGCGCTTGACCTGATCCAGATAGACCATCAGGCCCGGGCTGACGGGCACGGGGCGCAATTGTGCGCCGTGGATCGCCTGCATGGTGTTGGCGGTATTTTCGCCCGCCACGTCAGGGCTTACGGCGGGGATCTGCAATTGCCGGGCCATGATCGTCTGGCCCTCCTTGGACATGAAGAATTCGAGATAGCGGCGGCCGAGCGCCGGGTTGGCGGCGGCTTCCGGCACCAGCCCGATGCGCGACATGACCACGGTATAGTCCTTGGGCAGCACGATGCCGACATCGGGATGGCGCGAGGCCCAGTCGGCCGCGTAGGAACCGAGAATATTGTAGCCCAGCACGAAGCGTCCGTCGGAGACACGCTCCAGAATGGCGGATGACGTGGAATAGACCTTCACGCCGGCCGCGCCCATGGCCTTGATGACGCTCCATATATCGCCGAACTGCTCCTGATCGCGCGACATGAACAGGAAGCCGACGCCGGAGCGCTCAATGTCGTAGGTAGCGATGCGGCCATGCACTTCCTTGGCGTGGCGCTCAAGATAATCGACGAATTCGGCACGGGTGGCGGGCGGCTTTTCGGTGGTAAAGCTCGGCTTGTGATACACGAACACCGCCGGCTCGAAGGTCAGCGCATAGGCGGTGTTGCGCCAGTTGGCCCAGGTGGGCCAGCGCGCGCTCATGGCAAGGTCGGAGCGCTGGGCGTAACCGTCATTGCTCAACTTCACCTGCAAATCCATGGCGGATGAAAAGGCGAAATCGGCGGTCTTTTTGCCCGCATCGGTTTCTTTCACGATGCGATCATAGATTTCGCCGGTCAGCATGTCCTCGTAATGGACGGCGATATCGGGGTTGGCCTTCTGGAAACCCTCGATCATCGGCGTGGCCAGCGGTTCGTCCAGCGAGGAATAAACCACCAGCGTTTCCGCATCCGCCTTGCCTGATGGTGCAGGGAAAACGGCGACTTGTGCAAGCGCCGGTGAGGCCATGCAAAGACAGAGACAGAGAAAAACGGCGATACGCATGGAAAAGATCATGCCGCACGCGCTTGCCATTCACAAGCGCCAAGGGCTTGGATAAGCTCGGCAATGTTGCGGGAGGAAGAATTGCGTATTTTGCTGGTCGAGGACAATCAGGTGCTGTCGGAAGGGCTGTGTGCGCTTCTGCGCGGCAGCGGTTATGCGGTGGATGTCGTTTCAGACGGCGCTTCCGCCGACGCGGCGATTGCGGCGGAAAATTTCGATCTCGTCATTCTCGATCTCAACCTGCCGGAAATGGACGGCATCGAGGTGCTGCGCTCCATGCGCTCGCGCCAGGACAAGGCGGCGGTGCTGATCCTGACGGCGCGTGGCACGCCGGAGGAGAAGGTCAAGGGGCTCGATCTCGGCGCCGACGACTACATGATCAAGCCCTTCGACATCACCGAATTTGAAGCGAGGGTGCGGGTGCTGCTGCGTCGCAATGCCGGCCTGCGCTCTTCTACGCTCGGCTTCGGCAAAGTCCTGTTCGACCTCACATCCCGCACCTTTTCAGCCGATGGGCGCCCGCTCGATATTCCGGCGCGTGAAGTGGCGCTGCTCGAGGTGCTGTTCATGCGGGCGGGCAAGGTGGTTGCCAAGGAGGCGATCGTGCAATCGCTGACCGGTTTCGACGACGAGATATCAGGCAACGCCATCGAGCAATATGTCAGCCGGCTCCGCAAGCGGCTTGCCCCCCACGGGCTGACGGTGAAGACGGCGCGTGGCATCGGCTATTATCTGGAAAAGCTGCCGGAGATGGCTGAATGAGACAGGCCGCCTATTCGCTCAGGCGGCGTCTTTTAGGCTGGCTTCTCATCTCCACCGCCATCATCGGCTGCGTTGCGCTCACTGATACCTGGCGTGAGGCGGTCAATACGGCCAATGTCGTCTCCGACCGGGTGCTGTCAGGTTCCGCGCTTGCGATTGCCGAGCGGGTGGTGGTGGCCGAAGACGGCTCGCTGGAGGTCGATATTCCCTATGTCGCGCTGGAAATGCTGACATCGGCGGCGCAGGACCGGGTGTTTTACCGTGTCGACGGGCCAAACGGGCAATTTCTCACCGGTTACCAGAACCTGCCGACGGTGGAGAATCCGGCCGGAGAAACGCCTGCCTATCGCGATGCCGTGTTTCGTGATGAGCCGATCCGCATCGCCGCGATCCGCCGTTTTGCCTCCACCGGCATCAATTCCGTGCCCTTTTCCGTGACGGTGGCTGAAACGACGATCGCCCGCAGCCAGCTTGCGCAGGCCATCATCCTGCGCTCGGCTTTGCGCCTGCTGTTCATGATCGTGGGCGCGGCGATCATTGTCTGGATCGCGGTGACGATTTCGCTCCGGCCGCTTTACCGGCTCAGCGAAGCGATTGCCGAGCGCAGCCCCAACGACCTGCATCCAATCCGGCAATCCGTGCCGGTGGAGGTGGAAAATCTGGTGGAAACGGTCAATTCCTTCATGGTGCGGCTGCAATCGGCGCTCGATGCGCTCAGGCATTTCACCGGTAATGCCAGCCATCAATTGCGCACGCCGCTTGCCATCATCAGCACGCAGCTTGCGCTTTCCGCCCGCGCCGCAAGTCTCGAAGACGCGCAGGCGGCGGCGCGCAAGGGCGGCGCTTCGGTGGCCCATGCCGAACACATCCTCGCCCAGTTGCTGCGCATGGCCAATATCGATGCTGCCGGTTCGAGCGAAAAACATGATTTTTCCCAGATCGACCTCGTGGCGGTGGCGCAGAACGTGACGGCAGATTTCGTGCCACGCGCGGCCGACGCCGGCATCGATCTCGGTTTCGAAGGCGAGGGCGAAGCGACAATTCTCGCCGAGCCGCTCCTTATCGGTGAACTGATCGGCAATCTCGTTTCCAATGCCATCAACTACGCGGGGCGTGGTGCGGAAGTCACCGTGCGCGTCGGCAGGCAAGCGGGCGCCGTCTGGCTGGAAGTGGAAGATAACGGCCCCGGCATACCCACGGAAAAACGCGCCATGGTGCGCCAGCGCTTCGCCCGCGGCGAAGCCAACGCCGCCCCCGGCGCCGGCCTCGGCCTTGCGATCATCGAGGAGATCGCCGGGCTGTTCGGCGGGCGACTGATGCTGGAGGACGGCGCGGGAGGGCGGGGCTTAAGGGCCCGGGTGGAGTTCTCCTGAGGCGGCACTGCTGCGCCGTCCCCTTGGATGAGACTCGCGGTCCTATTCGTTCATCTTGTCGATAATCTGCATCATGATGTCAGCGCAGGCCTTCATCGGCTCGTCATCGGCACATTTGACGTCGATTTTGCGCTCGCCGTCTTCAATCCTGAAATGCGCTGCCTTGGAGGGCGGGGGTGGCATTCTCTTGCCATGCGGGCCGTCCCGCCAGCCTGCTTCCCTCGGACCGCCAGGGCCGGGCGGAGGAGGTGGCGGCGGCGCATCCGCCCTTGAACCAGCGTCCGCTGGTCCCGGCGGTGGTGGCGGCTGCTGGGCGAAGCTGGAGCCCGCCGCGATGAGAAACGCGGCGCCGGCAATGACGAGTTTTTTCATGTGAGAGACCTCGCTGTTGGGCTACAGTGAAGAAACGGTCACATGGGATGCTCGGTTGCCGGTCGATAAAAATAATTCCGCGTTGTTTTCGTGGCGTATTAGCCCATCCGTTCCGAAGCGTAGCTGCCCGGGCTTGGCGGGAAGACTACGGTGCGGTTGCCGTTGATGAAAGTGCGGTGGTGGATGTGGGCATGGATGGCGCGTGCCAGTACCTGGCTTTCCACATCACGGCCAAGAGAGACATAGTCTTCGGCAGATTGGGCATGGGTGACGCGCACCGTGTCCTGCTCGATGATCGGGCCTTCGTCCAGATCGGCGGTGACGTAATGGGCTGTCGCGCCGATCAGCTTTACGCCGCGGTCATAGGCCTGCTTGTAGGGGTTGGCGCCCTTGAAGGATGGCAGGAAGGAGTGGTGGATGTTGATGATACGGCCCGACATCTTGCGGCACATGTTATCGGACAGCACCTGCATGTAACGCGCCAGCACCACCAGTTCGGTGCCGCTGGTCTCGATCAGGTCCATCAGCTGCGCTTCGGCCTGCGGCTTGTTTTCCTTCGTTACCTTGATGTGGTGGAAGGGAATGTCGTGGTTGACCACCACTTTCTGATATTCGAAATGGTTGGAGACGACGCCGACGATATCGATCGGCAGCGCGCCGATCTTCCAGCGGTAGAGCAGATCGTTGAGGCAATGGCCGAAGCGGGACACCATCAGAAGTGTTTTCATGCGCTGGCCGTCGCTATAGATGCGGGCTTCCATGCCGAATTTTTCCGCCACCGGCTGAAAGCCCTCGGTGATGGCCTGCATCGTCGCGCCCTCTTCGGAAATGAAGGAAACGCGCATGAAGAACTTGCCGGTCTCGAGGTCGTCAAACTGCGAACTGTCGACGATGTTGCAGCCCTTTTCCGCCAGATAACCGGAAATCGCGGCGACGATGCCGCGGGTCGATTTGCAGGCTACTGTCAGAACATAGGTTGTCATTCGTTTTCCCTCAAAGACTTTGCACCGGCGAGAACCGGCGCAGTTGGCGCGTTCCATAGCGCAGCTCTGTGGCGGAGCAAAGCGCCAAGACGAGTGCAGCAAAGTCATAAGACGGGAAAAGGGGCCGCGCCGTGCCGGAAGCGACATGGAATGTTCCACGGCCAGCACGGCGGCGGCAGGCGTTGCCGCCTGCCGTTACCACTCTCAGGCGCGGCGCAGGCGCATGGCCGGGCGGCCGCGGCTGTCGATCAGCTCCAGCGTGCCGCGGCGCGGCTCGAGCCGGAAGGAGCGGGCGCCTTCAAGCGCTTCGATGAACTGCCTTTCCTGGCGCATGATGTCAGGAGCGCAGGCCATCTGGGTGGAAATCATCCGGCCGAAATCGAGGCGGTTGCGGCTTATCTTCACCTCGCCGCCGATGCCGTTGCAGCCGGCATTGCCGGAAACGCGGCCCTCGCGGGAAATTTCCAGCGTTGCCTCGCGGCGGCCGCGAACCCTTTCGCCACGGATTTCCTGCACCAGCCAGCGCCCCTCAATGCCAGCCTGCGGCTCCGGCCTGCCTGGAGCCGCCGCCACCCGTTCCAGAACGAGATCGGTGTCGTCACGCCCACCGGCCAGAACCGAGTAACGGCGCGTGGTGGTGAAGAGCAGCCGGTCGCCCTCGCGGATTTCGGCGCTGAGCGCATAGGAACGGCGGCCACGGATGTCGCGGTCGTCATAACGCAAAACGAAGGGTACCGGCACCTGCCCACGCGGGCGTATGGTGGTTTCGGCGATCGTCTGCGAAGGCGCGTCCGCCAGCGAGACATCGATGAGGCGCACAGTAACAGTCGCGCCCGGCGGCAGGGCGATCCGCTCGCGATAGGAAACGCTGCCGCGCAGGCTTGCGGGTGCGGCAGCCGCACCGCCCGCTGCAAAAAGCGGTGCAAGCGCGAGGAGCCCTGCGAAATTCCGGCGCGAAAGAAGTGGCTGGCGGTCGTTCATGGTGCTTGCTCCGTGCTGCTGATCGAATTTCAGCGGATGATAAAAAACGGCACTGAACGGGCGATGAACCGGTGAATGTTTCCTCACGAGTGGGGCTGAGCCATCGCGGATTGATGAGTAAGGAGGGAGGCCACCACCAGCAGCCTCCCATTCACTTAGCCACGGAAACTGTCCCGCAGCGCTTCGAACTTCGCCAGCTGATCGCCACGCAGTTCCTTGTTTTCGTCGCGACGGACGAAAATCTTGAACATGGCGCCGCCGGCGGCATTCATGAACCAGACGGAACAGGAGCGTCGGCCATGAAAGCCGCGATCGACGAAGGTGATGCCGGCGCAATTGTCCTTCTTGATGTGGCCGCCGATGGGGCTGTCACCGTGGATGTTGAACCAGCCGTGGCTTTCGCTGCCCTCCGGCAGGTCGCCCGGCACTTCCAGCACGATATCGCCGGTCTGGACGATCATCAGGACTTCGCCCCAGCCGCGCATCTCGTTCCAGATCGCGTCGAACTGATCGGAACCAGCCGAAACGGCCGCACCTTGCGGCAGGATCGCCAGAACTTCGGCTGATGTCACCTCTGCCTTGGCGGCAATGGCTTCCACGATGCCGTCAGGCTTTTCGGCAAGTGCTGCGGCAGCGCGGGCCTGCCGGTCATCGGTCTTTTGTGCTGCAATGCTCATAGGCGAGCCTCAGGCGGCAATCGAACGGCGTTCGCCATTCTTGTCTTCGTGGATGATGACGTCAAAACCTTCGAAATGCGGGCCGGAAAGATATTCGACCTTGCCACGGTTCTCACCGGCCTTGGCATGGGCGGCACGGAACTGTTCGGACTTGGTCCAGCTCAGGAAATCGTCCTTGGTGGCCCAGACGGTGTGCGAGGCATAGAGCGTGTGGTCATCCGCCTTCGGGCCTTTCAGCATGTGAAATTCGATATAGCCCGGCAGCTCGCTCAGGTGCGATTTACGCTCGCGCCAGATGGATTCAAAGGTATCCTCATAGCCCGGTACGACGCGAAAACGGTTCATTGCGATAAACATGGAAGTCTCCCTTTAAGTTTACAGTTGCAGTCAGGATATCCAGCCAAAGCGTGGATGGAAAGAGGCTGACGATAAAGCGAACAATTTACTCCACTTATCGATTGCGCCTTCTATAAACATGTGCAAATAACTCAAGTTAAATAAGATGGGCAATCCCGTATCCGCCCGTGCCAGCTTGTGTTTCAGGATAGCGTCATGTTGAATTTAAGCCTTCGCTCGTTCGTTTTCGCCGCCCTCGTGCCCGCCGTCATCGCCGTTGCCGCGCCCGGAGCTAGAGCTTCGGACAAGGGCAATCCGGAGGCGAAACGCATCGTTGCAGTCGGCGGTACGGTAACGGAAATCCTTTATGCGCTTGGCGCGAGCGACCGCATCGTTGCGCGTGACAGCACCAGCAGCTATCCGGCGGACGTGCTGTCCAAGCCCGATATCGGCTATATGCGGGCGCTCTCGTCGGAGGGCATTCTTTCGCAGAAGCCCGATCTCATCCTGTCTGAAGATGGGTCCGGCCCGGCGGATGTCGTTGCCATCCTCAAGGCCAGTGCGGTGCCTTTCGTCACCGTCGATACCCCGCCGAGCGGCGACGCCATCCCCAGGAAGATCGAGGATGTCGGTGCGGCAGTTGGTCTTGCCGACAAGGCAAAGGCGTTGGCCGCGGAAACCAAAGCCGGGCTTGATGTGCTCGCCAAGGACGTCTCAGCCGTGCCGGAAAAGAACAGGAAGCGTGTGCTCTTCGTGCTCTCCAGCGCCGGCGGTCGCATCATGGCGGCGGGCAAGGGCACCGAAGCGGCGGCGATCATCGAAATGGCCGGCGGCATCAATGCCGCGCAGGAAATCAGCGGGTACAAGCCGTTGACGGATGAGGCGGTCATCGCCTCCGCGCCCGATGTGGTGCTGACCATGGCGCGCGGCGACCATGCCGGCAAGGCGGATGAGATTTTCGCGCTGCCCGCGTTCCAGTCCACGCCGGCTGCTGCGGAGAAGGCGCTGATCAGCATGGACGGGCTTTACCTCATCGGTTTTGGCCCGCGCACGCCCGCCGCCGGTCGTGAACTGGCGCACAAGCTCTACCCTGATGTGGTGAAGCCGTGAGCCTTGCTGCCTTGAGTTCCACGGAGGGCAGGGTTGCCGGTGACAGATCCCGTCAGGGGGTCGTTACCCTTGCCGTGCTCGTTGGCATCCTGCTGTTTGCCTGCGGCGTGTCGCTCGTCAGCGGGCCCACGGGTGTGGGCATTTCCGAACTCTGGGCCTATCTGACTGGCAGCGCGGATCAACTCGATGCGCGTGATAAAGTCATTCTCGAGGCGGTGCGACTGCCGCGCACGGCGCTCGGCATGTTGATCGGTGCTGGGCTTGGCGTCTCGGGCGCCATGATGCAGGGTCTTTTCCGCAATCCGCTGGCCGATCCCGGCATTGTCGGTGTCACCTCGGGTGCAGCACTTTTTGCGGTTGCGGCAATTTCTCTTGGGGAAGGTGCGCTCGCAACGGTCGCCGTATTTTTCGGCCCGCATTTTCTGCCGCTGATGGCGTTTTTCGGCGGGCTTTTGAATACCTGGCTGCTTTACGTCATTGCCACAAGGGATGGCGCCACCTCCACGACGACGCTTATTCTGGCCGGTATTGCGGTTGCGGCGATCAGCGGTGCGCTGACCGGCCTGATGATTTTTGTGGCCGATGACCGGGCGCTCCGCGACATCACCTTCTGGTCTCTCGGTTCGCTTGGTGGGGCCACCCCTGCCAAGGTTCTCGCCACCTTGCCCTTCATCGTCGTCGTGCTTGCCATCATTCCCTTTGTCGCAAGAGGGCTGGATGCGCTGATCCTTGGCGATGCGGCGGCCTTTCACATGGGCATTCCCGTGCAGCGGCTGAAGCGAGTCGTCATTCTGGCCGTTGCCGCTGCCTGCGGGGCAAGCGTGGCGGCTGCCGGCTCCATCGGTTTTGTCGGTATCGTCGTGCCGCATCTGCTGCGGCTTGCCATTGGCCCATCGCACCGCTTCCTGCTGCCGGCCTCTGCACTTGGCGGGGCCGCACTTCTGCTTCTCGCCGACAGTTTTGCCCGCACGGTTGCGGCACCGGCGGAATTGCCCATCGGTGTGGTCACCGCGCTGATCGGCGCGCCGGTCTTCCTGTTCCTGCTGCTTGGCCGCGGCGGATTTTCCATGCGGAACATGTCATGATCCAGGCCGAAAACCTCACCCTCATCCGCTCCGGCCGCCGTCTGCTCGACGAGGTCTGCATCGATCTGAAGCCCGGCAAGGTCAATGTCATTATCGGTCCGAACGGTGCCGGCAAATCGACGCTGATGAAGGTTCTGTCCGGCGAGATGCGTGCCGAGGCCGGTTCAGTGACTTATAATGATGTTGCCCTGCCGTTGTTTACGCCGGTTCAGCTTGCGCGCATCCGCGCCGTGCTGCCGCAGAATACCCAGCTTGCCTTTCCTTTCACCGCGCTCGAAATCGTGCGCATGGGCGCTGTCGCGCAAGGGTCGCGCGCGCCGGAAGAGCAGGCCCGCCGGGCGCTCGCCAGGGCCGGGCTTCGCGGGTTCGAGCAGCGCTCCTACAACATGCTGTCTGGCGGCGAGCAGCAGCGCGTGCAATTTGCCCGCGCTCTCGCCCAGGTGCCGCATCCCGTGGAAAACGGCGAGGTGCGGGCTCTCTTTCTCGATGAGCCGACGGCCAGTCTCGATATAGGCCACCAGATCGCGGTGCTGGAAACGGCGCGGGATTTCGCTATTGGCGGCGGTCTCGTGCTTGCCATCCTGCACGATCTCAACCTTGCGGCAGAATTTGCCGATCAACTTATCGTCATGCATGGCGGCCGGGTAACGGCGAGCGGTCCATCGCTGGATACGATCAGCGACGAGACGATTGCAAGGGTCTATGGCATTGGCGGCGTCGTCGGACGGCTGCCGGCGCGGCATATTCCTTATGTGCTGCCGCAGTCGAGGCATCGCTAGAGCATTTCCAGGAAAAGTGGAACCCGGTTTTCCGTCAGGAAATGCGACAAGGCTCTAAAGGTGATGTCGCCTCAGCTTTCCGGCCGGGTGACGATGAAGAGTGCAGAGCCGAGCATGACGGCGGCAACGATTGCCGCGCGCAGAGTCGGCGGGTCGCTCAGGAACCAGAAGGCGGCATAACTCGCACACATGGCCGACAGGGCCGCAATCTTCGCCTTGCGGGTAATTGCGCCGCGTTCGCGCCATTGCCGAAGCGACGGGCCGAATCGGGGGTGGGTCAGAAGCCACGCCTCGAGTTTCGGTGAGGAGCGGGAAAAGCACCAGAGCGCCAGCAGCAGAAATGGCGTGGTGGGCAAAACGGGAAGAAACGCGCCGACGATGCCGGTCGCGACCATAAGCCAGCCAAGACAGAGGTACAGAAGGCGCATGGATATGCCGGTATCATGAGTTCTCTACTCAGGATAGAGCGGCGGGGCGAAATGTGAGGGCCATTTTGACCGGAAAGCCCGCGTGCCCAGGTCATGCGCCAACTGTTTCGCCATCACATTTGCCGTGATCGGGCGGTTTCCCCTGCTCCTTAATCCGTCTTTAGGGTTGAAAGCGCGGCCCTCTGTCTTTATCCCCTTGGTCCGCAATGTCCGGAGCACAACCGGACGACGACGAGATAAGAAGCAGAAGGAAAACACCATGGCCAAGCTGATCCACTCGATGGTCCGGGTGCTGGAAGAAAAGCGTTCGGTGGAGTTTTACAAGCAGGCTTTCGGGCTTGAGGTTGCGGAACGTGCCGAGTTCGAAAATTTCACGCTGATCTATCTCAGCAATGCCGAAGGCGATTTCGAGCTGGAGCTGACTGTCAACCGGGGTCGCGAAGTGCCCTATGCGCTGGGTGACGGCTACGGCCATCTCGCGGTCAGCGTTGCCGATGTGGATGCCGAACATCAGCGTTTCATCGAGCTTGGCCTGTCTCCGGGCAAGATCATCGAAGCCGACCATAAAGGTCAGCCTTTCGCGAAATATTTCTTCATTTGCGATCCGGATGGCTACAAGATCGAGGTGCTGCAGCGCGGCAACCGGTTCAAGTAACAAAGAGGCACAACATGGCAGAGGCAGGCGTCAAACTCGAAGACAGCTGGAAACGTGTTCTTTCCACCGAATTCGCCAGCCCCTACATGCAGAAGCTCAAAGATTTCCTGCTTGCCGAGAAAACTGCTGGCAAGCACATCTTTCCCAAGGGTGCCGAATATTTCCGGGCGCTGGATCTGACCCCTCTCGACAGGGTCAAGGTCGTCATTCTGGGGCAGGACCCCTATCATGGGGTTGGCCAGGCACATGGGCTTTGCTTTTCGGTGCAGCCCGGCGTGCGCATTCCGCCCTCGCTCGTCAATATCTACAAGGAATTGCAGAGCGATCTGGGCATCCGCCCCGTCAGTCACGGTTTTCTGGAAAGCTGGGCGAAACAGGGCGTGCTTTTGCTCAACAGCGTGCTGACGGTGGAAGAATCGCGCGCTGCCTCGCATCAGGGGCAGGGCTGGGAAAAGTTCACCGATGCCGTCATCCGCGCCGTCAATGACGAATGTGAGCATGTGGTGTTCCTGCTCTGGGGTTCCTATGCCCAGAAGAAGGCGGCTTTCGTGGACCAGAAAAAACATCTCGTGCTGCGCTCGCCGCACCCTTCGCCGCTTTCGGCCCATAACGGCTTTTTCGGCAATGGCCATTTTTCCAAGGCAAACGCCTTCCTGGTATCCCATGGCCGCGAGCCTATCGACTGGCAATTGCCGGAAACTGCTTAAGCAACCTTCCAGCCTCCCCGTCATGCCGGCTCAAGACGGGCATGACGGGGAGTGCAGCAAACATCTTTACAGCGCAGTCGGGTCCGGTTTAAGAATACTCGACTACAAAGTGAAGGATTTGTGCCCGTGTCTCTCCTGTCTGCAGAAACCTCTGTCTCGCTGCCCGATCCCGCATCGATCGTCGATGCTTTCGAGGATCATTTTTCGGAGCATATGGAGATGGAGCGGGAAGGGGCGACGGTGCGTTTCAAGGCGGAATATGGCCATGGCAGCTTCAGCGCCGAAGGTGGCCGGTTTGCCGCCCGGGTAAGCTGCGTTTCGGAACATATATTGACGTCGGTCAAGGCCATGGTGGCTGAGCATATCGTTGAGTTTTCCGGCAAGACGGGACTCGATTTCCGTTGGAGCGGACACGGCGCCTATCAGCGCGAGCTACCCAATCTCTTCGTCGGCAAGGTTGCCCGCGCCTATAATCTGACGCCGCATATGCGCCGTCTCGTGGTGTCCGTCGAAAGCGGTATTGAAAGGCTTGTCACCGGCGGCATGCATGTTCGCCTGCTGCTCGTTCCCGATCAGGCGCGCGCTGCGGTCTGGCCTTACCTCGCGCCCACCGGCGCGATCGTCTGGCCGGCGGGCGACGATCTTCTGACGCGGCGCGTCTATACCATCCGCTCCGGCGATGTTGGCCGCGGTGAGGTGGATATCGATTTCGTCATGCATGAGGGCGATGACATGCCGGGCGCAAATTTCGGCGCGACGGCAAAGCCGGGCGACGTTCTCGGCATCATCGGTCCGAGCGGCACTTGCCCGGAAGCGGAGCGTTACGTCTTTGCCGGCGACGAGACCGCGCTGCCGGTGATGCTGCGCATGGCGGCGGAAATGCCTGTTGGCAAGACGCTCAGCGTCTATGCCGAGATCGACAACGAGGCGGAACGGCAGGAGATCGTCTGCGCCGCCAATGTCGAATGGACATGGCTTTATCGTCGCGGCAAGCCCGCCGGCACATCGGGCCTTATCGAACAGGCGTTGCGCGGCCATGCCTGGACGGGCGAGCATGACGGCCTGCATGTTTTCGTCGCCTGCGAGAAGTCCGAGGCGAGGGCGGCGAAATCCTTCCTCACCGATGAGATTTCCTTCCCGAAAGCGTCGCTGCGCGCCGTCGGTTACTGGAGCATGGGCCTCGCCGACGATCATTGAGGCATGCCTCTATCGACTGAGTTGAACAGTCGGTTTTATCGTTCACCAATCGGGAACAATCCGTTCCTGTTGCCGGTCTATGCCCGCAGCACTTCTTACCCCATCTTCACGCCATGAACACGGCTGGCCCGATTGACGGGCCGCCAAGGCGAAAAGGGGTTTATCATGTTGAACCAGATTAAGGGCCTGCACCACGTCACCTCCATGGCCGGTAGTGCGCGCCAGAACAACGGCTTTTTCACCGATACGCTCGGCCTGCGCCGGGTGAAGAAGACGGTCAATTTCGATGCGCCGGATGTCTACCATCTCTATTATGGCGATGAGGTCGGCACGCCCGGCTCCGTCATGACCTATTTTCCGTTCCCGCACATTGCCCGTGGTCGTCCCGGCACCGGCGAAGTGGGCACAACGCTGTTTTCCGTCCCGGAAGGCTCGCTCGGCTACTGGCAGGATCGTCTTTCCAAGGCGGGCGTGGACGGTCTGAAGGCTGACGAGGCATTCGGCAACAAGCGCCTGCATTTTGCAGGTCCCGATGGTGATGGTTTCGCACTGGTCGAGATCAAGGATGATGCCCGTTCGCAGTGGACCGGCAATGGGGTCAGTGCGGATCAGGCGATCCACGGTTTTCAGGGCGCCTCCTTGCGCCTTCGTGACGAAGGGGCAACCGCCGAGCTTTTGAAGTTCATGGGGTATGAGGAAGTGGACCGCCAGGATGGCGTGCTGCGTCTCGGCATGCCCGGCGGCAACGGTGCTGATGTCATCGACATCGAAACCATGCCGAACATCTCCGGCGCGCGCCTCGGCGCGGGTTCGGTGCACCACATCGCCTTTGCGGTCGAAAACCGCGAAAAGCAGCTCGAAGTTCGCAAGGCGCTGATGGATACGGGCTATCAGGTGACCCCGGTGATCGACCGCGATTATTTCTGGGCGATCTATTTCCGCACGCCCGGCGGCGTGCTGTTCGAAGTGGCCACCAACGAGCCCGGTTTCGACCGCGACGAGGACACGGCGCATCTCGGCGAGGCGCTGAAGCTGCCGACCCAGCACGCGCATCTGCGCGCCCAGCTGGAAAAGCAGCTGGAGCCGCTGGGTGACGAGAAGGCGGTTTAACCCTATCGGACCTGGCCATCCTTCGGCAGGACGTTTGCCACTCTTTTCTTCTCCCCGTCCGGGGAGAAGACGACACGCTGAAACCTCTCGCTCGACATGTGATGCCCAATGCCTTGCGGCAGAGTGAGTTCGGTATCGCTGCATTTCTCCTTTCAGAAAGGATTATCCAATGACCAAAGACACATATTTCCACAAATCCCGTGCCGGCGTTGCGGGTGCACCGCTTTTCGTCGTGCTGCACGGCACCGGCGGTGATGAAAACCAGTTCTTCGATTTCGGCTCGGGCCTGTTGCCGAATGCCACGATTGTCTCGCCGCTCGGCGATGTCGCCGAACATGGCGCTGCGCGGTTTTTCCGGCGCACGGGTGAGGGCGTTTACGACATGGCCGATCTAGAGCGGGCAACAGCCAAGCTGGCGGATTTCGTCAAAGCCAACCGGGAGCACTATCAGGCTGGTCCGGTTATCGGTCTCGGTTTCTCCAACGGCGCGAATATCCTCGCAAATGTGCTGATCGAACAGCCGGAGCTTTTTGATGCCGCCGTGCTGATGCATCCGCTCATCCCGTTCGAGCCGCAGGCGGCTGCGGCCAAATCCTCGCGCCGGGTGCTGATCACGGCCGGAGAACGCGATCCCATCTGCCCGGTGCCGCTGACGAAGGCGCTGGAAAAGAGCCTTCAAGCGCAGGGCGGCACGGTGAAAACGGTGTGGCATCCGGGCGGGCATGAAATCCGTTCGAACGAGATCGAGGCGGTGCGGGAGTTTCTAGCGCCTTATGGAGAGTAGCTTTCTGCCCCGCCTCCTTCCTCACCGTCATGCCGGATCTAGTCCGGGGTGATGGTGAGGGTAGGTGATCCGCCTTTCCGCATCGCATCCAGGCGGAACGATCCTGCTACACCCGCCTCAGCGATATCCGCATTGCTGCAACTGCGCCTCGTAACGCAGCGCCATGTTGGCGGAGCGGCGGGCGGCTTTCTGGACGGCGGAATTGTTGCGCCAGCTTCCCTTGGCGTAACCGGCATGTCCGGAATAATAAGCGAGGTAGAGGTTATAGGGATCGTTCAGCGCAATGCCGTTTTCGCGGCGGCTCTTGGCGTGATACCAGCCGACGAAATGGATCGCGTCGGTGAAATCCGTGCGGCTTGCCGACCAGCGGCCGGTTTCGCGCTTGTAGACTTCCCATGTACCGTCCAGCGCCTGGGCATAACCGTAAGCGGTGGACTGGCGCGTCCAGGGAATGAAGCCGAAGAGTTTGGTGCGCGGCGGGCGGGCATAGGGGCGGAAGGCGGATTCGGTGTAGATCGTTGCCATCATCACCGGCACCGGCACGCCGAACTCCCGTTCGGCTGCCCTCGCGTCACGTCGCCAATTGTTGAAGAGGCCGTTCCGCTGCTCGAAAATCGCACAGGCATTGGTGACCTGCGACGGTGCGGTTGCGCAACCGGCCAGAACAGTCATCAGTAAAACAACGGCAAATACGCCACGCATCGCGGAACCCTTTCGTTCCGCTATTCTTAAATTGCTAACCATTAACGTCGGGTTTTAAGACAAGGTTAATTCAAATGCTGCCGATCAAGCGCTTGTTAACCCGCTGAAAATTCCTGTGTCCGGGATGCGGCAAAACCATGGGGTGAGTGGCGTTTTTTCCGGAAATGGCATTGCCGGCATCCCCGCACATCCCCGGTCTCACAAAGCCGCTTATGCTTATCCCATCCCGGTCATCCAGCGTGCGCGCGGCGCAAGGTTGGCGGGGCAGGCGGCCAAAACCGGGGAGTTTCCCGATGTCACGGTTGAGGCGGCCGGCATGTGCTCATCCTCCAAACAGGAACCGGTTTGGCGGGCGGGTCACATGTTGAAGCCGGGGCCGCATCGTCTGCAAAACCCTACTACACTATTTGATACTCCCGCAGCGATGCGGCCCCTTTATCGCTTCTAAGCGTTGCCTCGGTTTCGGGGCGACGGGCGCGGGCTATGTTTCCGGAGAGCCTGCCCGCTGTACAAAAATGAAAACCGATAAAATTGTAGCAATCGGCTTAAAGCGGCTGAAAACAGTGCTGTGCCATTGTGGGATCACAGACAAGGAGCGGACAACCTGCAAGGACGGGGCCGCTGCGGAAAACAGAAATCGAGACCGGCAGAAGCCGGCGGATCGTCAAACGGGGTATGAAAATGCTGAAGAAGATTATTGCTGCCGCCATCTGCGGAATTGCCATTGCTTCCATGTCCACTCATGCCGATGCGGCTGGTGCCGCCGGTTTCGCCCGCAGCTTTGCCGCAGCCGAAAAGAGCGCCGTAACACAGATCGGTATTTCGGCGCCCGGCGGTTTTGATGGCTGCGTTCTGTCCGCCGGCCAATGCGTTTCGACGATTGCCGCGCCGCTGACCGGCGAACGCCGCGATGAACTGCTGCGCGTCAACCGCGATGTGAACGCCACCATGGGCGCACTCGATGATTATTTCTCCGGCTTTTCAGCCGATGTTCCGGCAACGCCTTCGGTAAGCGCCAATGATTGTGGCGATTGTGCCGCGATCAAGCGCACGGCACTGGCCGGTGCCGGCTGGTCTTCCGCAGCACTGCGCCTTGCCTTTTTGCTTGATGATGACGGATCGCTCGAAAAGGTGCTTGTTGTCACCACAGACAAGGGCGATATCGTGCTCGGCAACGCCGCTTTCTCTCCGGTTGAGCGCGAAACCGCGCTCTAACCCGAACTTTTCATGCCTGCCAGACTGCGCCGGTTTTCCAGACCCTTACGGGATCAGGAAGCCGGCGATTTTTTTCGTTCCGCCACGGCAATGCCGGCCAGCGCCATCACCAGCGCCGCGATCTGGTAGGGATGCAGGGTTTCGCTGAGGACGATGACGGAGAGAAGCGTGCCGAAGACGGGGACGAGGTTGATGAAAAGACCGGCGCGGTTGGCGCCGATCTGCTCCACGCCCTTGATGTACAGAATCTGGGCGATGAGCGACGCGAAGATGGCGGCATAGACCACCAGCACCCAACCCTTCTGATCGGGCCAGACGACGTTGTCGCGTGAGATTTCCCAAAAGACCAGCGGGACTGAGGTTAGGAGGGCGAAAAAGGCTGGGATCGCCATCAGCGTGCGCCAGTCCACGATTGGTTTCCAGCGCAGGATGACGGTGTAGATGGCATAGACCAGCACCGCCAGCAGCATGATGGCGTCGCCGGCATTCATCTCCAGTTGCAGCAGCGAGACCGGATCGCCATGCGAGGCGAGAAGCGCCACGCCGGCAATGGTAAGACAGAAACCGGCGATCTGGCCGAACAGCACACGGGTGCGGAACAGGATGAAGTTCAGCACGAATATGACCATGGGAATGCCGGCCTGGATGACGGCGGCATTGATGGCGGAGGTGTGCTGAAGCGCGGTATAAAGAAAGACGTTAAAGGCGGTGTAACCGATACTGCCGAGCACGAAGAAGTAAGGCAGGCGTTTTTTCACCACCGGCCAGTCCTTGATGAGCTGCGGCACGGAAATGGCGAAGATGATGGCGACGGCCAAAACCCAGCGCAGGAAGGTAAACGCCATGGGGCTGATGTGGCCGACGGCGAGCTTTCCGGCAACGGTATTGCCACCCCAGCAGAGCGTGGCGATGATGAGGGCGAGATAGGCTTTCGAAGGCACGCTGATGTTTCGCTTCTTCAAGGGCGGGAAAAGGCTAAGGGGTGAAGAGCGGCCTTGTGTCCGCGCTTGTCCCCCCACGGGGCGAGATAATGCGGAATTCGACGTTTTGTCACGGAAAAAGCAAAATTCACCATAAGAAACAGGGTCGCTTTCCGTAAAACAACGCAGTATACATTCGCGGGTTTGGGTTTCCCATCGGGTTATCGGGCGCGCAAGCGCCATGAGCAGGAAAGCAAGAAATGACGAATGTTGTGGTGGTCGGCTCGCAGTGGGGCGACGAAGGCAAAGGCAAGATTGTCGACTGGCTGTCCGAGCGGGCAGATGTCGTCGTGCGGTATCAGGGCGGCCACAATGCCGGCCATACTCTTGTCATCGATGGCATCAGCTACAAGCTTTCGCTTCTTCCTTCCGGCGTCGTGCGTCCGGGCAAGCTCGCCGTCATCGGCAACGGCGTCGTGGTCGATCCGCATGCGCTGATCGCTGAAATCGGCCGTCTGGAAGTGCAGGGCGTAAAGGTCACGCCGGAAAACCTGCGCATTGCAGACAATGCCACGCTCATTCTTTCCCTGCACCGCGAACTTGATGGCATGCGCGAAGACGCTGCCTCCAACAGCGGCACCAAGATCGGCACCACGCGCCGCGGCATCGGCCCGGCCTACGAAGACAAGGTCGGCCGCCGCGCCATCCGCGTAATGGATCTGGCCGACATGGAGGCGCTGTCCGCCAAGGTCGATCGCATCCTGACGCATCACAATGCGCTGCGTCGCGGCTTCGGCGCTGCTGAAGTTTCGCATGAAACCATCATGGAAGAGTTGAGCTCGGTTGCAGAACGCATCCTGCCGTTCAGCGAAACCGTATGGCTGCTGCTCGACAAGAAGCGCCGCGCCGGTGCGCGCATCCTGTTCGAAGGCGCGCAGGGCTCGCTGCTCGATATCGACCACGGCACATACCCTTATGTCACCTCTTCCAACACGGTTGCCGGTCAGGCCGCTGCCGGTTCGGGCATGGGTCCGGGTTCGCTGGGTTATATTCTCGGCATCACCAAGGCCTATACGACCCGCGTTGGCGAAGGTCCTTTCCCGACCGAGCTGCATGACGAAATCGGCCAGTTCCTGGGCGAAAAGGGCCATGAGTTCGGCACTGTCACCGGCCGCAAGCGTCGTTGTGGCTGGTTTGACGCAGCGCTGGTGCGCCAGTCAGTCGCCACCAACGGCATCACCGGCATCGCGCTCACCAAGCTTGACGTTCTCGACGGTCTGGACGAGCTGAAAATCTGCGTCGGCTACAAGCTCGACGGGCAGGAAATCGATCATCTTCCCGCAAGCCAGGGTGCGCAGGCTCGTGTCGAGCCGATCTATGTCACGCTGGAAGGCTGGAAAGAATCTACCGTCGGCGCCCGAAAATGGGCGGATTTGCCTGCTCAGGCAATTAAATATGTCCGTCAGGTGGAAGAACTGATCGGGGCGCCTGTCGCGCTTCTGTCGACAAGTCCGGAGCGTGACGACACCATACTTGTGACTGATCCGTTTGAGGACTAATGTCCTCGGCGATCTAGATTCATAAACCATATCGGGCCGGTACGTCGCCGGTCACGACGAGAAAGTGCTTATGGCGGATTTTGTAGCAGTCATTCGCAAGGCCGTGGATGGCTTGGCGAACAATACTCCCGAAAACCGGGCGAAGGTTTACGACAAGGCGCGCAGTGCGGTTGTGCGCCAGCTCGAGAATATGAAGCCACGTCCGCCGGAAGAATTGTTGCGCCGGCAGATCGCCAAGCTGGACGCCGCCATAGCCGAGGTGGACAGTGAATATGCCGAGGCCTTGCCGGCACTGGAGGAGGATGATGCTTTCTCCCCCGTGGCGGAAGAGGTGGATGCTGTCTATCATCCGCAGGACGTTGCCGAAGAGCCTGCCGTTCATGCCGCCGAGCGGTACGAGCCGGTGGAGGAAGAGCCTGCTCCGGTTGTGCCCGCACATTCGGAGCCGGTTTATCCTGTCCAGCCAGAGCCGGTTTATGAAGAACCGGCCCGCGAAGAGGAGCCTCTCCCCGAGGAACCCGTCGCCGCTTTAATCCCGCATGAGGAGCAGCATTACGGCGCGCGAGAGCCGGAGGAGCTTTACGACGCACCCGAACCGGCCCGTGTCGCGCCGGTTCATGAAGCCGGTCCTTACGAGGAAGCCGGTACCTATTTCACCCGCGCGCATGAAGAGCCGGCCTATCAGCCGGAGGACGAGCGCGTTGATGATGTCGCGCCTGAAGCGGCGGCCCCCCATGCCGATGATTCCGTGCCGCCCCATTGGGCGCAGCCGGTTGACGAGGATGACTGGCGCAAGCTCGAAGAAGCGCAGGACGAGGATGTTCGCCCGGCTGCCGAGGCCGAAGTGGGCCACGAGAGGGACGACCATTCCGTCGTCGCCGGTTATTCCGCGCAGCACTATCAGGCCCCTGATGTCAGCTTCGAGCCGGAGCGGCGCGACGGGAACGAGCATGCCGGTTACCGCGCTGCTGCCGATCACGATCCGATTTTTGGCGGGCACGACGATTTTTCCGAACCCCGGCAGACCGAAGACACGGCCCCGAAAAAGGCTGCTGTCGTCGAGGACTTCTCGTCCTATTTCGAGGACACGGATCTCGCGATCCCGCCGAAGGCCACGCCTGCGTTGCCGCGCGCCGATAACGATCCCTTCGATGACCGTGCCTCCAAGGACAACAAGGAGCGCACGCCCTGGGACGATCTGGACGAGCTGATCGGTTATGACGGCGCATCGTCTTCCAGCCGGGCAACGACGAACGAAATGCCCGCTCTCGGTGCTGGTGCCGCGACGCCCGCTTACATGGTCAAGAAGAAGCCGCGCCGGAATTATGCCTCGCTGGTACTTGCGCTTGTGGGCGCCGGGCTTCTTGCCGGTGGTGGTTATGCGCTCTGGTTGAACCGTGATGCGCTGAACGACATGGTCGGTGGCCTGGTGCAATCGGCACAGAAGGATGGCGGCACCCAGACGCCTCCAGCCAATACGGCGCAGACGCAGACATCCACACCGCCAGCTGCCCAGCAGCCGCCCGCCAGCGGGCAGCAGCCGACGACAAGCCCGACCAACCATCAGGCGCAGCCGCATGCCGATGACGGATCCGTCACCGGCACGAAGTTCACCCAGCGGCTTCTGGCCGACGGGACCGAGCGCGACGAGGGGCCGGCGCCGGGCGCCAATGGCCAGCCCGTCACGGCGGAAGGCCAGTCGGTCTATGAGCAGAATGTTGCGCCGCCGCCTGCAGGCGACGCTCCGGCCAATACGGCTGCGGGTACTCCGGCTGGTACGCCGCCGGCACAGCCGCCTGCTGCGGCCGCTGCCGCCACGGGCGACCGCATGTTCCTCTACGAGGAAGTGCTGGGCCAGACGGTTCCGACCGCCATTCAGGGCAGCGTTTCCTGGTCCTTGCAGCAGGAAAACGACAATGAGGGTCGTCCGTCCGCAACGGTGCAGGGCCAGATCACGGTTCCCGGCCGTGGCCTCAGCGCGCTCATCACCTTCAAGCGCAACACCGATCCTTCGCTTCCGGCAAGCCATCTGATCGAGATCGTCTTCTCGGTTTCGCCCGGCTTCGAAGGCGGCGCGATCGACAGCGTCCAGCGTATCGCGATGAAGAGCACGGAGCAGGATCGTGGTAACGCCCTGATCGCGGTTCCGGCCAAGATCACCGACGATTTCCACATGATCGCGCTTAACGACTTCCCGGATGCGATGAAGACCAATCTGGAGCTGCTGAAGAGCCGCAACTGGATCGACATCCCGGTTTCCTACCGCAACGGCCGCCGTGCGCTTCTGACCTTGCAAAAGGGCAATGACGGCATCGCCGCCTTCGACACGGCGCTGCGCGAATGGGCGGCTGCAAAGCCCGCTACCGGTCAGTGATGATCTTGGGGATCGGCTAAAGCCGGTCCCCTCATTTCTTCCTTATGTCTTGCAAATAAAAAGCCCGCAGATCTCGCGATCTGCGGGCTTAGAAATTTACTGGCAACGAATCTCACTCTCTCGTCACGCCGGACACCAAGGGGAGTGAGATGGGATGGCAGTCGGGCCAATTACTCCGACGTCATCCTCGGGACAGGCCCGAGGATGACGTAGCCGATAAGTTCAACCCCACCCTCTTAAAAAGACCGAGCCTTACGCATCCACCACGCGCAATGCGCGGGCGGCTTCGAGGGCTTCCTTCTGCACCGCTTCCTGAACCTTCTCGAAGGCGCGAACCTCGATCTGGCGCACGCGTTCGCGGCTGATATCGAACTCGGATGAGAGTTCTTCCAGCGTCACCGGATCTTCGGCAAGGCGGCGGGCCTCGAAGATGCGGCGTTCTCGATCGTTCAGCACGCCCATGGCCTTGGCCAGCATGCGGCGGCGGGTTTCCAGCTCGTCCTGCTCGATCAGCACGGCTTCCTGGCTTTCATGGTCGTCCACCAGCCAGTCCTGCCATTGGCCGGATTCGCCTTCGGATGCCTTGATGGGCGCATTCAGCGATGCGTCGCCATGCAGGCGGCGGTTCATCGAGATAACTTCTTCCTCGGAAACCTGCAGCTTGGTGGCGATTTCCTTGACGTGTTCCGGCTTCAGATCGCCATCGTCGATCGCCTGGATACGGCCTTTCAGCCGGCGCAGGTTGAAGAACAGCCGTTTCTGGTTGGCAGTCGTACCCATCTTCACCAGCGACCACGAGCGCAGGATATATTCCTGGATCGAAGCCTTGATCCACCACATGGCGTAGGTGGCCAGACGGAAACCGCGTTCCGGATCAAACTTCTTCACCGCCTGCATCAGGCCGACATTGCCTTCGGACACGACTTCGCCAATCGGCAGGCCGTAACCGCGGTAACCCATGGCAATCTTGGCAACAAGGCGCAGGTGGCTGGTGACGAGCTTGTGAGCGGCGTCGCGGTCGCCATGCTCGGCGTAACGCTTGCCAAGCATGTACTCTTCCTGCGGCTCCAGCATCGGGAATTTACGGATTTCGTCGAGATATCTATTGAGACCGGCTTCGCCGGCCGTAATTGTAGGCAAACTATTGCGGGCCATAAAGCACCCCCTTATCTATGGTCTGGAACGGCACCCTCATCGATTGGCGATTACTCGCCCAAGGCACACCGCTAGTGGCGGGTCGTTACCGACCCCGCACGAACCCACGTAACAAATATGTATGCACCCGCCGCGTTTCAAGCGAACACAGCGTTCACACATGCGTTATGTCCCGGCGACACCTTCTTTGACCTGTTTAACTTTCGAGCGGTAAATTCGTTCCGAAAAACCACCGAGACCAGAGCGCACCATCAGCTCATACATTACCCGCCGGCGGGTGGGGTTATGCAGGCGAACGACCCGGGAGCCGAGAAACTCCGTTTCGACATGATCGAGTGTCTGCAAGTCGGGGCCAGAGGCAATCGCGTCCGCGTAGACAGCGTGAAATTCGCGGCGGCAGACATAGGTCTTGTATTTCGTCATGGCGAAGCAGGCGAGGCTGTGGCCGTGGGTGCGCAGAAAATCGGCGACGCCAACGGTCACTTCCGGCCATGCGGGGTTGAAGGTATCGTCGAAGACGATGACGCCGTGCGGGGCGATCACCTCCAGCGCCAGTTTCGCGTCCGCCAGCACATGGTGCAGGTGGTGCCCGCCGTCGATGCTGAAGAACCTGACGGGACCAGTCCGCGACGTAATATCGGTGGGTGCGAGCCGGGTGCTGTCGCCCTTGATGATCAAGTCCTCATCCATCGCAAAACCCAACCGCCTGCCGTTTTCCATCAGGCGGTCATATTGGTCGAGGCTTCCGTCCGAGGGTGGGTCGAGTTCGAACAGGTCGACGCCCAGAACCTTTTCCTGCGGCTGCGCGAATTTGCGCAGCAGAAAATAGGAGCGGCCATAATAGACGCCGATCTCCGCCATGCCGCCCTTCAGGCCGTCCCTTGTCTGCGCCTGCAGCAGCGCCTTGAAGACAAGCGCGTCGGGTGGGTCGATATAGCCTTCGACGCTTCGTAATCCCTGAAAGATAAACTGGCGTTCATCGGTGTTCATGCGCGATAGATCCCGTCGTCATGCCGGTTCCGTTCAGCTCTGCGGATAAAACGGCGTTCCTTGCAACGTCTGTCTTTCGGCAAGCCCGAGGTCCGGCCACGGCATTCGCGGTGACGATTTCAAGCTTTCCGGGGTTCGAAGAGGTGCGACGATTGAAGCGGAATTGGGGCGGTCTACAAGAAAGACCATGTGGGGAATATCGCTATCCGCTAATCTCTTTTTATTTTCCGTGGCTTCCGGCAAGATGCACGGCGTGGTTTTTTTGACCTCGCCGTGCGGCATTTTCAGCTCCGCAGGGCGATGAGCAGTTCTTCCATATCATCAGGCATGTCTGTTTCGAATTCCATCACCTCGCCGGTGCGGGGGTGTTCGAAGGCCAGGAGATAGGCATGCAGCGCCTGTCGCGGAAAGCGGTTGACGGTGCTTCTCGCCGGTTCCTCAAGCAGGTTCGCCTTGGTGCGGAAGGCCGCGCCATATTCGGGGTCGCCGATCAGCGGATGGCCGATATGGGCCATGTGCACGCGGATCTGATGGGTGCGGCCGGTTTCCAGGCGGCACTCCACCATCGAGGCGAGGCAGGACGCATCCGCCTTTTCATGGAAACGTTCCATAACCTCGTAATGGGTGATCGCCTCGCGGGCATCGTCCGTGTCCTCGCGCTTGACGGCGCGTTTGGTGCGATCGGCGCCGCGGCCGAGTGCGGCGTCAATGGTGCCGCGCAGCGTGCGCGGTCGGCCCCAGACGACGGCCTTGTAGGCGCGTTCCAGCGGGCCGGTGCGGCCGTGATCGGCAAATTGCGCGGCGAGATGGCGGTGTGCATTGTCGTTTTTCGCCACGACCATGACGCCGGAGGTTTCCTTGTCCAGCCGATGCACGATGCCGGGGCGCTTCACGCCGCCAATGCCGGAGAGGCTGTCGCCGCAATGATAGATGAGGGCGTTGACCAGTGTTCCGGTCCAGTTGCCGGCGCCGGGATGCACGACGAGACCGGCGGGTTTGACGAGCACGATCAGGTCGTCGTCCTCATATTCCACATCGAGCGGGATATCCTCGCCCTTGGGTTCGGGGTCTTCCGGCTCCGGCATGACGATCTCGACGCGGTCGTGCGGGTGCACCTTCTTTTTCGGCTCGGTCACCGGCGTGCCGTTCAATAAAACGGCACCCTGCTCGATCAGGGCTTTCAGGCGGCTGCGCGACAGATCGCCGCCAACTTCGCCCGCCAGCCACACATCGATGCGGCCTTCGGCGTCTTCGCCGGCAATCAGGACTTTCCTTGCGTCTCCGCCTTGTTTAAAGGGGTCGTTCATTCTTATTTTTCCGATCAATCAGCATTCTAGGGAACCCGATGACGCACATCGAGCAAGACGAACAGGAAGACAAGCCGCTTGATCCGGCCATGGATAAAGTTCGCCGCAAGATGATCCGTTTGCAGATCGTGTCGGGCTCCGTGATGTTCATCAGCCTTATGGCTGTGTTCGGCGCGGTTGTCTACAAGGCGGTAGGACCATCGAAAACCGTTGTAACGCAGAGCGTACCGCAAAATCTGGCGGTTCCCACCGGCAACGGACCGCTTGCCGTGACCGCCAGCCTGCCGCAGGGCTTTACAATCGACAATGTCAGCTATTCCGGCGGTGACATGCTGTTTTACGGCAAGCTTGCAAACGGCACCCGCAAGGCGCTTGTCTTCAACGTCGCGGCCGGCCGGTTTCTCGCCGATGTGACGGTCGATGCCCAGTGAGGATATTGATCCGGCGGGCGCGCATGCGCTCCTGGACGGTCGAGCTTTGATCCCGGTCGAAGACCCGGCCGATCCGCGCATTGCCGCCTTTCGCGATATTCGCGAGCGTGATCTCACCGGTCGCCAGGGCCGTTTCATCGCGGAAGGCACGGTTGTGTTGCGCATGCTGGCCGCCGCTCACAAGGCGGGTGGTGCCTTTGCGGCGGAAAGCATTCTCATCCTCAAGAACCGGCTTTCCGGCGTCGCGGATATCCTAGCCGATTTTCCGCCCGATGTGCCGGTCTATGTGGCGGAAGCGCCGGTGCTGGATGGCATTGTCGGTTTTCACCTGCATCGCGGCATTCTGGCGCTCGGCCGCCGGGTGCGTGACATTACGCTGGACGGGTTGACGGACGCGCTTCCCGCCTCGTCGCTGGTGCTGGTGGGCTGCGGCATTTCCAACCACGACAATCTGGGTGCGATGTTCCGCAACGCCGCGGCCTTTTATGCCGATGCGGTGTTTCTGGACGAGACTTCATGCGATCCGCTCTATCGCAAGGCGCTCCGGGTGTCCGTCGGTTCCGTTCTCTCGGTTCCCTATCATCGCGGCGGTGGTGCGGTGCAGATGCTGGAGCGGCTTTCGCAGGCCGGTTTTGCGATCTGGAGCCTTTCGCCGAATGGCGAGACCGAGATTCGCGATATTCCACGTTCGGAGCGCATGGCGCTGGTCATCGGCACGGAAGGTGAGGGGTTGCCGCAATCGGTATTGTCTCGGTTCCATACCGCCCGGATTGCGCAGTCGCCGCAATTGGACAGTTTGAATGCGGGGACGGCTTCGGGGCTGGCGCTTTATCAGATGGCGGGGGCGATAGGGCGGGTTTAGGTCTTCGCGATGTTACTCGTGACGAATGCCGCTCACCCCCCTCTGTCCTGCCGGACATCTCCCCCACAAGGGGGGAGATCGACCTGAGGCTAGGTCTCGGCCATCTCGATGTTTGCGAATGAAGTGACGTAAAGCTTCTTGCCGATCTCCCTCCTTGGGGGGGAGATGTCCGGCAGGACAGAGGGGGGTAAACCACACCCACCGAAGGGAATATCAACCCTTCCGCTTCTCCATCAACACACTCGCCCGCTTCGCAAGGCTCTCACGGCCGGTCGAGGCGCTGGCCTTCGCAAGCAGCCCCGGGATCGGCGATTTCTCGCCCTCCTGCGCTGCGGTGAGCGCGATCATCTGGGCGGCGATGCGGGCGATTTCGCGACGGATCGGTTCGTCGTTGCCGGTGCCGCGCACATTCAGCAGGCGTTCGGTGAGTGCCGTTCCCTGATTGCGGATATCCTCGATCTCCTGCTCCAGACCTTCCGGCGGCGGCACTGCCGGTTCCATGGCGGTTGAGACCGGTAGAATGTCTGCCGCGACCACGGGCGCGATTTCGGGCAGGACGGGCGCCTTCTGCTGCTGGCTTGCGGTTTCCCCGTTCAGTACGGCGGGGTTGGGCAGACGGATGATCATGTCGTCGGCGCGGCCGCCGGTTGCGGCAAGCTGTTCCTTCAGGCGGGCAACCTCCTGATTGCGCAGGGTGAGCATTGTGTCGAGATCGGCATTTTTTGCCATGACACTGGCGATCTGTTCTTCCAGCCGGGTGACCTTGCGGCTTTCGCGCGCAACCGCTGTCATGGCCTCCTTGTTGCGGGCAGCGACATCCTGCAATTCGCGGGTCGCCGTTTCGCCCTCCTTGCGGAAACGCGAGGCGGTCTGTTTTGCCTGCTCGGCCTCCAGATCGCGGGTGGCGGCGAGGATTTTCGAATCATCCAGCTCGCGGGTCAGATTGGTGAGGCGAGCGGTGATCTCAGACATCTGGCCGGCACGCGCATTTGCGGCCTGTTCCTGCTCCAGAAGGTTTGCCTGTATTGCGCCCGCGCGTTCCTCGCTGGCGTCGAGTGCGCCTCGCAATTCGCCGATTTCCAGCGTCAATTCCTCGATTTTCAGCAAAAGGCCGCGGTTCTGCTCGCCGAGGCGATAGGCATCGCTGGATGCTGCCTCGTTGGCGAGGCGGAGCGAGGTGTTCTTTTCCCGTTCGGTGTCCAGTTCCTGACGAACCTTGGCGTTTTCGGCGGCATAGAGCGCGCGTGCCATGTCCTTCTGGGCGCGAACTTCCTGGGGGCTGATGGGCATTGTCGCGCGCAGCCGGTTTTCCGTATAGGCAACGATGCGGCGATGGATCGCGGGCGCGATCAGCAAGGCCAGCAGGGTTGCGGTGAGAAAACCCAATCCGAAAAGAATGGCATATTCAATCACGCGAGACAGTCTCCGAAACTCAGATACGCGCGCATTCGGAAAGAGGAGCGCGAGAGCACGTTACGCTATTATTGCAACCGTTGGGAGGGGTATCGCCAAGGCAATTGCGCGGGGAGCCGCAAGAGTGCCTCCCCATCTCAGCGTCAGAAGGGGTTCCAGGTCGGTTCCTGGGTAAGCTTCAGGTAGCCGACATTGATGCCGAGGCGCGCGCCGATGCCGGTGCGAATGGGTGCCAGCGTGACGTCGCTGCTTTTCAGATAGGTCATGCCGACGCCGGCGACGATGAAGGCCGAGCCGCTGACGCCGCCGTAACGGCGATAAAGCGAATCGACCGAAGGCAGGTTGTAGACCAGCATCATGGCGCGGGTGCCCTGGCCGCCGTAATCGAGGCCGAGCGAGGGGCCTTGCCAGAAGACGGGATGCTGGCCGGCATTCTTGGTATAAAGCGTGCCTTCGCCATAGGTGAGGCCCGCGACGAAAGCGCCGGAGCCTTCCTGCCCCAGAATATAACCGTTCGGAAGACCGTATTGCTGGAAGGCGCGTTCCACCACCTTGGCGAGGCCGCCGGTGGTTTCACCGAAGAATCCGTGGCCTGCATCCACGACTTCCTGAAAAGAATATTGATCGCTGTTCTGGGCCGAGGCCGGTGCGGCCCACATCAAAAGGCTGGCAAGGAGCGCAAAAATCTTTCCCAGTCCGAGGCGTGCAATGGTGCGGGTTTTCGTAAGGCGCATCGTCATGTCCGTCCGTCTGTTCGTTGGTGCATCAGCCCGAAAATCCGAATCGATTTTCGGCAGGGCCCATGCGAAGATTCAAAGTTCCAGAGCATCCTTTATACGTCCGAACGGACGCAGGGCGCTCCAGGGTGGCCTGTTAAGGCATTTGGCATTTTGAAACCATCCTATTAACAATCGGTTTACCAAATATGGTGTCATTATGGCTTAACAATTTCCACACCGTCCGCGCCTCCCTTGCGCAGGAGAGAATTTTATGACGAGCAAACTCAATATCACGCTGTCCGGTCCCGATCTGGCAGCTCTTCTGTGCAGTCGTGTGTGCCATGACGTGATCTCTCCTGTCGGCGCCATCAATAACGGCCTCGAATTGCTGGACGAGGGCGGCACCGATGACGATGCGCTGGATCTCATCCGCACATCCGCTCTTAACGCATCCGTGCGGCTGAAGTTCGCCCGCCTTGCTTTCGGCGCGTCCGGCTCCGCTGGCGCTTCGATCGATACCGGCGAGGCTGAAAAAGCCGCCAAGGATTTCGCTGCCGCCGAAAAGAAGGCCGAAGTGACCTGGAACGGCCCGCGCGCCATCGTCGCGAAAAATCGTGTCAAACTTTTGCTCAACCTCTTTCTCGTGTCCTACAGCGCGATCCCGCGCGGGGGTAATGTGGATGTGGTGCTGGAAGACCCTGAGGGTGACGCGAAATTCGAAATCACCGTCAAGGGCAAGATGATGCGCATTCCGGCCAAATTCGCCGAGATCTACGAAGGCAGGCTGGAAGAGGCGGTCGACGCCCATTCCGTGCAGCCCTATTACACGCTGCTTCTGGCGGAGGAGGCCGATATGGCCGTGGAATACAAGGTGCATGAGGATCGCATCGTGTTTACCGCAAAGACGGTTGCCGCGTGATCGTTCAGTTGCAGAGGTAGTTTTGCGAAAGGGCCGGTTAGCGTTTTCCGACGCGCCGGCCTTTTTTGCTTTTGGGGAAGAGGTTCATGACACGTCTGACAACCGCGCGCCTCGTCCTGCGGCCGCACGCCATCACGGATGAAGCGCTTTATTGTGCGTTCTGGAGCGCGGATGTCCGGCCCATCGAAGGGGTCACATCGATTACGCCGCTGGACCCCGAAATCGCCTTTGCCCGTCTTTTGCGCTTCATCGGCCATTGGTCGGTCTTCGGCTTCGGTCCCTTTGTCGTGGAGGAGGCAAGCTCCGGGCGTATCGTCGGCGAGGTGGGCTTTGCCCATATGCGCCGTGGAAACGGTACCGATTTCGATGGCGTGCCAGAAGCGATGTGGAAAATCGATGCTGATCTGAACGGCAAGGGCGTCGCGACCGAGGCGGTGGCGGCGGCAACAGGGTGGTTTGATCGCAGCGGAATTTCGCAGCGGACCGTCTGCATGATTGATCCACTCAACACCCCCTCGCTCGTCATCGCCGCCCGTTTCGGCTTCCGCCTGTTTCGCGATTCGACATTCCGGGGCAATCCCATCCGGCTTTTCGAGCGGGTGGTGGGGGTTTAGTACTGCGCATTCCCACCGTGCCGTCTCGATCGCGTTTCAGGGCGTCCTGAAACCTGTTCGAGGTCTCGGACGGTGGCGGTTTGAACCAAGGGTTGATCCAAGATCAATTTTTGGAGCTTCACATGCGCTATTTTCTTGTGGTCGCCATCGCCATCCTCTCCACCGCTGCGCCCGTGATGGCGGAGAACGCTATTGGTTTCAGACAGCTGGAATTGCCCGATGATTCGGGCACGCGACTGCTGAACCTGTCATTGTGGTATCCGTCCGCACCATCAGGAAAAACTGAGACGGTGGGCGAAAACGCTGCTTTTTATGGTCTCGAGGTTCAACCTGATGCGTCGTTTCTGGCCGGTTCCCGTCCTCTGGTGTTGCTGTCACACGGATTTGGCGGAAGCTGGCGCAATCTGAACTGGATCGCCGGTGAGCTTGTTCAGCAGGGTTATATCGTGGCCGCGCCGGATCACGCGGGCGAATCATTCACTGAAGAGAATGCGATGGAGATCGTGCCGTTATGGGAACGCCCGCGCGACATCAGCAGAACGTTGACGGCGTTGCTCAATAACGATCAACTGGCTGGCAAAATAGACAGGGCACGCATCGCGGTCATCGGCCATTCTCTCGGAGGCTGGACCGCCATGGAGCTGACTGGCGCCCGCTACAGCGCCGATCTCGCGCTAAAAGACTGCAATGCGGAGAAGGTTCTGCCGCAATGCAAGGCACCACGGTTGCTGGCCAAGGTCGGAATCGTTAACGGCGGCAAGGCCGATCCACGCCTTTCGATGGATTTGCGCGATGCTCGAATCCGCGCGGTGATTGCGCTGGACGCTGGCCCGGCTGCCGGTTTCCTGCCGGAAACACTGAAACGTGTCGATGTACCGGTTCTGGTTCTGGCCGCCGGTGTGGAAACGCCCGAGATTGCCGCCCTCAAGGCTGATTCGGAATATATCGCCCGCAATCTGCCAAAGGCGACCACGGTTTATCGCGAAATACCGGATGCCAGCCATTTCAGCTTCATGCAGACATGCAAGCCAAACGGCGAAAAAATCGTCGAGGAGCTTTCGCCGGGGGAAGGTTTCGTCTGCCGTGACGGCGGGGGCAGGGACCGCCTGGCAATCCACCGGCAGATCGCGGAGGCGATTGTCGGCTTCCTGAACGTGGAAATGCATTAAGACAGGTGTTCGGGACGTCTCGATGAACCGTTGCGCGACGTCCCGATCCTTCAGGTCACTTTTTGCGGATGATACCGATAGGCAAGGTCTTCGGGATCAGACCGTGGTGCCGATGGGTCGATAACACCGCCGAGGCGCTGTGCAACTGCTGCGGATTTGCTGTTGCGCGGCGAGACATAGCTGACGAGCGTCTGCAATTTCAGGGTCTCGAATGCCCAGTCGCGCAGTGGAGAGGCCGCTTCCGCAGCATAACCGTGGCCTTCCTGGCCGCCATAAAGCAGCCAGCCCAGTTCCTTTTCGGGAAATAGCGGGCCGTGATTGATGCCGACCTGGCCGATACATTGCCCGGTTTTGCCAAGTTCGATCATCAGCGCCCCGTGGCCGAAAAAATGCCAGTTGGCGAGATCATGACAAAAAACGCCCCAGGTTGACGGCAGGTCATATGGTCCGCCGACGCCGATGGAGCGAGTTGACGCCATAAAGTCGCGATAGGCGGGGAAATCCGCCATGATCTGCGGGCGCAAAATCAGGCGTTCCGTTCTGAGGGTGGGGATAGAATGGTCCATGGCACTATCCAATCATGAAATCGCAACAAAAAACCCGCTGTCGCCAGCGGGTCTTTTAAAAACTGCCATATCCTGAAGGGGATCAGGCGGTTTCGAGAAATTCCGTGGCTCCATCAGGCTCGCGCAGGACATAACCGCGGCCCCAGACGGTTTCGATGTAGTTTGCGCCGCCTGCGGCATTTGCGAGCTTCTTGCGCAGCTTGCAGATGAAGACGTCGATGATCTTCAGTTCCGGTTCGTCCATGCCGCCATAAAGGTGGTTCAGGAACATTTCCTTAGTCAGCGTCGTGCCCTTGCGCAGCGAAAGCAGCTCAAGCATCTGATATTCCTTGCCGGTCAGGTGAACGCGCTGGCCGCCCACTTCAACCGTCTTGGCATCGAGATTGACGATCAGCTCGCCGGTGGAGATGACCGATTGCGCATGGCCCTTGGAACGGCGGACGATTGCGTGAATACGGGCAACAAGCTCGTCCTTGTGGAACGGCTTCGTCATGTAGTCGTCTGCGCCGAAGCCGAGACCACGAACCTTATCTTCGATGCCGGCCATGCCGGAGAGGATGAGGATGGGTGTCTTGACCTTGGAAAGGCGCAAGGTTCTCAAGACCTCGTAACCCGACATGTCGGGCAGGTTGAGATCGAGAAGAATAATGTCGTAATCGTAGAGTTTACCGAGGTCCACGCCTTCCTCGCCGAGGTCGGTCGTGTAGACGTTAAAACTTTCCGACTTGAGCATCAGTTCGATGCTCTGCGCTGTTGCGCTGTCGTCTTCAATAAGTAGAACCCGCATAATTATCCCCTTTGCCGCCCGCAGATTGGTAAATCATTGCCTCGCGCGATGCGGATCCAGACGTTGCCTGATTTGCAGGCTGCCACCAAATGGTTAACAAATTCTAATTGCCTTTGGCAAGGTGTATCGAATTTATTAAGCAAAGTTGGCATTTCGCTGTTTTTGCACGTGAATCCACCATCGCCAAAATTGAAGCTTAACGTGAGGATATCTCGCTAAGTGATTCAATCGACTCTTACATCGTCGGGCCCGTTTTTTTGGACCTGGCATTTACCGACCCTTAAATGATCGTGTTTATCATTAACGATGCCCGTAAACGAAAGGTTAACGGCGGCGTTTTTTTATTAACGCCGGGTAACTTTTGGGAATCATTCCGGCACAACGGGTTAACCGGGCCGGTTGAGCGGGCGGGTTAAACGGGCCGATCGAGGGGGCATAGTGCCTTTTTGATCCGGGTCTCGCTATCCATGGAGTATTGCGTATGAAGTCGCGTGACAGCCTGGTTCGCCTGAAAGAATTTCAGGTTAATGAAAAACGCCGGCAACTTAGCCAGTTGCAGCAGATGATGTCCGAGTTTGAGCGGATGGCAAAGGAACTGGTGCATCAGATATCGCTGGAAGAGAGCAAGTCCGGCATTACCGATCCGACCCACTTCGCATATCCGACCTTCGCCAAGGCCGCGCGTCAGCGTGCGGACAATCTTCAGGTCTCGATCCGGGAGCTGAAGACCCAGCAGGAAGCCGCAGAGGCTTCTCTGGAAGAGGTGCAGGCCGAATATGAAAAGGCGGCGGCACTGGAAAACCGCGACGGAGCGATCCGCGCCCGCGCCTAGGTATTGGCGCAAGATCATATATGGATCGTCCTCATTGACGGCTGCCGGTGGATCAGGAGGCGGCTTTCAATGACGGGATGCCCATGCTTTTTTCTGGAAGGCCGCCTCTCGTTGGCGGCCTTTTGCTTTGGCGCACCGCAGCGCCTTGCCCTGCTGGTTTCTTGCGGGGCAGGGACGCAGGGAATCCCTGCGTTTTCGATTGTCCGGGGCCGGGGAAAGGCGTAATTTGGTGAAGTTCCGACCAAGAGCCGGAGGCTTGTCCCACGCGCGCCCTGCGCGGACGCGGGTGGGCCAGAAGCGGGGAGGAAACAAATGGCCCGCCAATATATCGATTGCCGCGAATTCCCGAGCGACAGCAAATGCTCGATCGCCATCTCAGCCGATACGCCGGAGGAGCTCATGGAAGCGGCGGTTCAACATGCCGTGGCAGTGCATGGCGCCGAGGATACGCCGGAATTTCGGGCCGAAGTTCGAAGGAGCATACATGCAGGAACACCGCCGCTGAAGGTGGCGTGATTGCTGGCAGCCTGAAACCTATCCGTCGACATGCCGGGCCTGATCCGGCATCCAGCCGACGAGCGTCTGCGCGGCGGAAGATTGCCTTAAGCTCAAGGATTTGAGCTGGCTGGACCCCGGCTCTTGGCCGGGGTGACGGAGCGTGTGGGCTCCGCTTTCGCTAAAAAACAAACTTGAGGTTTTGTCCCGAGCCTCAGCCCGTCTGGCTGGTTACCCCTTGATAACATCTGCCCAGTCAGGGTGGCGTAGCGTCTGAGCCTTGAAGAAGGGGCAGAGCGGAATGATTTTCCAGCCGCCCTTGCGCGCTTCATCGATGGCATGGGCGGCGAGCGCCTGGCCGACACCCTTGCCCCGCAGTGCATCGGGCACGCCGGTATGGTCGATGATGATGAGGGAAGGGGAGGTGCGCGAATAGGTCATCTCGGCCTTGTGGCCGTCGATGGTTGCCGAATATTCGCCGCGCGATCCGGTTTCGGTTGTCTTGATATCCATGATCTCTGCCTTCGCATTGCTTTTCGTTTTTTCCACTGTAACGGCCTGCGCCTGAATTGAAACAGCGGGATAGCGAACGCAGTGGACACAAACCGGTGACAGTCACCGGCTGTGTCTGGCAATTTTCAGGGGAAATCCAAAATCAAACCGAAAGCCCCGTCGATGCGACGGGGCGTTTTGGAAGTTCGGTTTGGGCGCGTTGCCGCGCCGGCGCACTGGTTTAGTGGCGATATTGCTGAATGCGCGTCGTGCGCAGGCCGGCAAGGCCATGATCGGCAATCGACGACTGCCAGGACAGGAATTCTTCGACGGTGAGCGTATAACGCTCGCAGGCTTCCTCAAGGCTCAGAAGTCCTCCGCGCACGGCGGCGACGACCTCTGCCTTTCTGCGAATAACCCATCGACGGGTATTTGACGGCGGAAGATCCGCAATCGTCAGAGGGCTGCCATCGGGGCCGATGACATATTTAACTCGTGGGCGTATCATTTCGGTCATTGGACACTCTATACAAACTCAAGACCATATGACGGGAACTTTAGCCCCGTACCTTTAAAAATTGCCTAAGCAGTTCGTGACAATTTATTAAGAATTTGAACGGTTTCGCCCGATCTGTTCGAGTCGCCTTATTTTGTCGGGAAAAAATTTTTCCAAAAATCGTGTTTTTTATCGTCCATCGGTTGTTTTCCTCACAGCGCCGCAAGCGAAAGGCACGTTTTCCCGCTGCCGTGGGCGAATTCCGCGGTTCCCTCATGCACCAGCCGCAGGCGATCGCCGGCATTGAGGGGCAGGATAAGGGTCGTCGACTGCGAGGTGCCGGCATTGGAGGCGTTGCCCGCTAAAGTGAGGCCGCCAGCCGCGCCGTTGACGGCAAGCGAAATCCGGTGCCCGGAGGAGGACACCACGGCAAGCGACAGGGTGGCCAGATAGAGACCTTTCACGGGAACGACGAGTTCCCTTCCGCCGCCTGTGCCGACCGCGTCGCCGAGAACGAAACCACCCTCATCGATGAAGAGCATTGAAAACCCCGAAGCCGAGCCGTTGGCCGGCCTCGTCGTGCCCGAAGGCAGGCTGGCCAGAACCACGGGCCGGTTCGGCATCGTGACCCTGCCGTCGCCGCTGCACAAAAGGGCCGTTTGCCAGGAAATGCCGTCGGCGCTGGTCTTGATCGAAAAACCGTCATTGCCTGCAAGGCCCATTTCCGCCCGGCCGCTCCAGCCGGACTGGAACAGCAGCGAGGCGGTATCGGCCTTTGCCGCCTTGTTGATCGCCATGCGGTGGTTGCCGTTCTCTTCTGTGTGGGTGAAGAGGCTGGCGGGGGCGGCAAGCGCCAGACGGTTGGTGACATCGGCCTGTGTGCCAATGCCAAGCCTTTCGAGGGTCGCCGCGGCAGGCAGCGGCACGTCCCGCCATGCGCTGTCCCGTAGGACGCGATGTTTACCCTCGCTGGCAAACCATGCCGTCCAGCCGGGTTGCGGCGCTATCAGCAGCCATGCACCGTCCTGCCGGAAGGCAAGCTTCCCGCCCTTGCCCGCCCAGTCGCCAGCGGAGTCAAGCGAGAGCAGGAAGCAGTCTCCCTCCGGCGCATTGTCGGGCGGGGCGGCGACCACGTCCTTGACGACCAGCTGGACGATCGCGTCCAGCCGCTGCAGCGCCTCATTGTGGGTGACGTGTTTCTGTGCCTGCGAGGGCAGGATATAAGGAAGCCTAAGTCTCGCCGTCTGTTCAGTCATGATTTCTCTTCCGCGCTCCGTGGCTGTTCGCCGGCGATTGTGATGCGGCGCGGCGGGGCGGGGATGAGCGGGGATGAAATTATTTTTGCGGCTTCGGTGGGGAGTGCGTTCCGTGGTTGCGGAGATGGGTGGCTGTGGGCGAGCGGGCGAGCAGTCTTTGATTCGGTGCCTGCGGCTTCACCCCCCTCTGCCCTGCCGGGCATCTCCCCCACAAGGAGGGAGATCAGCAAGATGCGCTACCCCCGCTTCGTTCTCAAACGTCGAGATTGGCAGGACCCCGCCACGAGTCGATCTCCACCCTTGTGGGGGAGATGCCCGGCAGGGCGAGGGGGGTGAAGCCGCAAACACCTAAGCGGACGTCTAAAAAAGTGCAATCACCACATCCCGGCGTCGTCGCCGTCCTATCGCGCGATATCCGCCGCAAGCGCCATTGCGCCCTCGGCAATGAAATCCGGGTTGGCGAGTGCATCTTCATCATCGCCTCTCACCTCATAGGCAAGCAGCCGCCCCTCGCAATCCAGCGTTCTGCCACCGGCGGCGCGCAGTACGGCGTCGCCTGCCGCCGTATCCCACATCATGGTGCGGCTGAAGCGGGGATAGATATCGGCAGCACCTTCCGCCAGCATGCAGAATTTCAGTGAGGAACCGACGGAAATGCAGTCTTTCAGGCCGTGTTCGGCCACGAAGGCTTCCGTTTTCGCGGTACAGTGCGAGCGGCTGATCAGCGCCACGGGGGAGGCGCCGCGCTGGCGTGCGCGGATGGGGTGGCGCGCGAGGATCGCTCCTTCGCCTGATATTGCGAGCTTTTCGGCGCTGTTGTCCTTGCCGGTCCAGGCCTGGCCGCGGCAGGGGGCGTAAACCACGCCCGCAACCGGCACGCCGTTTCTGATCAGGGCGATATTGACGGTAAAATCATCCTTGCCGGAAATGAATTCCTTGGTCCCATCCAGCGGATCGACCAGAAAAAATTCCGTGCCTGTCTCCGGCAGAATGCCGTTCGAGACCGCTTCTTCGGCAATGACCGGGATTTGGGGAAAATGCGCAGCCAGTGCCTGCAGAATGATCACCTCCGCCCGCTGGTCTGCCTCGGTCACGGGCGAGCAATCGTCCTTGTACGATACGTGTGGCCCGGCGCGATGGACCGCCATGATTGCCTGCCCGGCGTCCAGCGCCGCTTTCGTCAATATGTCGATCATCTTGTTGCCGTTGCCATTTCGTGCCGGGGATCCTTTGCCCCTCTATTTCGCTACTCTTTTGCCCGCCACCCGTCAAACAATGCGTCAGGCAACACTGAAATAAGCATTCGAACGCCAATTTTTTAGCACTTACTGCCGAAATCCTGGCTATTCTGATCGGGAAAACGGCAACGAATGTGGAAATTCCAAATTTTGTGCAGGATCGCCCGTTTTTGACTTCACATTTTTAGCGAACACGATATGCATTTTGCAGGTGGGGGCTAATCGAAAAGGTTCTCCCTATAATTAACATAAACGAGGCGTGGCTCATTAGAGGTCATGCCCAGGGGAAAGACATGGAGTATTTTATCCAGCAGCTCATCAACGGGCTGACTCTTGGATCGATCTACGGCCTCATCGCAATTGGCTATACGATGGTCTACGGCATCATCGGCATGATCAACTTCGCCCATGGCGATATTTTCATGCTTGGCGGTTTCGCCGCGCTGATCGTTTTTCTGATCGCAACATCGTTTTTTGCCGGTATTCCGGTGGCGCTTCTTCTGATTTTGATGATGGTCGTCGCCATGCTGATGACCGGCCTGTGGAACTGGGTGATCGAGCGCGTGGCCTACCGTCCGCTCAGAGGCTCGTTCCGCCTTGCGCCGCTGATCACCGCCATCGGCATGTCGATCGCGCTGTCCAACTTCATCCAGGTGACACAGGGTCCGCGTAACAAGCCGATCCCGTCAATGGTGACGGACAGCTACCATTTCGGCTCCATCACCGTCTCGCTGAAGCAGTTCATCATCATGGCGGTGACGTCGGTGCTGCTGTTCGCCTTCTGGTACATCGTCAACAAGACTCCGCTCGGCCGGGCGCAGCGCGCCACGGAACAGGACCGCAAGATGGCGGCCCTTCTGGGTGTGGATGTCGATAAGACGATCTCGATCACCTTCATCATGGGTGCCGCACTCGCGGCGGTCGCCGGTACGATGTATCTGATGTATTACGGTGTCGCATCCTTCAACGATGGCTTCATTCCGGGCGTCAAGGCGTTTACCGCAGCGGTTCTCGGCGGTATCGGTTCGCTTCCGGGTGCCGTTCTCGGCGGTCTCCTGATCGGCCTCATCGAATCTCTCTGGTCCGCCTATTTCTCCATTGCCTACAAGGACGTCGCGGCATTCGGCATCCTGGCTTTCGTGCTGATCTTCAAGCCGACCGGTATTCTCGGTCGTCCGGAAGTCGAGAAGGTGTGATCCCATGACCAATATCGCTTCCGAAAACGACACTTCCAACCCGAGCCTGATGGCAACGGCGGTGAAGGAAGGCATCTTTGCGGGCATCGTCTCGCTCGGCATGTTCATTCTTTACGTCGGTATCGTCACCTATCAGGATATCAACAACCAGCTTATCTGGGGCACCCGCTGGGGTCTTCTGTCGATCTTCGTCGGCGTCGCCGCCATCGGCCGTTTCCTGATGGTCGGCTTCATCCGGCCGTCGATGGATCGCCGCAAGCTTGCCAAGGCCAAAAGCGGCATTCTGGAAATCTCCGAGGAAAAAGGCTTTTTCCACAAGCACTTCCTGAAGCTCGCGCTTGTCCTGCTGCTGCTTTATCCCGTCGTCGCCGTGCAGCTGTTCGGTTTTCAGGGCTCGCTGAAATTCGTCGACAATTTCGGCATCCAGATTCTGATCTATGTGATGCTGGCGTGGGGCCTCAACATCGTCGTTGGCCTCGCGGGCCTGCTCGATCTCGGTTATGTGGCCTTCTATGCGGTGGGCGCCTATTCCTACGCGCTGCTGTCAAGCCATCTCGGCCTGTCCTTCTGGGTGCTTCTGCCGGTGGCCGGCATTCTCGCGGGCTTCTGGGGCATCATTCTCGGCTTCCCGGTGCTCAGACTTCGTGGCGACTATCTTGCCATCGTCACGCTCGCCTTCGGTGAAATCATCCGTCTCGTGCTGTTGAACTGGACGGATGTGACCAAGGGCACCTTCGGCATTTCCGGCATCGCCAAGGCGTCTATCTTCGGCATCTGGTCCTTCGATGTCGGCGCGCCGAACAATTTCGCCAAGGCCTTCGGCCTGACGATGTCGTCGGCCTATTACAAGATCTTCCTGTTCTACGTGATCCTGCTTCTGTGCATGCTGACGGCTTACGTCACCATCAAGCTGCGCCGCATGCCGATCGGCCGGGCGTGGGAAGCTTTGCGTGAAGACGAAATCGCCTGCCGCTCGCTCGGCATCGATACTGTCATCACCAAGCTTACCGCTTTTGCGACAGGCGCGATGTTTGGCGGTTTCGCCGGCTCGTTCTTCGCCGCCCGTCAGGGTTTCGTATCGCCGGAAAGCTTCGTCTTCCTGGAATCGGCCGTCATCCTTGCCATTGTCGTTCTCGGCGGCATGGGTTCGCTCACGGGCATCGCCATTGCCGCCCTCGTCATGGTCGGCGGCACGGAGCTGCTGCGCGAAATGGAATTCCTGAAGCATGTCTTCGGGCCTGATTTCACGCCGGAACTCTACCGCATGCTGCTGTTCGGTCTCGCCATGGTCATCGTCATGCTGTTCAAGCCGCGCGGCTTTGTCGGCTCACGAGAACCGACGGCCTTCCTCAGGGAACGCAAGGCCGTCTCCGGCAGCTTTACCAAGGAAGGTCACGGTTGATGGCTTCCGGAACGACAAACATGACACCCAATCTAACTGGCGATACGATCCTCAAGGTCGAACATCTCTCGATGCGGTTTGGCGGCCTGATGGCCATCAATGACTTCTCCTTTGAGGCGAAGCGCGGCGAGATCACGGCGCTGATCGGTCCGAACGGTGCTGGAAAGACCACGGTTTTCAACTGCATCACCGGCTTCTACAAGCCGACGATGGGCATGATCACCATGCGTCAGCAAAACGGCGAGGCGCATCTTCTGGAGCGCCTGCCGGATTTCGAGATCACCAAGAAGGCGAAGGTGGCGCGTACCTTCCAGAACATCCGCCTGTTTTCGGGTCTGACGGTTCTGGAAAACCTGCTGGTGGCGCAGCACAATGCGCTGATGAAGGCATCGGGCTACACCATTCTCGGTCTTCTCGGCCTGCCCGCCTACAAGAGGGCGGTCAACAGTTCGATCGATAAGGCCAAATACTGGCTGGACAAGGCCGATCTGACCGACCGCGCCGACGACCCGGCCGGCGATCTGCCCTATGGCGCGCAGCGCCGTCTGGAAATTGCCCGCGCCATGTGCACGGGGCCGGAACTTCTCTGCCTCGATGAACCGGCGGCCGGTCTCAACCCGAAGGAATCGCTGGCGCTCAATGCGCTGCTGCGCGGTATCCGCGACGAAGGCACGTCGCTGCTTCTGATCGAGCACGACATGTCGGTGGTGATGCAGATTTCCGATCACGTCGTGGTTCTCGAATACGGCCAGAAGATTTCCGACGGTTCGCCGGACCATGTGAAGAACGACCCGAAGGTCATCGCCGCCTATCTGGGTGTCGAGGATGATGAAGTGGAAGACGTGATTGCGGAAGAACTCGACGGAGGAGTGGCCTGATGTCCGGTGAACCGCTTCTCAAAGTACAGGGTGTCGAAACCTACTACGGTAACATCCGGGCCTTGGCCGGTGTCGATGTCGAGGTCAACAAGGGCGAGATCGTCAGCCTTATCGGCGCCAACGGCGCCGGCAAATCGACACTGATGATGACCATCTGCGGCAGCCCGCAGGCGCGCACTGGCCAAGTGACGTTCGACGGCGAAGACATTACCCGCCTGCCGACGCACCTCATCGCCCGCAGGCGCATTGCCCAGTCACCCGAGGGCCGCCGGATTTTCCCGCGCATGACGGTGCTGGAAAACCTGCAGATGGGCGCCAATCTCGACAACCTCAAATATTTCAAAGAGGACGTCGAGAAGATTTTCGTCATGTTCCCGCGGCTGAAAGAACGTCAGAGCCAGCGTGGCGGTACGCTTTCCGGCGGCGAGCAGCAGATGCTCTCCATCGGCCGCGCGCTGATGGCACGGCCCAAACTGCTGCTTCTCGACGAGCCGTCGCTGGGCCTTGCCCCGCTGATCGTCAAGGGCATCTTCGAGGCCATCAAGAAGCTCAACCAGGAAGAGGGCCTGACCGTCTTCCTCGTTGAACAGAACGCCTTTGCGGCACTGAAGCTTTCCGACCGCGCCTATGTGATGGTCAACGGCAAGGTGACGATGAGCGGTTCGGGCAGGGAATTGCTGGCTGATCCGCAGGTACGCGCGGCCTATCTCGAAGGCGGCCGGCACTGAAAGATTTTACTTGCGCCGGAAATTTTGCGGCGCAAGATAACGAACCGCCGCCGGCCGTTTTCGAAGGGGAAATGGCCGGTGGCAAACAATAAAATGCCTGCCGGAAAAACGGCGGGACGACAAACAAGGCAGGGCCGGACATTTGCATCCCGGCGCTGATGGGGAAAGAAGATGCAGGGCCTTTTATTCGAGACCGATAGCGGCGTGCGTTATATTCTGCGCGCACTGGTTGTTCTTCTTGGTTTCTGGACGGCGTGGCGCACGGGCAGATCCGTCGCCGATGGCTGGGGCGATTTCCCGCGTGTGGTGATCTATACGCTGGCTTTGGGGCTCGTGATGCGGTTTCTGCATTTCGCGCTTTTCAACGGGCCGTTCATCAACGGCTTCTACTACGTGTTTGACGTCGTTCTTCTTCTGGCTTTTTCCAGCATCGGTTTCCGCATGCGCAGGACGAGCCAGATGGTCAATAACTACTATTGGCTCTACGATCGGACGTCGGCATTTTCATATAAAAAGAAAGATTGACAGCCGGATTCCTCCGGCTGCACGATACTCGCGTGAGTGGAACGTTTCCTGTTCGGTTAAGGTGGGTACTGAACAGGTCCTGGTAGTCAACCCATCCAAAGGAACTGGGAGTATAGTAATGAAGAAGTCTCTTCTTTCCGCCGTTGCGCTGACCGCCATGGTCGCCTTCAGCGGTTCGGCCTGGGCCGATATCGTGATCGCTGTCGGCGGCCCGCTGACAGGCCCGAACGCCGCATTTGGCGCTCAGCTTCAGAAGGGTGCTGAACAGGCTGCGAAGGATATCAATGCTGCAGGCGGCATCAACGGCGAGCAGATCAAGATCGTTCTCGGCGATGACGTTTCCGACCCGAAGCAGGGTATCTCGGTTGCCAACAAATTCGTTGCTGATGGCGTGAAGTTCGTCGTCGGTCACTTCAACTCCGGCGTCTCCATTCCGGCTTCCGAAGTTTATGCCGAAAACGGCATTCTCGAAGTAACGCCTGCTGCGACCAACCCCGTTTTCACCGAGCGTGGCCTGTGGAACACCTTCCGTACCTGCGGTCGTGACGACCAGCAGGGTGGCATTGCCGGCAAATATCTGGCCGACCACTACAAGGACGCCAAGATCGCCATCATTCACGACAAGACCCCCTATGGTCAGGGCCTTGCCGACGAAACCAAGAAGGCAGCCAATGCGGCCGGCCTGACGGAAGCCATGTATGAAGGCGTCAATGTCGGCGACAAGGACTTCTCCGCACTGATCTCCAAGATGAAGGAAGCCGGCGTTTCCGTTATCTACTGGGGTGGCCTGCACACCGAAGCCGGTCTGATCATCCGCCAGTCGGCTGACCAGGGTCTGAAGGCGAAGCTCATCTCGGGCGACGGTATCGTCTCGAACGAACTTGCCTCCATCGCCGGCGACGCCGTCGAAGGCACGCTGAACACCTTCGGTCCCGATCCGACGCTGCGTCCTGAAAACAAGGAACTGGTAGAGAAGTTCAAGGCCGCCGGCTTCAACCCGGAAGCCTACACGCTCTACTCCTACGCCGCCCTGCAGGCGATTGCCGGTGCTGCCAAGGCTGCCGGTTCCGTTGAGCCGGAAAAGGTTGCCGAAGCTCTGAAGAAGGGCACCTTCCCGACCGCACTTGGCGATATCTCCTTCGACGAGAAGGGCGACCCGAAGCTTCCCGGTTACGTCATGTACGAGTGGAAGAAGGGCCCGGACGGCAAGTTCACCTACATCCAGCAGGGGACGTAAGTCTTACTGGACTGCAATATGGAGGCCCGGTCGCAAGACCGGGCTTTCTGCTTTCTGGTGCGGGGCATTTCCGGCGTCAGCACTCAGCCAGCCCAAGTCCTTGGGCTAAAACACTTTCCGAGCCGCACGTCAGACGGATTCCGTCTCAAAGACGGAGTGACGGTGATGGGAAAGGCTCGAAACACTTGGCTCCGATCGCGCCTTCAACCAGTTTCAGCCGCCAGCCTCTCCAGCACAATATCGGCACGTTCCGTGACGGGGGCTTTCGGCAGCACAATCGTCTCATAATCCAGACGGGCATAGTCGTGCAGCAGGCGTTGATATTCCTCCACTGCCACCTCGAAACCGTGCTTGCGCTCGCTGTCGCCTCGGTAGATCTCCGGCCAGGGCGGGGTGAGGAAAACCAGCGGGTTATAGCGGTGCGCGTGCCGCAGCGTTTCGATGAATCCATCGCCGCTTATATGGTGAAGTGCTGAGGCGGCGTCGATCAGGCCTCGGTCGAAGAAGACGAGGCCTTCCGCTGGCGCCTTTTGCCGGTCCTCCAGCGCCATGGCGATCGCCCGGCGGGCAAAGGCTTCTAGGTCGATCCAGGGGAGGGCGGTGCCGTTATTTCTCGTTTCCTCAATCACGATGCGCCGCCCCGGTTCCTCGACGGTCGCGAAACCACGGTGAGCAAGCTCGGCAAGCAGGGTTGATTTACCGCCGCCGGAGCAGCCGGAAAGAATGATGAAATGGTCCATGGGAACCTCCCTGCGCGGGGTTTGGGTTGGATGGAAGGTGATGTTTTTTGGGGGGACTTGGATTGCGGCGTTGCCGCTTGTTTCTTTTCCTCGAGGGGAGAAGAAATACGCTGAACTCGCTCGGCGAATAAGTCGATGCTCTATGCTTAAGCGGAAAATATATGTTTTTCCAGCCGTGTCACATCAGATGCAGCCGTCATCCCTGATGCAAAATATGCGCGGCCTTGACGGCGGCGGAGGCGCGGTTTTCGACACCGAGTTTGACGTAAATCTGTTCCAGATGTTTGTTCACGGTTCTGGCGGAAAGGCCGAGAATATCGCCGATATCGCGGTTGGATTTGCCTTTGGCAATCCAGAGCAGAACTTCCGATTCCCGCGTTGTCAGGGCAAAGTGGTCCTTTAGCAGGTGGTCGTCGGATTTCTCGTTGGCGGCTGTCAGACGGAAGAGATATTCGTCCGGTCCCATTGCGCCGAGGAAGGAGAGCTGCAAAGCGGGCCGCCCGGCCTCGGTGATCGTCAGTGGTGCATCGCGGGCGGAATCCACTGTTGTCCTGTCGGCCAGCCAGCCGGAAATATGGGCAACGACGATCTCCAGCCCATCATCACGGCCGGTGGCGGCGTTGACCAGCCGGGTTGCCTGTGGTGTGGACCAGTGGATCGCGCCGTTGGCGCGCACGGCAAGCAGGTGGCGTCCGGCGGCATCAAGCGCCACGCGGGCGCTCTGCGCCGAGCGGGCATTGGAGAGATGTACACGGATGCGGGCGCGCAGCTCATCGATGTTGATCGGCTTGGTCAGATAGTCGACACCGCCGGATTCGAGCGCCCGCACCACATGTTCGGTTTCCGTCAGCCCGGTCATGAAGATGACAGGCACCTGGGCCACGGCGGCGTTGGCCTTCAGGCGGCGGCAGGTTTCGAAACCGTCCATGGCCGGCATGACGGCATCCAGCAGGATGATATCGGGCGTGATGCGTTCGGCAATGTTGAGCGCGGCCTGACCGGATGTGGCGATCAGCGCCGAAAAGCCTGACTGTTCCAGCGCATCGGTGAGGAACCCCAGCGCTTCGGGACTGTCATCCACCAGCAATACAATGTCTCTCGGCAGTGCTGCGCCTTGCCCGCTCATGCCTTGCCGTCTCCCCTGTCGTTCTCTTCAAACCGCTTTAGAAAATGGGCGTAACCGGCCAGATCGAAGGCCTGCACATAGGTGCCAAGCTCTTGCGTGAAGGGCAGGTTGTTCGTGTTGCGGGCGAGATCTGCGAGTTTTGCCTCTATGCCGCGTATGTAGCCTATTTCGCCGAGCCTCTGCAAATCCTTGATATGAATTGCGCCGGGATGAACGATCTGCGCCGGCGGCTGGGGGATGGGTGCCGGGGGAAGGTCGGTATCGTAAATCCATTTCAGGCCGAGATGCACCGCAAGCCTGTCGCACAGGTGGCGGATGTCGACCGGCTTGGCGATGGCGTCGTTGTGATTGTCTTCTCCGGCACCCGCTACAGTGCCGTCACCGATATTGGCCGAGAGCATGATGAGCGGAGCCGTCTGCCCTGCTTCACGCAACTTCGTCACAAGCTGCCAGCCGGACATTCCGGGCATGGAGATATCGATGAGAAAGAGGTCGGGCTGCACGCCTTCGATGAGTGTCAGGCATTCCGGTCCGCTCTGGGCGGTCAGCACCACGAAATCGAGCGGCGAAAGCACCTGCCGCATCAGTTCGCGGTGATCTTCGTTATCATCAACCACCACGATGGTGCGGCGTGGGCCGGAATAGGAGCGAATGGTTTTTTCCGGCGCAGGTGCGGTACTTGGCCGGTGCACGGCCGACAGCATGAGACGGACGCGGAAGGTGGAGCCGTTGTCCTTTTCGCTGGAGACGGAAATCTCGCCGCCCAGTGTGTTGGTCAGAAGCCTCGTGATGGTGAGGCCGAGGCCAAGGCCCGGCATGGGGCGCACGCTTTCGGCCTCGCCGCGCTGGAAAGGCTCGTAGATGCGGGCGAGGTCTTTTTCGGCAATGCCGCGCCCGGTATCCGACACCGTGAAGCTCGCCACCTGGCTGCGATAGGCGACATCGAAGGTGACGCTGCCCTCGTCGGTGAACTTGATGGCGTTGGAGAGCAGGTTGACGAGGATCTGGCGCAGACGCTTTTCATCCGTGCGGACATATTGCGGCAGGGAATGGGCGCGTTCATGCCGGAATTCCAGACCCTTGGCCTGCGCCTGCGGGCGGAACATATCGACGATCTGGTCGAGGAAATCCTGAATATTGATCTCGTTGGAATAGACCTGCAGGCGGCCAGCCTCTATCTTGGAAATATCCAGAAGCCCGTCGATCAGGCCGGAGAGATGGTCGGCGGAACGGCGAATGACCTTGATGGCCGATTGCCGCGGCGCGGGAATGGTCTCATCGCGTTCGAGGATCTGGGCGTAGCCTAAAACAGCGTTGAGCGGCGTGCGCAATTCGTGGCTGAGGCCGACCACGTAGCGGCTCTTGGCGCGGTTGGCGGCCTCAGCCGTTTCCTTGGCGTCCTGAAGGGCGGCGTCGGTCTTCTTGTGAGCGGCGATTTCCTTCAACAGCAGCGTGTTCTGGCGTGAGGATTCCTCTTCCGCGACCACCCGGCTGTCATGGGCAAGAACCAGAAACCAGCAGACGATGCCGGCAATGACGGCAAAGACGAAAAACACGATGAGGATGGTGCGGTTGACCACGTCAGCCGTTGCCGGCGAGGCGGTGCCGACCTGATGGGCGATGAGCGCCAATATGCCGCCAATGGCGGTGACGGCGATGGCCGCCGCCATGCCATAACGTCCGAGCCGTGTGGCGAGTTTTGCAACCAGTTGGTGGGGCAGGAAAGATTTTGCGACCGTCGCGACCTGATAGTTGAGTTTGGCCTTCGGCTTGCACATGTCATGGCAGCGGCTGTCCAGCGAGCAGCAGAGCGAACAGATCGGCGCCGCATAGGCCGGACACCATGCCATGTCTTCCGGCTCGAACGGGTGTTCGCAGATGGAGCAGGTGATGGCGCTCAGCTCGCGCCATTTCTGGCGCGGCTTGCGGGCCAGATAGAATTTGCCCTTCGTGCCCCAGGCGATCAGCGGCGAGGCTATGAAGGCGACGATGAGGGTGAGATAGGGCGCAAGCGAGGCAGCGAGTGCGCCGAAGGTGCCGAAATGCGCCATCAGCGCAATGGTGGCCGAAAGCGCCATGGAGCCGACGCCGACGGGATTGATATCGTAGAGATGGGCGCGCTTGAACTCGATGCCCGGTGGGGCAAGGCCGAGCGGCTTGTTGATGAACAGATCGGCCGAGATGGTGCAGAGCCAGGCCATGGCGACGATGGAAAAGATGCCGAGCGTTTCTTCCAGCAGGCGATAGATGCCGAGTTCCATCAACAGCAGCGCGATCACCACGTTGAAGACCAGCCAGACGACGCGGCCGGGATGGCTGTGGGTGAGGCGGGAGAAGAAGTTGGACCAGGCGAGCGAGCCCGCATAGGCGTTCATGACGTTGATCTTCAGCTGCGAGACCACCACGAAGGCGACCATCAGCAGCATGGCCGCCGTATGGTTGGGGATCATGTAGCCGAAGGCGGTCAGGTACATCTGGGCCGGATCGGCGGCGCGGTCCACCGAGACGCCGGAACTGAAGGTCAAGACCACGAGGAAGGAACCGGCCAGCAGCTTCGGCACGCCCACGACGACCCAGCCAGCACCGGCCAGAAAGACCGCGATGCGATGGCGCAGGCGGCTCTGTCCCTCGGCGGGCAGGAAGCGCAGGAAATCCACCTGTTCGCCGATCTGCGACATCAGCGCGAGGATGACGGCAGACGCCGCGCCGAATTCCACCAGATTGAAATGGGCCACGGTGCCCGGCGGACCGGAGGCGTGATGAATGCCGGAAAAGGCCCGCCACAGATCGTATTTTTCCCAGTCCATCAAAGCGATGAAAATGAAGGGCAATACGTTCAGCACGATCCAGAAGGGCTGGGTGATGATCTGGAAACGGCTGATGAGGCGCACGCCGTGGGTGACGAGCGGAATGACCATGACGGCGGAGATGATGTAGCCGATCCACAGGGGAATGCCGAGCGCCAGCTCCAGCGCGCCGGACATGATCGACGCCTCTATGGCGAAGAGCATGAAGGTGAAGGCGGCGTAGATCAGCGAGGTGATGGTGGAGCCGATGTAACCGAAGCTCGCGCCGCGTGTCAGGAGGTCGATATCGACGCCGTGACGGATGGCGTAACGGCTGATCGGCAAGCCGACGGCAAGCATGGCAATGGCCGCGACGATGATGGCGTAAAAGGCGTTGGTGGTGCCGTATGACAGCGTGATCGCGCCGCCGATGGCTTCCAGCGCCAGAAAGGAAATAGCGCCGATGGCGGTGTGGGAGATGCGGTTGGACGAAAATTGCCGGGCGCTTTTGGCGGTGAAGCGCAGCGCATAATCTTCCAGCGTCTGGTTGGCGACCCAGCGGTTATATTCGCGCCTGACGGGGATGATGCGTTGCCGTGCGGCCATGCCTAGGATCCAGCCCCTTTCCGCAAAAGGTGTTTTGCCATTCTCACAGCCGCACCGACATGCCGCCATCCACCGTCAGCACATGGCCGTTGACGAAGGAGGAGGCGTCGCTGGCCAGAAACAGGGCGGCACCGGCGATTTCATCCGGCCTGCCCCAGCGTTCAAGCGGCACGCGCAGCTTGGCAAAGGCGACCATGTCAGGGTTTTCGGCAAGGGCCGCATTGGTTTCCGTGGCGAACATGCCGGGTGCAATGGCGTTGCTGGTGATGCCGCGCGCGCCATATTCGACGGCGATTGCGCGCATCAGCCCGGTCAGCCCCTGCTTGGCAACGGGATAGATCGCATCGCCCGGCCTGACGATGTGGCCGAGAATGGAGGTGATGGTGATGATGCGGCCGTAACCGTTGGTGTTCATGGCTTGCGCGGCGTCTCGCGACAGCGACACGGAGGAGGTGAGGTCAGTGCGGATAAGCTCCAGCACGTCCTCGTCGCTGAATTCGGAAAGTGGGCGGCGGTCGCGTGCGCCGACATTGTTGACGAGGATATCGAGATGGCCGAATTCGTCCATGATGCGGTGGACGAGGGCAGTTCCGGCGGCGGTATCGGCAATGTCGAAAGCGGCATAATCGGCTTTTCCGCCGGCTTGCCGAAGTGTGCCTGCTGCCTGTTCCAGCGCCTCGGCGTTACGGCCGGTCAGCCACACATGGGCGCCAGCCTCGGCAAAGGCCCTGGCGATTTCGAAACCGAGACCGCGGCCGCTGCCGGTGATGATGGCGATGCGGTTTTCGAGAGAGAATTTTTTGAGAATGCCCATCGCTCACCTTCTTGCTTTAGAGCATCGGACCGAAAACCGTGTCGCGGTTCGGAAAAGCCGATGCGGTTGGTCAAAGCCACGCAACGTCTTCGAGTTTGCGCATAGGCAAGAATATTCCACGCAGGGCAGAGGGCGAAAGGTCGCCTGTCCGGTCCGGCCGTTCGGTGGACATAAAAATGGCGTCGCCCGGTTGCGGGCGACGCCATGTCTTGGGTTATCAGGCAGCAGCCGACTTTGCGAGCGGCACTTCTGCAATCGTCTTCAGAACGACGGAAGCGATCTGATAAGGGCAGCCCTGCGAGTTCGGACGACGGTCTTCGAGGTAACCACGGTAACCGTTGTTGACGAAGGAGTGCGGAACGCGGATCGAGGCGCCACGGTCGGCAACGCCGTAGGAGAACTTGTTCCACGGAGCGGTTTCGTGCTTGCCGGTCAGGCGCAGGTGGTTGTCCGGACCGTAAACGTCGATGTGCTCCTGCCAGTTCTTGGCGAAAGCGGCCATGAGGGCTTCGAAATACTCTTTGCCGCCAACTTCACGCATGAACTTGGTGGAGAAGTTGCAATGCATGCCCGAACCGTTCCAGTCGGTATCGCCGAGCGGCTTGCAATGGAATTCGACGTCGATGCCGTACTGTTCGCAAAGACGCAGCAGCAGGTAACGGGCGATCCAGATCTGGTCGGCGGCGCGCTTGGAGCCCTTGCCGAATACCTGGAATTCCCACTGGCCCTTGGCCACTTCGGCATTGATGCCTTCGTGGTTGATGCCGGCTTCGAGGCAGAGGTCGAGATGTTCTTCAACGATTTCGCGGGCAACCGAGCCGACGTTCTTGAAGCCGACGCCGGTGTAATACGGACCCTGCGGAGCCGGGTAACCCTGCTCGGGGAAGCCGAGCGGGCGGCCGTCCTGGTAGAAGAAATATTCCTGTTCGAAGCCGAACCATGCGTCCTCGTCGTCGAGGATGGTCGCGCGGCTGTTCGATGCATGCGGGGTGACGCCGTCAGGCATCATGACTTCGCACATGACCAGTACGCCGTTGGTGCGGGCCGGATCGGGGTAAATCGCGACGGGCTTCAGCACGCAATCCGAAGAGTGGCCTTCGGCCTGCTGCGTGGACGAGCCATCAAAACCCCAAAGCGGCAGCTGCTCGAGCGTCGGGAATTCATCGAATTCCTTGACCTGTGTCTTGCCGCGCAGGTTGGGGACCGGCTTATAACCGTCAAGCCAGATGTACTCGAGTTTGAACTTAGTCATTACGAACCTCTCATAGGTAACAATGCGAAGCCTTGAGGCTTGCCGTGGCTTTCGCCACCGGAAGCACATTCGCGTTCAAGGGCTGGCCATATAGATGCATGCCGCGTGCCAGATTGGCGATGTTTTGCGAATTCTTCGAAAAATCTTTCAGGCATGCTCAGGGCCGAGGGGGCTGCTATGGCCATTAACCGCTCATGCTGCACTGCGGCAGGTAAATCGAACCCTAATGTTTCGTCAGTGATTCCTAACAGATAGCGGGTGGCATCGCTCAAAATGCCCTGTTGCGGTGCAATGTTTTCGATTGCGAACGACGGATCGGCATTTGCCCCAAAAACCGGCGCTTCCGGAATGGTTTTTCTTGCTGAATGACCATTTGATGCCTATATTTTTCGCAACGTGATTTTTTTTTAATCAGATGGAGCTAAACCAGAGCTAACGGGTTTGCTTCACAACCAAAGTGCTTCGATGCAAACAAAGTGAGATGTTCGATATGGCAACTGGCTTTCATCGTGAAACGGCAACGATCTTTCAATTTCCGGTCGGCGGACGCGCGGGGCTCTCAAAGTTCCGTAACATCGGGCTGAGCGATCTGGAGCGCGAGGCACGTCAGCCGCATGTCGATTTCGGCTCGTGGTATCATGACGATGCGATCCGTGACGAAGAGCGGGACGACAAGCCGCACGCCTGATGTGAAGCGTCGCTGATCGTTTCTTCTCCCCTGCCGGGGAGAAGGTGGCGCGAAGCGCTGGATGAAGGGACGACATCTCAGTCTGTCTCCGACCTCGCACCCTCGACCCGCTGCTGCTCTCGTCTTCCCTGCCGGAGAAGAAGCAAGTTGAAACGCCAGGTTTCACATCGGTTGCCCCAGCCAGGATTTCCCTCTCCCCAACACCCCCTGCAGCTTTCGCCACCCCGCCTACGTCAATTGACGTATACGGTTTCTCGCCCGCGAGATCGATAGTCCTTTCCAGCAGCGGTCAACGATGCCGCTGAAGCCCCATGAGGGCTAAACAAGGAGAGGGGTTCTTCCGATGACATTCCGCAAGACGCTTAGCGCCGCGCTGCTCGGCGCAATCATGTCCACTACAGCCTTCCATGGCGCATTTGCCGCCGACGATACGATCAAGGTAGGCGTGCTGCATTCTCTTTCCGGCACCATGGCGATTTCAGAGACGACGCTGAAGGATGCCATGCTGATGCTCATCGACGAGCAGAACAAGAAGGGCGGCGTTCTCGGCAAGAAGCTCGAAGCCGTCGTGGTCGACCCGGCCTCCGACTGGCCGCTGTTTGCCGAAAAGGCCCGCCAGCTGATTTCGCAGGACAAGGTCGCCGCCGTTTTCGGTTGCTGGACATCCTCGTCGCGCAAGTCCGTGCTGCCGGTTTTCGAAGAGCTGAATTCCCTGCTGTTCTACCCGGTGCAGTATGAGGGTGAAGAATCCTCCCGCAACATCGTCTACACGGGTGCAGCGCCCAACCAGCAGGCCATTCCGGCCGTCGATTATCTCGCCAAGACCGAAGGCGTCGAGCGCTGGGTTCTGGCAGGTACCGACTATGTCTACCCGCAGACCACAAACAAGATCCTGAAGGCCTACCTGATGTCGAAGGGCGTCAAGGAAGAGGACATCATGATCAACTACACGCCGTTCGGCCAGTCCGACTGGCAGACGATCGTGTCCGACATCAAGAAGTTCGGCTCGGCCGGCAAGAAGACCGCCGTTGTCTCCACCATCAATGGTGACGCCAACGTGCCCTTCTACAAGGAGCTGGCGAACCAGGGCATCAAGGCCGAGGACATTCCGGTCGTCGCCTTCTCGGTCGGTGAAGAAGAGCTTGCCGGTCTCGATACCGCGCCGCTGGTCGGCCACCTTGCCGCCTGGAACTACTTCCAGTCTGTCGATACCGAGGTCAACGCCGAATTCATCAAGACCTGGCATGCGTTCACCAAGAACGACAAGCGCGTGACGAACGACCCGATGGAAGCCGCCTATATCGGTTTCAACGCCTGGGTTAAGGCCGTCGAAACCGCAGGCACGACCGATACGGACGCGGTTCTTGACAGCATCATCGGCGTTTCCGTGCCGAACCTTTCTGGCGGTTACTCCACCGTCATGCCGAACCACCACATCACCAAGCCGGTGCTGATCGGTGAAATCCAGGCCGATGGGCAGTTCGAAATCGTGCAGCAGACGCCACAGGTCGTGGGTGACGAATGGTCGGATTACCTGCCTGACTCGAAGGATCTGATTTCGGATTGGCGCAAGCCGATGTCTTGCGGCAACTTCAACGTGGCCACGGGCAAGTGCGGCGGCAAGGGTAGCTGATAAGGAAACGAACGCCGCCCCTCTTTGGAGGGGCGGATTGTTTATAAACTGAGCCAGATTTACCCCCCTCTGTCCTGCCGGACATCTCCCCCTCAAGGGGGGAGATCGGCAAGATGCTCTCCCGCCATTTCATCCTTGAACGTCGAGATGGACGGGACCTTGCCACGGGCGATCTCCCCCCTTGAGGGGGAGATGCCCGGCAGGGCAGAGGGGGGTGAAGCCGCATATTCAGGTCGTGCCACACGCAACCGCAGAGTCGCAAACCGCTCCAAGGAACCCGACATGACGATCCGATCTTTTCTCGGAGCCATCTTCCTCTGGCTCACCCTGGGGATCGCCGCCCAGTCCCTCGCGCAGAGCGATCCGAAGGCGCTGATCGACCAGCTCGGCACGGCTGACTTCAAGCAGGCCGAAACATTGATCGGCCAGATTGCTGCCACCGGCGACGCGCGGGTGGTGCCGGCGCTTGAGGCTTTTGCATCAGGCGATCTTTACGTGCGCAAGGCCGACAATCTGGTGTTCATGACCAAGCCGTCGGGTTCCAATTTCACGCTCATCGATCCGCTGACCGGCGAAAGCGCTGGCGAAGCGCCGAAGGCGGCGGTTACCAAGATCAGGGTCAACAACAATCTGCGTCGCGTCATCCGCGCCGCGATGGGCGGCCTGACGTTGCTCAGTCCGGAACGCTCGGTGCGGCTTTCCGCCGCCGATGCGGTTCTGAAAGCCCCCAGCGCCGAAAATCTGGAATTGCTGGAAGCGGCCATATCCAAGGAAACCGACAAAGAGGTGCGGACGCGGATGGAGGAGGCGCGGGCAGTCTCGCTGCTTTCCTCCGACCGCCCCCTTGAGGTGAAGAAAGAAGCGATCGCCACCATCAAGGCGCTTGGCGGGCGCGATGCGATCAGCATTCTGATGGCGGCGACGCCCACGGTTGATCCGAGCCTGAAGCCGGATGTGGACGAGGCGATTTCGAGCATCGAGAGTTCCCTTGCCTTCTGGGATTACGCACAGAATGTCTGGTACGGCCTGTCGCTCGGCTCGGTGCTGCTGCTCGCCGCCATCGGTCTTGCCATCACCTTCGGCGTCATGGGCATCATCAATATGGCGCATGGCGAGATGGTGATGATCGGCGCTTACTCCACCTTCATGGTGCAGGAGTTGATCCGCAGCCATTTCCCCGGCCTGTTCGACTGGTCACTGGCGATTGCCCTGCCGGCCGCCTTTCTGGTCACAGCCTGCGTCGGCCTCATCATGGAGCGCGGCGTCATCCGCTATCTCTACGGGCGACCGCTGGAAACGCTACTCGCCACATGGGGTATCTCGCTGATCCTGCAACAGGGCGTGCGTTCCATCTTCGGCCCGACCAACCGTGAGGTCGGCAGCCCGAGCTGGATGTCCGGCTCCTTCAGCGTTGGTTACCTCAACTTCACCTGGAACCGCGTGTGGATCGTCTGCTTCTCGCTTTCCGTCTTCTTCGCGCTGCTGGTGCTTTTGAAGCGCTCCGCCTTCGGCTTGCAGATGCGCGCTGTGACCCAGAACCGCCGCATGGCCTCTTCCATGGGCATCCGCACGCCCTGGGTGGATGCCTTCACCTTCGCGCTCGGTTCCGGCGTTGCCGGCCTTGCCGGGGTAGCGCTGTCGCAGATCGACAATGTCTCGCCCAATCTCGGCCAGAGCTACATCATCGACAGTTTCATGGTGGTGGTATTCGGCGGGGTCGGCAATCTCTGGGGAACGCTGGTGGGTGCGCTGTCGCTCGGCGTGCTCAACAAGTTCCTTGAGCCGACGGTGGGCGCCGTGCTTGGCAAGATCCTCGTGCTCGTTCTCATCATCCTGTTCATCCAGAAGCGGCCGCGTGGTCTCTTCGCACTCAAGGGAAGGGCGATCGAAGCATGATTACCGGCTTCCTCCTGCGCGCGCTCGATCGGCGCATTTCCATCGCCATCGGCATCATCCTGGCCATCGCCGTGCTGGTGCCCGCCTCCAATCTGCTGTTGCCGGCTGACAGCGCGTTCCGCATCCCGACCTACATCATGTCGATGCTCGGCAAATATCTGGCCTACGCGCTGCTGGCGCTGGCGCTTGATCTGGTCTGGGGATATTGCGGCATTCTCTCGCTCGGCCACGCCGCCTTCTTCGCGCTCGGCGGTTATGCCATGGGCATGTATCTGATGCGGCAGATCGGCACGCGCGGTGTTTACGGCCATCCCGTGCTGCCTGACTTCATGGTGTTCCTCAACTGGAAGGAACTGCCGTGGTTCTGGCACGGCTTCGACATGTTCTGGTTTGCAGCACTGATGGTGCTGGTGGTGCCCGGCCTGCTCGCCTTCGTGTTTGGCTGGTTCGCCTTCCGCTCGCGCGTCAACGGCGTTTACCTCTCCATCATCACGCAGGCCATGACCTACGCCCTGCTGCTTGCCTTCTTCCGCAACGACATGGGTTTCGGCGGCAATAATGGTCTCACCGATTTCAAGGATATTCTCGGCTTTTCCGTGCAGGCGGATGGCACCCGTGCCGTGCTGTTTGCGATGACGGCCGTTATGCTGGCGCTTTCGCTGCTGATTGCATCCGGCATCGTCAATTCCAAATTCGGCAAGGTGCTGGTGGGCGTGCGCGATGCCGAAAGCCGGGTGCGCTTCCTCGGTTTCCGGGTGGAAAACATCAAGCTTTTTACCTTCGTCGTCTCGGCCATGATGGCGGGCATTGCCGGTGCCCTGTTCGTGCCGCAGGTGGGCATCATCAATCCCGGCGAATTCTCCCCCGCCAACTCCATCGAGGTGGTGGTTTGGACCGCAGTCGGCGGGCGCGGCACGCTGATCGGGCCGATCATCGGCGCGCTGCTGGTCAATGGCGGCAAGAGCTATTTCACCGGTGCTTTCCCCGAATTCTGGCTGTTTGCGCTGGGTGGGCTGTTCATCGCGGTGACGCTGTTCTTCCCCAAGGGCATCGTCGGCACCGTGCAGCATTATCTGGTCGGCCGGCGCGAAAAGCGTGTTGCGCGGGCGGCAAGTGCGGCCGGACAACCGGGCAATGACAGTGCTGCAACAGCGGCGCAACAGGCGGCGGAGTGAGGCTGATATGAACACGGTTTCCGAAAACAGAACCAAAAGCCTGCTTTATCTCGACGGTGTTTCCGTTTCCTTCGACGGGTTCAGGGCGCTCAATTCCCTGTCCTTCGTGGTGGAGCCGGGCGAGCTGCGGGCCATCATCGGTCCGAATGGCGCCGGCAAGACGACGATGATGGATATCATCACCGGCAAGACCCGGCCGGATACCGGCACGGTGCTGTTCGAAGACAGCATCGACCTCACGAAAAAGGACGAGGCGGACATTGCCCAGCTGGGCATCGGGCGTAAATTCCAGAAGCCAACGGTGTTTGAAAGCCATACCGTCTGGGACAATCTGGAACTGGCGTTGAACCGCAAACGCGGCGTCTTCGCCACGCTGTTCTACAGGCTGACAGCGGAGGACAAGGCGCGCATTGAGGAAATCCTCGCCACCGTGCGTCTCAGCCACCGCCGCGGCGATCTCGCGGCCAACCTCTCGCACGGCCAGAAACAGTGGCTGGAGATTGGCATGCTCTTGGCACAGGAACCGAAGCTGCTTCTGGTGGACGAGCCGGTGGCCGGCATGACGGATGCGGAGACAGCCGAAACCGCCGTGCTTCTGAAGGAAATCGCCAAGACCCGCTCGGTCGTGGTGGTGGAGCACGACATGGGCTTCATCCGCGAGCTGGGCGTGAAGGTGACGTGTCTTGCCGAGGGCTCGGTGCTGGCTGAAGGGTCGATCGATTTTGTGTCCAGCGATCCGAAGGTGATCGAGAATTATCTGGGGCGGTGATGGAAGCGTCTGCGGCTTTACCCCCCTCTGCTCTACCGGGCATCTCCCCCACCAGGGGGGAGATCGGCAAGCGGCTAACACCCTACCCCAAGACCAGTAGGCGATGGGACGAGCGGGAACGGCATCTGATTTCCCCCCTTGTGGGGGAGATGCCCGGCAGGGCAGAGGGGGGTAGCGCCGCCCACCAAAGCATCAATGGAGTTGCACCATGCTGAACGTCGACAACATCAACCTCCACTATGGCGCAGCCCAAGCCCTGCGGGGCGTGTCGCTGAAAGCGGAGATGGGCAAGATCACCTGTGTTCTCGGCCGCAACGGCGTGGGCAAAAGCTCGTTGTTGCGCGCGGTCACCGGCCAGCATGCCATCAGTGGCGGGTCGATCAGCTTTGAAGGGGCGGCACTGGATGGGCTGGCGCCTTACCACCGGGCCAAGCGCGGTGTCGGCTACGTGCCACAGGGGCGTGAAATCTTTCCGCTGCTCAGCGTGCAGGAAAACCTTGAAAGCGGTTATGCGCCGCTGCCGCGCAAGGAGCGTTTCATTCCTGACGATATTTTCAGCCTGTTTCCGGTGCTGCAATCCATGCTGGGCAGACGCGGCGGCGACCTGTCCGGTGGCCAGCAACAGCAGCTCGCCATCGGCCGGGCGCTGGTGACGCGGCCGAAAATCCTCGTTCTCGATGAGCCGACCGAAGGCATTCAGCCGTCGATCATCAAGGATATCGGCCGCGCAATCAAATATCTCAGGGATTCCACCGGTATGGCGATCCTGCTGGTCGAGCAATATCTGGATTTCTGCCGTGAGCTTGCCGACTATGTCTACATCATGGACCGGGGCGAAATTGTGCATGAGGGGCTTGCCGAAACGCTGGATACGCCCGAGGCGCGTCGCCATCTGACAGTATAAATCGAGACTAGAAGCCACGCCTGCCGATCACGGCGTGCAAACGGCCGATTAATATTTTGAAAGTCTATGCGTGTCTGCATGGCTTTTATGCGCAATTTTAGCATTTCATTGAATAAACGCCTGTGATATTGGCAGCGGAAATGCTGCATGCGAGACACAGACGAAGTCTATTCGCACGCCGCGACAGTTGATCCCTTACATTCCACGCGCGTCCGACGTATCGTCGGGGAAACCGTGCCCAATAAAGGCGTGTCAATGCATCAAGACTTTGCCCTTGGCCGGGCTGCCCGGCTGTTCCGCTCCGCCCGTACCCTATTTCTGGGTCTTGCGATCTGCGCGAGCGCGAGTGTCGCAGCGTCGGCCTCGACCTGCGGTCAGCTTGCGCAACCCGGCGTGGAACCAGGCAGGCATGATTTTTCCATTCTCTCCAGTGGTCAAAAACGCGAAGGCGTTTATTTCGTTCCATCGGCCTATGACGGAAAAAAACCGGTGCCTGTCGTGTTCGATTTCCACGGATCCAACAGCAATCCGCACGGCCAGCTGAACCGCAGCGGCTGGGACAAGCTTGCCGAACGCGACGGCCTGATGGTGGTGGCGCTGGCGGGTAGCCTCAATGGCGAATTACCCGGCACCCATGCCTGGAATGTTCCTGGTGTTACCACCCGTCCCGGCGGGCTGGATGAGGTAAGCTTCATTCGCGATGCAATTGCCATGGTGAAAGGCAAGTTCTGCGTGGATGAGGAGCGCTTTTACGGTTCCGGTTATTCCGGCGGCGGGCGCATGCTGTCGCAATTCATCTGCAATGGCAGCGCGGATTTCACCGCTGCCGGCTTCGTTGCATCGTTGCGCGCGGGTTATCCGTTGGAGACAGAGGGCAAATGGGGACCGGATGCGGCAAGCTGCAAGCCGGCGCGGCCGATGTCGATCATCGCCTTTGCGGGTCTGAAGGATCCGGCCAATCCCTATCAGGGTGGTGGCAAGTCCTACTGGCAATATAGCGGCGAGACGGCGCTGAAACGCTGGGCGGAAATGGACGGCTGCAAGGGCGGCGCGAAAACCAGACCGGGCGAGAGCTTCACCGTTAATTCCTATGACGTCTGCAAGGGCGGGGCACGTATCCAGTCCTATGTCATTGACAATTGGGACCATGCCTGGCCGCGCGCCACCATGAAGGCGGAAGTGCTGGCAGCGTCGGCGGTCCTTACCCGCAAGCCGGGTGGCGAGCAGACGCCGAAGGCGGAACCTGCCGTGGAGCGCAAGATGCCCACAGGCGAAGTGACGCGCACGGTTGATGCGGCGGAAAGAATGTGGGATTTCTTCCGCAACACGGAAGGACAGATGGTAGTGGATGCCGTCGTCAAAAAAGATTGCGGCGCCAAGGCCGGGTCCGCTTCCGCAACCGTTTCGGAGACCGCGTGCAGCCAGAACAGCAAGCCATCCGCCCTTCCGGTTTCGAAGACGGCGAACCTGCCCGGCAGCAGCGCGCCCGTGGCAGAGGACGCATTGTAACCAAGGCTGTCGAAGGGCGCAGCCGGCTGGACCAATTGTTCCAGGAAGGTTGCGCCAAGATCCGCCTGCCGGATACGTTTTCCAACGAGATCGAGGCCATCCTCATCAACTCCTCCGGCGGATTGACCGGCGGAGATGAAATGGAATGGCAGGCTGTTGCCGGGGCCGGCACCTCGCTGGTGGTGACGACGCAGGCCTGCGAGAAGGTCTACAAGGCATCCTCCGGAACCGCCACCGTCACCGCCCGCGTTTCCGCAGGGCCGGGCGCCCGGTTGCACTGGCTGCCGCAGGAAACCATTCTTTTCGACCGGGCGTCGCTGACCCGCAGGCTGGAAGCCGATCTCGACGCAACCTCCGAATTCATCGCCGTCGAAGCCGTGCTGCTCGGGCGTCAGGCCATGGGCGAAGCGATGCAGCATGGCCTGTTCCGGGATCGCTGGCGCATTCGCCATGGCGGCCGGCTGGTACATGCCGAAGAGCTGTTGCTTGCGGGAGAAGTGGCGGAGCTGACTGCAAAACCGGCGGTGCTTGCCGGGCAGGTGGCCTTTGCCACGCTTCTTTATATCGGGCCTCTGGCCGAGGCGCTTTTGCCTAAAATCCGGGCTATTGCCGGGGAAAGCGGCGGCGCCAGCGAATGGCAGGGTAAGCTTGTCGTGCGCGTGTCCGCCGCGGACGGCTTCTCCCTTAGAAAAATACTTTTTCCGATCATTTCGCTCTTGCGAAACGGCGCGCCAGTGCCGAAAGTCTGGAATCTGTAAAGCTCCGGATCGCCCGCGACAGGCGACCTTCCGGGGTCTGTCAAACAAGTCGGATCAGCCCCCGAAACACTGTGTTTTGCGGGGCAGGTGCGAAAGCTGCGGGACGACGATGAACCTTACTCCGAGAGAAAAAGACAAGCTGCTGATTTCCATGGCCGCCATGGTGGCGCGCCGCCGGCTGGAGCGTGGCGTGAAGCTGAATTACCCGGAAGCGATTGCGCTGATTACCGATTTCGTTGTCGAGGGCGCCCGCGATGGTCGCGCGGTGGCCGACCTGATGGAAGCCGGCGCGCATGTCATTTCCCGCGATCAGGTTATGGAAGGCATCGCCGACATGATCCATGATGTGCAGGTGGAAGCAACATTTCCCGACGGCACCAAGCTTGTGACCGTTCACGAACCGATACGCTGAGGGGGACGATATGGCGCTGGAGCTTCGGCCCAATTGCGAATGCTGCGACCGTGATCTTGCCCCCGACAGCCGGGTTGCGATGATCTGCTCGTTCGAATGCACCTTTTGCGCCGATTGCGCGACCGATGTGCTCAAAGGCGCCTGCCCGAATTGCGGCGGCGAGCTGGTTCGCAGGCCCATCCGCCCGGCGGCCAAACTCGTTAACAATCCGGCATCGACGACACGGGTGCTGAAGGCTGAAGGCTGCGCGGCAGCCACCGCTGCTTGAGAGAGACAAAGGGGAGCACCATGAAACCAGGCGAAATCATTGCCGCAGAGGGCACCATCGAACTCAATGCCGGCCAGCCGACGGTGACGATCGAGGTGGCCAATACCGGTGACCGGCCGGTGCAGGTGGGCAGCCACTACCATTTCTTCGAGACCAATGCGGGTCTTGTCTTCGACCGCGACAAGGTGCGCGGCATGCGTCTCGACATTCCGGCCGGCACTGCGGTTCGTTTTGAACCCGGCCAGAAGCGGGAAGTGACGCTGGTGCCGCTTTCCGGCAAGCGTGAGGTTTACGGGTTTCGTCAACAGATCATGGGGAGGTTATGAGATGGCGACGGCACATTATCACGGAAGTTGCCAGTGCGGCGACGTGAGCTTCGAGGTCGATGCCGATCTCGACCACACGGTCGTGTGCAATTGCTCGCGCTGCAAGCGCTTGGGCTCGACGCTTGCCTTCGCGCCGCGCGAAAAATTCACCCTGCTTTCCGGCGACGACAAGCTGACGGAATATCTCTTCAACAAGCACAAGATCCATCATCTGTTCTGCTCCACCTGCGGCATTGAGAGTTTTGCCTATGCCGATGGGCCGGATGGGACGCCGATGGTGGCGGTGAATACCAATTGCCTTGATGGTGTCGATCCGCGTGCGCTGAAGCCGCAGGCTTTCGATGGCGCGGCTGCCTGAGTGATGGCCATGACTTTGAAAAAATTCTGTTTCGGTGCGGCTGTCCTGCTGTCTCTTGCGGCGTCTCCCGCATTTGCCGATGACGCGCCCGATTGCACCTCGCCGCAAACGCAGGCCGATATGACAATCTGCGCCGGCAAGGATTACGAAAAGGCCGACAAGCAGTTGAACGCCGCCTACCAGAAGGTTCGCAAGCAGCTTGCCGAGCGTGACAAGACGGCAGACGAAAGCGGCAAGGGTGCCGTGGATGCATTGGTTGCCGCCCAGCGTGCCTGGGTGGCGTTTCGCGATGCCAATTGTGATGCCTTCGGGTTTCAGGCGCGTGGCGGCACGATGGAGCCGATGCTGGTTTCCTCATGCCTGGCCGATATGAGCAACAAGCGCGCTGACGAACTGCGCCAGTTGTCCGAAGGTTTCTGAACGGTATGGGGCGGCGGATCATGATTGTCGGAAACGGAGAAATGCCGCAGGGCGTGGCTGATCTCATCGACCTTTCCGACATTGTCATCCGCTTCAACGATTGCCGTTCGCTGGGCGCTGGCGGCAGCCGCACGGATGTGGTGGCCGTTTGCAACACCGGCCGGCCCGGCCGCGAGATGAGCGAAGGGGCCGCGTGGCGCGACAATGAGGGGGTGCAGCGGGCTTCCGCCATCTGGTCGGTGCGCGATCCCGCGAAATTTTCGCAGATGGAGCCGGATATCCGCGCTCGCTGGCCCGAACTGACCGATTTTTGCGCCGATTATACCTCCGGTTTCGCAGCATTAGCCGAAGAGACCGGCAAGAGCCACATCGTCATTCCGCGTGGGGTGCATGAGCGGCTTGATCACGCATTGCAGGTCTATGCGCCGGCCCCTTACGTCTGCCCGAGCACCGGGCTTTTGGCCATTGCCCATGTTCTGGAGACCGTGAGCGGCGGCGATGACGAGGTGTTGATTGCGGGCTTTGGTCATCACGGCTGGAACGGGCATCCGTTTGCCGCCGAAAAACAGCTTGTAGAGGCCCTTACACACGAGGGCCGGCTGACACGAATTTCTCCCATATCGATTTTCTCCGCGTCCGAAGGAGCCTGAACCCATGCCTTACAAGATTTCCCGCGCCGCCTATGCCGGCATGTTCGGCCCGACCGTCGGCGACAAGGTGCGTCTTGCCGATACCGAACTCTTCATCGAGATCGAGAAGGACTACACGACCTATGGCGAGGAAGTGAAATTCGGCGGTGGCAAGGTCATTCGCGACGGCATGGGCCAGAGCCAGGCGACGCGGGCCGAAGGCGCTGTCGATACCGTCATCACCAACGTCGTCATCGTCGACCATAGCGGCATCTACAAAGCGGATGTGGGCCTGAAGAACGGGCGCATCCACGCCATCGGCAAGGCGGGCAACCCCGATACGCAGCCGGGCGTGACGATCATCGTCGGCCCTTCGACAGAGGCGATTGCCGGCGAAGGCAAGATTCTGACTGCCGGCGGCATGGATGCACATATTCATTTCATCTGCCCGCAGCAGATCGAAGAAGCGCTGATGAGCGGCGTTACCTGCATGCTGGGCGGCGGTTCCGGCCCCGCGCATGGCACGCTTGCCACCACCTGCACCGGCGCGTGGCACATCGAGCGGATGATCGAGAGCTTCGACGCTTTCCCGATGAACCTCGCATTGGCGGGCAAGGGCAATGCTTCGTTGCCCGCGCCGCTGGAAGAGATGATCCTTGCCGGTGCCTCATCGCTGAAGTTGCACGAGGACTGGGGCACGACGCCCGCCGCCATCGACAATTGCCTGACAGTGGCTGACGAATATGACGTGCAGGTGATGATCCACACCGATACGCTGAACGAGAGCGGTTTCGTGGAAGACACGGTTGCCGCCATCAAGGGCCGTACCATCCATGCCTTCCACACCGAAGGGGCAGGCGGCGGCCATGCGCCTGATATCATCAAGGTCTGCGGCAATCCGAACGTCATCCCGTCTTCCACCAACCCGACGCGGCCCTACACCATCAATACGCTGGCCGAACATCTGGATATGCTGATGGTGTGCCACCATCTGTCGTCGTCCATCCCTGAGGATATCGCGTTCGCCGAAAGCCGCATCCGCAAGGAAACCATCGCGGCGGAGGATATTCTCCACGATATCGGCGCGTTCTCGATCATTTCCTCCGACAGCCAGGCCATGGGCCGTGTCGGTGAAGTGGCGATCCGCACCTGGCAGACGGCTGACAAGATGAAGCGCCAGCGCGGCCGCCTGAAGGAAGAGACCGGCGAAAACGACAATTTCCGCGTCCGCCGTTACATCGCCAAATATACCATCAACCCGGCCATCGCGCAGGGCGTCAGCCATGAGATCGGCTCCATCGAAGTCGGCAAGCGTGCCGATCTGGTGTTGTGGAACCCGGCATTCTTCGGCGTGAAGCCGGAAATGGTGTTGCTCGGCGGTTCCATCGCCGCGGCACCGATGGGCGATCCGAATGCCTCCATTCCCACGCCGCAGCCGATGCATTACCGCCCGATGTTTGCCGCCTATGGCAAGCTGCGCACCAATTCCTCGGTTACATTTGTCAGTCAGGCGTCGCTGGATGCCGGCCTTGCAGGGCGTCTTGGTGTTGCCAAGAAGCTGATGGCGGTGAAGAACGTGCGCGGCGGCATTTCCAAGGCCTCGATGATCCACAATTCGCTGACCCCGCATATCGAGGTTGACCCGGAAACGTATGAGGTGCGCGCCGATGGCGAGCTTCTGACCTGTGAACCGGCGACGGTGCTGCCGATGGCGCAGCGTTATTTCCTGTTTTAACGGCGTTTCGTGTTGAGATTTATCACAAGGTGGATCGGCGGTGGCCTGCTGCTGATCATCCTGCTTCTTGTGCTCGGCACCGTCGTGCCGCGACCCTTTTTTGCCGATGAAACAAGCGGCGTGAGGGATCGCGAGATATTGCTGTTATCCAATCCGATCCATACCGATATCGCCCTGCCTGTCGATGACGATCTGCGGCGGGTCTTTTCCGAATTGCAGGAGGGCGGTATCGCGGTCAACCATCCGGCTGCTGCCTATCTGGTGTTCGGCTGGGGTGGCCGGTCGTTTTACATACAGACGCCGACTTGGGCCGACCTGAAGCCGATGCCGGTCGTGCGCTCTCTGACACTCGACCAGTCGGTGATGCATGTGGATGTGACGGGGGATTTTCCCGCCGACCTTGCCGGGGTGAAGCGCCTTCGCATTTCCGAAGCGGGATATCAGCGACTTGTGGCGGGCATTCGTACGAGCTTCCTGCGGGACAATGGCAAAGTTCAGCTTATACCCGGTGCTTCCTACAGCCTGACGGATGGATTTTTCGAGGCTAATGGCTGGTTCAATGCGCTGGCCGGCTGCAACACGTGGTCTGCCGCCATGCTGCGGCAAGCCGGCATTCGCACCGGCTGGTGGACACCGTTGCCGCCACTGTTGCGCTGGTCGGTAGCGCTGCACAATTGATCTTCCCGCGGTGCGACGTTTCGTTGATTTGACGTCTGGTAATCCGATTTTTATGCTGCACCGCAGTGCATCTTGCGCTAAAGAAACGGCAAAAGAATTCCGTGCGGATCGGTCCCAAGCGATCCGTGCAAAACGCCAGAAAATTGAAGACAGATCAGGAGACAAGACATGCTCGGCAAAAAAGTGCCCGCCGTTACCTTCCGCACGCGTGTTCGCGACGAGGCCGTTGGTGGCCCCAACCCTTTCCGTTGGCAGGACATGACCTCCGACGATTACTTCAAGGGCAAAAAGGTCGTTCTTTTCTCGTTGCCCGGCGCTTTCACGCCGACTTGCTCGACCTACCAGCTTCCCGATTTCGAAAAGCTCGCGGGCGAATTCCGCGCGCTCGGCGTCGATGAAATCTATTGCCTGTCGGTCAACGACGCCTTCGTGATGAACGCCTGGGCAAAAGGCCAGAACCTCGAAAACGTCAAGGTCATTCCTGACGGTTCGGGCGAGTTCACCCGCAAGATGGGCATGCTGGTCGCCAAGGACAATCTCGGTTTCGGCATGCGCTCCTGGCGTTACGCCGCCGTCATCAATGACGGTCTGGTGGAGCAGTGGTTCGAGGAAGAGGGCTATTGTGACAATAGCGATACCGACCCATACGGCGTTTCCTCGCCGCAGAACATTCTGGAAAACCTGAAGAGCCGCGCTGCGGCCTGATTGCGGTTTGCTTTTTTTGACAAGGCCCGGCAGCGATGCCGGGCTTTTTCGTTTTCCGAGATGCGTTCGACCTGAAAACACGCCTTGAAATCGGCCGGGCTATCCGTCAACAATCGGAACCCCAAGACTGTTTCTGAAATGGATCATCCCATGCTGCGCGTCACGTCCTATCACCCCGCCGGAACTCCAGCCGACGAACCTTCCGGTTATGTCACTCTCGCGCATGACCAGCGGCATCTGCGCCGCAAACTTCTGCATTTGCAGAATGACGAGATGGTGATGTTGGATTTGAAGGAAGCCGTGCTGTTTGCCCATGGCGACCTGCTGGTGGTGGAGAACGGTGATCTGGTGGAGGTTCGTGCTGCGGATGAAAAGCTGTTCGAAATCAAGGCGAAGGACCGTCTTCACCTGATCGAGCTTGCCTGGCATCTGGGCAACCGGCACCTTTCGGCGCAGATCGAGGAGGAGCGTATTCTCATCCTGCGTGACCACGTGATCCGCGCGATGCTGGAAGGCCTTGGCGCAACAGTGCGTGATGTGGAAGAACCTTTCCAGCCAGCGCGCGGTGCTTACCACGCCCATGGCGGCCATTCCCACGGTCATGGGCACGGGCATGACCATGGTCAGCATCACGACCATGGCTGAGGCATGAGCGAAGATCGCGGCGTTGCCGCGCTGCTGCGGCTCATGGCCTGGATGTCGCCGGCCTTTCCTGTCGGCGGCTTTTCCTATTCTGGCGGCCTTGAAAAGGCGGTGGAGGACCGGCGCGTCAGTGATGCCGCCGGTCTTTACGGCTGGGTGGAGGTGCTGCTGCGTTCCGGCAGTCTGTGGAACGATGCGGTATTTCTGGCTGATGCCTGGCGTAATGGAACGGACGCCGTCGCCCTGAGTGAAGCGGCGGATCTGGCTCGCGCGCTCGCCGGTTCTGCGGAGCGCTACCGCGAGACGGTGCTCCTCGGCGATGCCTTCGTTGCCGCCGCCGGCGCCTGGCCGCACGCGGTTCTTGAGCTGTTGCCGAAAGAGGTTCCTTATCCTGTTGCCATAGGTGCGGTGGCGGCAGGGCATGGCGTGCCGCTTCGGGAAACGGTTGCCGCATTCCTGCATGCCGGTGTCTCGCAGATCGTCTCCGCCGGTATCCGCCTCGGCGTCGCGGGGCAGAAGGACGGCGTTGCCATTCTCGCCGCAAGCGAGGCGACGATCGGCGAAATGGCGGCACGGGCCGTGCAATCCACGCTCGACGATCTCGGCAGCGCCACTGTTATCGCCGACACCGCGACGATGCGGCACGAGATGCAGGGAACGCGGCTTTTCCGCTCCTGAATATCTCGCCGCAATGCAGCATTGCCGCCCTTGAAGCGGTCGTGCGAAGCGTTATGGTGGGACAACATCAAAGCATATTGAAGGGAATATGGTTGTGACATCGGGCATGAAATCGGGCAACGGTCCGCTGCGCGTCGGCATTGGCGGGCCGGTCGGTTCCGGCAAGACCGCGCTGACGGAAAAGCTTTGCAAGGCTATGAGCGCCGATTACTCCGTCGCCGTCGTTACCAACGATATCTACACCAAGGAGGATGCGGAAGCGCTGGTGCGCATGCAGGCGCTGCCGTCCGAGCGTATCGTTGGAGTGGAGACGGGCGGATGTCCGCATACCGCCATCCGTGAGGATGCGACGATCAATCTGCAGGCGATTGCCGGTCTCAATGCGCGCTTTCCCGATCTCGATGTTGTCTTCATCGAATCCGGTGGCGACAATCTTGCGGCGACTTTCTCGCCGGATCTTGCCGATATCACCATCTATGTGATCTCCGTCTGTCAGGGCGAGGAAATTCCGCGCAAGGGCGGGCCGGGCATCACCCGCTCGGACCTGCTGGTCATCAACAAGAAAGACCTTGCCCCTTACGTCGGCGCTGATCTGACGGTGATGGACAGCGATGCCACCCGCATGCGCAATGCCATGCCTTTCGTCTTTACCGACATGAAGCGCGGCGAGGGTGTCGATCGCATCGTCGGTTTCCTGAAAGAGCAGGGCGGTCTCCGAGACATGACCACGCCCCTCCGTTTTGGTCCCTATGACGTTTCCCGTTTTGTCGATGGTGTCTACAAGGCGCCTGTCGGGCACCTCATCCACCGGCAGGGCGCGGATGCGCTGGCGGCGGCGCTTGCCCGGCATGAGGGCGAAACGGTGGACATGGACGTCAACTGTTTTGTGCTGTCAGGGCCTGATGGTATTTCGCTGATAGACACCGGTTGCGGCACGGCCTGGGGGCCGACCTACGGCCATGCCCGTGCGGGGATGATTGCCGCTGGGATCCAGCCTGATGATGTCAGCCGTGTTATCCTCACCCATATTCACGGCGACCATGCGCTGGGACTTATCGACGGCGACCGGCCTTATTTTCCCAATGCGGACATATGGGTGCCCGAGGCCGATCTTGCCTTTTTCACTAGCGAGGATGCGCGCAAGAAATTGCCGCCTGCGCGGCAGGGCGCTTTCGATATTGCCGCCCGGCTGCTCGACATTTGTGGGGCCATGCTGCGGCCAATCCCAACTGGCAGGATTGCCGAGGGTATGGAAGCCATCGCCATGCCCGGCCATACGCCTGGCCATACCGGCTATCTCATCGGTAACGGCGATGACCGGCTGTTATTGTGGGGCGATGTGCTGCATGTGAGCGCGTTGCAGGCGGACGATCCGGGTATCGGTTTCGTCTATGATATCGATTCCGAAACTGCCTATTCGACACGTCTCGATGCGCTGACCCAGGTTGCCGATCACGGCTGGCTGGTTTCCGGCGGCCATCTTGGCGGGTTTTTCCGCGTCGAGCGAGAGGGCGATCGCTTCCGCTTCGTGCCGCAGCCGGTCTGATATCCTGCTCGACAAAAAATTAGAGGACGGGATACCCGTAGGCGTCCCGTCCTCTTCCTCTCCCCGGTACTTCTTCAAATCTGCTTCAGCGCCGCGACATCATTGACCTGCACGATGCGGCCTCGAACGGTGACGCCCGCCTTTTTCAGTGCGGAGAAAGCGCGCGACAGCGCTTCCGGTGCAAGGCCGAGCTTGCCGGCGAGCAGGCTTTTCTGGAACGGCAGACGCAGCGAAAAGGACGTAGCGTCGCGCGGCCCCTGATTGATCAGGTAATGGGCAACGCGTTGCGGCGCGGTTTGCAGCCGGTCGTTGGCAATGCAATCCATGGTGCCGAGCAGGCTGTTGGAGAGGCAGCGCATCACGGCCTTGGCGATTGCCGGTTCCTGATCCACAAGGCTGCGGATTCTTGCCAGTTCGAAACGCGCCACGGTGCAGCTTTCCGCCGCCTGCGCGCTGTAACGATAGCTGTCGCTGCCGAAGATCAGGCATTCGTTGAAGGTATCGCCCGGACCGCTGACACGCACATCCGCCTCGCGCCCGTGCCTGTCCAGCCGGTAAAGGCGGACATAGCCCGACAGTACACAGTAGAAATATTGCGCTGCCTCGCCCTCCTTGAAGAGCACATGGCGGGCATTGAGATTGGTGACGGTTGCCGCCTCCATCAGTTTCAACGCCGCCGCTTCATCCGCAATCCCTATCAGGGGCACGCGCAGCAGAATGTTCCTGTCCCTGTTGCTCAGCTTTACGGTCTTGTTCACGTCCATCCGGCTCCCGCTCAAACCTTTTGCCGGGTTGTCCGAAGCGATACGAAACCGGGGATGTTCCTTTTCCCTCACGCCTATCTGAAAAGAGCTCATCGCATTATCCTTCGACCGGCAATTCCCGATGCGAGGGAGATTAGCAGTTCACCTGAAAAGCGAATTGATTTCGATCAAATGGGTTTGGCGTTGTTGTGCGGGGAGCAGGGAAATGTGGAGCGAGTGGGTGCGGCCTATCTCTTCTCCCCGGCGTGGATAAGAAGCTAGCCGCAACGCAGTCGCGACCAAGCAAACGCACCACAAAAGGAAACGCCGGGCACTGGACCCGGCGTTTCAACTTTCACTCGGCAGCGAGCGGCGGCAACCGCAATATATTGCTGCCCTTGTCACCGGATTTTTCACCGGAGCCTTTTTCCATGCCGGCGACGCGCGCTTCCAGCGAGGAGAGTGCCAGGCTGTTTTCGCGGGCGATCTCCGAGAGTTTTTCGTTGGAGAGCGACTCTTCCTCCTCTTCCTTCTTGCCGACGAAGCGGCCGAAGAGGTGGGCGAGCAGGCGCGACAGGTCATCCATGATCAGGAAGAAGGCGGGGACCACGATCAGGGACAGCACCGTGGAGACGATGATGCCACCGATCACCGCAATCGCCATCGGCGCGCGGAAGGAGCCGCCTTCGCCGACGCCAAGTGCCGAGGGCAACATGCCCGCCGACATGGCGATGGAGGTCATGATGATCGGTCGGGCGCGCTTGCGGCCGGCCTCGACCATGGCATGCACCCGTTCCATGCCGTGCCGGCGCATTTCAATGGCGAAGTCCACCAGCAGGATGGCGTTTTTCGTCACGATACCCATCAGCATCAGAATGCCGATGAGAACGGGCATGGAAAGCGCGTTCTGCGTGATGATGAGCGCCACAGCCACGCCGCCAATGGCGAGCGGCAGTGAGAACAGGATGGTGAAGGGCTGGATGATATCCTTGAACAGAAGGATAAGCACCACCAGCACCAGCAGCAGGCCGAGCAGCATGGCGTTGACGAAGCCCTGCTGCATTTCGCCCTGCACCTTGGCATCGCCGCTTTCGGCAAGGCGAACGCTTGCCGGCAGTTCGGTTTCCGAAACGATCCGCTTGAACTCCGCCGTAGACGTATCGAGCGCTGTGCCGAACGGTACATCGGAGCCGATGGAGACGACGCGGTTGCGGTCGTTGCGCTTGATCGAGCTTGGACCTTCCGAATAGTCGATATCGGCAACACTGTAGAGCGGCACCAGCGAACCGGATGCGGTCTTGACCTTCAGCGCGCGGATGGTGGCGAGGTCACGGCGGGTATCGATGGATGCCTGCACGCGGATCGGGATCTGCCGGTCGTCCAGCGAGATTTTCGTCAACTGTGCGTCGATGTCACCGATGGTGGCGACACGCACCGTCTGCGAAATCTGCTGCGGCGTGATTCCGAGGCGGGCGATCTCGTCCTTGCGCGGGCGGATTTGCAGTTCAGGACGGGGAAGCGCTCCCTCCGAGCTGACATTGGCAAGGATGGGCGAGGCGCGCAGGCGGCTTTCGAGAATGCCGACGGCGTCGTTCAGATCCTTCTCGTTGGACGAGAGGAAGTTGAAGCTCAGTTCGCGTTCCGCGCGGTCGTTCAGCTTGATGATGCGCACATCCGGAATGCTGCGGACCTTGGCGAAGATATCCCGCTCCACATCCCACTGCGGACGGACACGGCCCTTTTCCTCGATCTTCGGAAGATATTGGCCGACAAGCGGAAGCGAGCCGAGACCCTTGTTGACAAGGGTTTTCAGCAGCGAATGGTCGATATGCTGGAGAATGACGTTGACGGTGGCGCGGCGAAGCTCCAGATCGCCCTTGGGCGAAGCGCCGCCGAGGATGAAGACGCTTTCCACACCGTTGATATCGCGGATGGCGTGGAAGATTTCGGTCGTCGTCCGGTCTGTCTCGTCCAGCGTCGCATTGGGCGGCAGTTCCACCGAAAGCGTCACGCGCGAGGCGTCGTCCGGCGGCAGGAAGCTGCCCGGCACCTGGCTAAGAAGCATGACGGAAGCAATGAGGAAGCCGATGGCGCCGACCAGCGTCAGGTAACGCGCCCACCATTTGGAGGTGGTGGCGGAAACCATGCGCGTATAGGCTTTCATCAGCCAGCCGTCATTGTCGGCATGGTCGTCCATCGCGTCTTCGGCGCGCATCAGGTAGGCGGCCATCAAGGGCGTGATGAGACGGGCGACCGCCAGCGAGAAGAACACCGAGAAGGCGACCGTCAGACCGAACTGGATGAAGTACTGGCCGGGAATGCCGGGCATGAACGACACGGGTACGAAGACGGCGATGATGGTGAAGCTGGTGGCGATGACGGCAAGGCCGATTTCGTCTGCGGCTTCCAGCGAGGCGCGATACGGCGTCTTGCCCATCTTGATGTGGCGGGCGATGTTCTCGATTTCCACGATGGCGTCGTCCACGAGAATACCCGTGGCGAGCGTCAATGCGAGGAAGCTGACGAGGTTGAGCGAGAAGCCCATGATGTCCATGATCCAGAATGTCGGGATCGCGGAGAGCGGCAGGGCCACGGCGGCAATCAGGGTAGCGCGCCAGTTCCTGAGGAACAGCAGAACCACGATGACGGCGAGGACCGCGCCTTCGATCAGCGTATCGAGCGCTGCCGTATAGTTGCCATAGGTGAAGTAGACGGCGTCATCGACCATCTGGATCGCGACGTCGGGATGGTCCTTGCGGACCTGATCGAGGCTTTCGGCCACGGTTTTGGCGACCGAAACCTCGCTGGCGCCCTTGGAGCGGAACACCGCAAAGGTAACGGCGGGGTTGCCGTTGAAGCGCGAGAAGGACTTCTGCTCCTCATAGGTGTCCGTGACTGTGCCGAGTTCGGCGAGCTTTACGAAACGGCCATTGGAGAGCGCGATGGTGGTGTTGGCAAGCTGGGTGACATCGCGGGTGTCGCCGAGCGTGCGGATCGTCTGTTCGTTGCCGCCAACCTGGCCGCGGCCGGAGCCGAGGTCGATATTGGTGCCGCGCAGCTGGCCGTTCACTTCGCTTGCGGTGATGCCGTAGGCGTCGAGCTTTTCGGGGCTGAGCGAAACGCGCACTTCGCGGTCGGCGCCGCCATAACGGTCGACCTTGCCGATGCCGGACTTGCCCTGCAGCGAACGCTTGATGGTGTCATCCACGAACCAGGACAGTTCTTCCAGCGTCATGTTCGGCGAGGAGACGGCAAAGGTCTGGATTGCCTGGCCTTCCACGTCGATCTTGCTGACAACAGGCACTTCGATGTCGGATGGCAGATCGCTGCGGATCTTGTCGATAGCGTCCTTGACGTCCTGAACCGCCTCTTCCGTCGGCTTTTCGATGCGGAAGACGACGGTTGTCAGGGATTGTCCGTCGGTGACGGTCGACTGGATTTCGTCGACGCCGCTAATGGCGGCGACAGCGTCTTCGATCTCCTTCGTCACCTGCATCTCCAGCTCGGACGGCGAAGCGCCGCTCTGGGTCACGGTGACGGCAACGACGGGAACGTCGATATTCGGAAAACGGGTGATCGGCAGGGCGTTGAAGGCCTGGATGCCGAGGAACATCAAAAGCGCGAAGCCGAGAAGCGGCGCAATCGGGTTACGGATTGACCATGCGGAGAAGTTCATTTCATTCCCTCAGTCAGTTGGACGCAGCCGTCTGGGCTTCCACCGGTCTTATCCGGTCACCATCACGCACGAATGCTCCAGCTTTCTCGACAACCTTGTCACCAGCGGCAAGTCCGCTGACAATCTCGATGAAACCGCTGTCTTCAATGCCGGTCTCGATCTTCACCTGCTTGACGATGTCGCCTTCCACCTTGCGGGTGGTCGAGCCTTCACGCCCGGAGGTGACGGCCGAAAGCGGCAGGGCAAGCGCGTTCGTCTCTTTTACGATGATCTCAGCGCTGGCATACATGCCCGACCGTGCCGGGCTGTCCGTCGGCAGCACAACATGCACGGAACCAAGGCGCGTGGCCGGGTCGACGGTCGGCGAAACGAGACGCACCTTGCCCTCAATTTTTTTTGCTCCGCCGGCAACCGTCAAGAAAGCTTTCTGGCCGGCCTTCACCCGCTGGATGTCAGTCTCGGAAAGATCGGCGACAAGCTCGATCGCGCCGTCCTTGATGATCGTGAAAAGCGGGTTTCCCGCGCCGCTGGCTATGGCGCCGACCTTGGCATTCTTGGCGGAAACGATGCCGGTGACGGGGGTTTTCACACCCGTGCGCGTCAGTTTCAGATTGATGTCGTCAATCTGCGCGTCCACGACCTTGATGTCTGCCTCTCCGGCGGAAACGGTCTGCTTGGCGGCATCAAGGCGTGCCTGCGCAACCTGGGCAGCGGCCTCGGTTTTTTCCGTCTCGGAGACGGAACCGGAACCGCTCTGGCCGAGCTTGGCGGCGCGGTCGCGCTGGCGAAGGGCATCGGCCTTGTTGGCCTCAGCCTCCAGAACCTGCGCCTTGGATTGCGCAACGGCGGCCTGCGCCTTGGCCCTGTTGGCCTCAAGCTGGCTTTTTTGCAGGAGAAGACTGTCCGAGGAAAGCACGGCCAGAACCGCATTCGCCTCGACCCTGTCGCCGATATCGACGTTCAGTTCGTCGATCGACAGGCCGTCGACCAGCGGCTGTACATAAATTTCGTCCACGGGCCTGATGGTACCGGTGGCGATGATGCGGTCCACGAGATCGCGTGTTGCGGCGTGCGCGACGATGATGGAAGGCAGGTTCTGCTGTTTGACCGGTTCCGGCACTTCTCCCTCGGCCACGGCCGAAAATGGCAGGGCCGTTGCGGAAAGAAGAAGGAAAACAAAGCGGTTAAACGTGACTTTATGCTGCATGTGTCTTGGCTCGCGCAATATTCGATCGCATGTCCTTCAGCCTGAAGGCGTGTTTTAAAAGGTCATGCGGCAACGAATGTGAAACAAGGGATCACAATACTTCCTTCTCGATCCTCCCGATTCAAACGCCCCTCAACGCGAATCTTAAGCACCTTTGCCTCGTGCTTTTTTACAAGATCAAATTCGGCAGTCTTGTTGGCGGGGACTCTAATTGTTGTTGCTATACAAATCAATCCGCATAGCCTCGAGGGTTGATATACATTTTTGTATATGGCCGAGTGTTGTAATTCATCAAACGGGTCACCAACGCGCAAAAAAACGCGCGGCGATGGCCGCGCGTTTCCATGTTTTCGGCGTCGACGTGACTATTTCAGCGCCGCATCGGTGATTTCAGTGGTGTAGGCGCCTGTCGGCTCCTTGGTGATGACGGGATCGGAACCGCCGCCGAGCAGCGTCTTGACGGTGCGCTCGTAATCCGCCTTGTCCAGCGCGCCCTTCGAGCCGGCGGTCAGCTTGGCGACTTCGCCCATCATGCGCTTCTGGTGCTTTTCGGTCTGGGCGCCGGAGGCGTCATTTTCAAGAACGATACCTGCTGCATCGTCAGGGTGTTCTTCCGCCCACTTCCAGCCCTTCATGGAAGCGCGGACGAATTTGACCATGTCTTGCTTGAACTTGGCGTCCTTCAGCTTGTCTTCGAGAACGTAGAGCCCGTCCTCCAGCGTTGCGACGCCTTCGTCCTCATATTTGAAGGTGACGAGTTCCTCCGGCTTGATGCCGGCATCAATGACCTGCCAGTATTCATTATAGGTCATGGTGGAAATGCAGGCGGCCTGCTTTTGCAGCAGCGGATCGACGTTGAAACCCTGCTTGAGGACGGTGACGCCATCCGCGCCGCCGGTGGTCGGGATTTTCAGGTGCGCCATCCACGACAGGAACGGATATTCATTGCCGAAGAACCAGACGCCGAGCGTCTTGCCCTTGAAATCTTCCGGCTTGGTAATGCCGGTTTCCTTGAGGCAGGTCAGCATCATGCCTGACGTTTTGAACGGCTGGGCGATGTTGACGAGCGGCACGCCCTTTTCGCGGGTGGCGAGTGCCGATGGCATCCAGTCGACGATCACATCCGCGCCACCGCCGGCCAGAACCTGCGCAGGCGCAATATCCGGTCCGCCCGGCTTGATATCGACATCGAGGCCTTCGGCTTCATAAAAGCCCTTGTCCTTGGCGACGTAATAACCGGCGAACTGCGCCTGGGTGACCCATTTCAGCTGCAGGGTGATCTTGTCGGCGGCCCGAGCCTCAAATGCGCTCAGAAGTGACGCGCCGGCAAGAAGCATGGAGGCAAGTTTCATTTTCATCGCTGTTCCCTTTTTCGTTATTTACGTTCGTCCCCCACGGACGGACGGATGCCAGAAGGTGACGGCGCGCTCGATGAGCGCCACCAGACCATAAAATCCTGAGCCTGCGAGCGCCGCCACGGCAATTTCTGCCCAGACCATATCGACATTGCTGCGGCCCATTTCCGCCGAGATGCGGAAACCCATGCCGACGATGGGCGTGCCGAAGAATTCCGCGACGATGGCGCCGATCAGCGCCAGTGTGGAATTGATCTTCAGGGCGTTGAAGATGAAGGGCCAGGCGGCGGGCAGGCGCAGTTTCAGCAATGTCTGCCCCCAGCCTGCGGCATAGGTGCGCATCAGGTCGCGTTCCATGTGGCTGGAGGCGGCAAGCCCTTGAACCGTGTTCACCAGCATCGGGAAAAACGTCATGATGACGACGACAGCCACTTTCGACTGCCAGTCGAAACCGAACCACATGACCATGATGGGAGCGATGCCGACGACCGGCAGGGCGGAGACGAAATTGCCGATGGGCAGCAGCCCGCGCTGGAGGAAGGGCGAACGATCGATGAGGATGGCAACGATGAAACCGAGGCCGCAGCCGAGCACATAACCTGTCAGCACCGATTTGAGGAAGGTCTGGCGGAAATCCGCCCAGAGGATCGGTAGCGAGCCGAGAAGGCGGGCGAGGATGGCGCTCGGGGCAGGCAACAGGATGGGTGGGACGGAGAAGCCGCGCACCACACCTTCCCAAAGCGCGAGAATGGCCAGCCCGAAGAGAAGCGGTACGGCCATGCGGCTCATTCGCTTTGCCGACTGTGATGCGAAGGTGTGGCGCACCAGCCATTCGTTGGAGGCCCAAGCGGCAAGCCAGAACAGGATTGCGCCAATAAACCAGACGGGATTTGTCATGGCCGCGCTCCCATTCTCTTGAGGACGGCAGCGTGGGCGATGCCGATGATCGATACCAGAATGGCGGCCACACCGGCGGCCATGAACAGCGCTGCCCATATCTGCACGGTCTGGCCGTAATAGGAGCCGGAGAGCAGACGCGCACCGAGACCGGCGACGGCGCCCGTCGGCAATTCGCCGACGATGGCCCCGACCAGCGCAATCGCAATGGCGATCTTCAGCGAGGTGAAGAGATAGGGGAGGGCAGACGGCCAGCGCAGCTTCCAGAAGATTTGTGCGGGCGAGGCATTATAGGTGTGCATCAGGTCCAGCTGGATGGTTTCGGGGCTTCTGAGGCCCTTCACCATGCCGACGACAATCGGGAAGAACGAGAGATACGTGGAAATCAGCGCCTTGGGCAACAGCCCGGAAATGCCGATGGAATTCAGGACGACGATGATCATCGGCGCGACAGCAAGGATGGGGATGGTCTGGCTGGCGATGATCCACGGCATGACCGAGCGGTCCATGGCGCGGTTGTGGATGATGGCGACGGCGAGCAGGATGCCGAGCACCGCGCCGATGGCGAAACCGAGGAGCGTGGCCGAAAGCGTGACGCCCGCGTGATAAACGAGGCTGCGCTTGGAGGTGATCGCCTTGTTGACGGTGGTGTCCCACAGTTCCGCGATGATCTGGTGCGGGGCGGGGAGAACCGGGCGCTCCTGCGTGAAGGTTTGCGGCAGAAGCTCCATGAAGCTCGGCGTCTGGCCGGCGCGGTTTGCCTGATCGCGGACGAAGGGCATGTTGAGGTAGATGACGCAAAGGTGCCAGACGATGAGGATGGCGAGGAGGACGGTGAGGATGGGGAGGACGCGGTGGCGGAGGAGGGTCATTGCGGCGCCCTCGGTTGATGGGGGGTAATGCTGGCGCTGACTTCACCCCTCATAGCTATGCCCCGCCTTCAATCCCTCACGCACGCGATGCGCAATTGCCAGAAATTCCGGAGTCTCCCTGATCTCAAGCGGCCTTTCCCTTGGCAGCGTGGATTCGATGATATCCGTTACCCGGCCGGGCCGTGGTGACATCACGACGATCTTGGTCGAGAGATAAACGGCTTCCGGGATGGAGTGGGTGACGAAGCAGATGGTCTTGCCGGTCGTATCCCACAGTTTCAGCAGCTGTTCGTTCAGATGGTCGCGGACGATCTCGTCCAGCGCGCCGAAGGGTTCGTCCATCAACAGCAGGTCGGCATCGAAGGCCAGCGCGCGGGCGATGGAGGCGCGCTGCTGCATGCCGCCGGAAAGCTGCCATGGGTATTTCTTGCTGAAACCGCTGAGATTGACGAGATCGAGCGTGCGGTCGATGCGCTCCCTCTGTTCGGCCTTCGTATAGCCCATGATTTCGAGCGGCAGCGCAATGTTGTTTTCGATCGTCCGCCACGGATAGAGTGCGGCGGCCTGAAAGACATAGCCGTAGGACCGGTCCTTGCGGGCGTTTTCCGGCGTGGTGCCATTGACGGTGATATCGCCGGATGTGTGCTTTTCGAGATCGGCAATCACCCGCAGGAACGTGGTCTTACCGCAGCCGGAAGGGCCGATGAAGGAGACGAACTCGCCCTTGCCCACTTCCAGATCGACATTGGAAAGCGCGTGCACCGGGCCATCGCCGGTTTCGAAGGTGAGGCCGAGATTTCTGGCGGAAACGACGGAATAGGACGAGGCTTGGTTCATCGTGGCTTGTTTCCACTTTCCGTCAGGGCTGCGCGTGCCAGCGGCAGCATACGTGTTTCCGTGAGTTTGGCGATCGGCAGATTGGAGGCCGCATCCAGATCGAGCCAGCGCACCTCCTCTATCTCGGCCTGCGGGGTAACGTCGATATTCAGTTGGGCGACGAAGGCATGGGCCACGACCTCCGCCCCTGTCTCATTGGCGGCCTCCTCCCGAAAGATGCCCTCATATCGCGCGGCATTTTCAGGAAGCGTGAGGCCGATTTCCTCGGCAAGTTCACGGTGAAGCGCCTGCTCCGGCGTTTCACCCGGATCGATCTTGCCGCCCGGCTGCATGAATTGCGTGGTGCCGCGCTTGCGCACGACAAGCATTTGCCGCCGCGCATTCAGGAGAACGGCGGCAGCGATGACGATTTCGCGTTTCGGATCGGTGCTCAAGGTCATACACCCGATGCCGGGATGCCGCTGCGTTCCACCTTGCGTGGCGCGACGAGCTCTTTCCATGTGGACAGCGCCTTGCTGACGGCGGGATAGGGATCACGGGCGACGAACGTGCCGTGACCTTCCTGCGTCTTCACCGTGCTTTCCTCGATGCTGACGATGCCGCGCGACAGGGTGAAGCGCGGCAGGCCCTTCACCTTCTGTCCTTCGAATACGTTGTAATCTATGGCCGATTGCTGGTTTTCCGCGCGGATGGTCTTTTCCCGCGCCGGGTCCCAGACGACGAGATCGGCATCGCTGCCGACGAGGATCGCGCCCTTTTTCGGATAGATGTTGAGGATTTTCGCAATGTTGGTGGAGGTGACGGCGACGAATTCGTTCATCGTCAGCCGGCCGGTCGCCACGCCATGGGTCCAGAGCAGCGGCATGCGATCTTCCAGCCCGCCGGTGCCATTGGGGATCTTGCGGAAATCACCGAGGCCGAAGCGTTTCTGGTCGGTGGTGAAGGCGCAATGGTCGGTCGCCACGCATTGCAGCGAGCCGGAGGCGAGACCCGCCCAGAGGCTATCCTGATGCTGGCGGTTGCGGAAGGGTGGCGACATGACCCGGCGGGCAGCATGGTCCCAGTCGGCATTGGCATATTCGCTTTCGTCGAGGATCAGGTGCTGGATCAGCGGTTCGCCATAAACGCGCATGCCGTTCTGACGCGCACGGCGGATGGCTTCATGTGCCTGCTCGCAGGATGTATGAACGACATAAAGCGGCGCACCGGCCATATCGGCGATGATGATGGCGCGGTTGGTCGCTTCGCCTTCGACGGAGGGCGGCCGGGAATAGGCATGCGCTTCCGGGCCGACATTGCCTTCCGCCATCAGCTTTTCCTGCATCTGCGCAACGATATCGCCGTTTTCCGCATGCACGAAGGGAATGGCGCCAAGCTCGGCGCAGCGCGAGAAGGAGGCGAACATCTCGTCGTCATTCACCATCAACGCGCCCTTGTAGGCCATGAAGTGCTTGAACGAATTGATGCCCTTTTCCTGAACCACAGTCTTCATCTCGTTGAAGACCTGCTCGCCCCACCAGGTAACGGCCATGTGGAAGGAATAATCGCAGTTGGCTCGCGTTGCCTTGTTGTCCCATCTTTGCAGGGCATCGAGCAGCGACTGGCCGGGATCGGGCAGACAAAAATCCACCACCATGGTCGTGCCGCCGGCAAGGGCGGCACGCGTGCCACTCTCGAAATCATCGGCGGAATATGTGCCCATGAAGGGCATTTCCAGATGCACATGCGGATCGATGCCGCCAGGCATGACGTAACATCCCGTGGCATCGAGCACTGTACCGCCGGTCAGATCGGGTCCGATCTCTGTGATCTTGCCGCCTTCGATTTTAACATCGGCCTTGTAGGTCAGGTCGGCGGTGACGATGGTGCCGTTCTTGATAATGGTGGCGGTCATTGCACGATCTCCGCAGTTTCCAGCACCGCATGCAGCAGCACATCGCAGCCGGCCGCCGCCCATTCCAGCGAAATCTCTTCCGCCTCGTTGTGGGAAAGACCGTCCACGCAGGGGCAGAAGATCATGGTGGAGGGTGCAACCCTTGCCGTCCAGCAGGCATCATGGCCGGCGCCGGAAATGATGTCCATATGGCTGTAGCCAAGCTTTTCGGCAGCAGCGCGCACGCGGCCCACCAGCACCGGATCGAAGGTGACGGGATCGAAATGGCCGATGGCCTCGATTGAGCAGCCGACGCCGAGTTCTTCGGCGATAACGGGCACCTCGCGTTCGAAGATGGCGCGCATGTTGTCGAGTTTCGCCTGCGAGGGGGTTCTGAGGTCGATGGTGAAAACCACCTTGCCGGGCAGCACATTGCGGGAATTGGGCGTGAAGATCATCTGGCCGACGCCGGCGACAGCGCCCGGCTGGTGGGCCATCGCCACTTCCTGCACCTTTTCGAGGATGCGGGCGGCGGCGAGGCCAGCATTGACGCGCATGGCCATCGGCGTCGAGCCGGTATGCGCCTCCTTGCCTGTCAGCGTCACTTCCAGCCACCACAGGCCCTGACCATGGGTAACGACGCCGATCTGCTTGCCTTCCGCCTCGAGGATCGGTCCCTGTTCGATATGATATTCGAAATAGGCGTGCATCTTGCGGGCGCCCACCTCTTCCTCACCCAGCCAGCCGATGCGCTTCAGCTCGTCGCCATAGGTCTTGCCGTCGGTATCGGTGCGGCTATAGGCGTAATCGAGATCGTGAATGCCGGCGAAGACGCCGGAAGCCAGCATGGCCGGGGCAAAGCGCGCGCCTTCCTCATTGGACCAGTTGGTAACGACAACAGGGTGTTTCGTCTTTATGTTGAGATCGTTCAGGCTTCGCACGACTTCCAGTCCAGCCAGCACGCCGAGAACGCCATCGAACTTGCCGCCGGTTGGCTGGGTGTCGAGATGGCTGCCGATATAGACCGGCAGTGCATCCGGGTCCTCGCCGGGGCGGGTGGCGAACATCGTGCCCATCTTGTCGACGCCCATCGTGAGGCCGGCCGCTTCGCACCAGCGCTTGAACAGGCTGCGGCCTTCAGCATCTTCATCCGTCAGCGTGCGGCGATTATTGCCGCCGGCAATGCCGGGGCCGATTTTCGCCATGTCCATCAGACTGTCCCACAGACGGTCGCCATTGACCGTCAAGTTCTTACCCGCTGCCATGAAGTGTCGTCCTCACCTGTTTTGTTTTTATCGAAGCAAAGCTTGTGCCGTTCCCGTTTTTGCCGGTTAAGATAACAGCCATTGCCTTGTGATGGCGATGGTGGATAAATTGACCGGCTGGTAAACATTGCAAATTCGCCATGACGTCAGCAAGGGATTTTCGTGACGAATCGCACTAATTTTGCCTAAACTGTACGCGGCGATTATTTTTTAAGCATACTGTAGCGGCAATTGCACCGAAAAGAAACACAGAGAGCAGAGTATGGCCATACCGCGCGCAGCGAAAACACAGAAGCGGACCCGCATTCAGGAAGAAAAGCAGGAAGCGATTCTTGAGGCCGCGCTGAGTGTGTTTTCCACCAACGGCTTTCGCGGTTCCACCATCGACCAGATTGCCGAGGCGGCCGGCATGTCGAAACCGAACGTACTTTATTATTTCCGCACCAAGGAGGCGATGCATCGCGCGTTGATCGAGCGGGTGCTGGATACCTGGCTGGATCCGCTCAGGGCTTTTGATGCCGAGGGCAATCCTGAAAGCGAAATCCGCTCCTATATTCGCCGCAAGCTGGAAATGTCGCGCGATTTTCCGCGCGAGAGCCGCCTGTTTGCCAATGAAATCCTCCAGGGCGCGCCACATATCGAGGATGAGCTGAAGGGTCCGCTGAAGCAACTGGTGGATGAAAAGGCAGAGGTAATCCGCGTCTGGATCAAGGCCGGGCGGATGGCGAAATGCGATCCCTATCACCTGATTTTCTCGATCTGGTCGACCACGCAGCACTATGCGGATTTCGACGTGCAGGTGAGGGCCGTGCTGGGCGACAAAAACGGTGGCGAAGGCCGGTTTGAGGATGCAGCCCGGCACCTGGAGCAGCTTTTCATGGGCGGATTGAAGATCAACAACTGATCTGGTGAGGTTATCGCGAATATGTGATCGATTCTTTATGTCAAAACATGAGGAAAATCATCACCTTTATACTTTACTCCAAAACTCATCTTTATTATGGTGCCGGCATCCCGAACGTCGGGGCATGAAAAAATCAACCGGCAGGTGAGGGAATGGCACGCAAGGAAAAGAAGAAAGCCGAACGCGGCGGCAAGCAGGGCAAGGGCGCGCCTCAACCTGAAAAGGATGTGGCCGAACAGCAGCTTTCCGGTCCGAAGAGCTTTCTTTATGTTGGCGGCCGTGACTGTCAGGTTGCCCATCTTCGCCAGATCGCCAGCAATTTCGGCGCCGAGCTTATCCATCACGATGGCGGATTGCGTGAGGCGGTCTCGCGTATCGACACTGTTCTTCCCTCCGTCGACTGCGTTTTCTGCCCGATCGACTGTATCAGCCACGATGCGTGTCTGCGGGTGAAGTCCGGTTGCAAGAAATTCGGCAAGACGTTCATTCCGCTGCGCAATGGCAGCAAATCCAGTCTGGAGCGGGCGCTGCAGACGATGAATGAACGGACCTTAAACGATGAGCGACGAGCGCAATAATTTCAAGGATGCAGAGCAGGCGGTGGCTGAGGCCTGCCGCGTGGAGCTGCACAAGATGGCAGGCCAGTGCGCCGATCCGGCCCTTACGGAGATGTATGAAGTCGTCGGAGAACGCGAGCGGCGCAACCGCGCCGCAGCTGACGGCGGCAATGTGCTGGCTTTTCCCTATCTGCGCACCCGCCAGCCGGGCGAAAAGCCGTTCTTCGAGATCGGTGACGCGGCTCAACGTGGCGGCAACATCCTGTCGTTTCGCTGGAAACGGCGTTGATGCCGATTTAGCCCCTCGGCTTCAAAAATGCACCGGCGCAGAGCACCAGCCATCCCGCGATCATGCCGAGGCCACCCAAGGGAGCCGCGTAGGGAAACAGGCTGTGACCGGAAAAATGTCTGGTGACGAGATCACCAACAAAAACCGCCGTGCCAAAGCCAAGAATCAGCCCTGCCGGAATGGCGGTTCTGATGCGGTCCGCGCCGATATGCAGTGCCACAAGCACCGGCGCATGGGCGAGCGCCATGGCCGAGGCGTTGCCAAGCATATAGGTTTCGCCGGTATGGGTGGCGGCGGCGGCAAGCATGACGCCGGAAGCACCCAAAAGGCTGCCCAGCAGCAAAATCAAGGCGCGCAATCTTTCCGTCGTCATGGGTTATTCGCTTCCTGATTTTGCATGTGAAAGGCCAGCCGCTCCACCGGTCCCCAGATGATGTCCCGGAGCTTTGCGTTCTCGATGGTCTCGTCCATCGCGCGGCGAAAGCAGAGCAGCCATTCGTCCCGCTCGGCGGGTCCGATAGGGGCCACGAAATGACGCCTGCGCAACATCGGGTGGCCGTGTTTTTCGACATAGACCGGCGGTCCGCCAAGATATCCGGTCAGATAATCGTAGAACTTGCTTTCGCTGCCGGAAAGATCGGCTGGATGGATGGCGCGGCAATGCACCGCCTCTGGCAGGGTGTCCATCAATTCATAAAAGCGCCGGGTCAGTGCTCTGACTGTGGCATCGCCGCCGATCGCTTCATAAAGGGTAATGGTCTCGCCGCTCACATCCCGCCTCCTTGAACCCTGCGGCCCTTATCGCTTTCCGGAGCGGGAAGAGCAACAGGCAAAGACGGGATGCGACATTTGCGACACTGGGACATTCATGGTGACCGTCCGCTTCAAGCGTTCAGCGCCATCCACTCATCCAAAGTTGCGGATGAGATCGAGGCCCTTGCTGAGCAGCGTTTCGGCTTCGTCCTGATTGGCGGCCTCGACGTAGCAGCGCATTTCCGGAGCATTGCCGGACGGGCGGAAATGGATGGTGCTGCCGTCTGTCAGCGCCACGCGCAGGCCGTCAATGTCGCTCAGCGCCTTGACCGTGCCCACGGGGGCGAGGAAGGTTTCGAGATTATTCCGCGAGGCGCGCAGATGCGTCATCAGGGCAGCGCTCTTTTCCTGTGCGAAGTTTTCCAGACGATCCGCAGCCGCGACCGGCAGGTTATAGGCGGCGGCAATCTGCGATAGCGGCTTTTTCTGCTCGGCGGAGAGAAGCAATACGGCGAGGATGGGCAGGAAGCTGTCCCGCGTCGGCAGCGGCGATAGCGGTTTGCCGTTCAATGTGAAGGTGGAGGCCGTCAGAAGGCCGCCATTGGCCTCGAAACCCATGACGCCGTTGTTTCCTTCGGCAAGGGCCTGTGCCATGCCGGCGATCACGAAAGGCGAACCGACCCTGGTGCGGATGACCTTGAACGAACCGCTCGCCTCAATGCCGGAATTGGAGGTGACGGGGGTGACGACCACGCCGGCATCGAGAAAATTCGCCGTAATTAATCCGATCAAGTCGCCGCGCAGCGGCACGCCGTTTTCATCGGCAAGCAGGGGCCGGTCGCCGTCACCATCGGCGGAAACGATGGCATCGAGGCCGTGTTCCGGCGCCCATTTTTTGAGAAGCTCCAGCGTTTCAGGGGAGACCGCCTCGGTATCGACCGGAATGAAGGTCTCGGAACGGCCGAGCGACACGACATCGGCGCCATAGTGGGCGAGAACATCGACGAAGAGATCGCGCGCCACCGTGCTGTGCTGGTAAACGCCGATCTTCAGGCCCGACAGCGCCTTTTCCGGCAGGAGTGCGGCATTGCGCTCATAAAAGAGCTCGGCTGCAATTGCGGAATGGTCGTCCGCCGTTGCGGCCTCGTCGTTAATCCCTTCAGCCTCGACTTCGGCTGCGAGTGCGGCGATCGCAGTTTCGTCCTGTTTGTCGATTTCGCCGTCCGGGCGGTAGAATTTGATGCCGTTGCGGTCGGCCGGAATATGCGAACCCGTTATCATCAGAGCGCCGACCTTGAGGGAAAGTCCGTAAAGCGCCAGTGCCGGTGTCGGCACTGTGCCGCAATCGAGCGGTGTGAGGCCGGCCTTTTTCAGCGCGGCGATACAGGTTGCGGAAACATCCGGGCTCGAATCGCGGAAATCGCGGGCCACGAGAATGGGGTCGCCCGCCTTTGCCTGACCCGATGTGAGAAGGTGCCTTGCAAATGCCGTTGCGTAGACGGCCGAGGCCTTTCCTTTCAGATCGACAGACAGGCCGCGAAGGCCGCTCGTTCCAAATTTCAGGCTCATGCCAAACTCCGTTTCGATAAAATCTTTGAGGTTCAAATGGATAATACAAAAATATAACGCCAGAAAGAACCGTATCGATCCATTCAAGTCAATCATCTCTTTCATGCACGCGGCGAATAGGTGATGATGGCGGGGGATGATGCGGGTAACCTAAAATTCACCCGTTATATCTAGACTTGCCGGTTAATAGTGGTTCTGGCGACGATGAAAACCATCTGTTGCAGGCCTTTTTTGTGGTTCGTTCAAGTTGGATTGGCTGATGTACAGGCTTCAAAAGGCGGGACATAAGCAGGCACGTCCGCTGGATGAAAAAGCGGCGCCCGCCGCCAGACCCCACGGTTCCCTGCTGGACGATCTGGTGGATGAGGATGAGGTTTTCGAGCGCACGGTGCTGAAAGAGCATCTTGAGCCGAAGCCGGCGGCTGCCGTTGCCGAACCCGCTCCGGCTGAAAAGCCCACAAGGCCGGCCTCGCCAAGCAACAGTTTCGCGGCCACGCTGCCGGGCCTGAAATATATCGACCGGATCGGTGTGGACGAGGTACTCGGCTGGCTGCGTGCCGGGATCGTCTGGATTGTGCTTGCGATCATTCTCTGCGTCGCCGCTGCACTCGCCTATGCCTATATGACGCCGCCGCGTTACACCGCCTATACGGATATCGTCGTCAATCCCTCCAACCTGAATGTCGTCAATGACGGGGTGTTTTCGCCCAACCAGCAGCGCGACACCCAGATTCTCGAAGTGGAGAGCAAGCTGCGCACCGTCACGTCGCGCAACGTGCTGGCGCGGGTGGTGGACGAGCTGAAACTGGATGAGGACCCGGAATTCATATCCCCACCGCCTCTTGCGCGGCTGAAAGCATTTTTTTCACCCAAGCCGGAAGATGGTGACAACAAGGTCGGCGCGCTTCGTTCGCTGGGCGAACGGGTTGCGGCGGAACGGGATCCGCGTTCCTTCGTGGTGACGCTTGCGGTCTGGACCAATGATCCGGACAAATCCGTGACAGTCTCGAAGGCGATGGTGAAGGCTTTCGAAAGCGAGTTGTTCCAGACGACCTCCGACAGCAGCCTGCGTATTGTCGATGATCTCAAGAAGCGGCTTGAGGAAATGCGCCAGAACGTGACGGTTGCCGAAAAGCGCGTCGCCGACTTCCGCCGCGAAAACGGCCTGCAGGAGAATAACGGCCAGCTGGTCAGCAATCTGGCGTCCGGCGAGCTGAATGCGCAGGTTCTTGCCGCGCAGCAGCGCGTCATTCAGGAGGAGTCGCGCCTCAAGCAGATGCAGGCGGCGATTGCCCAGAACCGCACCCAGAGCGACGCGATCTTCGACAGCCAGACCATGAACACCATTCGTGCGCAATACAGCACCTTGCAGCAGCAGATTGGGGCGATGACGCTGACCTATGGCGCCCGCCATCCGCGTCTGGCGACTGCCGGGGCGGAACGCGACATGCTGGAACGCGGCATTGCGGATGAGGCGCAGCGGATTTTGCTGGCGGCCAAGACCAATGTCGCCGAGGCCCGCTCCTCGCTTGATGCCCTGCGGCTGAAGGCGGTTGCGGAACGCGCCAACGTCTTCACCGACAATGAGGCGCAGGTGCGGCTGCGCGATCTGGAGCGAGACGCCAACTCAGCTGCCGCGATCTACGAGACCTATCTCAACCGATCACGCCAGATCGCCGAGCAGCAGACAATCGATTCCACCAATGTGCGGGTGATTTCGCAGCCGGTAGCGCCCAATTCCAGAAGCTGGCCGCCCGGCAAGCTGATCTTCCTGATCGCCGGTGGCGTGGGCGGTCTGTTCCTTGGTCTCGGAATTGCCATCGCACTTGGGCTTTTGGGTTTTCTGCGCCGGACAGATCACGCGGAACGCTACGCCTGAGGGCTGCGACCGCGCGCGCTTATTCCTCGGACATCAGGCCGTCATAGACTTCGAGCAGGGCGGCGGCGATGGCGGCACCCAGCGCATTCCCCGCATCGCGAATGCCTGTCTCGTCGCCGTCACGGACCGAAACGGCAAGATCGGACGCCTCGTTGGCGACGATTTCTTTTGCCCGTTCGATGGCCCAAAGGCCGAAATCGCCGCGGTTGTCGATCGATATGGTTTCCATGGCCGGGACCTTTTCTATGGTGTGGTTTCGTCGTCCCTTAACCCATCAACCGCAAAACCGGAATAGGGGGAGGAGAGGTTGGGGTGGTCACTCAACCCTCGGGCGTATAATTGTTTGATTCAAGCGTCAGATTTATAAGAATATTAATGATAGTTATTCGTAGTGTTTGAAGCCTTATACCTTAATCCTATGCGTGAATATAACAGTGAAACGATGCCTATCTTGGACACCGGACAGAATATGACAGGGAGAGATGTCCCGCATGCGGAAGGGCCTGGCACACACTGGCCGGTTGTTCCGCTTGCGGCTTTGCCCATCACCGATGCGACCATCGAAGAGACGGCGGAGGATTTTATCCTGCGGGCGGAACGTGAACGCGCGGCCGGCGCAAAGCCGTTCTATTCGACATCGGCGAACGGTCAGGTCATCGCACTCTGTCACCAAGACAAGGAATTCGAAGCCCTGCTGCGGCAGGCGGACCAGATTCATGCCGACGGCATGTCGCTGGTAATCTTTTCCCGCCAGTTCTGCGTAAGAGCGCTGCGGGAACGTGTGGCGACGACGGATCTCGTTCATGCGGTGGCCCGGAGGGCTGAGGCGACCGGCACGCGGTTCTATTTTCTCGGCGGTTCCGAAGAGGTGAACCGCGCGGCAGTCGAGGAAATGCAAAAGCTCTATCCACGGCTTGTTTTTGCCGGTCGGCGCAATGGTTATTTCAGACCCGGAGACGAGGAGGCGATCCTTGCCGATATCGTCGCATCGCAGACCGATATTCTCTGGGTGGGCTTCGGCATACCGCTGGAGCAACGTTTCGTCGCGCGCAATCTCGACAGGCTTTCCGACATTGCGGTGATCAAGACCTGCGGCGGTCTGTTCGATTTTCTCGCGGGCAAGAACAGCAGGGCGCCACAATGGATGCAGGATATGGGGCTCGAATGGCTCTACAGGGCCATGCTTGAGCCGAGGCGTCTCGGCAAGCGCTACCTGCTGACCAATCCCATCGCCATATATTCGCTGCTGAAGCACCGCTACGGGTTCGGGGCCGGCAAGGTCTGAAATCTGCGCATTCTCATTGATTCTTTACGGAATTGCCCCTGACCGTCCGGCCGGTTCAGGATCGATATCATGTGAGCGGCATCTGCCGGCGCATGCAATCATCATATGGAGTCGCGCTATATGAGGTCGCTCTAACGTATCGGGGTGGAGGTGTCTTTCCGCCGAAAATCGTTGCAAGTGGGCGTAACGGCGGTACACTGAGCGGATATTACATATTTATTCGAATCAGAAATATATTGAGGACAGCGATGGTAATTACGTCCATTTCTCTTTTCGTATATGGGATTGGCACCGTTACTTCTCTTGCCATGACCTATATAGAAGGCGCCCGCCGCGACAAGGATTGGGACTTTTACCGGGTGACCGGTATCATCCTTTGTTTCTTCTGGCCGGTTCTTGTGCCGCTTCTCATTCTTGCAGCCGTTTTTTCGTCATTCGCTTCCCAGAAACGGCATGTGAATGGGATCTCTTTGCGCAGGGAAAAAACCCTGAGCTGAAAAGCTGAGATTAACTGCCGGACGAGCCCGTGTTCAGGCCTTTTTCGCCGGCGCCTTATAGGGCGTGAGCGTAATACCGAGGCTCGCCATGACGCGGCCGATGGACATAAGCGGTGGATGCGTGGCGGGCAGCAGCGCACCGGTTTTCAGGAATGCGGAAACGGCGCGGACCAGTGACAGGCACAGGCTGACGACGTTTTTGGCGGCAAGCAGCAGCCCGCCCTTCAGGCCGGGGCGTCGGGCGCGGTCGATGCTGTAATTGATGATGCCGGTTCGGAGCGAGCGCTCCATGATCCAGCGCGGCGCCATGCGGTTTTCCGGCACATATTCGATGATGAGGGCTTGAGCGTTCCAGGCGAATTTGAAACCCGCCTTTCGGCAACGGGTGAAGAAATCCATGTCGCCGCCGCCAAGGAAATTGAACCGTACATCGAATTCCGGCTTTTCCAGCGTTTCGAAAACCCGCCTTGAGATCAGGCAATTGCCGGACCCATGGATTTGATCGACTACGCCGGTCGGCGCCTCGATGGAGCCGAACAGCGGGTGTGCCAGAACCGCCTTGGGTGCGGGGGCATCGAATTCGCGATCGACCGGCCCGCCGACGATATCGACGCCGAAGGATTTTGCGGCATAGACCATTTCAGCGAGCCAGACGGGCGAGGCCGCTTCGTCGTCATCGATCATCAGAAACCACTGCGCGGATGGATAGCTCTGCCGCGCCGTGCGGAATGCCGTGTTGATGGCGTAACAATTGCCCTGCGTCGGCTCGACCAGCGTCTGGCCCATCATTCCGCTCTCGGCAAGAAAAGCGCGCGCGACGGCCAGCCCCGCCTGGCCCACCCCGTCATTATCGACAACGACGATGGCGAAGGGGAAATCGACCTTCTGGGCTGCCAGCGAGTTCAGCGTCTTCTGCAAACCTGCAGGCCTGCGGAAACTCGGAATGCACACCACCGCTTCCGGCATGATTTCGGACATGGACACTCCTAAATTCCGGCAAGGGCTGCGGCGGAAAACACGACGGCGCGCAGGCTTTGGCGCGGGCGATTGACAAATGTATCGGCAAGCGCCGAAAAGGCCTCGCGATAGCGCCGGGCGCGAAAGGCCTGCGCCACGGTATAGGCATTCATGTGATTTTCGGATTTGCGGCGAAGCCGGCGCAATTCCTGCGGCGCAATGGCGGCGACGATGGCGGGATCGGAAAACACCGCTTCGATCGCCGGTTCGCAATCCCGGAAGGTCAGAAGGCGGTTCATCATCACGCTTGTCCTGTGCACCCGGTAATCCAGCACGTGGCGGCCGGGCAGATAGGCGAAACGGCCGGAGGCAGCCAGCCGGCACCAGCCATACCAGTCTTCCGCATAACGCAATGTCTCGTCGAAACCGCCAAAATCCTGAAAGATGCGGGTTTTGACCAGCATGATGCCGCCATTGACGATGAAGTTTCCGCCCAAAAGCGGCTGGAGGATGAAACCATCAGGTTTTTCCCGCCGTCTGATGAGGTTGCGCCGTCCGATCTTGGCGCCATTCTCGTCAATGCGCTCATAATCGCCGTAGACGGCAACGACATCCGGTCCGGAGATGCCGGCGCACAGCGCAGCGATCGCGCCCGGCTTCACGCGGTCGTCGGCATCGAGAAACATCGTCCATTCACCGCGCGCCTGAGACAGGCCGAAATTGCGCACGGCGGAAACGCCCTGCCGTCCCTGCGGCCGGGCCAGCAGTTTTACGCGGGGATCGGCGAAACTTTGCACCTTTTGCGCCGTTGTGTCGGTGGAGCCGTCATCGACAACGAGCACTTCGCAAACGGTTTTCCCCTGAGACAACACGCTTTCGATCGCTTCCACGATGTAACGCTCGCCGTTGCGAACGGGAATGACAATCGAGACGGAAACCAATATTTTTACTCCATCAGGGGCGGGTCAATAATTCTCACACTGAAGTTACTACCGGATTAAGCCGGCTTGCGCCAATTGTGACGTGGTATAGCGTCAGTTAACCTTGCAAATCTTTAATATCCTTTTGGCATGATCAAGATGTTATGTTTTGAGAATTAGAGCGTCGTGCGGCCATTGGGACGCATCAATGACGTTCTGACAGTTGTGATATGCGCATCGTCCCTTTCGAAAATCGCTTTCGATTTTCGGGCCGATGCGCCGGGGTTGTGGAGGCGGGCGAATGCGGATCGGGCGGCGGAATTTTCTGGGTGGCGCTGCAAGCGCGGGCCTGTTGCATGCCATGGCCGGGCAGGGCGTTGCCGCGACCAGGAAAACGTCGACAAAGATTGCCCCTTACGGTGCGGCCATCTATCTGCCGGACCTTACCGCCGATAGCCGCATCGGCGAAGCGGTGGTCAAATATTGCTCGCGCATCACCCCAGTCACAGAGATGAAATGGGAGGTTATGCGGCCTTCGGCAGAGGTGTTCGATTTTGCCGCTGCCGATGCGCTTGCGAACTTCGCGCGCCAGAACAAACTCACCATGCATGGTCATCCGCTTATCTGGTACGCTTCCAACGCGCCCTGGCTTGCCAGCATCGGCAGCGGCGCGAAGGTCGAGAAGTTGATGGAAACCCACATCGTCAAGGTGATGGAACGGTACAAGGACGTGATACACAGCTGGGATGTGGTCAATGAGCCTATCCCCGACGTGCCCGGCAATGTGCGCTCGCGCCGCGACGCCTGGTATTATGGCGCAGGCCCGGACGCCATCAAAAAGGCCTTTGACATCGCCCATTCCGTCGATCCGAAGGCCCAGCTCGTCCTCAACGAATATGATGTGGAATTTGCGGTCGAGAAATCGCCGGCCAAGCGCGCGGCCTTCCGCAATCTCATTCTCGAGTTGCTAGAGAAAGGCGCTCCGATCAACGCTATCGGCCTGCAGGGGCATCTGCGCGGTGGCTGGCCCATTGCGAAAGACGAGCTTGCCGCCTTTACCAAGGAAATGCGCAGTTATGGTCTTGCCGTTCTGGTGACGGAACTGGATGCGATGGACCAGACGCTTCCCGCCCCGGAAGCCGAGCGCGACATGCTGATAAACGGTCAGGTCCGCGATTTTCTCGAAGCGGCGTGCGAAGGCGGCCCGCTTTCCTCCATCACCACATGGGGCATTTCGGACCAATATACCTGGATCCGCTGGGCCTATCCCCGCCGGGATGGCACCGCGAACCGGCCGCTGCCGCTCGACTGGAGCTTCAACGAAAAACCCATGATGGCCGTCATCAATGAATTCCGGAACCGTGGTGCGTAATTATGACTGCTGAAATGCCGCTTCCTCCCGTACAAAAGGCGCTGCAAATCAATCTGCATCCCTTCGACGCACCGCATGCGGCCCTGACCGTTCCGCATCAGCTGCGGGTCTGGGGCGGGCAGGTGGACCGTATTCTCCTGACGGTGGATACCGGCCAGGTTGGAGCCGGCCGCTACAAGGGCAACGGTTTCGAGGCCGCCAGCAAACGCCTGTTTGACATGCTGGAGGAAATGCAGGCCAACTATCCGCATCTGTATGTGGATATTGCCGACTATAGCGATGCGGCGCGCAGTGCGGTGGCGGAGACGTTCTTTTCGCGCTCGCCAGTTCCTTATCCCGCCAAGGCTTTCGACGGCGGGCCTTTCCATGTTTATTTCCACGGGTTGAAACGTGCCAACGCCCGTTATGTGCTGCATATGGACAGCGACATGATGTTTGGCGGCGGCAGCCAGAGCTGGTTCAACGAAGCCATTGCGCTGCAGAAGGCCAATCCGGACGCGCTCTGCATCACGCCGTTTTCCGGGCCGCCCACCGTGCGCGGCGATCTCGATATCTCCCGCCATGTCGGCATGCCGGGGGTGAAGAACATTCCCGAACCGCGCAAGCTGCCGAGCCGCGTTCCCACATGGCGGTTCGCGACCGTTTCCACCCGCCTGTTCATGATCGACATGGACCGTTTCGCCAAGCGTATCGGCTCGCTCGAACTGCTGAGACCCGACGTCAAACGGCGCATCCGCTCCTATGCCTATAATCAGCAACCGGTCTCAATGCCTGCCGAAGAGGTGCTGAGCGACAATATGATGCGCATCGGCGTATACCGGCTTGATTTTCTCGGCACGGGCAAGGGCATGTATTCGCTGCATCCGCCCTATCGCTCGCCCGAGTTTTACGCGGCGCTGGGCTCCATCGTCGAGCGCATCGAAAAGGGTGACGTTCCCGAAGGCCAGCTCGGAGATTTCGATATCAACGGATCGATGGTGGACTGGTCGAGCGCCCTTGCGGCCAAGACGCGCTCCAAACGTTACGCGAAGGCGCTGCGTCACCTGATTTCAGCGAATGTCCAGCGCTTCACTGGGGCCTAGAAGGCTCGGCAGTTTCTTCACAACCGGCGCAAGGGCCTTAGAAATCTGTGATGAGCTTGCTCCAGCTTTCCGAGCTTAGCCCGCCAATATAGATATCGCCGGCAAGCGCCCGATCCCGGAGGGCTTCATCCCGGGTGGCCATGCAGAAATAACCGCGATGATGGAAGGTCACGTGGTTCTGACGGTAGAGCGCGTTCATGAGAAACGGCTGCGACATGCCGGTGACATGGGCATAGTTCTCATCATCGAAATGGCGGAACAGCGCACCGAGCACGTCGTTTTCGCGACCGGCATCGCAGACAAGGTTCAGCACATAGGCGGTCCGTCCCGCCTGTCCGAAAAACAGGGCAGCGCCGATGATGCGGCCTTCGGCATTTTCGATCGCCAGGCTGCTCAATTCACCAAGGGTGCCGTTGGTTTTACTCATTTCGATCAGCCAGTGGAATTCCTCGTGGGACCATTCCGGGCGGACGGAAAAACGCTCGATCATTGTCAGCGCGTTGCGTCGGAACGTCTCGAAATCCACCGGTCTGACCGTGGTGCCGGCAACTTCATTGGGCCTTATGCCCTTTTTCCACGATCGCAGGATACGGTCCACAAATCCAAGCGCCATAAGTCCGGGCCTGGATTTGACTACTTGCGAACGGCGCGGCATGCGCAGGGCAATCGCGCTGAAAGGCTTGAGCGCCTTGTGCCATTGCAGGCTTTCCATCGGCAACATGCTGCCGCCGATCGCAAGCCAATGATCGGCGCTGACGGGGGAGGCCGTGTCCGAAAACAGCATATCGTGTTTCGTCGCGCGCATGCCGCGGGACAGGCGCGCGGCGCCGAGTGCGCCGAGTTTTCCTTTCGACGCGAAAGCACATAACAACCTTGCGGTAATGGGTTTTCCGTTCGCGACAAACCGCATGGGGACGGCAAGGATAACGCTGGTAACCCCGCTCTCTCCAGCATCGTAGACAACGCTGCCATATTCGGGATCAAACACAGGACTGCTGAAAAACAATGTTTCGACGTAAGCGCCGAAGTCGAAGTTTCTATCAAGCCCGGTCTTTTTGAACGCGCTGTTGAGCACAACCTCGACAGCCGGAAGATCGTCCCTGCGCATGGGTCGAACGCCGGGCGCAGCTGGCTGAACCGGGCGTTGTGTCACCCCTTCGTTGTTGCTATCGTCCATATTGGTGTGTATCGGAACGTCCACCGTCGGTTTCCAGCTATTTACGCGTTTATGAAATCAACAAGCCAAAGATATATCCAGAGTTGTTAATATACGTTAAACAGAATTTCGGATCATCACCCCAGTATATCCTTAACGTAGCGAAATATCTCTGTCGTCAAATAGATATAAGCAACCTTTACGAGGGCGTATGTCTAGCCAATAATAGGGAAATCAGCAACTTAAATTTGACAGATGAAGTTTGATATGGTCAAGATTCTACCCTTATCCATATGTTGACTTCGAAAATCAGGTTCCGTTTCAATTTCCCGGGCTTCATTCCTCTATAATGGAATTACTATTCCTCCGTGTATTATGAATAACTAAAAAATAGGGTTTTGACGGGATATTCATGTTACCGAGACGAAGCATCGGGTACGATGTGAGAACGTATGGAAAAAGGTAGAGAAAATTACCTGATGGATGCAGCGCATGATGAGCAGGCGAGTGTTGCCTGGCGGAATGCACTTTTCTATGTGACGTTCTTTTATTTCACGGTCGGCTTCTCGCCCTATATCTCGCTTTCCTCGACCTATCTGGGGTCCGCCATGGCGGCCGGGTCCAACCTCCTCAACCAGCTCACCGCGATCATCCTGCTCATCAGTTTCGTGGCGTTCATGGCAAAGGAGCGGTCGTCTTCCATTGTCTTTACGCCGCGTTTGCTGATGCTCGCGATCTTCGGCTGGTATATCTTCACCTCAGTGGTGGGCGGCGCACCGGTGTTTTCGCTGCGGCGGCTTGCCATGTGCGCCATCATCTGCGTGCTTGCCAGCTGTTTCCTGCAATTGCCGCGCACCGAGCGGCATTTCACCACGCTGCTTGCCACATGCGCGCTGATCATCCTGTTCCTCTGTTATTTCGGCGTTGCTGTCCTGCCGTCGCGGTCGATCCATCAGGCAAGCGATGCGCTGGAGCCGCTCCTTGCGGGCAACTGGCGCGGGGTCTTCCGTCACAAGAACGAGGCAGCCTCGATCATGGCGGTGCTGATGATCGTCGGGATTTATCTGTGCAAGCGCTGGTCCCTTATCGGCGGCCTGGCGGTTCTGTTGCTGTCGTTGATCTTTCTCGTCAAGTCGGGTGGCAAGACCGCGCTCGGCCTGATGCCGATTATCATCGCCACGGGCTGGTTCATCGTGGGCTGGCCAAGATGGCGTTACGCTGTTGTGACCCTGCTTCTGGGAACCTTCGCCGTGGTGATCGTCGGCACGACCGTTGATCCGGTCTTTTCACAGATGCTGACGAAACTGGGGATCGACGCCAGTTTCACCGGCAGAACCGATATCTGGACCGTCTCGATAGATTATATCCGCCAAAGCCCGATCGTCGGATACGGCTACCAGGCCTTCTGGCGCAGCGACACGCTGATGACGAGCTTCACCGAGAACAATACCTGGGCAACGACGGCGCCGGATTCCCACAATGGCTATTTCGACCTTGTGCTTGGCAGCGGCGTGCCAGGTCTTATTCTGGTGCTGACGTGGATTTGTCTGATGCCGCTTCGCGATCTCGGCAAGATGGATGAGGCCACGCGCAAAAGCCCGCTGACGAAGCTCTATGTCGGCGTCTGGCTTTATGTCCTGCTCTACGGCTTTCTGGAAACGATGTTCTTCCTCAGTACCGGTTTCGTCTGGTTTTTCCTCGTCGTTGCCGTGATGGGCCTGCGTTTGCAGGCGAATGCCAGCCTTGTCGAGGATGAGGCGCAGGCGGAACCGCAATTGGCCCTGACTGGCAGTAACGCGGCCAGCGTGGCGAGGCGTATCAGGGGCAAATCGCGCAGATCGTTGCTCGCGGATGATATTTTGAAATGATTTTTCGTTTCAAATGTGTAAAAGAGCCTGATATTGCGCGCGTTTGCAGCGGGTTTCGCTAAACATGCGTGGCTTAAGTCTTTGTTGTTATGCATGTCCTGTCGCAAAACCGCTCCGCATTTTGCTCGACACGCAATGAACCGGATCGGCAAGGTCAATAAATGGCAGATACAGGCGCCTGTGCGCTCGAAGCGGATGACATCCACAAGAGCTTCGGCACACACGAAGTTTTGAAGGGCGTTTCGCTGAAGGCCCACAAAGGCGATGTCATATCGATCATCGGCTCGTCCGGTTCCGGCAAGAGTACCTTCCTGCGCTGCATCAACTTTCTCGAAACGCCGGATCGCGGCCGGGTCATCGTCAATGGCGAGGAGATCGCCATGAAGATTGGCAGGGACGGCAAGGCTGTGCCGAAAAGCTGGCGGCAAGTGGAAAAGCTGCGGACAGGGCTTGGCATGGTGTTCCAGAATTTCAATCTCTGGGCCCACCGCACCGTTCTGGAAAATGTCATCGAAGCGCCTGTTCACGTTCTCGGCGTCAAGCGGCAGGAGGCGGTGGAAAAGGCCGAAGCCCTGCTGAACAAGGTTGGCCTTTACGACAAGAAAAATGCCTATCCGGCGTTCCTCTCCGGCGGGCAGCAGCAGCGCGCCGCGATTGCGCGCGCGCTCTGCGTGGAGCCGGCGGTGATGCTGTTCGACGAACCCACCTCGGCGCTCGATCCGGAACTTGTGGGCGAGGTGCTGAAGGTCATCCGCGATCTGGCCGAGGAAGGCCGCACAATGTTGCTCGTTACTCACGAGATGCGCTTTGCGCGCGATGTTTCCACTGAGGTGATGTTTCTGCATCAGGGCCGTGTGGAGGAAGCGGGGCCACCGGCGCAGGTGTTCGGCAATCCCGTAAGCGCCCGTTGCAGAGAATTTACGGGCGCGCTGGCGTGATGGCCGTTTCGCTTCGCCGTTTGTTTTAACAGGAGAGACTTTAAATGAAATTCTTCGCCACGCTGCTTGCCGGAACGGCATTTGCGGTTTCCGCCTTCACCGCCAGCGCCGATGTCCGCTTCGGCATCATGAACGAATCCTACCCACCTTTCTTCGCCAAGGATGCCAGCGGCAAGTGGCAGGGCTGGGAAATCGATCTCATGGACGCCGTCTGCGCGGAAATGAAGGAAAAATGCTCGATCGTCGAGCTTTCCTGGGATGGCCTCATCCCCGCCTTGCAGACCAAAAAGTTCGACGTCATCTGGTCGTCCATGTCGAACACGGAAGAGCGCCAGAAGGTGATCGATTTCACCGACAGATATTACAAGACGCCGAGCAAGCTGATCGGCGCCAAGGGCGAAAAGCCGGGTGCGGCGGCTGAAGACGTCAAGGGCAAGACCATCGGTATTCAGGTCGCGACCATCCAGTCCGAATATTACAAGAAATATTTCGCTGCTGTCGCAGACGAAAAGACCTATCAGACGCTGGACGAGGCGTTTCAGGATCTCGCAGCCGGCCGTATCGACTATGTGTTCGGCGACTCGCTCGTTCTCGATGCCTTCGTGAAGAGTGATGCCGGCAAGGATTGCTGCGCCGACATGGGCAACGTTGCGGATGACAAAGAAATCCTCGGCCTTGGCGTTTCCGGCGGCCTTCGCAAGGACGACACCGAACTCAAGAACAAGCTGAACGCTGCTCTCGCCGCCGTTCGCGCCAGCGGGAAGTATGACGAGATCACCAAGAAATACTTCAGCTTCGATATCTACGGTAAGTAATTTCTCCTGACCGGTCACATAAATGGCAAGCCTTGAAACCACGCTGCAACTGCTGTCACCCTATCCTCCGGGATGGGGCGGCACCCTTTTGAAGGGTGCGGCGTCGACGCTTGCCATTTCCGCCGGTGCCTATCTGATCGGCATCGTCATCGGGCTTGCCGGTGCACTAGGCAAGCTCTCCGGCAACAGGCCGCTTGGCCTTCTGCTCAATCTCTACACGACGGCAATCCGCGCCGTTCCCGAACTGATCCTCATCGTCGGGCTTTATTACGCCGGCACTGATGGCCTGAACCGGCTGCTACAACTGGCAGGCCTGCCGCCTTTGGAAGTCAACGGTTTCGTTGCCGCTGTTGCGGTTCTGGGTTTCGTGCAGGGTGCCTATATGACCGAGGTGCTGCGCGGTGCGATCCTTGCCATTCCGAACGGGCAGATCGAGGCGGCGCGCGCCTTCGGCATGTCGCCGGCCTTGCGTTTCCGCCGTGTGGTCTTGCCGGCACTGTTGCCGAACGCCCTGCCGGGCCTTGCCAATCTCTGGCTTGCGGTAACGAAGGATAGCGCGCTGGTGGCGGTTGTCGGTTATCAGGAACTGGCGCTTGCGACACGGCTGGCGGGGGCCAGCACCAAGCAATATTTCCTGTTCTTTCTTGCCGCAGCCCTGCTTTACCTTGCCATTACGCTGGTTTCCAACCTCGTCTTTTCGCTGCTGGAGCGCCGTGTGCGGCGCGGCCAGCCGGCGTTGGCATAAAGGGGAAGCTGCATGGATTTTTCATGGATCGCCAAATATTGGCCGCTGCTTCTGTCCGGTGCCTGGCAAACGCTGGCGCTGCTCGTGATCTCCGTCAGCATTGGTTTTCTTCTCGCTATCGGGCTTGCCTTCGCGCAGGTCAGCGGCGGGCGGGTGACAAAAATTCTGGCGCGCGCCTATTGCACCTTCTTTCGCGGCACACCGCTTCTGATCCAGCTCTGGCTGCTCTATTATGGCGTCGGCTCGTTTCTGCCGATGATCCCCGGCTTGCGTCAGAGTTTCATGTGGCCGGTGCTGCGCGAGGGCTTCTTTTTCGCCGCCGTCAGCTTCACACTGAATTACGCGGCCTATGAGGCCGAGGTTCTGCGCGGCGCGTTGCTGGCTGTGCCAAAGGGTGAGCTGGAGGCGGGCCGGGCTTTCGGCATGGGCCGTTTCACCCTTATTCGCCGCATCTGGCTGCCGCGCGCCATCCGCATCGCGCTGCCGACAATTGCGGGCGAGGTGGTGATGCAGCTCAAAGCCACGCCGCTTGCCTTTACCGTGACGGTGATGGACCTCTATGCCGTGGCCTACAAGGTGCGGCAGGACACGCTGCTCGTCTATGAGCCGCTGATCGTCGTCACCGTCTTCTATCTCATTCTCACCGCCATAATTGCCCGCTGCTTCGGTCTCATCGAACAGCAGGTGCCGGTCCGGCGGTAAACCGTTCAAGGAGCATGAACATGGGCACTATCCGTATTCTCGACGGCGGCATGAGCCGCGAATTGCAGCGGCTCGGCGCCGAGCTGAAACAACCGGAATGGTCGGCGCTGGCGCTCATCAATTCACCTGATATCGTGCGGCAGGTGCATCAGGAATTCATCGAGGCCGGTGCCGATGTCGTCACCACCAATTCCTATGCGCTGGTGCCGTTCCATATCGGCGAGGAGCGTTTCCAGAAGGATGGCGCATCGCTGATCGCCCTTTCCGGCAGGCTGGCACGCGAGGCTGCGGATGCCTCCGGCCGCGACGTGCTGGTGGCCGGTTCGCTGCCGCCGATCTTCGGCTCCTATGAGCCGCAGAATTTCGATGCCACGAGGGTGCAGGACTATCTGAAGGTGCTGGTCGACAATCTCGGGCCCTTCGTCGATGTCTGGCTGGGTGAGACGCTGAGCCTGATCGCCGAAGGCGAAGCGGTGCGGGAAGCCGTGGCCGCAACCGGCAAACCGTTCTGGATTTCCTTCACGTTGAACGACGATGCGGCCGCGACAGGCGGCGGCGAGCCTGCGCTGCGCTCTGGTGAAACGGTAAAGGCGGCTGCCGAATGGGCCGCGCAATCTGGCGCTGCCGCCCTTCTGTTCAATTGCAGCAAGCCGGAAATCATGAAAGCCGCCGTGGAAACGGCATCCGCCGTCTTTGCGGAAAAGGGCGTTTCGCTTGAGATCGGCGTTTATGCCAATGCCTTCGAAGGTGAACAGGGCGATTCCGCCGCCAATGAAGGTCTGCACGGCACGCGCACCGACCTGACCGACGATGTCTATTCGCGGTTCGCCTGCTCCTGGGCGGATGCCGGCGCAACCATGATCGGCGGCTGCTGCGGCATTGGCGCTGCCCATATCCACACGGTTGCAACGGCATTGCGGCGCGCGGCCGCCTGACACTACCGCGAGCGCTCCCAACGCCACTATCGGAAATGCATGCGGCAGGCTGAAAGGCCTGCCTTTTTTTGTCCCGCGCAAATTCGAAGCAGATCATGCGGCATAAAGGAATCCTAAATTTTTAAAGTATAATTGTTGTATTGGTAAGCAAATAAAAGAATATTATAAAGTACTGTTTCTTGATCTTCTTCCTGTTGCGGCCAGTCTTTTCCGTCTGTTGCGTAGCCGCCGGATTCCCGGAACAGGTGCTTGCCTAAATTTCAGGGCAGGCATCCCCCTGCGGGGCAGATGCATGATGCAGTTTGCGACAAGGCCGATGATCCGGCTGATGGGGCCTTGATGATGAAGGCTTTAGACGTGCAATGTCATTTTTGCCGAACACCTCCGGCACGGGAAAGGAGCGGCATCCATTTCAGGAGTTTCCCGTGTCCTTTCTTCAAAATGCCCGTATCCGCACCAAAATCCTGTCACTCATTTTGCCACTCTGCATCGTCGGTCTCGGTGCCACCGCGTTAATGGCAACGCGTTACAAGGAAGCCGACACGCTTTATTCCGAATTCATCGCCAGCGATAATGCTGCGCTGGTGGAGCTTGCGCGGGCAAACCGTAATCTCGTCGCCTTGGCATATGGCGCCTATCAGGTCATGGCTTACGATGCGAATGCTGCGGAAATCAACGTTGCCAAGCAGGCTTATATTGACAGCAAACGCGAGCTTCTGGAGCGGCTGGGCAATGTCAAGACAGTGTTTCCGGAAGAGAGCGCTGCTGTCGATACCTTGATCGCACAATCCCAGTCCATCGCGCAAATTACCGACAAGGCCGTTGAGCTGGGAATGGCGAACAGAAATGCGGAATCCGCCGTGCAACTCGCCCACGCAGACGTCTCCATCCAACGAACGTCAGCCATCATAACGGCATTGCTCGACAAGCTTGCCAAGGGTGTTGCAAAAGGCAGCGACGATCTGACGGATCAGACGAATTCCACGATCCTGACCTCGCTTGTTGTGGTTGGCATCAGCTT
>NZ_LMFF01000020.1:0-195774 GCF_001427205.1 Rhizobium sp. Root491
ATGGGTGCCGTCGAAGAAGCAACCGTGGCTGAGGTCGAGGCTGTATACCGCACCAACGTCTTTGGTCTCCTCAACGTGACCCGCGCCGTCCTGCCCTTCATGCGCCGGGCTCGTTCCGGCCGCATCCTGAATATCTCGTCGATCGGCGGCTATCGCGGCGCAGCAGGTTTCGGGGTCTACTCCTCGACGAAATTTGCCGTCGAGGGGCTGAGCGAAGCCCTGCATGACGAACTGGCGCCGCTTGGCATCCGTGTCACCGTCATCGAGCCGGGTTATTTCCGCACGGATTTCCTCGACGGTTCGTCCTTGTCGGTGAGCGGCAATATCATTGGCGACTACGAAGCGACCGCTGGCAAGGTCCGCACGATAGCGGCCGGACTCAGCCACAACCAGCCGGGCAACCCTCAAAAACTGGCAGAGGTCCTGATCGCCTTCGCTGACGCCCCCAATCCGCCGGTCCGCCTCCCGCTCGGTAGTGATACCGTCGCAGCGATCGAAAAGAAGCATGCACAGGACAACGCCATTCTCTCCGAATGGCGCACCGTCTCGGTCTCGACCGACTTCCCCGTTGACTCATAACGACGTGGGTCTGATTAATTTCATCCGATGGGAGGTCGCTTTCAGGCCTCCCATTGAAAGGATACGAACCGTCTGAGCGCGAGCGCCGTCGTCGCGACGCTGAACAGCATCATCGCGCGTACGATAATAATGATCACACGGGTAGGCCTGGCGCAACATGCAAACCTCCAGCCGGTGTTGGGTCGGGTCAGTAGGTAGACGGGTACGCCGATTGTCGCCACCGGGATCGGCATGATGCTGATCCTCTTCTTCTCAACCGCAATACCGCCGGAGGGGGCAGGCGAACTGACCTCGTGAGACACACTGGCTCTGTTTGCAACTGTGACCTTCGTGCTGATCTGCATCCAGTGGCTAGAGCTTGTCCCGCCGAGGTCTTAGTCTGCCCCAACTGCATATGCTATGCTGTCCTTGCAGCAAGCCTCATGATCTTGGTGGTTGTCGGTCTTCCCTTGTCTTGACGTCGATCAAGTCCCGCATGAGGTCAGATGATACGGTGTCTCTCGTGTTCCTCCAAGAGGGTCACATGAGGGAGGACTTGCGATGCTTGAATACAGAATCTCGGCACGGCGGATTGATCCCAGCGAGAGCGTGGCGCGCACAGAGAATGCAGATATCAGGCTTGCTACCGGACTGACCGGCCCGGTCGACGCCTTCAATCCGGCCGAACTGTTGCTGGCGTCGATTGCAGCCTGCATGATCAAGGGGATCGAGCGCGTCCTGCCCCTCCTCGATTTCTCTCTCGATGGTGTCGAAGTGATGCTTCATGCCGTCCGGCAGGATGATCTGCCGCGTATCGTCTCCATCGACTACGAACTCTTGGTCGATACCGAGGAGAGCGAACAGCGGCTCGAACTCCTGCACAAGAACGTCCGCAAATACGGTACGATCTCCAACACCATCGCTCTCGCAGCTCGCCTTGATGGCGTCATCCGGAGGGCCTTATGAGGAGCCTTCACAGCGAAACGCATCTCGTTTCCCGGATAGGATGGCTGCGAGCGGCCGTTCTCGGCGCCAATGACGGCATCGTGTCGACCGCAAGCCTGATCGTCGGGGTGGCAGCCTCTGCTGCGGGGAGTTCCGAGATTCTGATCGCCGGCATCGCAGGACTTGTGGCAGGGGCCATGTCGATGGCGGCGGGCGAATATGTCTCGGTAAGCTCCCAGGCGGACACCGAGCAGGCCGATCTCAACCGCGAACGACTGGAGCTTGAGAGCCAACCCAATCTGGAGCGAGAAGAATTGGCGCAACTTTATGCCAGACGCGGTGTCGATATCGATCTGGCCAGAAGGGTGGCCGAGCAGTTGATGCAGAAGGATGCGCTTGAGGCGCATGCCCGCGAAGAACTCGGCATCTCCGAGATCACCACTGCGAGACCGATCGTGGCTGCCCTGACATCGGCGCTGACCTTTGCTGTCGGTGCCACGATGCCGCTCGCAATGGTGTGGCTGGCGCCGGCAGACCAACTTGTCTGGCTCGTCTCGGCTGCTTCGCTGTTGTTTCTCGCGCTGCTTGGAGCCATCGGCGCCAAGGCTGGCGGGGCAGACGTGATGAAAGCCACAATCCGGGTCACCTTCTGGGGTGCCTTTGCCATGGCGCTGACGGCAGGCATTGGCGCGCTGGTGGGCACCGCCGTCTAGGAGGTGCGCGACCCTCAGAGGATATACTCCGGTGTGGGTCCAACACCGGCAACAAGATCGGCATGCGCCGGTCGCCAGGGAGTGAGATCATGGCCTATACACTCGATAAGACAATCAAAGGCATGCCATTTGACGCTGTGGTCGCAGCCACGAGGGAGGCCCTGTCGACCAAAGGATTCGGTGTGCTAACCGAAATCGATGTGCGAGCGACAATGAAGAAGAAGCTCGACGTCGATGTAGCTGACTATCTCATTCTCGGCGCCTGCAATCCGATGATGGCGCTTGAGGCGATGAAGATGGTGCCCAGGGTCGGCGCCATGCTGCCCTGCAATGTGATCGTGCGATCGCTGGAGGAAGGGACCATCATGGTCAGCGCCATCGATCCCGTCGCCTCGATGCAAGCGATCGACAATCCCCACCTCAAGACGGTCGCTGGCCAGGTGAGGTGTCTGCTGCAAGACGCCGTCGCCGCGATCTGAGGCATTGGTTCCCCTGCACTGTCGCAGGCTGCCTGACAGGGTCTTGATTGCGCCCGGCTTGTGGCGGTGTCTCCGATTTCGCGCTCAGGTATCCAGGGCACGCCAGATGTTGCGGATGATTGCACAGCGTGGCTTATCTTCTGCCGCCATACGCAGCTCGGCCTGGAGGTGCTGGCTCGTTTTGTGTGAGACAAATGACCAGTGCCCAAACGATTCGAACGATCACCAGCGCAACAACGAGGTTAGGGTAGAGGCCCAAATGGCCAAAAGCTGTTTCGATCGCGTTTGCAAAAAAGGCCGGCGGTCGTCACGACTATGCCCCAGACCAAAGCACTGACCAGATTGATAGTGAAAAAACCAAACGGGGGCACACCGGAAAGACGGGTGGTGACAGCACTTATCATTCGAAAGCCGAAAATGAAACGAAATGAAAAGATGAGAGCGTCAGGGTGAGCGACCAAAAGTGCTTTCACCCGCTCGGCGTGTGTCGCATGCATCGGTGCCCGAATGGGAAACGATTGGCGTAACGACCAGCATAAAACAGGGTCTGGTCACCTATCCACGAACCGCAGTTGCAGCGGCCGCAGCTTCCTAATAAGGCACCATGCCTCGATCGGAAAAGACTCCTCCCAGAAAAGCAGCTGTCTCACCCTCAAAGGCGACACCCAGTAAAATAGCCACTGCACCGTAACTCGAAATTAAATCTTCGAATGGCAAAGCCGGTTCATTTAAGAAGACACACCAACAACCATTGTTTCCGGCCGATCTTCGCCGTCGACCAGCTCGGTGTACCAGCGACCGCCGGGCACTTCTCAAGTGATGAGGATGTCTCTACCGCCCACAGGCTGACGAGCCGCCCCATTTTGCGCCGCTTGCATGGTCAGATCGTGGGAGGAGAAAAACTCCGACAATGTTCCTCCAACTAATAGGCCTAGCCGCGGTCGTGCCGGCCGATTGTGTAAGTGATAGACATGTAGCGTACTCCAAAGTCGTCGTGTTCAAGGCTGGCTGATAGCCCTGGCTATCGTACCAGTTACCAAGAGGGATTTTCCAGGAGGGCGAACGTCGTACGGAGCGCTTGCTCCAAGGCAAAAATGCTGAGTCGCGCTGGTAGGGTGCACGCAACGGCAGCTTGGTAAGGCCGTCGTAACCTCGTAGAGCCTTCCGCACAGTACTATTCTTCGTAAACGTAGCCTCTGCCGGCAAAGGACATCACCTATACAAAGGTGTAGTCCTAGCCAGACTTTGGCTCAATGGCCGGCTTGGATGGCGAGACGTAGGCTTGAGACGATCCAAAATCAACCGGAGAACCCTGATGTCCAAGCAGATCCGCCCCCGCGACATGGCCAAGGCCTTCACGCCAGCGCTCTCCGATTTTGTCGACGATCCGTTGTTCTCAGAGGTTTGGGCACGCGAAGGCCTGTCAAAGCGCGACCGCAGCATGATCACCGTTGCAGCTTTGGTTGTTATGTATCGACCAGGCGAACTGGGCGCGCACCTGCGCCGCGCTATCGAGAATGGCCTCAGCAAGGAAGAGCTCAGCGAGGTGATCACCCATCTCGCCTTTTATGGTGGCTTCCCCGCCGCTATCAGCGCGTCCTCGATTGCCAAAGAAACGCTCGGGGCCCTCGACATTGAATGAAGGGCTGCACCCTATCTCGACGGGTCCGGATCAATCTTGAGCTTTCACCGTCCGGAATCGTCTGTTCCAATCTCGCGCGCGACACCCGGTCTGTCATTCTTCAAGCAAATCGGAACGGTAATGGCAAAAACGTCTGATTTCTACGACGCTCGCCACGGTGCCCTTCGAAGGCGTCTCGAGCGACGGTGAAGATAACAATGAAACACAGATCCGCCCAGTGGAGACGAGTCCCAGCAAAGGCGTTTCGGGGGCAGACGAGATTGCGTTCAAGCCCTCGAACATTGCTCTGCGGTCGCGCGCCTCGCAAGAGCGGCAAATGTCTATGTCATAGTCGTGGATCCGGGCCGGACCGAGGAACTCCCACAGCTGATAGGTCCGTCTACCACGGCCGCGGTTCTGCATGACGATATCGATGCGGAAACGCCTCTCCTTGCGATGGATCTGCGATCTAAGGCGTTTTATGCGGGTGCGCTGGGCAGCACCCGTACCAATCGGAAGCGATGTGATCGCTTGGCATCAGAAGGTTTCGCGGCGTCCGAAATCGCGAGGATCAAGGCACCGATGATAAGATTGGAGCGGTTCTGTTGGCGGCTGGTCGATCGGGCAGGATGGCAGCAGGTTTATACAAACCGTTTGTTGAATTTGACAGCATTCCGTTGGTGCGGCGATAGGCGATGACACTGGTTGAAGCAAAGCCGACGGCAATAGTGGGCGTTCTGTGTCACCGAGGTTCAGGCGGCGCTCGCAGGACTGCCGATGAAGGTCGTGGTCAGCAACCGCTACGCTGGTGGCATGGGGAAGTCACTGGCGCTCGGCCCGTCAAATCAGGATATGTCGGGACCAGACGCCGTGCTGGTCGAGTTGGCAGACATGCCCGATCTTCGAGCATCACACGTCCAGTGCCTCGCCAGAGTTTTCAAAGAGGTAAATGGGCAAAAGATTGTGCGCGGCAGCAGCGGCGATCTGCCCGGCCATCGGGTGATTTTAGCAATTGCCCAGATAGGTTAGATTGCCCTCCTTGACGGCGATACCGGGGCCCCGCATGTCATTCACTCCAGCCCCTGCCCAACCCGTTATGCGATATCGGTATGGTCGCGTTGAATGTTGTGGACACCGTCGACGGCACAATCAGGGCGGTGAAAATATCCAAAGCCAGACGATCAACCTGCCAGCAACAAGCCCCTTCTCCAGGTGGCGTTGAACGATATGCATGTCCTTTGAATAAGGCTCACCAAAACTATTGCTGCGATGCAAAATCGCTTTGACAACGCTTTGCCGAGATGTTTTGTCGGCTTGCTTTGCAAGCCTATACCCGATGGGAAACTGATGACTTATGCTCTTGGAAACCGGCAAATCTTTGGTCGGGAAACCGAACTCGACGTGCTTCTTCAGGCCTATGATAGGGTATCGCAGACTGGTTTCGGCGAAATCGTTTTGATCGGCGGTGCCGCCGGTTTCGGGAAGACGTCAGTCGTCAACGCGTTTCTGAACGCAAACGAATATATCAAATACGCTGTCGGCAAGGCCGACGAAGCATTCCAACGAGTACCCTACAGTGCGATCCTGAAGGCGCTTCGCCAGCTTCGCCCCGCATCGGAAATCGAAGAGCTTGCATCTGTTCGTGACGCGGTGACGTCATCGACAACCAATCGGGTAAAGGATCACCTGATCGACGCGATCCAAGCGAGCAGCTCTCCAACCACTCCTCTCGTCCTGTTTGTCGACGATCTCCATTGGCTCGACGAAAGCTCGATCCAGTTGATGCGGGCTTTGTCCGAGCGCGGCTTTCGGGACATGCTGATCGTCGGTACCTATCGGACCGATTACACGTCGGAATTTCGAGAAGTTGGGTTGCAGAATTTTCTCGGTGACACTGCTGTTCGGGTTACCGATATTCTCCTCAAGACGCTTGCATTCGATGCTGTGGAGGGGCTGATTTCCGCCCAGCGATATGGGGAGACAACCGGCCCATTGGCGCGCCTTGTCCAGTCCGTTGCAGGAGGGAACCCGTTCCATATACAGCTCATCTTGAATGTACTTAATCGGGCTGAGACCACACCGGATCTGGCTCAGTTCGTCTCTGATCAGAAGAACTGGAGCCTGAACTCGCTGCTGAGCGGCCTCGTCGCCGAACTTCCATCGGAGACGAGGCGGGTTCTCCAATTTGCCGCCTGCGTCGGTTTTACAAGCGAGCAGAGCGTTCTGTGCTCTGCTGCCGAGGTTTCAATCAGCGCCCTCAAGCAATCGCTACAGCCAGCAGAAACCCTTGGGCTGGTCCAAATCGACGGGAATTGGTGCCAATTCTCCCACGACTCGGTTCGGGAGCATATCCGCGGTGCTCTTAGTAAGGATGACAAGACATCCAGGCACGCCTATATCGCAAAAAGCATGCTGGAGCTAAACGCCGCGGGAACAGACCAACATCTTGCCGTAGCCGAACAGATAGTGAAGGCTCGAACCAGTCCCATTCTGCTTGCAGGCCTTGAGCCTGCGCTTGCTGCTCTTATAAAAGCCGCCCAGATCGCTAAAGCGGTCGGCTCACTGGATGGCGCGCTTCGCTATGCCGAAAAGGGTATGGAACTCGTTTCATTCTCCAAGTCCTCGGACAGATATCATTGGGGATTTGCCGAGCTTCGCTGCGCTATCCTCGTCGATCAATTTGGAGCAGCTATCGACGACCAAGAGCTCGATCGCCTTATTGCTTACGCCGGCTCGCCAGCAGATCAGGCTCGAGCTGCGCGTCTGCGTGCCGCAGTGCTTATATTGCGGGGACAGTTCGAGCAAGCAATCGAAGTGGCTCTTTCCGGTCTGAGACTGCTTGGCATCTCGCTTACGCGAAAGCCCACAAAGGCAGAACTCGATGCCGCATATGAGGCGGTAACGGCTGCAGTCGAAAGATTGTCGCTACCCACGATCAGAGAACATGCACGCCTCTCGGACGACACGATCGCTGTCGCTGTGGGTCTCTTGGCAACTTTGCAATCATCGTTTTTTTCCGATGACGGTTTGAAATTCCTACACACAGCGAAAATTGTCGAACTGTCGGCCGAACACGGTGTCTGCGACGCAACATGCTATGGTCTCGCCTGGTGCGGAGTTTGCCTTGCCAGCGAATATGGCGACTACGAGAATGCTCTGGCTATGGCCGAGGCGGGGGTGGCGCTTTCGGGCACGCATGCCTATAGCGCGTATCGGACCTCGGCTCTGGTCGCGCTCGACCAGGTATCGGTCTGGCTAAAGCCTCTTTCCTACTCGCTGGCTCGCGCCAAAGAGGCGTTCGAACAGGGAAGGAACAGCGGCGATATCAGCATGGCATGCTATGCGACCAACCACATCGTCTCGGATTTGCTCTCCATGGGAGCGCCGCTCTCCGTGGTGACCAACGAAGCCAACCGCGGCATCGCAATGGCGCGGAGTGTTGGCTTCGAGGAGGTCATCCGGATCCTGCAGGTTCAGCTCGCATTCGTTCAGGGCTTAAGAGATCGCAGTGTCGAGTCAGGCATGATTCTGGCACTTGCGACCTCGGACACAGCATCCGAAATGTCTCCCCTGATCTTTTGGGGCCACCTCTTCGAAGGCATTTCACAGTTCTATCGTGGTCAGATCGAACTCGCCATGAAATCGTTTGCTCAGGCGAGAAAATGGAAATGGACGACCCCCGCTCATATCCACGTTGCGGATCTCCATTTTTATTCGGCCTTGGCAAACCAGATGACCGGCGTAGGTAACCCCAGCAACGATGACCGTGACATATTGCGCGTTCTGGCCGAACGGAACCCCGCGACATTCGAAAACAAGCTTGCTTTTGTGGACGCCGAAGCCGCACTCTCCGCTGGCGACACGATCGAAGCGCTTCGCCAGTATGAGCGTTCGATCAAGGCTGCAAAGGAAGCGGGCTTCTGGCACGAGCTCGCTCTTGTACATGAGCGGGCCGGGAGACTTTCCCTTGAGACTGGCCTGTCTTTTGCCGCCTTTGGCCATATCCGACAGGCCCAGGCCCATTACCAGAAATGGGGTGCGGACCAGTTGGCTAACGGACTACGGGCTGAATTTGCCGAGGTCTTTTCTGTTCCTGTCGATATCGAGCTTCCGGATCGCGTTATTCAGCCAATCGAAAGATCCGACTCGCTCACGACGGATCTTATCGTTGCCGCAGTGAAATATTCTGGCGCCATGCGCGGCCAACTCATCAGTGTCGATGGCGACGATTTCTCCATCATCGCGAGCACGCGCCTTCGTGATGGCGTCACGAATGTTTTAACAGAAAAGACCCGCGTGACTGCCGAGATGGCCCCTGCCACGATCGTCAGGCTTGTGGTGGAATCTGCACTTTCGCTCCGATACGGCGACGCACAGACCGAGGCTGGCGACGCGCATGCATTAGCCTTAAAGGAATGCCCAGTCAGGTCGCTTCTTTGCGTTCCCCTCAAGGACAAGGATCGTGTTTTCGCCATTCTCTATCTGGAGAACAACGCACTCAGCGATGCCTTCTCGCTCGAAATCGAACAGGCCATCGAGCTCTTTGTTGTCGCAACCACGGAAGCTCTCCGCCTGAAGGGACAGTTGGAGCAGCACCAGCGAGGCAGCGCCGCTCAGAAGAGCCAGGACATGGCCCGTGGAAGTGCTCGCGCCGAACTCATCAAGAATTCCCATGTCAGCGTTCTGGGGGGCATGGCGGCCTCGATCGTTCATGAAGTCAACCAGCCGCTGTCTGCTATCGTTACATTCGCCAATTCTGGCATCCGCTGGCTAAAGCAACCGGTCCCGCAGGTTCAGAATGCAATCACGAATTTCACAAAAATCGAACAGTCAGGTGTGCGGGCGAGCAACATAATCTCCGCCCTTCGTTCGCTTGCGAAGCAGGCGCCGGCGAATCTCGAATTCCTAGACCTGCACAACGTGGTGAAAGACGTCCTCACAGTTGTCGAGACGGACAGCCGTGCGGACGGGGTTGAAATCGAATGTGTGCTCGCCGAAGGTAGCTCTGTTTTCGCCGATCCGATCCAAGTTCAACAGGTGGTCCTCAATTTGATGACCAACGCGCTCGATGCGATGGAGCCGCAATCGGGTGGCCGCTGTCTCCGAGTCGAAAGCGAGGTCCGCGATACCTTCGTGATCCTCGCCGTTTCTGACACCGGAACCGGCATACCTGCATCGGCAAGGGACTCCATCTTCGATCCCTTCTTCACCACCAAGGACAAGGGTCTCGGCATGGGTCTTGCGATTTGCAAGACAATTGCCGAGGTCCATGGCGGGGGCCTGAGCATTGGCAGCACAAATTCCTCTGGTACCACGATGATTTTCCGGCTTCCGTTGACGACCAGTCCGGCAAATAAAGGCGCCGAAGCCGCTGCGTAGCGAGAATTGTCGAAGCAAATCCGCTAGCGAATTATCTCTCGCTTTGTGGCGGGCACCACCTGTGCCGCTGTGCTATACTCACCGTTACTTAGCGAACGTGAGTCGCGGAGGCGTCCGCAGTTCACGTTGCCCTATTCTTTTTTGCCGATGCCTCCGTTTCAATGTGGTCGATCCGCTAGCGTCTATGACAGAAGCATAAATTGTAATTCTGCGTGTCATAAATTTTTCGAAGGGACGGCTACCGCGGTAATCGAGTTCATCGCCAGAAAATCGAGGGTGCCAAAAAGATCCCGATCGCCAAGTTTGACGTCGCCATCCATATAGGCTTCACCTAAGGCCAACGCCCGATTTCTCGCCAGCCCGACCCTACGCCTTTTGCGTCAGATCGCCATTGATGCCCGAGGCTCGCCGCCCGTTCCGAAGAGCCTTGGCCGTCCCGTCCGGAAAGATTACACTTAGGGTGCCGATTTTGATCGGTCGCTCAAGTGCTGCTTCAAGGATCATGTCAGCGCTCCAGGAAATTCGAAAGCGTCAGATCAATGAGTTCGTCGCCACGGCCGTTCATTACCGTACGCAGCGCCCAAAGGCTGAAGCCTTTCACTTGCTCCGCCTTGATCTGTGGTGGCATGGAAAGCTCCTGAGTGTTGGTGACTACATCTAGAAGCGCCGGCCCGTCATACGCCAGAATATCCTTGATCGCATCCTCCAACTCGGAGGGATCCTCGACGCGGATTGCATGAACGCCTACAGATCGGGCGAACTCTGCGAAATTTGGATTTTTCAAGGTCGTTCCGGTTTCGAGGAAACCCGACGCCTTCATCTCCATCGCGACGAAGCCAAGCGTCGAGTTGTTGAAGATGATGACCTTGACTGGCAGGTCCTGCTGGACGAGCGTCAAAAAGTCACCCATCAGCATGGCAAAGCCACCATCGCCGGAAAGGCTGATGATCTGACGACCGGGATAAGCAGCCTGGGCCCCGATTGCCTGTGGCATCGCGTTTGCCATGGACCCGTGTGACAGAGAGCCAATCATGCGGCGCTTGCCATTCATTTTCAGGTAACGAGCCGCCCAGATTGTAGGAGTGCCGACGTCAAAAGTGAAGACGGCGTCTTCTGTAGCGTGATCGCTGACGAGCTTCGCAAGATACTGGGGATGAATCTTGCGACCAGCCTTTCCGGTAGCAAGATCATCGAGACCGGCGCGAGCCTTGACATACCGTTCTTTGCAGAAGTCGAGATAGGCAGTATCGGGGTTCGCTTCGACAAGCGGGAGCACTGCCTCAATCGTCGATTTGACGTCACCGACGAGTGCCAGATCGAGGGGGACGCGGCGGCCGAGATTTTCCGGTCGTATATCCACCTGGACGACCTTGGCATTGGACGGGAAGAACTGGCGGTAAGGGAAATCGGTGCCTAACATCACGAGCGTGTCGCAATCATGCATGGCGGCGTAACCGGAGGAGAAGCCGATAAAACCAGTCATACCGACGTCGAAAGGGTTCTCCCACTCGACGTGCTCCTTGCCGCCCAGGGCGTGGACGATCGGCGCCTTGAGGCGTTTGGCCAGCATCAGCAGCTCGGCATGGGCGCCCTGGCAACCGCGGCCGCAGAACAGTGTGGTTTTGGCGCTGCTGTTGAGAATATCGGCGAGCTGTACAATCTCGCTGGGTTGCGGCGTGACGGTGGACTGGGGCAAAGCGAATGCTGCTGCTTGCGAAATCTTACCGGTAAACTCGGATAGCGCCACATCACCTGGGACGACGATGACAGCCACGCCGCGCTTGCCGACAGCTGCACGGATTGCCGATTCCAAAACGCCAGGAAGCTGATCGGGATGGCTGACCATCTCGCAAAAGTGGCTGCATTCTCGGAAGAGCTGATCGGGGTGGGTTTCCTGGAAATAGCCGCGACCAATTTCCGCCGATGGGATCTGGGCGGCGATGGCGAGAACTGGAACACGCGAGCGATGGCAATCGAACAAGCCATTGATCAGATGAAGGTTGCCCGGCCCGCAGCTCCCGGCGCAAACTGCAAGTTCGCCTGTGAGATGGGCCTCAGCGCCAGCCGCGAAGGCCGCTGTCTCTTCATGCCGGGTGTGGACCCATTCGATGTCCTTGCGAACCCGCAACGACTCGGTCAGTCCGTTCAGGCTGTCGCCTACGACGCCATAGATGCGACGCACGCCCGCAGCGTGGAGGATATCTGTGATGAGGTCTGCTGCTTTCTTGGCCATGATGCGCTCCTTGATGGTAATTTAAATTCTTGATCGCTACGCATTTTCTCAATGCCGGCACGCGATCGCGTGAAAAGTCTTCGGATTTGACTGGGTCGTGGCGGGACTATTCGGTCAGTCCCGCCAGTGACATGATGAAGCGGAAGGTCACGGCGAATATGCCGAGGCCAATGACCGAAATGGTCCAGATGGCAATCATCCAGCCGACACGCTTGGCCGGTTCCTTTACAGAGGTCCTGATCGTCATCAGTGGTACCCATCGCCGACCGTCTGCTTCCCGCGAAACACGTAGTAGGACCACGTCGTGTAGACGAGGATGATCGGGATAATCAGGAGCGTGCCGACGAGTGCGAAGCCCATGCTCTCAGGCGGGGAAGCTGCGGCCCAGATCGTGACCGACGGCGGGATAACATACGGCCACATGCTGATTGCCAGACCGGTGTAACCGAGAAAGATCATCAAGAGCGCCATGATAAACGGTGCTGCGTGAACCTCACGGCTTCGCAGAACCCGGAGGTGAAGCCAGGTCACGCCAAGCACCAGCACCGGAACGGGAGCAAGGAAAAACAGATTGGGTAGGCTCAGCCACCGTGTGGCGACCTGAGGATGCATGATCGGCGTCCAGATGCTTACGATAGCAATCACGACGAGAAGGGCGATGGCGATCCATTGTGCTAAATCCCGCATGCGACGATGCAGGTCGTCCGACGTCTTCATTATGAGCCAGGTCGAACCAAGCAGAGCGTAGGCCACCATCAAGGCAAAGCCGGTGAATATGCTGAACGGGGTGAAGCAATCGACTGCTGTGCCGGCAAAGGTCGTGCCTTCGAGCTTGAAGCCATTAATGAAGGCACCGAGCGCCACGCCCTGCGAGAAGGTCGCAACATAGGAGCCTCCAGCGAACGCACGGTCCCAAAAAGGTTTGTGACGATCGGAAGCCTTAAAGCGGAATTCGAAGGAGACGCCACGCCAGATCAGACCGGCCAACATGAACATCAGCGGCAGGTAGAGAGCGCTGAGCAGGAAGCCGTAGGCCAGCGGGAAGGCCGCGAACAGGGCAGCACCACCGAGCACGAGCCAGGTTTCATTACCATCCCAGACCGGCGCCACGGTGTTAACCATGGCATCGCGTTCATGGCGATCTTTGATGAACGGGAAGAGGATGCCGATCCCGAGATCGAAACCATCCATTACAACATACATCATGACGCCGAATGCGATGATGACAGCCCAGATGAGGGGAAGATCAACACCCATCTCAAACCTCCGTGGTTTCGCGCATCGGCGCGGCGTTGATTGTGTCGGGAACTGCAGACAACGGACGCGCGGGACGATTGATCTGTCCCTCGTGTTGAGGGCTCGTGCCACCACGACCCTCGTCTGGGCCATGGGCAACCATCCGCAGCATGAAGCCAATACCGGTACCGAAGATCAGGAAATACATCACTATGAACATGACCAGCGTGATGGTCAGGGTCAGGACCGCGTGATTGGATACCGCGTCCTGGGTACGCAGGATGCCGTACACCACCCAGGGCTGGCGTCCGACTTCCGTGGTGATCCAGCCGGCGAGGACCGCGATTAACCCGGTTGGCCCCATAAAAAGGGCGAACAGGAGGAATGGCCTTGTATCGTAAAGCTTGCCGCGCCAGCGCTGGAACGCACCCCAGACTCCGAGCAGGAACATCGCGAGCCCGAGACCGACCATGATGCGGAAAGTGAAGAATATGATTGTCGAGTTCGGCCGATCCTGTGGAGCGAATTCCTTCAAGCCCGGGATTTTTCCATGCAGCGTATGAGTGAGGATCAGGCTGCCTAGATAAGGAATTTCAATTGCATATTTTGTCTCTTCGGCAGCCATATCAGGAACACCGAAGGCAATCAGGGGCAGGTTGGTGGCGTTCGGATCATTTTCCCAGTGGCCCTCAATCGCCGCGATCTTTGCCGGCTGATGCTCGAGCGTGTTAAGGCCATGCGCGTCGCCGACAAACATCTGGACCGGTGCCACGATGATCAGCATCCACAATGACATCGAAAACATCTTGCGGATCGCGGGTGTCGAGCGCCCATGCAGTAGGTGCCAAGCGGCAGCAGCGGCCACGAAGAGCGCCGTTGACAGGTAGGCGGCAAGCGTCATATGCGCCAGTCGGAAGGGGAAGGATGGGTTGAAGATCACCGCCAGCCAGTCGGTCGGAACGACCTTGCCATTGATGATCTCGAAACCCTGCGGTGTCTGCATCCAACTGTTGGATGCGAGAATCCAGGTAGTCGAGATCAGCGTGCCGAGCGCGACCATGGCTGTTGCGAACATATGCAGTCCAGGACCGACTTTGTTCCATCCGAACAGCATGACGCCGAGAAAGCCCGCTTCCAGGAAGAAGGCGGTCAAGACCTCGTAGGTCAGCAGCGGCCCGGTAACGCCACCGGCGAATTGCGAAAAGCCGCTCCAGTTTGTACCAAACTCGTAGGCCATCACCAGGCCGGACACGACGCCCATGCCGAAGTTAACGGCGAAGATTTTAGACCAGAAGTGATAGAGTTCGACATAAACTGGATTACGTCGGATCAGCCACAGCGTTTCGAGTACAGCGAGATAGCTGGCAAGTCCGATCGTGATGGCGGGAAAAATGATGTGGAACGAGACGGTGAAGGCGAATTGCAATCGCGCAAGTTCCAATGCGCTGAAACCCAGCATCGAGACGCTCCTTGGCGTTGATTGATTAATTGATGGCGAGCGTTACGTGCTCGAATGTCGAACGCTTGAAAGAAGCATCTGCCAACACAATCGCGGCTGGGCGCCTGGCCCGCAATTAAACCTAGGTATAGCTAGGCTACGCCTTGATATAAAGCGGCCGAACAGAGGACATCGGAGCGTCAATGGCCGCATCGTCGGGCTTCGGGTCGCGGGCAAGAAGAGCGAAAGTGGCTTGATTTGCCCGCACTGGCGGTAGCCACATTGCAAGACCTCAAGCGAAAGCCAGAAACTGTGGATGCCTCTTCCCTCCTCCGTTTCGCCAATCCCCTCGATCGTCGTTATCGCGCCATCGATTTCTCCCGATTGCAAGCATGCAGGACCTGACCGGCTCGCCGTTGATCTGCAGGGTGAATGCACCGGATTGGTCGATACTGCACTCGAACTTTGTGCCCGTCATGCCGAGCAGGTCGCGCAAGGCCGTAATAGGGCATGTCCGGCGGTCCATCGAGTTGAGCCAGCCGTCCATTAACGGTTGCTGAGATCGCCATAAAGGGTGGGCTTTCGATGAAGCGTATCGGGGGGCGGCGATACGAAGATTGAGCCGATTGAGGTCAGGAGAGTTTAAGGGGAAAGCGCCGCGGAATAACTGATACGTAGGCCTAGCCCTCCTTTATGAGGCTGTAGGCTGGCCACGCTCCTTAGCAGCAAGGTCCTCTACTGACACCGGCGCTCAGGGGAATTGGTGTACGATGCGGCGAGCATCATGCCCGCCCCATTTCGCTGGTCATTTAGAAACCCGCCTGCTCAACTGAAGACTGACGGCGACGGCGCTTGCTGCACAGGCCATCAGCGTTGCAGTCGCCCAACCGCAGTGGTTCTGGGCTTCGGTCCCGATGGCAGAGATGGCGGCGCCGATGAGAAATAGGGTGACGTTCGAATTTTCCTCACCGCGGCGAGAAGCGGTACACCTCGCGCGGTCGACCGTCCTCCGAAGATCGGCGATCGGACTGTCAGTCGCAGGCTGCAAGCCCTGGAGGCCGCAACAGGCCAAGATCTGTTCCAACGAACCGCGGACGGCAATGTACTGACTGAAGGGGGACACCCGAGCCGGCCCCATGTCCTGGCACATGGAGGAAGCCGCCCTGGCCGTGGAACGGCGTCTGGCAGGCGACGAGCAAAAACTGGAAGGTAGCTTGCGTATATCGTCGCCCGACTTGTTTGCGCTTGGGTTTCACCTGCGGTGATTGAGACGTTTTCGACGCTCAATCCCGAGGTCGAAATTGAACTTTTGACGGGAGCTTACGTCCTCGGCCTCGCTCAACGCGAGGCGGACGTTTCCTTCCGGATCCATCCGTCGCCGAGGACGATATCGTCCAACGGCGACTGATTGACATGCGTTGCAGCCTCTATCTCGCCAAGGGAATGAACTCCCGAACCGAATGGACGATGGCTTTACGCTGGTCGCAATACATCGCTCGACGCATTTCCAGCTATAGACTAGTTCAAGCGGAAGCTTGCCGGTACCGAGGTCACATTGAAGTCGAAGAACGGAAACGTTCAGGCCCAGATGAGTTGCTAGGGTTTAGGGATTGCCGCGCTAACGCGATCTGCCGGCGACCAACGGGCAAATCTTGTGTGTATTGACCTGGGTGAGGATCCGCCGACCCGCGAACTATGGATGGTTACCACCGAGACGTTCCGCGATCGACGGGACTGCTGGCGATTGTGGATCTGGCGGTGACGATGCGGGTAAACTGGAGGAACCAGCATGTTCATACCAGTCTCCAAGGCAAATTTTGAGCTGTTCTGTGATCTCGTCGTTGAACCTTCCGAACTTCGAATCCGCAGGTGTCAGCACAACCTTTGTAGCATGCCAGTCTCGGCACGTTGATGTTTTTTGAAAGATACTGCGCCAAATGCCCCCTGGATTGAATGGACACGCCCCAAAGTGTCGGTTCGAAGCTATCATGCGTTGACGATCGCATCCGGCGCGGTCTTTCTATCCCCACCGAGTGCAATTGGTGAAACAGGGTGGTGACGATGACCGACGCGGGCGGGGAGTTGAAAGGGGCGTTCACACAAGACGCTCGCGTGCAGCATGCACATGTTGAAGACCTCCTCACTGCCGCAGTTCAATTCTCGGGCGCATGCAAGGCATATCTCCTTGTTCAAAAGGGCGAGAATTTGGTCGTCGACACGAAGATTGTCATAGAAGGCGACAAGGCAGTTGCTACTCATCCACAGTCGGCTAGTCTTGCCCCGGGCGAAGCAGCACTTCTCGAGCTGATCGCTTCGAACCCGATATCTGAACGGTACACAACGTTAACGGTCGGGGATCCACTGCGGGCACCTCGCCCCGCCGATAACGCGGAACCCGCATTATGCTTGCAGGTTGGCGGGGAGGACGGCGCCAGCTGGGTAGTTTACATGGAATCGGACCCGCGGGGTGCTGGCTTTCCGGGACATATTGTCAGCGCGATCGAACTCTACGTTTTGGCATTGGGACGGGTTCTTAAACCGCGTTGCAGGGAAAGCAAACAGTACGGCGACACAAGCCACCTCATGGATCGAACTCCATCTGACAGGCGAACCGAAATTGACGGAGTCGATCGCGCCATTATTGCCGGCGTCGCCGAGTCAATCGCGATAGAGATAAATGACGCACTTTCGGCGGTTGTAGCCCATGCCAGCGCGGGTCTCCAATGGCTCAACCAAGAAGCTCCGAAAGTTGAAAAAGCACGGCAGTCCCTCAGGAAGATTGCCTCATCGACGTTTGCGATCGGTAGTGTGGTTGCAGCCTATCGCAAGACATCACCCGCCGGCGGTCCCGACAGCAAACCGGTAGACTTGCAGGCGATCGTGATTGAGGCGCTGGAAGCGATTGCGCCAGATCTTCAAGATGCTTCCGTTCAAAGCTATTGCGATATTCCTCGGGAGATGCTGGTTCGTGGCAATGCCAAACAGATCCAACAAGCGATCGTCAACGTGGTGAGCATTGCCTTTGACGCGATGAAGGCAGTGGACACCCCCCGAAAACTAACGATTTCGAATGCGACGCAGGACAAATTCTTCGTTCTGGCATTTTCGGACACCGGTGAAACTATCCCTGTCGGCGCTCGGGACGCAATCTTTGATCTGTCTTACACAGCAAAGCAAGGACACCGGGGCGTCAAACTGGCAATCGCCCGCACAATCGCGCAACTGCACGGCGGAAGCCTCGATGTCGCACGCTCGGAGACAGACGGCACGACGATGCTCTTGAGATTGCCAATGGCAACAACCGGCTGATGTTCTAATTTCCGAACGTGCAGGGAACTGGCTAGAGCGAAAACACAATGTTGCGCGCCTATCCAGCGCGTCCCGATCCATAGCTCTGCTTAATTTTATCTGCTAGGTTGCTCTATAAAGTCTCGACCCAAGGAGTGAATGGAGAAACGCCGTTGCCCAGTACAAGAACGATAGACAATCGTAACATGGAGTACCTGAGAGCCGACCAAGCGCCGTATATTGCGATGTCGACCTTGACTGGCGGTCTCCTCGCGATGTCGAGGTTCAAGTGCGACATGGCTGGGCATGGTCTCTCCGACGATCATGTGAAAGAGGATGCGTTCATGTTGTCCTCGCAGCTCCGCGATTATCAAGGCGGACTTTGGCTCGATGGAGAGCGACTGGATTTTGCCGGAAGCAAAAAGGGCAACTTCACCCTCTATGACTATTCCAGATCCTGGCGAGCGGACCTTCAAACGCCTTTCGACTGCGTGAATTTCCATATCTCAAGGCGAGCGCTCAATTCACTTGATGATGAGATCGGCTCAGCGCGGTTGGATAGTTTCGACATCGCGCCGGGTGCCGATACCAGCGATCCTATTGTTGAGAGCATTGTCAGCGCGCTCGTTCCGATCTTTGATGGCTTTTGCGAGGCCAATCAGCTTTTGCTCGACTATATCGGCACGGGTTTGCTGATCCATCTTGCTTCGACTTACGGCACCTCGCGACAACGCGCGCGATTAAGTCGTGGCGGCTTGACGCCAACGCAACTCAACCGGGCAAAAATGTTGATTGATGCCAATCTGAACGGCCAACTGACTCTGACTGATATCGCGACTGAATGCGGGCTCTCCTCCTCCTATTTCGCTAGAGCATTCAAGATATCGACCGGTGGAACGCCGCACAGGTGGCTGGCTCAGCGACGGATCGAAAAGGCGATTGACTTGCTCAAGAACTCCCAGCTGTCTATAAAGGAAATTGCCTCTGCGTGCGGCTTTTCCGATCAGGCCCATTTCACGCGGGCTTTCGGTGAGGCCAAAGGTGTGCCACCAGCCGCTTGGAGGCGCAACGCTCCCCCAGCGCCGACAATCGGTCTCTATCCGATCTCCACAAAATTCCGTTCCGCCAAGTAAGCACAATAGTCAATCGTCGTCCCCGAGCATGGTTTTGTGCACGAGAAATTGCGGCTTTGAGCATCGGCAGACGACCTTGCTCGACTGATGATTTTCGTCTGATCCCCATCTTTGACTTTTTAGCAAAGCCGTTTCGATTATTTTCTGACTTGCCCGACACCACCATTCGCTTCAGTTGGATATTCGCAAAACTGGCTGAATCATTAAAACAGAGCGGCAACTGGCACATGTCGATATTCAAACGGGGTGGATTGTCACCTCTTCGGCTGACCCAGGCTCTGTCGCTCCTCGAAGACAGCCTCCTTACTCGTTCTACTGTGACGCAGATCGCGGTCAATTGCGGCTTGTCTTCAAGCTATTTCACCCAAGCATTCAAAGCCTCGACCGGCCTGTCGCCATATCGTTGGTTGGTACAACGGCGCCTCGAAAAAGCGACGGAGCTACTCGCCGAAGCGACAATGCCGTTAAGCGAAGTCGCGACCAGATGTGGGTTTGTCGATCAGGCGCATTTCGCGAAAGCCTTTCGCAAATCTACAGGCGTGCCGCCGTCGGTGTGGCGGCGCGGCGCGCTCTCGGCGGATAATCCTGACGAGATTGACTGAAGACCACCATACACAAGGTGGTTCGACCTATTCCTCCGTATAGTGTCGGGTTTCAAAGCACATTGGTATCCTTTGCATAGATTTTTGCTTCGACTACGACGGATTCCAGCAACGATGATCGACCAGACCTCCACCGGGAGCAGTGCTTCGTCTGCGCCAACGCAGCCTCCCTCCGCAGTCTTGGCGACGATCCGGCGCGTGGCGATCCCGGTCGTAGCCGTCGTCGTCGTCGGATCCGCAACTGCGTCGGTCATCGGCAACTGGGATAGCTGGATTGCTGGCGCCGCGCATCAATCCACCGATGACGCAACCGTTAACGCGGATATCTCGACCCTGAGCGCTCAGATCAGCGGGACGATCAGCAGCGTGGCGGTCGCCGACTACCAAAAAGTTGCCAAGGGTCAGCTCTTGGCTGAGATCGATCCTCGCACGTTCGAAGCGGCGGTCACCGTTGCCTCGGCAAACGTTGCTTCGGCACACGCGACCCTCGCTAACCTAGTTAATCAGATTGAGCTTCAGATGGCTGCGATCGATGCCGCCGAAGCACAGAACACCTCGGCACTGGCGCAGAGCATGCAAGCGGATGAGGAGTACAGACGCCAGTCTGATCTTGGTGGCGCCACGTCGCAACAGGCGCTGCAGCAAGCTCAGACCGCTGCATTGCAGGCTGCGGCATCCGTGCGCTCGACGACCGCCACAATTGCCCAGCAACGCGCGCAATTGAAGGTTTTGCAAGGCGAGGAGCCGCTACTCAAAGCTCAAGTCGACGCAGCTCAGGGCAATCTCGACACCGCCAGGATCAACCAGGGTTACACACGGATCTACGCCCCCTTTGATGGCATGCTTGGCAGGCGGCTCGTTCATGAAGGCGATTTCGTCAGCGCCGGCACAGGCATCATATCCGAAGTCCCCTTGCCAAACGTCTATGTGATGGCGAATTTCAAGGAAACCCAGCTCTCGAGAATGTCAGCGGGAGACATGGTCGAGATAAGAATCGACACGTTTCCGGGGAAAGCGTTGCGTGGCAGAGTGATTGATCTTTCTCCCGCAAGCGGTTCCGTTTTCGCTCTGCTTCCCCCCGACAACGCAACCGGAAACTACACGAAAGTCGTTCAACGGATTCCCGTAAAAATTGCCATCGATCCGGACCAAGCCTTGCTGAAACAGCTGCGACCGGGAATGTCGGCCACGGTCACCGTCGACACCCTGGGTGACGCAGTGCCATGAGCACCGCCGTCCGCTCGTTCGGGCCGGTTACGAGCGGCACCACCGCCACCCGTCCATTGCTGATCGTCGCAGCGTTGCTTCTCGCTTCTTTTGTCGTCGGGTTCGACACGCGCGTGTTCGTTGTTGGAATGCCCGACCTGCGTGCAGCCTACTCTCTTAGTGTCGATGAGGCATCTTGGCTGAGCACGATCGCGAACGCGCCACAGATCCTTATCGCTTCTGGCGTGGCGTGGCTTGCGACCGTTTTCGGGGTACGACGTGTAATGATACCGACGGCCCTTATCTATGCCATCGTATCCCTTGAGATCCCACTGGTGAACGATGGGCCGCTGCTTTTCACACTGCATGCTATTCGAGGGCTTTTGCTAGGCGTCTTTATCCCAGCGACGATAATGGTCATCTTCCGCAATCTGGACAAGAGATACTGGTTGATCGGAATCGCTATTTACGTCCTACGCGTGCCGCTGTCGCAGAATCTCGGATTTGTCCTTGTCGGTTTTTATGGCGATTATCTCGGCTGGCAGTGGATGTATTGGCAGGACGTCATCCTTGCGCCGCTTGTCGCGCTTCTCCTGTTAATCGCTGCCCCAAAAGAGGATATCAACGTTGGTCTGCTTGAACATGCCGACTGGGGTGGGATGATGCTACTCGGCTGCTCCATGACGATGCTCTATGTCGGTCTGGACCAGGGAAATCGGCTAGACTGGTTCCAATCGGGCACGATTATTGCGCTCCTGACCGGCGGTTCAATCCTTGCAATCGGGTTTCTGATCAACGAAACGCTTGTGGCGCACCCTTGGGCTCATTTCAGCGTTATCATGAGCCGCAACATCGGTCTCGGCTACGCAATCATCATCTGTTACGCGCTTTCAAGTGCTGGCGCTTCGATTGCCATACCCGGCTTCCTGCAAAATGTCGTGGGATTGAGACCGATTTCGATCTCCACGCTTTACCTGACCGGGGCCGTGATTCCAGTTTTTCTATTCATTGCCATAGCCGCCGTTCTGTTACACCGGTTCGATGCCCGCTTGTGCATCGTGCTTGGCCTTGGACTAATGGCGACAGGCTCGCAATTAGGTTCACTTCTTACACTCGACTGGGCACCATGGAATTTCTTTCCAACGGTGATCCTCCATACGGCCGGCCAGTCGTTCGCGTTTTTTGGCTCCATCGTCTACCTTATCGGCAATTCTGATCCTTCTCGCTCGACTGCGGTTTCGGCCTACATCCAAGTGGTTCGACTTGGAAGCGTCGAGTTAGCGATCAGCATCCTCGCAACACTGCAACGGCATCGGGAGCAGTATCATTCAGACGTACTGAACACACCGATTACTACAGCGTCGCAACAGCTTCATGTCATCCTGCAAAAGCTGCAACATGTCTTCGGTGTTGGATACAGACCGCATCTTGAGAGCCTGTCGTTGGTTGCATCCAGGATAAGAAATCAGGCCTCCGTCCTTGCTTACAGCGACCTGTTTATGCTGTCATTCTGGGCGGCGGTCCTCGGCTTGCTCGTTGCAGCTTTTATGGTCTCGATGCCCTATGGGCCGCTCCACCCTGACTTCAAACATCCGGAGCCCGGCGACCTGGAGTCTTGAGGACTGGTGGATAAATGCACCCCTTGCATCCTTCAAATGCCATATCCAGGCGTCGTTCCGTAGCGTGCAAAGCGCTAACCTCAGCAAGGTTCTAAAATAAAGGATGCACACCCGGTACGAAAAACGCCCTCGGAGGTTCCGTCCATCACATTCGGATATTTTGAGCCATTTCAGAGGTTAACCGAGGTGCAGATCCCTGTCGCACTCGGTCTCATCATTCCTTGTGACCTCGTCGCTCTCACCTCTTCCGAACAGACAATGCAGCAACGGACATCATCGCGGCAAACTTGGCCGACCTGTCTGGTGACAGCATGGGCTTTGAACTCAACAACAATGCCACCATCGCGACTTGGCAGACAACATTCTTCAGGATCGGTGCCAGCAACGCTGCTTGCATCCCCAGGGGAGCCTATCGCCTTGTAATGCAGGGAGATACCAGTGTGGACGGCGAACTAGCGCGCCTGTTCAAAGCTGACTCCGACAAGCCGCAAGTGCGCGGCGTCGGTAACGATATCGTACACGCAAGCCGGACGCTGGACACAGTTTAACGCGAGCCATACCGTATATGGTCATCCGCGCATGCGATCCTTGTCAAGCCGAGGCCAAAGGTTGCTCTACTATCGACCGGACACGAATTATTCGATCTACCCGCAGGAATTGGTCCTGGCCTAATCTACGATAGCAACCGGCTCATGCTCGAGGCGGTCGGCATCTGCATGCAACGCTTTTCACCACAGCGGTTGACCATGAGCTTATCGTCCCATCCGCGGAAGCCTCTACTTTTTTACAGACCTACCTGACAGCCACAGTATCCCAACGTGGACACCTGGAGTTATGGAAACTCGACAGGCGGTCCGGTAAGTCCATTGGTTTCGGCGACGTCGAGCATTGCCCGATCCTGATCCTTCCTGGCAGCTCGCTGGCCGCCGCCGCCCGATTCGCTGTCCTCAGTCGGGCAATCGTCAGCCGTCTCGCTGGGCGGCAGACGGAAGACGGCCCCGCTTGTGCATTGGATTTGCTACGTCGCTTTCCAAGCCGCCCGGTCGCACGTAAATCCTGTCGCGTTAAGTGGTCGCCGACCAGCAGAGAGGAACTACATCGCGTATCCCTCCTCGATCGTGGTTCGGCCAGTGTTCAATCCCTGTCGCGCGCAGCAGATTTGATAGTGCTGGATGAAAACCAAGCCGAGGTAAACGTGGATCCCCCCCGAGAGGAGATCGAAGCATAGTTGGCCGCCGACAAGCGTGTCGCGCAGCGAAAGTCAGATCCTCGAAAAAAACGTTCAGACATAGGTCGGCGCTAGGGATGAGAATGCCGGCTTGTGAATCTCAATCGTTGTGTCGTGGCCAGTCATTGACTGCTCATGCCAGATCAATCCACGCGGGCCCGCGTGGTGCTCTTTGAGCGCAGATGCAGGCGATGACAGTTTCAGGCGCGCGGCGGCGTCGCGAATGAAATCTGAAAAATCACTAAGTGATATCCCATCAGCCTTGAGCAATACGCGGATCAGCGGATCGGTCAGGAGTTCGGACATGGTCAGTTCGCATTCCATTGTTAGCCTCCTGCGGCAAATAGATTTGAAAAGATCTTCAAGTAACACTACCGGATCGAACGCCTGCCGGTTACTATCCGAAGATATAGGAACCCTGCCATGACAGGCGCAGCTTTAACGGATCGATTGCCCGAGGATTCCGGCATTGGCAATCTCGCACCCACCGTGGCGGGTCGAACACTCGCCACGTGTCATCAGCTACCCGACCAAGATCGGGGATAACGGCGATCCGGTTCAACCCTTGATAAACGCCAGAATGTCCGGATTGACAACGTCCGCATGGGTCGTCAGCATGCCATGTGGATAACCCTTGTAGATTTTCAGCGTGCCATTCTTGAGCAGTTTGATCTGCAGTTCAGCCGCGTCGGTATAAGGCACGATCTGGTCGTCGTCGCCCTGGGTAACGAGCGTCGGAACCGTCATCTTCTTCAGGTCTTCCGTCTGATCCGTTTCGGAAAATGCCTTGATACCGTCGTAGTTCGGCTTGGCTCCGCCTATCATGCCCTGGCGCACATTCCCCCAATTCCTGAGAGCACACCACAGCACAGAGCGAAGACCGTCATTCGAGCGATATTGCGAACTGACTGCGAGAACCGGACAAGACCACGACCCGGCAGAGGCGCGGTCTCGTCGAAAGCCACGGGCTCCATTTCTTTCGTACTGTTGGGTGATGACATGCTGCGATCCTCCTCTTGCGCGGAAGCGAACCTTCATGGCCTGTTCGAAGAGCACCGGATGAAGGTTTGTTTAATCAGCTCCGGCGCCGCCTCAGGGCGAGGCCGAAAGCGAGAAAGCCACAGCCCTGGAAAAGGAGATCGACGGTCAGCATAGCGCCGAGAAGCCCGAGCCCGACAGTCGGCCAGGTCGCGAGGATGATGACACCGATAACGGTGGTCGCAATGCCACTGGCAAAGACCCATCCCCAACCCTCGTTTGCGCGCACACGCAGTCCAGTTGCGATCTTGAAGATACCGGCGACGATCAGGAGTGCGCCGATCACCAGCGAGATATCGACTGCGGAGAGAATGGGATCAAAAATCAGAAAGGCACTGGCGATACCGTAGAACAGCCCGCTGACCAGATCAAAAGTGCGGCGGCGCCAGCCATTTGCGGAAAACGCATGTGCTATCTGCAGGACGGCGCCGACGAGCATCATTGCTGCAATGTAGATGACCGACGCGAGCGTGGTGGCGAAGAGGTTGATGCTGGCGACGAAGCCGGCGGCAATCAGTGCGAGGCCGAGAGCCACATACCAGCCCCAGTTGGCGCGGGCTTTTTTTAAAGCGATACTTGGGTTGGCGTTTACGGTGATCATAGTCATGGCGGGCTCCTTTCATGAACGAGTTGGAAAGCGTGGCGGTCCCGGGTAGGAAACCGCAGTAGATGCAAAATCGATTGATGACGGCAGGTATTCTCACCTTGCCGGTACGCCCGGTGGAAACGAAGATGATCTGCGCGCAATCGCGGCGCGCTGGCGCGCCCCCTTCGGGCGTGGCTGTTTGGAACGCCGGAGAAGTTCTTTCTTTCCAGCACCGGTAACCAGCGCGTGCTGCTCGGCATCATCCACTGACCGTCGCTGCCGAGTGATGAGATGGTCTAGCTTTTCGTGCAGTCTGCGGATTTCAAGCTCGGCCTTGAGGTTGACCTTGTAGTCGTTGGTCGACCGGAGCCGGTCCTTCGCCTCCTGCCGCCTCTGGCTCATCATGATCACGGGTGCCTGAAAGGCTGCGATCGTCGAGAGAACGAGGTTTAACAAGACGAAGGGATAGTTGTCGAAGGCATCACGCGCCGAAACAAAACTATTGTAGGCCATCCAGGCTGCAAGAACGCTCCCAAAGCCGATGATGAAGGTCCAGCTCCCACCGAACTCCGCGACGAGGTCTGCAACGCGGCTTCCAAGCGTTTCGCTGTCATCGAACTCGGTTTCGGTATTTTCAGCGAGCGTCTCCCGCGACCATATGCTTTCGGCCACTTCGTTTTCGATCGGCGTCAATTCGTCTCGATCCTCACGAAGCAGATCCAGTATCGATTGGCGGCGAAGATCTTCAATCCGACGCCTGTCGATCGTGTCGTCCGGTTTCAGTGAGGGATGGTGGCGGCGCAAGTAATCGGCCACGCCTGGCCTCAACTCGTCGATCCGGCATTCCTGACCTGGCTCGAGCAACACACCGGTTACCGCATCGATCGCTCGGACAGCATATGTGTTGTTTGCTGTCGACGGGCCCCGTGGTTTCGGTTCGTCTCTTTCGGTTATGGACAGGGCATTCAAACTGGGTCCCCCAAATTTGTTTGCGGGTGCAAGCGCGGCGCCGACCCCACAGGCAGAACAGGCGTGTGGCAGGTTTCCGCACGCCCCGGCTTGCTTAGTTGGCGGCATGCAGCGTCAGCGCAGTGATGCCTGCCGCGATATTGACGCCTTCTTCGGCCTGCAATGCGATCGGCTGCAGCGCAATAGTGCCGTGCAGACCACCGCCGAGCACCTTGGCGCCGACGCCAACACCGATGGCGGCGTCAGCCGTGATACCGGTATAGGTTCCAGACAGGGCAGCCTCATCGCGGGATGCGGGCGCGAAGACGAGCCAGGAGAGCTTCGCCTTGTTGATTTCGCCGATATCCAGGCCGAATTCAGTTATCGTGCCGGAGTAAGCCTCCTTGGCGGTGCCGTCGCTTGGCGTGAACACGCAGTTCATTTTCTGCTGCGATCCGACGATAACACCGAGACCGGCGGAAACGTCGCAATCGAGGCGTCCGGCTTCGACATGTTCAGCTGCCGTGGCGGAACTCGCGCCAAGACCGATCACAGCGACAAGGGCGAGAGAAGAGATCAGAGATTTACGCATAGGGGGTCCTTTCCAAATGAGGATCAGTTGAGAGTATGCGATCCTATGAAAGGAGCGCGCAGCGGTCGCCGCGGAGAAGAGCCAGCCATTTGGCGCGGTCGACAAGAGTGGGGGGCGCCTGGCCCAGAGATTGGACCAGGCTGGCTCAATTAACGCAGCCAGAAGGTGACGCTGCCGTCAGCAGCCTGCTGAGCGTTCACGATGTCATCGAGGATCGCGCCGCGGCGCACGAGGCGACGGGCAAGCGCCTTGTTGGATTCGATCGCAGCCTGGAGCTTCTGAACTTCCGACGCCGGCAGAGGGACAGCATTTGGGTTTCTGCTGTCACTGTCGCTGGCGCTGTAGTCATTGGTGTATTCAATGTTGAAGGGTTTATTGAAGGTTGTCAGGGTCTTTTCCAATTCCGGAGCCCAATTCATGCTGGCACTGTCGGCAGAATAGCTGGCCCCGGCAAACGACATTGTGGCGAGGGCTGCGGCGGCTGCAAGTTTCGAGACGCGATTCATAGCTTTTCCTTTCACTGTGGATGGTGAATGCCGCTGACGGATCGCCGGGCGGCATCTCGACCGCGTTTGAAGCGGTGAGAGAAAACTATGGGGTTAAGCAGGAAGGCGAAATCACACACAAGTCTCTGCGACCTAGACCAACGTTTGGTGTTTCGAGACACCGGCATGCCTTGTCGCAAGATGCAAACTGACAGTGATCTGAACCCTTCAAACTGGACCGTTTTTGGTTAGAGTTTTCCGGTGCATTTTTCTGGCTGTGAAAGGAACGGAAGTCGATGAAAGCATCGCAGTTTTCGGACGCACAGAAGGCGTTCATTTTGAAGCAGGGTGATGAAGGAGTGTCGGTGGCGGAGATCTGCCGGAAAGCAGGGATCAGCCAGGCGACCTATTTCAACTGGAAGAAAAAATACGCGGGCATGCTGCCGCCGGAGATGGAGAAGCTGAAGCAGCTCTAGGACGAGAATGCGCGGTGGAAGAGGATCGTCGCGGACCTGACGCTGGATCGTGAGATGTTGCAGGATGTCATTCGGCGAAATGTATGGTCGGCCCTGTCATTGCAAGGATTTCAAGTTCTGGCGATAGCAGTTTGCGTTAATGTATCCGGCCTCTCGCGAGTGGACTGCTGTTGCAGCCAGGCCCTGATGAGATCCGCACATTCTGTTTCCAAATAGCTTCTTCGGGCACGAAGCCCGCTTTCGACCAGGATTTACAGAATGTCGATCAACTGTCTCGTCATCACCCTCGAACCTTGCAATCTGTCCGGCCCCAACGGCCAGAAAGGCGATCCGGTCAAGCTGTGACCTGACGCAGGTACGTAGCCCCCGCCTTTGTCAGAACAACCCAAACGATACGGGCCAGCTTGGCAGCCAAAGCTACGGCCACCTTGTTAACGTGCATTCTCAGCCGCAAGGTATCGATCCAGACGCCAAGACGATCCTTTCTCCGATCGAGATGCAGCATGCATGACCGTGCTCCATGAATGATCAGGCGACGAAGTTATCACCGCGCTTATCGTATCGGGTTGCTACTGCACAGAAGTGTTTGATTTTGTTGCAAAACCTCTCGACTTCATTGCGCTTCTTGTAGAGTCACTGGTTGAAGAAGGGGATATTCACCCTGCTCGGCATGAGGCGGATGCAAGCCCATGCTCCAACGACCTTGAGTTCCCGCAGCAACCGGCCACTGTCATAAGCGCGATCGGCCAGAAGGGTGTTTCTAGCCTGAACAATCTCAAACATATCTGCTTGCGAGCGTCAGTCATGAACCTGGCCTGCTGTTAGTTTAAGCCGGGTTGGACGGCCGTCTTCATCGACCAAAGCATGGATTTTGGTTTTCAGCCCGCCACGCGAGCGACCCATTCGATTGGATCGCTCGTCTTTTTTTGACCGTTAGCGGCGTGTTGATGCACGCGAATCGACGAACTGTCGGTCATCTGGATTCGCCATCGTAAGCTTCCGTTATTGCGTTGAAAATAAGCGACCAATGACCCGCATGGCGCCATCAATTGAAGCGGTTTACGCAGGTACTATGGGGTCCGTATCGGGCTGGAATATTCGCTTAAGGCGCTCCGGTTCCTAGACTACAGAAGATACCATTCCGTACCACCCGGTCATAAACCCGGGCCTTGCCATGTACCTCACTCGGAAGAAGCGGTTCAATCAACGTCCATTCGAAATCCGTCAAATCAACGAGTGCCATCAATGCCTCCAAATCATGAGGCCAATGAATCACAATTGCTTAAAAAAACGGATTTTATGGGTATGTGATTTAGTCCTCCACCGTAGGCGGAAGTTTGCTTCCCTCATAAGAAAATGCGCGACCCCGCGGTGGATCGCGCATTCCTAACCACGCCTTCGAACATGAACCCTTTTGTGGGGGTAGCTGGCATGATGCCCTCACGTCGGCGACGACAAGCAGAACGTGGATTGAGCCAGCGCAGTATTGCGCTCGCTTACCAGCCGTAGCCGGGTCCGAATGGACCGTCAAATTCTGGGAAATCAGGCCCCCAACCGGACCAATCCCAGTTTGCGTCTCGATAGGTCTGCGCGGCCAGAAGCTGCCGATCGGCAATCCGCTCCTGCTTCTTGGTTGCCTGGTAGGAACCGTAGGCTTTCTGGGTTCCGACATAGAGGCAATTGCAATTGACCGGATCGGCATAGACGTAGCTGACGGTATTCCCCTTGCTACGCATCAGGAATTTGTTCGGCGGCAGCCGCTTGAGCATCGCGACACGCGCCGACGTGTTTGCCGGCCGCGCAACGAAGCCTGCGGCTGCAAGGTCATTTTCCTTGTGTTGAACGCTTTCGGCGGACGTCTGGCATGCCGCGAGCGCCAGAGACAACGTGGTTGTCGCAATAATGGCGAAGCCAGTCCTGCAGTTGCTCGCGGCAAATTTCGTAAGGGGCATAGTTACTCTCCGGTTTGAATTGAACAGGGAGAAATTCGAACTTTCTTGCCGCGCAGGAAATCATACCTGTGGTCAACCAGCCCATCCCTTCGTATGGCCGCCCGCTCAGCGGCTGGCGAGCGACAGACCCGTCACCCCAACGGCAAAGTTGAGGCCATGTCCCTGAAGTAGGTAGGGTCGGAGCACAACACCGCTGCCGTCGCTTTTCTTCAACACGATGGCATGGCCTGGCATATTGAGTTCGGGGCCGGCCGGGGAGGCGCTGTATGACCCGGCAAAATCGGCGTTCGGGGCTGCGCCGAGTACGAGCCAGGTCATATGACCGTCGTCGACCTCCGCGGCATCAATAGCGACATCGGTTATGCGACCATCGTAACGGGTCGCCACACCATCGGTGGCAGAGAAAAAGTCGCAGACGACATTTTCCTTCGCGGCGACCGGCGTGTCCCCATTCGAGGTGACTTCACATCTCATCGTTCCGGCAGGCTGGTCGTCAACTGTCTGTGCGTGACTCATCTGGGCAAACGATGCCGTGGATATCAGGACGACTGCAATTCTCAAGGACATACGGCTCATCGAGCTCTCCGTTTTTTGGGGTTGGAATGCGCGCATCCAAAAAACTAGCCCCGGGGCGCCAGCGCAAACATCATCCCTACATTTACTCGCCCCCTACATGGGTATTGATCATCCGCCTCGGAGGCAGATAGGGCTGGCGCGGACGTCCACCCCTTACCTATGTGCAGGGGTAGCTAGACCAGCGCATAGATTACGCTCCATCACGCTTCCGGTATCTTTTTATAGAACGCGCACATTGACGGCATCGGGCACGAAGACTGCTTGCCGGTCGCGCCCTCGTCCCTGGAAATCGGAGCGCAATATGAAGTCCTCACATGGCGACAGTCGGTACAGTGTCAAAATGCATCACACGATGGCATTGCTCGGAATCTTGGGCGCCTCGGTCGGGGTAGTCGCGATCTCGGCGATTGCTCTGGAATTTCTGCCCTTACCGGCTTTTGCCTTAGACAGGCCACCAGTAGGTGTGCCGGTAGAGGTTACAAACCCAAAGCGGGAAAACGTGCCAGTTTATCTCAATAGCCTTGGCTTCGTTCAGTCAGAAAACACTGTCAACATCACGCCACAGATCAGCGGACAGTTGGAGAGCGTCAGCTTTGTCGAGGGCCAGCAGGTTCACAAGGGTGATCTGCTGGCCGTCATCGACCCTCGTCCGTTCCAGGCGGCAGTCGATGAAGCCGCGGCCAAGACTGCGCAGGATCAAGCCAATCTTGCCAATGCTCAATATCTGCTGGAGAAAGACACGAGACTCGCAGGTCAACAAATCGTCACCCAGGAGGAACTGGAACAGCAGCGGGCTCAAGTAAACGCGCTCAGCGCTCAGCTACAGCAGGACCAGAGCGCCAAGGAAAACGCCGACATATCGCTGAGCTACACTCAGATACGATCACCCATTGATGGTCGCACTGGCATTCGGCAAATCGACCCCGGCAATCAGGTTTCCCCAAGTGGTGCGACCCCGATCGTTACTATTACCCAAATGGATCCGATTTCTGTGATCTCGACATTGCGCGAGGGCGATCTTGAAAAGGTTAAAAGCGCTTTGGCTGCCGGACCGGTCGAGGTCAGGGCGTTGTCAATGGACATGACAACGGAGCTCGGGAGCGGCGATGTCCTTCTGATCGACAATGAGATCAATCAGGACACCGGCACGATAAAGATCAAATCTACGTTCGCCAACCCGCAGGCAAAACTCTGGCCGGGCCAGTCCATCTCTCTACGTATCCTTCAAAAACTCCTTCCTGACGCCCTCACGGTGCCGTCCGCTGCGCTGCAACGCGGACCGGATGGCTACTTCCTCTACGTCGTAGATTCCGATGGGAGGGCGCAGGTGAAGAATGTAACAGTCGGGCCGATCGAGGAACATTTTGCCATGATCGCAAACGGTTTGGCGGCAACCGACGATGTCGTTGTGACGGGACAATACCGGCTTTCCCCAGGTACCGCGGTGGACGCGACGCCCGTTGCAGCCCCAACCGCAGCGAAGGAGTAGCCGATGTCGATATCCTCCTGGTTCATCAAGCGGCCCATCGCCACCTCGCTGTTCATGGTCGCTCTCTTTGCGGTCGGGGTCGCTGCCTATCCCTTCCTGCCGGTTGCGGCATTGCCACAGATTGATTTTCCGACGATCCAAGTCTCGGCGCAATTACCTGGTGCGGACCCGCGCACGATGGCCACGTCTGTCACGCAGCCGCTTGAAAGGCAGTTCGCACAGATCCCCGGCGTGTCGCAGATGACTTCCACTAGTACGTTGGGAAGCAGTTCTATCATCCTGCAATTCGATCTCTCGCGCGACATCGACGGCGCAGCACAGGACGTGCAGACCGCGATCAACGCTGCGGGCGGCCAACTGCCGACAGGTCTGCCCTCTCCCCCCACCTACAGGAAGGTAAATCCGGCCGACCCGCCGATCATGATCCTTGCCCTGACCTCCGCCGAGATCCCCCTGACGGCCGTCGACGACTATGCAGAAAATGTGCTCGCCCAGCATATCAGCCAGCTTAGCGGAGTCTCGCAGGTGGTCGTTTTTGGTCAGCAGAAACCGGCGATACGGGTGCAGGTCAACCCGTCAGAGATTGCAGGTCGAAACCTCGGTTTGGAAGACGTCCGAAGTGCAATCTCAACACTTTCAACCGATGCGCCGAAAGGCACCATTCAGGGGGCCTCGCGTACCTATACGATCTACGACAATGACCAGTTGCTCGACGCAGAAGGTTGGAACGAAGCGATCGTTGCCTACAAGGGTGGCGCTCCCGTTCGAGTCAAGGACATAGGTCAGGCCGTCAGCGCGCCTGAGAATATGCAGCTTGCAGCATGGGCGAATGGCAAGCCGGCGATCCTGCTGCCGATCTTCAAACTGCCAGGCGCGAACGTGATTGACACGGTGGCGGCTATAAAGGCCGCCATGCCGCAGTTGAAGGCGATTTCGCCCGGTGCGGTCGACATCTCGATCCTCAGCGACCGTACCGAAACCATCCAGGCATCGGTTCTGGATGTCGAGACGACGCTTGCGATCACTATTGGCCTCGTCGTTATGGTCATCTTCGTCTTCTTGAGAAGCTTCTGGGCGACTGCTATCCCTAGTGTGACCGTGCCTTTGGCGCTGATGACGACTTTGGCGCTGATGTATGTCGCCGGCTTCAGCCTGGATAACCTTTCACTCATGGCATTGAGTATTGCGATCGGCTTCGTCGTCGACGATGCGATCGTCATGGTCGAGAACATCCAGCGCCATATCGAAATGGGCAAATCGCCGCGCGTGGCGGCATTCGATGGGGCAGCCGAAATAGGCTTTACGATTGTCTCGATCAGCGCATCTCTGGTTGCAGTGTTCATACCGCTTCTCCTGATGGGCGGTCTGGTCGGCCGACTCTTTCAGGAATTCGCACTCACGGTAACGATGACGATCGTTGTGTCAGCAATCGTGTCACTGACAGTCACTCCAACTCTGGCTGCTCGTTTTCTGGAACCCGAAGTGCAGGCTAAGCGTGGCCCGATATTCATGGCCTTCGAGAAGGGCTTTGACGCACTGCTTGCCGGCTATCGCCGAACGCTGGATCTGGCGTTGAGATTTCATGCCCTTACCTTCTCGGTATTCCTCGCCTCGATGGTCGCAACTGCTATTCTCTTCATCGAGATCCCGAAGGGATTTTTCCCGACCCAGGACACGGGATTGCTGATCGGTCAGCTAGAGGCGTCTCAAGACATATCATTCGCCCAGATGGTTCGACTGCAAAAGCAGGCGGGCGCCATCATACAAAGCGATCCGGATGTCGCGACGATCGGGATGGCGGTCGGTGGTGGCGCCGGGACAACGGTCAATATCGGCCGGATGTTCATCACGCTAAAACCCCACGACCAGCGCACGGCATCAGCCAGCGACATCATTCGCCGGCTCAATCCGAAGCTGGAGCAGATGAACGGCGCCCAAATTTTCCTGCAGCCGGCCCAAGACATCAATGTTGGTGGTCGCGCATCGGCAACCCAGTATCAATACACTCTGCAGGACGCCAGCGGATCAGAGCTCGATGAATGGGCAGGTAAACTGCTTGCCAAATTCAAGACAGTTCCGGAATTGGCAGATGTCGCCTCTGACCAGCAGAATGGCGGCGCGACGATCACGCTTGCGATCGACCGCGATCAGGCTGCGCGTTTCGGCATCGAAGCACAGACGATAGACAACACGCTTTACGATGCCTTTGGTCAGCGCCAAGTCGCCCAGTTTTTCACTGACGTCAACAGCTACCACGTCGTCCTGGAGGTCAGTCCCGGCTTCAAGGACAGTCCGGCGGCCATCGATGGTCTTTACATCAAATCGCCGCTGACTGGCGAGCAGGTTCCGCTTAGCCTTCTGGTGAAACAGTCGACGGGACCAACTGCGGTTCTTGCCGTCACACATCAGAGCCAGTTCCCGTCCGTGACGCTGTCATTCAATCTTGCGAAAGGCGTGGCGCTCAGCCAGGCCGTTAGTGCCATCGGCACCGCGCAGAACCAGATTGGCACGCCAGCATCATTGACAGGCACCTTTCAGGGTAATGCGCAGGCCTTCCAGTCGTCATTGGCAAGCGAACCGCTTCTGGTGCTTGCCGCGCTTTGTGTCATCTACCTCATTCTGGGGGTGCTTTATGAAAGTTACGTCCATCCGGTAACAATCCTCTCAACGCTTCCCTCGGCCGGGCTTGGGGCACTTGCGATGTTGTGGGGCTTTGGCTTCGACTTCACAATTATCGCATTGATCGGGGTGATCCTTCTGATTGGTATAGTGAAAAAGAACGGCATCTTGATCGTCGACTTCGCGCTCGAAGCTCAGCGGGACTTGGGATTGACACCACAAGAGGCGATCCGCCATTCCTGTCTTCAGCGCTTTCGCCCGATATTGATGACGACCTTTGCGGCATTGCTCGCGGGCGTCCCGCTGATGTTGGGACATGGTACCGGATCAGAGTTGCGCCAGCCACTCGGCTACACGATTGTCGGGGGCCTGATCATCAGTCAGTTCATGACGCTCTATACAACACCGGTTGTCTATCTCTATCTCGAGCGGCTTAGCCATCTGTTTGGACAAAAAAGTCCCTTATCTCAGCAGCCCAAGCCACGCGAACAGCAATGATGCGGCATTCTCTTTGAACGAACGGCAATCTGTGGTGCGCGTCTATAGCACCTATGCTTCTGTATAGCTTCGGACGTCCCCTTGAGCTGCTAGGCTTGCCAACGATCAACTGTGGAGACCCCCGATGACGAAAAAGCGCCCAGACGGCATTAAGGCATATAATGAACCGGCAGGCGGCTGGGGAGCTCTGAAAGCTGTTGCCGAGACGCTCGCCAGGCAGCAGGTGGTTGCACAAGGCACGGCAACATTGCTGAAAGCGAACCAGCCTGAAGGTTTCGACTGTCCCGGCTGCGCCTGGCCCGACCCGAAACATACCTCGTCGTTCGAGTTTTGCGAAAACGGTGCAAAGGCGATCACCTGGGAATCGACTGCCAAGCGCGTCAGCCCCGATTTCTTCGCCGACCATACGGTTGCCGAGCTTTGGAAATGGACCGACCACGAGCTGGAAAACCAGGGGCGGCTGACGCACCCGATGATCTACGATGCAAAGATCGACCGCTATCAGCCAATCGAATGGGACGAAGCCTTTCGCCTTATCGGCAAGGAGTTGAACACCCTCGAAAGCCCGCATCAGGCCGAATTCTACACATCGGGCCGCGCCTCGAACGAAGCCGCTTTCGTCTATCAAGCCTTCGTGCGTGCCTTCGGCACCAACAATTTCCCAGACTGTTCGAACATGTGCCACGAGGCGACCAGTGTCGGACTTCCGGAATCGATCGGTGTCGGCAAAGGAACGGTCACGCTCGAAGACTTCGACCACTGCGATGCGATCTTCAGCTTCGGGCACAATCCGGGCACCAACCATCCGCGCATGATGACGACTCTGCATGAAGCGTCGCGTCGAGGCACGCCGATTGTCGTCTTCAATCCGTTCAAAGAGCGGGCGCTCGAGAAATTCGCGGCCCCCCAGGATCCGATCGAGATGGCGACCTTCTCCTCGACAGAGATCGCATCCGCCTATCATCAGGTTCGCACCGGCGGCGATCTCGCGGCACTCAAGGGCATGATGAAACTTATCTTCGAACGGGACGCCGCTGATCTCGCAAAGGGCGGACCAGGTGTCCTCGACCGCGCCTTCATAGCGGAACACACCCTTGGCATCGACGAGTTGCGCCGTGACGTCGAAGAGACCAGCTGGGACCAGATCCTGTATTATTCCGGCCTCTCGCGTGCTTCAATTGAAAGCGCGGTAGACGTCTATCTTAAGGCCAAGAATGTCATCCTCTGCTATGGCATGGGTCTCACCCAGCATGCGAACGGAACGCATAACGTTCAGCAGGCCGCAAATCTCCTGTTGCTGCGTGGTAATGTTGGGCGCAAAGGTGCCGGGATATGTCCGGTCCGCGGCCACTCGAACGTCCAGGGCGACCGGACTGTTGGGATTACTGAAATTCCCAATGCAGCACTTCTCGACGGCATGGAACGTGCCTTCGGATTCCGGCCGACGGGCGATAAGGGCCACAATGCGGTCGAGGCAATCGAAGCTATCGCAGAAGGCCGCTCTAAAGCGCTGATCTGCCTCGGGGGCAATCTCGCGGTCGCCATGTCGGACCCGACGGTGACCTTTCCCGGTATGCGCAAGCTCGATCTTGCCGTCCACATTTCGACGAAGCTGAACCGGTCGCATCTTTTGACCGGAAAGACCTGCATCGTTTTGCCATGTTTCGGCAGGACCGACCTCGATACACAGGCGTCAGGACCACAATCCGTGACGGTCGAAGATTCCATGTCAATGGTGCATGCCTCGCGCGGTTTCCTCAATCCACCAAGCCCTTTCCTCAAATCCGAACCCGCTATTCTGGCTGGAATCGCCCAGGCAACGCTCGGGGATAAATACGGGATCGACTGGGCGGGGATGATCGATAATTACGACCGGATCCGTGACAAGATCGAGATCGTTTTCCCCGACTTCAAGGATTTCAACAGGCGCGTGCGTGTACGTGGAGGTTTCAGGCTTAACATTCCTGCTTCACATCGCGAATGGCGCACTACGTCCGGAAAGGCGAATTTCCTGATTTCCTGCGGTCTGGACGAGGATCCGAGACTGAAGGATCCCGAAACGCTTGTGCTGGCCACGATGCGTAGCCACGACCAGTACAATACGACTGTCTACGGACTAGACGACCGATATCGAGGCGTCTTTGGCCGGCGCGATGTCATCTTCATTAGCGCTGCCGACCTCAAGGCTCGCGGCCTGCAGGACGGCGATCGGATCGACGTGGTTGCGGTTACCACAGGACCGGAGAGGTCGGTTCGCGGATATACTGCCGTCGCCTATGACCTTCCCCAAGGTTCGGTCGGCGGCTATTATCCGGAAATGAACGCTGTCGTCGCCCTGACCCATTACGATCACAAGTCCGGAACACCAGCCTACAAGGGCGTTCCGGTCAAGATCTTTCGCTCCCAGACTGGCTAAGAAGGAGAAGCGACCTTAACATGGCTTGAGGAGGCAATGGAAATACTGATATTATGATCGCCTCTCGAACCTCCTATGCGGTCGTCTACATCGTCGACGGCGATCGTTCGATGCGTGAACCACTTGTTGATCTGTTCACGTCGATATCGATGGACGCCCTTGCCTTTGGGGATACCGCATCCTTCCTCGCGGCCGCCAGATCCGGGGCGCGGTGCATCCTGTTTGATATTCGACTGCCGCATGTCGACGGGCTCGAATTGCAGGCACATCTCAATGCCAAGTGAAACAAGATGTCGAACATCTTCATGCCGGCTATGGCCACCTCCCCATGACCGTGATGGCCATAAAGGCAGGGGCATCCGACTTCATGACGAAGCCCTTTGGAGAAAAGGCTCTCCTGGATGCCGTCTCCGTAGCACTTGAGCGCGACGCCGAAATCCGCAGAGGTGACGCTGACCTAGAGGCGGCGGCGGCGCTTTAAGAGACCTTGACTGCCCGCGAACAGGAGGTGATGCAGCTTGTGGTCCGCTGGCTCATGAACAAGCAGATAGCCTTTGAACTTGGGATCATGGAAGTCACCGTCAAGCTCCATCGCGGCAACGTGATGCGCAAGATGGACGTGCGATCATTTGCGGACCTGGTGAGGATCGGTGAGGCGCTCGGCTACGGAAAGTAGCCGTGATCTAGCCTTGTTGCGCCTGTACCCAGCAACGCTAAAACGTTACCGTCAATGAGGCACCACGCGGCTCGGACAGGTGAATATCTCGAAGTCCTCTCCTCGGGCGAGGGCGATGAGCGTTACGCCGGCGGCCTCGGCGGTGCGAATGGCAAGGGCAGTGGGTGACGAGACTGCGATCAGTACAGGACAGCCGAGCATCACGGTTTTTTGGACCATCTCCACCGAAATCCTGCTCGTTACGACGACCGCTCCCCGGTGGGGATCCACGGCTGAACGGATCGCATGTCCGCAGAGCTTGTCCAACGCGTTGTGCCGACCCACATCCTCGCGCGCCGCGACCAAACCTATCTCCGGAAGGTACAAACCCGCCGCGTGTACGGCTCTGGTTTCCCTGTGAAGTTTTTGAGCGCCGTACAGCTTGGCAGTCGCGGCAACGACCGCTTCATGGCAGATCTGGAACCGGATGGATGAAAGGTCCGGCAACGTCCTCATCGCCTGATCGATCGACTCGATCCCGCACAGTCCGCAACCGACAGGCCCGGCCATGTTGCGTTTGCGTGCTCGCAACATTTCGTTGACGTCATCCACCAGCGAGATCTGCAGATCGATGCCCAGGTCTCCTTCGACAATATCGACAGAGCGGATTTGGGAAATATTCTCGATAACACCTTCCGTCAGGCTGAAGCCGATACCGAAATCCACAAGGTCGTCCGGTGTAGCCATCAACACGGCGTGCGATGAGCCACCATAGGATATCGCGATCGGGACTTCCTCGGGCACACAGAGAACGCTGTTTCTTTCTGTCCATTTATCCCGGATCGAGCGTGTCAGCATCGATTGCAGGGTCGGCCTCAGAAACGTCATCGAACTAGCACCTTCAAAGTATCAGACTTTGCGAGCATTCTCTGGAGGGTGCGTCGGTGCATCGACAGTCGGCGGGCAGTTCGCGAAACATTGGCTCCACATGAAATCAACACCTGTCGTATGTGCTCGTCACGCACTGCATTCGGGCCTTGGAGGCATTCGATCCGGGTCGAGCATCTCAAATCTTTCTCCAGCAGAATTGCCAGAACAAATTCGACTGACATGGGCTTCGGCAGAACATCTGCCGCTCCGGCTCGTGTCATGGCAACAGCTGTCGGCACACTGCAATACGCGCTGTGGACGATCGTTCTGCAACCGGGATGATGGGCCGCAAGCAGTCGTAACACGTCATGTGCTTCACCATCGTCGAACACCAGTTCAGTCACGCAGAACGATATCCTCGAGGAGAGGATGTGGGCAATAGCACCCTCGATATTCCTTGCGATGAGAACCTGAAAACCACCATGGACCGCCTTCTGGACCATGTCGGATTCCGGTGCCTGGGCAGGGTCGACGATAAGAACCGTCAGACGCTCGCAGGCCCCGATCAATACCTTGCCGAAAAGTTCTTCTGCCATGCGGGTCAATCTCCGATTATGATCGAAGGTTACGGAGAACGCCGAGATATCTAAACTATACGTTGGGTTAGGTCGCACCATACGTGTTGGCGGATCAGATGGAATGACCATGATTTCGCAGGCTCTAATGACGGTGGCAGAACGACAGATTTGCCTTGTAATTCAGGTGTTCCCGCGCGGTTTCCGAAACTCGATCCGCTCCTACACTCATGTATAGTTACAGCTCCCTGCAGCTTGGTCTAGCGTTCTCGGAGTTGTGCCGCTGTTGACGGCATCCAGATCTCTTCAGCTTGAGAACAATGACGTCGGCGATCTCAATCTCTTCGAAAAACTACCGGCGAGCATGCCGCCGGCATGGAGAGGATCGTCACGTTCACAAAAGGAGCCGCGGTGAAAGTCTCTATCCTTGAACAATCGACCTTGTCGGAACACGGGTCCCCATCGGATGCAATCCAAAACACAGTCTGGCTCGCGCGTGAAGCGGATTACCTCGGTTACGAGCGGCTTTGGCTATCCGAGCATCACAATATGAGCATCCTGCAAGGATCATCACCGGAAGTCCTCTTGGCGGCGATCGGTTCGAAGACGGACCGCATCCGGCTCGGTTCCGGCGGCGTGATGTTGCCTAATCATTCAGCCTACAAGGTCGCCGAAAATTTCCGGGTTCTCGAAGCGCTGTTTCCAGGTCGTGTCGATTGCGGGATCGGTCGCGCAAGCGGTGGCGATCCTTATACGACCGCCCTCCTCAATCCGCCCGAGGGGATCGAGTTCAGCCAGCAAGTTGGCCAGCTGGAGCGGTTTTTCCATGATGAACATCAACGCTCGACTGCAATGCCGAAGGTCAGTGGCGCTCCGCCGCTTTGGCTTCTCTCTGCGGGCTCGCATCCCGACAGCGGCCGTATGGCGTCGGAGAAGGGCATGGGTTTGGCAGTCGCGCTCTTCATCAACCCAACGGCGACGCGGGAGGCTGTTGACCAGTATCGCCGCAGCTTCAAGCCGTCGCTCGAATTCCCGGAACCGCGTGTTCTGATCGCCCTCAACTTCATCGCCGCTGACACCACCGAAAAGCTCGAGCAGTTGAAGAAAGCCTCGGACTACTTCCGTCTGATGCGCGACAGCGGTAACTATCCGAAGTCGGTCCCCTCGCCCGAGACAATGGATCAGGTAGAATTTTCGCAAAGCCAGAAGGCCTATCTCAAGCAGATCGCCAACCGCGAGGTCATCGGGCTGGTCGATGATGCGGTCAAGGAAATCGGCGAAAGGGCGGCAGCTTACGATGCGGATGAGGTCATGTTGACGACGATGTGTTTCGACATCGAGGACAAGATCCGTGCTTTCCACCAGGTTGCCAACCGGATCGTGAGTTGACGGTATGAGCCAAAAACTAACCCTTTCCGTCTTGGACATCGGCCCGATCCGCTCGAACCAATCGGCAACGGACTGCTTCAATTCTATGATCGAGCTCGCAAAGCATGGCGAGGTCCTTGGCTACAATCGCTATTGGCTTGCCGAACATCACAATGTCGCGGCGGTCGCGGCCAGTCACACTGCCTCGCTCGCACCCGTCATTGGCGCCCACACCAAGCGTATCCGGATCGGCGGCTGCGTTCTACTGGCACACTACCCGCCGCTTTTGGTCGCCGAACAGATGGGCATTGTGGAGGCCTGCTATCCGGGCCGCGTCGACCTCGGCATCGGCCGATCGACCGGTGCAGATTGGGCAACCAGTTCCCTGTTACGCGGCGACACGGAAACGAAGTCAGACGAAGCCATGATCAGCGATCTCACCAATTTACTTGCTCTGAACCGGCCCGAAGGTTTGACGGTTGCGCAGGACGGTCGAGAATTCACTTTCCAGGCAGTGCCAAACGCGACCGGCGCACCAGCCCCCTGGATCCTCGGGACCTCCTGGTATTCCGCCCAGCTAGCAGCCGAACTCGGCCTTCCCTATGCGTTCGGCTACCACATTCGCGCCGAAGGCGCGAAGGAGGCAATCGCGCTGTATCGGGAAAAGTTCAGGCCGAGCGCCTACCTTGCTGAGCCGCGCGTGTTGGTGTCCGCGATTGTGGTGATTGGGGAAACTGATCTGGAGGCCGAGCGGCTTGCCAGGCCTCAACTCTTCTTCATGTCCTCTTTCCGCTCTGGTGAACCGGTGAAATCGCAGATGCTTGTCGAAGAAGCCGATGGCGACGAATTTCCAGCTCATCACGAGAGGCTCGTTAAAATGTTCCGCAGCTCCTGGATCATTGGGTCGCCGGATCACGCCGCAAAGGCTGTAGCCAATCTTGCGGCCGATCTTGGCTGCTCGGAGATCATGATCAATCCGGTCGCGGCAGCCTATTCCTCACAGCCGAAAGACCGGGCGCCAAACCGCGAATTCACCTTGGCAGCACTTGCCGAGCGCCTTTCATAGGAATAGCCGAAAGGTACCAAACCAAAAGCACCGCGCTCATGCTTCGAAATGGCCAGGTCAGGTGCTTTTCTTTTTGACGGTGGTGTTGAGCGGGATAGTGCTATACGCCAAGCCGTACGCGAATTTGGCGCACCGCGTCCTGGTCGCATGGCCTATTGCATTCGCTCGTCACGGCGCCGTTCGGCCGCGATTTCCTGAAGGTCGAGATCCTGCTCGATATTCTTCATGATCCGGTCAGAGACCTGACCAGCCCGATACATTTTGAGAATCTCGGAGCGACCCATACGGATCGCATAGAGGGTGGCATCGAAATGGTCCGTCGACAAAGGACCTCGCAGTTCCGGCGCGGTGTCGAAATGGGGGCTAACTTCTACACTGAAGAGGTCACGATCGGATACTCGCGGCCGGCGGCGCGTTCGCGTCTCACGGCAGTGGTCAAGCATCGCCTGGTACTGGATCTGTGCAACCTTCTTTCGGATGGTCCCCTCGTCCCTGGCCAGCTGCGAATTGCTTTTCAGGCTGACAGAGGGAAATAGCTTGACGAGCAGGGGCAGAGTGGTTCCCTGAACAAGGACGGTGACAAGGATCACACCGAAGGCCGACGCAAGAATGAGGTCGCGCCCTGGAAAATCCATCGGCAAGGATAAAGCAGCCGCAAGGGTAACCACGCCCCTCATCCCCGCCCAACTGACAATCATCGTCATCGGAAGGGACGGCGGATATTTGGGACGGATACCGAGCCGTGAGAGGACGGTCCATACCACATCCGAGCCCACGAGCCAGATGAACCGCGCTGCTATGACTGTTGCGACGACAGCAACCACCGGGAGCCCGAGTGTCTGAAGACCGTCGCCGACGTTTTCGAAGTGCCTAAGAGCCTGTCGCAATGAAAGCCCAATGAGGATGAACAGCAGGGATTCAAGAAGAAAGACAAGGACCCGCCAGAAGGACTGGGCACGGATCCGGGTCGCAGCCGAGAAAATCTCATGCTGCTGCCAGCCGAGCATCAGTCCCGTCGTGACCGTTGCTAGCACGCCTGAGAACCCCAGTTGTTCAGAGGCCATATAGGAAACGGCGGCAAGCAACAGAGTGCCGGTGACTATCAACTCGCTGTTTCCGAATTTCCTCAACAGTCTGAGCGCCACCCATCCAAGGCAGAACCCGACCACCACACCTCCGATGGACACTCGGAAGAAGGTTTCGAGGCCGACGGGAGCGTCAAAGGAACCGCTGCGGACGGAAGATATGGAGAAATGAAACAGGACAAGCCCACTTGCATCATTGACGAGGCTTTCGCCCGTCAGAATGGTTGTCACTCTGTTTGGAAGCCGCAATCTTTCGAGGACAGCCTTAGCGGCGACGGCATCGGGTGGAGAGACGATGGCGCCGAGCGCGAAAGCAGCAGACCAGGGAATACCCGGCTGTAACCAATGCACCACATAGCCAACGGCAACGGTTGTGAACGCAACTGCACCAACCGCAAGCGAGGATATAGCCGCTAAATACTGTTTGAAGTCGAGCCAAACCGTTTGATACGCGCTGCTGAGCAGGAGCGGTGGTAGAAAGACAACCATCACGAGGTTGGGATCCATGGCAACGACGGGGATGCCGGGGATGAAGGCGATGGCGATCCCTCCGCCGATAAAGGCGGCGGCCGGCGGCAAGCGCAGGCGACGTGCTGCCAACGCCAGTCCGAGGACGGCCATCAGCAGCCCGATCAGGAAATCATACTCAAGTTCGATGGACATGTCGGCAGTCTCGCAGATCATGAGGCATGCTGACGGGGCAACCGTCGCGAAGATGGTTTGCTCGGAGATGGCGTAACGACCTGCCCGCCCAGAACCCGCAGGCTATGCTGAGGATATGCGCGCAACGACGTGCAGTATCTGTCTCTGGCATACCGGCGGATTTGCCTGATCTTGGCGGCCTCTGAAGACGACCAACCCAAAGCGTTTTGGGTTCATATAGACCGGACCTGGAACGGGTTAGTTCCGCGAGTTGTGCATCAGATTTGCACCTAGCGCACACCCATTTCCGCGCCGCGTAGAAATTCCATGTATCGGTCACGGCCATGGAGAATTCCTTTTGTACCGAGGCGGGCAGCAACAGCACTGGACCAGCCGACAGGAGCCATGCCCTGCTTGCCCTGGAACTGGTTCATGACGTCGTCATAGGCAGAGATTTCCTGCCGTCCTGCTATCCGATAGACCTCCTCGTGAACCACGACATCCTGAGGCAACCGCGGCTTGATGTCCGTATCATGTGCCGGATGCGGGCGACCGACGACAAGACCCGTCACCGGAGCACAGCGCTTTGGTAATTGCAGCAGTGACGCAAGAACGGCAGCATTGTTGCGCACCGCGCCGATGAAACAAGTTCCATAGCCAAGCGCTTCGAAGGCCAATGCTGCATTCTGCGCAGCGATGCAGGTATCAACTGTGCCCAGCATCATGGATTCGAAATAGTCGAATGCCTCGAGGGGCGTATCGTAGGCCTGACCGATTGCATAATTGCGGCTCTGGTCGGCAAGCCACACGAGCATGAGCGACGCTTCCTCGATCTGCCCTTGGTTACCGCATAGCCGGTTGACCTCGCGCTTGTGCGCGGGATCGCTTATCTTGATAACGCTCCAGCTCTGCAGGTTCGATGATGTCGCCGCTGACTGGGCAGCCGCGATCGCGGTCACGATGTCGGCTTCCGCGACCGGCTCTGATGTGAAGCGCCTGATGGTTCGATGCATGAGCATGTGATCGACTACGACATTGCCGGTCCGAACCTGCTCGTCAGTTTCTCCGTAGCGATCGGCAACCGCATCTGCGACAGGGCGGCCATGTTTGACCGCGTAGTTTCTATAGGCGTCCATATCTACCCTCGTTTATCCTTATGCGATGACCACATCCGCTCGGTCGGACCCGTGAGATAGCCTCCACCGCATGAGATATTGCCGGAGAAATCAGTCTTCGTTGTCAATAGTCAGGACGATCTTGCCGAAGCCGCCACCCGCTTCCATCGAGCGGTGCGCTTCAGCAGCGCGAGCGAGCGGAAAAGTCTGGCTGATGACCGGACACAAGCGACCATCCTCGAACATTGGAAGACCATCTTTGGCGAAACGCTGCACCATTGCGCGCTTCTCCTGGGCACTGCGTGACTTCATCACTGTACCGATGACCTTCAAGTGATTGTGGAGGACCAGCCCGAGCGAAATATCGGTATTATCCTGTCCGCTTAGCAGACCGACCTGGACCAATCGCCCACCTGGACGAAGGCTGCGCAGGTTTGGACCGAGATAGTGGCCACCCACAAAATCGACGATCACGTCTACGCCCTGGCCGTCCGTTGCTTCGCGAATACCCTGCTCGAAGTCCTCCGAATTATAGTCGAAGACCCGTCGAGCGCCCAGCGCTTCGACTTCTGCTCGGCGCGATGCCGACGCAGTCGCAAACACACGGGTTCCAAGCGCGCTTCCAATCTGAACGGCCGCCGAACCAATGCCGCCTGCTGCGGCATGGATGAGGACGGAGTTACCTGGAGCAATCTCGCCCAAATGGACAAGCGCTTCCCACGCCGTGACAAAGGATTCCATGATCGCCGCAGCTTCGACGAAACCGAATCCCTCGGGAACCGGCACAGCCATAAAGCGATCAACCCGAGCGTATTCGGCATAGGCGCCGCCGCCCACGATAGCCATGACCCGGTCGCCCGGCGCGATGCCAGTAACATCTGAACCGATGGACACGACTTCCCCCGACAACTCTAATCCCAACAAGGCACTCTCTCCATAAGTTAAGGTGCCGTAATAGCCTTGGCGCTGAAGGAGATCGGCGCGATTGACACCGAGCGCTTTGACCTCGACGAGGAGGTCCCCTGGGCGTGGCTCCGGCTGTGGAACGTCGGCTAGGCGGAGCACATCCGCCTTGCCGAACTGATCATAAACGATCGCCTTCACTCTGCAGCAACCTTGACGGCGGCCTTGGCAAGCGCTTTGCGAGCGATGCTTTCGGCAAACTTCGGCGTTTCGCGGTGATTGTGATCGCCGCCTGCTGCCTGACGAGCTGCTGCAGCATCTTCGAAGGACTGGCCATGCTGTTCAATGAACGCCATGAACGCCTCGGTCGGGTGGCATGTAACCTGATTGGTGTAGCGCGTACGGTTGCCCTCGATCGATTCTGCCTTCAGCTCCCAGATCACGTTGACCTGCGTGCGCTCACCGGTCGGGGTGAAGACGTCGGAGATCGAGTTCATCTTGCAATAGGACGGGGTGGCTTCATCAGCGACATAGTGCTGGATGACGAGGCCGGTCCCAATCTTCTCGACATTGATCGACATCTTGCGGCCATCGTCGGTGAAGGTAGCACCGCAGGCGACGTGGTCCGGCGCGCAGCAACGCTGATATTCTGCTTCTGGGAGATTGAAAAGCCAATCGGCGATGTCGATCTGGTCTAGCGGGACGTCGATGTCGTGTGAGTAAGCGGAGAACGATAGCAGCTTGTCGGTAAGAACTTTCATGGCTTTTTCCTTTCGGTCTGATTTCGGCACCCAAAAAACCAGGACTTTGCTGGCAGTGTTCGTGGCGCTCTGATAATGATCGTCTTGAGCAAACCGTTGTCTGCTCTGGGATCAAAGTGGCATCGGGGGGAGCGAGCCTCAATTATACGGATAGGTCTCGGCCCTATCCTTTGGTCTTGGTCCTCTTTCTGTGGCCGTTTGGCGAGCCAAGAGATTGCGCCGAGCACGTGCGACGTATAAGCCCAAATTTCCTCAAAGCGGCTTTGCCCGGAGCGCAAAGATGAAAGCAGAATCCCTTTCTACATTCGTGGACGTTGTCCAGGCGGGTAGCTTTTCCGCAGCCGCACGGAAGAGAGCCGTCACACCGTCTGCGGTCGTGCGACAGATCGATATGCTCGAGGACGATCTCGGCGTCGCGCTGCTGATACGCTCGACGCGGGCACTCACCCTGACTGATGCAGGTGAAAAACTCCACGAGCGCGCCCTAAGGCTTCTTAGCGATCTCGCCGACACGCGCGCCGAGGTCTCGGCTTTCGGCGGATCGGTGTCTGGCACATTGCGGATCGCTTGCTTTCCCACGTTCGGCAAGCGCTATGTCTTGCCGGTCGTTGCTGCCCTGCAGGCTGAACACCCAGCCTTGAAAATCGAACTGGAGCTAACGGAGCGGCTCGCCGATCCGGTACAAGAGCGCCTTGATATGGTCATTCGCATGGGTATCTTACCCAACAGCACTTTGATCGGGACCAAGCTAGCGCCCTTCCGCCGGCTTCTCGTCGCAAGTCCGGAATATCTCGGAAAGGCAGGAACACCGGCAACCTTAGCGGAACTCAACCGCCATCGCTTGCTCGACAAGCTTCACGGAGCCGATCTTCTGGGCTGGACCGAAGTGCTTGGCTCACCGGCGGGCGAGAGCGGGCACGGACAAGTAACATTCCGCTGTGATGATTTCGAGGCACTGCGCGGCGCGTCCGAAGCAGGGATGGGCATTGCATTTCTACCCACATGGGTCGTGGGTCCTGATGTCCATCAAGGCAAGCTGATCGAGGTCCTCGGCGGCCATGACCACTGGAACAATGATCCTGCCGGCATCTATCTGCTTCGTGCGTTACCGCGCCCAAGTGCCAAAGTTCAGGCCTTCGCGAAGGCGCTTATTGCTTCAACAGGAAGCCCGCCGAACTGGGAACCGATAAGATAAGGCGCATTTTCAACCCGTCACCTCTTGCTGTGTGTAACGGGTCCCATAGTCCCATCCTATACGTTTGTATGGTTGTCCCGTCGCTTCGTCTGCGAGATTGATGAGCCAACGTGGAAGGAAACATAATGCAGATGGCGGCCCAGAACAAAGCTAACCTTCTCACTGCGACAACTAGGAATGGCCTGATCGACCCGTTCGGACGCGCCATTACCTATTTGCGGGTTTCCGTAACCGACCGCTGCGACCTCCGATGCACCTATTGTATGGCCGAGTACATGCAGTTCCTTCCTAAAAAGGACCTACTGACTCTGGACGAATTGGACCGGCTTTGCTCGGCCTTCATCGAACTGGGAGTGCGCAAGTTGCGTCTTACTGGTGGTGAGCCACTCGTTCGCAAGAACATCATGCACTTGGTTCGCCAGCTCAGCAGACACATCGGTGATGGCCTCGACGAGTTAACGTTGACAACAAACGGTTCTCAGCTTGCACGCCACGCCGCGGAGCTTTTCGATTGTGGCGTTCGTCGCATCAACGTCTCTCTCGACACGCTCGACCCAGACAAGTTTCGTCAGATCACCCGTTGGGGCGATTTCTCCAGGGTTATGGATGGTCTCGACGCTGCTCAGAACGCCGGCATTGCAGTTAAGCTCAATGCCGTGGCGCTCAAGGGTTTTAACGAGGCAGAAATGCCGGCACTCATCCGTTTCGCCCATGGCCGAGGCATGGATCTTACAGTCATTGAAACCATGCCGATGGGAGAGATCGACGAAGACCGGACCGATCGATATCTGCCGCTTTCGAAGCTGCGAACTGAGCTCGAGCAACAATTTACGTTTCGTTCCCTCGACTATCGAACAGGGGGACCGGCGCGATATGTAAAGGTTGCAGAGACCGGTGGCCGTCTCGGCTTCATCACGCCGATGACCCACAATTTCTGCGAGAGCTGCAACCGCGTGCGCCTCACATGCACGGGTACGCTATATATGTGCCTCGGTCAGGAAGAGGCCGCTGACCTGAGATCGGTGCTAAGAGCGGGTGAGAGCGATCATGGTCTGCAGGCAGCGATCAACGACGCGATCACCCGCAAGCCGAAAGGCCACGACTTCATTATCGACCGTGGGCACAATCGGCCGAGTGTTGGTCGCCACATGAGCGTTACCGGCGGTTGAACTGGATCGTGAAGGTCACCGCGGCTCAAGGGCGCGCAAATTATGAGCCCTTCGAAATACCTGCCGTATGAGATACGAGAACGTACCTTGATCGCCCGCTCAATCGCCCTAACGGCTATGTTCGCTTTGGCAATGCCAATGCCACGTCGATATACTCGATCAGTTTGGACAGATCTACTGGCTTGCCAAGGAACGCCAGAGCCCCTCCATCCAAGGCCGCCGTTCGCGTCCGGTCGTCATGATAGGACGTCATGAAAATCATCGGCGGTCGGTCGCCATCCTGGTTCAGATGCCCTTGCAGCTCGATACCACTCAGACCTGGCATTTTGACGTCGACAACCATGCAATCGATAGATGCGCGCGGCTGAAATCTGAGAAACGCTTCTGCAGATTCGAACAGCTTACTTCTATGACCCAGCGACTTCACAAGGTCATCGAGCGCTTCACGGATTGCCAAGTCGTCGTCAACGATGGCGATGAGAGGGGTATCAGGCACTTATTCCAACTTTCATGAGTTTGCTGTGTGCTCACGCAACGCGCACAATTGCGGGCTTTGCTGACCTTACCAGATGTTCGTTGGCTTGCTCGGTGGCACGCACAAGTTCCGCAACCGACTTGACCTGCATCTTGCGCATCACGTTGCCACGATGCAGTTTCACCGTGATTTCGCTAATACCAAGCCTGAACGCGATCTGCTTGTTCATCAGGCCTTCGACCACCGCCTCCATGACCTCCCGCTCTCTCAGCGTCAAGGTTTCGAAGCGTGTCGTGACTTCAAGGTGGCGACGCATTTCGCGCCGGCGTGCCGCATCGCGTTCCACCGCGGCGAGAACCGCGTCCAGAATGTCCTGATCGCGGAATGGCTTAGCGAGAAAATCGACTGCTCCCGCCTTCATGGCACGGACGCTCATCGAGATATCACCATAGCCCGTCATGAACACGATTGGGAGCAGGCTTCCCGAACGCTCGAGCTGGGTCTGAAAATCAAGGCCGTTGATGCCGGGCAGGCGCACATCAAGAACGATGCATCCCGGGCGGGTAATATCTGCCAGGCTCATGAATTCATTGGGATTAGCGAAAGCCTGAGCCTCAAATTTCATAGACAGGAAGAGATCGACGAGGGACTCACGCATGGAAAGGTCATCGTCGAGGATATATATAACAGGGGCGTCGAGGTTCCGTTTGCTGGACTTCAACTCAAGCATCGGCTGTCTCCTTGGGTAATTTGATCTCAAAAATTGCGCCGCCATCAGGATGATTGTTTCCGTCGAGCGTACCGCCTCTGGCTTCAATGGTACTTCTGCAAATCGAAAGACCAATTCCCATGCCCGTATCCTTGGTAGTAAAGAAGGGCTTGAACAAATTCTGTTTGGCCTCGGTGCCCAGACCGTTACCGCTGTCTCTCACCGCGATGGAAATGTGATCACGATCACGGGGGGCATCCAGAATAATCGTTACGAGCCGTTTCTGCGTCGTCGATGCGCCCATCGCCTGGGACGCATTCGAGATTAGATTGATCAAGACCTGCTGCATCTCCAGGCGAGCCGCCTTGAAGGGAGGGACTATCGACTTGCGGACGATCTGCACCTCGGTGCGATCACGCTGCAGGTCATGATCCATCAGTGTCAGCGTGTCGCTGATAAGGGTCTCGAGTTCGATCGGCTCGCTCTCCTTTGGCGTTGCGAGCATCATTGCTCGGGTGCTTTTGAATATATCGCTGGCGCGATTACTATCGCGCAAGATCCGTTCGGCCGAGCGCTTCGCAGCGTCGATATCTGGCGGGTCGCGCTCAAGCCATCTGACGAGGGTCTGCGAATTGACAGCGATCGCGCCAAGCGGCTGATTGAGTTCGTGAGCAAGCGATGCAGAAAGAGCGCCAATCATAGCGGCTTTGGATGCCCTGCTCAGTTCCGCTTGCGCCTCAGCCAGCGCCATGCGCGCCTCTTCTCGCTGAGTAACGTCGACCATGCTCACGATGACACGATTGAAGGCTTGCGGGTCAGTCGGAAAGCTAATGCCCAAGAGAACGACGCGACGTTCGCCGGCCTCGTTAAATACCTCGGCGTTGTCCTCAAAATAGGTCGCTCCATCCATGATCGCCTGCAGCAAAGAGGCAAAAGTGTCGCTGTCCTTCGGTATTATGCGATGCAGAACGCCACCGGGCTCACCCGAAGTAAACGATCCAAGAAGTTCCACAGCGGCATCATTGGCATCGACCACTTTGATTTTTCCAATGCATTCATCGAGAGCGTCGGGATGATCCTTGATATAGGCCTTCATGTCCGTCACGCCGGCAGACTTCAGTACCATGATGTATTGGAGCAATTTCGAGTAGTCGCGTTCCCACAATGCGACACGCGTGCGATCAAAGATCGAGCGATAGCGTTCTTCGCTTTCGAGCAGGGCCGCATTGGTCCGCAGCAGGGCGCTGCGCGCATTCTCATTGCGCAAGAGCAGCGCTGCTGTCACAGCGAGCGCCGCAAGCGCGACGCAAAGGCGTAAGAATGTTGGGAAATCAGGATCAGGCGCGTGCGTGAAAAAGAACGACGCCAATGAAAACACCATGAACAGCGCGGTGAGCAAGATGAGGCCAAGCCTGTTGACCGCTTCCGCGGCCAGAAGCAGTGATATTGCATAGATGACGGCGATCGCGCCTTCGATCTCCGTGAAGGTGTCGACGGCAAACACCGTTAAAGCGACGAACAGAGCCGCCCCACCGAAGATAGAGTCGTGACTACCTGCGCCTTGCCTTGCCAATCTCACTTCCAGCACCTGTGTCATGGTCGGTTCCAAATATTATAGATCAAGGATACCGGTTCGAGCCTCTTGCCGGACCTATACAATGGTCTAGTTGATCGACTTAATGACGATCCTGTCTGGTGCATTTCCGAGACAATCGGTTCGCAAGAAAGAGGCCGTCTTCCGAGGGTAGGAAGACGGCCTTTCGCGGATTGCGGTGATCCGCAGATCGTCCGGGGGGAGGGGAAACCCGGACGGGTAGCTGCTTGCTACCGACCTCGTCGTTGGGGGGCGGCGATCGAGGTACGAGATGGAGACTACTGCCGACGGCGCGGTAGCGGAACTATACTTAGGTGTCGCCAGATCTAGACGTTCGGAGCGGCAAACAAGATGCACCATCAAACACAAAGAGAGCCCCACAACATGGTTGTGGAGCCAGTTATTCCCCTTTTTGATTGAAGGCACGAATTACGTGACGAGATTTCCTTTTTCTTGGCTTTATCACCTTTCGAAATTCTGCTCTATCCGCTTCACTGAAGCCGACATTCGCTCGATGAGGAATGGACCGTAGCACTCCGACGCAATCTCTATGGCTGATTCACGCAACGATATGGAGAGATAGGCCAACATGGCCTCCAGATCGTCCCTCTCTCGCTCATGGGCTGTTCGGGAAATCTCATCCAGCCTAGCTGCCAGTTCGATTATGATGTCGTGGCGCGCGGTAGGGGAAAGCGACCGAAGATCATCCACAGTCGGCAAATATTCCATGATACGGCCGCCGACATGGCTGGGCTCGGCGCTTTGCATGAAGGTCGTCATAATTCGCTCTTTGTCAGATTAAAATGTCAAGCTGGATTGCTTCACAGACAGCGCACTCGAACCTTTTCAAGTCGAGATGAGCCCGACCCCAGGCGCAGCGCGTGATGCAGCTCTGGTGGTTCGATAATTTTCAGGGCATGATGCCAGGCTGATCGCGCGGAATTTTCGCGATATCTCTTTGCTGTATATTCAGATGCTGCGCAACGAGCGAGGGTGGCGTATGCGACAGCCACGACGACAGACCGATCTCCTGATATTCAGGGACCTTGAACACTGCGACGAACTGTAGGTCAGTCTTTCCGGTATTCTCGATGATGTGGCCCTGGCTCTTTTTGACGTAGCCGATGTCGCCAGCGCGGAAATCCGCGGTTTGACTTCTCGGACCGGCGTCGAACACCGTCATGCGCCCCTCCCCCTTGATCCAGTATTGCCACTCATCAGCATTCGGATGCCAGTGCATCTCACGTACAGCACCTGGCTTGATTGTCTCGATGGCAGCGGCGATGGTCTTCGACACGGTAAAGGCGCTGCTATCAGCAAGCTGGATCATGCCGGCAGCGCTCTCCTTGATTGGTGCGGAGGCGGTGAGACGATAGGTGAAGGGGTATTCGGGTAGTCCGGCGGAAGCGACCGCCTCCTGATCCATCGACAAAGGACCAGGTTCGGTTCCTTGGAAAATCCACAGGTCATCGAGTGGAATATTCTTGAATGCATCCTGCGGCATGCCGAAGTTTTTAGCCAACAGCTCTGGCTGAGTATGTGCCAGCCAGTCTGTCAGGAGCAATGTCCCGTATTCGGATTGGTCCCCCTGATCAAAGACGATCACGAACTCGCAACCATCGGGACCGAGGCCCTGAAGCGAATGCGGGAAACCTGCCGGAAAATACCAGAGGTCGCCGACGCCGACATCCTGGATATAGGCACGCCCCTTAGCATCGAGCACTGTAATCCGGCAGCGCCCATTCGTCACGATGGCCCACTCGGCTGCGCGATGCCAATGCATCTCGCGAACACCGCCGGCGCTGAGGCGCATATTGACTCCCGACACGGCCTGCGAAATCGCGAAGTCCGCCTTTGTCACTTGCCTTGCCCAGCCGCCGTTCTGAATGCGCTTCGGTGCGTTGTTGAAAGAGGCCCAGAAGAGCTGCATGTCACCAACATCTGTTGCCGGCGGATTCTGAAAAGAGGGAAACTGTTCATTCAGCGCGGGATTCTTCGGACCAGGGTCCGTCAGGGAGCCCGGGTTGGCGTTGATCGCACCTTCCAGTGGGTGGTCGGGATTACCGAAACTCGATGCGCTCGCGGCAGTAGCAGCAAGCGCGGCGCCGCCGGCGGCACCAAGGGCAAGCATATGACGTCGTGACAGAGGATTCATGATCGTTCCTTTTTCGCTATACGGATTAATTTGAATTTCACTTGTCGCTGGGGACGGCATTGGCGCGAATGCGAACAGGCATGGCTTGCGGCGTGAAGGAAACATGGCCGCTACTGTAGAATTGCGCCCAATAGCCCAGGGCCATAAAAATGGCGCCACCGAGGATATTTCCCAGCGTCACCCAAACAAGGTTATGAGCTGCACCGGCGAAGGTCACATCAGCCGGATGGTCGCCAATGAGCGCAAGGGAGAAGGCGAACATATTGGCGACGGAATGCTCGAAACCGGAAGCTACAAAGATCGTGATTGGCCAAAAGATCAACATGATCTTGGCAGCAGCATTATCTGTCCTGCCTGCCATCCAGATGGCTAGGCAGACCAGCCAGTTGCACAGAATGCCGCGCGCGAGCAGTGCAAGCGAACCGGCTGACATCTTGCCCGACACAATGGTAAAGAACGCCGCGCTTCCATCACCCAGCATAACACCACCACCTGCCAGATAAATGAGGCCGGCAAGGATCACGGCGCCGACGAGGTTTCCAACCCACGCCGCACACCAGACGGCGATCATATCGCCAATTCCGGCCCGGCGGGTCAGTACGGCGAGCGGCATATACATTGCAGTTCCGGTGAACAATTCCGAACCGGCGAACACGACGATCGTCAGGGCGGAGGAAAAGACAACACCCATCACCAGATGGGACCAGGCCGGGTCGGCATGGGCGCCAGCGGTAAACATCAGCACATCACCGAAACCGATGTAGGCGCCGGCCATTGCAGCGCCGATCAGAAATGCGAAGAACTGGGTTTTGACGACCTGCGCCTTGTGTGCGCCGGCTTCGGCTAAGTTATTGACGGAGTCTTCGTACATGGTTCGACCTCTCCCACCCCTGCCGGGCGAAAACATTTGAGTTGCCAGACCGTAATCCTCATCACTGGATCGCAGAACCCATACGTACGTTTAGGAGACTAGCCTCATCGTATCGGTTCCATCTGCTCGTCGCCGATCCCTACCGCATAGTAAATCGATCGAGCTCCTGCCCATAGGCGACGATCTCTCATCCTACAGTGATCCTTTGGCCTCCAAGCCGCAGAACGCGACAGCGAGGTTATCCGCACACCAGATGGCCCAAAAGCAAAACCACGTTGCTGCGGTGCAGGTATCATGAGCGCGACCGTCGCAACCACGCTGAGGGAGCTGGAACCCAACCTTTCAATGGTCGCGTTTGAAACGCTGTTCGATTGCGCGCTCGAAAACTCGCATGGATGGAACAATGCCGGCACTGGCCACGCTGCCAATTGCTAACTCAACTATACGCCTCAACGCGCTGACGGAACGATCGACATCGACAAAGCCCTCGAAGTCAACGTCGAGTTCGACATCTCCCGCCAGCTCTGGTCGCACTTCGTTCGCAAAGGCGCAATCAAGGATCCCGGCGCATTTATGCATGCCTGCCCGCATCCTCTCTCGGCACGTCAAAGCAATGTCGGCGCATCCTCCTGTGCCGACTTTTACGCGGACCTGATTGCGTCGTCCGTCCGATCCCACGAGATCTGAGAGGAACTTCCATGCCTGCAAAGCGAGAATTCCGTCGAAGGACCCTCACAGCATACTCGTGCTAACTCTTGTAGAGGAGGACCGGCATCCTGTCGTAAATTGGCATAACCGCCTCGTTTGCGTTCGTCAGTGCGCCTGAATAAACCTGTCCAACCTCATCGCTCAGGTGTCACAATCCACCTCACGCGAAAATCGGTTCATTCTTCAAGCTGAGCGAGGTGCCCGTCTTGGCTCCCTTTTACCTTCCGCGCCAGCAAATTTAGTCACAGGGATCAGACATTTCCCTTGAGGTTAAGGGACGAAGCCGACCCACATCGTTTGGTCAGTTCAGCAATATTATTGTCTCGCATGGTCTTGGCATCGGGCTTCATACCTTTGAGACGAAGCGGAACGCCCCAGATGATAGATCGCATCTCCCGACAGGAGTCGGGTCGACTATGGCCATTCCGGGTGTGCCTGAAGACACCTCCACAGGCACATTGCTTGAACCGGATTGGGGATGCCGGAAATAAGTGGCGACTGACGAATTCGGCCCCTCCACATCTCCTGTTCGGTTGTTGCGACAATCGGATTGTCCAAAAATTACGAACGTTTAACCGCCCAGATAGCCAGCGGTAATCAATCCCCGGCTAGTGTACTATTCACGGACATAGCGAAGTTCGCGTGGCCGTAACCGAAAAACGAAGGATCACGACCATGTTGACTGCGACACGTCAGTTCGTCACCACGGGTCTGGTCGCCTTGACGATCGCCGGCACGGCTCTTGTCACCGCCTCCCAGGCTGAAGCACATAACAATTTCGGCCGCGGCCTTGCCGCCGGGATAGCAGGTGCAGTCGTCGGCGGCACGTTGCTCGCCGGCGCCGCTCACGCACACGACTACGGTCCACCCGAACTTGCGCCCGCCCCTTAAGGCCCGCCGGCGTACGTCTACGGCCCGGCCCCGGTCGCTTCCTACTACCCCTCATGCCATGTCGTTTGGCATCAAGACAGATCGGGCGGCATGTATCGAACGCGCGTCTGCAACTAGGTCGACGACCACCGGCTAACGCCGCCCCTGCGAAAAACCAACCGAGCCTGAGCACCCCGCCCAACCGCGGCGAAGGCCCTTCTTGTCTAAATCAAACAGAAAGTGAACCCCTATGTCGAACATCATTCAAAGACACAGAATCCTGACACTGGTCGGAGCAGCTCTGATCGCCGTTCCTTTGGCAACGCCCCTTATCGTCGGCAACAAGACCGCCTTCGCCGCGACCACCTCCCCAGACGTCGGCGGTATGGTCGCGCGCCCCGGCTCGTTCGCCTCGATTGTCGCCGCTGACAAACCTGCTGTCGTCACCATCACCTCGACCACGAAGGCGGAGCCTGTCGCTGCGGCGAGCGGATCTCCATTTGGTGAAAACTCGCCATTCAACGAGCAGTTCAGGCAGTTCTTCGGCGAACAGGGCATGCCCACCCCTCGCCAGGTGCCTCAGCAGCCTCAGAGGCAGCGGTCTCAGGCACTTGGATCGGGCTTCATCATCAGCCCGGACGGTTATATTGTCACGAACAACCACGTCATCGACAAGGCCATGGATATAAAGGTTACCCTTGATGACGGGACCGAACTACCGGCCAAACTGATAGGCGCCGACCCGAAATCCGATTTGGCCGTCGTTAAGATCGATGCAAAAAAAACGCTGGCGACCATATCATGGGGTGATTCCGACGCGTTGAAGCTCGGCGACCAGATCCTTGCGATCGGCAACCCATTCGGTATCGGCACGACGGTGACCGCCGGCATCGTCTCGGCCCGTGGCCGCGACCTCCATTCGGGCCCCTATGACGACTTCATCCAGATCGATGCTCCGATCAATCACGGCAATTCCGGTGGACCTCTGGTCGATGGAGACGGTAAGGTGGTTGGCATTAACACTGCGATCTATTCGCCGAACGGCGGCAGCGTCGGTGTGGGCTTCGCCATTCCTTCCGATCAGGCCCGGGCTATCGTTGCCAAACTGATCAAGAGCGGCTCGATCGAACACGGCTTCATCGGTGTGCAGATCCAACCGGTCACCGCCGATGTTGCAAATGCGATTGGTCTCGACAAACCGGAAGGCGCATTGGTCGCGGGCGTCAACGGGGATACGCCGGCCGCAAAGGCCGGCATCAAGACCGGCGACGTGATTACCGCGCTCGGTGGCAAAGCCGTGACATCGCCACGCGATCTGTCTCGTATGGTCGCTGATCTCGCGCCCGGCGATCGCGAGGAGGTTACGGTCTGGCGTCGCGGACAATCGAAAGATCTTCGGTTGACGATCGGTGAAAATGGTCAAGATCAGCAGGACTCTGCCCAAGCCGGCAAGGAGGGTCCCGCAGCCCACAAGGTCCCGACGATTGGCATTGGTCTTGCGGATATAACCAATGACGTTCGCCAGGCACTCAACCTGCCAGAGAAGGAAACGGGCGCCGTCATCGAGAGCGTTTCGCCTGACAAGCCGGCAGCTGACGCTGGTCTTCAGCCTGGCGATATTATCGTCGCGGTCAACCAGCAGCCAGTGAAGTCTGCGGACGAAGCCAAAGCCGCGGTCGCGGATGCTGGAAAGGCCGGCCGGAAGGCCGTGCTGCTTCTTATCCAACGCGGCGAAGACAAGACTTTCGTGACAGTCCCGTTCTCGATCGGCTGACGTTCACCAGCTGATCTGACCGCCCCTGCCATGGACATGTTGTCTGTGTGGGGGCGGTTCTTTGCATTGACAATCCGCGATGCCAAATTCCGGCGGCGGGAAAATCGAGTGTGATTTGATCCCTTAACCTGGTGTCGACGTCCCCAAGTGAGCTTTGGCTTGCGCCAACGCCGGATGACCCCAATTCCGCAGAGATTGATGTCGGCACAGACAACACCTCCACCAAGCGCGGCTCAATCGACTCTGGACGGCCGCACCAATCCCTTGGATTGGGTCGGGTTTGTTGAGATGACGCCTTTGCGATCGATCTGGGGAACAAATTCCGGCGGGTTAAGTACCTCGTTCGGCCCCTTCTGCCGGTTTACCGGTGGCACCCAGACTATGGCCCGCTCTGTTACTCCAGTCCGCGTTTAGCCTCGCATCTATCGGCATTGAGGGCAGGTTTCACATGGCAGCAAGATTTCCAAAGATGGCGAAACACACTGAATCCTCAGGTCCTGGAAGGCACGTTCAATTTCCCCGCATTCGACTCTTTTGGTCAGCGGATTTTGCAAGGGCGGAGTTCACGACCGATATGAGCAGACTGAATCTGGAAATGATAAGGGTCGGCAGCAAGAGTGCCCAAACCAACTTTCGGACAAGCTTTGCGAATATGTGGTCAAAAAGCAGGGCGGAGCGAGCCAGGAAAACTTGCCGAACCGCGCAGCGGCGTCCTCGACGCCCGCCACCTGACTGAATTTTACGAGATGCGCCGGCTGTATGCAATCGTTTGGCCGGTCATCCTCGCCTAAAAGACAGCCGTGTCAAACCAAATTGACAAGTTAGATGAGCACGGGATTAGGCGTTGCGCGATTGAGGTCCCGACGCTTGAGTCTTTGTCGAAAGGCGGTCGGCGTCATGCCGGTAACACGCCGGAAAACACGTGAAAGATGCGCCTGGTCGGCAAAACCACATTCGAGAGCGATTTCGCAGAGTGGCAGGCTGCCCTCGGCCATCTGTTGCTTGGCGAATTCCACCCGACGCCTGGTAATGTAGGCATAGGGCGAAATTCCGAAATTACGCCTGAAAGCTGCAGTGAAATAGCTCGTGCTCAATCTGGCCAGGGCGGCGAGCCTATCGAGGCAGAGTTTCTCGGAAATGTTCGCTTCGATATGGTCGGTGACCCGTTTGATCTGCCACGGTGCCAATCCCCCCATCGTAGACTTTGAAGCTATATCGGCCAGCGCTGCCGATCCAAGATTCCCTGCTTCCGATAAACGACGCTCGGCGTCATCGGCACCCAAGCTCGCCGGATTGCTAGAGGCGTACCGGTCGAAGGCGTTCTCTAAATGCATGGTCGGTCTCCGATACGGCTGGTGAAGCAGTTACTGGCCGAAATTGTGCCAGTCACGCAGACGCGTCGAAACTCAACTGAAATACAGGTGTGATAGCTCTCAGTCTAAGGCGACCATACGCAAGTATGGTTGCGGCAATGACCTGCCCCTTGGCAGTGCGGGCGTCCAGAACCAAAAGGCAAGGGTACGCGCAGGCGATGCCGATGCAAGCACGTTTGGATGTCGACGTGTAGAAGCTCAGGCGTTACGCCGCCACGCGCCTGGCGAGGTGCCGAGCGCGCTCGCAAACGCGCGTGTGAAATGGCTCTGGTCAGTAAATCCGCAAGCGGTTGCCACTTCGGAAAGCGACAATTTAGAGGTTCGTAGAAGTTCGCATGCGCGCGATATCCGCTCGTTCTGTAGCCATCGATAGGGCGTCATCCCTGTCGTTTCACGAAAAGCATGGATAAAATATCCGCGAGAAAGGTTGCAGGCTTTTGCTACGTCCAGGATCGAGATATTGCCCTTTAGATTGTTCAGGAGGATGTTCTTTGCCAACGCCTCGTGGGACCTGGACAGTTTCCTGCCGTTCTTAGAAGCAACAGGCTTTCCACCATACTGTTGGACGATATGCGTGCCGATCGCAGATGCCAGCTGATCAACAAACAACCGGCTTACCCGGTCAGGCCGCTCAAGTGCGGGGATCAGTGTTTTCACGAGATTGGCGAGAACAGGATCGCTCAATGCGGTCGTGACGTCCAGTGAAAAAATTCCCGCCAGATCGCTTTCCTGAGCGATGCGATTGAGCGAGGCCGGAGAGATCTCGAGCAGCAGGAAATCGAAGGGCCCGCCTAGATCCGCCTTGTAGGGATCGCCGAGATTGCGGATATATATCGAATCCTCGGTAAACTGGTAGGTGGTCGCATGATGCTCGTGGAAAATGCGACGGGTATGTCCACCCATCGTGGAAATCCCGATCGCAAATCCCCGATCACTGGCAGCTGTGGCCACCTGCTCCAAGCTCGTTTCCCTCGTCCCTTTGCGAAAAAAGCTGATATCGGCGCCTTGAAGCGCCTGATTGTGATAGAGCTTGTCAAACGGGCATCCGAAACTGTCCGTTGTCCTCTCGGCCTGTATTTTAGGTCCGATAGTCAACTCTTGGTCCAAGGCTGGTAACTTTCCCGTTCGAGAGGCAGAGCAGAGCTGGGCAGCTCATCTCAGTCGTTGAGCGTGCAGTTTCACCGATTTCGATAACTCACGCTAGAGGCATGCTGGATGGATAAAAAGAATACAGTAACAATATACAAATCGAAGCTGGACACATTAAGTTACGGCTTGATGATACGCGCTTCTCATCGGCATCCCCCTGTCAGCGCCAGCAATTTTCCTTCTCGATATCCTCGGACCTTTCGCTCCCTATACGAGTGGCCTGTATGCTCCTCTCATGATGATTTCGATCTTAACATTCTCCTCAACCGGCGTCGCGTATACCGGGCTTGTCTGCTTCGTTATGACGATCTTGGGCTTCACCCTGTCGCGCAATGACAGCTTCGAACTGAAGACTGAGCACAATCTATTTGCGGTTCTCACCGTCTTGGTCATCACGACTATTGCGGCCACTTGCGCGCGCCGAATTCCCTGACGATGTCGCGTTTTCACAAGTCTGCCGCATGGACCAAGGTCGGATGCTTTCATACCTACGTATAGTTGTGATCGGCGCCGCAAAGGTGAACAATTCTATGCAAGCCACCGCGTAGGCGCGGTTATCAACAGCCATTCAAAAAACCAGTGTTCTCTGAGCCTTCAGGATGAGAACCGGATCCGACAGGAAACATTCCATGGAAATTGACGCCATTATACAGCCTGTTCGGGGATCGAGCGGCGCAGATGATCCAGGGCCTCGCAACGTCGAACTCGATCGGCAAAACCCGGATTCCCTTGTCCCACCGGAAACCGACAACGGATCTCTGCCGAACCTGAAATTTCCCTTCTCGATGGCCCATAATCGTCTTGAAGACGGTGGCTGGGCCCGCGAGATCACGATGCGCGAATTTCCTGTCTCTAAAACCATGGCTGGGGTAAACATGCGGCTCGGCGCGGGTGTGGTGCGCGAGTTGCACTGGCATAAGGAAGCGGAATGGGCCTATATCCTGACCGGCACTGTCCGGCTGACTACAGTAGACGCGGACGGAAACCTCTCCATCGACGATCTTGCTCCAGGGGATGTTTGGCTTATTCCGGCCGGGATCCCACATTCGATCCAGGGGCTTGAAGACGGGACAGAGTTTCTGCTTGTCTTTGACGACGGAAATTTCTCTGAGAACGAAACCCTGCTGATCACCGAATACATGGCCCATACGCCACTTAGCGTTCTGGCAAAAAACTTTGGCGTGACTGCCGCGGATTTCGCGAACCTTCCGAAGAAGGAAAAGTACATTTTCCGGATGCCCGTACCGGAACCGCTCGATCTGGTCCGAAACAAGCTTCCGAACAGACCAATACCGAACCCGTATGTCTATGCCTCCTCCCAGCTACCGGCGAAACGCTTCAGTGGCGGCACGGTGAAGACGATCGATTCCAGGAACTTTCCGGTAACGACGCTGTCTGCGCTGATCATTGAAATCGAGCCGGGCGGCATGCGCGAAATGCACTGGCATCCAAATGCCGACGAATGGCAATATTATGTTGCAGGCGAAGCACGCATGACCGTCTTCGATGCCACATCCAAGGCACGCACCTTCAACTATCGCGCTGGCGACGTCGGCTTCGTTCCCCGAACCCTTGGCCATTATATCGAGAATACGGGGACCACGCCGGTCACGGTCATAAATGTCTTCAACAGCCTGATCTGCAGCGATATCTCGCTCAACCGCTGGATGGCTCTAACGCCTCCCGACCTCGTGCGCGGTCACCTCAATCTCAATGACACAGTCATGGCGGCGCTCAATCCCGAGGAAAACGCGGTCGTAAAATGAGCCCAGATAGCAGGACTAAAAGGATCCAAGGCAATGAAACGAGCAATTCTGTCGGTATGCCTCGTAGTTGCAGCGAGCCGTACATTTGCACCGGTTGCCCTCGCCGAAGGGCACGATCGTGGTCGCAACGTCAAAGGCGATGGCCATCACGATCGCGGCTGGGTCGCCGGTTGCACGAGCCCGGATAGCGAACCATCGATTACCTATCCACCCACGTCTTCCGTCAACGGGGTCTATTTCGGCTACCCGCTCGAGCCGGTACCCGGATACCCACGAGGTAATCGCTATGCGCTGTCCGGCAAATGTCAGCCCGTCGGCACCAGCCCCTCGCGAGCTGTCTGGGAACCCCCGCAGTGAATGTTGCACGGCCCGCTCTTATGGCCGCTGTGTTTCACCACAACGGCTTTTCGAAAATCCTCAAGGCGTTCGGAGCATCAAATGTGAAACGCGTCATCTGCGCCTCTGCAGTCGGGTACCGCCGCACCGGATTGCACTTTATTGGCAATACCCGATTAGTCGCTCTCGTTGGCAGAACTCAAAGGTTCGCCGATCATTGTGGCCTTCTACCTTGCAGACTGGAGTCCAGTCTGCGGAGAGGTGAGCGCGACGTGGACAGCATTGTCGAAGCGCTTTTGATGAGCGCAAGAAAGCCGCTCGTTGAAAATGCGGAGACATAAGCGCGCGAAGACCGACAGAGCCGCTCTCGACGGAGAAATTCAGACATCACCCGACTCCAGCAACGGGGATAAGCCCAATGGATGACCTTAAAGAGAAACATGGAATAAAATCGATTTTGAACTATAGCATCTTCGTGCTTCGATGTTCGGGAGCTGCGATGGTATCGTATCTCGCCGCAGTGTCCCTAAATCTGGAACACCCGGTATGGGCAGCTATGTCATCGCTGATCGTTTTGCAGGAAGATGAAAGAGCAACCCAGAAGGCAGCCGTCGCGCGCGTAATTGGAACCTGCGCAGGGATCGCCATTGCCGTTTTGGTTGGGGCCTTAACTAGACCGATGGGCGCTTCTACGACTGAAGACATCGGGATCAGCGTCGCGTTCTGTGCAATTTTCACCCGTAAATTTCCAGACATGAGGGTCGCCATGTGGACCGCCCCTTTAGTCTATCTTAGTCGGAGCCCTGGAATCGATCTTTGGGATTCCGGGGTTGGGCGGGTGCTGGAAGTATTGCTTGGGGCGGCCGTCGGCGCAGCATTTCACTGGGGATCCGTTCGGGCGGTCAGGGCGCTCGATTAGGCTGATTGTGTTCTTCCAGCTCAATCAGCTGCTTCGTGTTCCAATAGCGATCGCAACTCCGCTATCGACTACCATCCGAGGCGTCTTGAGCACGTCTGCCGCTTCCAGCAAAGCGGAAGAATATTCGGAAAGCGCAAATCTATCCTTCTGCTTGGCAAGCTTACCGGAGCCGGATTATACCATCCCGGCGTTTTCGCGTAGCTGGCAGGCAAGCCTTGCGTTGCAGCCCCAAGGTCTCCCGATCGCCAAATAGAAGTTTGCGCATCCGGCGGCGCTGAGACCAGGTTTATCTGCGAGGCGAATAATCTGCGAAATGAGTCCGGTTGCTTCGCCTCCCTAATTCCTATTGTTCTTTGCCCCAAAAGGCCACATACCAACCGGATCTGTTTTGGATACTTCAGTCACATCACTCCCGACAAAAGAGATTTCGGACCGGACCATGTTTGCGATAGCAAAGCCGCCAGCACCCTTGGCACTAACGGCTTCTCATCGGCATCCTATGACTACGCTTAAAACTTCACACCGACGCCGACCTGCACAACGTTCTGCTTAAAGTCGACATTTCTGCCGAACAGTTCGGCTCTGCCAAAGTCGTTGTAGCGATATTCAAGACGGCCGAAGATGTTATTTGTGAAAGCGTGTTCAACACCGCCGCCGATAGTCCAGCCATTTAAGGTGTCGTCATCGCTGCCCGCTGGCGTCTTCAGCTTCACGTTTGTCGCCGTCCAGCCGCCAGCGGCGTAAATCAACGTACGATCAATCGCGAAACCAGCGCGCGCGCGCACGGACCCCGAGACACCGCTTTCGAGCTTGAGGCCGCTGCTATAGTTCTTGTCGGCCCAGTCATAGTTGAGATCGCCTTCGACACCGGCGACGAAGCCGTTCGAAAACTGCCAGTTGTAACCGCCGAAGCCGCCTAGCCGCCAGCCATCGAAGCTGTCGGAACCTAGGCCATCAGTTTTGCCGGTACCCCAGCTATAACCGGTATGGCCACCGATATAGGCGCCGCTCCAGGAAAACTCCGACGGGGTGTCGTTCGCAACCGGAGCAGTGGGGATGCGGTCAACGACATCAGCAGCGTAGGCAGAAGTCGACGCACTTAGAGCAGCGAAAGAAGCAGCAAGAATGAAAAGACCCTTCATGGGGCATGATCTCCGTATCTGAGTTTTGAAGTGTTATTAGAAGCCGCTACCAAAGGGTTTGCGACCAGAATGTCACGGATGAATGAGACACTGCGGGTAATGTTAATTCTTGAACATTCCGCTCGTTTTGCATCGATTACAGCCCAAGCAAATGCGATCGCTCACTGACGGCCACATGTTCAGTCCATTGGCCAACGGTGCGGCGGCTGCTCTTTTCTGGCAGAAGAGCCGCAGTGATCAGGGCAATCTTTGGATGTTCAGATACGAGTAGCTCCCGCCTCCACTCGGCATCAGCGCGAGCTCATCAAGCATGACCCGGACGAGGCCATCGACATGAGCGTTGCTCGCCGCACTTTTGGACGGTTTCGCAATCGATGTATCATCTCCAGAAGCATCGGCGAAACTGAGCGCGCGCCGCATTCAGCCGGAAGCACGGCTACGCCGGACTCTACAAACAGGCACGCCAGAAGGGCAACCCACCTGTAGGTCGCATTATTGCGCTTGATAAGGACGCTGCGCTCATTTGGGAAAAGCTAATGGCGCAAGGAAAGGCAGTGGGCAGCCCGCGAAGCGGGTTGGACACAATCGTGGCTGCCATTGCTCAATCCAATAGCTGCTTGTTCACCAATGATGAGGGAGATTTTTACCTGATCGAAATCATCAATCCCCCTCGAGGAAAGGCACGCTGAAAGACTTGGGAGATCTAGTGCCTCGAGTTCGCTTCCTCAGAACAGCTCAGCTCATTGAATAGACTTCCTTTTGAATCGACCGCGACGCAGCCTACCAAATGCTTCTCGTCGCCGAACTTGCGGTTGCGCTACCCGTAACCGCCACCGTCCGGTCTCTCGCCCCAGACAATTCTTATTTCGAAATGAAATACCCGCTATCGGATATAATCGGGATATCCGTTTCGCGCGCGCATAAGCTTGCAAAATATTGCCGCTTGCTTCCTCCCCATTTGATAACTTATGTTGGCAATGTTCTCAGGGCGGGGTGCAATTCCCCACCGGCGGTATCGGGATTTTCCCGGAGCCCGCGAGCGCTTCCGGTCTCCAAAGCCGGAAGGTCAGCAGATCCGGTGAGAGGCCGGAGCCGACGGTATAGTCCGGATGGAAGAGGACAAGGCAAAAGACGCCCGCATGCAGCGGGCTTCGCATTGCATTGTTCGCCCAAGGGATATTTGGCGCTTCTTGAAGCGCGAAAATGCCGCAAAACGGCATAACCCTTGAAAGGCTTAAAAGAAAATGACCATTGCTAAAATTGAAGACGCAATCGAAGCCATATCCCGTGGCGAGATGGTAATTGTCGTTGACGACGAAGACCGCGAAAACGAAGGCGATATCATCGCCGCGTCCGACAGCATAACCCCGCAGCAGATCGCATTCATGATGAACCACGCGCGCGGGCTGATCTGCGTCGCCATGCCGGGAGAGCGCCTCGACGCGCTCGACATTCCGCTGATGGTGTCGCGCAATACCGAATCCCTCAAGACAGCCTTCACCGTCTCCGTGGACTATATTCCCGGCACCACGACAGGCATTTCCGCTGCAGACCGGGCAAAAACCGTGCGTGCGCTGGTATCGGAAGGCTCGCGTCCCGAAGACTTCGCCCGCCCCGGCCATATCTTCCCGCTACGCGCCAACCCTGCAGGCGTGCTCGGCCGCACCGGCCACACGGAAGCCGCCGTCGATCTGTGCCGCCTGGCCGGCAAGTACCCCTGCGGCACCATCTGCGAAGTCGCCAATGACGACGGCACCATGGCCCGCCTGCCCCAGCTCGAAATCTTCGCCGAACGCCACGGTCTGCTCGTCGTGACGATCAAGGACCTCGTTGCCTATCTGAAGGGCGAGGTTGTCGAGGAAGTGGCGCAGAAGCAGGTTGCCTAGTCTTCACGCGCCTGTGCGGTGAATAAAAAACGCCCGGCGAAAGCCGGGCGTAAAATCAAAAGGCAGACCACCTTACCTCTTGCACGTGGTCATCAATTCGGGCGGCGCTGCCGCGCAAACCCTACCAGCAGCAGAACCCGCCATCTACCAAAAGGTCCACGCCCGTCACGAAGCTCGCCGCATCTGACAGCAGGAAGATCGCCGGGCCGACCATTTCATCGACGCCCGCCATGCGCTGCATCGGGGTCTGCTCTTCGAACAGTTTCGTCTGGTGCACCATCTCCGGCCGCGTGTTCATCGGCGTCGCGGTGTAACCCGGCGAGATGGTGTTGACGCGGATGCCGCGCCCCACCCATTCCATCGCCATGGATTTGGACATGTGGATGACGCCAGCCTTCGATGCATTGTAGTGGCACTGCATCAGGCCGCGATTGACGATGACGCCGGACATGGAGGCAATGTTGACGATTGCGCCGCGACCGTTCTTCAGCATGGCATTGGCTTGCGCCTGGCAGGAGAGGAACACACCCTTCAGGTTGATGTCCATCATCGTCTGGAACTGGCTTTCCTCCATTTCCTCGGCAGGATTGGCGTTCGCGATGCCGGCGGCATTGACGGCAAGCGAGAGAGCACCGAGTTCGGCCTGCGTGCGTGCTACCGCTTCGCTCAGCGCCTGCTTGCTGGTAACATCGGCGGCGATTTGGATCGACTTGCGACCAGCCCTGGCAATGAAATCGGCCGTCTGCGCCAGGCCGTCATCGGTGCGGCGGTCAAGCAGCGCGACATCGGCACCGGACTGGGCAAGCCCCATGGCGATCCGCTGGCCGATGCCGGAACCGGCACCGGTGACGAACGCCACCTGGCCGGAAAGATCGAAGAGTTTCGGCGCGTTGAGCGTGATGGTGGACATCTCTATTTCCTTCTTCAGATGGTTGCCAGTTCCATGACCGAGACGTCGTTGGCCTCGTCGCGATTGAGGATTCCGGCCTGTTTTCCCTGTGCAAGAACGAGGATACGGTTTGAAACGCCCAGCACCTCTTCGAGATCGGAACTGACGACGATGACGGCAACGCCGCTTTTGGCCAGACCGACGATAATATCGTAAATGCCAGCCCGCGCGCCGACATCGATGCCGCGCGTCGGCTCGTCCAGCACAACCACGCGCGGGTTACGTGCAAGCCATTTGGCGATGACGACCTTCTGCTGGTTGCCGCCGGAGAGATCCGAGGCAGGCTGTTCGCTGCGGCCCTTCACGCCGAATTTGGCAATTGCCTCCTTCGTAAAAGCACGCTTGATGCTAGGCGTTATCCAGCCGGTGCCGACACGGTCGAGATTGGCGTAGATCAGGTTCTCACCGATCTCATGCTCGACAACCAGCCCTTGAAGCTTGCGGTCTTCCGGCACCATGACGATGCCCTTCGCAATCGCATCCGCCGGGCTTTTCAGCGTCAGCACCTGTCCATCGAGCAAAACCTCGCCCGCACTGGTCGGATCGGCACCGGAAATGGCACGCACCAGTTCGGTGCGCCCCGCGCCGATCAGCCCGGCAATTCCAAGAATTTCGCCTGCACGGACGCCGAAACTGATGTCGCGGAAAGAATTGCCCGTGCCAGTCAGCCCCTTGACCTCCAGCACCGTTTTTTCCTGCGGTTCGGGCAGCGCCGGGAACAGGCGTTCCAGCGACCGGCCGACCATGCTTTCGACGATGGTGCGAACCGGTGTCGCGCTGTCTTCAAATTCATGCACCCGCTCACCGTCGCGCAGCACGACGATGCGGTCGGTGATCTGCCTGATCTCTTCCATGCGGTGGGAAATATAGATGATGCCCACGCCCTCGGCGCGCAGCTTCCGAACCTGCTCGAACAGGGCCTGGGTTTCCGCACCGCCAAGGGCCGCCGTCGGCTCGTCGAGGATCAGGAGCTTGGCATCGAGCGCCAGCGCCTTGGCGATTTCGATCAGCTGCTGGTTCGCGGTCGAAAGGCCCGCCACCTTGCGGGTTGCGGGAATATGCAGATTGAGCCGCGCCAGCTGCTGCTGCGCCCTTCGCACCATTTCGGCGCGGTCGACGATGCCGTTCTTCATCGGCCAGCGGCCGATAAAGACGTTTTCAGCGATGGAGAGCTCCGGCAGAAGTTTCAGCTCCTGATGGATGAGTACAATGCCCTTGTCTATCGCCTCACGCGGCGAAGCGGGTGTATAGGGCTGGCCAAGCCAGGTCATCTTTCCTTCGGACGGCTCGCGGGAACCGGCGATGATGCCTGACAGGGTGGACTTGCCCGCCCCGTTTTCACCCAGCAACGCCACGACTTCACCCGGATAGACGTCGAGATCGACGCTTTTCAGAACCTCGAGCGGGCCATAACGTTTGCTGATGCCACGGAGCGAAAGAACCGGCTCGCGCATGACGGGACCTCCTGGGAAACACGCGTGGCAGCGATGCGCCACGGCTTTGCGTCCGAATTGCCTGAAAACGAACAGATGACGCCCCCGCGCATCCGGCTGGAGTGCGCGGGGGCGGATGCATCAGGGATGGTTGGCAATGAAGCCGTCGACGTTTTCCTTCGTCGTCAGCGTCGCCTCGGAGAGTTGCACGGCCGGAACCTTCTCGCCGCCGACGATCTTGACGGCCATCTCGACAGCCGTGCGGCCCATCTTCTGGGTCTGCTGCGTCGCTGTCACGTCAAAGACGCCGTTCTTCAGCGCCTCAAGCGCTGCCGTGTCGCCATCGAAGCCGCCAACGACGATCTTCTGCGAGGGGTTGGCGACCTTGATCGCCTGTGCCGCGCCGAGCGCCAGACCGTCTGCCTGGGCAAAGACGATGGAAACGTCCGGATTGGCCTGCAGCATGTTCTGCATGATCTGGAAGCCTTCATCCTGGCTCCACATGTTGGACCACTGTTCGGCAACGATCTTCACGCCGGAATTGGCCTTGACCGATTCCATGCAGCCCTTGGTGCGGTCGACTTCCGGTGTCGTGCCCTTCTGGCCATGAATGATGACCATCTTGCCCGAGCCGCCTGCCTGCTTGATGATGTAGTCGCAGACCGACTTGGCGGAAGCGACGGAATCGGTGGCGAGGAAGGTATCGCCCGGTGCGCCGTCGGCATTGCGGTCGATGTTGATGACAGGCACACCGGCCGCCTTGGCAAGCTTGACCGGAACGGTCGCCGCAGCGGCACCAGCGGGAATATAGATCAGCGCGTCGATGTTCTGCGTCAGGAGATCCTGGATCTGGTTGACCTGCGTCGGACCGTCGCCCTTGGCATCGACGGTGACAACGGTGATGCCGCGCGTCTTGGCTTCGGCTTCGACGGCCTGCTTGATCTGGTTGAAGAAGTTCGCCTGAAGATTGGCAACGGCAAGGCCGATCTTCTTGACTTCGGCGGCGTTGGCCGAACCGAGCGACAGGGCCAGAAGGGCGGCGGATGTCAGCAGAATGCGTGAAAATTTCATGATTATTCCTCCATTTGTTGATTTTTGACCTTCGGGCAGATCAAACCTCCTCCCCTTCGGCCGCTTTTCACGCCTCCCATACCGGGAGGGTCGTCTATTGCGCGGACGGCTCATCGCCCTCCGCAGGCAAATTCAGCTTCTGCGCCGGCGCAATGTTTCAGCGCCCACGGCCAGCACGATAACCACACCGATGATGACCTGTTGCAGAAAGGGTGAAACATTGAGCAGGTTGAGGCCGTTGCGCAGCACGCCGATGATGAGCACGCCGATCAGCGTTCCGCCGATGCCGCCGGCACCGCCCGAAAGCGAGGTCCCGCCGATGACGACAGCCGCGATCGTATCCAGCTCGTAGCCAAAACCGCTGGAGGGCTGCACCGAGTCGAGACGGGCTGCAAGAACGATACCCGCCAGACCGGCAAGAACCGCACAGGCAACATAGACGCAGATCGTCACCAAGGCGACGTTGATGCCGGCAAGTCGCGCCACTTCCGGGTTGCCGCCAACCGCATAGACGGTGCGGCCTTCGGAGCGGAAGCGCAGGAAAAGAAACGACACCAGAACAACGACCAGCATCAGCAGCACGGTCGCCGTCAGCACGCCGAAATGGCGGTCGATGGCCAGCATCATGAACCAGTCAGGGAAACCGACGATCTGCTGACCGTCCGTGATCATATTGGCAAGGCCACGCGCCACCGACATCATGGCAAGCGTCGCGATGAAGGCCGGAACCCGGAAGGCGGTGACGAGAACGCCTACGACAAGGCCGCAGGCTGCGGATGCGATGAGCGCCAGCATGATGGCCATGCCCATGGGCATGCCCGCGACATTGGCTGTCCAGCCCATGATCATCATCGAAAGCGCCAGCACCGAACCGACGGACAGATCGATGCCGCCGAGCAGAATGACGAAGGTCATGCCAACGGCCATGATGCCGAGCACGGTGATCTGGTCGAGGATGTTGAGACCGTTTCGAAGCGACAGAAAATTTTCGCTGGTGAAGGTCAGGAAGACACACAGCAGCAGCAGGCCCAAAAGAGGTCCGGTCGCACCGCTTAGCCAGGCAAGCGGGCTTCTGGTGTGCGTAACCCCCTCATTGCGTTCAAGCACGGACATGGCTCCTCCAAGTGGCTATCTTGCATTTTTTAAACCGATTAGAATAATTATTCATGCTCGGTGAAACATGCATATGCCAGTTGAGAGAAACTTGTCAATAGGCTTGGAGGGCGGGACGAGCCTTGCGGGTGATGGGATGGCTGCACACGCGCGCCTCCCATCCCGTTCCGGTGCACATCGCGGGAATCCAGCGCAAGCGCGCCTGTGTGGCAAGGAGAGCCCTTTCAGCCAAAGGACTTAGGTTGAGCAGGGTCCCGTGACGAGCCCAGGAATGAGGCGGGGAGGCGCGCTTCATCATTGGTGCAAATGAAGCGGCAGAAATAATCGGCACAGATTGAAACAGGACAATTCACAATTCCGGCTTGACAGAAACGCCGTGTCTGCAATTATATAAACAGCTGTATAAATATTCACACGCATGTTTTGAAGAGGATCCCATGCAGCCCACAGAGCTAGAGCGCATTGCGCGCCAGATTCGCCTTCGCGACGTCCAGGCTGTTTTCGAAGCGGGTGCCGGCCATATCGGCGGAGAAATGTCGGCGATCGACATCATGACCGCCCTTTATTTCCGCGTATTGCGCATCTGGCCGGACGAACCGAAGAACCCTGCCCGCGACCGTTTCGTGCTGTCGAAAGGCCACACCGCCTGCGCGCTTTATGTGACGCTCGCCAAACGTGGCTTTATCCCGGAAGAGGAAATCTCGACGTTCCTGCAACCCAATTCCCGCCTCAATGGCCACCCCAACTGCAACAAGGTACCTGGGGTCGAGACCAATACCGGCCCGCTTGGCCACGGGCTTCCAGTTGCCGTCGGAATGGCCAAGGCGGCCAAGCTTTCGGGAGCGGATTACCATACCTATGTCATGACCGGCGATGGCGAGATGCAGGAGGGCTCCAACTGGGAAGCCATCATGTCCGCCGCGCAGTTCGAGCTTAACAATCTGACGCTTATCATCGACCATAACCGTTTCCAGCAGGGTGCTGCGATCTCGGAAACCAACGACGTCGCGCCGCTTCGCCCGAAGCTTGAAGCATTCGGCTGGGAGGTGAGCGAAATCAACGGCAACGCGATGGAAGAGATCGTTCCGGCGCTCGAACATCGTGGCGAGCGCCCGCATTGCATCGTTGCGCACACCAATAAGGGTCACGGCATTTCGTTCATGCAGGACCGCGTCGACTGGCACCACAAGGTTCCAAGCAAGGAACAATACGAAATTGCCGTCAAAGAACTTTCGGAGGCATTGTAATGAACGCGCCCGTAACCGCCGCCAAACTCTATGATTGCCGCGACGCCTTCGCCGAAACGCTGGAAGCGCTGGCCGCTGCAAACGACAGGGTCGTGGCCGTCTGCAACGATTCGGTCGGCTCCTCGAAGCTCGGCGGCTTCAAGTCGAAATTCCCCGAGCGCCTCGTCAATGTCGGCATTGCCGAACAGAACATGGTGGGCGTCGGTGCCGGCCTTGCCAATGGCGGCCAGCTTCCCTTCGTCTGCGGCGCATCCTGTTTTCTGACCGGTCGCGCGCTGGAACAGATCAAGGCAGACCTCGCCTATTCCAACGCCAATGTGAAGCTCATCGGCATCTCCTCGGGCATGGCCTATGGCGAACTGGGTCCGACGCATCACTCGATCGAGGATTTCGCCTGGACCCGCGTTCTGCCGAACCTGCCGGTGATTGCCCCCTGCGACCGCATCGAAACGGCCGCCGCCGTCAAATGGGCTGCGGACTATGCCGGCCCCTGCTTCCTTCGCCTGTCGCGCGTCGGCGTGCCGGACCTTCTGCCTGATGGCAACGTCTTTGAACTCGGCCGCGCCAACCTGCTTCGCGAAGGTTCCGACATAACGTTGATCGCCAATGGCACGCTGACACACCGCATCGTCAAGGCCGCCGATATTCTGGCCGGTCGTGGCATCAAGGCGCGTGTGCTTAACATGGCGACCGTGCGCCCGATCGACGAGGCGGCCGTCATTGCCGCAGCGAAGGAAACCGGCGCAATCCTGACGGCTGAGGAACATTCGATCTTCGGCGGTCTCGGCTCTGCCATCGCCGAAGTTGTCGTCGATCATGCCCCCGTGCCGATGAAGCGCCTCGGCGTTCCGGGCGTCTTTGCCCATACCGGCTCGGCAGAATGGCTGCTCGATGAGTTTGGCATGGCACCCGCGGCCATCGCGGAGGCTGCAGCTGCGCTGCTCGAGAGAAAGTAAGTCTCCTCCCAGGGTCGTCGCGTGTCTTCGGATGCGCGGCGACACCCTTTGCAATATCGTCGTTTAATCACCGCAAGGCTGAAACGAAAAAACTGCCGACGAAAGAACTCAAGTGATGCGCGCCATTCTGTCCATTGATCAGGGCACCACCAATTCCAAGGCCATTCTCGTTTCTGAAACAGGAGAATTGCTGGCGCGCGGTTCATCGCCGGTCGGCATCACCTATCCGCAGCCCGGCTGGGTCGAGCAGGATCCGAACCGTATCTGGGCCTCGGTGCGCGAAGCGATTTCCGCCTGCCTGTCTTCGGCACCCTTTGCCGTCAGTATTGAAGCCATCGCCATTTCCAACCAGCGCGAATCGGTGACGATCTGGGACGGTGAAACCGGCGAGCCGCTCGGCCCGGTCTTGAGCTGGCAATGCCGTCGCACCGCGCAGGATTGCACCGATCTCATCGGCAAGGGCCATTCCGAACGTGTCATGGCGCTGACCGGCCTGCCTATTGACCCGATGTTTCCCGGCGCCAAGATGCGCTGGCTGTTGGAGCGTGCGCCGAAGGGCCGCAGCCTTCGCCTCGGCACCATCGATAGCTGGCTGATCCACTGCCTGACCGACGGCAAGGTGCATGCCTGCGACGCCTCCAACGCGGCCCGAAGCCAGGTGCTCGATCTCAACCGGCAGGTCTGGAGCGAAGAGCTTTGTGACCTTTTTGGCATCGACATCAACACCCTGCCCGACCCGCGCGACAGCAGCGGCGACTTCGGCGTGACATCAGGTGTTCCCGGCATCGCGGACGGAACGCCTATTCTGGCTGCCGTCGGCGACAGCCACGCCGCCCTCTTCGGCCACGGCGCCTTCAATCCCGGTGACGGCAAGGTGACGTTCGGCACCGGCTCATCGGTGATGACGACGCTGCCGCATTTCATCGCGCCAGAGCGCGGCATCACGACGACAGTTGCCTGGAGGCTTCACGGCAAGCCGACTTTCGCGTTCGAGGGCAATATTCTTGTGTCTGCCGCCTCCCTGCCGTGGATGACGGACATTCTCGGCCTGCCAGATGTCGCATCTCTTGTGGAGCTTGCCGCGACCGCTGAACCAGATGGCCCCGGTTTCGTCCCGGCCTTTGTCGGCCTTGGCGCGCCCTATTGGGATTCCAATTGCCGCGCGCTATTTTCGCAGATCAATTTCAGCACAAGTCGCGCGCAGATGGCCCGCGCCGTTACCGATTCCATCGCCTTTCAGGTTTATGACGTCTTCTCGACCATGAGCGCGCAGTCGCCCTCCGGCTTCGGACAGCTGTTCGTAGATGGGGGACCGAGCCAGAACCGTTTCCTCATGCAATGCGTCGCCGACATGCTGGACCACCCCGTCATCCAGCGTGACGCGCCGGAAGCCTCCGCGCTTGGCGCGGCCTATCTTGCCGGCCTCGCCCTCGGTCTATGGAGAGATCTCGACGCCATCGCCGCGCTCAACAGTCACGGCAACGCCATCGCGCCTTCGTCCGGTGACGGCAGGCAACGGCTTGCCGTCTGGCGCGACGCGATTGCGCGCTCGACGTTACCTGTGACGTCGGGTAAGGGTGAATAAAAATTCACCCTGGAGGGCTTATGGGCAGGATCAACGAACTTCGGATGATATCCCGCGTGGCGCAGATGTATTTCAGCGAGCACAGGCGGCAGGCGGAGATTGCCGAACATCTCAATCTTTCGCAGGCCACAGTCTCGCGCATGCTGAAGCGTGCCGAAACGGAAGGTATCGTGCGCACCAGCATCATTCCGCCGCCCGGTACCTATAGCGATCTTGAAGCACAGCTTCGCGAACGCTTCGATCTGCCGGAAGCCATTGTCGTCGATTGCAGCGAGGATCGCGACGGCGCGATCATGGCCCGCATCGGCGAGGCTGCCGCGCATTTTCTCGAGGTGACGCTGTCGCAAAACGAGATCATCGGCGTTTCCAGCTGGAGCCAGACGATCTTCAAGATGGTGGAAAACATCCATCCCTTGAAGGGCGCCAAAGCGCGTTACATCGTCCAGACGCTGGGCGGCATGGGCGATCCTTCCGTGCAGACGCACGCGACCCAGATCACCACCCGGCTGGCGCGGCTGACGGAGGCCGAACCGAAATTGCTGCCGGTCCCCGGCGTCGCCACCTCTCGCGAGGCCAAGCTTTTGATGCTGGCCGATCCCTTCGTGCGAGAAACAATTGATCTTTTCGGTTCGATCACGCTCGCAATCGTCGGTGTCGGTGCCGTCGAGCCATCGGAGCTTCTTGCCCGCTCGGGCAATATCTTTTCCGCCAAGGAGCTTGCCGATCTCGCACAGGCGGGCGCCGTGGGCGATATTTCGCTCAGGTTCTTCGACAAGGACGGCAAGCCCGTCAAGACACCGCTCGATGACCGGGTCATAGGCCTTCCGCTGGAGAACCTCTCCAATGTCGACCGCGTCATTGCACTCGCCGGCGGCTCGAAAAAAACCGAGGCGATCGCCGGCGCGCTCAGAACCGGCGTGATCGATGTCCTTGTCACCGACAAATTCACCGCCGAACGACTGGTCGGCACAGAAACATAGCCGTTATCCCATAAGGAGGAGACATGAGGCGCTTTGAAGGTCAATCCGTATTCGTGACCGGAGGCAACAAGGGCATCGGTTACGGCATCGCCCGCCGTTTTGCCGAGGAAGGCGCGAAAGTCGCCATCGCCTCTGTCGACAAGGACACCAATGACGCCGCCAAAAAGCTGGCGGACGAAACCGGCTCAGTCACCCATGGCGTGATCCTCGATGTGCGGGATGCGGCGGCGGTGCGCGAGGCCTATGGCGCAGCCGAAGAGGCAATCGGTCCCATTTCCATCTCCGTCCAGAACGCCGGCGTCATCACCATCTCCAAGATCGAGGAGCTGACGCAAGAACAGTGGGATTTCAACCTCGATGTCAACACGAAGGGCGCGTTCCTGTGCTGCCAGGAGGCGATCCGCCGCTTCCGCGCAAGTGGCACCAAGGGCCGCCTGGTTAACACCGCCTCCGGCCAGGCCCGCCAGGGTTTTATCTATACCCCCCACTACGCCGCTTCAAAATTCGGCGTCGTCGGCCTCACGCAAAGTCTGGCCAAGGAACTGGCGCCCGAAGGCATCACCGTCAACGCCATTTGCCCCGGCATCATCCACACCGAAATGTGGGATTATAACGACCGAGTCTGGGGCCAGATGCTCGGTGACTACAAGCCCGGCGAACTCATGGCCGAATGGGTGCGCAACATTCCAATGCGCCGCGCAGGAACACCAGCCGAAGTGGCAGCCTTGGTGGCGTTTCTCGCCTCCGAGGATGCGGCCTACATCACCGGCCAGACAATTAATGTCGATGGCGGGCTGATCATGTCGTAGCACTCAACCAATCGATGACGGCATCTGCATTCTTCTCTGGCGGATGGACCGGGTAAAAGACATGCTTGATAACGCCCGTTTCGATAATCATCGTGAGCCTCTTGAGCAGCGTCAGGCCTCCAGCCTGGAACGTTGGAAGGCGAAGGGCTGACACCAGAAGGAGTGAATGATCGGAAAGCAGAGGAAACGGCAGGTGAAGCCGCTCTGCTGCCTCTCGCTGATACTCAGTGGTCTGCGTAGAAAGGCCAAACAGACGCGTTGCTCCCAATGCCTTCAGTTCAGCGAAATGATCACGAAAGGCACAGGACTGTGGTGTACATCCCCTCGCGCCGGGTATTGCGTCCCATCCGTCAATCGCCTTTCCTCCGGGCGGGCTTGTCCGGGGGTAAGCATAGACCACGGTTAACCCCGGCTCACGCAGATCGACGGTCGTGCCATCCGTCGCAACCAAACCAATGCCAGGCAACTCCATCCCGGGTAAATGCCTGGCTGCTCCGTCGTCACGTGGGGTAACTAATTGCTCATCCCCGCCGGGTTCAATCATTGCCACCTCGTTGCTCTTCCTGTCTGTCGACGTTGCGACGTTAGCCGATTTTCATACTACCGCAATGTCTTGTGCGCAGGTGCAAAGCTGCCGTAGCGATTCGCGCCTTCAGCCTTGATGGAATACGAACGCCACGCCTTTATTCAATTTGACAAAGTCACCGATTGCCAAGTCTCTGGCCAATAGAGATGGCGGCAGCCGATAAAACGGAAACTAATTTTCCCGCTGAACCTTGCCTCCGTCGATACCGAATTTGCACTCTCGCAATGCCTGAACGCCTTGATAGGAATCGAACCACCGGCTCCGAGAGAGCGGGGCGGTTATCTTGGCGGCATATGTTCTGGCCATTCCTGTGCGCCATGAAGCACACGAAGAATTCGAACTGTCGTTTCAGTAATGGTATAAGCCGCGACGTAGGGCGTACCGTTGATGACGAGTTCGCGCGTCCCAGCAATTCTGCCCACGCGCCCACTGGCAGGAAAATCGAGTAAACGGCGGGTAGAGGCGACAATCCGCTCATCGATCAGAACGGCGGCCGCAGGATTATCTGCCTCAATGTAAGTGAATATCGCGTCGCGATCCGATAACGCAAATGCAGACCAAGTAAGTTTCACGATTTGGGCACACCAGCTTTAAGACGTGCTGCTGCTCGACGTTCGGAAAAATGCGCCTCAACGGCTTCGTCTGATAAATCCGGCCGAGTATCATTTAATGCTTCGAGCACCTTGCTCCGAAACCAGGCGTCATGCGCTTCACTGCCTGAAAGAAGCTCAAGGGGCAAAGCCCCCTCATTCGCAGTCCGGGTGAGCAGGATACGAACAGCATCAGATACCGTGAGGCCCATGCTTTCAAGCACGGCAGAAGCACGATCCCGAACCTCGGCATCAATACGTGTTTGGACGAGTGCGTTGGCGGCCATGGCTATCTCCTGATTCAACTAGATAGTAATGCAGTTGAATGACGCTTTCTAGCTAAAATTCGCGCTGCCATTATCTGCGTATGGCTTCTTTTAAGCTCTTGAAGGGAATCGAACCAAAGTCCACCACCTCCGATACACTACGCTGCTGTAGCTTTTATGCTCAGCGTGGAACGGTTCGTTCGCTACACACGGGTTCCATCATCGTTTTACGGCAACACATTTCACCTCAGCGAGTAGTCCCTGATGCGCGAGCTCAGAGACACCTATCCGGGTCCACGCATAGGTTCCCGTCGGAAACACCTCGTTTTTGACAGTCCGGAACACGTCCATGTGCTTGGACATTTCGACGTGATAGCTTGTCATTTCCACGATGTTATCGAACGTGCATTGAGCGGCTTCCAGGACAATTCGTAAATTGTCCCACATAGCTCTGAATTGCTCTAAAGGATCGTGAATAATCGTGAGATCCTTGGTCCGCCCGACTTGGCCGACGACGTAGATTGTGTCTCCGACTTTAACCGCGGGAGCATAGCCGGCTCGGCTGACGATCTCCTGCATCTCGTCGGGTATAATGATCTCTCGATCCATAGGGGTCCTCGCAATCTTTGCTGGTTGCTAGCGGCACTGATACAAGCGTCGCGAATTTTCAAGCGCCGCTGAATGAAAAAGTACAAACGGCCAGCGATGTCCGACAGTCCTTCACTTCGCCCGCCGGAGTGGCATCTGTACAAGGCGTCGGGCCAACTCAGCCGATGACGCTCTTCATCGTTGAGCCAGAGACGGCCGCGTCCCAAACGTGACACAGCTAGCAAGTTCATCGAGACAGGCGCCTTTTGCAGAATGCATGCCGCCGCTACTTGGCAGCTTTGGCTGCTTCCTCGATAACCTTTGCGACTGCAGCCGCCTGCGAGATGTAGATAGCGTGGCTGCCCTCTACCTCTGTCACCGTTGAACCGGCACGGTTGTAATCCAGCGCTCCAAGTCGGAGTTTACCGTCATATCGTCCTTCGCTACAATTGCGTAGCTAGGCTTCACGTGCCACGCTGCGACCGAAACCTGCGCATTGGTGGCGACGACGCCAACAGGCATTTGAGACCGGGCCATGAACTCGGCTTGATCCTTGGGCAGATCTGCCCCGAAATCAGCAGCAAACTTTGACCGGTCGATAAGAAGGAACCCATCCTTCGACGGCTTAATATCCTTGGTGAGTGACGGCATAGACTGGAGCAATTGTGCTGTGCTTTCACCTTTTTCAGGTTGGAGCGCTGCGACATAAACAAGTGCCTTGACCTTAGGATCATCACCTGCTGCCGTGATGATCGTGCCCCCGTAGCTGTGACCGACGAGAACAACATCTCCGTTCCGAGAAGCTATCGAATTGTCGCGGCAGGGTCGGGACCTCAGCCTCAAACTCTACCCAAGCGTTTTGAGGTCCCTGCGGCGGATTAATGGCCAAGGCACGAAGATCGTCGCTTATACGGAGTCCATGGCGTTTTACAGCGCGTACCGCCTGGAGCGCTTCGACTTGGACGGTGTTATAGACGTAATGTTTAGTCCTGAGGACCACGATATGCAAAGCGGCGTGTCGGTCGACAGCAGGCGAAGACTTCCAGAGGAATTCTACGCACTATAGGTTACGGAATCGCGCCGCGGTTGTACACCACATCCAGCAAAACCATCATGCCGCAACCGTGCGCGGTATCTATGAAGGTTTTGAGATCATCAAGCGATCCGTAATTGCGCTGTGGTGCAAATTGCATCACCCCGTCGACGGCACCGAGCGCTTCGTCGATCGCGGCCAAGCGCAGATCCGAACCTTCCCATCATGCGCCTTGGCGCAATGGCCGCCCAGGGGCTCCTCATTCAACGCGGCGGCCGTGCTGGGACACTTCGTGGCTTGAAGATTGCGGAACTTACTTTGATCGCGACAGTTTGGTCCCACCCGACCCGTCAATCCTCCAAAGGAAGTTATCGATACCGCTCCAATCACCGTCAGTCATCATTACGGCAGCACCATTGAGGTCAATCTGTCCGCTACGCCTGGTTTGAACCGCATCGTTTTCACGAGCGTTGCGATTGGCCACGTGAACTGGACCGAGAACTGAACGGCAATTCTGGCCTTATTTACGCTGCGCTCAATGAAGGAACAGGTGATGGATTGGGTTCTGGTGATTGCAACGCCATCAATCTGGATGCGGCGGGCTGAGCGTTTTTTGGCGAGGCGTTTCAGCTGATCTTGCAGGACGCATCAGCGACTTTCCATGAGGCGTCGCGGCTCGGCGGATCTCATCAAGACTGGCGGGGAAGTGCAGACTTGAACGATACCAGGAGGCAAACCATGGCGAACTGTTCGCCCGCTGCAATACGTAGAATAGTCATCATCAGCGATTTTCAGGATGGCAGGCCCGATCACTCCGGTGTCCAGAGCGTTGAATGGTTTCGCAATCAATGGCTTGCAGGCTCCCGTGGAAATTATCCACATCCATCACAATCACCAAAACCGGTGGAGGTTGTTGGCGGCTATATTGAGCGATTGCCCCTTGCCGCCCTTAAAACAGGACTGGTCAATTGCGCCGAGATATGGACGCACTGGCGCGGAGAAACGCCTCCAAGGGACACGATCCTTCCCGGCTCCCACCTGAGGCGCCGAATGTTCAGGATGAACGGCGAGGCTGCACCTTTTTCGTCGAACGACATGATCGGTCACGTTGAGGCCTTCGGGGTGCCGTCGATCCTCTGCGTCTGGGGCCTTGGCGTCGATGAGAACATTCTCGAGGCGTGCCGGGACAGCTACAAAATCTACAATTCGATCGATGCGCCGGCGTTAAGAGTGCCGTTTGAGGTCAGCCGTCATTTCAATCTTGTCCTGACGGGCGCTGAGTGGCAGTCCGAAGAGGTACGCATACGTCACCCCGAGATGGCGACCGCGATCATGCCAATCGGTCCGGAATTTGCGTCCGAATTGACCTTTCGACCCCTGGGCCTGCGCAAAATATACGACGTGATCTATGTTGCCGCAGCCCAGCCATACAAACGGCACGACATCCTGTTTGCGGCTCTCGACAGGCTACCTCGCTCGCTACGCACGCTCTGTGTTTGCGGTTATGGGGAAATGATCGGTGACTTGCACCGCAAGGCCCGGGAGTTGGGAATAAATGTCGATTTCGTCGATCCCCCGGGTGTCGCCTTCGCCGAAGTCAATCGGCTGATGAACATGGCAAGGATCGGCGTCGTCTGCGGGGTTGACGACGGCGCGCCTGCGATCCTCACCGAATATATGCTGGCGGGCATTCCGGTTCTCGCCAATAGTCGGTTGAGCTGTGGCCTGCAATACATCACGCCAGATACCGGCGGCACAGCGACCCCAGAGGAATTTCACGAGGGGATAAGCAGCATGCTTGGACGACTTGATTCCTATCGGCCCCGTGACGTCGTCCTCGCAAACTGGACGTGGCCGCACAGCATCCGAAAGCTGGAACGCATCCTCGGCGAATATTAGCCGGATCGTTTTTTATGACATCTCAGGAACTATAGGACCGACCGGTGGTTCGAAGACCGTCAATGTGACGTGCGCTTTATTGCGAGGTGTTTGATGAACCTGCTGAATTCCCACCCGCAATCGGCTGATGTCGGCGTGCCGGCCAATTCCCCCCTTATCTGTTTTTCCCATCTCAGATGGGATTTTGTTCTGCAAAGACCGCAGCACCTGATGCAGCGCTTCTCACGCGAACGGCAGGTGTTCTTTTTCGAGGAATTCATTCCGACCGACCATCACCTTGCCTATCTTGAAATCCATTCGTTTGAGGGAACCAGCGTCAAGGCGATCCGTCCCCGCATTCCTCACTGGTGGAGCGCCGAAGAGCGCGATGCTGCACTGGGTCGGATACTTGACGAACTGCTGGACCTACAGGGCGGCAGTAAACCCATCCTCTGGTTCTACACACCCATAATGTTCAGCTTTGCAAAACACGTCGATGCCGCAGCAGTGATCTATGATTGCATGGATGAGCTTGCCAACTTCAAGCATGCTCCACCGGAGATCAGGGACGCCGAGCAGGCGCTGATGAGGCGGGCGGATGTAGTTTTCACAGGCGGCATCAGCCTTTACGAAGCAAAGAAGCACCGGCACGATAACATCCACCCCTTCCCCTCCGGCGTCGATACCGGTCATTTCAACACGGCGCGTAGGGATATCGCGGAGCCAGCCGATCAGTCGTCCATTCCCCATCCGCGTCTCGGCTATTACGGCGTGATTGACGAGCGGCTGGATCTTGGCCTTATCGGCAAGATGGCGGCGGTTCGCCCGGACTTCTCATTCGTTTTTGTCGGCCCCGTTCTGAAGATTTCACCCGCCGACCTGCCAACGGCATCGAATATCCATTATCTCGGTCAGAAGGCTTATGAGGACCTTCCCGCCTATCTCAGCGGCTGGGACGTCGCGCTGATGCCTTTTGCCCTCAATGATGCGACGCGTTTCATCAGTCCGACCAAAACCCCGGAATATCTTGCGGCGGGATGCCCCGTCGTCAGCACGCATATTACAGATGTTGTACGCGGTTACGGCGATGTCCGCGGCGTTTTCATCGCCAACGGCACCGGTGACTTTGCGTCGGCCTGTGACGCAGCACTTGCCATATCGAGAGGTGGCGACCCTTGGCTTCAGGCGGTGGACGAGGTCCTTGCGCGTTCATCGTGGGACGCAACATTCGACGCCATGTCACTTCTGGTCAACAGGGCGGCCACAAACATCGGGATGCCGATTGTTACTCCCGACAGATCGTTTCTCAGACAGGCTCGCCGCGATAAACCGCAGACTTACGACTATCTCATCGTCGGCGCGGGATTTGCAGGATCAGTCCTGGCCGAACGTCTGGCCGCAGACGGGGACAAGAAAATCCTCCTATGCGACAAGCGGCCCCATATCGCCGGCAACGCCTATGATCATTACGATGAGGCAGGTATTTTGGTTCATAAATATGGGCCGCATATCTTCCATACCAACAGCGAGGACATCTTTGCCTATCTCTCCCGGTTTACGGCATGGAGGCCCTACGAACACCGGGTTCTTGCGCAGGTCGGCGATCTACGCCTTCCCATACCGATCAACCGCACGACGCTGAACGCACTTTATGATCTTGATCTCGCAAATGAAGCCGCGGCTGCCCTTTTCCTCGCGGGTCGAGCGCAGCCATGTGATTCTATCCTGACATCGAGGGACGTCGTCATATCGCAGGTCGGACGAGAACTCTACCAGACGTTCTTCGAGGGATACACGCGAAAACAATGGGGCCTCGACCCATCGGAACTCGACCGTTCCGTCACCGCACGCGTGCCGACCCGCACGACCGTGGACGACCGTTATTTCCTAGACCGGTTTCAGGCCATGCCGCGCGACGGTTATACCCGCATGTTCGAGCGCATGCTCGACCACGAGAACATCACCGTCATGCTCGGCACAGATTTCGCCGACATCAGGCATGCGGGCCTTGCAAGACATACGATCTTTACCGGCCCGATCGATGAATATTTCAACCACCGCTTCGGCCATCTTCCCTACCGCAGTCTGGAATTTCACCATGAGACCCATGATATCGGACGGATGTTTCCGGTGGCTGTCATCAACTATCCCTCGCAGGACGTGCCCTATACGCGGGTGACGGAATACAAGCATCTAACCGGCCAGGTCCATCCGAGAACGAGCATCAGCTACGAATATGCCTGTGCCGAGGGCGACCCCTATTATCCTATTCCTCGATCGGAAAATCAGGCCCTCTACAAACAATACGAGGCTTTGGCCCGCAAACAGGATGACGTGACATTCGTCGGGCGGCTTGGCACCTACAAATACTACAATATGGATCAGGTTGTAGGTCAGGCTCTCGCGACCTACAGACGTCTGCGGTCACAGCGGGTTGGCGGCGGGGTTATGGTCGATGCCCAGGGTGACTGACAGGCCCCGCATCGTTCTTGCAACCGACAGCCTCGACCCATCCGGAATGGGAGAGCACATGCTTGCGCTCGGTCGGGCGCTGTCAAGTCGTTGGGACGTAACGCTGTCCCTGATCCTCGAGGACAAGGCCGGTCTGCTGCCGCGTGCGGCGCGGTACGGGCTAGGTGTGAAACTGGCTGCAAATCATAGCGACTTTCACGCATGGCTCGCAAAGACAGATATCAGCCTTCTTCATGTCCACGCCGGCATCGGATGGGAAGGGCATGATCTTGCCACGGCAGAAACCGTCAAGAGAATTCCCATCATCAGGACGGAGCATCTTCCTTATCTTCTAACCGACCCAAGTCAGCAGGAGCTTTACAGGCGCGAGACCCGACACCTTGCCCACCATATCGTCGTGTCCTCTTCGTCGATGGAAAGTTTCCGTTCCCACATCGCGCCCACACAACTGACGATCGTGCGCAACGGCATTTTTCCACTCAGCCCGGCCGGTTCATCGTCCCAGCTGAAGCAGGACCTCGGCCTCTTGGGTAAGACGGTCCTTCTGACCGTCGCCCGCTTCACGGCGCAGAAGGACCACGCGAAGCTGCTGCATGCATTGCCGGAAGTCCTGCAATCATATCCGTCGCTCGTGCTGCTGCTGGTGGGATCGGGCGAGGAACAGCAAAATGCGGAAAGGCTGGCGGCGGAACTGGGCATCGATGACCACGTACGTTTCCTCGGTCAGAGATCGGATATCGCTGCGATCATGGGCGTCGCCGACCTCTTTGTGCTTCCGTCGCGTTTCGAAGGGCTGCCGATTGCCGTGCTGGAGGCCATGTCGCTTGGCCTGCCCGTAGTTGCAACGCGTGTTGGAGGAACGGTTGAAGCGCTGGGGGAAGTCCACGCCTTTTTTGCGGAACCCGATCTGCCCGCCTCGCTGGCGTGCACCATCATAGAGGCACTGAGCGATCCTCGTCGTCTGGCCACCGCTGGCGATATGGGCCGCGAGCGTTTCCAGAAACACTTCTCCGCTGACCGGATGGCAGCGGAGACCGGCGCAGTCTACGAGCGGGTGCTCGGAAGGCGAGCAACGCAAAATCAAAAGGACAATTCCATGCAGAAGACACGCCTCGCCTTCATCGGTGTCGGTGGCATCGCCCAGCGGCACCTCGACATTCTGGCCGATTTTGATGACGTCGAGCTTGTCGGTTTCGCCGACCCCGATATCGCACGGGCGGACCAGGCGGCGATGCGTTTCGGCGCGAAGTCCTTCCAGCATCACCGCGACATGCTGGATGCTGTTCTGCCGGACGCCGTATACGTTTGCATCCCACCCTTTGCTCACGGGGAGCCAGAGCATGATCTGATCGAGCGGGGCATCCCTTTTTTCGTCGAAAAGCCCGTTTCACTAAACATTGAAACAGCGCAGGAAATTGCTGCAGGCGTCGCGCGCAAGAATCTGATCACAGCGGTCGGGTATCACTGGCGTTATCTCGACATTATAGACGAGGCCCGTGGTCTTCTGGCCGAAAATCCTGCTCAGCTCCTGTCCGGTTACTGGCTCGATTCAACGCCGCCGCCTCAGTGGTGGTGGAAGCGGGACCAATCCGGCGGGCAAATGGTGGAGCAGGCGACACATCTTCTCGACCTCGTCCGCTTTCTTGTCGGTGAGGTGACCGAGGTTTATGGCCGCATCGGACACAAGGACCGACCGGAGTTCCCCGGCCTCGACGTGCCCACCGTTACCACTGCAAACCTGACTTTCGAGACGGGCGTGGTGGCCAATATCGCCTCCACCTGCCTGCTCGGCTGGAATCACCGTGTCGGTCTCCACATTTTTGCTGACCGGCTGGCCATAGAGCTGACCGACAGGGATATCATGGTGGATGTGGGACAGGGACGCCCCGTGCGCGGCGCAGATGGCGACCCGGTTTGGCGCGAAGACAGAGATTTTATCGACGCCGTGCGTGGCGGTGAAAACTGCATTCGCTGCCCCTATGCAGAAGCCCTCGCCACGCACCGTCTCGCTCTTGCGGTCATGTCATCGGCAAAAAGCGGGGAACCTGTCCGTCTTGAAAAGCCGGATTTTGTGCGCGTGCAACCAGCCCCCTTGCAGTTCCAGCCGCGCCCGGAAGCACCACAGGGGCTGCCGCCCGGCCACCGCCACGTGAGGTCGCTCGGGGTCGAAGCGCCGGGTCGGGCCTACTTCTTTGGTTATGACGAAGGTCCGCCAGCCGATGGTCAGTTTCGGCTCGATACTCTTTATACCGGTCTTTCCGCAGGAACCGAGCTGACGTTTCTGAAGAACACCAATCCCTATTTCCGCTCCCGTTTTGACCATGGTCGCGGCGTGTTCATCGAAAACGAGCCGGACCTGCACTACCCTGTGCCGTTCCTCGGATACATGGAGGTCGCCCGCGTATCGCAGTCTCACGCAGCAGGAATTGCATCAGGGGATATCATCGCCTCGGCCTACGGTCACAAAACCGGCCATACGGCAGACCCTTTCCACGATGTGCTAGTCGCCCTGCCGCCGACCCTCGATCCGCTGCTGGGCATCTTTGTTGCGCAGATGGGCCCGATTGCGGCAAACGGCATCCTTCATGCCGATGCGGAAGCTTTTGGCGTGAATGTGCCGACGCTGGGTGCGGGGGTCAAAGGGCGCCCCGTAATCGTCATCGGGGCAGGCACCGTAGGGTTGATGACAGCACTGTTTGCCCGAGAGCTTGGCGCCTCCGACGTTATCATCACCGACCCGTCCGATTTCCGTCGCGGAAAAGCCGAAGCCATCGGCCTGACCGCAATGAGCGAAGAGCAGGCATGGCAGCACGCCAAGGCTCGCTGGCACGACGGCACGATGGGGCGTGGCGCAGATATCGTATTTCAGACCAGAGCACATCCCGGAAGCCTGCACACGGCGCTGAAAGCCCTGCGACCACAGGGAACCGTGATCGACCTTGCCTTTTATCAGGGCGGCTCCGATCATCTGCGGCTGGGCGAGGAATTTCATCACAATGGCCTCAACATCCGGTGCGCGCAGATAAACCGCGTGCCGCGTGGGCTTGCGCCGCTCTGGAACAGGGAACGACTAGCACGCGCAACCGTGGATCTCCTTGCCGTTGAGGGTGCCTTGATCCGCGAACACATGATCACGCATGTCATCGCCATGGACGAGGCCCCGGCCTTTCTTGCCGATCTGGTCGAAAACAGACCGGACTTTCTGCAAATCGTGTTCCAGGTGAGCGAATGATTGCCGAACAAGCGCCTTTAAGGATACTGTTCGTTTTCGCCTGGCTGGTCGTCGGCGGAGAGGAAACGGAAGTCCAGCTACTCGCCAAGCACCTAGACAGGAAGCGATATCGCATTGACGTCGTTGCCTGCTTTCGCAAACCGGGCATGCCGGAACAGACGCACGAACAGCTGCGCGCGCTCGGGGTTGACGTTGACACCACGCCCTACAGCCTCTCGTTCGACGATACGGTTGCCTATCTCGCCAGCAAGATTTCCGGCTACGACATCGTGGTTTCCTGCCAAAACGTTGCCGACATCTACCCGGCGCTGGAGCGCCTGCACCTGCGCCCATTGCTTATCGAACATGGTGGCCTCGTCTCGGAGGCGCTTGCAGGGCCGAAACATTTCACCAGCCGTTATGTCGGCGTCTGCCGCACGATCCGCGATGCCGCTGCCTCCCACATGCCGGGCCGCGAAGCGTGCGCCATCGAAATTCCGTCGATGGTCGATCTGTCGGCCTTTGACCCGACACAAAGAGACCGGATGCGCCGCAGTCTCAACATCACCGACGATCAGATCCTCATCGGCTGGGTCGGCCGCCTCGATCCGAAAAAGAACGTCGAAGATTTCATCGACGCGGCAGCAATCGTCAGCCGCGCCCACGCCCGCGCCCGCTTCGTCATCGTCGGCGGGCCTGATGCCTTCCTCCCGCAATACGCGACCACATTAAGGGAATTAGCCGCAAAACATGGGCTTTCCGACGTCCTTCAATTTCTGGGCGACCGAAAAGACGTTGCCGATCTTCTCGCAGCCTTCGATATTTTTACATGGCTTTCCCGCGGCGAAGGCATGCCACATGTGATCGCGGAAGCAGGCGCCGCAGGTCTACCCGTCATCTCAACGCCGGATAACGGCGCGATGCAGCAGATAAAGGACGGTGTCTCGGGCCTGTTCGTACACTATGACGATCCGGTTGCTGTCGCCGAGAGGATCGGTTTTCTGATTGCCTCTGGCGAACGCCGGCGTTCCCTTGGCTCCGCATTGCAGCGGAAAGTGGAGGCGACCTATTCCGCTCAAGCGGTGATACCGCTTTGGCAGCAATTGTTCACCGAAGTGAATAAGGAGCGCAAAGCGGCGCGAGCGACGGGATTGTTCAAATCTTTCCTGCAAGGCGGTTTCGAGTGCTCGAGCCATCGCCTTCGGCCAAGGGACGGCGAACTCAACGGCCGGCGGCTCGACATGATTTCTACGATCACTCACGACATAAATGCCGCACGGGATTATCGCCAGCTTGCCGAATTCGGTATCCGCACGGTGCGGGATGGCTTTCGCTGGCATTTGATCGACGGTGCCGGCGAATACGACTGGTCCAGCATTCGCCCGATGCTGCGGGCGGCCAGGGAGACGGGAACGCAGGTTATCTGGGATCTGCTGCATTATGGCTGGCCCGATGATCTGGACATCTGGTCGCCACGGTTCGTTGACCGATTTGCACGCTACGCCGCAGCCTGCGCCCGCCTGGTGCGTGAGGAAAGCGACGACATTCCCTTCTATTGCCCCGTCAACGAAATTTCGTTTTTTGCCTGGGGCGGAGGCGATGCGGGATATCTCAACCCGTTTAGCCGAGGTCGTGGCTTCGAACTGAAAGTGCAGCTGGCACGAGCGGCGATTAGTGCCGTGGACGCGATAATTTCGGTCGATCCCCGCGCCCGGTTTGTCCATTGTGATCCTGTCATCAACGTCATCACCGATCCATCGCGCCCGTGGGAAGCAGGCATGGCGGAAGGGCACCGCCAGTCTCAATTCCAGGGCTGGGACTTGATCTCCGGCCGGATGTGGCCGCAGATCGGCGGTGATGAGCGTTATCTCGATATCGTCGGCGTGAACTATTATTTCAATAACCAGTGGATCCACGGCGGGCCGCCGGTCGATATCGGCCATCCGCTGTACAAACCGCTAAGCAAAATTCTCATCGAGACCTATGCGCGTTACGGCAAGCCCATGCTGATCGCTGAAACCGGTACGGAGGGAGGACGCAGGGCATCCTGGTTTGAATATGTTTGCGCCGAAGTGCAGATTGCCATGCAGTACGGCGTTCCGCTTGAGGGTGTGTGCCTTTATCCGATCGTCAATCACCCGGGATGGGACGACGGCCGACTGTGCGAAAACGGGCTTCTTTCCACGGAAATCACCGCATCGGGCCGGGCGGCGTATGCCCCCCTGGCAGCCGCAATCAAACTGGCGCCATTCAGGGCTTGATCGATCACGCGCCCGTCAACTTCACCAGAGTTGTGACTGTCGTTGTCGATGCGCGGAGCTGTCTTGCCAGCCAAGACCATGCAGTCGCCCCGGGGGTGAGCAGCACCATTTCTGGAATGCGGGACGCACTGTCCGGGTGAAGTCGCGTTCTCGACTTTAATCTCGGTCGGGAAAGGTGACTGGAGGCGACCTGAGACTGAAAGCACTGGGCGTTCCGGTCGTATTGGTGAGCGCAAGCGACGCCGCAGCGTTCTCAAGATATTCCGTGCTCGACGGTACCGATATTGCGGAAAGCCGACAGATCCAAAACGTCTGGTGGCCGAGTTTGTGCGCGACGGTGTCGGCAGCAGAGACCCAGCGTTCCGAGCACGATTTGCAAATGACGACAAGAGGCTGGTCAACTGGCACGGTTCCATCTCCATGCCGACCAGCGGTCAACGACACCCGCTCCGTGCCTTACCAGCCATGTCGCTGGAGGCATGGATATGCCTATCTCGTTTTGATCAATGCCGCGATTGTCCTGATCGGGAACGCGTTGGCGCGCCAGTACATCGAGCGCACAGCCGCAATCCGCGGCCTCGTAATCGGCTGCATGCTGCTTGCGTTTGCCCAACTCGGCTTTCTCAGTGCGTGGGCTCCTGGGGTCCGGTAGCCTCGATGGATGTTTTCACGATCGGAGAGATTCTCTTCGTGCCCTGCGGTGGAGTACATATTGGTCGAGGGTATCTCGCACGACCATAGCAGAGGCAGCTATTTTGGCGCTCACTCGTTCTCAACCATCGGAGATTTTAAAGGGACCGACGCTAGGCAGGAACGTGCCTGGTGTGCCTTTGGCGGACCAGGCACGTTCCTGCTCTTTGCCGGGCTGGCAGCCATCAGCGCCATTCTCTTTGTCGTTGGCACACGCATTCGACCCCCAGAGCCGCAGCATCGCCATCCTCGGTAGGCTCACCGCGAACCGTCTTGATGCTGGATTTGCGCGAGGCATATGTATTGCATGAATCGTAAAAGTCGCGAGGAAAGCTTGCGGACCAATCAGCGCCGAACTCGGCGCTTAACCAACGCTGACCGATATACTCCAGGGTAACCCTGTCTATTTCGGCCGTTGCGCAAATCGACCGCGATAAATCAGTGGGCTAATCCCGTAACATCGACCTTGCGCCTATCAGATTGCTCTGCCGAGGCTTTGAGCGATCTGGGAATCTCCGAGGCATCGTTTTTTGTGAACACGTCTTTCTCAAGATCGAGCGCGTCGCTTTCCTTGGTCACCTTCTGCGACCATTTCTTTTTAGCCTTTTTCATTGTTTCTCTCCCGGCGACACATGATTTTCGGTATGGGTCATGGGTATGGTGACTGTCACGCCCACGACCTCCTCCGGAAACCCTGTTCTTCGAACGCTTGTCGTTATCTGCGGCGGGTTTCTTGATTTCCAAGGGTGCCTTCGCGTTTTCATGCGATGCACCCGGCCCGCCCTGACAGATGCTGGCCGGTATTTTTGTTGAAGTGGACATGTCTTCCTCCTGTCGCAGCGGACGAGCCGCGCATTACTTGTCGTCGCGCGTTTTCATTGCGTCGGAAACACGCTTCTTACGTGGGTTTTTGAGGTTCTCCCCAACAGCATCCCGATCGTGCTCGGGATCGTCAGCGGGCTCCATGTAGCCTCTGGGGCGGGTTTCCTTCGGCCCCTCCCAGCGGGGTGATTGGTCGGTGGTGCCGGGAGCGCCATCTCGTGGAGAATTATTGGTCATCATTGCCTCCGGTTGGGTTGCGAACCCACCCAACCTCTTTGCGGCGACGATGTTCCGCGAAGACAACGACACAGCAGGGCAACTTTTTTCGAAACAATTTCGCGTTGCCCCGGTTAGGCGCGAGAGAGAAAATCCAATCCGAGGGAACATGACGATGACGGACAAATCCGGCAAATCCGATCGCATCTCCAGAATGGCTCCGCGGTGCGCCTACGGCGACCATGTCTTTCCTGAGGAACCAACATGCCAAGATTTTTCTTCACCGTGATCAGCGGCAAAAACATCCTCGATGATCCGGAAGGCAGCGATCTGCCGTCGCTCGACCGGGCGATCGAGGAGGCGCTCCAAGATGCCCGGGCGCTGATGAGCGAGGCAATCCTGCAAGGGCGCGATATCTCGGAAGGATGCATCATCATCCGGAATAAACAGCAGGAAGTATTGAAAGTCGTCCGCTTCGCTGACGCGCTAAGCAGAAATGACTGATGGCGTTGCAACGTCCGTCCGCATACGAGTTATCAGTTTTTCATATTCTTTTTCCGGGACGCCGTAGGTCGTGTCGGCGACGTCTTCCAATATGCTTCGATTGACGATCCGGACGTTTCCTCGGCTGGCACGGATGGCATGAATGCCTTCGAGAACATGCAGCTCGTTGGTGATGCCCGGCCGCCGCACGCCAAGAACCGTGGAGAGGAACTCATGGGTGATCGGCAGATCATCGGTCCCGAGCCGGTCATGACACATCAGCAGCCAGCGCGCGAGCCTTTCGCGCAGACTGTACTGCCCATTTGCCAGCACAAGCTGGCCCACCTGAAGCAGACAGATATTGATATAGCCCAGCAAAAGCTCCCGCAGCCGCACGTCATTCTCCATCTCCTGTCGCAGTTCGACGGCGGGGATCAGAAAGCCACGGCCGCCGACACCCATGACGGTTTCATCCGGCGTGGTTTCCGCGCCCAGAAGAGCGGGCCAGCCGGTGATCCCCTCCCGGCCGACGAGCACGGTTTCTATACTTTTACCGCTATCGTTATGAACGACGGTGGATGCCAGACCGGTTTCGATGAAACAGAGATGGGAAACAGGCACGCCAGGCGCAACGAGCTGATACCCCGCCGGCAGATCGACGTGCTCCATTCGAGACGCGAGCCGTGACAGCCCTTCCATGCCCAGGGTTTTCAATAGCAGGTTATAAACAAGAAAATCAGATCCAAGCATAGCGGTTCGCCCGGTTCGCCCCTTGCTCGAAAACAACAATATGCAGCGGTCATATTAACAGCGGAAAATCGCATGAAAACAGTGAGTACGTTTCCGTACGAATTTGCAGGAGGGTCCCTTGCTGCATCGGGGAATGGCCGAACAGGCGAAATTCTTGCCGGGACGACTTAGCGAAAGCAATCCGCCGCATCCGCCTTCAATATCTGGAACAAGCTCTTCCAATCGTGGTTAGGGGCTGCCAAACAGGGAGGCTTGAACACCATGAAAAAGAACACCGAATACCAGATCACGGCGCATGAAAATGGATGGGCCGTCGTCATCTCTGATATCATAAGAGGAGTTTATCCCAGCCGACATCTCGCGCTCGCGGCAGCAAAGCTGCTGGAGAACGATATGCTGCGGACCGAAGAGGCGAGACGCTTCGCTCAAACTACCCATATGACGCTGACCGATACCGCAGCCCCCAATCGGGTGTCCCGGTCGCTTCAGGTAATGGTGGCGGTGCCCCATCAGGTGGATGTTCCCCTGCGACGCAGAAGCGCAGAAATCAGCGTTCCGCCGTCGACTGATGGTCACAATCTGGAGGCGGGTAAAGTCTAGGCGAAACGACGGGCCGGCGCCGGCTCACGCGGTGCGACCGGGATGCGTCGCGATTAAAAAATAGAGCGCAATGGCGGCCGCCAGCGCAAATATCACAAGCGCATAGACCATCATGGTTTTCCAGGTGCGTTCGCGGCGGCGAAAATCGCCGTCATCTACGCCGATGGGTGAAAACTTTGAATCGAGCCTTTCACTTACCGGTCGGTTTATATCCTGCTCAAGCCTGATGCTTTCCCGTGGCGGATCAGCCAAGTCATTGTCTTTTGCCTGCATCCGATACCTCCTCATGGGCGCGCGGCATCCCAACCCCGCCCATCCGCAATTGTTCCGCCCCCGAAGCGGGACGGCGGCGAGGAAAACCGCCGCAAGAGGTTTTCATCATCGGGACGCGATGCCCAACGCCGCGCCAGCCCTCTCGCGCTTGTTTGATAAATTCCGACTGGGGGCGGCTGAAATCATCCTGCTCAGGCGTTATGGTAAGGGGAAAGGCACACGCATGCAGTGGTATGCGAGGAGTAGAGCATGCAGACAGTCAAACGCCTCACCATCGCAATCATTGGCATGACTGATACCGTGACGCCGGAAATCAGAATGGCCTGGTTTCACGCGCAGATTGGCCTTGAAGGACCGTATTCCGCAAGTTTCATAGAGAGTGAAGCCGCTCTGAAATTTACCGCCGCGATTATCGACGTTCGTTACGAGGCAAACATCCTGCTACGCCTCACCGGGCAGTTGGATGGCGAAGCCATTCCCTATCTTTTTTTCGTGCCCGACGTGGTCATCGATAGCGAGCCGGGACCTTTTGTCCTCTCCAATCGTTCAAAAGACATTGAAAACATTGTTTCCGCCTTGATGGCGCAAGGAGGAGGCATAAGACATTAAAGGGAGGCACGTGTCATGCTGAAGCAACCCGATAGCCATGGCGAAGCGAATATTCTGCTTTCGCATTTACCCGATGACGTCCGGGTTGAGGTTGCAGACGCATGCAGGCCTATCAAGCTCGCACTGGGCGACGTGCTGATACCCGCCGGCGGGGCAATCGAGGGTGTCTTCTTCCTGTCATCCGGCATAGCTTCCGTTGTTGTCGTCACCAAATCGGGGCGCAAGACCGAGGCGGGAGTTGTCGGCAAAGAGGGGTTCGTGCCGGCGGGAGCCGTAGCAGGCGCGGAAACGAACCTGACTGAAATCGTCACGCAGGCTCCGGGCGAAGCACTTTTCATGGATATCAGGTCGTTTGACGCGCTTGTTTCAAAACATCGGGTATTCTTCGACATTCTGGTCTGCGCCCTGCACGTCTCAAGAACACAGATACAATTCACGGCATCTTCGAATGCCACCCAGTCCGTAACGGAGCGCCTCGCCCGCTGGCTCCTGATGTGCCACGACCGGGTGGAAAGCAATCAGCTGCAACTGACCCACGAATTCCTGTCAACCATGCTGGCAGTCAGACGCGCGAGCGTAACGGACGCTCTCCACGTGCTGGAAAGCCTTGGGTTCATTCGCTCCGAAAGGGGACGAATTACGATCAAGAACCGCGAGATGCTTGAGACCTATGCCGGCGATCTCTACGGCGTGCCCGAGGAGGAAAACAATCGAATGCTCGCCCGTTTTATGCGCAAAAACAGCTCTGATTCCGCGCTTGACGACCTGACTGTTATTGCGAGCGAGGGAGTTCGGTAGGCCGGGCGGCCGTTCTCAGTTGCCGTTGGTACGCTTGCGAACATTTACCTTTGGTCGTTTCTCTATAAGATAAATGCATCTTCCCTCATGCTGTGAAACGCCGAGCGCGTTTCAAGGAGGTGAAATGCAAACCAATCACGAATACCTGAGTGCTGGAATTTTTCTGAACGAAGACATCAATATCGTTAAGGCAGCCTACGAAAATGTTGTGTCTGCGGAACGCGACCCCGATCTATGCCCTGCAGAGGTCGCCCGCTATGTCCTGAAAATGTATGATCGCGGCGTCGTCGATCCGTCGAAACTCCAGCAATTGGCCGCTCTCTATTTCCGAACCAAATTGCGTGTCGGCTGACATCCAGGTCTGACGGGTGGCATCCTGCCACGATTTCAGCTTAGTTTTTCACCTCCCAGGTTTCCGATAATCCTGCATCTCGCCATGCGGGGACGAAGGCCCGCTCGGCCCCTCCCTTATCGTCAACCATGACTTCCGCTGGAAAAACCCCGACTTGAAAGGCCGGCCGTGGCACGAAGCGGTCGTCTATGAGCTTCATGTCGGAACTTTTACAAAAGAGGGAACATTTGCGGCCGCAGCGGAGAAGCTTGAATATCTCGCAAGCATCGGTGTGACGGTTGTCGAACTCATGCCGCTGGCGACCTTCTCGGGCAGTCGCGGCTGGGGTTATGACGGCGTTCTGCAGTTCGCGCCCCAGCGAGAGTATGGCACGCCCGAAGACCTCAAGCCCTTTATAGATAAGGCCCACGCCCACAGCATCATGGTGCTGCTGGATGTCGTCTATAACCACTTTGGCACCACGGGGAACGCAATTGAGGCGTTTGCTCCCACATTCTTTAAGCAGGGCGGGACGCCGTGGGGACCGCGCCGGACTTCAACTGCGCAGAGCTGCGGTCGTTCTTTCTCCAGAACGCGCTCTACTGGCTAGAGGCCTATCGGTTTGACGGGCTGCGGATCGATGCCGCCGACCATCTCGCCGGCGGCGACGGAGACGTCGATTTTCTGATCGAGATGGAAGGGCACGTGAAATGGACGATAACAAGCAGGCATGTCCATATCGTGACGGAAGACGCGCGAAATGCAGCCTCACCCATGACACCTTCGTCTGATGGCCTCGTCGGTGTCGATGCCGAATGGAACGACGACTTTCACCACGTGATCCATGTTGCCACCACGCATGAGGACGGTGGCATTTACGAAGATTTCGCCAACCAGCCCTATACGGTCTTCGCCGCTCGCTCGCAACCGGCTTTGTCTATCAAGGCCACCCGCGGCCTTCTCATAATTTTGCCGGAAGCGGTGAACCCAGCAGCCATCTCCCGCCCCACCGGTTCGTAAACTTTCTGCATAACCACGATCAGGCCGGTAACCGCCTGCGCGGGGAGCGGCTGCGTTCCCTGATACAACCTTCCCTTTTCGATATGCTTGAGACGATCCTCCTCCTCGCCCCGCAGACGCCGCTGATGTTCATGGGCGACGACCATGGTTCGACCAACCCGTTCTTCTTTTTTTCAGACCACCCGGAAAACGACCGGTAGCAGGAGATCAAGAATCGGTTGAAACAGGCGGAAAGCTTCCAGGGCGAATTACCTCCCGAGGCCCCAGAGGTGGTGCTGGATCCGAATGATCTGCCCACGATGCAAATCTCCACCCTGAAGTGGGATGAGGCGGAAACGACCGAGGGGAAGCTGCCCAGGGAAAGGATGAAGGCATTGCTTGAGAAACGGCGCCGCTACATCTGGCCGCTACTGTGCTCGGATTTCGAGAGGGAGGTTTCCCTTGACTGCGAGACCCAGTGTCTGGCGATCGACTGGTATTTCAGCGCGGGACGGCTGGAAATGCGCGCCAACCTTTCGCCAAACCTCACCAGTCTTCCGGCCGCGCAGGGGGAAACCTTTTTCCGCACGGCAGTGTCGAGGGCACAAGCTATGGCGATTATGCCCTGCAATTTGCGATCGGTGACCGCTGACAGGAGCAAAGAAACAAAACGGCCGCGGCAATGTCTTGCGCGGCCGGTTCAACTCACCGAAATATGATTTCCGGCGATCCGCCGGAAAAGCGCTCTCGAGTGCATGCGGTTGGACGGACGAGGCGTCCGCACTGTGAGAAATTACACTTTAGTCAAGATTGCGCCGAAGCGATTCCCTTGCCCTGTTCACCCGGCTTTTGATGGTGCCCACCCGGCAGCCGCAAATGGCCGCGGCATCGGAGTAACTCGTCCCTCCGGCGACAAGCAGCAGAGCTTTTTTTTGATCCTTGTCGAGATTCCGTATCGCCCGCATGACTTCCTGATGCTGCACACGCCATTCCTGGCCAGCAGGGGTAGACATGGTCTGCTCGATACCAACGGGCAAGCCTACGCATTCGCGTTTAGACACCTTGTAGCGGGTACAGAACGTGTTGCGCAAAATGGTGAAGAGCCATGATTTCAACGCCGTGCCGGGCGTAAAACCGTGCAGGGACCGCAGTCCTCGCAACATCGTCTCTTGAACGAGATCGTCGACATCCTCTTCGTTTCTGACAAAGCGGCGGGCAAAAGCCGTCAAGGCCGGCGCCAGATCCGCAATACCGATACGCAACACCTCCAGCTGCGCATCATTTAATGTGTTTCCGGAAACTCCACTCACAGCGTGCTTGGCCATTTTCCCATCCTTTCACTATGGGCAAATGTCTCGGCAGACGCATTGGTTGCTGTACGCCAACGTACAATAGCGAAATCTGCGACGATTCTAAGGTCTTATCGGAAACGCCTGGGCGGGCATGCTTACGTCAAGCCAACGTGGTTTCAGGCGCTGTCCGCGCTGCCGGGTGGTCGTTTCGGATGCCTCTGTTCAATCATGCGTTCCGCGTTTTTTCTCGTCTCTTCCCTGTCCTTTCGGCTATCGTCGCTATTGCCGGAACGAGCATCATCCGTACCGGGCTCTGGCTTGGTGTCATCGTCTGGTGGGCTCATCGCTTCATCTCCGTTTGTGGTTTCGGGAATGAGGGATCCGCATCCCCCGCAGTTTTCTAACCATGCCGCCGGAGGGATGTTCCGGCGTGACGAAGGCTTTGAGGGAACATTGGCGCGGGAAAATGGTTAGGCACGGATCAAGGAGGATGTCATGAACAAGGACGACAAGCTGAAGCAGATCCACAAGGACAGCGAACCGCAATTTGCACGCGGCAAAAAAACCTCTGATAACAACGGCATCGCGAGCGCCAAGCCAAGGGTTATCACCGGCTCAGACGATGCAACCGCCAACAAGCTGCCACCCGGGGTCAAAAAGCCCGAAAAAGACTGGGATTTGAACTACGACGAACGGGACACCAACGAGGGCGATTTCAGGGGTTAATCCGGTCGAAAATCGCAATTTTCACCGTGTCAGGTCCTCGATCAGCAGTTCGATGGATTGGGCTCGGCGCCCGTTGCTGCGCGTCGTGGTGCGCCGCGGTCGCCAAAAAAGCCTGGAACTTTGATGAGGACCCCCGGTTAGGCGTGGACCCGGCGCACATGCCGCTCCACCATCTGGAAGGAACACCGACCATGAAGGCCCTGACTTGGCACGGTAAGCACGACATTCGCTGTGAGAGTGTCCCCGACCCATAAATGGAGCACGGCCGCGACGCGATTATCAAGGTGCCCGCGTGCGCAATCTGCAGTTCTGATCTTCATCTCTACAACGGCATCATGCCCGAAATGCACGGCGGCGACATAATGGGCCACGAGACCATGGGCGAAGTTGTCGACGTCGGTAGGGACAACAAGACCCTGAAGGTCGGAGACCGGGTCGTCGTTCCCTTTACCATTGCCTGTGGAGAATGTTTCTTCTGCAAAAGAGGGTTTTACTCCGGCTGCGAGCGCAGCAACCCCCACCCGCATAAGGTTCGGGAGATGTGGGGAAACTCCCCCGCCGGGCTGTTCGGCTACACGCACCTTCTGGGCGGTTTCAGCGGGGGCCAGGCCGAATATATGCGGGTTCCCGATGCCGATGTCGGGCCTGTCAAGGTTCCCGACGGGCTGACGGACGAGCAGGTCCTGTTCCTGTCAGACATTTCCGACCGGTTACATGGCGGCGGATTTCTGTAATATCCAGCCCGACGATACGATTGCCATCTGGGGCTGCGGACATGTCGGCCAGATGGCCATCCGCTCCGCCTTCCTTTTGGGTGCGGAACGCGTCATAGCCATCGATTCCGTACCCGAACGGATCGCCCTTGCGGCCGCCGCAGGCGCGCTCACACTGAATTATCTGGATGACGATATTTACGAGCAGATCATGGAATTGACCCATGGTCGCGGCGCCGACGCCTGCATCGACGCCGTGGGGACGGAACCGGATCCGGCCGCCGGATGGGATTCGCGGCTCGACCGTATCAAGGTGGCGACATTCATGGGGACGGACCGTCCACATGTGCTGCGGCAGGCTATTTATTGATGCCGTAACTTCGGCACAGTCTCGATCGTCGGCGTCTATGGCGGTTTTCTCGACAAGATCCCGATGGGCTCCGCGATCAATCGCGGCCTGACATTACGAATGGCTCAGACACCTGTGCAGGCCTATCTACCCACCCTTCTGGGGCGGATCGAGAAGGGAGAGATAGACCCCTCCTTCGTCATCACCCACCGCGCCACCCTCGATGAAGGCCCTGATCTTTATAAAATGTTCAGCCACCGCGACGATGGCTGCATCAAGGTCGTCCTGAAGCCATAGGAGCACAACCATGCCTGCGAAAAAATCCATCAAGGGCCTTGCTGTGATTACTGGCGCATCGTCAGGCATCGGGTACGAACTGGCAAGTTGCGCCGCGCAGGACGGTTACAATCTCATCATCGTGGCTGACGAAGCGGAAATTGAAACGGCCGCTACGAAGTTACGGGCGGCGGGAATGGAAGTGGAGGCGGTGCAAGCCGACCTTTAAACACAGGCAGGCTTGGAAAAAATTCTCTCCCGCATAGCGACGAAAGAGAGCCCGGTCGATCTGCTGTTTGCGAACACGGGACAGGGGCTGGGCAACGGTTTTCTGGATCAGAAAATGGATGCGATCCAGCGGGTGATAGCCACCAATGTCAGCGGCACCGTTGCGCTGGTGCATGCGATAGGCAACGGCATGCGCCAGCGCGGCAGCGGCCGGATCCTGTTCACGGGCTCCATTGCCGGTTTCATGCCCGGCAGCTTTCAGGCGGTGTATAACGCGACAAAAGCGTTTATTAATTCCTTCTCATTCGCACTTCGTGAAGAGCTGGATGGCACCGGCGTTACCGTTACCTGCCTGATGCCCGGAGCAACAGAAACGGCATTTTTCGAGCGCGCAGATATGCTCGATACGCCGGTCGGCAAACAGAAGAAGGACGATCCGGGCTTCGTCGCGCAAATCGGCTATGATGCGATGATGAATGGCGACGGTGACGTCGTGTCCGGCTGGAAAAACAAGCTGATGTCGGCTGCGGCAAACGTGACCTCATCCGAGATCCTACCAAAACACACCGCAAAATGGTTGCCCCGGAAGAAAAGTGACGCTGGCCTACGGGGATTTTATGAGCCACCGAGCGGATTGCGACGGAAGAGCACCGAGGAGTGTCGCCGTATCGCAGACCTGCAGCTGCGTCGAATAACGGCCGGAGAGCAGCTTTAACGCTGCGTCGTGTGTCGCATCCCTTCCGCTGCAAAGCGCGTCCTCTACCAGAATGACATGGAAACCTTGGTCTATCGCACCCAGAACGGTGGCGAGAACGCAGACATCCGTTTCTCCGCCTGTTATCACAATCGTCGATACATGCTCTTTCCGCAGGATTTCGCCGAGACCCCCATGTTGCCACGGCGAATAGACGCTTTTGCGGAAGATACGGGCGGGTGGGATATAGCGCGATAGGGAGGGGATTACCTCGATGAGCTCACGAGGCAGGGCCTGCTGCGTCATCATCGGCCATTTTTCATAATAGGCCCGCCATGCACCGGGAGCCTCTTCTACGGTTTTCGGCGGCGTAAAACAGGTGAAGATGCAGCGGGCTGGATCCGCCTGAACCACGGCCTCCACCTCTTCGCTGATGCGGTCCATCCATTCGACATGCCATGGTGTATCCTCGGCGAAAACGCGCTGCATATCGACGCACAGGTGCCGCCAGTCTCCCTCGTCCGAAAATTTGATCATGCCTCCTCCCTACCCGCCGGTCTCGCCGTGAGGAGCGGCAACCGGCTTTGATTCCGGCGATCCGCGAAAGCGCAGGAAGATGGAAAGAACGACGAGGACCGCAGTCGACAGAAACTCCGATTGCCAGTTCTGAAACGATTCAAACCAGAATTCTACGCTTCCCAGATGCGCAAACAGCGTCGTCTCGGGCTCGCCGTGCATGGCGGCTTCCAACGCCGCCGTGTCGGCACTGTATTTCAGATGCAGGAGAAAACTGACGATAAAAAGGAAGAACAGCGCCAGACCCAGGGAATAGGAATAAATGGCACGGATAAATCCTCCAAGTTTTACCGGCCAGGGCGCCTTGGGATCATCTTCTTTTTGGGCAGGGTCTTCATCCTGCGAGGCAGTCTTGTCAGGATCCTTGGACTCCGACGAGCCTCTTTGAAAAAGAAATGCGGTCAGCATCACGTAAGCCGACATCTGGAGGAATTCGCTCTCCCAGTTTTCAAACAAAGCGGAAAGAAAATGACCGCTCTTTGCATAAGAAAAAAACGTGAGAGGCATGGCGTGATGTTGCGCCAGCTCCTCATTGTAAACCGCCCAACCGGTCGCCAGCATACCACCGATCGTCAATACGGAAGTCAGGACAAGGACAATCGCCAATCCATTGTCGCGAAACAGCCTCATGGTTCAGCCTCGCATGAAAGAGACAACTGAAAAATCGAAGGTGCCGCAGGTTTGAGCGGCACCTCCCAGGTGACGGACCGCTCACGCCGCCTTGGATTTGGCCTTCACGTTCGCTCTGGCCTGGGCAAGCGACGAGAGCGCCGTGTCCGTCGCGCTTTCTTCGCCCAGCGTCTGTTCGAACAGTTTGGCCGCTTCCTTCATGCCGAGTTCAACCGCCCACGTCTTCAATGTGCCGTACCGGGTGATCTCGTAATGCTCCACGGCCTGCGCCGAATAAATGAGCCCGGCATCAAGCGCGGACGAGCCTTTGAATTCCTCCATGATTTCCTCGCCTTCCGCGATGATGCCCTGGATCGCCTCACAGGTCTTGCCGCGCGCCGGCTTGCCGAGCAGTTCAAAGACATTCTGCAAACGCTCCACATGGACCTCTGTCTCGTCCCTGTGTTTTTCGAATGCCGCCTTCAAGTCCGGCGATTGCGCAGCGCGCGCCATCTTCGGAAGCGCCTTGAGGATCTGGCGCTCGGCAAAATAAATGTCCTTCACCGTATTGAGGAAAAGGTCTTCCAATGTCTTCTCAGCCATTTTTAGTCTCCTGTTGCTTTGGTCGGTGAGTGGGAAATCAGATGTTCGTCATTGCTCATTAACGGGAACGGAGGCCTTGCCGAGTTTCACCGACGGCTCGCGCGCCCACACCCGCAATTTGCCGAGTTCGGACACAAAGGCCGCCAGTCCCTCCTCGCCTGGCAAAGGCAGCACCCCCTCATCCATGGCGTCCGCAATTCCCGCTTTTTCCAGAAGCGGCAGCGCCGACTGGTCGTAGCCGATGAATTTGCAGTGCTGGAACGCGTCGGCGACGAAATCCCTCGCGGTTGCTTCCTTGATCAGTTCATCGACGGCCGCCGCCGATGTCAGCAGCGCCACCGCATCGAAAAGCACCGAAGGACCGCCATCGATCATATGATGTGCCTCGATGAAGGTGCCGTCCGACGCCATCACGCCGCCAACCTTCGACGCGATCAACTCGAAGACGGCTTTTTCGGCCGTCACCGCTTTGGTCAGCCCCTTCAGCAGTTTTGCATCCACACCGTCGGTGATGAGAATACCGAGCTTGCGACCCTCGAACCGTTTGGGCCCACGCTGAACGATACTGAGCGCCGGCGAAGGCTCAAGATCCTGACGGGTCGGCATGGCGGCATCCGCGGGCTTCGGCATGGCTTGCAAGCCGAGCTTCTGCGCCACCGTCGCAGCAAGCGTTTCATCGATATTGAGAAGATGCGCGACCATCCTCTCACGGATGACCGGTGTTTCCACCTTGCTGAGTTCGAAGGTGAGCGCCGATGCGATATGGCGTTGTTCAGGCGGCGTTTGGCTAATGTAGAACTGGCGCGCCTGGCTGTAGTGATCGGCAAAACTTTCCGGCCGCAGCCTCGCCTTGGGCCCCTGCTCTTCAGCGGAGAAATGCTGGAAACCACGCATCGGCGATTCCCTTGGACCCTCTCCGAAGGAATTCGGCTGATAATTGGCCCGTCCGGTCGGGTTGCGCACCGCCATATGGCCGTCCTGCTGAAAATGCGCGAAAGGACACTTGGGCGCATTGATCGGCAGATGTGTGAAGTTTGGCCCGCCCAGGCGCTTCAACTGCGTATCGAGATAGGAAAAATTCCTGCCCTGCAGCAGCGGATCATTGCTGAAATCGATGCCCGGCGGAACGTTCTGCGTCATGAACGCCACCTGTTCGGTCTCGGCAAAAAAGTTGTCCGGCATACGATCAAGGACGAGCCGGCCGACCGGTTTGGGCGCCAATATCTCCTCGGGGATGATCTTGGTGGGATCAAGAACGTCAAAATCGAAACTGTCGGCGAAGTCCTGGTCGAAAAGCTGCACCTGCAACTCCCACTCCGGGAAATTGCCGGACTGGATCGCAGTCCAGAGATCACGCCGATGGAAGTCGGGATCGGCGCCGTTGATCTTGACCGCTTCGTTCCACGCCACCGATTGCAACCCAAGTTTCGGCTTCCAGTGAAACTTCACGAAGCTCGATTCTCCTTTCGCATTGATGAGGCGGAAGGTGTGTACGCCAAACCCTTCCATAAACCGGAAGGAACGCGGAATAGTCCGGTCCGACATGATCCACATGACCATGTTCATGCTTTCGGGCGTCAGGCTGATGAAATCCCAGAAGGTGTCATGCGCTGTTTGCGCCTGCGGAAAGGCGCGGTCGGGCTCTTGCTTGGCGGCATGAATGAGGTCCGGAAACTTGATTGCGTCCTGAATGAAGAAGACGGGAATGTTGTTGCCGACGAGATCCCAATTTCCTTCCTTGGTGTAGAGCTTCACGGCGAAGCCGCGTACGTCACGCGCAAGATCGGCTGAGCCCTTGTTGCCGGCGACTGTCGAGAACCGGACGAAGGCAGGGGTCTTTTCACCGGCCCGCTGAAACAGGTCAGCCTTGGTATAGGCGGCAAGCGATTCATAGGTCTCAAAATACCCATGCGCTCCGTAACCCCGGGCGTGGACGACACGCTCCGGAATTCTCTCATGGTCGAAATGAAAAATCTTCTCGCGGAAATGGAAATCGTCGACGACGAGTGGTCCACGGGCACCGATCCGAAGAGAATTCTGATCATCAGAGACCGGTCCCCCCTGAGCAGTTGTTAATACGGACCCGTCGCCGTCGACGGTTTGGTGCAATTCGCCACCGGATCCGCGATCAAGTTTTTGGTCGTGGATGGTAACAGTCACGGTTTTCCTGGCGGGCGAGGTGGAATCTGGTTTTCTGGCCATTGGAGCTCCTGCAAGGAGTTGGCAAGGGGCCCTGAGAAGACGAGACCCCTTGGTGAACGACGATGGTTCCTCTTAAATTGCGGAACGACGATACCGGGTCCGCTCCCTTTCAACGTCTTCCGACGCATAAGGGCTGAGCGTGTCGTCAAAGCGTGTCCAGCCTTGCTCGTTATAGGCGGCACGGCGTTCCACCGGATCGACATAGTTGGACCGTCTGAGGATGTCTTCCGCCTCTGGCACAAGGTCTTCTTCCACTCTGGCCGTGACGAGCGTGCCGCCCCTTCTTACGCCTTCGGCATAGACATTGGCGTCATCCTCGGAAACGCCCGAACGGGTCATGGCGCCGATGAGTCCACCGGCAGCGCCGCCGGCGACCGCACCGCCCGCCGCCCCGACGGCCGTCGCGGCAAGCCAGCCTGCCGCGACGACAGGCCCGACGCCGGGGACTGCCATCAATCCAAGCCCGGTCAGCAGGCCGCCCGCGCCTCCGACAACGGCTCCGATCCCTGCACCCGTGCCCGCGCCTTCAGCGGCGTTCGTGTCTTCTCCGTGCCGTCTGTCGGCATTACTGCCAACGATACTGATATCGCTTGACGGCACGCCCGCGGTCTCAAGTTCGCTGACAGCAGCGCTTGCGTCGTCATAGTCGTCAAAAAGTCCGGTTACGGTTCTCATGTCATTTCTCCCAAAAAATCCTGCGCGCCTTATTTGGCGACAACGTTGCCCTGGTAGTCGAGCGCTACGGCGACCATTTTTTCGCCCTTCATGGCCGATGCCATCCAGACGCCCTTGTCGTCTTTCTTCAGGTCCTTGACCCCGGTATATCCCGCCTCTTCGATGCGTTCCCTGGCCTGCGCCTCGGTGAAGCTGTTGGCGCCTTCCACCGGCGCTGTGGGGTTCTTGCTATCCGGTGTCGCGACAGCCGGCGTGTCTCCGCCGGGATTGGCGGCCGGAGCCTGCTGGGCAAAGGCCGAAAGCGCACTGGCTCCAACAAATGCCGCAACGAGAATAATCGTTTTCATCTGGTTTTTCCTCCGCTTGGTATCCTTGGCCCCTCTGTGGGGCCAATCGACTTTTCGTTCCGGGTTCCCTTCCATCCGACGGGAACCCGTTTGCAGATCGGTATCACCGGTCGTTCTTCTGACTTTGCTGGCCGCCCTTCACATGCTGCTCATGCGTGCCGCCCTGCTTGGTGTCATCCTTGGCGTGTGTCGTTGCCGTTCTTGCTGCCACTGCTTTTCTGGCCCTGATGGGTACCGCCTTGATTTGCCATGGCTCGTCTCCTCCATGTGACGATTTCGAAAGGTCCGAAATTGGACGCCTCCCGAACCGCACGACATACGGAGAGTTCCGAAAAATAATTGCTGGCATGTAAAAACGTGCTTTTTCGTGAGATGAAGCCTGGTCATACAGAAGAACATGACGACCACCGACTTCGACGTGCGGCAGCTAACCTCAACTATTGGAGAACCGGTTAAACCCGCTCGCTGGACCCGGCTGCTAGGCGTTGCTCCCTGGATACGCAGTGGTTTTTAAAGCAGCAGCCAGATGCACGGTGTTACGCACAGACATGCTGATCATGGTTTCTCCACCGCTCCCGGCGTTTCATTGGCTTCCATTGCCGCGGAATCCTTATCTGGAAGTCCTGCACGAAAAATCATGAGGGAGGTGACAATGGTGGTGGCCGTATTGATGATTAGTTGCCAGACCTCCAAGACCCCAAACAGTAAATTTGGGGCTGAAGGCGATAAAATAACGCTGCCAACTCGACGATAAGCGTAATCTATAGATCAAAATTCAAAGACTCCGAACAAGAAGGCAAGGACGTCCGAACATGTTGAGCGACCGTTGCATTTGAGGCCTCGCAATATCTCTCTTGCACGGACGCCTTTGTTTTGTGCATGGATCGGGATCCCGTGCTGGAAAAGGCATTAGCGCTTACACGATAGACCAAAACCCCTACCGGCTTCTGGGAGAATGAGGAGCAATCGGCGGGGCAAAGAACACTGCGCAGCTTTAATGTCACCCGTCCTCGGTCGCACGGCGCAACCTAGCTTCGGTTTGCCTTTTACGGTCAGTGTGCGAGCACGTCGACCAGACCACGCCCGGCCCCACTATCTTCATCAAGGAGCGGATTATAGATGGTGATTTCGATACCGACTGCCTTGCCACTCGCCAAGCAACCCGAAGCACGGTTCCCAGTTCACCCCACGACAACCCGCCCAGCATACGGAAATCCACTGCCGGCATGGGGCGTCGTCGAGGCAATCGTCATCAAGATGGATGAAAAATCCGTCCAGTTCCTCCCGGGTGAGGTGGTCAACCGCTTCGCGCGCAGCAGCCATGATGCCCATTTTGCGCAAGGCGGGAAGATCGATCGCCTTGAGTTCCCTTGGTAGCGGCTGGCTTCTGTACTCCTCCTGATCCTTTTGGTCGCGATATGCGAACGCGACGGCGTCTTCAGGGGGACGAGAGGGCCACGACCTTCAATATTGGTCAACTGCGACGGGCCGTAGCCGGTGGCCAAAGCGAGGTCCATCGAGGCACCCTCGCCGTTGGGTTCAGCCTCTGGCTAGAAGAAATCCGCGTTGCCATCGATGAGAGCAGGCCGTAGCGGCCGCGCCGTCGAAACGCGAGCATCGACCCCAGCACAATCGTGCAATCGCCGCCGAGTATGATTGGAAATTCGCCCCTACCAAGCATCGCTTCCACCGCGTCGGCGAGTTCGGGTAACCCCGCCATAATTGCCCTGGCATTTAGGACACCGGTATCGGTCTCGGTTGTTGGATCCTTAGGAGGCACCGCCAGCCGCCCGGCGTGGCGCGTGGAGACGCTCCGCAAGACCGAGGCTCAAGAATCGGTCGGGCAAGAGGTCTGCACCGTCGGTGGCCAGGCCCAACGTCGAGGGAGCTTCGACAATTGCATAAGGGTTCGCATACGTGCCTCCGTTAGCGGCTATTTCGCGGAATAGGTCACGGCCTCGATCTTGTGACCATCCGGATCGCGGACGAACGCCGCATAATAATTGACATCGTAATCCGGCTGAGCCCCATCGTCGCTGCCGCCATATTTTAATGCCGCAGCATAAAATCGATCGACCATCGAACGACCCTCGACAACAAAGGCTATATGAGTGCCATTGCCCACCGTTGCTGGTTTTCCGTCAATGGGAACCTGGACGCTGAAGTGAAACGTGCCGCTACACGTGGGGTGCGACCGCCGCTGTGTTGGAGATACAGCCTGGAAACGAAACTGACCGGCTGCGCTATTCAGGCGCACGACACAAAAGGGATATGACCATGGCAACACCCAGACGACCGTCCAATCCGAAAGACGCAGCCGAGGCGCTGTTCAAACCGGCAAAGAAGGTCGCAGCACCGGCCGTTGAACGGCCTGCAATCCCGAACACCAAGGAGCTTGTATCATTGAAGATCGACAGCGATGTCCTCGCGCATTTTCAGGCGGGCGGTCAGGGCTGGCAAGAGCGCATCAACGATGCCCTGCGAGCCGCAATGAATGTGTTCAATTAAGCTCTTGACAGGAATCGCACCGTCGACGCTGCAACCACGAACGCTGTCCGCTGAAAAAAACGCGGTAGCTATGGTTGCAGTGCCACTCACAAAAGAAGAGAGAGAAGTGGTATTCGCGACTCCGGGATATTTCGACATCCATGGAACGCCCCGCCACCCCCGGGACCTCGTACATCATCGCTGTATCGGCTGGCGTCCGTCTCCAAGTGCTGCGCCGTATCGATGGGAGTTCGAGGAAGGTGGGATACCTTTCGACGTTGGCGTCGAGCCGCAAATCACCACGAACGATCTGCATCTGATGGTTCGTACCGCGCTCGCAGGCGCCGGTATTACGTTCGCATTGGAGGAAACGTTCCGCCGATACATCGATCGGGGCGAGTTGATCACGGCGTTGGACGGGTATCTGCCCCCCTTTCCCGGGTTCTTCCTCTATTTCCCCAACCGCCGCAACATGGCGCCCAAGCTGCGTGCGCTCATAGAGCATGTCCGCGCACATAGATCGACACAGCCCTAGCTTTCCGCGGCGAAAACTGGCTGGGTGCGCCGTGTCTCGCACGTATAGATGGTTCTGCTTTCCCGTCCGCTCGACCTGAACCAAGTACGGTGGATACGGGCCGGCCGGACTTGTAGAGAACAACCTTTGGCGCTGCGGAAGACGAGGCTATTTTGAGCCTCGTCAAGCCATCGCTTAACCCGACCGTCAATCTTAATCCTAGGAATAGTTGACCGGGAGCCAGTCATAATTGGTGCTATCTGTACGCACGTGGCCGACTCCGGGAAACGCAATATGGGCGCCTGCCACCAGATATTTACCGTCCACCGCCTGTTTGAATGCAAGGTCGCGGGCAGCAACGGCGGCTTTCTGATCGATATCGAATTCTATGGCGATGCTGGGCTCATCGAATTGCAGGATATCGCCATGGGTGACGTCGCCCCAGAAGACGATCTTCTGGCCTTCGCTTTCCAGCGTGATGGCGCTGTGACCCGGCGTATGTCCGGCATAAAGAATCGAGCCCAGACCCGGGACGGGTGCTTGGTTATCTCCGAAGGTTTCAAATTTTCCAGCTCGCACGTAAGGCGTCACGCACTGGTCTGCCTCGCCAAAATGCTGCTTGACGATGCCGGTCGCCGCTTTGGCGTTTTCCGGGCTCAGCCAGAATTTCGCCTCCCGCTCATTGACCCGTAATGTGGCGTTGGGGAAAGTGCGTTTGCCTTCGCTCATCAACCCACCGGAATGATCGGTATGAATATGGGTGAGGATGACATCGTCAATGTCACCTACCTTGTATCCGGAAGCCTCGATGTTGGACACGAGCTTGCCGAGCGATGGGCCCAAATAGGTACCGGTGCCTGCGTCGATCAGCACCAGTCTTTCGCCGGTGTTGACCAGGAATGCGTTGACGGAAGTTGGTACGATTTCCGGCAGAAAAGCATCATTCAGAGCGCCCTGCGCGTGTTCTTCGCTAGTGTTGGTGTAGAGCTTGGCGAGCGGCAGGGCAACTGTGCCGTCCGACAGGGCTGTGACCTCTACGGAGCCGATCTTCAGCCGGTAGAAACCCGGTGCCTGAACAGCGGCAAAAGGCGCCTTGGCGAAGACGATTGATGGCGCGACAAAGGGCGCTGCGACGAAGCCAGTCAGAGCGCTTTTGAGAACGGAACGACGAGATGGCATGGGTTTGCTCCTTACGTTGTGGTGCGGAACGGCTTGCAAGTTCCTGCCCATCAGCTAAGGATGCGCTAGTCAGCAATCAAATCGATACAACTCATGCAGGTCATCGATCATTTCAATCTTCGTTCCTTCGACCTCAATCTTCTCGTCGCCTTCGATGCGATGATGGAAGAGATGAGTGTAACGCGTGCAGCACAACGATTGAAAATCCAGCAGCCCGCTATGAGCCATAACATAGCCACCCTGCGCACGCTGTTTCAGGATGAGCTGTTCATCCGTGTCGGGCAGGTGATGAAGCCCACGGCGCGGGCGCTCAATTTGTCTGGCCCGGTGCGGCAGGCTCTGCGACAGGCGCAAGCGGCGATGTTGATGGCGGATGCCTTCGATCCGGCGACCGAACGTCGAACATTCCGGCTGGGGCTTTCCAGCGAGGTGGAACTGTTGCTGCTGCCCGATCTGACAGCGCGGTTGCGGGATATCGCCCCGGGTATTCGTATTCTGGCCCGAGGTGGCGATGCGGCAGAAGTCGATGGGATGATGGATGCGGGCGTCATCGATCTGTCTGTAGGGTGCAGTTTCCTGCCGGACTCACGGCACCATTGCGAACCGCTTTATCAATCCAGCGTATTGTGCTGTTTCAATCCGCAATTGCTAACGCTTACCAACCCGGTGAGCATCGATGCCTATTTGGCCGCACAACATGCGGTGATCTCGCAGACCGACAGCCTGCATGGCTGCGTCAAGGATGCTCTGGAGCATGCGGGTGTAGAGCTGGAAGTGGTGGCGGCGGCTCCCGATTTCATGTCGATATTGGCCACGGCGCGTTCGTCTGCGGTGATTGCCACCGTATCTTCGCGCATCGCGCTTCGTTATGGGCCGCTGTTGGGACTTGAGGTCAGCCCGGTGCCACTGGCACTTTCTTTTCCGCCCGTGGCAATGGTTTGGCCGCTTCATATGGAAAGCGATCTTGGCTGCGCATGGTTGCGGCAACAAATCCGTCAGGCGATGCTAAGAACAAATGGGAGCAACGCCGCGGATATTACGGCGTGACGGGCGAGGCGATCAGCATGTGTCTGAAGTCCTAACACCTTGAAAGGATATGAACCAGCGACCTTATCGGTTTTGGTGGGCTATGAAACTGCTAACGAGTTACGCAAAAACACCAATTGCTAATTCGCGCACGTGCCGAGGATCGGCGACATCAGCTTGATGTGGGCATCAATCCGTTCCAACACTCTATCGGGTAAAACAGCTCGTTCAGGCAGAGACCACCAAGACTGGTTGACGCGCTCGACGGTCTCCGTAACAGCCTTCAGCACAGCAGCTTCAGGCAGTCGCGCACGATGCGCGAAGACTTTCCATCGCTGGGCGTTCATTGCCTTGAACGGCCTTTCACCGGCCAGCGACAGTGCCATGGCGTCCGACGGAATGTAAGGGACTGTCGAGAGCACATCATAGACTGGGGCGAGTGCCGGCTTGTCACCCTTCCCATGATAAATCAGCGACCAATTCTTGAGGTGCATGTCGCCATTGCCTGTCAGGACTGCCAAAGCCAGTCGTCGGACGAACTCGAGGGCTGCCGCTGAAGAAACGGCGATCCCAATAGCCACAGCGATATCATGATATGCGGCCCCCTCATATTTTTGAGACGGATAGACGCCGAATACCTGAGCGAAATCTTCGATATGGATGCGTTCACCACCGGCAACGCGATCGAAACGTTTGACGAGGAGAACTTTGCCGTCGGACAATGTCTCAAACTCCTCCGGGATACCCTCGAACAGCGATTGTTCCACGAGCTCGCGTTCCGGCACGTCCATACCAATCGCTTCGGCCAATGCAAGATTTGCAAATTCGTTTTCCGAGACACTGGGAAATGATGTCGATGGAAACTTGGCGATATATGAACCCTGCTCGTCGCCTAAGGGGATCGTCAGACCGCCGCCCTTGCCTGTGTTTTTGATGACGGAGAGTTTCATTTGCACGCCGGCGAGCGAAAACCGGGCCTTCGGTCTCGGGGGTGTCAAACCCTCATTACAAACAACGCTGCCTTCGCTCGGCATAATTCGGACAGCCCCCGGCAGATCCGATCCGAGTGTTGCAAGCAGGTCGAAATCATTTCCTGCTCGCACGCTGCCTGAATGGTGCTTCTCCATCGCCTCGCGCAGTTTATCCTCTGGAAGAAGGTTCGCAAAGAACGATGGCAAAGCCCTTGCGACAGGCTTCGGGTCCTTCCGCAAACCCCCATGTGCCGCGCGAAATGACAAACTGAGCACTGGGAAACCACCCGTCTGTCGATAGCTCTCCTCAAAGCTGAACGCGTTGAAGTCTCCCGGCGTCCTCACGATCACGCCGACCTTCAGGTCATTCAGCAGCACGTCCAGTGAGGTTATAGATCTTGGATCAAGAGGCGCATCAGACATTGCCATCACCATCAGGACTGGCGACGAAAGCAGGAAGGTCATCTTCGGCGCCACCTGGCTGCAGTAAAGCTTCAACCGCCGGGACCATTGCTTGAGGGATGAGCATCAGTTCCAGACCAAGCGCACGACCAATGTTGATCAGAGTGGTCGTACGGGCAGCGCTGGCTCCAGCCTCAATCTCGCGGTACCGCGGTCGCGATATACCCGCCATATCCGCAACCTGCTCCTGGGTGAGGCCCAAAGTCTTGCGCGACGTCTTGAGCAGCCGCCCTATGTCCTGAAGAGCCTCCGGAACCGACTTCATATGATACCTTAACGATTCATCTTTCCCATTATGATATATTTACGTATCTCACTGCATATGCGTATGTCAAACTAGCCAATAGGGATCATATGGGACTAAAAGATCTTCTTACAGATCAATTTTGTTTCCTCTACTGAGGCACCGAAACTGGAAGCACACCCGCAATACACCCTTCTTTAAATCTCCGCTCCTATCCGCCCGGCAACATGCCTGCCTCTTGATAGCTTTGGATCATCGTGTTGAAGAGCGAGATATCGGCCCGGTTTCGGGCAAGGAGCTGCGCGCCCGCGATCGCGGCGAAGATTGATCTTGCCCGCGCATCGCTCCCCTTCTCATCCGTCAGGCCGGCATCGAGCAGCCGCTCCGCTAGCCAGGCGATATTGACGTCAGCGAAGGTCTGCACCTCTGTCCTGACCTGTTCAGGAAGACCATCGTACTCTGCTCCGAGGAAGCAGTGCTCCACTTGCGTGTCTTGCGACCGACTATCTGTCATCGATTGCGATGAATGCCGAGCATCTCGACGCCGCCGCGTCCTTTTCCATCACCAACCATTTGGTGGAACTGGTTGCGCTGGTTCTCGGCGTATCCGATCGCGAGGGGGACCGAGCAAGGGGGACATTGCGCAATCAGCTCGCTTTTTCCCTGATCAATTACATCACTTCGCATGCGGCAGATCCGGCACTGACACCGGCGAAGGCAGCCGAACATTTCCGCATTTCGGTTCGCTATGTTCACCGACTGCTGGAAGACAGCGGCGAGACATTTAGCCAGTTTTTGCTTCGGCAAAGGTTGCAAAAATGCGCGGACGATCTGCGTACCAAACGTGGCAGCTCTATTGGAGAGATCGCTTTCCGATGGGGATTCAATGACCTCTCGCATTTTAGCCGATCGTTTCGGAACCAGTTCGGTGTCGCGCCACGCGAATATCGAGTGCAGTAGTGCAAAGCAAGCAGCACCCGTTTGACGTAGACGGGTTCGTGGACGGTGGATAGCGACGGACTTACATGGCAAGCGACTTGTTGTGCGCCTTGAAAGGATGAAAACCATCACATCCTCAGTTGAGGTGGTAATGAATGTGTAAATTTTCTAATCTGGGGACGACCTGCTCTTCGGAATTGCCGGCTTGAACAGGCCGTCTTGGCAGCTTTGCGCCAAGAGGCGGACATCCGTCGAAGCCGTCAGGATGATCCGCGCCGTGACCTTATAGCCATTCGTAAGTCTCCCAGCGTTTGTCGCGATGGGCGCGGTGGCGGCGAACGGCTGCCATCCGCAGGTTCAGACTATCAAAAAACTAAACAGTGAGCTCTCTTCGGACGATCTCAGCTCCTGCGCTCAAGGAATTCAGCTTGTCTCTTGCCACACGACGAGACAGGGGGGCCATGCCGCAATTGGTGCAGGGGCAAAGTTTATCTGCGTCGACAAACTTAAGCGCCTTGCGCAGCGTTGCAGCGACTTCCTCCGGGGTTTCGATGGTATTGCTTGCCACATCGATGGCCCCGACCATCACTTTCTTACCTCGAACAAGTTCCAGAAGATCCATTGGGACATGAGAATTGTGGCATTCGAGGGAGATCATACCGATGCCGGATTTCTGCAGCTTGGGGAGAGTTTCCTCATACTGCCGCCATTCTGACCCGAGTGTCTTTTTCCAATCCGTATTGGCCTTTATGCCGTAACCGTAGCAGATATGGACGGCGGTCTCGCACTTCAGCCCTTCAATTGCCCTGTCCAAAGTGGCAACACCCCAGTCATTCACATCGTCAAAGAAAACGTTGAAGGCAGGTTCGTCGAACTGGATGATATCGACGCCGGCAGCCTCCAATTCCTTTGCTTCCTCGTTGAGTATCCCGGCAAATTCCCAGGCAAGCTTTTCACGGCTCTTATAATGGCCGTCAAAGAGAGTATCGATCATCGTCATCGGACCCGGCAACGCCCATTTGATGGGTTGTTTGGTCTGCTGGCGCAAAAACTTGGCGTCTTCGACGAACACGGACTTCTGGCGAGACACGGCGCCGACGACTGTTGGGACACTCGCATCGTAGCGATCGCGAATTCTGACTGTCTCGCGTTTTGCAAAATCGACCCCGTCGAGGTGCTCGATGAAAGTCGTGACGAAATGTTGGCGTGTTTGCTCGCCATCACTGACGATGTCGATGCCGGCCTGTTGCTGATCGTCCAGTGAAAGGCGCAGGGCATCTCTCTTGCCTTCCAGTAATTCCTCGCCCTCCAGCTTCCAGGGCGACCACAGTTTTTCGGGGTGCGCAAGCCAGGAGGGTTTCGGCAGGCTGCCAGCCGTCGATGTGGGGAGAAGTTTCTTCACGATGGGACCTCTTCTAAGTGATGCTCAGGCGGGGCGGTGAGCAAACAATTGCTCAAGGACGGCGCGGTATGGCTTGATGAAGTGTTTTTCGGTGAACTTACCCTGATCCACCGCCAAGCGATTTCGTTCGTCGCGATCGTAAATGACCCGGGTCAGCGAATAGTCCTGGTGCTTGAGGTTGGGCTGGTAAAATGTCCCGGCTGCTGCGTTCGCATTGTAGATTTCGGGGCGATAAATTCTCTGAAACGTTTCCATCGTGCTGATGACGCCGATTAGCTCAATATTGGAGTAGTCGCCCAGCAAGTCCCCAACAAAGTAGAAGGCCAACGGCGCAACGCTGCCTGCAGGCATGAAGTAGCGAACCTGCAATCCCATTTTCCCGAAATACTGGTCGGTGGACGAGAACCCATTCTGCCGGTATTCGACGCCCATCACGGGGTGATGATTTTCGGTCCGGTAATAGGTCTTGCTGGTCGAGGCGCTGATGCAAATGACCGGCGGCTTGCGAAAGTACGAGCGGTAGGCATCCGACCGCAGAAAAGACTTGAACAGGTTTCCATGCAGGTCGCCGAAGTCGGCCGGAATGCTGAAGGCAGGAACGCTCTTGTTATGCTCCGGCAGGACAATGCTGAAGTCGTAGTCTCGCACATAGGAGGAGAAGTTATTCCCCACAATGCCGTCGATACGCTCACTGGTTTTGTGATCGATGATCGTCGTCTTCAGTATCTCGATGAGGGGAAATTTTTCACCTGCGACATCGAAGCTCATATCGACCGAAATGATCTCCAACTCGACCGAGTATCGGTCCGATTTGGGATTATCCCAGTGAGCGAGGGCGTTGAAGCGGCTGTCGATCATGCGCATGACATTGCGCAGGTTTTCCTGCCGCTTTTCGCCCCTAGCCAGATTGGCGAAATTGGTGGTGATGCGCGTATTTTCTGAAGGACGATAGTCCTCATCGAAGGGTACGCTCGTGATCGTAAAAATGCAGGTCTGAGACATGTTGTGCCCCTGTAAAGTTGGGGGCATGGGTCTGCGGACGCATAGCAAGACAGGCCGCGACAATGCAGCCTTTGCTACGGCACACTGGGACACCCCGCCCGTGGACGTTATTTCACCAAAGGCAGGTCTCCTGGCTCACGGATCATCACTTCCGTCCGTCTTCCCGGGGTAAACCAGTGACATGTTGGACTTCAGCTCGCCGCTTACAGTTGCGGGGGCAGCGTCGGCTTTTCCGCATGACACGGAGCACCGACTTCCCTCTTAGCCCCGGCACGTTGCGTGCAACGACTGGGGAACCTTAGGCGTGACGACCATATGGTAAGCTACGCCATCGGTCAACATCATATAACGATATCTTTATGTCCTTAAGTCTGCGTTTCCATCGCCGGTTCCGACCGAGTAGGTTGCATTCGGCGTTGTCAGGCGATTCTCACATACGCGGACCTGGCCGTGGCAAACGTCTCGCTCCACGCAGTTGAAAGGATCAGACCACACCACGAATAGTTCCTAGCGCGGGAGCAGCCTGGTGATACCGTCCAGGCGCCCAGAGCGCGTTCCGCCAGACTTAGTCGCTCCAGAAGAGCCAGTACGTCGATCGACGGTTCAGGAGGCAATTGGGGCAGCTAGAAGGCGCGCATGATTTCGCCTGCCACAGGCGTTTCATTGAAGCGGCCTCGCCGGAGGTTGGGATGCTATTCGGACATGCCCTACTGTGCCGGCGCAGCGCTAATAAAGGAATCGGCGTTTGAATTAAATAGCGAATGAGCGAAGGCAAGCACCCTTAAATTGCGGGCCGATAACATCACGGACGCGTATCCGCATCAGCACCGCCGAATTTGTGCTCGGGCCTTCGAACCGCCCCATGTCGTTGAAGGTGCACAGGGAGTTCCGATCCGCACCGGGCATCTGACAGGTCTGGCAGTGGGCGGTATTCGGCTTCGTTAATCGTACCGTCAGGCTTGAATCACTGGAACTGCTAGTCGGCAGTCAACGTTGCGGTTTTACGCTTTTCGCCGCTTTCAGCAGCGTCATGCGTCCCCGTTTCCAATCTCCGGCGCAACGGCCTGGAGCAATATCCTCCTGCTGCCGCCGAGACGGACAGTTATCCCTCACAAAGACGAATACAACCGCTTTTTCGAAGAAAAGGGTTCCAGCCTTTCGCTGCAAGGATTGCCCAGGCAGTGGCGCCAACATGCGGCAACCTGAAATATTTGAAGTCGGCAAAGGTCGAGGTCGGCCCGATCATCAGCCCGGTCGTCAGTTCGTCCCCGACTGTCGCGTAGATCAGGTTATCGGGAGATATTTGTGCGGCGATGGTGGCAAGCAGCGCCTCGGCCCGGTCGGCATCGCCGACCTGCTGAAATGCCAGCGCGGCCTGGGCCGTACCTTCCAGCCACACACCATCCCGATCGTCGTTAAAATCAAAACCTCCCGCAACCGCATAATGCCGATCAACCCAATGCAGAACACGCCCACTGCGGCCCCGAAACTCCGGCACGGCGAGAATGGGCCAGAGCTCGGAATCTATTCCGGACTGGCTCGAGTTGGGTGTGTCGCTTCCGGGTAGGCTGCCGACGTAAAACCGTCCCTGCTGCTCATTCCACATCGCATCAAGAAATTTGCGTGTTTTGTCCCGCATCGCCTGCCAGGCGCGCGCTCCCTCAATTTCGGCGAGCCAACCCGCAACGGCATACACATCGAGATTATGTTCCGTCGATTTCCACTCGAGTTTGGCCGGTGCAGGCTCATGACCGAATGTGCCACCTGTGTAGCCGATATCGCGGACGCCCGCCGTATGCGCATCGATCCAGCGCATGAGTTTGGTCGCTGCCTGCACATAGGACGGATTGCTTAATCGTTCACTGGCAGTGAGAAGCGCAAGTGCCGCCCAGGCCAGGTTGCCCGTTGCGCTGCCGACCTGATAGTCATCCTCGACCCACGTCTTGCTGGCCTCACTCCAGAAACCGGGCAAAAGCATAGCATCGTTTTCGTTCGCAACGGGGCCGGAACGGTAGGCGTTGCGCAGGCGGCCATCGCTGTAATAGCGATCGTTGTTGACGGCGAGCAGCAGCGCATCGGCAACCCTTTTTGCCTCGGTATCGTTGCCACAGGAAAAAAGGGCAATCGTCGCCAGGGCATTGTCATAGGTGAAACCCGCATTTGAAAGAGCGGGATCAAGCGCTTTGCCGCCTGGTGCAGGCTCAAAGCTCCGAAATACGAAGGGGGTGGTGGATTTGTCCATCTTCCCAACGAGACCCGCGCACAAGCTAACAGCAAGGCGGTCGCGAACTGATCCGGAACCGGTGCGCCCATCGCCACCAGCGACCACTCCTGTTGTGAAGCAGGTCATGAGAACTGTCGCGACGATCGATTTGACAGACATGAGTTTTCCGTTTGGTGAGCGCTTTTCCAAACAAGCCCGCCTCTAGCTTGCAGTTTACGTCGAGCACGGTCCCGGGTTTGGCGCGAATTGTTTTAGCTGAAGGCCCTTGCGAGTAACATCTGCATGGACTTCAGGAGGTCGCCCTGTTCCGCGACGTTTTCGGGCGCATTGCGGAACAGCAGCCTCAAGATTGCACGATGCTGGTCGGCAGTGGGGGTGAGAGTGAATTTGCCGGGCGTTTGCGAGACTTTCGTTGCATCGATCTGCACCCAGCCCACCTCGGGCACATACAGGGACTCTGCCTCGGCGTAAGACCGGTTGAAATCCGCCAGGGTCGCGGTTTCGGTCGAAAGCGCCACGATCCGTACCGCCTTCACCTCGCTTGCGCACCGCAATCGACCTTCGAGATCCACGCCGATCGGCTCTTCCTTGTCGACACGTGGTAATTCAATGCAGCAGATGAGGCTGGTGAAGGCAATCACCATGGCGACCGCCGACCAGATGAGGTTGAGACAATCTCGCGCCGAAAATTCTACAGGGGCGTCCCATGCGTAAACGGCGAGCAGAACTGAAACCGCGGAGGTGACGGTGACGATTGCGAAAAATAGCGCTGTAGGCCCATGAATGCGCACCTGTGACCGGTCACCACCTTTCTCCGTGACTTTAAAGGGACGTCCGAAGGGTTTGCGCATAGCCTGAAACAACGTGATGGTGATGGGAACAGCGGTCAACGCATGCGTCACTTCGGTGAACAGCGGTAGGGTGCGTTTTCCCGATATCCAGGTGGAGTAGGCCCAAAACAAAGCCAGTGACGACAGTCCAAATTTCATGAACATCAGCTCGTCGGCCTGAAGGGCGGAAACGCCTGTCAGCCAGTAGATCGATGGTGCCAGCAACAGGCAGAGAATGAAAGGCTTCGACAGCCAGCAAAACAGCCCGTGCAGATAATGCAGCCTTTGTGTCAGCGTGAACTTGCCACGCCACAATGGTCCCGTACGCAGAAGGCCGATCTGAATGGTGCCCAGGCACCACCGCGTGCGTTGCGTGATATATTCTGGCAGGCCCTCAGCCGATAGACCGACACTGAGTTTTTCGTTGAGCCAGCGTGTGACGTAACCTCGCTCCATCAGGCGGTAGGTCAGCAGCATATCTTCGGAAAGTGCATCATGCGGAAACCCGCCGAGCTCGTTGACCGCCGCACGCCGCACGACAAAACTCGTCCCGACGCAGAAAGCGCAACCGACCGCGTCCTTGGCCGGCTGGAATACATCAAAGAATACACGTTGATCATCAACGAAGGAATTGCGGATGCCGAGGTTGTGCTGGATTGGGTCGCAATTAAAGTAAAATTGCGGTGTCTGCACAACCGCTACCTTGGGATCGGCGAAAAGACCGGTTACGCGACGAAGGAAGTTGGCCTGTGGCGCGAAGTCCGCATCCAGAACCATGATGAAATCGGAAACCTGTGGCAGCGCATTGGTGTGTTCAAGTGCATTGTTCAGATTTCCCGCCTTGGCATGTCTATTGTCCGGGCGCGTCACATAATTGACGCCGACCGTCTCGCAATAGTCCCGCACTTCCGGCCTGCGCGTGTCGTCGCAGACAAAAACACGCAGCTGCGGATATTGCATGGCCTGGGCCGCGATAACCGACTTCTCAAGGACGTTCAAAGGTTCGTTGTAGGTGCAGATAAAGACGTCAACGAGTGGCGCATCGGGATTAGTTGCAATCGCGGCTTCCCCTCTATCAGCCAGGAAAGTCCAGTCCGTCCGCCTCGTCAGGATCAGGATCGAGCCGATGGCGTAAAGAACGGAGATCAGCTCGAAGGTGAAATAAATGTAATTCCAGGCAGTCTCCAGAGAAAGCTCGAAGGGTGGCAGCGTATCGGTGGCGCGCCAAAATATGTAAAGGCCAAGAGACAGCAGCATAATCGCACTGAAGGCCAACCGGTCCAGGACCCTGCGCGGGTCGGCCAGTATGGTAAACAGGATCGCGCAAAGGGCGATGACAAGATTGACGTAGAGTACCGACTGAACATCGCCATCAGGGCTGAAATACATCGACTTATCCTCATGGTTGGTCAGGCGCGCGGCACGCCGCGCGTGAATGAGGTTGCTTCGAGTGTCTTAAACAGGTGGTGGGTCGCCCTGCGGGTTTGCATCGCACTCCCGCAGGGGCCCGTCCAATCCGTGCGGGTGTCAGGATTGGGTGCGCGGTGCCTTTCCGGTGGCATCCGTATTGCCGAAAGGGTGCTGGGTGATGATATCGGGCTGATGTGCCCGGCCAGGCACGTCCGGCCGCTGTTGTGGCCACTCGATACCAGTGTGTGCGGATAGCGTATCACGCGACGTTTCGATCAGTGCCCATGCGGCCTGCCTGACATCCGGCAATTCGCTGACGGAGGTCTTTGCAAACTGGAACAGGCTGGCTGATGCTTCATGCACATAGTTCCGGGTTTTGCCGAGCCACTCGCGCGGCAGGCTCACACTTACCCACGTGCCGACCGAACAGGCGCCGTTCTCGGTCAATTTTTCCTGTGCCCTGCTGTCCATGCGAATATAGGCGTAGAGCTCTCGCCGCTCTGTTGGTGGAAAGGGCACGGCATAATCGAGGTCGACACGTTCGGTAGTACGCGGCACCAGGCGCTCCACCACCCCATCGGATTCTTCCGCCCAGGCATCGGAACTCACCTTCACCCGAGAACCGACGGAAAGCGCCTGTGCCTGACGCTCTGAAAAAATCGCCACGACGAAAGCGTTGCGGCAGTCAAGCGCCTCCGCCAGCGTGTCGCCTGCAACCACTTCACGGCCGGTCGCAGCCACGGGCTTGTAGAGCGTTGTGCCCGGTGGAATGGAAAGATCGGCGCGGGTCAGCCTTTCAATACGTGCGCTCTCCGCCGATGCCAGCGTTTCGAGCTCGCTTTTGCGCGTCTGCATGGTGGTCATCTGCATCCGGATCTGCAGCAGATCTGCGGACCGTGTGCGAATTTCCTGCTGAAGATTTTGCAGCGATTGCAAATCGGAGCCGATATAGATGCCTTGGCGCGCGAAGTTCATTTCCTTGGTGAGTTTGTCAACGGCGACTTTGGCAGCTTGCAGCTTTGTATCTTCAAGTTGTATTGTGTCCGCTATATCCTCTCCGATTCCAGAATACATCCCCTTCGCCATCAGCTTCTGTTTTCGCGTGGCTTCCGCTTTTGCAATTCGGGTCGAATAGGTCACCATCTGCAAGGCTGCATTGGCTGCCTGTAGGTCAGACTCGGTTCTTTGCAGTAACGCCGTCTGCTGACTGGCAAGATCCCTGTTCAAATCGTCGATGCGGCTGGCATAGTCGCCAATAATTCCGTTCTTCTGGCGAAGTTCATTATCGAGTGCTGCCAATTGCACCTTCAGGCCGATGAGCGTGGTATTGTCGACCTTGTCGTTTTCAATAGCAGCCTTACCGTTCTTGTCGGATATCTTTACCACACCGCTGATCGGTGTCGTCAGCGGAATGACTGGTGCATTGATGAGGGCGCGGTTCGTCTGGGATGTGAAGACCGGCGGAAACACAGAAGATGAAAACACCGTGGCGACAACGCCAAGGACAGTATAGGAGGCCAGCTTCACCGACGCACTTTGGCGCACTTCTTTGTCTCTATTGCGGAACAGCATGATATCAACTCCTGTTTTGTTGAACAGCCTTTCCTCCCGCAGTATTAAAATAGTTCACTAAGTTTTTTTGCGACGCAACATCGTTAAGATTGCATTAATAAATTTTTCGATATCGCCTAAATCATAGGCATCTGCCAGCGTTGAAATCGCAAAAACTCGTCCACGAAAAACTACAGAGCTAAATTTCAATCGTTTCGTATCAGCTGTGCCTTTTAAATGGCATCTGGTTATTATGCGGGCTCTCACCCGGCCGCCCAGGTTGCAACCTATAGAAGCATCCGCTTGCCAAGGCAGCGGCACGAGTCTGGTTTTCTATATCCAACTTTCGATAGGCCGGCGTCCACAGGTCAGTATTCGCGGTAGCCCAAAAGGGGTCGGAACAAGATCTGGTCCTGGCAACACGCCAAGCTGTGACATTCGGCATGGCGTCGGTTCCGCCTTCGCCGGGTACGGCGAAGGCTCTGCGAAGAGCAGATTGCTGCTGGGCATCACAAGCATCAATGGCGAGCCGATCAAATCAGCCGCAATACGCAAGCGCTTGGCAGCGTAAAAACTTGACTGCAAATTTCATCTTATCTTGATTTGATTCCGAGCCAATGGTAGCAGCGTTTTCATGGAAAGCGCAAAACACCCTGAAATCCTCGAGACCTTTATGGGCGTACGCTCTCGTCTGATGCGCGTCATCTACCGTCGGGTCCATTGCCCGGCGACAACTGCCGATCTCCTTCAGGATACTTTTCTTCGCTTTTGGGAACGGCCGGGCCTGTTACGTGATGTTGTCGACCTGGCAGCCTATTTCATGATTACCGGCCGGAATCTTGCGCTTGATCACGAACGCCGCCGCAAGATCGCCCCCTTTGTCGACGGGATCGAAGGCCTTGAATCCATTCGTGATCCCGCACCATCTGCGGAAGCAGCTACCATCAGCCGTCAGGAACTGCTTCGCGTTCAGGCCGCACTGGAACACATGCCTGCACGCGCCCAGCAGGTTTTTATCCTCGCTCGTATTGACGGCCTGACATATGTCGAGATTGGCGAACGACTGGGAATATCGCCCAAAACGGTCTTTGGTCACATGGTCGTGGCGCTTGAGCGGTTGCGTGCAGAGGTCAACTACGAGCGCTAAAAGTCGCATGGCGGCTAAGAATGAGGCGGCGGATGCAGGATTTTTCCCTTCAGGAGCACTGTCCTGACAATGATCCAGAGATATCACGCCGTGCAGCCGAATGGTTCGCGCTGCTTCTCGATGACAGCGCGACACCACTCGACCGTGCCAATTTCAGGGTTTGGCTCGAACAAAGCCCGGCCCATGCGAGAGCCTATGCCGAACTGGAACGTTTGTGGCTTGGAGCCTCGGCCCTGCCAGAGGTATCAAGCCCTGCATCTGTCAGACGGCGAAAAATCCTCAAATCCGGCGGTGCACTTGCTATCCTGACCGCCGCCGGGCTTGGGACGCACGCATATTTAAGGCAGCAAACAGATTACCGGACGGGTGTCGGAGAGACCGCGCGCTTTTCCTTGCCCGACGGATCGGTTGCCGAACTGTCGACGGCGAGCGCCATATCGTTAAATTTCACGGCGGGCCAGCGACACGTCATTTTACAACAAGGCGAAGCGTTTTTCACGGTCGCTCGGGACGCTGCTCGACCGTTCTCTGTTGATTGTAGAGACCTTAGAGCTTTAGCGCTTGGCACTCAGTTTTCCGTTGGGATGCATGAGGAAGGTATCGTCGTTGCGGTTGCAGAACATACGGTAAAGGTCTCATCGTTGAGCCAAGAGCGGATCGTCCAGGAGGGACAGTCCGTGCTTTTCGCCAATGACAAACTGTCGGTGCCATCACAGACGGATATTGAGACGAGACTTTCGTGGCGAAGCGGAAGGCTCGTTTTCATCTCGGCTCCGTTCGAGGATGTCGTTGCTGCCCTGTCAAAATGGCGCTACGGCAAGATGATTGTCATGGACAGAGCCCTGGCCCGCCGGCCGATCAGCATCATCGTGGACGTGCGCAGGGCCGGTCGGATACTGGAAAGTCTGGAGCACGGCCTGCCTATCCGTATTGCCAGCTACTCGCCTTTGCTGACGTTGATCTATCCGCAATAAAAAATCAGAAAATCGACCGAGGTTTTTTCCAAGCTGAAACGTCCCCTGTTCAGAAGCCCGAAAATGCTCGGGTATTGGTCCGTTTGCAGGGGGCAAAACGAGTGACACAGAAAAACCAAGCCGGCGGCTTTCGCATGAGACTGTACCGTATAATGTTGTTGGCCGCCTGCGCCAGTTTCACCACCGTCGTCTTGTCAACAGGAGCAGTTGCTCAGACCGCCAAGAGCTACGAATTTGCGATCTCCGGTCAGCCCCTGTCGGCTGCGCTGGTGCGCTTCTCATCAGTGACCGGTATCGATGTCGCTTTTGACGGTCCTCTGCCGGCAAACCTGCGCAGCGTCGGAACAGCCGGAAATCTCTCGGCTGAGGGCGCGCTCAGACGTCTTCTCGCGGGCACAGGCCTGACCTTCCGATTTACGACCGCAAATACGGTCCTTTTGATCAACCCGCAAAACTCCTCGTCAAGCGCCAGTGCGGTTGGCGCGACAATCCTTGAGCCCATCGTTGTGCAGGGAGAGAACGCTCGTGGGCCTGTAGAGGGGTTTGTCGCCACACAGAGCGCCACAGCGACGAAGACGGGCACCTCACTCAAAGACACTCCACAGGCCGTCAATGTTGTAACGAAAGACCAGATTGCTGCTCAAGGTTCGACCACGCTGACCCAGGCTCTTCGCTATACGCCAGGCGTCATCAGCCAATATGGCGACGATTCCCGATATGACTGGTTTACGATACGTGGATTTCGACCAAGTCGATATCTGGATGGCCTGCGCCTACCGTTTGGATCGCGCGGCTATGCCCAGCCACGTGTCGAACCGTTCAGCCTCGAGCGCGCCGAAGTCCTGAAGGGTCCGGCATCGGTCCTCTATGGCCAGGGCGATCCCGGCGGTCTGATCAACATGGTATCAAAACGGCCGAGCGCAACTGCTCTCAATGAAGTGGAGATGCAGTTCGGCACCGATAAGCGTATACAGACAGCATTCGATCTCGGCGGTGGCGCTGGTGACGATGACAGTTTCCTCTACCGCATCGTCGGCGTCGGCCGGTTGACCGATACCCAGTATGACTATGTGCGCGAGAAGAAGGGATATATTGCGCCTTCATTCACTTTCAAGGCGGATGAGGGAACATCACTGACGGTTTACGGTAGCTATCAGCACATCGACTCTCCCGGCGGCGGCGGAGCGCCGGCGCTTCCCGCGAACGGCACACTCTATACCCGCATGTATCCGGAATTGCCCCGCAGTGCATTCCCAGGCGAACCGGGTTACGACCACTACAAGAGCGACCAGGCATCTGTCGGTTACGAGTTCGAACACGAAGTCGATGACACCTGGACCATCAGACAGAACCTTCGCTACTCCTATATCGGAACGGACACTCAGCGCGTTCAGCCCTATTGCCCGGCAGCCTGCAATCCCACGGCCTTCTACCGATATGCCTGGGCGTTTCCCGAAAGTGCCCGCGCCGTCACCGTGGACAATCAAGCGATCGGAAATTTCCAAACGGGGGACGTCGCTCATACCGCATTGTTCGGCCTCGACTATTCCTACGAAAGCAGCCGCTACGAAGAGTCCGCGCTTTCCCCAATTTTCACTCCCTTCAATGGACTTGACCCCGTCTACGGCGCAACGGCGATCACGCGCCCGCCGATCGCAACACGGATCGATCAGGACCGCAGCCAGATCGGGCTCTACGCTCAGGATCAGATGGAGTGGAACAATTTCGTGTTCTCGCTCGGTGGCCGCTACGACTGGGCAAATACAGATACGAGGACCCGGACGAGCGTCGCTGACAATCAGGTCGATCAGAGAGACGGCAAGTTTACCTGGAGGGCCGGCCTCGTCTATAATTTTGACAACGGTTTGTCGCCATACGCCGGCTACTCAACCTCCTTCAATCCGGCCAGCGGCACCGACCGTTTGGGTAACGCCTTCGAGCCTACTACCGGTGAACAGTTCGAGGTTGGGGTCAAGTACCAGCCCAACGGTAGCAACAGCTTCGTCACCCTTTCTGCCTATCACCTCACACAGGACAATGTCCTGTCGCCAGATACGACCCCCGGATTCACGAACTACAGTGTGCAGACGGGCCAAGTCAGGATGCGCGGTGTCGAACTTGAGGGCAAGGCGGAAATCACAGACGCGTTCTCTGTCTTGGCATCTTATGCATACACCGACAGCGAGATCACCAGAGCCAATCCAAATGCTGCCGGTATCAGCAACGAGGGCAATCGCTTTGCCTTTGTCCCACGCCAGCAGGCATCGCTTTGGCTGGACTACACACTGCAGACATCGACCATCTGGGATGGTCTGAGCTTTGGCGGTGGCGCCCGTTACACCGGTCAGACTTTTGGCGACAATGCCAACAAATTCGACATCCCCTCATACACCGTATTTGATGCTGCCGTTCGCTACGATTTCGGCAAGGCAGACCCGAAGCTGGAAGGTTTGAAGGCGTCGCTGAATGTCAGCAACATATTCGACCGCAAGTATGTCTCGACCTGCATTGCTGCGACGGGATGCTATTGGGGCGAGGGTCGCACCGTCTACGCTACTCTCAAGTATAGCTGGTAGGATTGTGTCTGACGCTCGTTACCCAAATCGTGATTACAGGCTGACGCGGCGGCAATTCACCGCCGGGTTGGCTTCCGTTTTCCTGCCAGCAGTGGCAACAGCAAGCACGGAAACGCATCGGCTCGCCGTGTTGGACTGGGGCTGGGCAGAAAGCCTTCTCGCTCTGGACTACAAGCCATTTGCTGTTGCCGAAGCCCCTCTTTACGGTGACCGCGTTGTAACACCTGCACTTTCGACAGACACGATCGACCTTGGCCTGAGATCATGGCCGAACGTTGAACTGCTAAGAGCCCTGAAACCCGAGCTGATCGTGTCTCAAGCCGGATATGGTATCTCTGCTGAACGTCTCGGCGCGATTGCTCCCACCCTTGCGCTGCCACTTTACGGCCCCGCCCGGCAACCATTGCTTGCCGCAGAACACGCCCTCAAGGAGATTGCACGTCGCATTGGCAGGGAAGAGCGTGCGACAGATTATTTGGAACTATCCTACGCGAGACTGAACGCGATAGCTCACAACGCAAAAGACTACGACGGGCGCGCCCTTTTGATCATCAAGTTTACGGATGACAGGCTTATCGATATCTACGGCGCAGGTGGCTTGTTCGATGATGTCCTGAAACGGATCGGCATTGCCAACGCATGGGATGGCAAGACCAATAACTGGGGCTTTGCAACGGCGGGATTGGAGGCGATCGCGCGCTATCCTGAAGCAAGACTGGTCATCATCGAGCCGGGTCCACCGGGCCTTTTTTTGCAAAGCGCACTATGGAACGCCTTGCCGGCCGTACGGAATGGTCGTGTATCGATGATTCCACCCACATGGGTATTTGGCGCGTTTCCATCAGCGATGCGGTTTGCCGAAGTCCTGCGGCAGAGTCTCGGCATCGCATGAGAAACCATTTCATCACCCCACCGCGCCTCGTTTTTACCATCACACTGGCAGCGATCGCGCTCCACGCCTTTGCCGTTGGTCACTATGTGGCGATCTCCGACATTCCAGGGGCCTTATGGCAGCCGGATCCAGCTTCGTTCGGCCAGATCTATGTCTATTTCTCGATTGTCCCACGGCTCCTCGTCGCTCTTCTGGCTGGTGGTGCGCTTGCTTTCACGGGTGTAATATTCCAGCAGCTCCTGAAAAACCCTCTGGCAGAACCCTCGACGCTCGGGATACTTTCTGGCGCTCAGTTGGCGATCACCCTTCTTTCCCTTTCTACAGTTGCAGTTACGGCAGGCGAGCGCGAGATAGCCGGGCTTGTGGGCGGCCTCGTCGCCGTAACACTCGTTGCGGGACTGGGAAAAGCTTCAAACTTCGCACCGATGACACTCCTTCTCTGCGGGATGGTGATCAGCTTTTCCGCCGGCTCGGCCTCCGTCATACTAGCCTTGTTTCACCACGAATATCTGCGCGGGGTGTTCATCTGGGGAAGTGGTTCACTCATCCAGAATGACTATTCCAACGCGACCGCATTGGCCTTGCGCATGATCGTGCTGATACCGCTGCTGTTGCTGTTCTTTCGACCGCTTTCAGTTATCGGTCTTGATGAAAGCCGTGCCCGCAGCCTCGGACTGTCCCCGGGCGGGTTGCGCGCGGCGGTACTGTTTATCGCAACCGTACTGTCGGCTGTTGTTGTAGCCCGCGTCGGCGTCATCGCGTTCGTCGGCCTTGCAGCCACCAACCTCGCCCGAATAGTTGGCGCTCGAACGCTCCGCCAACGACTGCTGTGGGGAGGACTGCTTGGTGCCGGCCTCCTGCTGCTCGCTGACAGTCTCGTGCTTGCTGGAGCGCCCGTCGTCGGTGAGGTGCCAACAGGTACCGCCACCGCAATCATCGGCGCCATAGTGATGTTGGTGCTCATCAAACATGTACCCCATTCCATTGACCAGCTTAACAGCAATGCCCTGAACCAAAGAGAGAACCCTCTGGCAGGCTGCTTTTTGCTGCCAGGTTCTCTTGCCATTGCTGCCGTTATCGCATTGTTCTCGCTCACCGAGAGCTTCATAGCTGGCGGGGTGGAAACATCCGTGTTGTTTGCCGGTCGATGGCCAAGGGTCCTGACCTCGGCAAGTGCTGGCGCAATGCTGGCCATTGCGGGTTCCCTCACACAAACGATCACGCGTAATCCCATAGCGAGCCCGGAAGGGCTCGGCATCAGCGCCGGAGCCGGACTGGGGATTATCGCAGCTTTCTTCGCCGGAGGAATGGCGTCGCCTATTTTGCCGCTTGCCGGCGGCATAACCGGTGCAGTCGCCGCGTTTGCGATCATTCTGCTTGTGGCAAAAGGGAAAAGCTATGCGCCTGGACCTGTTCTTCTGTCTGGCATAGCCATCAGTGCGCTCGCGACTGCGATAATTTCGCTCATTGTTGCCAGTGGCGATCCGCGCGCAAGTTACATTCTGGCGTGGACCATGGGTCCTACCTTTCGTGCGACCAGCTTCGTCGCGAGCATCGCTGCAGCGTTGGTTTTGATCGGGCTGGCCATCTCGCCACTCTTGCGCCGCCCGCTAGAGGTCTTGGCGCTTGGGGACAGCACTGCACGCTCTCTTGGACTCAATCCGGCGCGATCCCGCCTCGCGCTTTTGCTGTTCATTGCCGTCCTGACGGGAGCTGCGACCGTAATTGTCGGCCCGTTAAGCTTCGTCGGCATGATGGCACCGCACATCGCCCGAGCGGCCGGGGCACGCGGCCAAATCCTGACGCTTCTCACGGCGAGCGCGGTCGGCGCAACGCTGATGATCTCAGCCGACTGGTTGGGACGGGCTGCCGACTTTCCCTATGAGATTCCCGCAGGCGTCATCGCCGCCTTTATCGGGGGGCCATACTTTCTGTGGGTGATCCGCTCGCGGGGCAGACAAAGCCCCAGGCTCTAAAATGAGGTAACAGCCTTGGTTCAGATATCCGAAGACAGCAGAACGAGAACCATCTCGAGGATACCCCTTTTTGAGTTGGAGCGGGCCAGTTTCTCCGTCGGAACTCGGGTTTTGCTCGAACCACTGACAATAAGTTTGCCAGCACGGCGAATTATCGGCCTGATCGGGCACAATGGCTCTGGCAAGTCGACATTGATCAAGCTCCTGGCCCGCCAAAATCCACTGAGTGCTGGCAAGATTTCCTTTGATGGAAAAGACTTGCATGAATGGGGCAGCAGGCCATTCGCTCGTAAGGTGGCCTATTTGCCCCAGCAGGCGCCCGATACTGCAGGTATGCTTGTCAGCGAGCTAGTCGCGCTCGGACGATATCCATGGCACGGCGCTCTTGGCCGGTTTGGCCTTGAGGACAAGATGAGGGTGGAGGAAGCGATGAGGCTGACAGACGTGGCGCGTTATCGCGCCCGCTTCATCGACACGCTTTCAGGTGGGGAGCGGCAGCGGGTCTGGCTCGCGATGCTCGTTGCGCAAAACCCCGATTGTCTCCTCCTTGATGAGCCGACCTCGGCCCTTGATATCGCCCACCAGATCGACATTCTCACGCTTGTTCGCCGGCTCGTTGACGAGCGTGGACTTGGGGCCATTGTCGTGCTCCACGACGTGAACATGGCGGCTCGCTTTTGTGACGAAATCCTGGCACTTCATTGTGGAAAACTCATTGCACGTGGAGGACCAGAGGACATCGTGGCCCCGGATCAACTGCAAGCAATCTACGAGACCCGAATGGGCGTTATGCGCCATCCTGATAGCGGTCTACCGCTAGCATATCCACGCAGTTGAAAGGGTCAGAACCGGCGACGCCGTTATTAAGGCAGATGCGTGGAGACAACAGCGCCCGCATTTACTGCCCTTGCGTTCCGTCCTATGTCATTAGCTCCAGCTCGTGGCCTGGATGAACACCAAACTGCCCATCTATACTGTCGGAAAAATAATGCGAGCCTGCCTTCCGGTTTCCTGAAGAAGGCAGAGAAGTCCGCCGCCACATACCAACTCGAAAGGCTTGTCGGATGGGAAATGAGCAGATTTCCGTTTTCCAACGACAGGTCGACCCTTCCACATGATGGACATGCGGCGAGACAGCCACCATAGTGCCGAAAAAGAGCGGCGCGCCAGACAGACGCTCAACAGCGGTGCGTGCCAACGGACGGGGCTGAAATACCGGTGAAGGCCGAAGCTTTGCAGCAGTGAAGGAAGAGTTCTAAAAGTGGCCGTGCCGTGGTCGATAAAGGTTCGGCCTGCCTGCTGGCTCAGTTGAATGCCCTGCTACATTAACGAGTTGTACGTCGCTGGAGGATTTGGCTGATGAAAATGAAATTTCTCGGTGAGGCATTTTTCGCCTTGATGCTTTCCACCGCAGTCGCCTCCGCGCAGCAGGCGTCCGACACGGTGGCGCCCGAAAAAGCGACCGATATTGCCACTGCCAAACGCATCGAGGCAAAGAGCTTCATGGTAGCGGCGGCCAATCCGCTGGCGACTGAGGCAGGGCGTGATGTGATAGCCAGGGGCGGCAACGCCATCGATGCAATGGTGGCGGTGCAGGCCATGCTCGGCCTCGTTGAACCGCAGAGTTCCGGTCTCGGTGGGGGTGCCTTCCTCGTCTATTACGACGCAAAAAGCGGCAAGTTGACCACGTTTGACGGCCGCGAGACGGCGCCGATGGAAGCCACACCGAAGCTATTCCTGGATGACAAAGGTCAACCGCTAAAATTCATGGACGGAGTGGTCGGCGGCCGCTCTGTTGGCACGCCGGGAACGGTGCGACTTCTGGAGGAAGCCCACAAACGCTATGGAAAGGCCGAATGGGCAAGCCTGCTGAAGCCGGCGGAAACGCTGGCTACAGAGGGCTTTAAGGTGTCACCGCGTCTTGCCTCCCTGATCGCGTCCGAGGGAGACCGGTTGAAGAAATATACAGAACCCCGGTCTTATTTCTTTGACACCTCCGGGGCCGCCCTGCGGGCCGGCGTTCCTTTGAAGAACCCGGCCTATGCCGAGACGCTTGCGGCGCTCGCCAAAGGCGGCGCCGATGCCTTTTACAAAGGGCGAATTGCCGAGGCGATCGTCAAGTCTGTGCGCGAGGCGGCCGACAATCCCGGAGTGCTGTCGCTGGCCGATCTTTCCAACTATCGGGTCGTCGAGCGCGAGCCGGTCTGCTTTGCCTATCGTGCTCTTGACGTTTGCGGCATGGGGCCGCCGTCGTCGGGCGGAATCGCCATCGGCCAGATGCTCGGTCTGGTGGAAAATTTTGATCTCAAGGCGCTTGGGCCAAAAAATGTCGACAGTTGGCGCATTATCGGCGACGCCCAGCGTCTCGCCTTCGCCGACCGCGAGCGTTACGTCGCTGACACCGATTTCCTGCCGCTGCCGATCAAGGGCCTGTTGGACAAGACCTATTTGGGCGAGAGGGCAAAGCTGCTCGACGGCGATAAGGCGTTGACCAACGATGCCGTCAAGGCCGGCGAGCCGGAATGGGACCACGCGCTTCTTTTCGGCCGGGATACGGCGATCGAGTTGCCCTCCACAAGCCATTTTGTCATCGTCGACAAGGACGGCAACGTGGTCTCGATGACGACAACGATCGAAAGTGGCTTCGGCTCGCGTCTGATGACGAACGGCTTCCTGCTCAATAATGAGTTGACGGACTTTTCCTTCAAGACCCATGATGGCGGTCTGCCGATCGCCAACCGCGTTGAGCCAGGCAAACGACCGCGCTCCTCCATGGCCCCGACGATCGTGATGAAGGGTGGCAAACCGCTGCTCGCCATCGGTTCGCCGGGCGGCAGCCAGATCATCGGCTATGTAGCGCAGGCGCTGATCGCCTATATCGATTGGGGCATGCCTGTAGAGGCGATCGTCTCCCAGCCGCATCTCATCAACCGCTTCGGCACCTATGACATCGAGGCCGGTACAAGCGCGGAAGGTCTGGCAGGGCCACTGAAGGCGCTGGGTTACGAGGTGAAACCGGGCGAGATGAATTCCGGTTTGCATGCCATCGAGATAACCGCCGAAGGTTTGATCGGCAGCGCGGATCCACGACGCGAGGGAGTGGCGGCAGGGGAGTGAAACGCTCCGCCAGCGGAAAGGGCCTGAGAACAGGTCAACACGAAGGGTGTGTATCTCGCCAAGGGGCGCTAACACCTTGACAAGAACCTGCGGCCTCTCAATGCAATTGTCGATAACGGTGCACGATCTCTTCCAGATTGCGCGGGTGAGGCTGACGGTTTATCTGCAGCAATTACGTTCTTCCGGCTAACCACTACACGTGGGTTGCGACCACCGCTGTGTTTGACATACAGCCTGCAAACAGAAACTGACAGGCTGCGCTGTTCGAGCGCACGACACAAGAGGATATATGACCATGGCAACACCCCGACGACCGTCCAATCCGAAAGACGCAGCCGAGGCGCTGTTCAAACCGGCAAAGAAGGTCGCAGCGCCAGCCGTTGAACGGCCTGCAATTCCTAACACCAAAGAGCTTGTATCATTGAAAATCGACAGCGATGTGCTCGCGCATTTTCAAGCCGACGGTCCGGGCTGGCAAGAGCGCATCAACGATACCTTGCGAGCCGCAATGAATGCGTCCAAATAAGCTCTTGAAGAGTCCCGACCCCATGCCCCGTCAATAGCTGCCGCTTCTCGGCCTCGCGGCTCGTTGGGCAAGCGTGGCGCAATCATGCGCCATTCACAGTCAGCCCGGACCTCTGTCGAATCGAGAAGGCCTTCTCCGCGTTGAAGGCGCTCGTACCAGAGGTGGCCCAGTGAACGATCCCGCGACTGTGGGATAGCATCGAAAGGCCGGTTGATCTGGTCGAGCCACAAAAGCCTGGTCATATCGCAGGGCCTTTTCGACCACTCCGCGATTGAGGAGGAGTTACTTTGGCCAGTACTTGTTCACATACATCTGTGTCTCACGAAGCATGAAACGGGCACTGTCTTCGGCTCGGTCCTCCCAAGCGAAAACGCAATTTGAAAGGACACCATCGAATTTCATGTCGGCAAGAGTTGAGAAGAATACTTCCCAGTTGATCTCACCTTGGCCGAAGTCGGTGTGTTGATGGACGCGCACCTTCGCTCCAGGCGGATTTACAATGTAGCGCAGTTGCGAAGACTTGTTATGGTCATAGGTGTCTGCGAGGCGCACATGTGCAAGAAGCCCCTCGGTCGCTCGCAGGTTAGCAACCATGTCGGGACCGTAGAAGAAGGTATGGGGCGCGATGAACGATGACTTTACAGCCTTTGAATTGATCGTCTTGATGATATCGATGGCAGGGGCGATTTCCTCAATCCAGTCCTCTGGATGCGCTTCGAGCGAGAGGATCAGCCCTTCGCGCTCCAGAATTGGCACGAGGATATCCATCGCACGGAAAAACTGCCCCTCACACGTCTCCGGACGATGCAACCCACTGCGGTCATTCAGGCTTCGATCCGGGGATCCCCCTCGCCCGAACTCCGAGACCAACATCGGGCATTCCATCTCTGCCGCAATTTCGATGGCACGCTTCCAGTTCTCTATCGCCGTTTCCCACTCGTCTTGGTATGGGCTGGCCCAGCGGTACATTGGCTGCAGCGTTGCCAGGCCCACCCCATGGTCCTTGAGGGCCTTCTTGAAGCTCTTTACCCTCTCGGGATAAACCTTCGGACGCGTCCACCAGGAGAGAAAGTCCGGACGGGGTGAGAGCTCAACATAGTCGTATCCCAGCTCGGCGGTCTTTCGGCAAATTTCCTCCAGAGATAAATGACGGATCATGTGCGGATCGAGTGCGTGTTTCATCAAAACCTCCTGATAATATAAATTCGCCCCTTCACGGGAGCGTCGATGCGGACAAGCATCGCTTGCTGGACCACGTCGCGTGGGTGGCAATCATTTATGGAGCTGCGCCAATGGTGCTGCTCCCTCCATCGCGCTACCGATAATCGACCCAGACCCCGCCGAGATCGGCAGAACGAACGCAGTTCTCAACCCAGCGAACGCCCTCAACCCCTGCCGCAATCCCCGGAAACCGGAGGCTCGCAAGGCGTTCGCCATCGTTTTCGTTGCGCGCCTCCATAGCGATAGCAAAGCGGTCGTAGAGGTTAGCCCAGGCCTCGAAGAGACCCTCCGGATGGCCTGCACCGATACGATCGTCGGCAAGTGCCTTTGCGTGCAGGTAGCCCATGCCACGCTCAAGAATGCGTACCGGCTCGCCCTGAACCTCAAATCGTAGCTGGTTTGGCTGCTCGTCCCACCATTCGATCGAAGCCTTTGATCCGACGACGCGCACCTTTTGTCCATGCATGGAACCCGCATTGATGGCGCTCGACCAGACGGTGCCAAACGCGCCATTGTCATATTCCATCAGGGTCATGGCGTTGTCTTCGAGCGGTGCACGCGTCTTGACGAAGCTCTGCCGGGTGCACAGAAGCCGGTTGATACGGAGGTCGGGCAGGATGACCTCGGAAATATAAAGCGGATGTGTACCGATATCGCCGAGCACATAACTTGGGCCTGCGAATTTCGGATCGACGCGCCAGCGGGTCGCCGGGTTTTGAAGCTCGACAGCCTCGTTGTGAAACCCGTGGGCGAATTGCAGGTTGACCAGACGAATTTCCCCGAGCTCGCCGGCAGCAACGAGCTCGCGGGCATGCTCGATGACTTGGTGGCCGCTATAGCCGTAGGTCACTCCAACAATACGGCCGCGCTCTGCGGCGATACGCTGAAGATCCTCGGCCTCGGCCACCGTGAAGCACAGCGGCTTTTCACACACAACGTGCAGCCCGCTTTCCAGTGCAGCCTTGGTGATCTCGTAGTGGGTATTGTTGGGCGTTGCGATCGATACTGCCTCGATCCCATCCGGACGCTTTGCCTCCTCTGCGAAAAGCGCACGCCAATCGGCGTAGCATCGCGAAGGCTCGAGCCCCAGTTCAACACCGAAGGCGCGGCCGCGCTCGGCATCGAGGTCGAAGGCTCCAGCGACCAGATCGAAGTAGCGGTCACGCAGGGCGGCGCTGCGGTGAATATAGCCGATCTGACTGCCGCGACCACCACCCACCATAGCCCAGCGAAGAGGTCGTTTTGTCTGACGCGTTCCGTAAATCATGAGGTTTCTGTCCCGGATTGTTAGAAGCCAGCCGACTTGAGATAGTCACGGCTGAGTTTTACGTCGGCGAGGCTACCGCCCGCGTTGCGCGGATCACGCTCCTGCTCAACGGTGATAAAGCCTTCATAACCAAGCTCATCAAGAAGGGCGCGAATGGCGGGATAATCGATACAGCCCTTGCCAATGGGACACATGACGCCCTGCGCGCAGGCTTCAAAGAAGCGAATGTGCTCACCCATCACGCGGCCGAAGACGGCCCTGTCAATGTCCTTGAAGTGGATGTAGTCGAGACGGTCGGCGTATTTGCGCAGGGTTTGGACAGGGTCCATGCCGGCATACCGGGTATGGCCAGTGTCGAGGCAGAAACCGGCAACCTCCTGGGGTATGTCAACCGCGAGACGGGCAATCTCGTCCTCGAATTCGACGTAACCGCCGGCATGCGGATGAATGGTGGCGCGAACGCCATATTTCTCGCGGGCAAGAGCGGATATCGCCCTGATATTATCCATCATGCCGTTCCATGCCGCGTCATCGAGCCGGGGTGCCCTGTCGGAATGACCCGCCGCATAATCGCGTTCGTCGTGTCCCCAATCCATCACCGTCAGATAAGGTGCGGGAAATCGCTGGCCCGGCGTCTTCGGCGGCGTCGGCAGACGGGTGATCAGAGCGCAAATCTCGTCCGTCTGGCGCAGCAGGCTATCGCGGTTTTCCTCAGCGACAAGATCATTGAAGATCGTTCCGGCGACGATATAGAGCCCTCGACTTGTCAGAGCCTGAGAGACCATGTCGATGTTCAGCGGAACATAACCATAGGGGCCAAGCTCCACTCCCCCATATCCGGCCGCCTTGACTTCATCGAATACCATTTCCCACGGCGGTAGGTTTGGATTGCGCACGTCATCGACGCCCCAGCAGCACGGTGCTGTGGTGACTGTTATACCCATAATATTCTGGTCCTTCCCTGGCGTCGCTCACTTGGTGGGCGACCCTCCCTGACGCAGAGATTTAGCTGGAGATCTCCGATTTACAAAGTTGGAATTTGATGGGATTCAATCAGAAAACCGGGCGGAGAGGTAAATGACTGCACGCAAGATAAGCATTTCGGATGTTGCAAAGGCAGCCGGAGTCTCGACCGCGACGGTGGATCGGGTTCTCAACAACCGTGGCGGCGTGCGTACCGACAAAGAAGACCGCGTTTTGGCCACTGCACGGGCGCTCGGTATTGACCGGGCCCTAGATCGTACCCCTTCACGCGCGCTACGTGTCGCGGTCCTTATCCAACCGCCAGTCAACCCGTTTCACGCGTCTTTGCGCGAGGGTATCGATCTTGCATCGCGAATGTACGCAACACTGAACGTGCAATTCTTCGTCCATCACATCGATCCACGAAAGCCGGCGGCGATCGCCGCAGCCGTCCGCGATTGTCGCTCCTATGATGGCCTCGTCATCACCAGCCCTGACGATATCAGGGTTCGAGAAGCCGTAGCATTCCTATCGCGCAATGTCCCGGTGGTTACTCTGGCGACCGACCTCACAGATTGCGGGCGTGCCGCCTATGTGGGGCCGAACGACAGGCAGGCCGGTCGGGTGGCTGGCGACCTGATGGGCCTTTTCCTCGGACGGCAAGGCGGCCGCGTCGTCGTGGTTGCCGGCTCACGTGATATCACTGGCCATCGCGAACGGGAAGCCGGGTTTCGCAACATCATGACCGAGCGTTATCCTGAATGCAGTCTGGCCGTGGTTCTGGAGACCGGAGAAAATCAAGAGGAAGCTGGCCGTGTCGTAGAGATTGCATTTCGGGATGACCCGGGATTACGAGGCATATATCATCTGTCCGCGGGTGCTTTGCCGATTGTCAGTGCCCTGCAACGCCTTGGCCGAACCGACAATACGGTGGTCATCACCCACGAACTCACGCCCAATCGACGGATGCTGCTAAAATCCAGAAAGATCAACGCGGTTATCGACCAGAGACCCCTTTTGGAAGCACGCCTGGCAGTTGAGACCATCGCAAAGCTCCTCGGTAGAATGCCTGGAGAAGCGGTCTCTATCTCAACGGACATCCAGATCTTTCTCGCAGAGAATGCCTAGCGTGGTGTATCAGATTTTCCTTGTTAAAGCTGGGTATAAGCAGAGCCGCACCGCCTTTGCCGACGACCCCTTGATAGGATCAGAAGAGGCGATCCGTTGTTGCAATTCAGGATTTGATTGAGCTTGAGCCATCAAACCGTTCGCCGATGACCGTTTGAAACTATGTTGATGACTAATTGAAAGTGAAGACGTGACCATTTGAAATCAACGTAGCGACTTCCATAAAGTGCTGTAAGCACAAGGACAACGACCAGATACGAAAACGCCAACAACAAAGACGCCTGGTCGCCAGACTGGCGTTCTTGCAGCGATTGGCCGGTCGATTCGACCGCAAAACCCTTGGGCAGCGAGTTTGCGAGCTTCGGCGACCGGGGCCTTGACTGGTCAAGTGGTGATCAGGCGGCAACCAGCACGATCTTGCCCTGGATGCTACTTTCTGAAGCACGACGATGCGCTGTCGATGCCTCGGCCAGCGGATAGGTGCTGTCGATCACCACCCGTATGGAGCGATCATCGAGCAGACGACCGGCCTCTGCCAATTGCGCACCGTTCGAACGCACCTGTGTCGTTGAGACGGTGATCTTTCGCCGGGCGGCTTCGTCATGGCCTTGAAAACCCAGCGGGTTGACGAGAAACAGGGCGCCGTCCGGCTTAATGCTGGGGAGAAAGCGTTCCATATTCGCGCCGCCGACGGCGTCAAGCACCAGATCAGCATCCTTCACCACTGCTTCGGCAGCCGCCTTCGTATAGTCGATGAAAATATCGGCACCGAGATCATAGAGAAGCGCCTCGTTTTTGCCGGAAGCAACGGCAATCACCCTCGCGCCTTGCCACTTCGCGATCTGGACTGCAAGATGGCCAACGCCGCCGCCGGCGCCGTTCACCAGCACGAGCTTGCCGTCGAGCGGAACCGGGGCATGCTGGAAGGTCTGGAATGGGTTCGGCAAATCATGTCCCAAATCGACCAGAAATTGCCAAGCGGTCAAAAGCGACATGGGCGCACCGGCAGCCTGGATGTGGTCGATCCCGGCGGGCTTCAACGCCAACTCCGATACCGGAACGCGAACATATTCGGCATAGGCGCTGCTTCCCGTCATGAGGTTTTGCGGGAAGCGGACCATCGCATAGACCTCGTCGTTGACCTTGAACTGCGACACGTTTTCACCAACGGCCGCAACCGTGCCGGAAACGTCCGTGCCAAGGATCAGCGGAAAGCTTGGGCTGGGCTGCCATTTCGGCGGGAGAGCCCGATAACCATCGCGCAGATAGAGATCCGGCGGGTTGAGGCTGGCGGCATGGACGCGAACAAGCACGTCGTCCGCCGAGATTTCCGGCCGGGGCGCTTCTTCATAACGAAGAACATCTGGCCCACCGAATTCGTGCAATCGCACAGCTTTCATCATATCAGTCATCACGGCCTCGCTTGAATATTCGTTTTGATGACTGAAGATACGATCATCTCCTTCGCTTGATAATCATCAGATAATTCGCTTTAGTAGTGCCATGAAGGAACAAATCGGAATTGATAGACTGACTGGGTTGATCGCATTCGCTCGGGCCGGCTCGCTCGGAAGCTACACCGCCGCCGCCCGCTCCTTGTCCATCTCACCCTCGGCGGTCAGCAAAAGCATTCAGCGGCTGGAAAAGCAGCTCGGCGTTTCGCTTTTTGCGCGTACGACACGTTCCCTGGCCCTGACGACCGAGGGGCGCGATCTTCATGAGCGTGCGCTCAGGCTGCTGCACGACGCCGAAGATATAGAGCAGGCGGCAAAAGCAGCGCGCACCGAGCCCGCTGGCACTTTACGGATTGCAGCATCGTTGCCTATCGGCCTGCACGTAATAGCGCCGATGCTTCCGCAGTTTCGCAGTCTCCACTCGAGGGTCAATATAGATCTACGTTTGAGCGATCACATGGTTGATCTTATCGAAGGCGGCTACGATGTAGCGGTCCGCATTGGTGATGTGGCAGATTCGCGCCTGCTTTCGCGCCGCCTTCTGCCACATCGGCTATGCTGTTATGCCTCGCCCGAATATCTGGCCGGGCGCAGCCCGCCGACCAGTCCAGACCAATTGGAAGAGCACGAGACTGTCAGCCTGCGCTACCAGAGTAGCGGCCAGCTGTTCCGCTGGCCTTTCCACGTAGGGGACAGGGAGGTGGAGATTGTGCCCACCTCTAGCATTATCGTTGACGCGAGCGAAGCCGTGCTGGCAACGATCGCAGCAGGTGCCGGAATCGGAATGGCAACCAATTTCATGGCCAGCACTTGGGTGAGGCGTGGAGCGCTTATTCCGGTTCTGGCCGATTATGCGGTGGAAAGGCACAACATCACGGCGCTGTGGCCCGAGAGCCGGCGGTCAAACCCGGCCGTCCGCGCTTTCCTCGACACCTTAGTGAAGTTGTCCTGACAATGGCAGCGAATGTCTGCTTCTGGGGCGACGCTGACTAGGCAGCATTTGCCAAAAGCGGCCGTGAGGACAGATAACAACCCGTCGACAAATTCCCCAGATTTCTACAAGCGGCATTAAGCAGCCATGTTATCTAGCTCCAACAGTGCCTCCGTGGGGAGCTCTATCCTGGCCGCGGCGAGGTTTTCTCGCAGATGTCCCCGTGACGATGTGCCAGGGATCAGGAGAATGTTCGGCGATCGCTGGAGAAGCCAGGCAAGCGCAACCTGAATCGGCGTGGCGTTGAGCCGGGCGGCCACGTCAGACAGGGTAGAGGATTGCAGCGGCGAGAAGCCGCCAAGAGGAAAGAACGGCACATAGGCAACCCCTCGGGAGGCGAGTGTGTCGATTAAGGTTTCGTCCTGCCGATGCGCAAGATTGTACTGGTTCTGCACGCAAGCGATGTCGGTGATCTTTCCGGCGTCCTCGATTTGCTTCGCCGTAACGTTAGACAGTCCGATATGCCGGATCAGTCCCTGTTGCTTTAAACCCGCCAGAACTTCAAGAGGCTCGTCCAATGAGCCTTCCGCGGGGCCGTGCACGTCGAACATAGCGCGCAGGTTGACCACATCGAGCACATCGAGTCCGAGATTGCGGAGGTTGTCATGAACGGCCTGTGTCAGCTCCGCGCGCGAGAACGCCGGATACCACGAAGCGTCCGCGCCCCTGCCTGCGCCGACCTTGGTGACGATCACAAGGTCGTTGTCATAGGGATGCAAAGCTTCGCGGATTATCTCGTTTGTAACATGCGGGCCATAGAAATCGCTGGTGTCGATGTGGTTGACGCCGCTTTCCACCGCCTCGCGCAGGACGGCTATGGCCTCCGGACGATTGCTCGGAGGCCCAAAAACGCCCTTGCCTGCAAGCTGCATCGCGCCATAGCCCAGCCGGCGCACCGTATAATCGCCAAGCGTGAAGGTTCCTGAAGTTGCAATAGTGCTCATGGTCCATCTCCTTGTGTTCCTCCAAAATAGACAGGTGGCATATACGCTACAAGAAGCTATAATCTGGACAGGTTGTCCGTAAAGACGGACAATTGTTTTTAACGTTTGGAGAGCAGGGTGTCGGATTTAACGGATCTGAATGCGTTTTTACTGGTGGCTAGATCCAAAGGTTTTCGGCAGGCCGCGCGCGAAAGTGGAGTCAGCTCCTCGGCGTTGAGCGATGCGGTGAAGCGTCTCGAAGAAGACCTTGGGGTAAGACTATTCAATCGCACAACCCGCAGCGTGCTCCTGACGGATGCAGGACGTCTCTTGCTAGAGCGCACCGGACCCGCATTCGCAGAGGTGGCATCGGCACTCGACGAGGTGAAAAGCAGCCGCGGCCGCACCTCGGGGGATCTCAGACTCAATGTTCCGATGAGTGCGGCAAGGCTGGTCCTGCCTCCGATCGTGCCGCCGTTCCTAAAGGCCTATCCCGAAATAAGGCTGGAAATCGTGACCGATGAGAATTTCGTCGACATCATAAAGAGCGGCTGCGACGCAGGCATCCGTTATGACGAACGGCTCGAGCAGGATATGGTGGCGTTGCCGATCGGACCGCGCCAGCAGCGCTACGCCCTTGCCGCATCGCCGGGTTACCTTGCAAGAAGAGGCAAACCGCAACATCCACAAGACCTGCTTTCGCATGATTGTATTTTAGGCCGGTTTTCGGGGCGCGCGCTTCCCTCCTGGGAATTCGAACGCGATGGGGAAGAAATCGCCATAAATCCTAAAGGTAGCCTCGTTGTTCAGTTCGGCGGCGGCACCGATCTTGGTATCGACGCAGCCATTGCCGGTTCTGGCATCATTTATATTTTTGAAGACTGGCTAAGGCCACACTTCGATAGAGGAAACCTGGTACCGGTGATGGAAGAGTGGTGGCTGCGGTTTTCCGGCCCGTTCCTCTATTATTCCGGACGGCGGCTTGTGCCCGCGCCTTTACGCGCATTTATCGATTTCGTGAGACAATCGCACAAAGATGCAGCGAAATCCTTGCAGCCCGGCCCGTGAATTCAAAGTCCTTAGCTCTGTTTCTTGCCGCCGGCATTGGTCGATCCATCGTGCATATCGCGATAACCCGCATCATGCATTGGACTAGAGCGACTATTCAGACATGGGCACGTCTTGCAGTAATCCAGTCCGTTAATCAGATATCGGATGCAACAGATGCGGCGGAGACACTTTGGCTTGCCCTCGTATTGACGGTAGAGGATGGGCCTGAAAAGCGGGTTACGTGAGCCATCTGCCATGTGAGGCGATTCAAGCGGTTCCAGCGCATCGGCCACGCCATGGCCGCAAGAAATGTTTTCAGCGAAAAGATGACGTTCCCGCTGGTGACAACTGGCCGGGAACTCACACCTCATCCCCCGGCAGTGTGGCCTTGCGCTCGATGCCTTTTTCATCGGTGGTAACATTGTCTGCGAGGCCGTAGGTCGCTGGCGACACATAGAAAAAGAATGGTGCAGCGAGGCAGGCGTGCAGATAGGCTTCGACAGGGTCAGCGCGCACAACAGTCGACATGGCCGGAGGCTGGCGGGCAAGCAATGCTCGGGCTTTCGAAAAAAGAATGCCTGTAATCCTTTTCAGAACAGCGGCATGATCCGGCCTTGTCCCCATCAGGTATGGGGGCAGGATGCAGAGCCTGCGAGGTCCTTTCGAGGTCAGACGAATTTCGGTCCGGACGATATCCGACCACCAGCGGTCGTTGTGTTTTTGAAGTGCCATGATCACCCTCCAGCTTCTTGCGAGATGACCCTATCGACAAACCGATCGGACGAATTTAGATATTCCCTCTAATGATCACTAAATACCTCCAGCCACCACTATCCCTGTCCGGTGCCCTCGCCGACCATGATGTCGAAAGCTCTTCATCGCGCGTTCGCGCTGTGAGGATCGACGTGTCTCAGAATGAACGCGAGGCTCCCGAACACCAGCACCGTAAGGGCCAGCTTGTCATGCCGCTGCTGGGAGGCGTGACTTGTCGCGTCCCAAGCGGCATGTGGATGGTTCCGCCTCATTGTGGCGTCTGGGTTCCAGGGGGCATGCTTCACAGCAATGTGGCCACCGCCAACGCACGTTTGTTCTTCCTGTTCATCGAGCCGGGGGCTGCCGATCTGCCGAACCGGTGCTGCACGCTTTCCCTGTCTCCGCTCGTCAGGGAACTGATCATCGAGATGGCCGACCAATCGGCTGCCGCGACTGCTGACTTAGAGCTCATGGAAACGCTGCTTCTGTCGGCATTGTCGCGGATGCCGGTCGAGCATCTTCACCTCCCGCTGACGGACGAGCCCCGGCTTGCACGCATCGCATCCGAGCTGGCAGACGATCCATCCAATCGCAGTACGATGGCGCAATGGGCAAAACGAGTGGCGATGAGTGAGAATTCGCTCGCCCGTCTCGTTCAAAGCGAAACGGGCCTTACCTTCGGCCGCTGGCGACAACAATTGCAGGTGATTGTCGCAATCCGAAGCCTTGCAGCGGGGGCAACGGTGCAGCAGGTTTCGGGGGATCTTGGATATCAATCCGTCTCTGCATTCATAACCATGTTCAAGAAAGCGCTTGGCACATCACCTGCCCGATATCTGGGAAACTTCGACCGCTGAACGTTAGAAGGTACAGCGACACCTGAAAGGAAATCGGCCGGCTGGCGGAGCTTCCTCCCAATGGACACTCTCCTACCGCAATGGTTTTTACGACCCGCCTCCCACGTGCCGCCATGCGCGCATTTCTCGATTACATGAGAAGCTATAACGGTCAAACGAAGGGCGCGCTAGAACGCCTCGACATTGTCGATCAGCTGATCGACCAGCGACTGGACCGCTGCGCTTCTTACCCACGCCACATACGGCGTCAGGATGAAGTTCGGCAAATCAAGCAGACGCATGAGTGGATGATAGTATGCGGCAGCTCCGTGATGACAACGTCGAAGCCAGGCCCGCACAATCGCCGCATTATCGGCGCTGGTTTTTCGAATGACGACCTCTCCAGACGATCACCACAAAAGTTGCTGGGCCGACACCTGCGTTCGGGACGTTTTGCATTTTTTCAATATCCGCCCGCTCAATAACCTCCGGTAAGAAAAATCGTTTCGCCCGTCATGAAACTACATGCCTCCGACGCCAGAAAGACAGCTGCCCCCACCATCTCTTCCGGTCGTCCGGCCCGCCCCATCCAGTTCAGTGCGCTTACATATTCATTCCAGCCCTCCGGATCCTCGACGCGGCGGTGAGCGTTGCGGTCCGTATCGATGAGGCCGGGAGCGAGAGTATTGAGCAACACGTTGTCGCGGGCATAATCTCTAGCCTGACTTTGAATTAAATTGTGCTGTGCGGCCTTCGTCGCCGCATAGGCGGTAACGATGCTTTTGGGCCTTAGCTGATTGACTGATCCTATGGAGACGATCCTGCCCCATTTCCGAGCCGACATTCGCGGCAGTGCCGTCTGTAGCATGTCGACCGTCGAGCCCAGATTGACCGCCAGTTGAAACGCCAGATCACCTGGCGTCAGCGCCGATAGAGTGGCATTGATCTGGGCACTGGCGTTGATAACAAGGATATCGAGTGGTGCGATCGCCTCTGCTCGCTCGATAAGATCCCGACCAGCCCCGACTTCGGAGAGATCGCCTGCCAGATGATCCGCCGTTCCCCCGTGCGTAACAATCCGCTCATGTACAGCCGCTGTAGCGCCCGGCTTGACGCCATGCAGGATGACATGGGCACCTGCCCCAGCCAGCCCTTCTGCAATCGCCGCCCCTATCCCACGGCTTGAACCGGTAACGAGCGCCACGCGGCCCTTCAGGCCAAAGATGTTTTCAAGGTTCATCCTTTATCCTTCGAACAATGAGACGTGCGCACCGGAAACTCCCGGGCGGCAGGAAAACAGACCACCTGACAGAGGCGCGTCGGCGAGTGTCGAGGCCGGCAGGCGAGTGCGGGCGCTGGTGATGAACAGCGTCGACAGATCCGGGCCACCAAAGGCGATGCTGGTGGGACGGGGCACCGGCATCTCAATTACCTGGTCGAGCTTCCCGTTTGGAAGATAACGGCGCACGGACCAGCCATCCCAGATCGCACACCAGACCCCTCCTTCCGCGTCCACCGCAAGACCGTCCGGCCGGCCGTCAGCGACGGGAATGCGTGCGAATTCGCGGCATCCCGACAGCGTTCCGGTCGCGGGATCGCAATCATAGGCGTGGATGAGGCCAGGTACCGTGTCAACAAAGTAGAAGGTTTTCCCATCCGCGCTCCAGCCGAGGCCGTTGGAGACGATGATGCCGCCTTCCTTGCGTTCGAATGCGCCATCGGTGCTGATACGATAAAGCGCACCCGTGGGCTTGGAGGCGTCAATCCTCATCGATCCCACCCATATCGCACCGTCAGGCCCGCATTTGGCATCATTCAAGCGGTTGTCGACGATGCCTGCCTCCGGGCTGACGAAGGGTGTGAGGCGACCTGATGCAAAATCCAGCCATTCGATCCCATCCTGAGACGCCACCAGCAGACGCCCACCGCGAACCGGAATGACCGCGCTGACCAACTTCCCGGTCTCGCAGGTTTCGTTCCGGCCACTTGCTGGATCAAACCGGTGGACAGCGGGATGAAGAATATCGACCCAGTAGAGCGTATTTTCGCCATCGTGCCACACTGGACTCTCGCCAAGCTGTGCGCCCCACGGCAAGACGCAACTCAGCTCGGCACTCGGACGGCCGGTGACAGACCGGGGCCTGGGCCTGGAACTAATGGCGACAGCTCCAGCCGCACCCGTGATACGGCGGGCGGCAGCAATCAATTCGCGCCCGGCTGGATGGATATTTGAGGAACTGAGCCGCGATGATGGGCCAAGCGCAACAAGCACGCCGATCGGCGTATTGTCGCGACCCATGACAGGCGCGGCTGCCGAATTTACACCTGGCAAGTGCTCCTCATAAGAAATCGAATAACCACGTGCCCGGGTCAACGTCAGGTCGGCCTGGAGCGCATCGAGCGTGGTGATGGTTTTCGGGGTCTGCACATCCAGCGTCAGACGGTCCAAGAGGGCGCGGCCGACGGCGGGGTCCTGAAAGGCGAGCAGTGCCTTGCCGGGTGCTGTGCAATGCAGGGGGACGCGGCGCCCCACCTCGACGCGCACAGAAAGGCCATTCGGCGAACGTTCGGCCAGATATTGCGTCATCGTGCCGTCAAGCCGGCACAGCGCAACCGTTTCCCCCAGTTCGGCCGCCAGCCGCTCGAGTTCCGGGGTTGCCGCCGAGACGAGATCGAAACTCTCCCAGACCCTATGGGACATTTCCAGAAAACGCTGGCCCAAAACATAAGTGCCCCGGGCCGCATCCTGACGGACGAGACCATAGGCGATAAGGGTGCGCAGGATGCGTGCAAAGGTGGGCTTCGGCAGGCCGGAGGCGCGCAACAACTCGGCAAAACGTAGCGGTTCCGGCGCGTCGGCAACCATATCGAGCAGGGTTAGCCCCTTGGCCAGCGCCGCCGTGCCGCCCGGGGTCTCGGGCTTCATCGCCTCTGCTCCTTCGCGAGTCGCCCCAGCCTTGCGGCCGCCGCTTCGTCCAGCATCCGGTCCATCGTCCATTCTGCTTCAAACCCCAAAGTGTTTCTGATCCGCTCGTTGGACGTATGGTAATAAACGCCGTCGCCGGGAAAATCGACTGTCACGATGGGAAGGCCGGTCAGCGCCGCAATCTTCGGCAGAAGCACGGCGAAATCGGCGGGTTCATCCGCGCCGAGATTGAAGATGCCGCCCGCCGCCTCGGGGTGATCGAGAGCGAGCAGAATTCCTGCCACCATATCTCGTGTCTCGGTTATATGCATGCGGAACGGCCGGCCGTTTTCGTTGCGCGCCAGAATGTGCGCGGGTTCGTCGATATCGCGAGACTGGAGCAATTCGGCGATGACGGTGTTTCCGAAATTCTGCTGCTGACGGATGCGCGGCCGCAGGAAAAACCGGGGACCGGAAAAGAAACTCTCTTCGTCCAGCAGTTCCGCCGCATCCTGCGTATGCGAAAACCGCAGGATCACCGTTTCCATGGTGCCGCTTCGCTGGTGAAAGCGCACCAGCTCTTCGCCCAAAAGCTTGGTCAGGCCATAGGGCGAATTGGGGCAAAGCGGATGATCCTCGGTGACCGGCAGGAATTCCGGTCGGTTTTCCGGATAGACCTCGCCTGAGGAAGCGAACACGAAACGCCGCAGGCCAGATGCTGAAGCGGCATCCAGAAGCCGGCGCGTACCCTCGACATTGACAGCGAACATACGATCGCGATCCGCCGGAGCCCAGGACATGAAGGCTCCCAGATGCAGGACGGCGCTCACGCCCTTGATAGCTTCGGACAGTGCCTGCGCATCCTCCAGCGACCCGACGACTTCCTCGCCGCCGGTTCCCGATGGCCTGAGATCAAAACCGCGAACGGTGCGGCCCTGTGCGCGCAAGGTGGCGACAGCGGCACGACCGACACGGCCCGCCGATCCGGTGACGAGGATCATAGCCGTTCTCCGGTCTTTGCATCGAAGAGATAAAGCTTGGCCGGATCGAACCCGAGCCGGAGTGCCTCGTTTCCAGGAAGATTGCCGGTATGCGAGACGCGCGCGATCAGACCCTTGGACTTGCCCTCCTCGCCATCGGCCACCCTTGCGCCTTCCGCGTCGAAATAGACGTATTTTTCGGATCCGAGGCTTTCCACCAGCGTCGGGTGAACATCGAAGGTGACAGGAGCATCGCCGAGAACGAGATGTTCCGGCCGCAGACCGACGATCACGCTGCCTTGGCGATCAGCCGCGCCCGGCACGGAAACATGTTGTCCAAACAGGGTAACAGTGCCGTCACGCAGTTGCGCATTGAGGAAGTTCATGCCCGGCGAGCCGATGAAACCGGCAACGAAAAGATTGGCCGGGTTGTTGAACAGCTCGTCCGGTGCGGCAATCTGCTGGATGATGCCGCCCTGCATGATCACTACCCGGTCCGCCATGGTCATGGCTTCGACCTGGTCATGGGTCACGTAAACGGTAGTGACCCCGATGCGTTTGTGCAAAGCGCCGATTTCGGCACGCATATGGACACGCAGCTTGGCATCGAGGTTGGACAGCGGCTCGTCCATGAGGAAGGCTTGCGGCTGGCGCACGATGGCGCGACCAAGCGCGACGCGCTGCCGCTGACCGCCTGACAGATCCTTGGGCTTACGATCCAGATAGGGCGTCACTTCCAGAATGCGCGCCGCATCGTCGACCCGGCGGTCAATCTCATGCCGGTCCGTGCCGCGCATCTTCAGCCCGAAGCCGATGTTCTGGCGAACCGTCAGATGCGGATAGAGCGCATAATTCTGAAACACCATGGCTATATCGCGGTCCCCGGGCGCCAGATCCGTGACTTCATTGTCGCCGATGAAGATCTGCCCTTCGCTTGCCGGTTCGAGACCAGCAAGGATTTTCAACATCGTCGACTTGCCGCAACCGGAAGGTCCGACCAGCACCACGAACTCGCCGTTCTCGATCTCAAGCGAAAAGGGCCTGAGCACGTTGAGCGCGCCATAGGACTTGCTGACGTTGCGAATGGAAATATTGGCCATGCTTATTTCTCCGCGCCAGCGGTCAAACCGCCGACCAAATAACGTTCAAGGAACAGATAGATTGCGATGATCGGCAGCGCGATGAACACCGATGCGGCGGAGATGTCGTTCCAATAGGTGACATATTCGCCCTGCATCGTGGTGATGCCGAGATTGGCGGTCCAGTTGTCCGGCGAGTTGACCAGAAAGGTGCGCGCATAGGCGTAATCGGCCCAGCTGAGCACAAAGGCGTAAAGCGCGGTGGCGGCAAGCCCCGGTGTTGCGATGGGAAGCACGACACGCACCATGGCGCCGATCGGCGAGCAGCCGTCGACCATGGCAGCCTGTTCCAGTTCCTTCGGGATCGTGTCGAAATAACCCTTCAGCATCCAGGTTGCGAAGGGAATGATCATGGTCGAATGTGCAAGCACAAGCGTCCATAGACTACCGATCAAACCGAAGCTCGAAAAGATCGAAAATAGCGGGATAACGAGTAGCGTGGCGGGCAGCATCTTGGCTGTGAGAACGAACATTCCCATGGTAGCGCCGCCCCGCATCGAATAGCGGGACAGGGCGTATCCGGCGCTGACCGAAACCAGCATCGACAGCGCAACCGAGCCGACAGCGGCAAGCATCGAATTCCACAGCCACAGAAGGATCGGTTTTGCCGCCCAGACACGGGCAAAAATGTCCCATTGCGGATCGTCCGGCCAGAAAGTCGGTGGCAGGCGGTAGAGTTCGTCGGTGGTGGAAAGGGCGGTAACCAGCAGCCAGTAGACCGGGAACAGGATCATCACCAGCGTAAAGATCACAGTCGCGTAGAGGGCAAGGCTCTGTGCAAAGCTACGTTTCATCAAAGCCTCCTCAGTAGATTGATTTCGAGCGCCGGCCGAGCATCAGCAGGCTGGCAATGATGCAGATCACCAGCGTCAGCACGCCGACGGCGGCGGCGCGACCGAAGTTGTGATACTGGAAGGCCTGGTCGTAGGTCATGATCGATAGCGTCTGGGTTGAACGCAGCGGGCCGCCACCGGTCAGAACCTTGATGATGGAAAAGTCGCGGAACACCCAAAGCAGGGTCAGCACCAGCGTGACCCCGAGAACCGGCATCAGCAAAGGCATGGTGATCCAGCGGAAACGCTGCCAGACGCTGGCGCCATCTACCTTGGCGGCGGCGTAATAATCGGTGGGAATGGACTGCAGACCGGCCAGACACATGATCGACACGAAAGGAAAGCCCTTCCACACCATGGTGATGGCAACGGCCCAGAAGGCGGCCGTGGAACTGCTGACCCAGGGGATCATCTGGTCGGTGAAACCAAGCTTGATCGCCAGCCAGCCGAACAGGCCGAAGGAGGTGTCGAACATCCACGCAAAGATGACGACCGCGATGATTTCCGGCACCGCCCAGGGCAGCGCCATTCCCAGCCGCGCGACGGTGCGACCCTTGAAACGGTTGTTGGCCAGAAGCGCCGTGCTGAGGCCGACTGCGACGCTGCCGGCGGTTACGACGATAACCAGCTTTAGCGTCACCCAGCAGGCCAGCCAGAATTCCGGCGAGGAGAACAACCATGTGTAATTGCTTAGCGAAAACGGCCGGCTGGCACCGCCAAGCCGTGGTATCTTGACCTGCTGGAACGACAGGTCGATGGCCAAAACGAGCGGCCAGACGATGATGGCGGCAACCATCAGGACTGCGGGCGCAATCAGAATATAGCCGAGGAGATGTTGCCGGCTGGGGCGCGCAAGATCGAAGAACTTGCGACGCCCAGCCCGAACGGGTTCGGTCATGGATGGTCCTCCTGCCGGATGCGGATGATGGCCATGGCCCTTTCCGGGCCATGGCAAGACAACGGGATCAACCCTTGATGGCTTCGGCCTTTGCCTGCATGGTTTCCGCCACCGCCGCCGGATCGAGATCCTGAATGATCATCCGCTGGCTTTCTTCCATCACCATCTTGCTGAACTCGTTGTAGAAGAGCTCAAGTCCGGTCGGAATGCGGTCGATCCCCGCCTCGGACGCGGCCTTCATCGTCTCGATCAGCACCGGAAAATGCGGGATGGTCTTTTCAACACCCGAGACGTCGGCCTTCGGGCTTGGCGGGGTGTTGCCTCCAAGGGTGGCATAGCTACGCTGGAATTCCGGTGACATCGTCAGCTTGATGAAATCCCAGACCAATGCCTTCTGGTCGTCGGGAATATCGGCCGGCATGGCGAGTACATTGGACGAACCGCCAAGCGGCGGATGAAGCGGCGGGGCGGCGTAAACGATATCAGCCTTGGCCGAACCCTTTTCGGTCGTACCGTAAAGCCAGGGCCCATCAAGCCGCATCGCCATCTTGCCATCGGCAAACAGCTTGCGCACGTCGCTGGCGCTCATGTCGACCGGGCTGATCCCGCTCTTCATCACGGTTTTCCAGCGTGAAAGACCCTCCACCATCTGCGGCGTATCGATGGTGATATTGCCGTCCTTGTCGGTCCAGTAGGCGCCAGCGTCGAGGATGTAGTTCAGCATCTCCGTCAGATATTGACCCGGACCGCCTTTCGTTTCATGGCCTGTGCCGAACTGGTCGATAATGCCGTCGCCGTTCAAATCCTTGGTCGTCGCTTTTGCCGCGGCCAGAAACTCGTCATAGGTCTTCGGAACCGCGACGCCCGCTTCTTCGAGAAGCTTCTTGTTGTAGGCCATGACGAAACCGAAATAGTTGGTCATGATGCAGACGGTTTCGCCATTCCATTCGCATTTCTGCTGGCCGGCCCAGCCCGTCATGTCGATGCCGTCCTTCTTCAGCCACGGGTCGAGCGGCTCGAGCCAGCCGCTATCGGCAAACATTTGAAACTCGAAGGAAGCGAGATGCACGATCTGCGGCGGCTGGTTGGCCGCAAAAAGCGTCGTCATCGTGTCGGCATAGGAGCTGCGCTCGGCCTTGGTGAATTCGATCTTCACGCCCGGATGCTGTTTTTCGAAGGCGGCAATGGCCGAATGCCACCATTCGCCTGTGCCGGCATCGTCCGTCTGCCAGGAAATGAATTTCAGAACGGTATCGGCCCTGGCCGGGGCAAGGCTGCCCATTGTCATCAAAACGGCGGTCGCGGTGCCGAGCGCCAATCGGCTTATTGTTTTGTTCATGGCTTCCTCCTCCAAAAAACCAGTTCAGATACGTTCAATCAGACCGAGTGCCGCCTCCGACGGCCTTACCCCAAGTCCGGGTCCGGACGGCAGGTGATACCTGCCCTCCCGGCAATCCATGTCGCCTTCCAGCAGGTGACGGTTCGGCTCGAAGATCGAATGCTGGAATTCGTGACCTTTGAGCGTTGGCAATGTCGACGACGCCTGCAGGCTGGCGGCAAGAAATATGCCGGCGCCAACGGTGGCGTGCGGGATGACATCGATGCCGTGCTCGGAAGCAAGAGCACCGATACGGATGAAATTGGTGATACCCTTATGGCCCATTTCCGGCTGGACGATCGCAATGCGGCAGCGCTCGACGCGGGCGCGCATATCCCAATGGGTGCGCCATTCCTCACCAACTGCAATCGGCACTTCGGTATTCTTCGAAACCTTCTCCAGACCGGCAATGTCCTCCGTCCAGACCGGAGCCTCTGCGAACCAAGGGTCGAAGGGCTGCATTTCGGCAATCAGTTCCAGCGCCTGTTCCGGCGTCTGGTTCCAGTGCATGTCGGCGGCGATCTTTGCATCGGGTCCAAGCACCTTCCGGAGATTCGCCATTTCGGCCGCCGGGCCATCGTCTGCCACCGGCGTTGCGAACTTGAAGGCGTTGAAACCGCGGTCCTGCCAGTATTTCGCCAATTCCCCGCGGGCCTTGAGCGTCTTTTCAGGCAGGCCTGAAACATAGGCCGGAAACGTATCCACGCCGCCGCCGAGCAGGTCGCGAACGGACTTGCCGGCTTCCTGTCCGGCAATATCCCATAGCGCAATATCGAGCGCGGCGAGCGCATCCACGTAGAAGCCGCCGGTATAACCGCGCACCCGCATCATGTCGTAAAGGTCGTCATAGATCGCCGAAGGGTTCGAAGCATCGCGGCCGATCACGAAACCGGCGAGAAGATCGTTGATGAGAGCGCCGACCGCGCCGGGGGCGACGATACCATAGGTCTCACCCCAACCAACAACACCGGCCTCGGTCGTCATGCGCACCAGCACGCTGCGGTCGAAGGTCGGGTAAACCGTGCGATTTCCCTTGCGCACGATATAGCCGTTGGGATTGACCACCTCACCTTCACGCAAGGCGCCGAGATAAGGCACCTTGCGCGGCTGGGTCAGGGTGAAGACTTCGACGCTTGCGATGGGCCTGTTCATGCGGCCTCCACGGCAACGAGGCCAAGTTCGACCAGATTGGCGTCGATATCGGCAATGGCCGCCGCATCAAGCTCGGGTGTCGGCGCACGCACACCGACGCCTTCGATCACGCCGCGACGGGCCAACACATATTTGGTCAGCCGCATGCGATAGACCGCCTGCAGCACCAGAAGAGGCAGGGTGCGCACATAAATCCGACGAGCCTCCTCCTGCCGCCCCGCAACAAGCGCACGGTCGATGGCAACATGTTCCTCGGCGATCTCCAGCGCCGGCATTGCCGCCGTAGCACCTCGGGCATATTCGTCGAGAATGTAACGCGCGCCGCCCCCACCGATGACGCCCTTCAATGTCGAAGGCGCATGGGCGACGATGTGGCTGATGGCCGGGCCGGCAGGAAGCGTCTCTTCCTTGACATAGGTCACCTGCGGCAACGCCCGCACGATCTCCACGATCGCCTGCGGCGAAAGGTCGGAGCCGCGCGGCGCGGGCGCGTTCTGCAGAATGATTTCAACTTCGGGCAGCGCCTCGAGGATCCTGCCGAGGAATTCGATCAGCGCCGGCGCATCCGTGCCGACCGACTTGGGCACCTGCACCATCAGGTGGCGGATGCCAAGCGCCGATGCCGCCCGCCCGTGCTCAACCACATCACGCCAGTCGGCCGCACTTGCCCCGGCCACGACCGGCACCCGCCCGGCCACCACATCGACGACAATTTTCAGCAACGCCGCACGCTCGGCGGCATTCAAAGTCTCCACCTCGCTGGCGAAACCGGGAAACACGACACCATCGACGCCCTTGTCGAGCGCAAAGACCACCAGTCGCTTCATACCCGCTTCGTCAATGCCGCCATCAGCCAGAAACGGCGTAGGCAGAACAGGCAAAATCCCCTTAAGGCCAGCCACCATCTTTCTCCTCCCGATTAAGTATCATATTTTGATACCTTGAATTCACTAATTGACACTATATAGACTTGCGACCTATGACAAGCCCCAAGATGAAATGAACGAGGAGGTTCAAGACATGGCAGCACCGGCGACATCGATCATCGTTGATTGGGGAACGACATCATTGAGGGCGGCGCTCGTTGATGAAGGCGGCGAAGAACTCGACCATCTGGAAACCGCCGACGGTATTTCGAGCCTTGGTGAGGGTGACCACGAGGCGGCGCTGATGGATGCACTCTCACCCTGGTTCTCAAGCCATGGGGCACTGCCCGTCGCCGCACTCGGAATGATCACCAGCCGCAACGGCTGGGTCGAGGTCGCTTATGTGCCGTGCCCGGCCGGCCCGGCGGAACTTGCCGCCGGCACGGTGCGCAGTTCGCTGCCGAACGGGTCCGATCTCGTCTTCCTGCCCGGTCTGACCGACCCCGCCCGCCAGCCCTTCCCGGACGTGATGCGTGGCGAAGAAACCCAGATCGTCGGCCACGGCCTAGGCGAAGACGCCACCCTCATCATCCCTGGAACACACAGCAAATGGGCGCGGGTGAAGGCGAAACGGATCGATGGCTTCCAGACATTCGTCACTGGTGAAATCTTCAACCTGCTTATCAATCACTCCTTCATCGCGCGCGGTTCCACGCAGCCGCCGGTCGATGATCAGGAGGCCTATCGCTGGGGTCTGACAGAGGCAAAACGATCGGCCGCCATGCTGTCGCTGCTGTTTTCGGCGCGAACCGGCGGGCTTGCGGGCCGGCTTTCGCCGGATCAGTTGCGATCCTATGTGCGAGGACTGGTCATCGGGCAGGAGTTTCGGCAAGCCCGCGAGGCCGGATGGTATGCGGAAGGAGACGAGGCAGCTATCGTCGGCAATGACGGGCTGAACGATCTCTATCTGGTTGCCGCCGATGTGTTCGGGCTCAAGACATCCATGGGTGCGGATGACGCCCTCACAAAAGGCGCTCTGACTGTCCTGCAGCAAGCGCTTTTATAACCCTTGCCGATCGCCGGTTGCCGAAATGGCGGCATCCGGCTTTCAAGACAATCTTTAGGGCCAATCATGTACGACTTCCCAGCCAATATCGGCACCAGCCGCCACGAAAATGATATCATTGCCGTTCTGGCCCGCATTCAGCGCATCGGCCTTCCAGACAATCCGATCGCCTTGTATGGCTCATCCTCGTTTCGAATCTGGAGCTCCGTCACCGAGGATCTCGGCTCGCTGGATATCGTCAATCTGGGATTTGGCGGTGGCACTTACCTCTCTGCCAGCCACTACCTCGACCGGCTCCTGGTTCCCTTGAAGCCAGGTAGAGTGGTGCTTTATTTCGGCGAAAACGATATTGCCAGCGACGGCCTCAAGGCGCAGACGACGCTTGGGCACCTGCGGGATTTGCGCGATCGCATCTCTCGAGCGCTACCGCAGGCGGACGTCTTTGTTCTGGCGATCAAGCACAGTCCGGCGCGCTGGATATACCGCCATGAATTCGATCTCTTCAACCAGACGGCGCGCGACTGGTGCAACGGCCGCGAACACACGACATGGCTTGATCCGAACGCCGGCCTCATTGGTGAAAATGGCCTGCCGATGTTCCGTTATTATTTACCCGATCTGGTTCACCTGAATGCGGCAGGCTACGCGGTCTGGTCGGAAGCACTTAGAAAAAAGTTAGGTCTGTTGAACTGAGACAAGCGGTATCTTTATCTTTGGCTCTTGAAAGGAGCCGAACTGTCCCCAGCATTGTTCACAGGCTTATTTCCATTGGATTTATAGATCACGTCCGTTGAACGCGGAATCGCGTTTAGGCCCCCCTTACTGGCGGAATTCTGATTCCAGCGCTCCGATTGGTGATTTGGTCGCAAGCAACATGGCCTGAGCTTTCAACGACGGTCTGCGTAGCCGCGTTCTAGCTGCGTCACGGGATGGCATATCGGCGCGCTCAGCAGCGTCCAGATTTGGGATTGGTGTTTTGACAGCCACCGCGTGGATTGCGAGCGCGCAGGAAAGCCGGCTGAGCCCGGCGAAACAGGGACGACTCCGTCCGCCAGGGCGGCCTCTATCCGGCACTGAAGGATCTTAGTTGAGCCTACCCGCCCTAGGCGACAGCCAACAATGTGCGCACAGGCTGAAAGACGCAGTCTCGACCACCGATGAGGAAACGGTACACCTCGACTGCGATTCCAGAACCGCCGCCAGGATTTTTCGGGCCATCGTCGAGGCTTATTTGCGCTTCCGCCGCAACTCGTCGCCATGGATGCCAAAGTGCTGGATGATCATATCGACGTTACGGCGGTGCGATTTGAAATAAATATCAAACAGATCACCGAAGACAGGAACACTTCCTACAAGAGCATCCATGGCGATGTTGCCAACCATTCGCGCAAGCTTTTCCTGCGGCACACCAAGGCGGCGCGCTTCATTGACGATATACAGGCCGACAATAGCACCCGCACCATCACCAATCAGTGGCAGCAAACCCATGATGGAATCTGCACCAAAACGGATTCCCGTGCCAGGAATGCGGATCGCTGTGTCCATCATACGAGCGATGCCCGACAGCCGCCGCAGACGGCGGAGCCGCTCAGCACTATCCACGAAGTCGTCCGATGTGCCGTGGGCGTTCCACGTTCTCGCTGTCATACAATCGTGCTCCATAAAAGAGATATGCCTCAGCCTAATATGAATGGGGATGTGGAGAGTTGCGTTCAAGAGCGTTGCGCAAGCTATCTCCATCCATTGAAACCGAACCAGTTACGCTCAATCGCCTCGATCCTGCCTATGTGACAGCACCAATCGCCCTTCATCGCTCAGCCCCTACACCCCTTTTTCGATTCCGATAGGCCACAGTAATTTTTAAGAAATATTTTCCCTTACATTGGCGCTACTACAGGACTGCTAGGTCGAGAGAAAGATGTGAGGCACGCCCTTGCATCTTTAACGTCTTTCGCGAGTTAAAGCTGATCTTCATAAAGCAGATGCGGACATGGCACATATTTTTTGAGTTCATCGGTGCATCTAAAGGCGGACTGCTGATGGACACTGGCGCTTTAACAACAAACGACATCGGAAAACTTATGGCCGTTTCTCATCAAGGTCCGCTGGCTAACACCAGGCTTTCTGGACGAACGATTCTCATTCTGATTGGCGTCGCGGTCATCCTGCACGTGGGTCAGGAAATCTTCGTGCCATTAGCCTTGGCTCTCCTCCTGACATTCACTCTGGCACCTATTGTCTCTTTTCTCCGAAAACACTCTGTGCCCAAGATTGCCGCCGTTATTTTGGCGGTCGCCTCAGCCTTCATGGCAATTGCGCTGTTCAGTTTCGTCGTCGCCACGCAGGTGACAAATCTTGCCGAAAACATCCCGACATATCAGCGCAATATCGTCACCAAGGTTCAGGCGCTCAGCCAAGCCGGATCAGGCAATGGTGTGCTCGAACATCTGAGCAAGGTTGTCGAGCGTGTCGGCGCCGAGTTGCAGACACGCGCCGTCGAAAGTCAGGACGAGCAGTCGACCGCACCAACCATGCGAGAGCCGATGCCCGTTGAAATCGTCACGCGATCCCATCCGGTCGAGACACTTGGCAATTTCATTCTTCCGCTTATCAGCCCGTTTGCAACGGCAGGTTTGGTCATCGTTCTTGTGATTTTCATGTTGATCGAGCGCGAGGACCTTCGCGACAGGTTTATCAGGCTGGTTGGACTTGGTGACCTGCATCGCACGACGGCAGCGCTGCAGGACGCTGGAAAACGGGTTGGGAAATACCTTCTGATGCAATTGGTGGTAAATGCCCTTTACGCCTTTCCCATCACCATTGGGCTTTGGGTGCTTGGCATTCCGAACGCGATTCTATGGGGTCTGCTGACGCTGGTTCTGCGTTTCGTGCCCTATATTGGTCCCGTTATCGGAATGGTGTTGCCGCTGTTCCTCGCCCTTGCAATCTCTCCCGGCTGGTCGTTGGTCGCGTGGGTCGCGGCACTTTTCATCATCACCGAACTGATCAGCAATAACGTCGTTGAACCTTGGCTTTATGGTAGCCACACCGGCTTGTCTCCGATGGCGATCATCGTCTCCGCAATCTTCTGGTCCTGGCTCTGGGGACCGCTGGGGTTAATGCTGTCGACACCTCTCACGGTGTGTCTGGTCGTTCTTGGCAGATATGTCCCCGAGTTCAGTTTTCTGGACGTTCTGCTCGGAAATGAACCAGTCCTCCAACCGCAGGAAAAGCTTTACCAGCGGCTGCTCTCCGGCGACCCCAACGAAGCCACTGACAACGCCGAAGAGTTTCTCGAAGAGGAATATCTCATCGACTACTACGAAAAAGTTGGTCTTCCTGCCTTGATCCTGGGCGAAGCGGACCGCCAGCGCGGCGTGATGACAGAGGCTCAGATCGCGCTTCTTGCCTCCAGCGCCCATGCCCTCATTGAAAATCTTGCAGAGATTGCGAGCGAAGAGGAAAACGAGGGAATGTCGGAAGACGAACAGACTTCAGCGCCAGAGACCAAAGAAACAATCGCGCTACCGGACGGTAAAGGCAGATCCATTCTATCCCTGGGAGGCCGAGGGGCCATGGACGATGCAGCGTCTGCGATGTTATCGCAAGTTCTCTTGGTTCAGGGTGCACAGATCAGACAAGCAGACTATACAAGGATTGAAGGGCGAGATTTGAAGGCTCTGGTAGCTGACGATATCGACACCGTTGTCGTTACGTTTCTCAATGAGAACTCGAAATCGCACGCACGACAGATCGTCCGTCGTTTGAAGCGTGTAAGACCTTCTCTTCGTGTCGGCATATTGTTGCCGATGGGAGAAAGCGGGCGCGAAGCGCCAATCGACCCTCAAGACATAAGCGCCGACTTCGTTGCCGCTTCGCTGACGCAGGCCGTCGTGTCGGCCCTGAGCGACACAGGCCCTGTGGCCTTGAAAAGCCCCGTGAGAAAAGTGGCGCGCCAGCGCCGAGTGCCGCCGGTGGCTGCCTGAACGCAGCCACGAGAAGTCTGTCGATGTTACCAAGGGGCACGCATCTCGTCTGATAACGCATAGGACCACCCGAAAGCTTCGGCGCCTGGACTTGCGCACGCTCATCACCGCCCAAACCCGTGTTCTGGAAAAAGCACGATGCATCGATACGAAGATTGAAAACGTTCTGGACGCGTCTCTAGGTATCTACGGCGAACTAAGAGCAGTCAGGCCTAAAGCTTGACAGTTGCGACATCAAAAGCGGCCTGCGGTTGTAAGACCTTTCAGCTTGGAGTCGCCCCTTGCTGAAACTTGGATTTGAGCCACTGATGTATGGATGACGTTCCCGCCAACAGTGAACCGCCGTCCTTTACAACACCGCCATTGAGGGAGGTAACAAGCGCTCCGGCTTCCTGGGCAATGATCTTTCCAGCCGCGTAGTCGTAATGGCTGAGGCCGTCTTCGAAATAGCCATTTAGCCTGCCCGCGCCAACATATGCCAGATCAAGTGCGGCCGAGCCGAGTCTGCGGATGCCTGCTGTCTCGTTGGTGATGGTATCCAGGGCCCGGAAGAAACTACTGCGGTCCATCGACTTCAACTGTCCGTGGATCGGCATAGATAGAGATATGATGGATTCTTCGGGCTTTTTCTCTTCCAACCGTGTCAGCTCCTTACCGTTCATCCGGGCACCCTGCCCTCGAACTGCCGTGAATATCTCGTCCCGCAATGGGTCAAGGACGACGCCCAGTATTTCGCCATCGTCGTCGCAAAGAGCGATGCTGACAGCAAAATAGGGAATGCCCCAGATGAAGTTGCTGGTTCCGTCGAGCGGGTCTACCACCCAGCGGCGTCGTGCGTCTGGCTTGCGCGTACCGGTTTCTTCACCCACGAAACCGTAGCGATCACCTGCCCTTGCCAGAACTGAGGCAATAGCCTCCTCGGCAGCAAGATCGGCCTTGGACGCATAATCACCCAAAGCTTTTCGTTGAACACTATCGCGGGACATGGCGCCGAAATGCGTCTTCAGTTCAGCGCCTCCGGCAAGTGCGGCGGACAATGCAAGCTGCATCAGTTCGTCAAGCGACAAGTCCGCCATCTCATACTCCCGAGGGTAGAAAAGTTATCGTCTCGAAATCCACACCGACGCGCGAGTCGAGATCGAGTGCGTGTCGTGTTTCCACCGAGATGGTCGCACCGTTTTCAAGTCGAAGGCTTTGCGTCCAGGCCTTGCCCATGAAGCGGCGATCTTTCACCGTTGCACTGACGAGTGCGCTGCCGTTTTCGCGGGTCATTACCTGTTCGGGACGTACGACAAGTGTCCCTTTACCGCGGTGGCCGCTTCCTGTGATAGGAAGTCTCGATCCGTCAGCCATATGGAAGCCGGCCTCATCAAATTCTCCCTCCAGAAAGTTTGCGCTGCCGACGAACTCGGCAACGAAGCGGTTCGCCGGTCGCGAATAAATTGTTTCGGGATCTGCAAGCTGCTGCACGATTCCATTCTGCATCACGGCGATCCGGTCCGACATTTCGAGGGCTTCTTCCTGATCATGCGTCACATAGATTGCTGTCAGACCGAGCCTCTTCTGCAGACTGCGCAGTTCATGGCGAAGAGCCACGCGAAGACGCGCGTCAAGGTTGGACATGGGCTCGTCCATGAGAAGCAGCGGCGGGTTGATGACGAGTGCACGCGCCAGCGCGATGCGCTGCTGCATACCCCCACTCATTTCTGCGGGATAGCGTTTCTCGACGCCGTGAAGCTCGACCTGGGCCAGTGCGGCCCGAACCCTTTCAGCAACTTCGTTCTTCGGAACCTTACGCAGTTTGAGCCCGTAAGCGACATTGTCGAACACGGTCTGGTTTGGCCATAGCGCATAGTTCTGGAAGACGAAGCCGATATTTCTGTCCCAGGCGGCGAGCGAGGTCACGTTCTGCCCGTTGAACAGGATTTTTCCGCCGTCGATTGGGTGAAAACCTGCAATGGCGCGCAAAAGTGTCGTCTTGCCGCAACCGGACGGCCCTAGCAGCGTGAAGAATTCGCCGGGCCTGATCGTGAGGCTGATGTCTTTCAGAACTGCATGATTGCCAAAGGTCTTGGAGACGGCGCCGATGACGACTTCGCAGCCTTGGGTTGGAGTTTTGGAAGATGAGGTTTCAACCACCGGATTTTCCTCGAATTTGGCCGTAGCGGACAATGAAATAGAGAGGGATGTAAATGATCAGCATCAGCAGGATGGTCTGTGCTGCGGAGACACCGAAATCGGCATCGACTAGCGTGTTCTCGAAGATCACGGCTGTCATCGGCTTCCACGGCGGACGATAGAGAACGATGGTAGACGACAGTTCCGTGACGATGTGAAGGAAGGTGAGCGTTGCACCGGTTACCGCCCCCGCCAGAACCAGAGGTGCCGTTATGGTGAAGAAGACCCTGAATGGACGCGCTCCAAGACTGATTGCGGCCTCTTCGAGAGCCGGGTGAACGCGCCTCAGGGCCGCCTCTGACGCCTTCACCGTAAAAGGCAGGTTACGAATGAGATAGGCAAGGAGAAGGATGAACCAGGTGCCGGTCAGTTGCAGCGGCGCCTTGTTGAACATCATGATGAGACCGATACCAAGCACCGTGCCGGGAATGACGTAGGGCATCATGACGGTGAGGCTGAGAACGGGGGCGATGATCCGGTAGCGCTTGCGTATAATAACATATGCAATCCCCAACCCGATCGCTGTTGCCGCCAGCGTTCCGGCAATACCAAGCGACAAGGTCACCCAAGCCGGCCCCATGCCGGTGCGCCACATAGTGGCGTAGTTTTCCAGCGTAAAGTTCGCCCTGGGTAGACCGACCCGCCATTCCATGAAGCTGGAAACCAGCACCGTCAGGTGAGGTGTGAATGCCATGAGAAGGGCAATGATGACCGCGCCAAGCACTGTGACATGAGCAAGAGGCGATAGCGGCTTGCGTTCCAGCGCCCGCGACGACACCACGGCAAAACCGCGTCGCGCCAAATAGATTTGCTGCGCCATGAGGAAGAGGCTCGAGATGGTGATGAGCACAATCGATCCTGTGGCCGCAAGCGCCGGATTGCGCCCAGCCTCGCTCAGGAAGGACGTATAGATCAGAACCGGCAGTGCATTGACATCGAGGCCAATGATGCGCGGCGTTCCGAAATCAGACAGGGCTGCCATCGTTGCCAGATAGAGACCGGTGATGATGCCGGGAAGTGCCAGCGGAATTTCGACCGTCATGCGCACACGAGGCGGCTTGGCACCAAGGCTTTCCGCTGCTTCGATATGGCCAGCGTCCAAACTCTGAAACGAGCTGTGACTGAGCAGAAAGATGATTGGAAAGACCAGCCAGGTGATGACCCAAATGACGCCATGCAAGCCGACAATCGAGACATCGAGGCCGAGATAGTTGGTCAGAACGCCGTTTCGTCCCAGAAGCAAGCGCCAGGCGTATGCCCCCAGAAATGGTGGAGACACGGACGCCATAGTGACAAGAAAGACGATAGCAGTGCTGCCCGCGACCCGGTAACGTGCGATAAGGTAAGCCAGCGATACGCCGATCAAAGCGGCAAGTCCGGTGGACGTCAACGCGATCAGCAGGCTGTTTACCGTGGCGGAAAGGGTTTCCGAGCGTGTAAAGAAATCGGTATAGTGGACAGCAGAGAGCGACAGCGATTTGTTTTCGAAGGTGATGTAGGCGTTCGCGGCATGTGAGAGCAGGACGGCGTTGAGCGACTGCGCCTTGATATCTAAAGGCGCTGGTGCAGTTGTCGCGAATAGCCCCCGGGGCGCCTGCTGCGAAAGCGTGAACCGAGCCGAGCCCAGATCGAGTTCAAGTAAACCTGCCTCGTCCTTATCAACCGAAATCGGCTGTTGCGAAGAGAGGCGCAGCGTTCGGTCATCCTGGACGTCTACAGTCAGACTGTCAGTCGAACTCAGCGTTATCGCAACGCCGTCAGAAAGTTTAGCAACGCTGTATCGGGCGGTCATTTCCGGGACGAATTGCAAGCCGTCTTTATTATGCAGAAGAGTAAAACGGCCGCCCTCCTCCAGGAGGGAGGCGGCCATGAGGCGAACCTGCGGGACAACAATCGTCAGGCCGCAGAGCACGAGCGCGACGATTGAAAATATCAGCCAATTGTCGCGCAGCACCTTCATTTTCCGCGAAGCTCCTGAAAGCGAGCCACGACCACAGGGCGCGGATCGACAGCGGATACGATCGTGAGCGTAGCCATGTCAGGCAGAGCGGCGGGAGGCGTTACATCCTTGCGTGCCGAGCGTCGAACGGTGGCGTCGCGAACAATTTCATGCGCCGTCTTGCTGCCAAGGAAATCGATGAAGCTCTTGGCGTCTTCGATGTGCTGCGCGCCCTTGACGATGGCTTGCGCATCGATCTGGCCGGTAACCGCATCGGTCGGATAGACGATTTCGATCGGCAGACCTTGAGCCTTCCACTTGGCACCCAGATCCTCGTTAATCCAGCCAACTGCTGCTTCACCGTCGCGTACGGCGTTGAAGGCATCATCGGAACCGGGAGCAATGCGAGCACCCTTGGCCATTTGACCGACGAAACCCCAACCGAAATTGCCAGCAAGAGCGGAAAGAATGACATAGCCGGTGCCGGATTTTGCAGGGTCTGGAATAATCAGGCCACCGTTCTTTGCGAAGTCCTGTGAGACGAGATCTTTCTGCGTCCTGGGTATGGAGCCGGCCTCGACGCGTTTGGTGCTGACGACCAGCGGCTGCAGCAGCACCGTGAACGGATGCCAGATGTGATTGGGATCGTTAGTCACCATGTCGGCGTCGGACTTGCTTTCGAACGATTGGAAGAGCGCTGCATTCTCTTCGAAGGTCTGCGTCGGTCCGCCCCACATGACGTCTGCTGAGGAATTGCCACCTTCTGCGCGCAGGCGCTCGATCAGCTCGCCAGTACCGCCGCGCACGACAGTCACCTTCACATCCGGATTTTCCTTGGCAAAAGCATCGAGGATGGGGGCAGATGTCGCCTCCCCATGAGCGGTGTAGACCACCAGTTCTCCGGCATTCGCAACACTGATGATCGACGCCGACGCCAACGCGCCCGCTATGATACGCCGCAAGGTCCATTTCAGCATGACTATGTTCCCTTTTTAAAGTCACTGAGAAGAAGGCGACCCTATTAATCCATTTACCAGATTAAAAATCAAGCCGCCTTTTCTGCGGAATTATGGTCCTTGCGTTACAGTATTATGACTGAAGGCTAAGATTATCTGCATTGCGAACTGCTTGACGCCCATAGGCTGGGCTGATAAATTCCATTTAATTTATTAAATAGGAATTGGCCCCGATGAGCTTGATGGGCAGCAATCACACATATTCCGGCCGCTACAACCGTCGCCTCGTTTTCGATCTTATCCGATCTGGCAATGGCATAAGCCGGCGTGACCTTGTTGATGTGACAGGCTTGAAGCCGCAGACCATGTCCAATATCTGCAAGGACCTGATAGACCGTTCAGTGGTTGTGGAAACCATCCAACAAGAGGGCGCGCGCGGTGCGCCGCAAAAGAAGATGTGGGTCAGGGCCGAGGCCGGTTGCTGCCTGGGTATTCACGTAGATCGCGACGGGCTTCTGGGCATCGTCTGCGATCTGGCGGGGCAGGAGTTGGGTCGCGAAACCGCATCCGCATCGCTCGAAGATCCATCCGACACCATCCGTGCCATTGCCGATATGACGCAGCGTCTGCGGTCGGTTACCGTGGATCGTCCCGCCTGGGGCATCGGCATCGCGATGCCCACATTGCAGGAGGCGGAATTCGAACATCCCGTCGGCCCGCCGGGTTGGGATGCGTGGAGCCGTATGCCGGTGGCAGAAGCCATCGAAGAGGCATGTGGCCTCCCCACCATCGTCGAGAATGACGCCACAGCCGCAGCAGTTGCCGAACTGAGGGTGGGAAGTGCCGGAGGACTGAGCCACTACGTCCATATTTTCGTCGGGCACGGACTTGGGGCAGGCATTATCAATGACAGCATGCCGCTCCAGGGATTTTGGAACAATGCCGGAGAAATCGGTCTCCTGACATGGCCGGCGGAACTTGCCAATCCAGATGCGGGGAAACAGACACCGTTTTCGATCGACGAGCTCGCAGCGATGCTGTCGTGCGAAAGCAGGGAGATTGCGCGGCCTGGGGCATTGGAGAAACTTTACGCTCAACGCGACAGTGTTCTGATGCGATGGCTCGATCTCAATTCAAAGCGCCTGCGGTTGCTGGTGTCGCTGCTTGAAAACATCATGGACCCGCAGACCATCGTGGTTGGAGGGCACTTTCCACCAGCGCTCATCAATTCCCTGATCGACCGGGCCTATCCCCTTTTGCCGTCAGTCAGCGCCCGAAGCCACCGCGAAATTCCCCGGCTGTGTGCTGGCGCTCTAGGGCCGGAGGCCGCCGCGATCGGCGCTGCCATGCTACCTTTGATTGCTCATGGCAGCCCAGACTTCAGGCGCCTCTCATCCATGCGCGGACGCAGCCAGACGATTGATTTCGAAAGACGCTTCGATCGGGTCGCAGGCGCGCCAACGGATGACGACACGTCATCCTGATTTACATAACTCTTGCCGACAGGACTAAAACATGAAAATCGCAATTGCCGGGCTCGGCTTTCGGCTTGCCAATGTCATTGCCTCCTTCCGCAAGGCCTGCCCTGAACTGGAAATTGTCGGCTTGATGGACCCGCAGCCTGCTGGGCTGCCAGCCATTCAGTCCGCAGGCATGGCGGCGCCGCGACGTTTCGAAACCATCGAGGCTATGCTGACGCAGACGAAGCCGGATCTTCTTATGGTCGGCTCGCCCAATCTTTTCCATCTGGAACATATCACCGCCGGATTGCGCGCAGGCGTGCGGGTTTTCACGGAGAAGCCGGTGGTGATCGACGAAAACCAGACGATGACGATGGCGCGTTTGCTTGCCGAATATGGCGATGAAAGCGTTATGGTGGGGCTCGTTCTGCGTTACTCTGACCTTTATCGGGATCTGCGCGCAGCGCAGACGCAAGGTCAAATCGGCGCCATCACGTCGATTGAGGCATCCGAGCATATCGCACCCTACCACGGAGCGTTCTTCATGCGGGACTGGCGACGGCATACGCGCTATGCCGGGCCGTTTATCTTGGAGAAATGCTGCCACGATCTCGACCTCTATGGCAGCGTTGTTGGGCAGCGGGCGATGGCCGTTGCCAGCTTCGGCGGCCGAAAGTCGTTTATCGCGGAAAACAAACCGGATCAGTTCTCCGCGTTTCAACAGCGGGAATTCTATAAAAAGCCGAGCGGCTGGCTAGAGGGTGGCGCGGTGTTCGAGAGTGATGGCGATATTATCGACTATCAGACCGCGATTATCGAATATAGTGGCGGGGCGACGATGACGTTTCATACCAATCTCAACGTTCCAGATCAGTTCCGCCGCTTCTGCGTGATCGGTAGCAAGGGAATGGCCGAAGGCGATTTCATCCGCAATCGCTTCGAGGTGCACTCTGCAATAACAGGCGAAAAGCTAGTCGAGCGGCGTTACGAGGGGCACGAAAGCGATCACTATGGCGCAGATGATCAGATGGCCTCGGATATCTACAGGCATCTGACCGAGGCCTCTCCCCTGCCCGTCAATATCGTCTCAGCCTTGGAAGCGGGGCTCGTCGCGATCAAGATCGATGAGGCACGCCGTGTCCGGCGCACCATCGAGCTTGCTGAAACCTGGCAGCGCTTCGATGACGCGCTTCGCACCCCTCATGTGGCTGCCTGAGGCCGCGATTATGACCATGCCAGCGTCTTTATCATCCGTTATCATCCGCAACGCCCGACCGTCCGATGAGACGGCGATCCTCGACATATGTGTGCGCACTTCGGATCGAGGCAAAGACGGATCACAATACTACTCTGACCCGAGACTTCCCGGACTCTTATGGGCGCTGCCCTATGTCCGCTTCTGCGCAGAAACTGCATTCGTGCTGACGAAGGATGACGTCGTCATGGGCTACTGTGTCGCCGCACCCGATACGATTGCCTATGAAAATTGGCTCGAGGCCGCATGGTGGCCGTCCTTGCAGGAAGAGCTCCGCGATTTCGAAACACGGACAGTAGAGGATGAGAACGTTCTTTCCTATATTCGAAGCGCAAGAAAGACCCCGGCTGAGGTCACGCGGCCCTACCCCGCCCATCTGCATATCAATCTTCTGCCTGAGATCCAAAATGGCGGCCATGGGTCGTCGCTACTGCGACATCAACTGGATTCTTTAACGAGGTCTGACGTAAGAGGCGTCCATCTAGGCGTTAATCAGTATAACGAAAAGGTCGTAGCATTTTACGCCAAATTCGGCTTTGTGGAAATTGACCGGACACCATCGATCGTGATGGCGAAGCGGCTGATTGAATAAAATACTTAAAGCGCGTCGCGATTTCTAACGTCGCTCTTCAAGCTGTAGCGCCTTTTGCTTTCTTTTGTCGAAGCTCGAGGATAACCAAAACTTTCCAGAAATGATTTTCATGACGAGCTGGCTTTTATAGTCCATTCCGTTTTGCGACAAAGTGTCTTTTCGCCCTGAAGGGGTACGAACCTGCCGCACGTCATTTGTTGTCAGACTTTTTGGAGCAGTTCCATTGGCTTAGAAACACAGTGGAATGGACTCAATCGAAAATTATTGATGAGTTTCGTTTAGGTGTTCAGCGCGTTATTGAGGTCGTGCAGTCCGACCATCAGCATCATGGGATCGGACGGAGAAGACAGGAAGCCGACGGCTTCGTAGAAGGCTCGTGCGTCATCAGAAATCGCATGGACCAGCACGCCGCGGATCCCGAGCACTTCAGCGGCATTCAGCAGGCGCAGACCCGCGTCGCGCACCAATGCCCTGCCGATACCACGCCCTTGACAGGATTGATCAATGGCGAGGCGGCCAAGCACTGCAACTGGGATTGGATCAGGCATATTGCGCCGAAAGCGGCCAGGCACTTCCGGCGGTTTCACGGAGCCAGAGGCCAGGGCGTAGTACGCGATGACGCGGCTCTCGTCGCACACGACAAAGGTCCGCGACGCGCCGCCTGCTTGATTGGCCCGGGCACGGCGCCGAAGCCAGTCGTCCAGTTCAGGTACTCCAGAATTGAATTCGGCCAGTTCGTGATGATCGGCCAGGGGGACTGGTGCGCTGAGAGTCACGCCTCATCCCAGGGCGCTTTGGTCGACATCGTGCGCTTTAGACGCTCATTGGGCTGTGCAGGCGCATCGAGACGGGCAAGATATTCGGCATAAATTTCGGGGCTCACAGTGACGATTGTACGGTCGAGCAGCACCTCCTCCGCACGGCGCTCGGAAGCTTCCAACATAAAATCTGTGCGCGTTTTGCCGAGCAACTCTGCGGCGCGATCGATCAAGTTGCGAGTAGCAGGTTTGATGCGCATATTCAGCGGCACACTTGCGTCCGGGCTCTTACCCGTGTGTGAGGTCGGCATGGGAAACTCCTATCCAAGCGCATTTATATAGCGTAACGACATTATCTTTACAAGCATCGTAAAGATAATGTCGTTACATTCGCCTGCGGACGAGCGCACGACAGACGGCGGCTTGAAGCATAACCTCATGGGATGTTGTCACGTTAAGTTACCTAGGCCGAGAAAGGTAGCGGCTCGAATTTTCAAGCGATGCAGGCAGCAATTTTCGATGCATCGAACGCTTCGAGGCGGTAGCGAATTGTTTGTGCGGCGCGGCGGCGGGCGGAAACAGAAAAGCGATGTGGGTAGCGCAGTGCATAGAAACGAACTGTTGCAATGCTCCTGGCGATTGGCGACCCTGCAGGGTTCGTTCTCGGTTGGAAACGGCAGATGGCTGTTCTCGGCCCGATTGTTGAAGCTGTTGTGCGACCAATTGTTAAGGCCGGCAGCCACGTCCGCCTTTGCCGCGCTCGTAGGAGCGCAGACAGCGCTTCATCAAAGACACGAGTAGTCGCTTGGCCTCCCTTTTTTCACGCCGCTTTTGTAAAATTTCTTCGAGAACGACGCCATCCTGATCGACTGCGCGCCCAATTCAAAACGTAGGCAACGGCAAGCCGGTTAGCGTGACAACACCTCTTCACGGGCTCGAAGGCCACTAGGCGCTGCAGGAGGCATACGCCGCCGCTCGGAAGACGTTGATCGCCAGCGGATTTCCTTGAGATAGGAACGCATAACCTTACTGATTGTGCAGGATTCAAGACAGGCGGAGCGCCCGGAATAGCCGTTATGTGCGTGAGGCACCTACTCCCCTGTCAACTTTCAATAGAAAGCCTAATACACCCAGACAGTCGTTGGCCGGGAGAGATCGTTTCGACGCCGCGGCCATTTCGCTCTGGTTCCGGTAAGCCAAGCGCTCCGGCGACCATGGAAACGGGTTCAAGACAAAGATAGCGGTCCATACGGTGGGCAGCGAGATTGCTAAAAACAGGATCGGCCTCGAGCAACAGTGAAAAACTGTCAAAACCGATGCGCGCATATGACCAGTCGGTGAAGTGCAAGGTGTATCCCGTCGTAGCAGGAATGGCAGGCTTCGAGCGGGGCACCGCTTGCTGGCCGGTTGGCACGTTCTGCACATCGAGGGGGTATTGCAGTTTGGCATCGGTGCTGGCGTCGCAGCCCAATTCTGCCGAAAAATAGGGATGCCAGCCAAGCGAAACCGGCACAGGCCGGTTTTCCAGATTGGTTATCGACAATTCCACCGTCAGACGGTTGCTTTCAAGCATAAAAGATTGTTCAGCGCGGAAGGAAAATGGCCACTCAGCATCCGCCTTATAGTCAAGCACCAGTGTGCACTGATCGCCCGCCAGGCTGGAAATATCCCACGATCTTCGGTGAGCAGGTCCATGCATGGCATCAGGCGAAAGGGCGGGATGTGGAAGAAGGTCGTGGCGGATATCCGCGTGAACGAATGAGCCGCCATATAACCTGTTGTGATATGGAATGAGCGGATAGGCACCTGCCCTCGGCCAGTTCAACGGGTCAAAAGACTCCCCCGCTGTCGGCACCAGAATATCGCCGTGATCCTCGTGGTGCAGATGCGTCATCCTTCCACCCCAGGAAGGGCGGAGGCGGGCCGAAAGCTGCCTGAAGGCAATCGTAACCGTTTCAGGCAAAAGCATATGAGCCATCAGGCCGTTTCGGCACGCGTCGCTGCCAGTGAACATAGCCATCTTCCTGCATGGCCTTTTCATCCATCTCGACTCCCCAACCCGGTCGGTCCGGCCTCAGTTCCAGGTATCCATCCTTTGGCAGATAAGGGTCGACAACATAGCGCGTTTCATCCTCGCGTTTTTCGAGGTCAGTGCCACCATAAACATAGCACTGCCCCTTCGGCAGCCTGTATTCAAGAATACGGAAATTCTGCTGGGCGGCGGAGAAATGCACGTTGACGGCGGTGGCGAGCGGCCCCATCGGGTTGTGCGGCGCGATGCTGACGAAATGCGCCTCTGCCAGCGTGGCGATGCGGCGCATTTCGGAAATACCACCGACAACGCAGATGTCGGGTTGAATGATATCGGCGCCCCGGACTTGCAGAAGACGCAGGAAGTCATTGCGGTTGTAAAGACTTTCACCCGTTGCCAGCGTGCAGTTCAGCCCCTGCTTCAGGTCTCCCCACATCTCGATATTTTCCGGACGCAACGGCTCTTCGAAAAATAGCGGATCGTAAGGGGCAAGCGCATTACCCAGTTGACGAGCGGCAGCAGGCTCGAAAATCTTGGCATGCGCGTCGAAGGCAATATCGTAGTCGGGCCGCACGGTTTCGCGAAGCGAGCGGAAATATTCGGCTGAACTGCGCACCACCTCACCCCAGCGATGGGCGTGAATATCGACGCGCCATGGGCTTAGCTTGAAGGCTGTGAACCCCCAGTCTTCGTTGAGACGATCGAATTCTTCCCTTGCCGCCGGCGCATCCGGTGCCGTGTAGACGCCGGCGTAAACCTTGATACGATCACGCACTTCACCGCCCAAAAGCTTGTAGACAGGCACCCCCGCCGCCTTGGCGGCAAGGTCCCAGAGGCAATGGTCAAGGGCTGAGATTGCCGAAAGACCAAGTGCTCCGGGCGGAAAGCGGTTTTGTTGGAGGAGAAGATTGTAGAGATACTCGACCCGAGTCGGATCCTGCCCGGCAAGGAAGCCGTAGAGGTAATCCAGAACCGGGGGCAATGCGAGATCGGGGCCGTGATTGTAGCATTCGCCCCAACCGGTCAAACCGTCATCGGTATCGAGAGCGACGATAACGCGGGGGCGGTCCTTGTCGCGGGTAACGAATACCCGCATGCGATCGATTTTCATGCTTTGGTCTTCCTCTTGAATTGCGAGAAGCAACAGCCGCGCTGTTATCTGGCAGCAGCTCCGTTCTTGATCTCGGGCGGCTCGACGTAGCGGAACCTTCTCGTGCGGTCGCGGTCGCGCGGATCCGGGCGCGGAATGGCCGACAGAAGTGCCTGCGTATAAGGGTGATCCGGCGCGTTGCAGACTTTTTCGGCGTCTCCCACCTCAACAAGCTTGCCGCGATACATCACTCCGACGCGGTCGCACATGTATCTGATGACGCCGATGTCATGGCTGATGAAAATGTAAGCCAGGCCAAGTTCGTCCTGCAGCCGCATGAGCAGGTCCAGCACCTGGAAACGCACCGAAACATCGAGCGCCGATGTCGCCTCATCCGCAACGATGATGCGCGGCCGGAGCGTGATGGCGCGGGCGATACCGATGCGTTGGCGCTGGCCGCCGGAAAAGGCGTGTGGGTAACGCTCACGTCCGGCCGGGTCCAGACCCACCTGCTCCATCAGGGCGCAGACGCGCTCATCCAGTTCCTTGCCTTTCGCAATGCCGTTGACCAGCAGCGGCTCGCCGATGACCTGTGCCACCGTCATGCGCGGATTGAGCGAACCGAACGGATCCTGAAAAACCATGCGCAACTCACGCCGCGCCGCTTTCAGCTCCGCACCTTCGATTTTGGCAAGATCGACCACCGTGCCATCCGCCCGGCGATAGCGCATCTCGCCCCCGGTCGGATCGTAGAGGCGCATGATCGAGCGGCCCATGGTGGTCTTGCCGGAGCCGCTTTCGCCGACGATGCCGAGCGTTTCGCCCGGAAGCAGCTTGATCGACACGCCATCCAGCGCCTTCATCTCACCGAAGTGCATCGAGAGGTCGTTTACTTCCAGGATAGGCGCCGCGGCAAGATCGAGCGGCGGGCGGGCCAGCCGGACTTCCGCCTTCTGCTCCAGCTTCAGAACCGAGCCGATCAGCATACGCGTATAGGGGTCTTGCGGATTGTGGAATATTTCATCGACAGTGCCATATTCCTTGGCGACGCCGTGATGCATGACCAGCACGTCATCGGCAATCTGCGCCACCACGCCCATGTCGTGGGTGATGAACAGCACCGCCATGCCATGCGCCTTTTGCAGCCGCGATATCAGGTCGAGGATTTCGGCCTGCGTCGTGACGTCCAGCGCGGTTGTCGGTTCGTCGGCGATCAACAGTTGCGGTTTGCAGGCCAGCGCCATGGCGATCATGGCGCGCTGGCGCATGCCGCCGGAATATTGGAAGGCATAACGATCCAGCGCCTTTTCGGGGTTGGGAATTTCCACCTGTCGCAGCAGCTCGATGGCTTCCGCCCGGGCCTGCGCCTTGCTCATCTTCAAGTGCAGCCGCAGAACTTCGGTGATCTGATCACCGACGGTATGCACCGGCGACAGCGACGACATCGGCTCTTGAAAAATCATCGCGATGTCTGCGCCGCGCACCGAGCGGATGGCCCGGCTGCGCGGATCGAGCTTTGCGAGATCCAGCGACGTGCCGTCGGCACGGTTGAGGATGATCGACCCGGAAGCGATGTAACCGGGGCTGTCGATGATCTGCAGGATCGAGCGGGCGGTGACGGATTTGCCGGAACCGCTTTCACCCACAACGCAGAGCGTCTTGCCGGGATCGATGGAAAAAGACAGATCGTTTACCGCGCGGAAAATGCCGTTTCGCACGGGAAATTCGGTGACCAGATTGCGGACGTCAAGCAGCGGTCGGTCTGGCTTCATGGAGAGAATGTCGCTCATCCGGGGCCTCACTTGTTATAGGGGTCGGCTGCGTCACGCAAACCGTCACCGAGCAGATTGAGCGCCATGACGGCAACGACAACAGCCACGCCGGGCAGGAACAGCCACGGCGCGGTTGCGATCGAGCGAATATTCTGCGCCTCGCGAAGCAGCACGCCCCAGGAAATGGTCGGCGGCTGGAGGCCAAGACCGAGGAAGGACAGCGAGGTTTCCGCAAGGATCATCGCCGGAACCGCAAGCGTGACTGAGGCGATGATGTGGCTCGAAAAACTCGGCAGCATATGGCGGAAAATGATGCGCGCTTCCGGCACACCATCCAGCCGGGCTGCCGCCACGAACTCTTCCGTCCTCAGTGACAGGAACCTGCCGCGCACGACGCGGGCAAGCTGCGCCCAGCCGGTCAAGGACAGGATGATGGTGATCATCATATATTGCAGCGTTGCCGGCCAACCCTGCGGCAGGGCAGCGGCAAGCGCCAGCCAGATGGGAATAGTCGGCAGCGACAAAACGAAGTCGATGACGCGCTGCATGACAAAATCGATGCGGCCGCCATAATAACCGGAGATACCGCCCAGAACGACACCGAGAAGCAGCGAGAAAAACACGCCGACGAGACCGATGGACAGCGAAATCTGCGAGCCCTGTATTACCCGGCTGAAAACATCACGGCCAAGGCGATCCGCGCCGAAAAGGAAGAGCGGTCGGGTCTTGTCGGTCGAGGCCAGCAGATGGATATCCGTGGTGAACAGGCCGAGCACCGAATATTCGTAGCCGCGACCGAATAGCTGGATCGGGATTTTCTTGGCCGTATCTTCGACGAACACAGCCGCCAGCGTTTCAGGATCGCGCGTCAGCTTCAGCGGATAATAGTGCAGACCAAGCGAGAGGCCGTCCGTCGTATCGATGAAATGCACACGTTGCGGCGGATGGAAGGTGGCGCGCGCATTCTGCAGAACCGGATCGTTGATGGCGAAGAAACCTGGCAAAAGCGCGACGATATACATTGCGATGGTGACGAACAGGGCGGCCATGGCCAGCCTGTGGCGCTTGAACGCCCACCAGATCAGTTGCCATTGCGAGGCGACAGCAGCGCGGTCCGGCCGGGTATTGGTGGTGATGGCGATATCGCTCATGGCGCCCTCCTATTCGAGACGGATGCGCGGATCGACCAGCGCAAGAAGGATGTCGCTGATGAGCGATCCGATCAACGTCAATCCGCAGATCAAAAGCACAAAGGCGCCGGCGAGATACATGTCCTGCGCCATCAGCGACTGCAAAAGAAGCGGCGCGGCCGTCGGCAGATTGAGCACGATAGCAACCACAACCGAGCCTGAAATGAGATTGGGCAACAGCCATGCAATCGTGGAAATGAATGGGTTGAGCGCAATTCTCAAAGGATATTTCGTCAGCAGCCGGAACTCGGACAATCCCTTTGCGCGCGCGGTGGTCACGTAGGGTTTGGGTAATTCGTCCAGCATGTTTGCGCGCATGACGCGGATGAGGCTTGCCGTGGAGGACACCGCGAGGATCGCAACTGGTAGCCAGATGTGGGCCATCAGATCCATCATCTTGGCGATGCTCCACGAAGCAGTCTCGTACTCCGCCGAAAACAGCCCTCCGACATCGGCCCCAAATTCCACCGCCGCGACATACATCAGCACCAGCGCCAGAAGGAATGACGGTATGGAAAGGCCGAAAAAGGAGAAGGCGGTAAAAAGATAATCGCCGATCGAATATTTGCGCACGGCGGAGAAGACGCCGATCGGAAGTGCGATGGCCCAGGTTGCGAGAAGGCTTGCTATGGCCAGAACCAGCGTCAGCGCCATGCGCTCCCAGATGAGGCCGGAAACGGGCTGCTGCCATTCGAACGAGATGCCAAAATCGCCGCGACTGATGATGCCCCATATCCATTTGAGATATTGCACGATCATCGGGTCATCGAGCCCGAAGCGCTCTCGCAGTTGCGCTGCCGTATTGTGGTCTATGACTTCGTTGGACGCAGCAAGCGTGGCGATGTAAGTCGTCACGTAGTCACCGGGTGGCAGCTGGATCAGTACAAAGGCAAGAAAACTGACGGCGAACAGGGATGGTATCATCCACAGCAGGCGTTTTACGATAAATAGCAGCATGACGTTCTCGCAATCACGTTTTACCACACGCGCCGCCTTCCACTACGAGACGGCTTGCGGGTGGTCGAAGCAACCTGAGAGGCGCCGCCGCATTGATGAAGCGACGCCCATGTGGCGGTGTCAGCTTGTGAAGGTGAACTGTTGCGGCAACGCCGGGCCGGGGTTGGGCCATGACCAGCTGTCGGGTTCTTTCTCCGGCACGTTGCGAAGGTTGTTGCGGATGATACCGAAACCACCAACGGCAAGGCAAAGACCGATCGTCTCGAACTCGTCCGCCGCAATATCGAAGATTTCCTTCATCTTCTCGCCGCGCTTGACAAGGTCGGCCGTCGAACGCGCTTCATCGAACAGTTTGAAGCGCTTCTTCTGGCTTTCCGGCGGCTCTTCCCCCTTCTGCCCGTTGGATGTGTACCAAAGCGCCCACGGAATGGCGTAGCGCGACCCCTGCGGGTGGAACGCGAAGAAGTCACGCGGGTCGAGCATCGGATCGAGACCGCCCGGACCCGGCCAGACCGCCGCATCATGGGCGTTATCATCGCCGCGTGTGTAGTACAGCGCGCGTTCGATGGTGTTGACCTTGATATCGACGCCGATTTGCGCCCACTGCGCCTTCACCAGTTCCAGCGCATCGACGAGATCGGGATAGAGTGTCGGGATCACATCGATCGAGAAGAAAATCGGCTGGCCGTCAGGCCGGAGCCGCATGCCGTTGCCGTTCTTCTTGTCGTAACCCGCCTTGTCGAGAAGATCGTTCGCCTTGGCGACATCGTATTCGGTGTTCTGACGCGCCAGCTTTTCGTGATACCAGGGATGTGTCGGGCGCGGCCCGGCCTGATAGCCCTCGCTCTGGCCGAAATAGACGATGTCGATGATTTCCTGGCGGTTGAGCGCGATGGACAGCGCCTGACGGAACGACTTGTCGCCGAACATCTTGCGCATCTCAGGGTCTTTGTGGGTGATGTTGAGGTAGATCTGGCACTGCTGCGCAGCCGATGGCACCAGCGTCAACAGACGGTAATCGCCCTTTTTCATGTTCTGCGACAGCGTCGGCTTGTTGGCGAGAACGCTGATATGGCGTTCCTGAATGTCGATCTTGCCGGAGATGACGTTCAGCATCAGCGATTCGACATCCTGCGAAATGCCGAAATTGACTTCGTTGATATAGGGAAGCTGGTTGCCTTCCGTATCGACCTGCCAGAAGTAAGGATTGCGTGTCATGACCACACGGGTCGCGCCGCCGGAATAGGGTTCCTTGACCACCCACGGGTCGAGCGTCGGCTTGTCGACATTCGACCAGCGCGACGGAATTTCGATGTCGCCGCACTTGGCGCGGAACAGTTCCGTCCAGCTGGACACGCCAGCCGCCTTGACGTCGGCATCGAGCGCCGTGTTGTATTTCGGCAGAAACTTGCTGCAATAATGCTTGGCAAACAGCGTCGGATGCTGGCCGAGCGGCGTGGCGAGGTTTTCCAGATAGAGCGCGTTTGGCGCTGCGAATTTGAACCTGACCGTGAAATCATCGACTTTCTCGACATCGACCGCCTTACCGGCGACGGAGAGCTGCGCCGGGGTAGCGCTGTAAAGCTCCTTGTTCTTGATGCAGTCCTCGATGGCGAACACCACGTCATCTGCGGTAAAGGGATGTCCATCAGACCATTTCGCGCCCTGCAACAGATGGAAGGTGAACTGCGAGGCGTCGTCATTGACCTCCCATTTCTCGGCAAGGTTGGGCAGAACTTCGGTGAAGTCCATGTTCCAGCGCACCAGCCCCTGGTTGCCGACCATGCGCAGGATGCCGTTATGGTCCGACGAACCGCGCAGGCCGCGGCGCAATGTGCCGCCATAGGTGCCGATCTTTTCATGCGGCGTTACCACCATCGGATTTTTTGGCAGACGTTCCGCCAACGGCGGCAGTTTGCCGTCTTTTACCAGGGCTGCCAGTTCCGGCGCTTCCTTGCCGGCAGCAGCCAGGGCCGAGCTCCCGATGACGGACACGGCGGCGACGCCGCCAAGCCCAGCCATAAAGGTTCGGCGCGTCACGCCCAGTGAAAATTTATCGCCATCGCGCATCGACTATCCTCCCAAAAAATCACCGGCAGCGAGACAGCTTTCACCGAACCGCAACAGCCTCCCGGCCAGCCAGCACACCGATCCTCCACCGGCAGGGCAGACCATATGGGCGTTTTCAGATGATTACAAGTATTGACAGATTTTTACATATTTTTTATTCGTAGGCCGGTTTTCACGATCAGGTTTGAGGAAAGAACCGGCACGACAGTAACCACGTTCATGAAATTCCCGGTATTTCTGTTGCGATTGAAATGCAGGAAACCCATTAACTTCAGCGATTTGCAACGGAAGGGCTGCTGATGGACAATCAAACCGCATCCGCCGCCGCTCGAGGCGAGACTCGCTTGAGCGACATCATCTACGAAAAGATCATCGGAATGATTTCTGATGGGCGGTTTCCCGTGAACGAGCGGTTGCCGTCGGAGCAAAATCTGGCTTCTCTGTTCGGGGCTTCCCGGCCTGTGGTGCGCGAAGCGCTGGAGCGGCTGCGCAACGACGGGCTTATCGTTTCGCAGAAAGGTTCCGGCTCCTATGTGCGCCAGCAGCCGGATTCATCCGTGTTGCAGCAGGTTCCTGTCGGCTCGCTTGCCGATGTGCAGCGTTTCTTCGAGTTCCGGTCCGGCCTTGAGTCTGCAGCCGCCGAACTTGCAGCACGCAGTTGGCAGGCTGCCGACAAAGCCCGCATCGAACAGGCCATTACCGCGCTGGAACAGTGTCTTGCGCGCAACGATCTTGGTGCGGAGGAGGACTTTGCCCTGCACGAAGCCATTGCTAAAGCGAGCCATAACCAGTTCCACATCACCGTGCGGATATGGTTCAAGCCGCATTTCGCGATCGGCCAGTCGGTGACGCGCAGCCTCAGCCTCAAGCGTACGCCGCAACATGTGCGCGAGGTACAGAACGAACATACGGCAATCGTGGAAGCGATTTTTGCGCGCCAGGAACAGGCCGCGCATGACGCAATGAAAGATCACATCCTAAAGGCCCGTGCCCGCATGTTTCAGGGCGTCGGCAGCTAGAACCGTTTTTTCAACATTTCAAAAGGCGAGCCATACAGGGCAAGGGAAAATAATCAGTGATCCAGCCACGCATCATAGAGCCGAAACTCCGCTCTCTCATCGACACGCCGTTGAAGGTCGGCGAATCACCGGCATGGGATGAGCGTACCGGGAATCTGTGGTTCGTCGACATTCTCGCCCCCGCCATTTTCTGCCTGCATCCGGGCGGCAAACTCGACAGATACGAAATGCCCGCCCAGGTGGGATGCCTCGGTCTTTGCGACAATGGCCTTGTTGTGGCGGGCCTCAAGACGGGCGTGCACCTTCTAGACCCCGCAAACGGCGCGCTCGAACTGCTGTGCGATCCGGACGAAGGACGAGCAGACAGCCGTCTCAACGACGGCAAGGTCGGCCCCGATGGCCATTTCTGGGTGGGAACCCGCGACGAGGCTGCCGTGCAGACAGGAAATGCCCGCCTCTATCGTATCGCGCCAGATGGCGGCGTCGAGCTTGTCATCAATGGCGATATGTTCACATCGAACGGGCTTGCCTGGAATGTGGACGGAACGCGCATGTATCATTCCGATAGCAGCGGTCTGATGTATCAGGCGTTCGATTTCGATGTCGCGACGGGCAGGCTCGGTCCAGCCGAACGCCTGCACGATTTCGCACCCGACGAAGGCAGGCCTGATGGCGCGGCGACCGATTGCGAAGGCTGTTACTGGAGCGCCGGCGTTCAGGCCGGGCGTCTCAACCGCTTTTCGCCGGAGGGCGAACTGTTTGAGATATACAGGTTGCCGTTCAAAGGGCCGACCATGCCATGTTTCGGCGGCCCGGGCCTCAAAACGATCTATCTCACGAGTCTTGTGACCGAAACGAACGGAACAACCACCCCAGGTACGCTTGTTGCGTTTGATGTGCCTGTCGCGGGCGTAGCCGTTCACAAATTTTCTATCTGAAGATGCCCTTTGATTTTTAAGGAAACCAGTTGATGACGACATTCGATTTCCGCCAGGCTCTGCACGGTATTTCCGGCGTCCCCGTTACGGCTTACGAGACAGACGGGGAAGTCGATATAGCTGTCACCATCGAAGCCTATGCCCGTGTAGCAAAGGCGGGCATCCACAATATCGTTGCTGCGGGCAATACCGGCGAGTTTTACGCGTTGACGCCCGCTGAAATTTTCAAGGTCTACGAAGCTGCGATTGAAGGGGTGAACGGGCAAGCCCCCGTTACTGCAGCGATTGGACGCTCACAACGGGAGGCCCTGTCCATGGCGCGTCGGGCCAGGGAGATGGGCGCGTCTGCGGTCATGTCCCACCAGCCGGTTGACCCGTTCGCAGCGCCGCAATCACAGATCGACTATTTTATCGGCCTGGCTGAAGGCAGCGAATTGCCTCTCGTAGCCTATGTCCGCGCCGACGGGTTCTCGGTCAATGACATGGTCAGACTATCGAGCCATTCGAATGTCGCAGGCATAAAGTTCGCGACGACGGATATTATGCTTCTGTCGCGTGCGATCGCCGCTTCCGATCCTGACGGCTCACTTTACGTGTGTGGACTGGCAGAAAGCTGGGCTCCCGCCTTCTGCGCCGTCGGAGCCCGCGGTTTCACATCCGGTCTCGTCAATGTCGCACCGCAATTTTCCCTGCAAGTTCATGATGCACTGACGGCCGGCGATTTCTCGACCGCACGTAAGATCGTTGAAAAGATCGAGTTGTTCGAACGGCTGCGGACACGATACCGGAACGGCGCCAATGTGACTGTGGTGAAGGAAGCGATGCAGATACAGGGGCTTGCGGTTGGCCCAGTTCGAGCACCAGGACTCGCCCGTCTGGACGACGAGGATCGTGCAACACTTGAAGTCCTGCTTGCCAGCTGGCAATGACAAAAGCCTCATTCCCAACTGTGGAGACACACTACGATGCCGATGATGGCACCCAACCCATCTGTGGAATTATGCGCCTAACCGGCTCGGTTGCGATGAACAAACAATGCCTTGCGTCACGCCCAGACGAACATTGTGGTTATCTGGACCAGGGGTTGATCACTTTCACCCCGGCAGCCTCGAAAGGGCTTGTATCGCGAGTTGAGATCGTGAGGCCATTTGCTGCCGCTGTGGCTGCAATGTAGCCATCGGCCGTGCCGATTGCTTTCCCAGACGCTCGAGCGCGTGCCATCAGTTCAGAGTAGAACTGAGAAGTAGTCAGATCGAAGGACAGGATGCGGCCGGAAAAGTGTGGCAGCACCTCGCCCTCGAGACGGTCGCGGAGGATAGTTTGCCGTCTGCCTGAAGGCATAGCAGCAATTCCGAAGCGAAGTTCCGTAATCGTTATTGCGGAGATGAACAGCGTTTCGACAGCTTGGGCGTCCAACCAGGCAATCACCGCCTCGTCCGGAACCGGTTTCCAAGGTTCGGATATGACGTTGGTGTCAAGCAAGATCATTCGAAGGTCATCGGCTTAGCAGGTGTCTTGTCGCGACTTTTCTGAAGAGCTTCAACGTCGCTGTTGGAAAGCTCGGCGTCGCGACCAATGGCCGCTAGCAACGACCCGAGCTGAATACGTTCCGGAGGACGAACAGCCGCTTCAATAATGTCACGAATCTCGGCCTCCGTGCTCCGGCCATGATGAGCCGCTCGCACCCTCAGAGCGCGATGTGTTTCTTCAGAAAGGTTACGAATGGTGACTGCCGGCATTGATATCATCCTTGGAAAAATGATCTCTTTGATATCAAAATACCAAGAATGATGCTAAAATTCAAGAGTATTGAGTTTCAGCAGGATTTGACCCGTTTTTCCATTTCGCGGCCGACAATCCGTCGAGAATACCGCAACCACGAGCTATCGTCCTCGGGAAGATCTATGCACGCCTTGCGAGAATGATTGTCGAGCGGGCGGGGTTTTCAGCGAGACATGAGCATGACCCGAAATTTTCCATACTGGCCATTTCCAAATGGCCAATTTCCAAGAAAACAGTGCTTCCCCCGGTGAGGCTGGCTATCGCGCATGCTGTCCGTGTGATCGAGATTGGACGTGTCTGATGTTGCCCTAGGGGTCTTCCGCGTCCATATAGTTCTAATGACGCATGATTCGAAAATATTCGTAGGTCTTCGATCCGCTCGCAAACGCTCGCCATCGCCCAACCAAGCCACAGGCCCAAAATGCCAATGGGACGGGTGTGAAAAGATCGGTACTCACCGCGCGCCGGTGGGATCGGGTGCAGAAGGTCTTTACCTCTTATTCTGCCTTGAGCATGTGACTGACTACAACAAGGGTTATAGTTTTACGACGCCACCCTCCAATGCCGACGTCGCCCGTTACCAGAAAGAAGCGACGACGGGTGCGCGCCCGACCTGGGGTAAGAGGGTGAGCGCGGCGACTGAAACTCCGTTACCGTCTTCAGTTCGTTCAGGCTCGGCAAAAACGCTAAATGCTCGCAAAGCCGATCGGCAGGGGCAATCGCGGATCGGCGCCCAACAGAGAAAGCTCAAGGTACTGGAAGCCAAAGCTTTCGAAACACTCGGCCTTTCTTCCCAGGCGACATCCCAAGAAATCAAGAGCCGCTATAAGGAGAGGCTCAAAATGCACCATCCCGACGCCAATGACGGAGACCGCAATTCTGAGGATGCACTTCGAAGCTCGATCGAAGCGTATCGAATCCTTAAATTGAACGGTTTTTGCTAAAGCCTGTTTAAAAGGGGTTACGATCCCTGCCTTGAAGGGATCAGAACCACTGACCCGTTCCAACGCATAGATGAGATGATCACTCGGACCTCAATCCAAGCCAAAATTTCTCAAATGCATTCAAGGAGCATCTTCGTCATTCGCCCAGCAGCTACGCGCAGACACGTGCTCCTTTGCGCGAGGTTGCGCTGAGCAATGGGCCCTCGGCGTGATTTGTATTTTTCGCTATTCGACCGCAAAAGCGAAGACACCGGATGGCCTATTGGACAAACTCTGCCTTGAGGAGAATCGCCGTCATCGCCACTTAGACGGCCGAAAGACACAGGGATACCGATGTCCATGTTGTCACTACGCAACCGTGCGACACTCTGATTGCCCATATTCAGTCCCGCAGAACGGTGAGGCTCCATCAGTTTTGGTGGAGCGCGCGTCGATGCTTCCCCGCAAGGGCGCCCAGCCTGTCGGTGGTCGGGACTTCGGCTTTTGTCTCGGCACGCCGGGTGCTTGAGGGCCAACTCTCGGTCCCCGATCATTTATCCAGAAAGATGGCTTTCTTTCATCCTTAGCGTTACAACGACGCCGCCCTCTCCCCAGTTATAGTCGATTGATCCACCGAGTTGTCCAGAGACTGTCCTGTGCAACATCTTACTGCCGTAACCGTCTGACGATCTGGGCGACTGGGCAGGGTCGCCTCCGTGTTCGCTCCAGACGATCTCGACCTCGTCTTCGATTACAGAACCGGATATGTCGAGCAATCCCGCATTATTCGACAAGGCACCATATTTGAGCGAATTCGTTGCCAACTCGTGTATCACGAGTGCCAGGCTGGTTGCGGCCTTTTCTCCTAATCCCATCCGCGGCACAGCAACGCGGATGCGACCTGCAAAAGCTCCGACGTCGTCGTAAGGGGCAAGCAGCACAGCAAAGAGGTCACCGAGCAATGCCGATCTCCCCTGGCCATCGGGGAGCGGGCGCACCAGTTCGTGGGCCCTGCCGAGGGCCGTCAGTCGCTCAGTCAACTGCTTTGCCATTTCCTCTTTTGTCTCGGTCGTCCGCGAGGTGATATTTGTTAATCCAGAGGCCAGAGCCAGAATATTCTTGACGCGATGGCTCATCTCGCCGGCAAGGAGTTCATGCCCTTCCTCCGCCTGCTTGCGGCCCGTGACGTCAAGAAAGATGCCTGTCATTTTTTCGGTTGCAGCGTCTCCCTCGTTGCCCTGGCCCCGAGCGGAAATCCAACGAACGTCGGAGGCGTTCGTGAGAATGCGGAAATCAATTTCAAACGGGCCGTCGATGGCGCGGGTTGCGACGAACGCCGCCCTGACGCGGTCTCGGTCGGCGGGATGCACCTTGGCGGAAAGGTGCTCAAAAGTGAGGTCTACCTCGCCACAAATGTCCCAGAGTTCGTAAGCCTTGGCATCCATCACAAACGTGTCGTCATCGACGATCCAGGCCCAGAGCGCGACCCCGGCCGACTGGATAGCACGCCTGAGCTCGGCTGTACTCCATTCAGGTTGTGATGTGCCTTTGCTCAATTTCAAATGTCTCCCACCCCATACAAAAGCTGGTATCGATCTAGAACTAGCTGGCCAGCGAAGCGTTATCAATGTTCTACGTAGGATGTGCTTTATTGGGATGGAAGTGGAATGGCATTAATTTCGGACCGGTATCGGGACATATTTGTTGGCGATGGAGAGATGGCGCAGATGATGCGGCGCCATGACTGGGCGGATAGTACACTTGGTTGTCCGGACGAGTGGCCCGAAGCGCTGAAGGTCGCAATTCGGCTGTTGCTCACCTCAAAATTTGAAATGTGGCTTGGCTGGGGTCCAGACATCGCCTTTTTCTATAACGATGCCTATAGGCCGACCTTGGGAAATAAGCACCCCAACGCGCTTGCTGTGCCGACAAAGATATTATGGGCTGAAATCTGGAATGATATCAAAGGGCGCTTGGAAACCGTTTATTCAAGCGGAGAGGCAACCTGGGACCGCGCGCTGCTCTTGCTTCTCGAACGCGACGGGTATCCGGAAGAAACGTATCATACCTTCTCTTACAGTCCGCTGATCGGAGACAATGGCAAGGTCGAGGGCGTCTTCTGCGCGGTCACGGAAGAAACCGAGCGGGTCATCAGTGAACGCCGCCTGGCAACTATGCGCACCCTGGCGTCTGGCCTTGCCGTGGCCGACACCGAGGTCGAAGTCTTCAACGCTTCACGCAAAGCGCTTAACGACAACCCTCAGGATCTTCCCTTCTGCGCACTTTACGTTTTTGACGAGAACGGCAATGCGATGCGCCGGTGGGTTTGCGGCACAGCTGAAGACGACACTTTATTGCCGGTAACAATAAACCGTGGTGTGGGTATCTGGAACCTTGAACGCGCCTGGCAAGAACAGGCCATGGATCTGATAAAGTTGTCGGCCACAGACGTCATCCCGTCGGGGCCCTGGCAAAGAGCGCCATCTCAGGCTGCGGTCATTCCTTTGGTCGGACAAGCCAGCGACCAACCCAAGGGGGTAATGATCACCGGGCTCAATCCGCATCGGGCGGTCAGCGACGATTACCTGGATTTCCTTAAATTGATTGCCGGCCAGATCACCTCGCGCTTGGCGAGCGCCGAAGCGTTCGAAACAGAACGTCGACGGGCAGCGGCGCTTGCGGAGGCTGCCGAGATTCGGGAAAAAGCAGCGTTGGCACTCGAGCAGCTCAATCGTCAACTCTCCTCAGAAGTGGAACTTCGGACCGCGGAGCGAGATCGGATGCGCGCCCTGTTCCAGCAAGCCCCAAGTTTCATGTGCATCCTCAGCGGGCCTGAACACACGTTCGAGCTGGTCAACGATGCCTATAATCAACTTGTCGGGCATCGCGAGCTCCTTGGCCTCAGTGTCAGAGAGGCGCTGCCTGAGATTGCCGGGCAAGGTTTCTTCGAATTGCTCGACGGTGTTTTTCGATCGGGCACGCCGTATATAGGTCGTTATGTGCCTGTTTTCCTTGAACGGGATGGCAAGGAGCAGCCGGATCAGCGCTTCGTACATCTGATCTACCAGCCAATTTTTGATCTTAACGGATCAGTGACGGGGATCTTCGTTGACGGCTTCGATGTTACGGACCAAAAACGTGCTGAGGATCAGCTTCAGAGCCTTAACCACACCCTTGAGGAAAAAGTCGAGCAGCGCACTATTGAACTGAGAACTGCGCTTCTGAAGCTTGAGAAAGAAACTGTCGAGCGCGAAACCGCACAGATCGCGTTGAGGCAGGCGCAAAAGATGGAAGCGCTGGGTAACCTCACAGGCGGCGTGGCGCATGACTTCAACAATCTTCTCCAGGTCGTGAGCGGCAACCTGCAGCTACTCTCCAAAGATATCGACGGCAACAGGCGGGCAGAACAACGCCTGCATAATGCCTTGGCCGGCGTTGCCCGCGGCGCAAAGCTTGCATCGCAGCTTTTGGCCTTCGGTCGCCGTCAGCCGCTCGAGCCCAAAGTCGTCAATGTTCGAAAACTCATCCAGAATATGGACGATATGCTGCGCCGGGCACTGGGCGAAGAGATAGAACTCGAAACCGTTGTCTCCGGCGGGCTATGGAATACGCTGATCGATCCGAGTCAGTTGGAGAACGCCATCCTTAACCTGGCAATCAATTCGAGGGACGCGATGGAAGGCCGCGGACGATTGACAATCGAGACCGGAAATGCGGTTCTCGACGACAATTACGCCCGTTCGCACGACGATGTCCGTCCCGGACAATATGTACTCGTTGCAGTGACCGATACGGGGTCAGGAATATCGCCGGATATCATAGAGCATGTCCTGGAACCGTTCTTCAGCACGAAAACGGACGGGAAGGGAAGCGGCCTCGGTTTGTCGATGGTTTACGGCTTTCTTAAGCAGTCCGGCGGCCACCTCAAAATCTACAGCGAGGTCGGGCATGGGACGACCATGAAACTCTATATGCCGCGCACGGTGCACGTCGAAGACAGCCTGAGTGATCCAGAGGCCATTGCGGTGACGGGTGGCACGGAAACTGTTCTCGTGGTGGAAGACGATGACGGCGTTAGGGAAACATCGGTGGCGCTGCTGACGGACCTTGGTTACCGCGTCCTCCAAGCGAGAGACGCACAGTCCGCATTCGCCGTCGTCAGCAGTGGCGTTCAGATCGACCTGCTGTTCACGGACGTCGTGATGCCGGGCCCGATGCGCAGCACAGATCTTGCGAGGAAGGCCAAGGCTCAGTTCCCTGGCATGGCCGTATTATTTACCTCAGGCTACACCGAAAATTCGATCGTCCACGGCGGCCGGTTGGACGCTGGTGTCGAGTTGCTATCCAAACCCTACACGCGCGAGGCACTGGCCCGCAAAGTCCGCCACGTCCTGAACAACGCGCAGCAACACAGGATTGCCTTGCAACGGATGGAGCGCCAGGAGCCCGCGCCTGCACCCGAGCAGGAGCCGCTTGATAGCCGCCCAACGGTGTCTGCAAAACCGCATGTCCTTATCGTTGAGGATGAGCCGCTTATCCTGATGTCGACGGTCGACATGGTAGAGGAGCTTGGTCACACGGTGCACGAGGCTAACTCAGCGGAAGATGCCCTCAGCGTCCTTGAGACCAACAGGATCGACATGTTGCTGACAGATGTCGGTCTGCCCGGCATGTCCGGGATCGAACTTGCAAGGCATGTAAGGGAACGCTGGCCAAACGTGCGGATCGTTTTCGCAAGCGGTGACGACAACGCCAAGACAGCCTCGGGTATTTCCGATGCGCAGCAATTATCCAAGCCTTTCAGTATCGATGGGCTGCGACAGGTGTTGGGTAAAGCCGATCGGACCTTGTGACCGCAATCTGGCTGGCATGGCTCGCGGATGGTTATAACGACGTTTGCCATCGCGCTATTTGGCGATGGCGGCCGGCCACTTGAGCGAGGTTGAGTATCCAGTCCCACCTGCGCTGTTGACCACCGGGTCATCACGATTGTGGGACTGGATCTGTGGAGATACCTCGATGCCCCTGGGCGATCGAGGCCACGGCACTCTTCGCCGGTTAATGCGCCGTTCGGTTCTTATTCAAAGTCGACGCCCCCGCGGCGTAAGGCATAGCTCGACCGACAAGAACCGTGCGGCATAGAACACCACCAGCTCGATCCGGATCAGCCGTACGCCGCGGGGCACGAGATCACTAGAGGCTGACGCCCTCCAGTTTCGCGATCAGCGTGTTGCGATCCTCAGCCGATTTCAATCGCACCGTTAGAGCTTCGCTCTTAACCGGTACCTGGGGCGGCAGAGAGACGGCAATGCCGGGAATATTTTCGGCAGCCCACCGCCTGAAACGAGGCAACTTGTTGGGGCCGCTGATAGGAAGGGTGTGAATATATCTGAAAGTCATGACTGCTTGTTTCCGAATGCGGGCAATGCCATGGCACAGGCGGCCAGATTTGCTCCGCAGTTTTCGTGTCGGGTTGCGAGAAACCTGACGCCAATGTCGCGGTCGCAACTATTGGCGCCAGGCAATCAGCGTCCGGCACTAACCCTTCGGATAGGAAAGACGTAACGCATGGTGAGCGCGAAACCCGTTAGCTCCATCGTCGGCATGTCAGACACCAGAACCTTGCCGCTCGTTCAACCCCAGGATCAGGCGGCCAGAGTGACGGCGGGCATGCCGACACCCCGGCTCTGCATCGAGTTTCCGTACAAAATCGGCAAGCGCGATATCACTCAGCCTGTCCGCCGCCGCTTGTGGAGAAAACCATCGTCTTTTTCGGTGCGCTTTTTCGCGCCAGTGGGTCAAAGTGCCACGCACGTTCATACCGAATATCGTGACACAGCAGACAAGCTGAGGCCCATCGTTGAGGGTCTTGATGTATCTGTATGTCAATACCGGAGCCGGGGACATGTCGCCAATAATTCCTGCCACCTTGAACGCATGTTGCGAGGCCATGACGAGGGGCGGACATGCTTTCACGAGCGGGCCATTGGGCACGATCCAGCGCTCGCGCTCACGGTCCGTGACAAGCAGCACCTTGCGCTCGCCGTCGCGCCCGATCCGCCAGGGAAGTACTCCGACCTGCTGCAACTGACCTCTGTCATCAGGTGACGAGACGATCCGGCTTGCTGTCGTAGCGCGTGTCATTGTCCTGCGGTCTCCGCAAGCCAGCGAAAGGGCAGCCGGAACTCGTTGCGCTTGCAACTATGAGGCTTGCGTGCGGCTCTCAGTGGAACAGAGGTTTCACACCAAGGGCACCGGGCCGCGGCACCCGGCAGTTGACGGTTGCAGGCAGGGCAGACTGGAAGGGGGCGAGGGTGGGACATTAAAACGCTCCATGGCTACGTCGCGCGAGCGACGCATTACGAACCGCACTTTCAATTGCGTGGTTCCCGGAGCGGCTGGGTCTATGGCGGCGTTAAAGGTTCAGTGCTGCCAGCTCCGGGTTAGGGAACGTGCCTGATCAATAAGCCTGAAAAATAGGGATTTCATGGTCGTTTTCATGATGCTTATCTGGGCAAGGATCGCGTTGACTGCAAGGTGACCTTTTGCCGCACGATAGGAATGATGTCGGACCATTCGCGCCAAATCGTACGTGAACGAACCTCGTGACAACCACTCAGCGGCAACAAGCTCTGCGTCACTTTATAGCCTTACTGTCAGACCCAGAGCTTTTCGCTTGAACGCGCGGACGACGATCGAGACATTGATGGAGGTTTTGCAGACGTAGCTGTTATCGAACAACAGACCTGACCGGTCGTTGCACAGCACTGACGATTCGAGCGCCTGCTCAACTAGGTTGCGCCCCCACTCGTTGTGGAAGAACGTGCTTCCATCGGTAAAGCCAAGCCCGGTGCTCTGGTATGTCGGTCGATCTTGTAGCGATCTTAAGGCGGCAAGATAAGCGGCATCATTGTCCGACCTGCGTCCAGCGATCAATGCTTTTCCCAGAGATTTCCGATCGATGCTGGGACGCCTCCAAATAATGAAGCGGTTCTCAACCAGATCAATGTACTCATCGAGACCAGCAACGGGGATCGAGTGGGCGGCGACAGGTTGATAGAACATGAATGGATCGCTCTCTTCGGCGGCCGCATTCGCCCGGAAACACATAACCGCTTCGAGCGATGCCACTATCTCCGGCCAGGCTTTAAGGACGGAGGACATCACCTGAGGGGCGACTCCAGCCTTCCGCCAGAGTGCATGTATTAAAGCCAGAGCAATCCACCGTGGCTCGCCTGTCGTCTCGTTAGCCGCGTTAGCAATCGGTGCAAGGCAGGCCTCGTCCTCGCATAGGATAGCGGCTACGTCAGCCAGAGTAGCATGATCAAGTCCAAAATTGGGCTTGGCAAGCAGGGCAGGAAACAAGGTGGTAACCTCTGAAAAACGCCTTGTTCTCAACAAAGAGAACAAAGACCAGTGGAGCGACTGAATTGGCGAACGACCCGATCGCACGCGTGCGATCGGGTGACGCTCCTGCTTTGAGGCGCAGCGGCTCCGGTCTGGCTTGAGGTCCAATAATCATCACCGATGCGTTCCTCCCGGACAGCATGAGTCGAGCTGGGCCGCCGCTCGTGATCGCCTAGATGACCCCTAACGCGTCCATAGCTTCCGCGACCCGAACAAATCCGGCGATGTTTGCACCAAGGACGTAATCGCCCGGCGCGCCATATTCCTCGGCGGTTTCCGCGCAGACATCATGGATCGCACTCATGATGTCTGCGAGGCGCGCCTCCGTTTGCTCAAACGTCCAGCTGTCACGGGAAGCGTTCTGTTGCATTTCCAAAGCAGACGTGGCGACCCCTCCTGCATTAGCGGCCTTGCCAGGCGCGAACATGACGCCCGCCGCCTGAAACAACCTTACAGCCTCGGGAGTCGACGGCATATTTGCGCCTTCTCCCACCGCGATGACGTTGTTTCTGACGAGCGTCTTTGCGTCTTTACCAGTCAGTTCGTTCTGCGTTGCACAGGGCATAGCCACGTCACAGGGGACATCCCAGATTGATCCTCCCTCGACAAAGCAAGCATCCGACCCCTTGAGCTTCACGTATTCCGAGATGCGTCCTCGGCGGACCTCCTTGATCTCCTTGACCAGGGCGAAATCTATCCCGCTTTCATCAACGACATAACCGTTTGAATCGGAGCAAGCGACGATCTTCCCGCCGAACTCGCTTACTTTTTCCATTGTATAGATTGCAACGTTGCCCGAACCAGAAACCGATACACGCTTTTCTGAGAAGTCCATTCCTTTGGAGGCCAGCATCCTGCGCACAAAGTAGCTCGCCCCATAACCTGTCGCTTCTTTGCGAGCGCGCGAACCGCCATAGAACAGGGCTTTCCCGGTCAGGACACCCGCCTCAAATCGATTGGTGAGCCTCTTGTACTGGCCAAACATATAGCCAATCTCACGACCGCCGACACCGATGTCGCCAGCGGGAACATCGGTGTATTCGCCAATATGTCTATGAAGCTCAGTCATGAACGACTGACAAAAGCGCATAATTTCGCCATCAGATCGTCCGCGCGGATTGAAGTCGGATCCGCCCTTCCCTCCCCCGATGGGCATACCGGTCAAGGCGTTCTTGAACGTCTGTTCGAATCCGAGGAACTTGATGATACCGACGTTGACCGAGGGATGAAACCGAATGCCGCCCTTATAGGGACCCAAAGCAGAATTGAACTGCACGCGGAATCCGCGATTGATTTGGACCTGACCGTTGTCATCCACCCAAGGTACACGAAAGATGATCTGCCTCTCCGGTTCACAAATCCGCTCGATGAGGGCGTTTTCCGCATAACGCGGATGTTTAGCAATGACTCTTCCAAGGCTCTCCAGGACTTCGCGCACGGCCTGGTGGAACTCGAACTCTCCTGCGTTTCGGCGCAAGACTTCGTTGAGAATGGGTTCGAGTTTTTCGTCGACGTGAACCATCAAATACTCCGTTTTTTTAATAGCTTAAGGAAGATCGGCATGGGCAAGGCAGCCTGATCACTGCCGGCGAGGGTGACTGCCTTGGCTCGTCAGACATCGGGGTTCTTTGACCTCACTCGCTCGGACATCATCGCCTGGAAGTTCGACAGCAGGATTATGCATCCGCCGATGACGACCCAGGCGTCCACGCCTTCTCCGTAAGCGTAGAACCCGACGACCGCAGCCATGGGTACACGCAAAAAATCGATGGGCATGATGACAGATGCATCGAGGCGCTTAAGCGCCTGTGCCTGGCAGTAATGCGCACTCAAAGCACCAACGCCGGCAACCATCATCCACGGAATATCGGACAGGCTGACGTCCCTCCAATCCGTCAACGCGGCCAGCAGTCCCAGCGGCAGTTGAATGAGGATCATCCAGACCACGATGATTGCTGGTGAGCATTCTTTCGTGAGCTGCTTGACGAGAATTAAGGAAAGCCCATAGCCGGCGGCCGCCAGCAGCACTAAACCAGCAGCCGGATCAATGACGCCGAATCCTGGACGCACTATCACCAGAACACCGATGAAACCGCCAAGGGTTGCGAGAAGCCGCGGCCCAGTTAGCTGCTCCTTGAGAAAAAGCCAGGCGAAAAATGCAACCCAGATCGGCATCGTAAATTCGAGTGCAAAGACCGAGGCCAGTGGGAGAGAGACCACGCCGATGGTCCAGAAATACTGGGCGGTGAAGTGAACGACGTTTCGGGCGAGATGCCTTGGAAACAGTTTCTTCTGAAGGATCTGCGGCAGGAGTGACCGTCCCACCAGCAAAATTACGCCGAGACCGACGAGAGCCCGGAAAAACAGCACCTGTCTGATCGACAAGGTCGATGCGAGCTCGCGAGACCCGACAGCCATGCTTATGAAGGACGCCATGCTCAGCGCCATCCAGCCAAGTCCCTGCGCAAAACCTGCCCGCCCCCGCATTCCAGTAAAATGTGTGTCTTTTTCCATGATTGCTCCGGACAGCTTGTGCTGCCGCGATAAGGGAAGCCTTGGTCCACTTTTGTTGGCCAAACATCTGAAGCACCATACGAAACAGATGTTGTTGGTGCGTTCAAAGGGCGGAGGAACGTGCGCAAGCAAGCGCAGACATCCGGTCCTGCAGACCTTTCTTGCGTCGATATCATCGCGTTGAGAGGTGGCTGAAGGCTTCCGCGGCTGCTCGTCGTAAACCGGCACGGCCGACCCGGACGACAGTCAATTGATTTCTGTGTCCATCGCGAGAATTCCACTCCCCGCGCTGCCCGGGCTTAAGGCCCAAGAGCGCCACGCCAACAGGCGTCAATACAGACAAGCGGCCCGCGTCTGCCAGCACTTCATTCGGGAGAACAAGGGTAACCTGGCGTTGCTGCCCCTCTACATCATACGAGACAGTTGATCCTAGGCAGACCGTGTCGAGCGAGACCTGTTCGTCTGCCAAGACCCAGGAGTTTTCCAGCTTCTCACTCAAGTCGGGGCCGACGTCGAAATCATTGGTCAGGGCCACGAGCGTCAGGCGGCTAAGTGTGTGAAAGTCTGTTGCCCCGATTATGGGCATGGTTTGGCTGAGTGAAGACATGTTTATTGTGACCTGCCCAACAACCCCATCGCTAGAGGAAGGGCGTTGACTTGTTTGAAGAGAGACTTGCCGCAGATGGTAAGGCGAACGTATTCACGTAGCCACTCTGGATCCGGCAGGCGACAGTGGCCGGACCCGGTTACGATCCTGCGATGGGGCAGACCCTGAAAGCGCTCACTGCGCGTCTTTTGCTCTCGTTCAACATCAACCTAGCATTTATGGAAGGTGCCATGAAGTCAAGGGCACTTGCCGAGATCAAAAGCGCCGGGCAGCGTCTCACGGAGCGCTTCTTGACTTCCCCCTCAGGCATGCCATGATTAGGGCACCATGTTGAAAATTGGCAATTCACATAAATTTCGCCTCTGCCGAGAGTATCCCGTCGAAGGATACTAGCCCGGGACGTAGACTGCTGTCGCGCGTCTGAACCCGGGCTTTAATCCTGCGGGATTGCGCGACCTCACCCTCCACAAGCAGTCTTTTTAAAACGCAGCTATTCGGCCGGGGTACGAGGCATATGAAATGAACACCACTGATTACACAAAGCCGTCCATCATCGTCCGGCAGACTGACCACGCTCGTCTGACCGCTCTTGCACTCGCGGCACCGGGGCGCGACCTCGACGATGCCGAGAAGTTGCTTATCGAACTTGAGCGTGCTGATGTCGTAGAGGATGACCAGTTCCCCGCAGACGCAGTGGCGGTCGGATCGACGGTATCCTACCTGACGGAAGGCGGAGCCAGAAAGACGGTAACTCTTTGTTACCCCGGCCTCGCCGACATCGAACGCTCAATGGTCAGCGTGCTGACCCCGATTGGAGCTGCTCTTCTTGGTCTTTCTCCCGGACAGCAGATCGAGTGGAAGGGCCGTGACGGGCATTCACACAAGTTGACCGTCCTTGAGGTGATGGCCGACCTAAAGGTCAACGCCTCTTAAGACCCTCATTCCGGATGATACGAGAACCCGTTTAAAAATTGACGGCGACCGTCCGCATCCACCGATTGACGAGGTCACAATTCAAACGTCGCGAGTAATCGCGACTAGGTAAGCGCGAATTTCTGTGCACCTTCTGAAGCGCAGTGCTCTGATGCATGAAGTGTCCACCAAAAATAGGTGGACACCAAATCATGGACGATACTCCTAAACTGCAGGTGCGGCTTGTTTGCCGCGACGGNGGTAAGCGCGAATTTCTGTGCACCTTCTGAAGCGCAGTGCTCTGATGCATGAAGTGTCCACCAAAAATAGGTGGACACCAAATCATGGACGATACTCCTAAACTGCAGGTGCGGCTTGTTGGCCGCGACGGCCGCCGTCGATATGACCCTGCCTCCCGAGACCGGCTTGTCGCAGCGTGTTTAGAGCCCGGCGTTTCGGTTTCGCGTCTAGCTCTGGAGCACGGCGTCAACGCCAATCTCGTTCGCAAGTGGGTGAAGAGAGCCAAAGAAGATAGTGCTTTGCCTGCGGTATCTACGTTCGTTCCGGTTGAGATAGCTACAGATATGCACTCGTCTTCTGCCAGCGGTCCACTGACGAAGGTGGAGCCGGTCGGCAAGCGATCTCATGCATCCAAGCTGAGCGCGGTGCTGCCGAACGGGGTCAGCCTGACGCTGGAATGCAGCGATGTCGATGGTCTGGCGGCAATCATAGGAGCGTTGAGCCATGTTCAGACTGGGCGCTGATCTGAAGGTCTACCTCCATCGGGAACCCATCGATTTCCGCGCGGGCATCAACAGCCTCGCGGTCCTTGTGCAAGAGGTGATGGAGCTAGACCCGTTTGCTCCATCGGTGTTTGCCTTCTGCAATCGCAGGCGTGACCGGGTGAAGCTCTTGTTCTTTGATCGGTCCGGGTTTGTTATGGTCCTGAAGAAGCTAACGGAAGACCGGTTCAGGTGGCCCCGCCGGGAAACTGCGGTGGTGACGCTGACGACAGAGCAACTCCACTGGATCCTCGATGGCATCGATATCGATGCGATGGTCCGCCATCCCGTGCGGCAGTATCAGATTGCTGGCTGAGGATGGCAAATTGCGATTGACGCGCAGGGRCGGTTCAGATTCAAGAATCTGATGACGCGCACCGGCGAACCGAGCATTGCAGAACTGATGGCGCAATTGGCAGCCAATGCTGCCGAAATCGCGGCGCTCAAAGCCGAGAAGGAAGCGCTCTCGCAGCGGGTCGTCAAGCTTGAAGAAGAACTGGCACTGGCAAAGCTGCACCGCTTTGCCCCGCGCAGTGAAAAGCACATTGATCGTCTCTTCAACGAGGCCGAAGAGGCTGCGGTCGAGGATGACAGCGAGGCGGGCGATGTTGTCGAGCTTCCGGACACCGGCCTGCCAGCGGTAGAAGGTCAAACGGGAAAGAAGCGTGGACGCAGGCCTCTGCCGGCAGACCTGCCGCGCGAGCGTGTCGAATACGACCTTGCTGACGATCAGAAGGCTTGCCCCTGCTGCAAAAGCCAAATGCATCGCATGGGCGAAGCCGTTAGCGAGCAGCTCCATATCGAGGTCAAGGCAAAGGTCCTGCAGAACGTACGGTTCAAATACGCTTGCCGGCACTGTGACCGTACAGGGATTAACACGCCTGTCGTAATCGCGCCCATGCCCACGCAACCCCTGCCGGGCAGCATCGCCACCGCGTCGACGCTCGCCTTTGCTCTCGTCCACAAATACGTAGATGGCACGCCGCTCTACCGCGTGGCTCAGACATTCGAGCGTGCTGGCGTTCCGATTAGCCGTGGCGCTCTTGCGCATTGGGTCATCGGCTCGAGCGAGAAGCATCTATATCGCATCTACGATGCCTTGAAGCTGCGGCTGCAATCGCAGTCTCTCATCCATGGCGATGAGACGACGGTTCAGGTGCTGAAGGAAAAGGACAAGGAAGCCACCAGCACGTCGTACATGTGGGCGTACCGCAGCAGCGAGAACAGTGACGAGCCGATCGTGCTTCTCGACTACCAGCCCGGCCGCGGTCAGATTTATCCGCAGACCTTCCTTGGTGACTACCGTGGCATACTCGTCACTGATGGCTACACCGCCTGGCGCACATTGAATGGCGCAACCCATGTCGGATGCATGGCTCACTCCAGGCGGCGCTTCGTTGATGCCCTCAAGACGAGAAAGAATGGTGGCGGCCCGCCGGAGCAAGCTCTCAGGTTCTTCGAACAGCTCTACCGGATCGAAAGGCAGGCGAGAGACAAGACCCCAGATCCAGGCGAGACAAAGGCCGATTGCATTCGCCGTTTCCGCCAGCAGCACAGCCTGCCTGTCCTGAACGCCCTAAAGACGTGGCTCGATAACATCGCGCCGAAGGTCGTACCGGATACCAAGCTCGGCGATGCTGTGTCCTACACCCTGAACCAATGGGATTACCTGACACGTTACACCAGCGACGGCAGGATGCCGATCGATAACAACATTCTGGAACGCGAGATCAGAGTTTTTGCCACCGGTAGGAAATCGTGGCTGTTCAGCGATACCGCTGACGGAGCCAAGGCCAGCGCCGTGATCTACAGTCTCATGCTGACCTGCCGCGCTTGCGGCGTCGATCCACTCTCTTGGCTGCGCCACGTCCTCACTGAGTTACCTCAGCGCGAAGAAACTGCCGACATCGGCGACCTCTTGCCGTTCAACTTCTCCAGGGCAAATGCCCAATAAAGCTAGGTACCGCTAGAACCCGTGCGCGATTACGCCTGAAGAGGCCGTCTAGGCGCATCGAAAATCGCGCTTACGC